>NZ_JAIZEO010000009.1 GCF_024189315.1 Halobacillus sp. A5 | reverse complement strand
CACGGAGTTCTGCATAAACTCCTTGCGGAATGTTTGGTTCAGCGTATCTCCCATCTTTCACTAATTGTGCAATAACCTTCGCATCTTTGATGTCATTCTTTGTAGGTGAATTATCATCCAACTCTTTTGATTTCTTCACATGTGAGGGGTTTACTACCACGAACTTGATATCCTTCTCCTTTAAAAAGTGAGCTAGGTTGAGCCAATAATGACCGGTAGGTTCCATACCAATCAAGATTTGATTCTTATTATGATCCGTAAGTAACTGCTGAATCCAGTCAAGTAAGCTATTGAATCCTGCTTGTGTATTCTCGAATGTTAGAGATGATCCTAGTTCTATACCTCTAAAATCTTGAGCTCGTGCGACATGATTGTGTTTCGCAATATCTACGCCTACAATTAGAGTTTGCGAAGTTATTTGAGCAAGCTTTGTATTTTGGTTATAATTCATTTCGTGGCCTCCTGGTATACGAATTTGTCCTTTGTGCTGGCCAGCTTCAGGACATATCTATCATACCAAGAGGTCATTTTTTGGTGAAATACGATATTTCTTCATAACAGGAATGCTGCCCTATCGTATTATAAGGTCATCCAGTCATTTCTGGTTGACCTATTTTTTATAGGTTATTATTTAGGTAGCCGGGGAAGGACGTACCTGCCCTTGGGAGTCTGATCCCGTCCTGTATACTGTCCTCCCCCTACTTGTAGAAACATGTTTGAGGCTGGTTGGGACCTAGATCCCGCATAACAAGCGAAGCTATGAGACTACAAGCTAGATTAGGGGCTGCCGGCGAATATAATAAAAGGAGATGTGATAATGAATGGATCCAGTTATTGGCCTGGATATCTCGAAGGGAAAAAGCCAAGTACAAGCCTTTTTACAAAAGAAGGAACCTTACAAAAAGAGTTTTGTTTTCGAGCATAATTTCATAGGTTTACACGATTTTCATCGGTTTTGGTTAGAGGTGGAGGAAGTCACAGGGCGACCTCCGGTCGTCGTTTTTGAATCTACTGGTCATTACCATGAACCCGTTTTACAGTTCTTAGAAGATCAACAAATTGTCTATTATTTAGTGAATCCGGTTCTTTCACACGAAGCTAAGAAGATGAGCTTAAGGAAAGTAAAGACCGACGCCATTGATGCCTTTCGTTTAGGGGAACTTTATTATCTGTATGATGACCTTAAACCTTTCAAGAAGAAAGCTGTCAAATTCATGAACTTGAGGAATCTAACCCGCCAACATGACGCGTTAACAGGAACTTATGTACAAATTAAACTTCAGTTCCAAACCGTATTGGATCAAGTGTTTCCTGAATATAAGACTGCCTTTGGAGATCTGTATTCTCCGACCTCGTTAAGAACGTTACTCCACTATCAGACACCTCAAGGGGTTAAGGAGGAAACGAAGGAAAAAATAGCTGAAGTGATTCGCCAACAAGGAGCTAAACGTTCCTATGGATGGGCATTAGATAAAGCCCGCCAGCTCAAAGAGGCAGCTGATCGAAACCCTTTCAAACGTAATTTATATACAAGTCATGTAGAGGGTTTAACGATGTTTATTCAACTTCTTCTCCAATACCAAAGGCACCTATCGAAGCTCATAAAAGAAATAGATGCCTTGGCTGAAGAATTTGATGAATATGAAATTATCCGATCAATCCCCGGTATTGGCAGAAAGATTGCGGCCACAATCCTATCCGAAATTGGGGAAATTGATCAGTTTAACCACCCTAAGAAACTCGTGGCATACTCTGGGATTGACCCAAGAGTGCATGAATCTGGTCAGTTTAAAGCAAGCATTAACCGAATTACCAAAAGAGGATCGTCTATCCTTAGAAAAAGTCTATATAACGCGGTCCAATGCGGAATAACCAAGAATCGAAACCCAAAACTAAGAGCTTATTACAACAAAAAACGCGAAGAAGGCAAACCACATAAAGTGGCGATCATCGCTTGTGCAAACAAGCTCATTCACTGGATTTATGCCATCTTAAAAAGTAAAAAGGCCTATGTGATTTAGAAGAAACCAATAATATACTTTTATAGAAAATACTTCAAACTATTATGATTGAAGTTTATTTAGTATGTTCAATTTTATTGTACCACGTCTATTTCATCTTTTTTACCCTTACCTATTGACCTTCTATTAGCTGGTATATTGGAAGACTCAGTTTCGAGATAAACAGATAAACATTACAATGCATATATGTGAAATAAGTGTTCAAAATGTACTTACTTTTACTAACCTGAACCACCAAAAGGAAACAGATACATTTAGCGTTGTAAATCCGCATTTTCCTGCCATTCCCCCTATCTGAAAAAAATAAAACAAACGTCAACGTTTACGTTTGTGAATATTGCATCTTAACTTTTTGAGGATCTATTTAAAGTGTGTTGACGCTCACATACACTCTCTTGTTTGAGGAGAAAATAATCTAGTTTATAACTGTTGTTGAATCACATTATAATAAGCTTCATATCCCCCACTATTGTAATCACTGGAGATGTCGTCGTCATGTTGTTTTATCCGTCGTCTATCGTCATAAAGGGTCTGAATCTCTATCTTCAAACCCGGTCATGTAGTGCATCAAAATAATTTATTATTTGGATCTAAAAAACACAAACGTTTACGTTTGTGTTTAAGGGGGGAGTATGTTCTGGTTTAGGGGTGGCTTCTTGGCGAGTAAAAAAGCTGAGACTAAAATTTTTGATTTTCTCCGATAATTTTTCTCGCAGCTCATTCGATAGAAGAAATTATTTAAAGAACCCCATTATCGTAATCAAAAAATAAGTCATCGTCATCATGTCGTTTGATACGTCGTCGTTCGTACTAGTTGGTGGCGACACTTTATAATACGACCTAAAGAGTGCTCAATTTCTATTATTGTTTAATATGAAATAATTTAAAAACACACAAACGTAAACGTTTACGTTTGTGTGTTTTTGGTTTTACGAGGATTCCTACTTTAAAGTATGTTCAGGTTCCTGATCATTCTCTTTTCGAGGAGCAAATAACCGAGACCAAAACCCTTGCTTTTGTTTTTGTTCCATGATTTCTGTCATGGTTTTCATTAACAATTCATCTCGACGAGTCGCTTGCTGCATCATCTGTTCCTTTGAAGTCTCGTTTGTTTCCTGGAGGTTTTTTAATTGTTCTTTTAATTCTACATACTCTTTTTTTCGTTCTTCGTTTTGTTTGCGGAAGGATTCATTTTGTTCCATCAACAGTTTATTCTGCAGTTGAATCTCTTTAAAAAAAGATTCGTACCCCTCAATCATCGTATTCACAATAGGTTTCGGCATCACGTCGTTTGATACGTCGTCGATCGTAATGACGGGGACTGCACTCTGTAAGACCTCTCGAATCCGTTCATGTGGTTCACCAGCTTCTTTCATTTTCTCAATGATACTAAAAACTTCTAGTGCATCTTCTTCGTAACGCATGTTCCTCCCTCTACCTATCGAAGGAAGAAACTCTGAAAACTGATCCTTCCACGATTGTAGGGTAGTGCGGGGGCGTTTCATCTTTTTTGCGATTTCAGCAAGCGTGTACGTTCGTTCGTAGTCCATCATTGTCACCCTCTTTCGTATTGTCGTCATCTCAACGGCACATATCGTTAGATCAACTTTACTGGTTGTCTTTTATATTCGTCACATCATCATTTGTTTCCTTGATAGAAAGATAGGAGCTTTTGGAACTAAAGAACGAAGTTTGTATATCACTTTTCTAATCTCCATTTTGAATTTTTACTAAGTCCCTTCTATTAAAAGTGAAATCAGTGTTTAAAGAAAAAATTAAATTTTTTATAATACGTTTACATTTACGTTTACGTAAATGTAAACAAACATTAAAACCTCATAAGGTCAATAGCTGAACGTAATTTTCACAAACGTAAACGTAAACATTTACTTTTTGAATGCGGTTACAAGTGCTGGTTTGAAAGGAATTAGGGGGTAGACGAAGAGGAAGAGACCTTGTATAGTATAAATAAATTCGATAGATTACTAGCAAAGAAGACAAACATATACATAAATAAAAAGAGCGTTGCTGACAACAACGCTCTTTCATAAAGCTAGCCCAAACGGCTGACCACCAACGCTAGCTTCAAATAGGAACCATGATGCTGACAACATCATGTCTTTGAATATATTATATACTTTACTATATAATATCATTCATTTTTGCGCAAGAATTTTCGGCTTCTTTATTCAATTTTAAAAGTGGGAAATTCTGTTATTCTCTTATTTGAAGTTATGGTGAAGACCGTTATGGGCTAAGGCTTGTAACGGTTTTTTGTATGCCATTTTTCATTAAGGGAGGGTATGTGATGGATGTATCGAATGTTATTGAATTTGTCACCCGTAAAAGTTTAAAAACCTATAAAACAAAAGGATCCAGAGCCTCTTTGCCAAAGCAGCATGCGGCTTATAAAAGAGAATCTAATAAAAAAGGCGTCGTGTTTGTTTCGCCTTCCAAGGAAAAATTGAGTCAGGGCAAAGGTCATATCGTAACGTCTTATGAGACGCTCCAGGAACAATGCGACCACCTGACGCATTGGACGCCGAATACCTTTTTAGGCGGTACATACATAGATTTCAAAAAACGTATTCTCCAGGGACATACGAAAGAGAACTTAAAACAAATCAATACATTCGTTATTGATGTTGATACCAAAAATACGGACTTATTTGCCTTTTTCTTAGCCTGTGAAGAAGAAGGGGTACCAGCTCCAAGTATCATCTTAGAAACTCCAAGAGGCTATCAATTTTATTTTGTTCTGGAAGCTCCTATGTTCCTGACTAAAGAGAGCAATTATCAAGTGCTCAAAGTAGCCCATCGAATTGTAGCCAACATAAAAGAAGCCTTGGCCAGCCATGTTCCGGTTGATCAAGGGTGCAATCCTTTTGGGTTTTATCGGATTCCTAACAACGAAAATGTGTTGTACTTTAATGATCAGCAAACGGTGTCTGCAGCTGCTTTGATCGAGTGGTCCAAAGCGTATGAGAGAAGAAAACGTAAAGGAGCGTTTCATGTCGTCTACGCTCCGAACCAGGAATCTCAGATTCACCAGGAATGGTATCGTGCGATTCTAAACTCGACTCACATTCATGAAGGGAATTATATGAGCAGCAGAAATAATGCCCTTTTGACTCTGGCTATCGCGAATTACGGCAGTGGTCGTACCTATGAGGAAGCTTTTAATGAGCTGGATCAATTTAATTCCAATTTAGAAAACCCCATGAGCCAAAGTGAGTTTAAGCGTACGATGAAGTCAGCTTATTCCGGACGGTATAAAGGGGCCAAAACAGAATACATTCAAGGGTTACTCGATCAATGGACCGATCAATCTATTAATCTTGCAGCAGGCAAGGGGTGGTACAAGTTTAAGAAGGCGAGAAAAGACCGTGAACGCTCGCATTATGAGGAATGGGAACAAGATATCCTGGACTATTTAAAAACGCACACAAGCTCCGAAAAGGAGCTTACCGATGTGTTTATTTGTGATTCCCAAGCGAAATTAGCTGAACAACTAGGGATGGCTGTATCTACTTTAAAAGAAGTCTTAAAGCGTTCGGCTAAGATTATAAAAGTAGTTAAAGGAAAAGGACGTGGCCAACAAACGTATATAGCCAGCCGCGAGATTTTGTTTAAATGCTTTTTACAGTTACGTAAAAAGCTGATTCGTCATGGAGTCACATGGAAATCAATGTACCAGGCATTTCTGTTTGAAGATCAATCCTTAGGGCATGTGTTTGAAGGTTTCTTCTTACCATTTGAACAGTGGGCCACCCATTATGAATTAAGGTGCAGAACCCCCATGCTTTGTTGAAAATTAATAGGCCAGTCTGCCAATACATATCTTTATTGACCTCTTCCGTGTTACTTGCTTTTAGTCTTGTAGGGTTTTTAAGCTATTAGAAATTGGTGGTTTCCTAGCTATCTATCTTTGTTCTAACTGGGAATCTCTGTTCTTATATTACATTTTTGTTTCAAAAGTAAAATTTTGTACTAGAGGGTGGTTGGACCGTTGATCATGGCTTAGATGGTCTTTGGTTAAGTGAATTAATAGAGGGTAATTAGCTTTAAAATATATGAAAAATAGCTTTAAATTTGGATGAAAAGATTTTTAAGGTATTTACTTTATTGATTTGCTGGTACACGTGCGCCGGCCGCCCCATTATTTTACGCTGTTCGCTTAAAAATTTTCCTGACCACCCACACTCAACGTACGATGTACTGGTGATTGCGGGTGGTCAGGAAACCATGGGGCGGCCGGCGCACGAATAAATTTGAATAATTGGTTGAATTTTCTGTAAATAGATGTTAATATATGGTTCATAATCCAAAATATTTTTAAGGTGTATTTAAGTTTGTAGTAGAGGTGTGGACGGGTTCCAGTTTTTGGTTGCTACAAAGTGGAGAAGTGGTCAGATTCTATTTCTAGTATTGTGAATGTTAGTTTTTAAGTTTTTCTGAAATAGGTTTTAGGTTTACAATATGGGAGGAGGAATTTGAGGAGGATTGTATTGAAGCTGTTAACGGATAAGCAACGGCAAGTATTAGAAGGGATTAATCGGTTTGGGGTCATTACTTCGACTCAGTTGATTCATTATTTGGAGGGCCAGGTTTCTTCTGTTTCTATTTATAGTACAAAGAAGGTATTAGTTAATCTTGGGTTTATTGCTGAAGAAAAAATTGGGTATCATCGATTGCTTTATGTGAGACCACGAGGGGTTCATTTCTTAGGCAGTGAGTTGACCCCTTTTTCTCGAGTGAATTATAAGCAGCTGGAGCATCAATTGTCGATGAACGACTGTTTATTATCTTATAAGAACGCTGCAGAATTACGAGGGATCTCTTTTGAATTTATGACAGAAAGGGAACTTCGGAGCCAATACATTCACGATAATTTTTCCTCTAGTGATCGTAAGGATGCTCAAAAAATTAATAAAGTAGCTGATCGTATTCCAGATGGGATTGTTTTTGAAAATGTAAAGAAGATTGCTTTAGAAGTTGAGTTAACTCAGAAGGCATCTAAGAGATACATACATAAGTTGGCTCGCTATAAAGACGAAATTCTTAATGGTCAGTATGATATGGTTCGCTATGTTTGTGAAAGCAAAAAGATTCAAAATACTGTAGGGAAGTATGCTAAAGAAGAAGGTTTTACTTCCAGCATGTTGCAGTTACACCTGAGAGAAGGGGTTGTCGAACATGCAAAGCAAAAATAGAGATACGAGACAACATGATTTAGCTACTCAAGGAAAGAGCACTAGTCAGGTTAGTCAGGAATTAGCTTTGGGAGTTGCAATGTTAGTAGGGGCATTGATTATACTCCCCCTTTTTTTATTCTCACTTCCATTTTTTGCTATTTTTAGAATTATTTTGAATTTGAGATTTCATCTCATTGCAGCGATTTTGGGGTTTGTAGTTTTTGGGTTTACGATGTTTTTTCAGTATGAGAGTTACCTAGGTTTATATGGTTTACTTCCTGTTGATTTATCGTGGCTGCAAGAACTCACCGGTTCGGGTTTTCCTTTAACTCTATCGTCCTATGTTCTTTATGTGAGTGGGGGATTGGTTGTTTCTTACGGCTGGAATCTGCTCACAGAATATTACCGATCCAAGCGCGTTCAGTCCAAAGAAGATGAAAGGGAGAAATTCAAAGATAGTTCCACTTATGAAAAAACATACAAGAACAGGTTTAAACTTAATGAAAAAGTGCAGAAGAAATGGCGTAAGCAAAAAGATGTGACGCAGCTGCTGCTTGGGGTTTCAGAGAATGGGAAGCCTTTTTATCAAGACTTTAAGGAGATTAATCAGCATATGTTTCTTCCGGCTACGACGGGCGGAGGTAAAACGATTCTTTTATTAAATTATATAGAATTTGCGCTTATGAGAAATTATCCGTTTCTCTTTATTGATGGTAAAGGATCAAAAGAAAGTATCGATGACGTGAAGTCCTTGTGTGAGAAGTATGGAAAAGAGTTAATGATTTTTTCAGATGAAGGCAAGGTCACTTATAATCCGTTAAAGTACGGCAACGCGACCGTTATTAAAGACAAACTACAGCAACTTATTGAAACAGAGTCTACTTACTATACGGACATATCGACATCTCTTGTACAGGCGATCATTCAATTTATAGACGACTATGGATTTAAGCGTGATTTATGGACATTTTCTAAGTTTTTAGACCCTACTGAAATTAAGAAGGTGCTCAATGGGGATACGAAGGAAGTGATAGAGTCAGCTCCATATGAAGAGGTTTCTGGACCTTCCGATTTTGAAGCGAACCAAGAAGGAGAAGAGGATTTTGCTTCTTATTTTGATGGGGGAGAAAGTGAAGCAGCTGCAACGGAAGAAGAATTTATTTCTAAAGAAAATTCATCAGCATCTAAGACTATCACTAAACATGTCAGAAGCGAACGAGCTGAAAGAAATTATGAACGATTCTTTACAAGGTATGAGCACGAAGAGGAAGGGGATCTATATTTATTCTCTAATGCCTCATCGGTTCGTACGCAGATTTATTTATTGCTAGATAGTGAAATTGGCCATTTATTCAAAGAAAGTGAGAATGACGTCGATTTAATCCGGGTCAGTGAAAATAAAGAAGCGCTATTTTTTAGCTTTGATGGATTGATTTATGACCATTTCATCAAAGTGATTGCTCGATTCCTGATTCTCGATTTGAATTATCTCGTTTCTTATCGAAATCGTCAGAAGTCAAAAGATGAACCGTTTTTAGCCATTTATGATGAGTTTTCTGTCTATGCCAATGACAAAATCGTGGATACCATTAATAAATCACGCTCTGCTGGTTTTCACTGTATCATTGCCACGCAGATGTTAGCAGACTTAGAGAAAATTGATCCTACTTTAGCTAAACAAGTGGTAGGAAACACGAACACGTATGCCATTGGGCAAACCAATCATCCCCAAGAAGTGGAAGCCTGGGCGAACACGTTAGGAACCTATAAAGATGTGGATTTAACCATTCAAACGGAGAAACAGACCGGAAGAATTGAGCGAAGGGATCGAAAAGCCGATCAAGGGTCTTTGCGGCACGTACAAAAGTATGTGATTACACCAGATGAAATCAGGCAGCTCAGCAAAGGCCAATTCATTATCGCTCGTAAAGCTTCTCATGAAATTGAAAAGCCGGAAATTGTATATGTTCGTCATCCATTGAAAGGCTTATAACTTCTGGAGGGAGTGAGCAAATGAAGAAATTTAAGCTTTTTTGGAGGAAGGGACAACCGAAATCTAAAAACGAAGAAAAGGAGAAAAAAACAAAGAATAATCGGAAAGTTTCTTTTTCAAGGCAGAAAGCCAGTCGTGCAGCCAGCCTTATATTCTTTTCGGTGATCGCTTTATCCTTACTGTTCAATGTCATTTTTTTTAGCAAGTATCAGACGATCCGAAATTCTGTGAAAGCTCAACAAAGCTCCATTGAAGAACGCATTGGAGATGTAGGAAAAGCTGATATGATTACGTCTGATGCTGTCATTTCTTACACGAACGACTTTTTAGAAAGTTATTTTACGATCCCAAATGATGAAGAAGAAAGAGAGGAGCGTATGGAGGAACTAAGCACCTTTTACGTCAAAGGATTTGATACTTCAGGCTTACAGCCTGAAGGGTTTAAAGGATCAAGATCCATTGAAGATTTAGCGTATTTAAAAACGGATCGGATTAACGGTGAAAAGACCAAGGTTCATTATCAGGTGACGTATGAAGTTCGCGAGGAAGTAGAGGATGAGGATCCACGTACAGTTTTAAATCAGGTAGAAGTGATTGTTCCCGTTGTTACTGATGGGGGCGGATACGCTGTTTATGAGAACGTGCGCATTGTTCAGAGCGATTTAAAAGCTAGTATTCCACTTGAAGAACAGGAATTAGAAGGTGAAGACGTGACATCCACCGATCAGGACAGCATTCAAAGCTTTCTAGAAAATTTCTTTACTTCCTATGGCGTCAGTGATGATAAATTGCCGTTCATGGCTTCTGTTGAAAAAGGATTATCAAACCAAGTTTTTGAGTCAGCGACGGTTCAGCAGCTGGTGAGTAGAGAAGAAGGTTACGAGGTCATCGCAGACGTTGAATATAAAGATCAGGAAACATCCCTTACCAGTTCTTACACCTATGAGCTAGAGCTTTCAGAAACACAAAATGAAACGAACAATTATTATGTTGAAACTATTCAATAAGGAGAGGATTACCGATGAATTTTGATTTACAGAGTCTTACCTCTAACATCGTGTCGCAGGTGGGTTTTCTTATTTTGCTGATCATGGCTATTCGTGCTCTTGTGGCTTACACAAGAGAAGATTGGGGCCAGTTTTGGAGTGGTTTGACGTTAGGTGTTCTTTGCTTAGTTGTTGTTATGTTTGGTCCTCAGTTTGAACAATTGGCGAGAGCTGTTGGAGACGCGATTTTCAACTAATGAGAACTTGGGGGGCGATCTCCTTTTCTTTTCACCTGTAGGAGGGATGTTTTTGAAGGTTGGAGAAAATTTCACATCCGAATATAAATATCCTATCAAAATCTATCGTATGGGATCTGTGGAATTTGCGAATGGATTGGAAGTTCGAAAGGTCATCTTTTCTATACTTCTAGCTGCTCTATTGATTTTTAGTTTTGTGATCCTGGGGATTCAAAGTGATGCGAATCTATTAGGATTTGTTGCAAAGAACTGGCTGATTCTGATCACGGTGATCCCGGGAACGATTACCTTTGTCGTCTTTAATCTGAAATACGATCATAAAGGGTTTATCCCTTACGTGAGAGATCGGTTTTATTTTTATCGACATCGACACAAGCAGTACGAACATTTTGTGGAAGTAGCTCATGATCAGGTGGAGAAAGACATGTCCTTTGAACCTTTTGTTGTAAAGAAGGAAGGTGATGATTCATGAAGAAACCCATTCTCGAATTTCCTATCGCTCACCGCCATAAAAATATGGCTTTTAATAAGAGGAAGCAGGTATGGGCGTTTTACAAATTGAATGAAGAGTACATTCGCTTAAATAGTGAAGTGGATTTTCAAAGCTACGTTGAGCGTACAGCTGAATTTTTAGCCCATGATGAGCATGACTACCACATCATGATTCTTCCCAAGCGATTCGACTTTGATCAATTCACGGAGGTTATTAACGACAAGATTGTCAAAGGTGAATTTGCGGATATCGGAAAAGCCTACTTTAATCGAGCTTCAGAAACATTAAAAAATGAAGTGTTTCTTCATGAATATGACGTGTATGTGTCGATTCACTTAAATAAAGTGGATGAAGTGAGCACCTCTGATGTTATGGATTTAGGAAAGAAATTTGTGAAGCGCGTACGGGATGATTTAGCTAAACTTATGACCTTTCAAACCCATGTGGAAGATGATTTCTCTTATTATGAATCATTGGAACGCTCGTTTAGTAACCGGACAGCTTACAATAAAAGCTTTGAGAAGTTAACGGAAGATGAATTGGACCGCCTGATTTATTTCATGTTCCACCGAACCAGTGATATGTTCCAGATCCCTGAGAATGATTACAATCTTACCGAAGGGATCATTAAAAATGAAAAAGGGTATATGACGGTCACTCATCAAGATTATACCGAATACCTTTCGTTTATGCCTTTTCATGAAATGCCGGTTTCCCTGGAAGGCTATCGCTTTATCCAGGATATTATTGAAAATATCGATTTTCCTGTCGAGTTTCAAATCAGTTATACATTTAAAGATAACTCTACCAATGTCCGCCAGGTCCGGAAACTTAAGAAACGTTTTGCTAACTTTGATCACGAAATTCAAAGTACCGAAACGGCCGATGAAGATACGGTGGTCGAAATGGCGTCTCAACGGCTTGATCACCTACTTGATGATGTAAAGGCTGATACGCGGAAGCTGCTTTTTATGAACTTTACCATGGTGCTGGCTGACCGCAGCAAAGAAGGATTGGAAGCCAAACAGGAAGCTCTGCGGAATCTTTTTAAAAATACTGGATTTCAATTGGTTACGCCCTTAGTGGATCAACTTACTTTATTTACTCATTCCCTGCCTGCTTCCTACGTCGAGTATAACTACTTTGAACAAGTGGTGGACGAAACGTACCTTGCTCAATCAGCTATGGATTTATCGAATAAAATCGGCAACAGATTTGGGATGGTATTGGGAAAAGTCGTCACTGGAAAGAAACTTTCGAGTGTCGAGCAAGCGAGAGAAATCAATAACAACATCGTCGTATTTAACCCTCTTTTAACGAAGAAGGCGATTTCCGGGGCTACTCATACCAATGGAAATATATTAATCACGGGGCCACCTGGAAGTGGGAAATCGATGCTCGTTAAGAATTTCTTTACATGGTCGACATTTTTAGGATCGAAAGTGCTATACATTGATCCTAAAAATGAATTTCAAAACTACTATAAGGAAGCTCTAGAAAAGTTTGGAGATATACCTGAATTTAGAGAGCTGTATGAACGGATCAATTTCATTCATTTATCGGAACAAAGTGAATTTCACGGCGCTTTAGATCCCTTGGTTTTTCTGAAAGGGGATCAATCCATTCAAACAGCCACGATGATTTTGGATACATTGGCCGAAGTTAGTGGCTCCCGTGATGAATCCGTGACGATCTATGATTCTGTTTTGGAAGAAGTGAATCAGTCCGAGCGTCCTACGTTAACCGGGGTTTTAGAGCGCATTTTAGAAAAGGATCACATCCTTGGTAAATTCATTCAAAAGTACAAGTATGGATTGGGACGTATGTTATTTGGGACAGATGAATCCTATGGGTTAGATTTTGAAAAGCAGATTAACGTGCTCGGGCTTCAAGGCTTACGTCTTCCAACTTCGAACAATATGAACGAAGAAGAACGCATCGGTCTATGTTTGATGATGTCGATTTCTAAATATGTTCATATCTTTTCCACTCGAAAAGATGAAGATGCCATGATTATTTTTGATGAAGCCTGGACGCTTAAACGATCTCAAAATGGTCAAGATTTGATTGATGAAATGCTGCGTACGGGAAGATCTTTACGAACCGATATTGTCCTTGTGACCCAGGCTTATGATGATTTCAACGTGGATACGACGAAAGAGCAAATCGGGATTAAATTTGCGTTTCGACCTAAATCAGATGAGGCCATTAAGCCGATTTTGAATTTCTTTGATATGGAAGAGAACGCTGCCAATATTGAAGTGGTTCATAATTTGAAGTCAGGAATGTGCTTATTCCAGGATCACCGGGGACGGAACCAGGCGATTGCTATCGATATTTTATTCGACGAATGGTTTGAAGCCTTTAAGACGACTCAGAAGGAATCCGATGCTGTACAGCTGGAAGAAGCCTTTTCTTAGAAGGAGTGGATGAGATGAAAAGATTAGTGTTTGTTGCTTCTGCCTTGCTAGTTATGGCCGGATGCGGGGGCAACAACTTAGATTTAGATGAAGATAGAATGAAAAGCTTGATTACAGAAGAAGCTGCAGGTCAAAAGGTGATTGAAAAATCAGGCTATAAAGAAGACGATATTTCAGTAGTAAAAGCTTGTAAAGCTTATGAAGAAAAATCTACTGAAGACGATTTTGAAAACCAATATATAGTGTATTGGGAAACTAATGACGGTGAATATGAAAGAGATTTAATGCTTGATGGGGAGACAGAAGAAGTTTATTATTCTCCACGTTTCGAAGAAATCACTGATGAGTGTGTGGAATATTAACACTTTAATTTAAGGGGAGAGTCGATGTGTAAAAAACTCTTACTATCCTTTTTGGTAATCTTCTCTTTTTTGATTCCGGCCAGTACGGTGTTAGCTGCTGATGAGGAGGAACGTAAATCTCAGGAATACGAAGAAAATAGGTATGAATTGATGACTTATTCAGATGATGCCTGGTATGACTTTATGGGGCAGTCCGGTTCTGAAATGATGGATTTTATGAAGAACGCTTTTTGGGCCATAAATCGAACCATGGCTTCCATGGTGCTGATGATTGTTTATCAACTCTTTTCCTTAGATATTGTGGAGATGACTAAATCATCCGTCCAAAATATCACGTCGAGTACAGCTGGAGCCTTAACCTATAATTTTGGTTTATTCGCCTTAGCCATAGCTTCTATAGGGATCGTTGTTCGATCTTATATACAGCAGGATTGGCGAGCGTTCATGAAGCTTTTGTCGCTTATTCTCATTAGTCTATCCCTGCTTTTTTCCATCCAATCTGAAAAATTTAATTACATTGATCTGTCACATGGATTGTCTGTGACTTTAGAAAATGTGGTCATGCAAGCCAACCCTTCGTTATCGCAAGAAGGAGCCTTTGAATTTGTGGATTTTGATCAAAATTCAGCTCGTGACGTTTCCATAGCTGTTGAAAATAAGGTGTTTGATGCATTGATCTATCAACCGTACTTATTACTTAACTATGGAACAAGCGATGAGGAAGCGATTAAAGCTGAGGATGCGGAACGAATTGATAATTACTTAGCTGCGGATCCGGCTACGGAGGATGGTTCTAATGAACGTGCTGATATAGAAGATGAAGAGTTTAATAACTATGGAAATGACTCTATTTTCGCGGGAAATGCTTATAAACAAATGGGATATGTCATGATTATGATGATTTCTACCGTGATCCAGGGAGTTGTTTTTTTCTTTATTGCTCTGATTCGGATCATGCTTCAATTTGCTTTTATTATCATGATGCTGCTTGTCCCATTTATTTTATTTGTGAGCCTGTTCCCTAGCTTTGAAAGTTTAGTTGGCAGATTCACTAAAGGGACATTTATGGTGATTTTATTTAAAGGAATTACGATGTTCTTTGTTCTTGTGGCCACCAGCTTTATTACGCTCGGTTATGATATGACGAATTTTAATGACGATGTGTACTACCGGATGTTTATCCAAATCATTTTCAGTGTCGCGATCCTATTCTTGTATATGAAACGTCAATTCGTCTTTAACATGCTCGAGGGTGCCTCTCCTAACTTATCAGATATGGGAGCCGCCGAAGGCATGGGGCGTGGAGCCATTTACAAAGGAAAAAGCATGTGGAATAAGCACAGACAAAATAAAGCTTATAAAGGCATGAACAAAGTGAATAAAGGAAAGCGCAAGCTCCAAGAAAAAGGCCTGCAGGGTGTGCCAACTGGAAAGCAAGCTGGTCAAAATTCATCCCATCCAGAGGAGCAAACTTCCGGAAGGAATGTTAAGAGCAGGATTAAAGAGAAAGCTGGAAGATCTAGAGATCATATTCGCGCTGTTCAAAACGGTGAGATTCCGAATCAAAAAGAGAAGCTACATCATCAGGAGGCGGTGATTCCAGAGGAAAAACAAGTGTCCAGATCAAATGATACCTCAGATGAAACTAAAGCAGCTGTGGGAGCTAACTATATACAACAGTCATCTCATGCTGGAGCACGGAACCCTCACAATTACACATCAGGGTTTACATCAGATAAGAAGCGACCTAAGAAGAATCAAGCGAAACATATAAATGCATCCCCCAGTCAAAAATCATCTAACCAACCTAAAAAGAAAAGCATTAAAGCGAAGACGATGGCTACTATGACGGCAGCAGGAGTTACAGCGAAGAAAATTGGTTCTTCGACTAAAAAGAGAACAAATCAAGCTGCTCATCATATTACATCTGTTCAGCGTGGGGAGATCCCGAATCAAAAAGAGGCTCCATACCACAATGAGGTCGTTCTTTCGGACAAGGATCGACCGCAATCATCATCCACCCGAGAAACATCCAACATTCGCAATGATCAACCGAACAAGAAATGGGAAGCTCAACAACAGATCAAGGAATATAAGGAAAAAACAAGCCAATCCACTAAAGTTGATTCTTCAAGCCAACAAACCAATCAACCGAGACAAGAAAAGCATCCATACAAGTGGCCTGGAAGGAACCCCTATCAATCAAGGGCTTCAAACTATCAATCTAACAACAATAACAAAATGATATCAAAGAATAGAAAGGTAGAAGGCAACGTTAAAAAGCCTAAAGAATCTGTTCAACCTAAAAATGAAAGACCACCTTCACAAAGAGACAGTTATGAACGCACCATTGGCGGCCATTTGGAAGGCGGATTATTAAATCGTACCTCACGATTAAATCAAGATTCTGATCAATAAAGGAGGGAGAACATGCTGAGAAATTACGTGGAAACGAAAGCTAAATTAGCTATGCTGGGCCTTTTCCTAAAGTATGTTCTCCCTTTTTTGTTATTGTTCGGCGCCGTTTTTGGGATTATCTTTATGTTTGTTTTATTGATGGGGAATCTCACAAACGATGATTCTAGTGATCTTCCGAACGGAAGTGTGGGGAATGTTTCTCAAGAGGTCCTGCAATATAAAGATGATGTGACCAAGTATGCGAAGCAAGAAGGTGTAGAGGATCATGTTGGGGTCCTTTTAGCGTTAATGATGCAAGAATCCGGAGGAAGGGGGGATGATCCCATGCAAGCTTCTGAATCGTTGTGTGGTTCTGTGGGATGCATCACTGATCCGGAAACATCGATTGAACAAGGTGTGGCTTATTTTGCCGACACGTTAGAGCAAGCTGATCAAGACGTTAAGCTCGCTTTGCAGAGTTATAATTTTGGTGGGGGATTCATTGATTTTGTGATGGATAACGGAGGTTCTTATACGCAAGGTTTAGCCATCGAATTTTCAGCTATGAAATATGAAGAGTTAAAACATACAGGAAGCTATAGTTGCATTCGACCAGAAGCTGTCCCTTATGATGCTTGTTATGGAGATATTTATTATGTGGATGAGGTGCTTGGCTATTATGATTTTTCGGATGGTGTAGGAAGTGGAGAATGGACCGTTCCGATTGAAGGGGCTTTAGACATTACCAGTTCTTTTGGAAGACGGGATGATCCATTTACGGGTGAAAGAGAAAATCATAAAGGGATAGATTTTGCCTGCATTGGAGGCGTAACTCCTATACAATCCGTTGATTCCGGCCGAGTGGTTTATGCTTCTCAGAGTAACGGTTACGGAAATTTAGTCATGGTGGATCATGGAGATATTATTTCAGCCTATGGTCATTTATCTTCTATCCATGTCGATAAAGGGGAAGTCGTAGAATCCGGCAAAAAATTAGGCGTTTGTGGAAGTACCGGAAATTCAACGGGACCACACCTTCACTTAGAAGCTAAAACAGAAGAATGGAGGGGTCACCAAGATCCATTAAATTTTCTCGATCTTGGGGAAGGATAACATGCGAAAAGACTTATTTATCAAAACAGTTACGCTGATCGTTGGAGTTTTAGTCATCATAGGTGTTTGGTTTGGCCTTTCCACTACAGAAGGTCAAGACAATGAGATTCAAGAATTGGAAGCTACCGTAAAGAAACAGGAAGAACAAATTGAATACCTTCAAAATTCTAAACGTGAACAAACAGAACTATCAGAAGATGCAGCCAGTCAAAAGATGAAAGAAACCGTGAATGTATTTATCGAATCTACGTTTCATGTTGAAGAAGATCATTATGAAGAAAGAAAAGAAGAGGCGGAAGTTGTGCTCACTCAAGATTTATTCGAAAAGCAGTTTTCCAGTGAAAAAGAAACCTTACAATATGAGTTTGATGTTTCAGATGTTACAGTTTATTTAGCTGAAGAAAATCAGAGTGCTTATGTGGTCTTTAAGCAGGAAGTGAAGAATTTAGCCAATCAGGATTCCAGTTATAAGAAAATGACGTTACAAGTTTCTTTGCAGAAAGAAGGCGAGCGTTGGTTAGTGAACGACTTTGACCAAATCAAAGCTGAACCTTTGTAAAGGCTAGAAAATTATTTAGTTTAAAGGAGTAGTCACGATGAAAAGTACAGGTATTGTTCGTAAGGTTGATGAATTAGGGCGAGTGGTCGTACCTATAGAATTAAGAAGAACGCTTGATATTCATGAGAAAGATCCATTAGAAATATTTATGGACGAGGACAAATTAATATTGAAAAAATATAGGGCAAGTAAAGCTTGTGTCGTTACAGGAGAGATTTCAGAAGATAATCAAGAATTTAAAGGGGGTATTTGGTTAAGTCCGAAAGGGATACGAATTCTTGCGGATGAATTAGAAAATAACCAGCTTCTGGAAAGCTCTCTGTTGAAGTAAGCAGGGGTATTGTCCGTAAAAAGTCATTTCGGTGCAACACAGACGTTTACAAAAACAAATACTTAAATTGAATTTTGGGGGAGGGAGTTTGGTGGAACTTTCAGGTTTAAAGAATCTATATAGTAGTATGAGAGATCAAAGTATAGATCGGTATAAGTTTAATTTTACATTTAACAGCATTAAGTTTGATGTAATGTATTTTATTGATGAGAACCCCAATATCTTAGCTATTGGAATAGTAAAACATAATTATTACTTCGAACTCCCTGTAAAAGGTGGATTTTACATTAAGCCATTCTTAGATGAATATAGTGAATTTTGCAAAATAATGGGGTTCAAATATAAACCAAACAACCCGTTTAGACCCTCAGTATTCTTTGAGGAATTAAATGACCAAATTCCTAATCATGCAAATTATAAAAATATACCTAAACCCCACCAAATTGCAGTATATCGTAATGATATAGAAGAGTCAGATAAGATATATTTTGTTAAATGGCGTGATAATACTAAAGCCGGTCACCAGGTTAGCGCTGAAAATCTTGAAAAAACACGTAAATTGCTTTCATATAAAGCTTATCTAAGGTGTAAAAAGAAAAACTTCAGTAGTTGTTGGAGTGCTAACTCCCTTGATGAAAATAAGTATTATCTACCTGTTTAAAGCTGTGCGCAATTCCTGATTCACCCCCTCTTACAAGTATATAAATGAAATAATCGATCTTTGGATATGATTTCCTGAACATCATAAAAGAGCGTAATAAAGATAAAACATAAATGTACTTAGACTACCTATCCAAAGACAACACAAACGTAAATGTTTACGTTTGTGTTGTCTTTGGTATTAAGGTTAATTGAATTCTTGGGGTTAAAGCGTGTACACGTTGCTTAGCTCTTTTATTCCTTTATGTATTATTTATGCGTTTAGTTTCGAAGCAAAGCAATAAAGGCTTACGCTCTAGAATGGACCAGCTGACTTCATAGTCCTCATCGTCTTCGAGCTATCTTTTCGTTTGATTCTGCAATGCGGCGTAAGTAGCCCAAAGCTTCGCCCATAGCGAATAACAGAATGCCACTTACAATGAATGCAAAAAATCCATAAGCGATTGTAAATGCCGGTAATTCCCAAGCCATGGCTAAACCAACATAGCCACCCCCACAGGCCAGAACAATCCAGCCAAAGACATATAAGAATATGCTCATTATACTCCCCCCTAGCATTCTTTTCTGGACTATAACATAAACTACGTCCTGTTATTTCCACCTTACACTTGCCCACTATTCCCTAGCAAATTAACAATCCCACAATTTAATCATTCAAAGGTAACTTTCCTCTTGCCAGCGGAAAGCCAGTCGATCGCTTTCGCTTTGCTCCCATGATTCAAAGGAATATCTATGCGATTGGTTCGGGCATCGAACCCTCACAAATCGATAACTTCAAGCTAAAGCAATGAAGCCATACGCCTCAAAAGAGATCAGCTGCAAAAAACAGCTTTTTTGCTTTCCTCAGAGGTATTTATCCTTCTTTGGTCTCCTCATGGTAATTGTTTTCTCGTGATGAAAATAAAGGGTCTACAAAAGAACAAGAGAATCTAAGAAATCCAAGTTGGCTAAGGGCTCCTACGAAGGAAAATCACCTTCTACGATCCCTAAGTCATTGGGTTTTCTAACATTCTCTACTTCTTTCTTGATACTTCGTATTCACCGGCGGTCTCACCCTTCTACTGTCATTCTCGAAAAAATTGAATCCTGGTCACCAAAAAAGGAGGAATGATACTATGAAAAAAATAATGGAAGTTCAGCGTATTAAACAGGTGAAAGCAGAGATCGAGGTGAAAACAGGCATCGTTCGCTCTCCTGAAGATGCTGCTGAATTGGCCAGTGAATTTATCGGGGATGATGATCGAGAGGTTATGTTTGTTATGTGCTTGAATACAAAAAATGAGGTCGTTGCTGTCCATCGCGCGCATGTCGGCTCATTAAACGCTAGTATTGTACATCCAAGAGAAATATTCAAGTCCGCTATTCTAAATAATGCAGCCTCCATTATCGTGGCTCATCAACACCCATCAAATGATGTCAGACCGAGCCAGGAAGATATTTCTGTCACACGACGTTTACATGAATCGGGACAAACATTAGGAATTCAATTATTAGATTCCTTAATCGTCTCTTCTAATCCCAGCATTCATACCAGCTTAAAAGAGAATGGATACCTCTAATATGAGGTTATCCTTTTTTGTTGTTAGGTTGAGGGCATCGAACCCTCACCTAACAATAAACGTAACAAAGATGATTTTGGGCATGGTAGTTGGGGCTTGAACTAACGGGATCTTTTATTGTATTAGGGACATTCCTTTACATATAATAAGAACAAACGTTCTTGTTATTAGGAGGGGAAATGATGGGTAATATGAATGATCGTGGCACTATCAAATGGACATCTCTCATGATGCCAGAACACATAGAAATGCTTAAAGAGATGTGGATAGAAGACAAACGGATAGAAAAGCCTGTCGTGGATGAACAACAAATAGAGGAAAACAGCTTTGCACTTCAACGATCCATGGCTGACGGATTGACTGTAAAGGTCAAGTATCATAATGGCTTTGATTTTAGTTGCGCAGCTATCAAAGTCACGGATATGAATCCAAGTACCAAGAAAGTGAGAGGCATTGACCCAAAATCGAAAGAGGTCATCTATCTTTTATTTGAGGATATTACGGAGGTCCATGTTCTTTAATTCAGGGTTTTCCATATCCTCTGGTTTGTGCGTATAGATGTATGAATATTCGGTTATAACTTCCTTTAATGTACATTATGTAACCTATAGAGCGAGCGAAATTCTTTATAACAGTGAGGTTGCGAAAATGGGTATAAAAAATCTTATACATGATTATATACATTGTTGATTTGACGGGATTTTTAGGTGAAGTGTTCGCCTATGCTCAGTCTTTTTTTTGCATAAAATCACTTCTAATTTATTGTATAATTATTGTAAATAAATATTAAAAAGGGATTGGGGGGATGGAAGATATTATTTTTCCGGCAGTTATAGGGGCTATCATCGGTTTTATGAAGAGTATATAGAAATTGATTTTGGGGGGTATGGTAGGTAAATGAAGCACATTTTTATGTTTGTCTTTATTTTCAGCACTTTATTATTAGTTGCCTGCAGTGACGTTGGAACTGGTGCCGAAGCAGAAGATACTGAGCTAAATTACCATGAAGAGTTAACTCAAGTTGCTGAGGATATAATTTCAAACTCAACAAGAGCAGAAGAAATGGTTAATACTTATTCCTATATGTGGAGTTCAGCGATTAAAAATAATTTATATATAAGTGATGTCACGGAAAGATTGGATATAAGTGAAAGTCAGGCCAAAGATTATTTTGAAACTACGGGGTTTGGGACTACTAACGTTATTGCTGATGATTTTAATAAGGTTATATCAGGCTTAGGAGAATACTATTCTTCTAATGGACAAATAGAAGAGATAGAATCAAGTTCAGAATCAATTCAAACGAAAATAAAGGAATTAAATACGCCACCAGCAGATTATGAGAAAGTTTATGATAAAGTAGTTGAGTTATATACCATGTCAGAAGAATATAAAGAGTTAGCCATTAAACCAAGTGGTTCTTTAATGACTTTCAATCAAACAAGTGAACAATTATCTACTGATATTGTAAGTAACTATAAAGAAATTGAAGTAATAATGCCTAATAGTGAACAAAATAAAGATTAACTTAAATAGTGATGAAGAAGGTTCTCTCCCTAATATGACAAAAGCATTAAGACTTCTAAACATTTGAGAGGCAACCCCAGAATTCGTTGGCGTACAGAATTCTGGGGTTTTTATGTTAAAAAATAGCTTAGCGTGAGTTTTACGGTAAAATGTTGGTACTACCTCAATTAGAGGTTTGACAAGTTACTGACCAAATAATGGCACTTTGTTATAATTTTGAGTAATTAGAAATAGAGAGGATTAACTATTATGGAGACTTACATAAAAAGAATTGAAGACCTTGATATTACCTCCACTATCACTCGAAATAAAGAGATAATAGAACTTATCGAAAAGGAAAAAGAACTTGAGATCCAAGAAGACGCTTTAGACCGCTTGGAGCGAATTAAATTAGTTTTAGACGTTCTTGAAAGCAAAATGAATTCAGCTGATTTTATCCTAACACCCTTCGATTCTGTTAAAGCCATTAATGACAAAATGTATACTCAACTAAACGGCTATAAAGGTAATAATCAAATTGGAAATCTAACTGAGGCAAATGCAAATTGCGATAAAATTCTAAAGTTTACACAACACGTCTCAATCCCTCAATCAATTGATGATCTTGAGCAATTTAGAGAGCATATACACATTGTGAAACGTTCAATTAGTCAACACCGGGCAAATGTGTTAGATGAAGGGGGAAGAGTATCTGAATTAAAGACCTCGTTAGAAAATGAAACCACAGAATTAATAGAAAAGCTAACAAGCTATGAAAAAGAAATTAGAACTTTAAAAGAAAAACTCCCTGAACAAATTAATGAACTATTAATCACTCAAAAAGACCTTTTCACCGAAGAAAAAGAGAAAATCTTAAAAGAAGAAAGAAATGCTTATACAGAAGAACTAGGAGAACTAATGGATGATGTTGATGAACGAATAAAGGAGACAAAAGAAAGCTTAAAGATAAAAGAAAGTGATCTAAATGAACTGTTTGAGTTTGTGACAGACAAAACAATAAGTGGAGAGTTTAATAAAGCAGCTAATGATGAAGATAACGCAAGGAAAATGTGGACTAAAATAACTATAGGGGGATTCGGGGCATTAATTTTGTATTCAGTTTGGGTGTTCTTCGCTTCTGAATTTTTTATTGAAAACCCCACAACATTTACGTGGATAGAAATCATCAAAAAACTTTCAATAACACTAGGTATTGGTGCTCTCGTAACCTATTCTGCTAAACAAGCCGGCGATCATAAAAGAGAAGCTAGATACAACCGAAGTGTACAAATGAAGATTCAGTCAATCAATCCATACTTACAAAATTATGAAGATGAATCCCCTCAAGAAATAAAAGAAATGAAGCTTAAATTAGCTGATCATTTGTTTACTAAAGAGACAGCAGCTACAACACACAAAGAAAGCAGCCAACAAAACAATGTTGACAACCCCCAGGTACCATTACAAGCAATACTAGAGCTTATAAAACAATCTAATAATTCTAAACCATAAAAAAAGCAGTTCCCAATGTGGGACTGCTTTTTTCGACTTTTACCATTTCCAAAATTTCCAAACCCACCTCTTATGTAGCTGTGCCTCTCTCATTTCTTCAAGTTCTTTCAGTACCTTAGTAAGCTTTGCATCCATTTTACTCCATTCTTTATCCTTTTCTTTCGTAGCTGCTGTTTCTTGTGGCGCTGTTAAAAACTTTTCTACCTTCTGACTTATAAATATTCAAATACAAACTTTGAGCCTACACAATTAATTTTGTAGGTAATAAAATAGATAGAATTCTTTATTGTATGACAAACTTAAAATAAGGGTGATCAATAATAATGGGAAACAAAAATTGTAACAAAAGAATTGAAGTACCAGGGAAATTGCCGAAAAAATCAAAAAAACGAAAAAAGAAATGTAAACCAGAACCATGTCATGAAGACGCTGCATCATGTTCCTCTACTTGCAGTTGTAATAGTAAAAGTGCTGCTCCGAAAACAGCTCATTTAACAAACGATTGTGTATTAGTTAACTCACTTGTAGGTACAAAATCTGTACAGAAAGTGGCAGAGGTTACATTACCACTCACTGTTTTTGAAGGGTTAGGTGTATTAGAAGATATTGTATCTATAAACGTTGTTCCTAACACAGATGCGATTACTCAAAACGTAAGAGTCATTCGAGACAAAGTCGTAAATATTGGGCTAATCCCAGCGACCATAACCATTACAATTGCTGGTATAGAGCTTCCTGTAACACTATCTACTACCATTCCTTTCCAAGAACACACAGATTTCCCTGGAGCATGTCCAGAAGATACCGTTCAAGAAGCACCGCTTGAAGTTGAAGGCATCTTTACGCAGCCAGGAGTGCCTGTACTTACAGGTCCTTTAGGAATCGACCTTGTAGAGGGGATCTTATTTAAAATCATCTTACGTACGACAATTACGGTCACACGTCCGGTCATCCAAGATCGATTTGGGAGAGTTTGTGATGTAAATCCGAACAGATGTGACAATTCTACTACACCACCATCCTTTACACTCCCCGCCCCAGATGACGATAACGGTTTGTTGTAACTAGCTGGAGGAGTTTCCAGGCGACCGTTTTGTGGGTATAAAACGCCCACGAAACAGTCGACAGGAAAGGTTGATTGAGAGATATAATGAAGGTGGATGGTGTACCTTTTAATACTTATCTTTTACCGTTACCATTTCCAAAATTTCCAACCCCACTTCTTGTGTAGCTGTGCCTCTCTCATTTCTTCAATTTCTTTCAATACCTTAGTTAGCTTTTCATCCATTTTACTCCATTCTTCATCCTTTTCTTTCGTTGCTGCTGTTTCTAGTGGAGCTGTTAAAAATTTTTCTACCTTCTGACTTATGCCATCCAGCAAGCGACGATCACGAGCTTCTAAGCGTTCATCCATTTTCTTAAAAAGCATTTGAGCTTCTTGTTCTCCATCTTTTTTTCCTTTTTGATAGGCACGTTCCACAGCTTCATTAATAAGGTCTTGTACATCTTCTTTAGAAAACGGGCTATGATCGGGTTTTTCCTCAATAACGCTTAGCGTCTTTTCAGCGTTTTCTCTGTCTCTATAAAGCTTGGCTACGGCTTTTATCGCGTCGTGTCTACTTCTTTTTTTTTCGATTAGTTTTTTTAACTCAAAGAACATGCTAATATCTCGATCATAATAAATGCGTTGATCTTTATCATTCCGTTGAAATTCATAGCCTTCTTCTTCTAATGCTAACGCCCATTGTCTTAAGGTACTTGACTTTATATCAAGTTTTAAAGCCACTTCTTTAGCAAAAAAACCATAATTATAAGGCTCGTTCATAACGCGATCACCTCTTTCATTAAACGTACCAATGGGGGACAAGAACAGCAAGAAGATTTCTTCTCTTTATTCTGACGGTTTTTGACTAAATATGATTTCTTAATGAATTCGCCTTAAGCCGTTCCGTTTTTCTTGAAGAAAACCCCAGTTCAAAATACTTCATCGGGCGGTAGCACTACAGACTGATCAGGAAGCAAAAAACGCTTCCTGTCATTCTGTATGTGTCGCTGTGGTACTAAATGGCTCGATAACCACGGAATGTAAGGCTCATTCTTCGCCAACATTCCGTAGGTTCCTGATCCCTTCCTTTGGAACTCCGAAACGAAGTGTGTTCCCCAAAGGGGGATTATTTTTCCCTTTTGCTATGGAGAATCTCAAAACACACATAAAAAACCGTCCATACATCATGGAATACCGTAGCGAAAGCGAAGGCTATGCCGTGAAAGTGTATTGACGGTTTTTTAATCTTCTTAGCTTCCAGCAGGAAAGGTTCGGGTGTCCTACCTGCTGGAAGGTTAGAAGATTTGTGCTGTTTTACGATTCGGAGTGCAAAAGGAAAAATAACCATAATAAAAAGCAGGCGTAGGCCTGCTATCCTCTTCGTCTTGATCTTTTGAATTTCGGTTCGTGCGGTGCGGCCGGGAGGCAAATTTAATTATTCCGTTCAGGTAGAATTCCTCTTTTAAAATTACTTCTATGTATTTTCAGGAATTTTCTATGATCTGATTTTGTCTAGTCTTGACTAGTGTTGTCTAAGCTATTTCAATTAAAACTAAATCCCTCCATAATATATTTCATGTTATCTCAAGAAAACAGGAGGATTTTATATTTTGAAGAAGGTAGAAGAAAGTTTATTGCAGTATATAAATAAAAAAAGACAGAAAATGATTAAGTTAGCTTTGGAAAAGGGATTCACAAGTAAAGAGGCTGTTAAATGTAGCCAAGAGTTGGATCAGCTATTGAATTTATACGAGTTCTTTAATCAAAATTTGCATATTATGAGTAGGCAAGCAGTAAAACGCAATTACATAACCTGTTTACTTGTCTATCCTAATTACAAAAGGCGTGAAGTAGGGAGGCTGATTTTCGCCATGTTCACCTTCCTTGCTAGAAAAAAAATAGTCTGTATCACACCTATTATGAACACTACCTGTATTAGAAAGTGAACAGTATAATCTCTAATAAATATTGCAACATAGACGCTCTGAGAAACAGTCAAATTTAGAACTGTCATCCAATTATTTTATATAGTAAAGGGAGAAACATATTTATGAAAAGTAGAGATGAATGGATAGAGAAAACGATACCTGACGAATCTGTCATGGGGGAACCATTCTGGACAATTATGGAGAAGGCTTCAAGTTATGAACAGGGGGTGAACGGTAATTGTCTTAGAATGGAGGGTAATGTTATCCCCTTATTTTTTTCTAAGAAAGTGGCAATTGAGGCCTCTAAAAGGTTAAGAAAAGAAGGAGTAGTTAGGGGAGTTTCTCAATCACATTTGAAACATCTTATTGCACTATCGGAGGAAAAAATAGGAGACATAAAACTATGTTTAATATTATTGGAAGAAACAAAAGCGATGGTAGTAGAACCCAAGTTTCTAACTGATTATTTTTTGCTTGATCAGCATGAAAGCTTTCAAAATTCTGCCTACCAATTCAAGAGAAGAGCTTCAAAACAAACACTCAAGGAAGAATATTGGTCTTTAAACCGAAAGTTTATTTAAACACTTAATAATATAGAAGCTTTTTATCGATCACAAAATATAGACCCTCAAGAACGTTACCGCTCCTTCAAAAGACCCTAAACTCGGGTCTTCTTTTTGTTAGGAGGGGAGCATGGTTAATTGACCAAAAGGTTTGTTAAATCAATAATTTTATGAAAAGCTTTTTCTCTAGCTGTTATAGATAAATTTTCATCCTGAAATTGCGAAATCCAACTTTGAATTTCCTTAACAAGGCATAAATCATCCGTATTGTTGTGTTGGTCCCCTTTTATTTTCGAAAGATGATTTAGATTATATAGCATACTGAACCCTCCAGGTTGAATTTGAAATTAAATTATATATGAAAATTGTTTCTGTGTATTTTATTTTTCACCTCATATCCTAGGTGACTAGTTACCATCAGCATGTTGATGGTAAATTGTTTATTTATGTATTTTATAAAGGAAATGTTCCCGTTTGACATATTTTATATTACTATAATATTTCTTTTTTCCTATTTTGTAAATATATTTTCAGAATATTAAGGCTAAAGACAATATTCCTGATAAAATGTCATAATTAAAATTCTTCCACAAAATATAATTAGCCACCTTCACAAAGTGAAACATTAATCCCGGAAATTTATACCCCCCCCAATCCAATTAAACTTAACAAATTTTGTGATCTTCTCTGATAAATCAAAATTGTTACAATCCTTCCTTCTCTCCTATTACTCAAGTTGTTCAATCTGAGTACACCCTGTACACACAAAATAAAATGCTGTAATATCAAGGTATAAAATGTTCATTTAGGGTTGTTCAATCGATAGGGGGTAAATTGATGATATTTGGGTATGCCAGGGTAAGTTCCAGTGAACAAAATTTAGATCGTCAGATAAACGAATTAGATGCTTATGGATGTGAAGACATTGTGGTTGAAAAAGAAAGTGGAGTTATGGCTAGGCCAGAATTTGAAAAGCTGCTGCAGCAAATCAGAAAAAAAGATGTAGTAGTATGTCATGATCTAACAAGGTTTGGAAGATCGCAGATTCATATTCTACAAGTGATTCAAGAATTACGTGAAAAGAAAGCAGGACTAGTCACGTTAAAAGAACGAATTGATACAAGGGAGGATAATCCATACAGTGATTTAATTGTCTCCATTTTCTCAGCAACAGCAGAATTTGAAAGGAAAATGATTAAAGAACGGCAGCGTGAGGGGATCGAAATTGCCAAAAAGAACGGTACGTATAAGGGGGGGAAGAAACGATATCATGCGGGGGCTAAAGGAAAAGATAAAGTGATTTATGATGAAGTGGTTCGCTTGCTTTATCAAAAAGAATCCGTGATGAACATTCACCGAAAGACAGATCTTTCTCGTAATACGATTTATTCTATTAAGAATGAACTTAAAGAGAAGTGCGTTTAATTTGAATTCTTATGTAGTGCATATAGTTGATTAACAATCTGTCAAAATAGGTATATAAAGGAATTTAATATAATTATATAGAAACTTGTCATGAAGGAAATTTTTATCTTAGGGGTGAAGGTATGATTAATAAGCTAGATATAACAAAATTTGGGGTTTATGAAAATTATAAATGGGGTGAACATTTTAACCAAAAACCAGAGGGGGAATTTGGTGCGAGGAATATTATTTACGGAAGAAATTATTCGGGAAAGACAACCTTATCAAGAATATTTAGATGTTTAGAAAAAAGGCAACACCATAGTGATTTTAAAGATGGAGAATACTGTGTAACTTTTAACGGCGAAGAAGAAATATCTAATTTGACCTTGTCAGATAATCCTTTAAAAATCAGGGTTTATAATTCTGATTTTAAGAAAGATAACCTAAACTTCTTATATGATGATGACAGGGGAATAATGCCATTCACTATCCTAGGTGAAGAAAATGTTGTCGCTAAGGAGAAAATTGAACAAGAAGAAGTAACTTTGGAAGAAATTAGAATGGAATTGGGGGGGATTGATAGTGGTGGTGTAAGAAAAAGATTCTATGACACAAAAAGGAACCTCTCGGATTTAGAGGATGATTTAAAAAAGATGTTAAAAGAAAAAGCTAGTGAGATCAGGAACAATTCATTGCTATTTGCTGTAGGTAAAAAAAGAAAGTATGATATCAGGGATATAGAAAGTGAACTACCTACTGCTGAAGTTCTTGACGAAGTAAAAATAAAGGAATTGGAAAACACATTAAAAGAAGATGTCAAAGAGAAAATTGGCAACGTTCCTAAAATTGACTTGAATTACATAAAATTATTACAAGAAGCAAATGAGGCCTTATCCATTGAGGTTCAACCTAGTAGAATTATTCAAGAACTTTCAGAAAATGGTGAGCTGCAAGAGTGGGTAAAGGTAGGGATCGAACTTCATAAAGATGAAAGGGGAAAATGTGCTTTCTGCGGAAACAACCTTGACGAGAATAGATGGAATGAGCTTGATAGACATTTTACTAAACAGGTTGAGGTATTTACAAAAAAATTAGAAAACCTAATGCGAAACATTGAAACTCAATTAGATCATGTCGAAAATTATAAACTTCCCTATAAAGAAGGTAGCTTTTATTCAATATATCAAGAAGATCTTATAAGAATAGAAAAACGCCTAGAAGAAGTTAAGAATCTTTCTGTTTCTAGTTTACAAACAATATACGCGCAACTTAAAGAAAGAAGAAATAATATTTTTTCTAAGTCACATGTAATTGATATGAATGATGAAGTGTCTTCAAGAATAGATAACATACATAGAGAATTATCTAACCTAATTCAAAACAACAACACATATACACTAGAGTTTTCATCAAAACAGGATGAAGCAAGATCTCTGTTAAGGTCAAATCATATTTACCATTTTGCAAAATTAATTGATTATGATAAAAGGTTATCTAACATTAGTAATATGAAGAATAAACTTAATAACACACAGACAGAAAAAAAACATTTAGAGGCTAAAGAAAGGGAAATTAGACAAAATATAATAGAGCTAGAAGACTCCATGAAAGACGAGGAAAAGTCAGTAAAACAGGTGAATTACTACTTAAGAACTTTTTTGGGCCATCATGAGTTATATTTAGCTATTGACAAAAAGGCAAATGAAGATGAAAAGTTGACACAGTTTACAATTATGAGAAACAATACTAAAGCAAAAAATTTAAGTGAAGGGGAACAGAGTTTAATATCATTTTGTTATTTTCTAGCCACTCTTAAGGACATAACAAATATTGAAGAATACTCTATTTTTATAGATGATCCAATCAGTAGTTTGGATAGTAATCATATATTTTATGTTTTTAGCTTACTGGATTCTGAAATAGCCAAAAATAAATATAAGCAAGTATTTGTCTCTACCCACAATTTAGATTTTTTGAAGTATCTTCGAAAATTATCTACTCCTACTAACAACAAAAATTATAAAAATAAATACTACTTCATTGAAAAAAGCATTAACAGCCACTACAAAGCTACTGGTTCGCTTAAGAAAATGCCTGATTATTTGCAGTCGTACTCTACTGAATTTATTTATCTCTTTCATCAAATATACAAAGTTGCAAATGAAAAAGAATCTGATTACAATTACCAATCCTTTTATAACTTTCCTAATATAGCACGTAAATTTTTAGAAACCTATATGTTTTTCAAGTATCCAGATTTTAATATGAGTAATGATAAAAGAATTCAGGCTTTTTTTGAAGACAAAATCGAAATTAAAGGATTCCTTAATAGAATTAACAATGAATTCTCTCACGGGGAAGAACAACCTGATAGATTGTTAAAACCAATAGACATACCAGAGTTTAAAAAGAATGCTAAAATTATATTAGAAGCAATACGAAGAAACGATGAACAACAATATTATTCTTTCCTAGGGAGTATAGGAGAAATGCCATCAGTAGAAACACAAGCACAAGAAAGGCAATCTACTTATTAGCTACTATTTTTAAAAAAGAAGTTTCATCATATTTAACCTTGTAATTAGGATATGTTCTGAAAATAAGCAATCCATAGATTACTACATATAAGGACGTGCTTGTTAAAACAAGTCGTCCTTATTTAAGTAATAGTCTTTATACGGAACCGTTGTATCGTCCAATTGCTAAAAACTGAAGGGGCCCATTTTCTAAAACGAAAAAACAACTGTGAGAAAATACAATACAAATGATAATTCACATAAGATGGTTAATATTTGGGGGGCGGGAATTGGATTCTCTAATAAAGAAAATCTTATCAAAATTAACAAAAAAAAATGATATAGAAAAAATCAATACTGACCTAGAGCGTTTACCAGTAGTAATGAAATTTGGAAAAGAGGGTGCTAAGTTATTAGGATATAAGAAAGGTGGAACCCCACCAAAAAAACAAGAATTAACTCGTGAGATAATAGAAAAAGAATCAAAATATCAAGACAAAAAAGATAAAATTATGTTTTTCAAAAAAAAATATTTAAATAAACTATTATTAGCTCTGGGTATTGTTTTAGTGATTAATATTCCCGTTATCTTTAATTTTATTGCAAGACAACCAAGTAAGCATGTAATTGGGGATGTGAACGATTGGATTTCTTTCTTTGGGAGCTATTTGGGCGGCGTCATTGGTGGTATTATAACTTTAATCGGTGTCCAACTAACAATTAAAAATCAAACAAAAGAAAAAATTATAGATGAATTTCCTAAAAAAGAGCTGAATTTAAATGCAATACTAGGATTGATTGAAGAACAAAAGCAAATGCTTTTAATTAAAAATAATTATGACAAAGTCATAGAAAATATTGTAAAAAGTGAACAGGATATGATAGAAAAAGCTATTCATACTAGTCCAGCAACATATAAAGTTTTAAGGAACTTCTTTGACTACATAAAACTTTATAAAAGAACACCTCCTATGGTTAATAACAAAGACCTGTATGATACATTGAATCAGTTATCTATTATAGTTAAAAAAATACAAGCTTCTTTCTTTGATGAATATGTAAAAAGTAGTAGTCGTTAGTTTTTAATTATAATAAACTTCATAGCCCTCCATACCCAAAACCTTTGAAATTCGCTACTTATCTGTTATCAAAAGGGTTATTTACTGTGCATTTTAGAACTTTGTTTTTGATACGGATTTTGAAACTCAAGGATATAGGAACAAATTTTCTCCTTGAGATGCTCAGTATCAAAAACGAACGTTTTTAGAACGATCGAATCTCTTGTTAAAATCTTAACTCTGGTATATTCTAGGTATATAAATGTTCCCGGGAGAAGGGGAGAAGCACAATGGCAAATCAAAGACAAATACATATAAAGCTTGAAGAGAATCTTCACACTAAATTGAGAAAGACATCAAAAGACAAGGGGATAACCATGCAAGAATTCGTAACGAAGGCTTTAAACAACGAATTATATTATCAATCTGAATTAAACCTCGATACACATTCCTTTACGTTTATAGATTTATTTGCAGGTATTGGAGGAATGCGCATAGCATTTGAAGCAGCAGGTGGTCGATGTGTATTCACCTCCGAAATAGATAAATTTTGCAAGAAGACCTATTTTGGAAACTTTGGAGAAGTACCTGAGGGAGATATTGCTAAAGTAAAAGAAAGTGACATTCCTGATCATGATATCCTGGTAGCAGGATTTCCATGTCAACCTTTTTCGATTGCCGGTGTTTCTAAGAAGCGCAGTCTGGGGAAAGAGGATGGGTTTCTTGATAAAACTCAGGGTACTCTATTTTTTGATATTGCAAGAATCATTAAAGAGAAAAAGCCAAAAGCTTTTTTATTGGAAAATGTTAAGAATTTACGAAGTCATGATAAAGGCAAAACGTTTCAAATTATTTGTAAAACACTTGAGGAGCTTGGATACAAAGTTAATTCAAGAATCTTGGATGGACATCATTTTGTCCCGCAACATAGAGAGCGAATTTTCATTGTAGGAATCCTTGAAGATATTCAAGCGGAAGATCCACTGGAGTCTCTACCCCTTCCCGAGCCAAACCATAAAGTTAGAGATATTCTTGAGAAAGAGGTTGACGATAAGTACACTTTATCAGATAAACTATGGGATTATCTTCAATCCTACGCCAAAAAGCACAGGGAAAAAGGTAATGGTTTTGGTTTTGGGAAAGTAAACCTGGATGGGATTACTCGCACTTTGAGCGCACGTTATTATAAAGATGGTTCCGAGATATTAATTCCTCAAAAAGGAAAGAATCCCAGAAGACTAACTCCAAAAGAATGTGCAAGATTACAAGGGTTCCCTGAAACCTTTGAGATTCCTGTATCTGATACACAGGCTTATAAACAATTTGGTAACTCCGTCACAGTACCACTCGTAACAGCAATTGCAGAACAGTTGGTGAACAACTTACACTTTAACAAAGAGAAAGTAAAGTCGTAAGCGATTACCCTGTCTTTGTAACATTTCTAACGCGGGGCCTATAGAGTGTAAATGCTTTAGAGGATCAAAACTATCGTTAATAAAATAAAGGGTGATTGAGGATGAAACAAGGGTACCTTTCCCATTACTTTGAAAAGGTTGCTGTGAAGCGTTTAAGACAAGTTGAGGTTGACCCCAGTAAATCAAACCAACATGAGCTTAATGGCAACAAAGGGCTTCGTGATATCCTGGGTAGAGAAAAGTTAAAGGATTATCCAGTACGGTTTATTAAATTTGGAGGTGGCGTCGAAACAGAAGTTTTTTCCGAACAAAGCACAGTTACATGGTATGATTCCAGAGCTAATCAAGCTCATAGATCACCAGAATATCGACTTTACTTTACAGAAAATATTGTTATGAGTAGTTCTAGAGAGAGCGACTTATTAATTGTAACCCAGAGACCGGGTGGAAAAATTGACCTTATTGTTTGCGAAGCTCACAGTACTTATGAAAATCAGTTAATATGGTTGTTTGGTATTTCGGAAGAGATAGGGTTTACTTCTTACAATATAAAAAACATAGAAGACCATAATGATACTGAGGTTAATATTCTGGTCAGATCTATTTTGGAAGAATTAGAAATTCAAATCGAAGAAGTCGATACCGAATTTATTGACCAAGTCATTGCTCCATATCTTAAAAAAGGTTTTCCGAAAACAAAGGTATTTTCAGAGCTCGCAAGGAGGTCAGTAGCTGCTGTTTCGCCACTCGAGGATCCTGATGGTACATTGCTAAAATGGATGGACTTCGAGGAGAAAATGTTCAGGCAATTGGAAAAACACCTTGTTGAACAGGAATTAGAGAAATTGTATCGTACCGAGAAAATAGACGTTGATAAGTTTATAAGTTTTTCTCTTAGTGTACATAATACTCGAAAATCACGGGTAGGATATGCCCTTGAAAACCACTTAAATGAACTGTTTAACGTTCATAACCTTAAATTTTCTTATAATAAAGTCACTGAAAACAAAGCGAAACCAGATTTTCTCTTTCCAGACATTAAGTATTATCATGATCCAAACTTTCCTGCGCCTTATTTAACTATGCTTGGTGTAAAAACAACATGCAAAGACCGGTGGCGTCAAGTACTTTCGGAAGCTCAAAGGATTGATGCAAAACATTTATTGACACTGGAACCTGGAATAAGTGAACACCAAACGTCAGAAATGAGTGAGAAAAAACTGAAGCTTGTTCTACCAAAGCCCATTCATGAAACGTACAACCAGAATCAGAAGGGCGAATTAATGAACATTGAAGAATTTATACAACTGGTGAGTGAAAAAGAACAATGCGCTCTATAATTACGAAGGGGCTGAAATTTGATGCTAACCCAATTATCCAATCAGAAAATAGAGTTCTTTCAATTAAACCTTATTAATTGGGGGAGTAATCACTTTGTTGATTTTCCGTGGCGCTATACAGAAAATCACTGGCACGCCCTTGCAGCCGAAATAATGTTACAGAGAACTAATGCAAATCAAGTTATTAATGTGTACAAGGAATTTTGTGAAAAATATCCGTCTCCAGAGGACTATATAGATGATAAAGCTCCCAATACATTTAACTCTCTTGGCTTAAAATGGCGTGAAGAGTTGCTTCAAAAGCTTGCCTATTTTCTAACTCTACAGGAAATACCTAAAAATAAAAAAGAATTAATTAAATTACCTGGAGTAGGAGAATATATAGCTGCCGCCTTTCTGTCCCTACACCTTAATATAATAGCTACCATTATTGATAGTAATGTTGTACGAGTTTATGGAAGGTTTTTTGGATTCCCTACAGATTCAGAAACAAGACGGAAAAAATGGTTTATCGAATTTGCCAATAAGTTAACTCCTTTAGATAATCATCGAAGGTATAATTACGCAGTAATTGACTTTACTAGAGAAATCTGTAGACCAAAACCACAATGCCACCGGTGTTTACTCAACAAATATTGCAGTTTTAATTTTAGGGAAAAGAGGGGAGAGAAGTGACAGAATCTACCCTTGAACGGATCTTAAAATCATTATCATATCTTACCGATCAAAAGGAAATGACACGCGATTTCTTTGTGGGGGAGAAAAGAATTGCCGCGGCCACATTTAATATGGAAAGTGGTCTTCAAGTAGTCTTTTACAATAATGAAACCATCACAAAAAAATACACTGATATAGATGTTGCAGCTATAGATATTTTTATAGCAATTACAGATAGTGATTAACGGGCTCATATGTTGGTATTATAAGTGATTTGATGGAAAGTATTTATATTGCATTGAGAAATTTTCAGATCCATAGTAAACGTAAACATCAACGTTTACGTTTGTTTTTTGTTGGGAAAATAGGATATACCGGACTAATGTCGAACCAATGTAAATGACATGTTAGATGAAACAATCGCATGGAATGGTGCATTAAAAAAAATACGATAAGAGACACATTTGCAGTAAAATCACAATTGGAAGGTAATGTATTTTCACTGTTTATTCTTGAGCAATCAGGCGCTTTGTCTAATAGAACGCCTGTATTTATTTGGCTCAACTGTGAGCCCATTTTTAATCGAAAATGCAGTTGTAGGATTTGCACCTTCGCTGGTACTACCTCAATAACTGTACTGCAGAGTTATCGGTGAACGATCCTCAAGAAAAGGACGCTTTAATGAAGTAATAAAAAACCCAATTTTCTCTATAAATTTATGGAGAAAATTGGGTTTTTAAATATTGGAATTTCCTTATCGTTGTAAATCCGCATTTTCCTGACGGGTCCCCAATTAATCCGATTCCAAAGTAAACAACTTTACTGTACCATAGTTCAGGTGTGCGCAAATTTTCTAATAAGAAGAGCCACATATCGATACTAATCCCCGTTATAAATGCTGTTAACAACCCCAAAACTTCTGGTTTTTGTCTTTTTAGAAATGAATTACACCCTATTAATATCAAAGCAATGATTGTTTCCCAAGTTCCTACCGTAAAACCCACGTGGATAGCAGTCCTACCAAAAGTGCGTCAAAAGGGGAAGTCCCAAGGTCAGATTGTATCGTGACACTCCCCCGATCCAAAGGAGTTACTTAAAGTCTTCGTCACGGACACCATCATGCCATTTTGATCAACAACAATGAAATGTGTGGTATTCTCATGGTCTTCAAGGTCGGCATCTATTCTAATATGGATAGAATGACAATTAAGCTGCTGATGATAATGATACGGTTTCTTTTTAACATTTTCCTATACCATACCGATTACAAAGAGAAGTACCGTAAACGTAAAACCGATCGTGGCATCTTTCGTTGTCCTTCTTTTATGTAATTTGATCGTTTTCAACATCCATTCGCTAAACGTCAGTCTATATTCTTTCTTAGATGCTTTGTTTCTTTTTTTATAATTTAATGCTGCTTCCATTTTAAATTCCTCCTCCAATAAAGCTTGTTAGGGTTACTACGCCAAAGGTGAGAGCACTTAACAGCATCGTACTAGCCGTCGTCGGCAGCACGCCCTGTTTCTGAATCGTATTTGCAATTAAACCTGGAATAATGACACCGATCGCCATCATGCCTTCAACAACTGATGGTGTCGAATACATAGGAATGACCAGATCGAAGATGATAGTCAGCGTAATACCGACCGTCAGCATCGCGGTGAACTTCCTTCTTCCATAAAGAATCGTAAACCTGGCAATCACTTTCATTACAATTAAATAGGTTAAGAAACTGATCATAAACAGTACTGCAATACTAACCGGAAATGTAAACAGCATGGCAATATATCCAGGCACCACCAGCCCAGCCGGGAGTACACCCGTTTTTTCTGTATAAAATAAACTGAGAACGATTCCAGCCACCAATGATAAATATACATCTGAAGCATCAAAGATAATCATCGTGTACACCTTTCTAAGCCGTAGCTTTTTCTATTTTATTCTGCTCAAGCCGTTTCACTAAATCCTCGGCTCCGCCGTGAATGTTTCCTATTCCATAAATTGTTTTTCCGGACAAATAAGGACCTAAGACTCGTACAATTTCTTCTGTTTCATATCCTTCTAAGTCAAGGAGGTTCTTTACAGGCAACGCGCCGTTTTTGTGGGCATCCACAAGCGGTGAAGTCGTTTCTCCCATTAAAACCAATGTTTCTGCCGGGAGATAGGGTAGAACCTGGCTGACAAATTGTTCTGTGCGGTCGACACGGTCGGAACGGCAGTTCATGATTACTACCGGATCTTCTGTTGGATAGCTCAGCTGCTTGACACGCTCCCAAATGTTTAATGTGGATGTCGGATCATTCGCAGAGAATCCGTTGACTAAGAAGCTTGGATTGCTTTCATCCCCAATCGGCAGAATCTGCATTGCACCGGGATCTGGCCAGGCTTCCAGCATGCCTTGTCGGGCTATCTCATGATCAATACCTAGGATATCCGCTACAGACAAGGCCAGTGCCGCGTTCTCAGGGAAGACCATGTACTCAAATTTCTTCAAAAATTCTTCGGAGACAAGCGATGTATCGCAGACATGCACCTTCGTATTGCGCTCAGCCGCAATCTCTCTAAAGTGAGTCACATAAGGACTTTCATTGACAATTAAATCGCCGTCATATGGGATCGCGTTTCCAAAGGAATCGGCTACTTCTTCAAGAGTCGGCCCAAGAACATCCATGTGATCCTCAAGGACGTTGACGATCAGTCCGATGTTCGCCTGTAGCAGTTCTTCCTGGAAAATCACCTGGTAGTCCGGCTTAACGGCCATACATTCACTTACAAGTGCGTCTGCATTCAGCTGTACTGTTTTCTCAAGGACTTTTCGCTGTTCCCCAATGTTCGGCCCTTCCATTCTGCGTTTGATCGGCTCTTCCTGGCCGTCAAACCAGTACAGCATTCTTGCGTCGGTTCCTGTCGTTTTTCCCACGGTCTTATAACCTGTTTTCTGTAAAACTCCCGTGATTAAACGGGTAACTGTCGATTTTCCGCGGATACCGTTGACGTTTACGCGGACGGGAATGCTTTCAACATTCTTCTTGTTCCTCATCTTTTCTCTGGTTCCAAGGAAAAAAGCTGAAAAACCTAGTAGTAATATAAAGGTCAGTACAATTCCCATGTTTTCCCTCCCACAAGCTTGAGATAATTGTTATCCGTTGACAAATATAACAGAATTTTGGCGTTTATAGGTTAAATAAGTGTAAAAAATTACAAATTAGGACTTTAAAACTTAATTTATCGAAATTTCAGTTAAGGAATCCCTTGTAGATTATTTATTTTAGGTACAAAAAATCCTATAATTTGATGATAAACCAGTGATAGAACATCAATAAGTAATCTAATAGTATTACCAATAAATATTTGTGTTTCCTATTTTTATGTAAACTTTTTGTGAAATTCTTATACTTGGCTTTCCATAATCGATCAAAAAATTCACCATTTATACCTTTGTCCAATGTGTACAGGTAGGATTTTATTTGCAAATATAAAAAAAGTAGATTCGAGTCTTCCCGATAAGGGGCATCCTTATATAAGAAGTAGTCACCTTTTAGAAGTTGGAAAGAAATACGAAACTGGCTAAAATCGTAAAGGGCACAAGCTGAGGAAATGAAGGAGGTATATTAGGGTTGAACAAGTACACTCCCAGTAAAAAGCGAAACAATCACCATCCAATAGGTAATGTATCCAGCGAAGTGAGCATTAGCACGGGTACGTTGATCATGTTCCAGTTTAACTTTGTTCCATTTTGCTTTTTTATGCATATCAGCCCCCATAGCACGATAATGAATCGCAGCTACTGGAATTACCATTTTTAAAATAAATTTGGTTCTATGCGGTACTTGTTCATGTTTAATTCTTTCCTTCAATCCAAAATAAATTTTCTAATGAACACCCTAGTACCCTGGCTAATTTAATGGCTGTTCCAATGGAAGGTTCATAACGCTGCTTTTCTATGGCAATAATTGTTTGCCTAGTTACCAGGATCTTTTCGGCTAACTGGTCCTGAGTAAGCCCATTTTCTTTTCTGAAATCTTTTACAGCATTACGCACTCCTTGTTTCATCGTTAACAACCTTTCTTATGTAATGTGTACCTTACATATTTGTATTATATAAAATTTTAAATGTAATGTAAACAATACATTTAAAATTTTCCATATTTAGCATTACGTATTATCGATGAGGATAATTATTTATTGGAAGTAATTATAAGGATTTGTGTTACCATGTATGAAAAATATTAGAGATTTTGGAGACGCGGATCTTTTCATCGTTACTTTGTTTTGTGAAAGGCAGGAAGTTTTATTCGGTTAAATTTCAACTTTACAACGGAGGATGCGAATGAAGGATCTATGTTTCCCAAACCATCCCGTCAACTCGAGTTAAGACGGACAGGCTTAGGATGTGAAGCACAGGTAGATTGGGCAGAACGAAGGCTAAAGCCATATATAAGGTATGCTAACGGATATACCTCACGGCTGAAAAACTGATACGGTGAGAACCCTTAACCTATTTGAATTTGATGACAAAAACTCGGACCTTGCATAAAAGGTCCGAGTTTTTGTGGTTAACGTAATCGTATATGTAATTTTTTATTTCACTAAAAACCATATAATTAAAAGTATAACAGCTACGATTAACCAAAAAATGGTTTGCTTCATGGTACAACCCCTCTACACCTTAAGATTTACCCCATTCTCTTAATCAGAGGTTTATTCTATTCAATAAACACAAACGTAAACGTTGACGTTTACGTTTGTGAGGTTTAATAATAATACTTTGCTGTATGAGCTTCTAACATGCAGTTTTATCCCCAAATATGGGAGTTGGAGAAAGGAGGCTTCTACTATCATTACCTAGACTAGGTTGAGGATCGGATGGCATCGATTTTTGATGGGTTCCGACCGCAAACCTTTAGCAACGGAAGCGTCTAGCGGACGGCGGTAGTGATGGTTTATTACACATACAATACAGTTACACAAACGTAAACGTTGATGTTTACGTTTGTAAAGAACCGTATTATGAGACAAGGAGGCTGAAAGTTAATTTAATTCTTGTTCCTACCCCTTTTTTACTAATTACTTCTATTTTTCCATTATGAGCTTCTACTAGTTGTTTTGTGATCGCTAACCCTAAACCGGATCCTTCCTGGTTAATTGTAGTAGAAGTGCCCCTATAGTATTTAGTGAACAAGTTTTCAACAGTTACCTCATCCATTCCTACCCCATTATCTTCTACTGAAATATGAAATTCCTTTTTCTCAGAATATAACTTTACCATTATTTTTGTGGTCGTTTCGTTATGTTTAACGGCATTAGCCAGTAAGTTACCGATAATCCTTTTAAACCACTTTGCATCCATTGGGAAAATGATCGGATTCTCTGTTTCATCTGAAAACTCGACATTATAGCTAGAGTAGTCTGGATGATTCAAGAACTCAATTATAATTTCCTTTAGAAGTGAAGCCACTTCTAGATTCTCTTTCTGCAATGGGAGAGAATCATACTTTAATCGATAAGTTAAGCTAAGATCTTCGATTAATGATTGAATGTACGTGCCTTTGCTATGAAGGGAATTTCCTATGGTCTGTATTTCCGAAGCAGACCATTCGTAATTAGGGGATTTCAATAACACAGCATATCCGACCATAGAGCTTAAAGGAGTCTTTAAATCGTGCGATAATCCGGCAATCCAATCTTCTCTCATTTGTATTAATTTTTCGTTATGTCTTTTGTTCTCTTGCAGCTTGTGAGTTAGAGTCCCCAAAGATTCATGGATCGTCGAAAAGACACGTGGAAAACGTATTTTCCCTCGTTTATTTGTCCTGTATAAATCAAGGGGCTTTTCTAACTGATTATTCGCTAAATTTTCAATCCAATCTAACATATATATAATCGGGATTCCCCATCGTCGAGCGTGATAATAAGACAGTAATACCAAGCTGATTATTACGCATAGTAGTAAAATCCCTAAATTAACGAGGACGGAGACTCCAAGTTCGTTATCTAAGGACTTAGCTGTATGTAAACTTTCACTAGGAACTCCTAATACAAGAATTTTATTATCTGAAAGGTGGGTAGTTGCGATATCATAGTCATTGTTACTGACTGGGGTTTTATCGCTAAAAACCACCCCTTTACTTATATTTTGAGGGTCATTATAACGGTCTTCCACATCCCCTGTTTCATTATAGATCAAATACCAACCCTCTTGTTTTTGGAGTTTTTCTTGGAAAGAAGAAGAACTTAGTACTTCTTCATTTCCAACTTCGTCTAAAAGTTGCTCGCTTGTTGAGGGGTAACCGTATAAAGTCATTAGGTTTTCATTTAACATCCAATACTTATATTTGTAAGAAGATTGGAAATCCCCCGACTTAATATTAACCAAATCAGACATAGAATAGAGAGCTTGTACATTATCGGACGTTTCTAAAGAGTTCACCACTCTCCCATCATCCACATTAATGACCTGAAGCCAGCCATTATTTTGTCTAATGTTTTCTTTTATCTTTTCACTAAATTCCACTTGATTTCCTATGGTGATATTACTTTCAATATAATCGTTATTTGCTCGGGTGAAATCCGAATTATACTCTTGTTGGGTTAACGTTTGGTAGAGATAGAAGAAGAAAACTCCAATAAGAATAATACATAAAATCAAGAAAAATATATGCTGAAAAATGAATTGTGACGTCAACTTGTTTCGCATATTATTCTGCTTTCACCATCTTATACCCTAGTCCTCTGACCGTCTTAAGAAACACGGGTTTCGAAGGAGTAGGTTCAATTTTTTCTCTTAATTTGTGAATATGTACAATAATTGTATTATCATCTATAAAGCTTCCTTTACTTCCCCAAACATGTTCGTAAATCTGCTCTCTTGTTAACACTCGGCCCGCATGCTCACAAAAAAATACAAGAAGCTGAAACAATTGGGCGGAACATTCTTTAGTTTCTCCATCTACTATGAGTTCAGCGGCCCTTTTATCCACTCTGAAATAACCAAAATCTATTTTTTCTTCTGCTTCGTTTTTGGTAGGTTTCGCATGTATCGTGCGTTTCAAAATTGCTTTAGATCTAGCTACAACCTCTAAGGGATTGAAAGGTTTTGTTATATAATCGTCGGCCCCGAAAGCAAAACCTGTTAATTTATCAAAATCGGTATCCTTAGCTGTAAGAAAGAAAACGGGGGCATCCGAACAATCTCTTATAGAGGGTAAGATCTCAAATCCTGATTTCCCTGGCAGCATTACATCCAAGAGTATCAAGTTAAAATTGGAAGTCTTCACTAATTCAAGCCCTTCTTCCGCATTGGTACATAAAGTAATATTCGTGAATTTTTCTTTTTTAAAGGTAAGATGAAGCATACTTAATATATCTTCGTCATCGTCCACAATTAAAATGTTGGGCTGGATATCAAGGGACACCATTTACCACCTCTTTTTGTAATTAATGTAATGTTAATCTAAATTACAGGTTGTGTAAATCTTACCATGGTACATTTTAGGTGAAGGGGGAATATTCATGTGGGCTATATCTTTACAAGAATTAAAAGGGTTAACTAAAGGCATTCGATCCATCATCATTACTTTGTTTATTACAGGAATTTCTTTACTGTTTGCTTACTTAGCTCAAGAAAATGGAGAATTGGTGGGAGGGGTTAGTAAAGAAAGTGCATATACGGGTGGTTTGTCCGTCGGGGTGATTTTCTTTGGAATTTTATTTGTATTTATCCTCTCCCATGATGCTATAAGTAAAGAGAGTCAGAACCGGACCATGAGATTTTTAGTTACGAAAACTTCTCGGAGAAACATCCTTCTAGGAAAAGCTATTGGAATTACACTGTTTTGGGCAATTGTTGTGTTGCTTTCTGTGAGTGTCATTTCACTTATAGCAAAAATGTTTTTTATAAAAACTTTTCTGCAATGTATCGTTTTCCTATTTTACGGCATCGCTATTTCCATGTTGGTCTCAACGTTAAGTAAAAAAGGATCCCAATCTCTATTTATAGGGTTATTAGTGTCTCTTGTTTTACCTGTAGCAAGCTTTGCAACAATTTTCTGGGATAACCTCCTTATCCAATGGATTAAATACCTCACACCTTACTATTATATGGACTTAAGCGTAGGGTATTTATCAATCGTAGTGGTTTTATCCCTTCTGATTTTTGGAACTTCCACCATTTTATTTGAAAAGAGGGATTTGTAATGGCTATTATAAAAACCAATAATCTAACAAAATCTTATAACCATAAGAAGGTTGTCAATGAAATCTCTCTGGAAGTCAATGAAAAGGAGATTTATGGATTTCTGGGGCGTAATGGTGCAGGAAAAAGTACGTTTATCAATATGATCACAGGGATTATTCTCCCTACTTCTGGTTCATTCGAATTATTAGGGGAAGCCAACGTGAATCTAGTAAAGAAAAGAATAGGGGTACTACCTGATTACTCCACATTTTATGATTCTATGTCTGCCATTGATCACTTGAAATTCTACAGTAACATTCAAGGGTTGCGGCCCTCGAAAAATTATCTCATGGAGACTTTAGAAGTCGTAGGGTTAACAGGCAATGAAAAACAAAAAGTAGGGAAATTCTCTTTCGGAATGAAAAAGAAATTAGGGATTGCTCAAGCGATTATAAATAAACCTGAATTGCTTTTTTTAGACGAACCAACTTCTGGGGTAGATGCTGAATCTGCTATACAAATCAAACAGTTAATAAAAAAACTGAATAGCGAAGGCCGTACGATTTTTATGACTTCTCACAATTTAAATGAAGTTGAGGAGATATGTTCCAGAATTGCTATCATGAGTAACGGGGAAATTCGTTCACAAGGGACATTACAAGAAATCAAGAGCAACCATACCAATTCTTTATTGGTTAAGGTTAGAGTACAAGAAGTTATAAAAGATCATGTTGAAAAAGAAATCTCTTCATTTTTAGAAGCTAACTTTGGAAAATTTCATTGGGAGAGCAACTATTTAACCGTTGAAATTGAAAATGAAAGTGAGATCCCTGTCATACTCAGAACACTGATGCAAAGAAAGGTGGATGTATTTGAGGTAAACGTGATTGAACCTTCATTGGAAGAGGTGTTCTTAGAGAAGAAAGTCGCCATTTAAGGTACTATAGATCAGTTGAAAATTAATGTATTCATAAAACGGAGGAGGATTGAACATGAAAGGGATCATTTTCATATTAGAGCTCCTGTTTCTATTATCAGTAGTAGGCCTAATTGCTTCATCGATAGGGTGGGAAGTACTACAAGAGTGGAAGCTTACTTTAATTATTACAGCAGGTGCCTTATTTATAATCACTGCAATTTTAAGGAAGCAGCGTAAAGCCTCTACTTAATATACCAACATGTTCAGAACCTTTCTGAACATGTTTTTTTCGTTTATTTACATAATCAAAAGCAGGTTTCAATTATTACGGATTTCCACAAAAACCCTTTAATTTCCTTTATTTTCTTAATTTTCAATGTAATATGAGATTCAGATAAGGCATGGCGCAAAAAAATTTACTTAGAGGTGATTTAAAATGTTTAGTTTAGCACTGAAGATTGGTAAAGCGATAGCAAAATACGGAAGTAAAGCGTGGACTGCCATTAAGAATGGAGCATATAAATACTATAATGCTGCCAAAGAAGCATGGGAAGGTGGACTTTGGTCATTTGCTAAATGGTTAGCTGGTAACTATACAGCACTTGAAGCGATCAAAGCTGCTTTAGAAGCTGCAGGATTACTATAAATTTTTTATTTTATCTAAAATAATGGTTTAAAATCAGCGCCATGCTTATCTTTTCCATTGTTCACTTGATATAATGAAATGACTATGAAAGAATATAGCTAAAAATTAGAGGAAGTTGTCCAATGACATACATAAAAGTACAGGGTTTAATGAAAAGTTTTGGGAGTAAGAGAATTTTAGAATACCTCGATCTAGAAGTAGACACGCCCTCCATTGTAGCTGTCATAGGAAATAATGGAACGGGAAAAAGTGTCTTTCTAAATTGCCTTCTCAACTACATGGATGCTGATAAGGGAGAAATTAACTTATTAGGTCATTCTAATAAAGACCAAATCTTCGTTCGTAAAAATACGGCCTTCATTTCATCTGATCATCAGCTTCATCTAGAAAAGTTAACCCCTAAAGAGTACTTTGATTTGATCATTTCGATTTATGATCTTCAACCTGAATTGGGCGAGGAAATGTATACTAAATATATGAAAGAATTAAATCTTATTAAGGATCTTCAGACTTCCTTTAAATCCTTATCATTCGGTAGTAAAAAGAAGGTTCAATTAGTAGGGAGCTTGTTATTCCAACCAGAAGTGCTGGTTTGTGATGAAATCTTTGAAGGTTTAGATTTTGACGCAGTAGAGTGGGTGAAACAACTCTTTGAAGAGAGAAAAATGCAAGGGAAAGTGACCTTATTTACCAGTCATATCATTGATTATGTAAAAGATATTTCTGATGTAATTTACATATTAAAAGAGGGTAAGCTTGTTAGTCCTCATCAAACTACAAAAAGAGAAGTTGATCAATATGAAGTTTAAATCCTATAGTAAACTACATAGCATTTATACTGAATCGCCTCCAAACACCCCCAAAATGATTTTGGGGAAATTTTTATTTTATTTTGTTTTATGGATCATTATTCTCTATAGCGTTTTTTATGTTTTTAATGTTTCTAGCGATACTTTCATATCCTTTTATTTAGGGATATATGTAGTATTGGAATTGTTGCTATTATTTGTTTTTATCACTTTGTATGAAAGCACTACCAGCATCATAAGTTTTTCAAAGACTGTCCCCATTAAGGAAAATCAATTATTCTTCTTTCACTTTATTTTAAGTGGATTCACATGGGAATTTGGCCTGGAAATCGCCATTATAATCATATTCTTACTGACGATTGACACACCAGTTTCAAATATTTTACTTTTATTGTTTCTTAGCACCTGTATCAAGTTTTTCAGAACGTATTTCGAGTTCTTTATTGTTTGGATGAAAACGCGCGAATTAAAACTTCCTTATTGGAGTTTTATCTTTTTAATTGTAGCTTTTATCGCCTATATATCATTCAGTGACTTACTTAGTTTAAGAGCTCAAATGGAAGTTTCCTTATCTATACAGTTGATTCTTTCACTCATTACTATCTTTTTATTCATTTCCTTAGGAACCTACAAGTTTATTTTAAGAAGCCTTTTAAGGGATAATCAAAGTAACTTTAATTTCCCTAAATTTAATAACTATACAGCCTCGCTCTCTCATATATTCAGCTTAGTTTTTAAGGCAAATAAGCACTTTCAAACGTTGATTAAAATTACTTTTACTAAATTATTTAGGGATGTTGACTACTTAAGCGCTATTCTTCGAATGAATACGACTGTTTTAGTTTTTCTTATTATCAGTAAAAGCTTTTTCTCTTCCTCGTCCATTGGCCAGGATACAGATATTCTTTTTGATATTTTGTATATTGGATTCATTATTAACTTCTTGAATATTAGTAATGTGAAAATGGATTACAATTTTAACGAAAAAAATAGAATGGACTTCTTACCCCTCAGTCTTAAAACAGAGAGAAAAGCCTGGGATATTGTAAACAGTTTCTTTTTGTTTATGAATTTTAACTTCTTGCTATGGTTATATACCATAGTTGAAGGGGCTCCTCTGAACCATATTTTAACGGGGTATATTGCTTTCTTTACCTTTTTAATGTTAGGTCTCTTGTTAGAAAGCTTTTATATATACAAAGTCACGAAGAAAACCAAGATTGCCCTCTTTATTAGCTTTCTTGTGGTCGGTTTAACGATAGAGGTGCTTTTTCTATCCTCTTTGAATTATATTGGCCAATTAGCATTGGGAGGAGTTTTATTTATAGTTACGTGTCTAGTACGGTATCAATTTTCCGACTTCAAGAAAAGAAAAAAGGTGACATCTTCTAACAACAGTATAATGGTGAAGAACTGATTCGAAAATCTGAGGATTTTCGTTTTTTTTTATATATTCGGAAAATTTCATCAAAATAGGGGCCTTAAAGCGTGATTATATTACAATTTTTTCAATACAAGTAGATAATTTTGTCTGTTACCATTGTAATAACGAAACTAATAGAGGAGCGATTACATGGGAAAAGGATTAGATGCTAGATTCTCTCCAATTGAAGAAAGAATTTTAGACATGATTGCCTTAGAAGCCTCTAACAAAGAAATAGCCCTTACTCTTAATTATTCCCAAAGAAATATTGAGTATCATATTTCCAAGATGATGAAAAGACATAATGTCCAAACAAGAGTAGGCCTTGTAGTGAAAGCTTATTCGTTTAAACTCAAGGAGGATTCGAGGCGAAAAGTCATGTAATTTACTACAAAGAGTGTTTTCTTCTCCCATTTTAACTTCTTCGACCGGAAAAGAAGCCGGAAATTTTCATCCACATCCATGTTATTATGTAAAGAAAGTCTTTTTTCTCAGATTTTCTATACTCGTTTATAGAGCCAATGTTAAAATATCCATGTATTGAAAAAAATGGTATAGATGCGTTTGCTTTCTATATTTTTTCAATATAGAGGAGGATTTAACATGTTTGTGGGAAAATTCATACGGTATAAAAGAAAGGAATTAGGATTAACTCAAGAGCAACTGGCTGATGGAATATGTTCTATCACTTACATAAGTAAAGTTGAAAATAACACCATAAAGCCTAAACAAGATATTCTATCCCATATTTGCAAAAAGCTGGATTTAGAACCCTTAGGATTAAAGGGGGACAATAACCAGGGCTTAATAAACCTAATGAAAGATGTTTACTATGGAATCGTAGATCGAATTAATCTACATGAGATTTCGTGTCGGTTGGGAGAAATTCAAGAAAAGATTAAGGATAAGATTGATCCTAATTTACAAATTGGATATAAACTAATTTTAGCTCAATACTTCCTATACCAAAGAGACGAACGAAAAGCTATGGAAAAATTAGATGAAGCAAAGCAAAACTTGAGTTACTTATCTAAAGAATTTAGGTTTTGGTTCTTTAATTCCTATGGATTGTATCAGTATTTATTTGGCTCACCACTGGACAGTTTAAACTCCTATAAGAAAGCAAAAGAAATCATGAATGAAATTGACCTCGAGCAAGCTCAAGCTAACATAAATTATCAGCTAGGATTAGTTAATGCTCAGTTAATGAATATTAATGATTCCATATTTTATACGAAAAAGGCTTTGGACATTTACAATAATCAATTGCATTTTCAGAGAATTTTAGATTGTAATATACTTATTGGAATCAACTACAACCGAATAGAAAAACATTCACTAGCGGAAAAACAATTTTTAAAATTACTTACTATTAGTGCCCCTATAAACGATCAGAAATATTTAGGGAAGATCTATCACAACCTAGGTTACACCTACTCATTAAAAAGAGAATATGACCTAGCTACTCAATATTTAAAAAAGGCTCTAGAACATAAGAAATCCCCTAAAGAACGTTTAAGCAGTATGTATGTATTAGCTTATGTTTTTAAAAAGAACAACCAACTAGAACTACAATTGGAATACATAAAGAAAGGGATTAAACTTTCGGAAGAAGAAAATAATTACGCTTTTTATTACAAGTTCAAAATAATGAAGCTTCTTTCGCTGGAAAATCAGGAAACTAAATCCCTATTTAAGACTTTAGAAAAGGAGGCCCTTCCTTATTACCAAAAATATAATCCGTCTCTTTATCAGGAGCTGAATTTACTCTTAGCTACCCTCTATAAAAAGAACATGCTATATAAAAAATCAACTCATTATTATGAGCGATATTTAGAGAGTACTAACGAAAATAGCATAAAGGAGTTTTTATATTGAAAAAGAAAATATCACATTTCCTGTTAGCATTTGCTTTTACCATTTCCATAGGACTTCCGGAAATTTCAGGTTTTCCGAACCTCCCGGATCCTCCTCATAAACCTGATAACGATGACTTTCCGGAAGCTAATTCAATTGATGAAAGAAGAGATACAATCCAAATCCAAATCTAAGTCTCAAAAACAACACTTTTTTATAGAGTGTTGTTTTTAAATGATTGGTAGCCTCCTCTGTTCACCATGCAGCAGATGATACGTTACCCTTTTAATTGGTTTACGAACTTCAAGGTTTTAAATCAATAAGGCTCACCTTCCCCGTTATTAGGCACAATAACCACAAACGTAAACGTTGATGTTTACGTTTGTGGTTATGAAGGTTTAATTTTGATACTTTGATGTATGGGCTTCTAACCATCCAGTTATATCCGTAATCGTCCCTCCTTTTCCTTGAGCAACGACTACGGTATATTCCTCATTCCCAGGCGTATTCTTCTTTAGTTTGTAGCCGTTTTTCTTTAGAAAGATATCAAGCGAAGCCAGGGCTGTTCTTTTATTTCCATTGTAGAAGCAATGGTTTCTAGCCAATGACTCAAATAATGCTGCAGCTTTCTCAAAAACTGTGGGATAGGCATCTTTTTCAAATGCGGTCTGTTGTGGACGATAAATAGCTGATTCAAGTAACCCTTGATCTTTGATCCCAGCCTGTTCTCCTCCTCCGTACTTTTTCATGACCATAAAGTGGATTAATACTACGTCTTTGGTTCTTAAATAAGCTATCCTCATTTAGCGGTCCTTCAGGTTTTTGAAAACTTCGTCGTGTTCTTCAAAGGTTTCCGAAAGCATTTCTAACATTTCCGTATCCACTTCCTCTTCCCACTTCCTCTTTTTATTTAAGATAATCTGATTATCCTTTACATCAAATTCGATCTCATCCCCACGCTTTATTTTTAGTGAATCAATAATTGATTTCGGTAACCCCACTCCAAGACTGTTTCCAGTCTGTACTACCTTACGAGTTTCTTTTTTACTCAAGGCCATTCCACTCATTTCTTATTATTCTCCTTTCTATCATTTCTTACTTATATATATATTATACATACTCACATAATGATGTACTTACATACTAACACAAATACACTGTATTTTACAGAAAAAACCGTGTACCTCCTAGGACACAAACGTTTACGTAAACGTTTGTGTCCTAGGAGGTACAGTATAGGAGAAAAAGAGAAATCAGAGAGGAGATATCGGAGTAAAGTCGAACTCTTTATATACCCACCTAGAAAGGAGGTTCATGGTATGAATAAGAAAATAGAGTTAATGTTAGAACGCAGTGGTCGTTCGCGTTACACGATCGATTGTACCTATCGCATGGATGATGGAGACCGGCAGATTGTCGTGATCGATCAAGAGCGTCCTCAGTTTTCCCCCATTTATATTCACTCCAAAGTTTCTACGTTACCGGATTCTTCTTTGAAACGATTTCTTCTTCAAGCCGATGGTTTTATTTCAGAGGGTATTTTTGATGCGGATTTCTAAAAAACTTTTAGGGCGACGGCATAAGGGGCTGATCCAAAAGCAACCAACGCTTTTCGTCAGCCCCTATATGTCGCTTCGGGATTAACCGCCCCGATACCGAGGGATTGTAAGCTCATTCCTTCGCCAACACTCCCTACGTTCCTGTTCCGTTTACCTATCGGCCATCCCGAACGAGTCGAAGTTCAAAAACAAAACTTACGTTCACCCAAAGGAAAGCAGACCTGCGTCTGCTTTTTTTATTTTGCTTATTTTTCCTTTTGCCCTCCGAATCGTAAAACCTCCCACATCTTCTAACCTTGCAGCAGGCAGGACACCCGAACCTTTCCTGCAGCAAGCCAAGAAGATGAAAAAGGAGTCCATAACCTTTCACGGCATATCCTCGCTTCGCTACGGTATTCCATGGTGTTATGGACACCTTTTTATGGGCGTTTTGAGATTCTCCATAGCAAAAGGGAAAAATCATTCCCTTTTGGGGAACCACCTTCGTTTCGGCGTTCCAAAAGAAAAATAAGGAGGAAGAATCATGAGTAAAAAAATCTATGAAATGATTACGAACCAAATGATTGAGAAGTTGGAGCAGGGCGTCGTTCCCTGGAGAAAACCTTTTAGAAATGGCGTGGCGGTCAATTGGAAAACACAAAAACCCTATCGAGGCATTAATACAATGCTGCTGGATGGTGGAGAATATGCCACTTTTAAACAGATCAAAGAAGCTGGAGGCAAGGTAAAGAAAGGTGAAACATCTCATATGGTGGTGTTCTGGAAGATACTTAACGTAGAAGATCAAGAAACGGAAGAAGAAAAAAAGATCCCTTTGCTTCGGTATTATCGAGTGTTTGAAGTGGGTTCGCAGGTGGAAGGATTAGAAACCAAACGAACCGTTGAAACGTTCGAGCATGATCCCATTGAAGAAGCTGAAAGGGTCAAAGAGGGGTATTTCAATGGTCCTTCTTATAGCTTTGTGAGTGGTCGAGCTTACTATGCTCCTTATGAGGATCGGATCAATGTCCCCCCTAAAGAAGATTTTGAGGACATTCACGAGTATTACAGTACGTTATTTCACGAAATGGTCCACAGCACCGGCCACAAGGACCGCCTCTATCGAGAAGGGATCACCGGAGAAATTAGCTTTGGCAGTCAGAACTACAGCCGAGAAGAACTGATTGCCGAATTAGGAGCTTCCATGTTATGCGGCGTGACGGGCATTGAGACTCAAACCATTGATAATAGCGCCTCTTATATTCAATCATGGTTACGGAAATTAAAAGATGATCCCACCTTGATTGTCCAGGCCTCCCAAAAAGCTCAAAAAGCCAGTGACCATATTCTAGGTGTAGAATATGTATAAACCATCCCCCTGCATGGCTGTGTGCAGGGGGTTTTTTTATCGTAAGGGATTAAGTAAGAAATAGGAATTGGTATGGAGGAGTAGCGTCAAAAAATGTGGATTTACAAAGCTGATAATTCTTATAAATCATCACTGCGCCTTATAGGATCACCCTTCATGGTTTCCCCTTGTTTTGGGGTGTGAGGTGAAGGCGGGGTGAATTAGCGGGGGAATCTCCCCTTCCTTCGCAAATCTCTCCTAGAACGGATACGCTTAGCGGTTTGGCAGGTACAATGGCTAATTCAAGCCGAGTTCCTGGAATCCTCGTTTTGGGTATGTTCGGCTTGGCGACCTATCTGCCCCTGCCAAAATTCGGAGAGCAAGGGGGAAAAGGTGGAGAATTTTTGAGCGAATTTCCCAAAAATTACGACCTGAACCTTGCTTGGAGAATAGCTCTTCATTTTACGTGAAAGAGTTCTCGAAGTAGGTGCCCCATTAAGGAATTTTGTGCTGAGTTGCCGTAGCAGAAATAAAATTGAGTATTATTGTTAACATTGTCAACAAACTTTTGTATAATATTGTTAACAATGTTAACAAAGGAGTGTTTGAGTTGAAAAAATCTACAGCTCTGATTGTGAATCAAATGTCGTCCTTTGAAAAGGTAATGCCAACTAATGAAAATGTGAACCTTGATGATGAAGCTCTAAAGAAGTTTAACGATGTTGAGCAAACATTCTTGCGGCTGGTCTGTTTTTTTGAAGAACCAGACGATGAAAATTTTAATTTAGCATCCATTTATAAGCACTTGGACGACGACTGGCTGAATCTTGCTTTACAGGCGATCCATGTCTTTTTTTCCGAGGATACCTATTTAATGAAAAAGCCTACTTTTAGCGTGATTCGAGAAAGCGATGAGTACAAAAACCAAACACAATTTGCTCAGTATTTAAAAGAACACGGTCTTCAATATGATCGATCAAAAATCAATGTATATGTAAAAAGGGGGATTGTTCCAACCCCTGATTTAGAAATTGCTGGGTCGAAATATTGGAAAGGATCAACGTGTGAAGTTTATCTGAAGAAAGAGATAGAAAAACGAAATAAAAGAGAGAATTAATTCAAAACCTGTGGTTCTTGTGGATCTCTCCTTAAACAAATATCAGAGGGGATTACTATCATTTCTGTGGTAGGCAACTGCTATCTTCATAGGTTTAAAGAAAATTATGAAACGATAAGTCTACCCCAAAAGAAAACAATAAGTTAAAGAAAATTGACAAAGATACTTTTATGTATGAAATCCATGATACTGATGTAAAAAAGAAATTAGAGGCGGAAGGGCATAAGTATGATCTCGACAGCACTTCTTCATTTGAAAATAATGATTCTGGGGAACTGCAAGCGGCGTATGGTGGATACGATTATAATCGTTATAATAGAATGTAGGTTAAATGGTGGGGTGTTGAAGTTTGGTTAAGTAAAACTACCGTCGCTAATATTCTTAGTGGTACAGTGGCCGCAGGCGCTATTGCTATAGGCATCGTATTACCAGGTATAGGATGGGCCATTGCTATAGGCATATCTTCATCCCTTAAACCTATTGTGTTCAAGGTAAGAGGAAAACTGATAATGATATCATCAGTTAATGTGTAGTTTAAATACATGAAAGGACTTAGTTCACTTTTACTTATGATTCTTCAATAAGAGTCTTAACGTTATGATTGATATAATTAAGGCAACAATAGAAATAATGAAAGCCAATGTCAGCATATGTGACTAAGCCCTCCTTTTCTTGCATTTTTTGAATAAAGAGGGTATGATAAACGTAAGATAATGGGTAGGAAAGGGGACTAATCCCCTTTCCTGTGACAGATAGTGGAACCTTCACCGCTTGCGACGGTGTGGGTTCTTTTTCTTTTTACGCAAGGATACTAACAAGACGATCAAATTAATGACAGCCACTGTTAGGTTTACACACGCAGTAAAAAGAATTAGAATCTGCTCCATCACTTACACCCCCTCTCTCTTTGGGGGTTGAGAGTATCATACCCTCAAATTTTATTATAACATTGAGTGCCTATTGATAGAGTTCATTTTATAAAATTGGTTCTCTTTAAAACGATATTTTGAGGTGACATCAATGCTACATAAACGTAAACGTCGACGATTCCCCCCTCCCGGTTGTGGATATTTCCAACTTATCAGCTATCTTTTTCTACAAAATAGAAACAAACGTAAACATAAACGTTTACGTTTGTTTCTTCTTTATATTTCTTGTATAGAAAAGGATACGTTAATCCTCATTTGGTAGTCTGTCCTGTGATTTTTTAATTTCTTCTGTTTGCGCAACGATGCTATTATTGATCCTTCTTAAGGTGTCATATATTGCTAAGATACCGCCAAAAATTTAAAACCAAAAAAGAAATGAAATAGGCCCCTTTCCCTTACTGCAGTAAAACAAAATCTTAGGAATAAGAAATATCATTTCTTTATTAAAGCGGTCCCTTCCCTATTTCTTTCAATACAAACGTAAACGTAGACGTTTACGTTTGTTCAGGAAAGGAATTGGCGTAAGGCCTCATTTATAATCCGGGTCTTCTCCCCTTTTTCTTTTCCTGCTTGGCTATCTAGCTGCTTGATAATGTCATTTTCAATGTAAAAGGTAGCTCGTTTATATTTATCTTCAAACTTCTTCTTTTTCTGGGGCGCATCCTTTTTCTTCTCCTGTTTAGGCTCTTCTTTCTGAAAAAGGGAGTCATGCGCTTTATTTAGTTGTTTCTCATTTTTTTCAGCACTCGAATTCCTTCTATTTAATAAGTTACTGTACTTGTCTTTCTTTGACACGAGAGATCAACTCCTTAATAAAACTTTCATATGGGGCTAGTGCGACACGATCAGCTTTCAGACGGTTTTGGATGCCTTCAATAGAAAACTCTTTGATTCGGCTTCTGCGGCGAATGACCGATTCAAATACAAGTTCTTCAAAGTCGTCTTTGGCCTGATCTAATATGGAAGAATCAATGGTGGCTCGAGCATCTAACATTGTCGTAAGAATACCAGCTAAAACCAAATCTGGATTTGTATTTTCTTGAGCACCTGCTAAGAACTCCAAATATCGATCCAATGCATCATAACAGAAGGGTTCCGACTGCAGCATAACGACTGCATAATCCGAAGCTGTTAATCCATTAATGGTATGGTCTCCCAGGTTTGGTGGAAGGTCGATCAAAATAAAGTCATATTCTGCTTTTACCACATCTAAGGTTTCCCGCAGTAATGTGGTTGGATGACCTTTGTATTCTCTATAGATATACCGTGGCAGGATTGAAAGGAAATCTTCCGCGGGTAACAAATCTAAGTTGTCACGCACTTGGTGTATGTACGGAATCGGATCCTTCTCTTTTAAGGCTTGTAATACGGTGTGTTCTGTAAAGTCATAGATATTTCTTTGGGTGAGCATGCCTGTCAGGTTCCCCTGGCTATCAAAGTCAACGGCGAGTACACGATACCCCATCTCTGCTAAAAGATAACTTGAGATTGCTGTGGTGGTGGTCTTCCCGACCCCACCCTTTTGAATACCGAAACTTATGGTCGTCCCCATAATCTCCCTCCTTCATCTTTTTCTTAATAGCATTATAACACAAACGTTTACGTAAATGTTTGTGATTTTAATATCTTTCTTCTCGTTGTTTGATTAAGTGGGTTAACGCAAACACAAACGTAAACGTTGATGTTTACGTTTGTGTTTGTTGTCTGTTTTTCTACGACAGCCACTACATTCCATTTTACTTATTGATTTTTGTTAGAACCCCATCAAATATCCATTCAGTGTTTCTCCCTTGATACTGCTTATATGCTTGACCCCATCCTTGTTTAGCTTTATCGAAGTCCCAATCAGAAACAATTGTATCAGGATCAGCCCACTTATCTTTTAAATCCGTTGAGTGGTGGGCTATCAAATAAAATGTGGTTTTTTAATTTGTTATTTTATGACATTTGAATAGAGGTTCTGTAGAAGGTATAGATTTCCATTAATAATGTTTAGTATGATCAAAACGAATAGTACCTATATAAAATGATTTGTAGTTTATCTTCAGTACCTTCATAACTTTATACCCATCAAATTAAAGTTTATAAATTCAAGACCCTACTTCCTGGGAAGATAGAGATCATAACAGAATGATATCAGCATATAATGAATTTTTATTTAGGAGAAAGAGTGATGATTTTGAATAAAGTAATTTGTTTTAAAGGCTCCCCTTATTACGTAGTAACCGAAGTCGATTCTTACTATTTCTGCCTTCGACTTAATCAACAGTTAAAGCCAGATCAAAAATTTGGCATCTCCAGAGTAAAGATACCTAAAAAGGAATGTGGAATGTACAAAACTTAAAAACATGCTCTTATTTTATGCAATGAACGAACTTCTTTATAAAAAAATCACACTTTGGACGGTAATTTTAAATAAACCTTTACGTGAAATCTATCAAAACTTAAAAAATCACATTTACAATATAAGTAAGGAAGGAGGAAGAACAAAATGTACACTTAAAAGAATAATCCTTTTATCCCTTCATAAATCGCAATTCCTACTACTACTCCCACTAACAGCTTTACTAAGTTCATAGTTTTCCTTCCCACAACGATTCCCCCTTTATCTTAGCTTCGATTTAATTTAACCTCATTAAGTGTTGAAAGCAAGCACTATATTGAGCAATAGCTCCCGTTAGCGGAAGACTCGATTTCGAGATATATCTTGGGAAATCTTTAACTTTACCCCCCCTTAGTTAAACTTACATATCTCAATAAGCCAGTTTCTTCGAAAGATAATACTGTTGATTATTATTATTGGGATGTTCTTCTATTACACCTACTATTTCATAACCATATTTTTGATAGAAATCTGGGGCTTGAAAGCTAAATGTATCTAGTTGAATAAGGTTGCATCTATTCTCTCTTGCTATTTCCTCTATATTATCTAATAACTGTTTTCCGTAGCCTTTTCCTCTAAGAGATTGATCAACCCATAAGAATTCAATGTGTAAGTTATACCAAAAAATCCTTCCAGTAATGCCACCTAAAATTTTCTCCTCTTCATTTCGAAGCATAAAGCTAATGTTCTTGACTGGGTGTTTTACTTCATCTGGTAATTTAGAAAGATTGTGTTCAATTACCTTTTTACGAATATAATTACTGTCTTCTTGATTCCATTGTTGAGTTATTTTCATAACTTTCCTCCATATAAGTTCTTGAATAAATATTTTAGCACAACGATATTGCCTGTGTTTATGTAAGAAAGGGGTAATGCTCTATTGAACAATCGCCCCAATTACTGGAAGACTTGATTTCGAGATATTTTGTAGGAAATGGTAACTAACGAACCCTTTAGTTAAATAGCACCTTATTTATAAATTCTGTTTTTGCTTCTGTATATCCCTCACGGTCATTATTAAATTCTTGTGCTAATTGGCTTTTAATTGTAGCGTATTCCTCTGCAAGGTGTGCATTAGTTCTTAATTTATTTCGAAATTTAAGTTGTTTTTCCCAACGTTCTTCTCCTTCTTGCATTAGGTGTAAATGAGCTACTCGTTTGTCGTTCTTTACTTTAACAAAAAATCTTCTCCAAGGCTGTTTGTCTAATTCGGGAGGTACATAATGCCAATCGTGTAAAGATAAGTTTTCCACTATTTTGTTGATAAGTTTAAATGATGGAATAGAAGCCATTAAGTCGATAATTGGTTTAGCGGGCAAATTAGGAATTGCTGTACTGCCTATATGTTCTACTTGCTTAACACCAAAAGCTGAAAGTAAATTGTATAGTTCTTTTCTCTCCCGAATGCCTTTGTCCTTCCACATAGGGTCTGGCTCTTTTAACTCAATTGTTTCAAATGCCCATACTGGGATGTTTTTATGGTCATTGCTATTGTCCATTAATCTATCCTCCCTCTTATTTTCTTCAACAAACCTTCTCCGTTATTCAAAACGATCGTCCATATTGAACAATTGCCCCAGTTTTTATAAGACTCAGTATCGAGATATCCTTAGGTAACTCTTTAGAATTTATTAAGTTGGTTGTTTAAAGCCAAAGTAATACAGCATAAACACTCCTACAAAGACAGTTTCCGCAACTAGAACATATAAGTCAGTTTTCGATTCTTGGATCTCGTTTAAGCTATGAAACATAACATAGACCCTCAAGGTAATTAATATCAAGGAGATGATTATTACTAAAAAACTCCCTGTAATCACAGAAGCAATGATATATATAAGCCACTTAAAAATAAATGCTCCTATTAACTTTGCCATAAACAACTTCCATTTACTTGGCAACATTAATTGACTTTCGTTGATACTTTTGAGGTTCTCTTTGTTTTTCTTATATTCAAGTATAGATGCGATATTGTTTAACATAAGAATTATCGTAAAAATAAATATGTATATATCTTCTGTTGTCCATTCATTAATACCAATGAAAACAACCTCCTCCTTTCCATGTTTAATTACAATTTATTGTTCGCTTAAAATCGATCAAGAAGACTGCCTCCTTGTTGGACAAATTCCCCCTTTAACGGAACAATGGACGCAATCCAATCTTCTTGAATTGCCCCCGTTAGTGCAACAATATTTAACCTAAATATACAATTTCACCGTTTTCCTTTTTTGCACGAACTGTGATTTTCCCTACACATTGCTCTGGGTTCTTATAACTATTTTCTACTTCATCAAATAGCGCAGATAATAGAGCTTCAACTTCTCTTATTGTTGTATCTTTAGGGAGTTTATGTACACCCATTAGCTCAACACCCTTAAAAGCATCCTCTGCGCCTTGCACATCAACTTCTCCATACGCTTTAACTTCAATTTCTATCTTCAAATTTATTACCTCCTGCAAGTTGTTAATTTATATATGTATTGCGCTATTAAGCAATCGCCCACTATAACAGAAGACTCGGTATCAAAGTACTTTAAATTATGACTTCCAAACTTGCTCTTTGTTTACAGAACAAAGCTTATAGATTCTTAATGCTGAGCAATCCATCTGTTCAAAAAGTTCGGTAAATATAAGCGATATTCTAGTAAATCAAGGATGCTAATTCTCCCATCGAAGGGTTGAATTCCGTTCTTACTTGAATAATTAAATCAATTGGATTGTCTTGATTGACGTCTTGGCTTGCATAAAGAGGTGATTTTCCTTCATACCAAACCTTTCCCTCTTTTTCTTTTTTCTCTCTTCCTTCGTTAAAATAAACTTCAATTCCGTTTTGAGTTTCAATGCTTAGATTATTATTGTTATAATAATCTAAAACTTCTTTCTCGCTTAGTTCAGTAGAAAGCTTCATATAAGCAACCATAGTAGGTCTCCCTCCACTTCCCCAAGGACCTCCTCCATAAAAAACACCAAAATTATGCCCTTTATCTAAAATCTTAGTATTTTGTGGAAGTTGATGAGAGTAAAATTCTTGCGCATAATCTTTCACTGTCATTTTGTCTTGTATATATAAAAAAACAATGATTAAAACTGGTGTTAATAATGCAATTAGCAACAACATAAAAAATTTGTAACTTCTTCTCATTTGTAAGCACCTTTCCTGGGGCAATTATTTAGGTTTAATCCATATTACCCCTCATCCACAAAAACCTCTTGTATAAATTACGAATAGACCTTTATAAAGTTTCAGTATAAGTAATTTCCACCTTTATATCTCGAAACTGAGTCTTCCACTAACCTCCCTCTATAAATAAAGGATAATCTTACGATTTCTCTGTTTTTCTTAGAATTTCATAGTTATCTATATCAATTCCTTATTTGAATAATGGTATTAAGTTGTATTTATGTCTAATTATGGACTTTTAGAGCCTGACCGTTTACACCCAATTGCTTGTTTGTTAAAAAATGGGTTATGACTGATTTATGAGTGCACTTATGGATGTCCACAAATCTCATGGAGGTGAACCCTCCCATGTCTCACAGAGTCAATGCTCTAAAATTCCTTCGTACAACCTTTCCATGAGGTGGATGTCAGTAATGCTGCCCTGCAGGATCAATGTCCGTAGGATTGTGGTTTGACTGACTAATCCGTGCTTCAAATGTCTACATAACTAAAATAACTACGACTACAAAAAAACTAAGCTGCTGGCTGTAATTCTTTCATATGAGGAATATCTCTTAACATCTTCTCTTCACTAAACTCAAATTGTTTCTTACCGATGGCAAACAATATTCTTATCAGTTTGTTACACAAGGCAATCATCGATTGCATCTTTTTCAGAGGATTGTTGGGTCGTTTCGTATAGTATTCATGTAGGGCTTTAAAAGCAGAATTCTTGGCAACAAGAGGCATGACGACTTTAAACAAAAGGGCTCTCAATTTCTTTCGGCCTCGCTTTGTAATTTTCGTCTGACCTTTATGTTTTCCTGAAGTATTCTCTTTCAAATTCAAGCCTGCTAACTTTATAATCTGGCGAGGATGAGAGTAGCCGTTAAGGTCTCCGACCTCTGAAAAGAACCCAACCACAGTGTCTCTTCCTATGCCTGTGATTCCTAGCATTTGTTTTACGCCAGGGACCTGTTCAAGAAAAGAGTCCATTCTGGACTCAAGCTCTTCCAACTTTTGATGAATCAATTGATACTTTTCTAACAAGGTATGAAGTTCTAATTTAGCCATATCCGAACCTTGACGAACACCTACTGAACAACCAGCCACTCGCTTTAATTCCTGCATCTTATCTAAACCTACCCCACGTTTGACTGTCTTTCTAAGGTGCATCATTAATTCTTGATCTGTGAGGTCCATAAGTTCGTGTGGAAGTAAGTTAAGTTTCAATATTTGAAGAGCTGCTTTACCTTCCCAATCTTTAAACACCGTTAATAACTCAGGGAAATACCGATCAATCCAGTTATGGATCTGTCCCTGCACCACTTGAAGGTCGACAGATAGAAGATCGCGAATTTTTTTAGCCCCACGGAGTTCTGCATAAACTCCTTGCGGAATGTTTGGTTCAGCGTATCTCCCATCTTTCACTAATTGTGCAATAACCTTCGCATCTTTGATGTCATTCTTTGTAGGTGAATTATCATCCAACTCTT
>NZ_JAIZEO010000008.1 GCF_024189315.1 Halobacillus sp. A5 | reverse complement strand
CAAACTCTCCATAAAAGTTGAGAATGACTTGCTCATTTGCACACCGAATGTGCTTGTTTTACTTCCTTCTATATAGAAAGAAGATGTTGACGTACTGGTTGGTTCGTTCAGTTTTCAAAGATCAAATTGCGTTGCTGTCGTTTTGGCGACAAGAACTAATTTACCATGATTATAAAATTAAGTCAATAACATTTCCGAAAAAAGTTCCAGTCATTTCAATGCTGCCGATTTGTGTTCCGGCGACTTTCCTGACAACGATTAATAATATAGCATATCCTCAGAAGTAAACGCAATAACTTTTTATGATTTTCATTAAATTCTTTTTCCCTATATCCTGCGAAGTAAACTTATTTCACAAAAATAGACAAAAGCCTCAGCTTTTGTCTATTTAAGAATAGATAAATTAGTTCTGTTTTTTCTTCTTGGGCATATACTGCAGACATTCTTCACCACTGGCAAATCTTCTGAACAATTGAAAGAGGACGTCATACCTTTCCTCCATGGCCCCTTTAATGTTTGAGTCAATTCTATGGTCTCCTAGGTCAAGTGTTATTTCTTCCATCTCTCTCTTCAATAAATACTCGATCTCTTGATGCTCCTGCTTCGTCAGCATAAGTCCATACATCAGTGACCCTCCCTATCAAACAACTTCTTTTTATTTTTACCCTTTTTTCAGGATTTATAGCATAGGTTGTCCTTTTTTTCATAGGTATAGATTAGAGAGGTTTAAAAGGGGTGCGAAGACATGAATTTTTTGAGGAACAGAATCGATCTCATTAAACGCTACGGAATTATTGTCGTTATTGCTTTATTTTGTGCCGTCTTAATGTGGGTGGGGCAAAGAAGTCAGATTGCCGTGTTTTCCAGCGACGGCGAACCACGTGCTCTATCCCAGGGGAGTGAAGAACACCCTTTTGTTTCGTTGACGTTTAATATTAGCTGGGGGAATAATAAGGTTCATGAAATATTAAAAAAGTTAGAAACACACGATGCCAAAGCAACTTTTTTCCTTAGCGGGGAATGGGCGGAACGCCATCCTGATATTGTAAAAAGCATACATGAAGCTGAACATGAAATTGCCATGATGGGTTATGCCTATACCAGTTATCCAAAATTAGAACCGCAGGAAATGAGTCAGGATATTGAAAAAGCAAGGGAAGTCTTTAATAAGCTTGGATTTGAGGAGATTAAATGGTTCCGCCCCCCTCATGGACATTACAATAAAGAAGTACTGGAAGCCATCGATGGGAAAGAACTTGAGGCTATTCAATGGAGTGTCAATCCGAGAGACTGGGAAAACCCCGGCACGAATCAGATTATTGATCAAATTTTAGAAGAAACCGGCAAGGGAGATATCGTATTACTGCACGCTTCTGATTCAGTAAAACAAACCGATAAGGCGCTGGAAGTTGTACTGCCAGGCCTGAAACAGAAAGATCTGGAATTTGCCACCATTACCGAATTAGTAAACGGCAGCAAAGCCAAAATTACTCAAGTTGAATAATAAAAGAGCTGCTTATGCTGCAGCTCTTTTATTTCCCCGTTTCTTCTGAGGCGGTTAAGCGATGCAGCAATAATAGCTGATAGACATTGCAAACGACTAAAGGAATAAACATCAGCCACACATAATCAACTGACCCCGCACGTAAGACGGGTACCCATTCAATGGACGTCACTACCACCATAAAAAACAGGGCCGGTACAAACGCCTGGCGATTTGTTTCTTTCGCTTTTACATAAGCTGTACCTAAAGAAATCATCAGCAAAGCCAAAGCTGTAAACACATAGGGCCATATTGAGGCGTCCTCTGCTGCCTGATAACGAAAGTAAATTAAATCAAAAATCGTGAAAGCCACTAAAAATAACTGTATCGACGTCCAGCTTCCTTTAAATATACCTTTCCCAAATTGATGAACGGTTAAGTATGCAAAAAAACCCATTTGACTTATGATACTGAAAATAAAACCTAACCCAGAGAAAAACAACAACAAACCGAGCAGTTCAAACATTTGAAATGGTTGAAACACTTCAGCATACGAATTACTTTTAATAATAAAACTAGAGAGCAATGTTAAAACGCCGCCAATCAGCAGCGTCGTTAAGAATAACCGCACCCATTTTCGACTGTTCACGTTTTTTCCCCCTACTGCTTTAAGTTCCCTCTCGTATTTTATCATGAAGCCTGCTGTTTTTCCTCCAGCTCGCATATTTTTTTCTTCCGGGTACATATTAATGGTATGGGAAAACAAAGGAAAGGGGACATTTCTCATGCCCATTTTACGAACCATTTGTCCCATATTACTCGTTGTTTTCCTGGCGGCATGTAATGGCAGCTCAGGTGCCAGCGAGCAGGGGGATTATGATACAACTAAAAAAATGATGGTCGATATATTAAAAACAGATGATGGTCAGCAGGCTCTTATGGAGGTACTCTCCGATGAAAAAATGAAGCAGGAGCTTGCCCTGGAGTCAGAAGACGTATCCAGCGCAGTAAAAGAAACCCTTCTTTCTGAAGAAGGCAAAGACTTCTGGAGCAACTTATTTTCTGACCCAACTTTCGTGCAGGAATTCAGCAAGGTTGTCCAGGAAGAACAGGAAGATCTAATGAAAGGCCTCATGAAGGATTCTGAATATCAGGCCTCATTAATCGAGTTATATCAAAATCCAGAAATGATGGAAAAAATGCTTGAAGTTATGCAGGGTCAGCAGTTTCGCGGTCATTTAGAGAAGACGATCGAAGAGACGTTAAACAGTCCTGTGTTTCAGGCAAAAATGAGTGAAACTCTCTTAAAGGCCGCTGAAGAAATGCAAAGCGGCGGCGGTGGAAGTGAGGGAGGAGAAGAAGGAGAACAAGAACAATCTGATGAAGGCAGTCAGGAAGATAAAGGTTCTTCATAAAGAAAACACGCAGCCATCCATGACTGCGTGTTTTTATTTTTTTAGTTGGAAAGCTTATCAACAATTTTAGCTGCCATGTTTCGATAAACAACACCTGTGGGGTGGTCTTCCTGATACACGGACGGCGCAAAAACATCTTCATCCTCATATGGCTGTTCAAGAGGAATGTGTCCTAACACATCTGTTTTCAGTTCGTCAGCAAGCTTTACTCCGCCACCGCGTCCGAAAACAAATTCTTTATTGCCCGTTTCTTTACTTTGGAAGTAAGCCATATTCTCAACAACACCAAGAATATCATGTTCCATCTTAATCGCCATCTGTCCTGCACGAGCCGCTACAAACGCCGCTGTCGGGTGCGGTGTTGTCACAATAATCTCTTTGGAAGAAGGAAGAAGAGAATGGACATCCATCGCAATATCTCCCGTACCTGGAGGCAAATCAAGTAAGAGATAGTCTAACTCTCCCCACTCTACCTCTTTGAAGAAACTTGTCAGCATTTTACCTAACATGGGGCCGCGCCAAACAATCGGTGAGTTATCTTCCACGAAGAAGCCCATAGATACAAGTTTAACCCCAAACCGTTCAACTGGAATAATTTTTTCACCGCGCACAACCGGGCGTTCTTCAACCCCCATCATATCCGGCACACTAAACCCGTAAATGTCCGCATCAATGATACCGACCTTTTTACCTAAGCGGGTTAAGGCAACCGCTAAGTTTACAGTTACTGTGGATTTTCCTACTCCGCCTTTTCCGCTGGCAATGGAAATAAACTTAGTGCCGGTATTTCCCCCAAGCAGAGTAGCTTCCTGCTCCTGCTCAGCGGCAGGCTGATGCTTTTCGATAACTTCGTCGGGAAGTTTATCAAACCTAAGACCTACTGTAGCCGCTCCCCCGCTTTTAAGAGCATTAACGATTTTCTGCTGCAGCTCCATCTGTTCAGCTGTATTTGTTTTTGCAATTAAAATCTTTACACTGACGTGATTCTTTTCTTCTTTTATCTTAATTTCTTCAACTCCGCCGGTTTCTTCTAACGTTTTATGTAAAAACGGATCTTCGACAGGGTGAAGAATCTCTAGTACTTTTTCTTGAGTAAGCACATGGGTCACCTTCCTTAGAAATGTTTCAACAGTGCAAGTATAACATACATGAAACGCTTTCTAAGTAATTTGCACAATTCTTGGAATTTATTCCTCTGTCGTGTATTTTAAGATGCCCCGGTAGATCGAAGCCGCTACCTTTCTTTGATAATCTTCACTTTCAAGAAGTTCTCTTTCCTGAGGGTTGGTGAGAAATCCTGCTTCAACCAACACCCCGGGGGAATCCGCATGTTTTAGAATATATATATTCCTCAGCCCTGCCGGTTCTCGATTAGTATTCTCCAAATTATCTTTGATTTCTTCCTGGACAGCTTCAGCTAACCGCTTACTATCTTCCTTATTCGGGTTAAAAAAAGTCTGAGCCCCGCGCCACCCTGAAGAGGTACTTGCATTTAAATGCATGCTCACAAACAGATCAGCCTTTGCCCCGTTAATGATGTCGATTCGATTACGAATATCTTCAGCTTTACGAGCAGATAAGCTTCCATATTTTGTAGATATAGGATTGTCCGATAAATCCCGGTCATCTTCCCGTGTTAAATAAACAATAGCACCAGCTTCCTGCAAATAGTCTTTTAAGTAATTGGAGAGATTCAAGGTAATCCCCTTTTCTTCTGTACCATTAGCTCCACTGGCCCCTGCGTCTGGTCCCCCGTGACCCGGGTCAATGACAACAACTTTCCCAAACAATGGAGACGACCAGGATTGCATCGTGTCTTTTACTTCCTGGACAGGAATATAAATTAAACCCACGCAAATTAAGATGGCTGTAAACCATGTAATTGTTTTTAACCGCCGAATCATCATGTTCCATACTCTCCCTTCCCCTTGTAGCTCACTATATGGGACAAGAGATGAAATTATGAATGCAGTAAACATGACTATACCAAAGGGCCTATATGGATATTGTCGATTTTTGCAATTTTCTAAAAATTTTGCGACTTAAGTGGTATAGACATCTATATTATTGTTCATTAACATAAGAATTATAAGGAAAATGGTTCTATCCCTTATTGTCGACATCTGGAAGGAGGAATTTATGAAAAAGAAAGCTTCACCTATCATTTTATCTGCTGCAATACTTGCATCCCTGTTTTATCCTATTCAAGAAGAAAGGAGTGTCGAAGCCAACGAGCTGAATAAACCGACTATGGAAGAGAGAAATCACAAAAAATCCAAAGAAAAACCTCACCCAAACTTTTCGTGGAGTGATCCAGGCCCGTCTTCTCCCGTGCTCCACCCTGGATCCGTAAAAGGCTCCGGATTGATGGCGGAACCATTACAGGAGATTGATTCTGTGTTGGAAGCAAAAATTGCTGAAGGAGCTATGCCCGGCGCCGTTACTCTTGTTGCCCGCAAAGGCCATATAGCCCAAAATGAAGCCTACGGCCATTCACTGCTGTATGAAGATGATGAAGGAACACAAGTGGATGAACCCATAAGCATGGAGAAAGATACGATATTTGACGCAGCCTCCATCAGCAAAATCTTCACGGCCACAGCCGCTATGAAACTTTATGAAGAAGGACACTTCGACCTCGATGACCCTGTAGCTGAACATATACCCGAATTTGCTCAAAACGGCAAAGAAAATGTGACGATTGAGCAATTAATGACACACACCTCAGGATTTGTCGCCTGGGTCCCTCTTTATTCGCAGGGAGAAACAAGAGAAGACCGTCTGCAATATGTGTACGAGCATCCGCTCGATAACCCACCAGGATCTACATACACCTACAGTGACTTAAATATGATTACTCTTGCCTCAATCATTGAACGCATCTCCGGACAACGTTTAGACGAATTTGTAAAAGATAACATAACCGACCCTCTAGCCATGAAAGATACGATGTACAATCCACCTCAAGAGCTTAAAGACCGTATCGCAGCTACTGAATACCAGCCTTCAATAGACCGCGGCATGGTATGGGGAGAAGTCCATGATGAAAATGCATGGTCCCTAGACGGGGTGGGGGGTCATGCCGGTGTTTTCTCAACAGCGGAAGACTTGGCGAAACTTGGCCATATGTACTTAAATGATGGACGATATGGCGGAAAGCAAATCCTTCAGCCTGAAACGATTGAACGTTTAACCGAAAACCGCATTCCTGAATTCCCCGGCAATGAACACGGACTTGGCTGGGAGCTTTCACAGGGGTGGTACATGGATGCTTTAACAGGCGCTTCTACTCTAGGGCACACTGGTTTCACAGGGACGTCCATGGTATTAAACCCAGAAAACCAGACGATGGCGATTCTGTTAACCAACCGGGTGCACCCAACGAGAGACACCGTCTCAACGAATACTACCCGCCAGCTTTTTGCAAGACAGGCAGCAGACGCTATTCCGGTCGACATACCTGGGAAGGAAAGAGCCTGGTTCTCGGGCTATGGCGATAACTTAAATCGAACCTTAACAGCTGAAGTGGATCCAAATGAAGAAGCAATGCTTACCTTCGATACATGGTACAAGATTGAACAGGATTATGACTTTGGCTACGTAGAAGTCTCTGAAGATGGAGAAAACTGGTCTGCCCTACCTGAACCTTATACGGGCAGCAGTAAAGCATGGGAAGAACAATCAGTTGATCTGCCGGCGGGCACGAAATACGTCCGCTTCCGTTACGAAACTGACGGTGGTACGAATGGCAGAGGCTGGTATGTCACAAACTTGAATATAAACCAACCAGGTTCTCTTAATTTTGTTTCGGATGATTGGGAAAAGAGATCTTATTAAATAACGTGGGAGTGGAAAAGCCTAATGAAGCGATTACGACATCGACGTTCCATATATATGATTATCGCTGCCCTTGTCATTAGTCCTCTAACACCTCAAACAGCATCGGCTGATGCTCACGACGGACAAGACGATTTAATATTATTAGAAAATGTTCCAGAAACAGAGCCTGAAATTATAGAGGATGAACTGGACCTTACCGCTTTAAATGTTCATGACGACGGACATTTTACAGAAGCTGATGACTCAAACTTAAGCTGGTCATCTTCAAACAAAAATGTTGCCGCAGTGGATGAAGAGGGAAGAGTAACTCTTTCTGGCCAAAACGGCCGCACATTCATTACTGTATCGGACGGCACTAATGAAGACCGTATTGCCATTGACCATAAACCAGCTAAAGGAAATAAAGGCAAGCCTGATTTTGAAGGACAGATCGTCAAAGAAGACGGAGAACGTTACGAATTAGTGAATCAAGCCATTGAAGGAATGACGATCGAAGAAAAAATCGGACAGATGTTAATGCCTGACTTTAGAAACTGGGACGGCGATAATGTAACAGAAATGCTTCCCGAAATTGAGCAGACCGTGAAGGATTACCATCTTGGCGGTGTAATTTTGTTTAGAGAAAACGTCGTCACGACAGATCAAACGGCTGAATTAGTCGCTGATTACCAGGAAGCTTCAGAAAAATACGGTCTGCTTATGACCATAGACCAGGAAGGCGGCATTGTCACCCGCCTCCAGTCAGGAACTGATATGCCTGGAAACATGGCTCTTGGCGCCACTCGTTCTACAGATCTTGGAGAAAACGTCGGAGCCTCGATTGGCGCTGAGCTGGAGTCGCTCGGTATTAACATGAACCTTGCTCCAGTAATGGACGTGAACAACAACCCGGATAACCCGGTCATCGGTACTCGTTCATTTGGTGAGGATCCTGAGCTAGTGGCTGATTTAGGAATCGCTTACACGAAAGGGCTTCAAAGTACAGGGGTGGCTGCAACTGCGAAGCACTTCCCGGGTCATGGAGATACTGCCGTAGATTCACATCTTGGACTGCCTGAAGTTCCTCATGACATTGACCGGTTGATGGATGTAGAGCTCTACCCATTCCAGCAGGCCATGGAAGCTGACATTGATGCGATCATGACCGCACACGTGACCTTCCCTAAGATTGATGACACCACGGTCACTTCCAAACAAGACGGCACAGAAGTCACTCTGCCGGCAACACTGTCTCCTAAAGTTCTCACAGGCTTAATGCGGGAAGAAATGGGGTATGACGGTTTAATTATTACGGACGCCCTTAATATGGGAGCTATCACCGACCACTTCGGCTCCGTGGATGCTGTCATACGTGCGGTTAATGCAGGCACCGACATCGTTCTTATGCCGGTCGGGCTTGAAGAAGTAGCTGATGGATTATTAGAGGTTGTAGAAAATGGTGAAATAAGTGAAGAGCGCGTTGAGGAATCTGTTGAACGGATTTTAACTCTTAAGTTAAAACGCGGCATTCTTAAAGCCGAGTCCGCTCCAGATTTAGAAGATATTATTTCTAATGCCGAAGAAACTGTTGGATCAGAAGAACATAAAGAGGTCGAAAAGCAAGCATCAGACCAATCGATTACGCTCGTCAAAAATGATGATGTTCTACCTTTAGAGGCTGACAGCAATGAAGAAATTGCTGTCGTAGGTAACACGTATATCAACGATTTATATGATGCTGTCCAGAGCCGCCACGAGAATACGGAGTTAATTCAAGCCTCTGGACCTCTGAGCGATGAACAGCTGGAACAAATCGATGAAGCTGATCACATTATTGCAGGGTCGTACACGTTTAACGTAGCAGGACGCGATGAAGACAGCGCCCAAATGCAGCTCGTTAATCAGCTGATTGAAGAATTAGACGTTCCTGTTACTGGTGTAGGGATTCGTAACCCTTATGATGTGATGGCTTATCCGGAAGCGGACGCCTACATTGCTCAGTACGGCTTTAATCAGTCAAGCTTCGATTCCACCGCCGCCACTATCTTTGGAGAAAACAGCCCTTCCGGCACACTGCCTGTCACTATTCCAGGCCAGAATGGGGAACCACTTTATGAGTTCGGACATGGTTTGAATTATTAATAAAAAGGGAGGTCTTCTCCTCCCTTTCCTAATTTAAAAAAGGAGTGAAGATCACGTGAAGAAACCCTTAATCGGTATGCTCGTGTTAGTACTCATCCTGTCCACATTCACGGTCGTTTTTGCAGAAAAAGGAGAAAACAATGGTAAGCAGAAAGGCAAAAATAAGAACTTCCAGCTGGGGGTTGAAGCCTTACTGGAAGATGAAAAAGATCTGATTGAAGGGAAGAATGTAGGTCTCATTACGAACCCTACAGGAGTGGATAAAGACTTAAACAGCATCGTTGATATTTTACATGAAGATCCAGACGTTAACCTTACTGCTCTTTATGGACCAGAGCACGGGGTGCGTGGTAGTGCGCAGGCTGGTGAATATGTAGAATACTATACCGACGAACAAACTGGATTACCCGTTTACAGTTTGTATGGAGAAACACGTAAGCCGACTCCAGACATGCTAGAAGACGTGGAGGTCCTCCTTTTTGATATTCAAGACGTAGGAACCCGCTTCTACACTTACATCTACACCATGGCCTACGCAATGGAAGCCGCGCAGGAAAATGACATTCCATTTGTTGTACTGGATCGTCCAAATCCGTTAAGCGGCGATAAAGTTGAAGGACCCGTGTTAGAAGAAGAGTACAAGTCGTTCGTCGGAAATTATGAAATTCCGCTCCGACACGGGATGACAGTCGGTGAGCTTTCTAAGCTTTTCAATGAAGAATTTGAAATCGGTGCTGACTTAACGGTCGTAGAGATGAATAAATGGAAGCGCAACATGTACTATGATGACACACCGCTTGAATTCGTCGCGCCTTCTCCAAACATGCCGACGACAGACACCGCTCTTGTCTATCCAGGAGCAGCTCTTATTGAAGGCACAAATGTATCTGAAGGCCGCGGCACATCGCAGCCATTCGAATTGATCGGTGCTCCATTTATCAATAGTACTGAGCTTGCGGAAGAGATGAATGACTTGAACTTACCAGGCGTAACCTTCCGTGCTGCCTCCTTTACACCGACCTTCTCCAAACATCAGAGCGTATTAAGTAACGGAGTGGAGATCCACGTGGAGCACGAAGAGTCTTATCAGCCTGTAGAGACAGGACTACATCTAGTTAAGACAATTCACGACATGTATCCGGAAGATTTCGAATTCCGCACAGATGGCTTTTTCAATAACTTAATTGGAAATGGATGGGTTCAGGAAGCCATTGAAAATGGAGAATCTGTTGAAGAGATTCAAGCTGAATGGGAAGATGAATTAAACGAATTTAAGGAAGTACGTGAACAGTACCTGCTTTATAAGTAAATAAAGATACCCCGGGCTTCCTTTAATAGGGAGTCCGGGGTATTTATTTTGTGGTTTATGGCGCTTTTGCGGCTTTATGGGCGCTTATCCCCCTTTTATGGGCAAAATGCAAAAAAGCCCTCTTCCAAATGTAAGGAAAAGAGCTTTTTAAATAAAAGATATTAACGCTTAGAGAACTGTGGAGCACGACGAGCACCTTTAAGACCGTATTTCTTACGCTCTTTCATACGTGCGTCACGTGTCAGAAGTCCTGCACGCTTAAGTGGTGTACGGTATTCTGGATCTGCTTGAAGCAGAGCACGGGCGATTCCGTGACGGATCGCACCAGCTTGACCAGTGAAACCTCCACCATCTACGTTTACATATACATCATAGTTTCCTTCAGTTTCTGTAACAGCTAGAGGCTGTTTCAGAATTGTACGAAGGGTTTCATATGGGAAAAAGTCTTCAGCATCACGCTTATTTACTACTACACGACCAGTTCCTGGAACAAGACGTACACGAGCTGTTGACTTTTTACGACGTCCGGTACCGGAGTATTGTACTTGTGCCACTCGATTACCTCCCTTTTATTATCCGCGAAGTTCGTAAACTTCTGGTTGTTGTGCTTCATGCTTATGCGCAGATCCAGCGTATACATGAAGTTTCTTGCCCATTTTGCGTCCCAGGCTTCCTTTAGGCAGCATACCTTTAACAGCAAGCTCTAGCATTTGCTCTGGGTATTTGTTACGCATTTCGTTAGCTGTACGTTGCTTCAAACCACCTGGGTGATTTGAGTGACGGTAATAAATCTTATCATTGATTTTGTTACCAGTTAGTTCGATTTCTCCTGCATTGATAATGATAACATGATCACCAGTATCAACGTGTGGAGTATACGTAGGTTTATTTTTACCGCGAAGGATCGCAGCAACTTCGCTTGCCAGACGGCCAAGTGTTTGCCCTGCAGCATCCACTACGTACCATTTGCGGTCCACGTTGTTTTCATTTGCCATGAAAGTTGTGCGCATATCGGTTTCCCTCCTGAATGGTTAGTTTCACAAAACTGATTCATTGATTATTTATCTCAAATACGATTAGTTTCCGGGGCTAACCGTGGTATAGAAATAAAATGCCATAGAATATAATATAACACTCTTGTCCCGGATGTCAAGGGTGTAAACGCAAGGAAACGTTGTTTTTTTAATAAAAATGTAGAACCGGGCTGCTTAGGACAAGCAAAAGGGCAAAGTAAATTAATCTTTATTGCAGCTGAGATTTAATAATCTACTTTCCATAAGAACAAGCCATGCGGCGGAGCAGTTTTGCCTGCGGCTTCCCGGTCTAAAGCTTCTATTATTGCTTTTAAATCCTCTGGTTCCCGCTCACCTCTGCCGACTTCCAGTAACGTGCCTGTTAGAATCCGGACCATATTATAAAGAAAGCCGCTCCCTTTAAATATAAATATAAGCACCGCTCCATTCTTCTCAATGGTTGAGTGGTGGATCGTCCGCACTTTACTACCTTTTACGTCAGAGCGGGACGCACAAAATGAGGTGAAATCATGCTCTCCTTCAATAATCCGGCATGCTTTTCTCATTGCATCAAGATTGAGAGGCATCTTTATGTGATATGAAAAGTTCCTCCGAAAGATATCAGGCTCCCGGCTGTTCCATACAAAGTACCGATACTCTTTACCTGTCGTATCGTAGCGTGCATGAAAATCCTTGGCTGCCTGCTCTGCTTCGGTAATGTGAATATCCGGCGGCAGTATGGTATCAAGCGCCCTCTTCCAGTTCGGTGCAGGTATGGTGAGGTCCGTGTCAAAATGAATGACCTGTCCCCTGGCATGGACTCCAGAATCCGTCCTGCCGGAAGCCGTAACCTTCACCTTCCTGCCTTTATGAATTTTTGTTAATGCTTTTTCAAGCTCTTCCTGAACAGTATTGCCATTAGACTGCACTTGATAACCTGCGTAGCGGGTGCCGTCATACTGAACGGTACATTTTATTCGATCCATAATAATTTCCTCCAGCTTAGGTCCTTGTAACGAATAATCCAATCACGACTAAAAGAAAAACTCCGCTGATTACATAATCCACTCGGCCGATCTTCAGCTCTCTTAATTTGGTCCGTCCTTCCCCGCCTTTATACCCACGCGCTTCCATAGCCATAGCGAGCTCCTCAGCTCGTTTAAAGGCGCTGACAAACAAAGGAACCAAAAGAGGGATAACAGCTTTCACACGGTCTTTAAATGAGCCTGTGCGAAAGTCCACGCCTCGGGATGCCTGAGCTTTTGATATTTTCTCCGTTTCCTGCATCAGCGTCGGGATAAAGCGAAGGGAAATAGACATCATGAGAGCGAGCTCATGAACCGGGAAGCGGACTTTTTTTAAAGGACCCAGCAGTTGTTCAATGGCATCCGTGATTTCAATAGGAGTAGTCGTCAGTGTAAGAAGAGAAGTTACCATAATAAGCAGGAAGAACCTTAATGAGATCGTGGCCCCCTGAACCACAGCCTCGCGATAAAGATCCCATCCTAGAACAGTGGTGATCACTTCCCCTTCCCGAGTCATAAATAAATGAAGCAGAAAGGTAAAAATAATTAAAAACCATACAGGCTTCAGCCCTTTTAATATATAACGGACTTTAATTCTCGTAGCAAAGGCACTGCCTAATGAAAAGAGTGTCAATAACGTATAACTCATAACCGAATTAGCAAAAAAAACGATCACTACAAATAAGAAAATTATAGAAATTTTCGTTCGAGGATCCAGCCGGTGAACAACTGACCTGCCGGGAATGTACTGACCAATCATCATAGTGCTACTCATGACCGCGCCCTCCTTCAACGTAATGGGCGAGTTCCTTTGCTAATTCAGCTATTGACTGGCCTTGATATGAATAATGAGTTTCAAACCTTTCGTTAACCTTCGCTAAAAATTCGATCACCTCAGGAACATCAAGCTGCACCGCTTGTAAAGCTTCCTTTTGCTGAAACAACTCTAAAGGGGCCCCCTGCTTATATACTTTTCCTTGGTTTAGGATAATAACGTGATCTGCATACGCCAGAGCATCTTCCATACTATGAGTGACCAGAACGGTCGTTAATTGTTTTTCCTTATGCAGGTGAGAGAACATACTCATAATTTCTCTCTGTCCACGTGGATCCAGTCCAGCTGTAGGTTCATCAAGGACAAGAACCTCAGGCTTCATCGCTAGTACCCCTGCTATGGCCACACGACGCATCTGTCCCCCGCTTAAATCAAAAGGAGAACGTTCGAGCATACTTTTATCCAGATCCACGGCATCCACAGCTTCTCTAGTACGGGCTTTGATCTCCTCATCATCTACTCCGAAATTCGTCGGGCCAAACGCAATATCCTTCTCCACTGTCTCTTCAAAAAGCTGATGCTCCGGATATTGAAAAACAACTCCTACCTTTTCCCGCAGTTCACGCAGCTGTTTGTTTTTTTCATCTGCAGATAAACGGTAAGGTCCTATAGTGACCACGCCGCCTGTGGGACGGAGAAGACCGTTAAGATGCTGAATTAAAGTAGATTTACCAGAACCTGTATGGCCGATAACAGCAACAAAAGAGCCAGATCGGATCTCAAAGGACAGATCGTGCAGTGCCTTAAATTCAAACGGGCTGTCCGGCTGATACGTATAGCTTACATTCTTGAACGTAATGTCCATAATTCCTCCAACAACTCCTGGTGATTAAGTGGCTCACATGTAAGGTTCAGACCAGCTGCCTGCAGCTCTTCTGCTAGTTTGGTTACAAATGGAGTATCTAAGCCAATCTTCTGCAGTTCTTCGTGCATGGAAAACACTTCTCTAGGATCCGCTTCAAGCCATACTTTCCCTTCATTCATTACCATCACACGATCTGCCTGTGTAACTTCAAGAAGGTCATGAGTAATGGTCACTAAAGAGAGGTTCCGCTGTTCTCTGACTTCAAGCACCGTATTCAATATTTCTTTACGACCCTTTGGATCGAGCATCGCTGTGGCTTCATCTAAAATAATATATTCCGGCGATACAGCCAATACACTGGCAATAGCCACTCTTTGTTTCTGTCCGCCAGATAAACGATGGGGTTCATGATATTCATACTCACTCATACCAACAGCAGATAGACTTTCAGCAATCCGCTGAATCATCAGTTCCCTCGGCATCCCGTGGTTCTCCATCCCAAAGGCAACGTCATCACGAACAGTCGTACCTACAAATTGGTTGTCCGGGTTCTGAAAGACCATTCCAACATTTTTCCGTACGTCCCAAATCGTTTGTTGGTTTACAAGCTCCCCATTTACATAGATTTCCCCATGCTGAGGAAAAAGCAGACCATTCATCAGTTTCGCAATGGTTGATTTTCCAGATCCATTATGACCAATGACAGCTACCCACTCATTCTCACAGATGGTAAAACTAACATCTTTAAGTACCCAGGGCATATCCTCTTGATACCGGAAAGACACGTTCTTGAACTCAACCTTTTTCTGCTCCATCATGTGCTCCTCCGCTCCACTCATTTCCCGGGAAATAAATTTCAACAAATATACCGTATTTCCGACATCATTTCCTAAATAAGGACAATAAAAAAAGGGCTGGAGTAAACCTCTCGTAGAGATTTTCGTCCTGCCCTTTACACCCTTAAAATGGTGATATTAAACGAGTTCAATAATCGCCATTTTTGCTCCGTCACCCTGGCGCTCGCCGAGCTTAAGCACGCGAGTGTAGCCACCTTGACGCTCCTCGTAGCGGGGTGCGATATCAGAGAACAGCTTTTGAAGGGCTGTTTGATCTCCTTCTTCATTCGCCTCCGCTTTGTAAAGGAACGATTCAGCTTGACGGCGAGCGTGCAAATCGCCACGCTTACCTAGTGTAATCATTTTCTCTACAACAGAACGAAGCTCTTTTGCTTTAGCTTCTGTTGTTTCAATACGCTCATGAATGATCAAGTCTGTTGCTAAATTACGAAGCAGCGCCATACGTTGATCAGTAGTACGTCCTAATTTTCTAGCCATGAAATATCCCTCCCTTTTAGGAATCTCTTAGATGTGCGTTTGATTAATCTTCTTTTCTTAAACCTAATCCGAGCTCATCTAGTTTGTGCTTCACTTCTTCGAGAGATTTACGACCAAGGTTACGAACCTTCATCATATCGTCCTCTGATTTATTCGCCAGCTCTTGAACTGTATTAATTCCCGCACGCTTCAAGCAGTTATAAGAACGAACAGACAAATCAAGCTCTTCGATTGTCATCTCAAGAACTTTTTCTTTTTGGTCCTCTTCCTTTTCGACCATGATCTCAGCCTTTTGAGCTTCATCTGTTAAGCCGACAAAGATATTGAGGTGTTCCATATAGATTTTTGCTCCAAGTGAGATGGCTTCCTCAGGACGAATGCTTCCATCGGTCCACACGTCTAAAGTAAGCTTATCAAAGTTTGAAGTTTGACCGATACGAGTGTTCTCAACTTGATACGTTACACGAGAAACAGGTGTGAAAATAGAATCAACTGGAATAACTCCAATTGGCAGATCGTCATGATTGTTTCCTTCAGCTGGACGATATCCTCTACCACGCTCAGCGGTAATACGCATACGCAGCGGCGTGTTACTGTCCAGTGTAGCAATATGCAGGTCTGGGTTTAGAACTTCTACATCACTATCGTGCGTAATATCTGCTGCAGTTACCTTACCTTCTGTCTGTACATCAATTTCTAAAGTCTTCTCTTCATCAGAATAAATCTTCAAAGCTAGTTTCTTTAGATTCAGTACAACGGTCGTCACATCTTCAACGACACCTTCAATTGTTGAAAATTCATGAAGAACCCCATCAATTTGTACAGATGTAACAGCTGCACCAGGTAGTGAGGATAATAAAATACGACGTAAGGAGTTACCTAGTGTTGTACCATATCCACGCTCAAGCGGCTCAACGACGAATTTACCGAATGTGGAATCACTGCTGATCTCAACCGGTTCGATTTTTGGCTTTTCAATTTCGATCATTTAAACAAAACCCTCCTTCAAAACGTCGAAACCTCGGCTAGACATCTGGTCTAACCGAAATTCCTCAGGTAGGCAGTCCCAATATCAAGACTCATTATGACTGTCTGTGGCGGTGCTATTTACAAGCTATCATACCCCATTATAGACAGGGTGACAAATTCTATTCAGAATTATTATACGCGACGACGTTTTGGCGGACGGCAACCGTTGTGTGGTACTGGAGTTACGTCACGAATTGCAGTAATCTCAAGCCCTACAGCTTGTAGAGAACGAATGGCTGCTTCACGACCAGCGCCAGGGCCTTTAACTGTAACTTCAACAGTTTTCATTCCGTTGTCCATAGCGTCTTTCGCAGCGGCTTCAGAAGCCATTTGAGCAGCAAATGGAGTAGACTTACGAGAACCTTTGAAACCAAGGGACCCAGAGCTGCTCCAGGTGATTACGTTACCTTGAACGTCGGTGATCGATACAATCGTATTGTTAAAAGTAGAGCGAATGTGAGCCACTCCGCTCTCAATATTCTTTTTCACGCGACGTTTACGACTACGAGTATTTCCTTTACGTGCCATATTCTATAAACCTCCTTTATTACTAATTACTTACGTTTGTTAGCCACTGTACGACGTGGGCCTTTACGGGTACGAGAGTTGTTTTTTGTCTTTTGTCCACGAGCTGGAAGACCGCGACGGTGACGAATTCCACGGTAAGAACCGATTTCGATTAAACGTTTAATGTTCAGAGAATTCTCACGACGAAGGTCACCTTCCACGTTGCGGCTGTCTAAAGCTTTACGAATCTTACCTAATTCATCTTCCGTAAGATCACGAACGCGAGTATCTTCAGAAACGCCAGCTTCAGCCAATACTTCGCTAGCTAGTGACTTGCCTACGCCATAGATATAAGTTAAAGATACAACAACTCGTTTTTCACGAGGGATATCAATACCTGCTATACGTGCCATTTAGTACGTGCACCTCCTTGGTTAATTAACCTTGTTTTTGTTTGTGTTTAGGATTTTCACAGATAACCATTACTTTACCTTTACGTCGGATAACTTTGCATTTCTCGCAAATTGGTTTTACAGAAGGCCTTACCTTCATCATCCATACCTCCTTTTATAACGGAGCTCTGTTTATTATTTATAACGGTACGTAATACGTCCTCTTGTTAGATCATACGGGGAAAGTTCTACCGTCACCTTATCTCCAGGTAAGATTCGAATGAAGTGCATACGAATTTTCCCTGAGACATGAGCTAAAACAGTATGGCCGTTTTCAAGTTCTACTTTAAACTGTGCATTAGGTAGAGTTTCAACGACTGTACCTTCCACCTCAATTACATCGTCTTTCGCCATCGAGTTGATCCCCCTTCTCTAAATCTGTCACTTCATTGACATATTTTGATACGGCAAATCGAAGCTTGCCATTCGTGACGCGACCAGTTTCCAGAAGGCTGTTTTGGACTTCCGGAGAGACGAAATCCAAAAGCTCTACGTGCTGCAGATTCTTTTTCTTTGGTCGATCGTACTTTCGTTTCTCTCCGTCGGCAAGCAGTAATAAGCGGTCTTCAAGAATGTCTATAACCACTGCATACTGCCCTGCCTCACGTCCTTGCACAATACGAACAACTTGACCTATTCGTGGACTCGACTCAGATTCATTCAAACACGATCACCTTCACTTAGGTTGTAGTTAATACTTCGTAACCTTCTTCCGTAATCGCAATGGTGTGTTCAAAGTGCGCACACATTTTACCATCTTGTGTCACTACCGTCCAATGATCTGACAGTGTCTTCACATATCGGGACCCTGCGTTAATCATTGGTTCTACAGCCAATACCATTCCAGGCTTTAATCGCGGGCCTTTGTCCGGAGGACCGTAATGAGGGATTTGAGGGTCCTCATGTAAATCCTGCCCAACTCCATGCCCAACGTATTCGCGAACGATTGAAAAACCTTCAGCTTCTGCATAGCTTTGAATGGCATGAGATATATTTGAAAGGCGCACACCTGGCTTAGCTTCATCGAGTCCCTTCCACAATGATATTTCTGTTACTCTCAGCAATTCCGAAGTGTCCTCATCAACAGTGCCGACTGCATAAGTCCAAGCCGAATCACCATGGTAGCCCTGATATTTTGCCCCAATATCGATACTAATGATATCTCCCTCGTTTAGCACCCGGTCTCCCGGGATGCCGTGAACGAGCTCTTCATTGACCGATGCGCAAATACTGCCACGGAATCCATTATAACCTTTAAAAGAAGGGATTGCATCCATGCTGCGTATGAATTGATCAGCTATCCGATCTAATTCACCGGTCGTTACACCGGGCTGGATGTTTTTCTTCATTTCACGGTGCGTTAAGGCGACGATACGGCCGGCTTCGCGCATGATTTCTAACTCCCGCGGCGTTTTGCAGATAATCATTTTGACAGGCCTCCGAGCTTTTGGTCAATATCCTGAAAAACGAGATTAATATCTCGATCTCCATCGAAAGTGACTAAATAACCTTTTTCCTGGTAGAAATCAAGCAGCGGTTGAGACTGCTCTACGTTTACTTCAAGACGCTTCTTAACGGTTTCAGGCTGATCGTCTTCACGTTGAATAAGCTCTGCACCATCATGATCACATTTACCTTCCTCTTTAGGACGGTTAAATATGACATGATAAGTCGCTCCACAAGTCGGGCAAACTCTTCGTCCGGTTAGGCGTTCGATGAGTTGGTCTTTTGGAACATCAATATGAAGAACGTAATCGACTGACTCGTTCATATCTTCTAAAAGATTTTCAAGCGCATCTGCTTGAGCAATCGTACGCGGAAAGCCATCAAGCAGAAAGCCATTTTGACAATCATCTTTGCTTAAACGTTCACGTACAATTCCAATTGTTACTTCGTCAGGAACCAGTTCACCTTTATCCATAAAAGATTTAGCTTCTTTACCAAGTGCAGTTCCTTCTTTAATAGCTAAACGGAACATATCTCCAGTAGAGATATGAGGGATGTTATATTTCTCGACTATCTTTTCTGCCTGAGTACCCTTGCCGGCACCAGGAAGACCCATCAGAATTAAGTTCAACGTGTTCCCTCCGCTCTCATTTCATTAGCTTTCTTTCACATCTATTTAATAAAGCCTTTATAATGGCGCTTAACCAGCTGGCTTTCTAACTGTTTCATCATTTCCAGGGCAACCCCTACAACGATGAGCAGTCCAGTTCCTCCTACTTGTACGCTTGGCGGCAGATCAGCTACTGCTCCAAGTATAATAGGAAGAATGGAAACAGCTGCCAGGAAGATGGACCCTACGAATGTTAACCGGTACATCACTCTAGTTAAATACGTCTCTGTATTAGCACCAGGGCGTATACCAGGGATATAACCGCCTTGCTTCTTCAAATTCTCTGCCATCTGCTCAGGATTTACCTGAACAAAAGTGTAGAAATATGTGAAGGAAATAATTAACGCAACATAGATAATCATTCCAGGCCAATTCTGATAATCAAAAATATATTGAATTACAGAGGCTACTTCATTACCTTCAAAGAAGCCAGCTACCGTACTCGGCGCAATGATAAAGGAGATGGCAAAGATTACTGGAATAACCCCTGCTGCATTCACCTTGATCGGAAGGTGAGTCGAATGACCACCTACGGGAGAACGATTCACAAGCTTCTTAGCATACTGGATAGGAATCTTACGAAGCGCTTGCTGAATAAAGATAACTCCAACAACAACCGCAACAATGACTAATGCAAGAATTGCAAGAATCACTATATTAATAAATAACTCCTCACCTGCACCAGATATATACTGGTCATACAGCTGATTTGCTCCAGTCGGTATCGCCGCTGCGATACCGGCAAAGATTAAGATGGAAATACCATTTCCAACACCGTGAGACGTAATCTGCTCACCAAGCCACATTAAGAACGCCGTTCCTCCAGTTAAGACAAGTGCGATGACAGCGAATTTCATTGGACCAGGTTCAGCGATAAGCTGTCCTCCAGCCAGTGCGTTGAAACCAATTGACATCCCAATTGCTTGAATAAAGGCTAGAACAATCGTTCCATAGCGGGTAAACTGAGCTAATTTTCGACGGCCGACTTCACCTTGCTTTTTCCATTCCGCAAACTTAGGTACTACATCCATCTGCAGCAATTGCATAATGATGGAGGCCGTGATGTATGGCATAATCCCCATAGCGAATATGGAGAAATTCTGCAATGCACCGCCCCCAAATGTGTTCAAGAAACCAAAGGCATTCTGTTCATCCATGAAGTTAATGGCATCTCGATCTGAAAAAGGCACAGGGATGAAAGTTCCCAGGCGAAATACAACGAGCATCAATAATGTGAAGATAATTTTCCGTCGAATATCACCCACGCGCATAAAATTGGAGATTGTCCGGAACATTAAATCACCTCAGTTTGACCGCCCGCTGCTTCAATAGCTTCTTTAGCTGAAGCAGAGAACTTATGAGCTTTCACTGTAAGCTTCTTCTCAATTGAACCTTTAGCAAGTACTTTAATACCTGCTTTCTCCTTGCTTACTACGCCAGTTTCAAGAAGAAGTTCAGGTGTAACTTCTGTGCCCTCTTCAAAACGGTTAAGAGCATCAAGGTTTACAATAGCAAATTCTTTACGGTGAATGTTTGTAAAACCACGTTTAGGCAAACGTTGGAATAGTGGCATTTGACCACCTTCGAAACCTGGACGGGTTTTGCTTCCAGATCGTTGTCCCTGCCCTTTGTGGCCGCGGCCTGAAGTCTTACCATTACCAGAAGCCATTCCACGTCCAACACGGTTGCGCTTCTTGTTCGTACCTGATACTGGTTTAAGTTCATGCAGTTTCATGCGAGCACCTCCTTATAGTTGATTCTGTTCTTATACTTCTTTAACGGAAACAAGGTGTGCAACCTTGTTAGTCATACCTCGGATAGCTGGGTTATCTTCAACTACGACAGTTTGACGAATTTTGTTAAGACCTAGCGCTTTTACAGTAGAACGCTGATCCTGTGGTCTGCCAATCACACTGCGCGTGAGGGTAACTTCTAACTTTTTAGCCATTTCATTTCCCTCCTTATCCTACAGTTCTTCTACGGACTTCCCACGAAGGCGGGCAACGTCTTCTGCACGCTTAAGCTCTCCAAGCCCAGTTAGTGTCGCGCGCACCATGTTAATAGGTGTGTTTGAACCAAGAGACTTAGAAAGAATGTCTTGAACACCTGCAAGTTCAAGTACGGCACGTACAGGACCACCTGCGATAACTCCGGTACCTTCTGCAGCCGGCTTCATAAGAATGCTGCCTGCACCGAACTGTCCTGTAATTTCGTGAGGAATCGTTGTATCTTTAATTGGTACTGAAATAAGATTCTTCTTCGCATCATCAATAGCCTTTTTAATAGCATCTGGTACCTCTTGAGCTTTACCAGTCCCAAATCCAACGTGGCCATTTTTATCACCTACGACAACCAATGCAGCAAAACGGAAACGGCGTCCACCTTTTACAACTTTTGCAACACGGTTAATCGTAACTACGCGTTCTTCAAGATCAAGTTTACTAGGGTCAATGTTTGTTAGCATGTATGTCCCTCCTTTAACGATTAAAATACTAGACCGGCTTCACGAGCCGCATCTGCTAATGCTTTCACACGTCCATGGTACAAGTAACCGCCGCGGTCAAACACTACGACTTCATAGCCGTTATCTTTAGCGCGCTTAGCGACTAATTCACCGACTTTTTTAGCTGCTTCCACATTACCTGTGTTATCAAGTCCGAAATCTTTTTCAGCAGTAGAAGCACTCGCCACAGTGGTTTGCGTTTCATCATTGATTAATTGTGCATAGATGTGTTTATTTGAACGATAAACGTTTAAACGCGGGCGTTCAGCTGTTCCTACAACGCTTGAGCGCACACGCGCATGGCGTTTTTTACGAACAACATTCTTATCAGCCTTCGTGATCATCTAAAAGTCACTCCTTTCTATTCCTACCTAAGAACCTTATTTAGCTGTCTTTCCTTCTTTTCTACGAACGTATTCGTTCTCGTAACGAATTCCTTTGCCTTTATATGGCTCTGGAGGACGGATAGCACGGATCTTAGCGGCAACAGCACCAACTAGTTCTTTGTCGATTCCTTTAACAGTAACTTTGGTGTTTGAAGGAACTTCAATTTCAATTCCGTCGCGTTTCTCTACTTCTACAGGGTGAGAGTATCCAGCGTTAATAACAACTGTTTCTCCCTGCTTCTGAGCACGATACCCAACACCAATGATTTCAAGGCTTTTCTCGTATCCTTTGGAAACACCCTCAACCATGTTACCGATCAGGCTGCGGGTAGTACCGTGAAGAGCACGATGTTCTTTGTTGTCACTTGGACGTGATACTGAAAGAACGTTATCTTCAACCTTCACTGTAATATCCTCATGGAACGTACGAGTTAATTCACCTTTAGGGCCTTTAACTGTGATTGTATAATTATCCTGAATGATTTCTACACCTTCAGGGATTTCTAATGTTTTCAATCCTACACGAGACATTCATCTGCACCTCCTGTCTTTATAAGTTTCGATTACCAAACGTAAGCTAAAACTTCGCCGCCGATGGCTTGTTCGCGAGCTTCTTTGTCTGTTAGTACACCTTTAGAAGTGGAAACAACAGCCACTCCAAGTCCGTTAAGAACCTTTGGAAGCTCTTCAGCTTTAGCGTAAACACGCAGGCCTGGTTTACTGATACGTTTCACTCCGCTAATTACACGCTCATCGTTTTGACCGTATTTTAGGAAGATGCGCAGCACACCCTGCTTGCTGTCTTCAACAAATTCATAATCACGTACAAAACCTTCACGCTTAAGGATATCTGCAATCTCTTTTTTCACTTTGGAAGCTGGCAGTTCAAGCTTCTCGTGACGTACCATATTCGCGTTACGAATACGTGTAAGCATATCTGCAATTGGATCTGTCATAGTCATAACTTATATACCTCCTTCCCTGTCTCGGGTTTACCAGCTGGCTTTTTTGACGCCAGGGATTTGTCCTTTATATGCAAGTTCACGGAAACAAATACGGCAAAGTTTGAATTTGCGCAGTACGGAATGAGGACGTCCGCAACGTTCACAGCGAGTGTATTCGCGTACTTGATACCTTTGTTTGCGCTGTTGCTTCGCGACCATTGATTTTTTAGCCACAATTTTCCCTCCTTATGGTTAGCTCATTATTTCTGAAACGGCATACCGAATTGAGCTAATAGTTCACGTGATTCTTCGTCAGTGTCAGCAGTTGTGACGATAACGATGTCCATGCCACGCACTTTATCTACTTTGTCATAATTAATTTCTGGGAAAATCAACTGTTCTTTTACACCTAGAGTGTAGTTTCCACGACCGTCAAAAGCTTTCTTTGAGATCCCGCGGAAGTCACGCACACGTGGTAAAGATACAGCAATTAGTTTTTGGAAAAATTCAAACATGCGCTCTCCACGCAATGTAACTTTCGCACCGATTGGCATACCTTCACGCAGACGGAATCCCGCGATAGATTTTTTAGCTTTCGTGATCATTGGTTTCTGACCAGAGATTTGAGATAGTTCCTCAACAGCTGAGTCAAGTGCTTTCGCGTTTTGAACAGCGTCACCAACACCCATGTTAATTACGATCTTTTCAATCTTAGGTGCTTGCATAACAGAGTCATAGTTAAACTTGCTCATCATAGATGGCACAATTTCTTCTTGATATCTTTTCTTAAGTTCGTTCATCAAGTGGCCCTCCTTTCGTCACTGGATTATTTATCTAATGCTTCACCAGATTTTTTCGCGATACGAACTTTCTTGCCGTCTTCAACTTTGTAACCAACACGAGTTGGTTCGCCGGATTTAGGATCAATCGGCATAACGTTTGAGACGTGAATTGACGCTTCCTGAGTAAGAATCCCACCCTGTGGGTTATCTTGAGAAGGCTTCGCGTGTTTCTTCACTTCGTTAATTCCTTCGACGAGGACACGGTCTTTCTTAGGATAAGCTTCAAGGATCGTTCCTTGCTTACCTTTGTCCTTGCCGGAAATAACCATTACTTTGTCACCTTTTTTCACGTGCATGCTTCGCGCACCTCCTTAACAAGGCTTGTCATTAAACGATTTATAATACTTCTGGAGCTAGTGATACAATCTTCATGAATTTAGCATCACGAAGTTCACGAGCAACTGGTCCAAAGATACGAGTCCCACGAGGACCTTTATCATCACGTACAATTACGGCTGCATTTTCGTCAAAACGGATGTAAGAACCATCTTTACGACGCATTCCGCTCTTAGAACGTACAATTACGGCTTTTACTACTTCACCTTTTTTAACAACGCCCCCTGGTGTTGCCTGTTTCACAGTAGCAGTGATTATATCACCGATGTTAGCAGTCTTACGGCCGGATCCGCCCAATACTTTAATAGTTTGGATTTCACGCGCACCAGAGTTGTCGGCTACTTTCAAACGAGTTTCCTGTTGAATCATACACTGTAACCTCCCTTCGGAATCTATCCGAGCGAACTATATTAGATAATAACAGACTCTTCTACAACTTCAACTAAACGGAAACGCTTCGTTGCTGATAGCGGACGAGTTTCCATGATGCGCACAACGTCACCATTTTTAGCCTGGTTGTTTTCGTCATGAGTCTTGAATTTTTTAGAATACTTTACGCGCTTGCCATAAAGCTTGTGGAATTTATAAGTTTCAACTAGAACAGTGATTGTTTTATCCATTTTGTCAGATACTACACGGCCAGTGTAAACTTTACGATCATTACGTTCACTCATGTGAGGGTGACCTCCTCTCATCTATTAGTTATTTACGCCTAGCTCACGTTCGCGAGCAACAGTTTTCATTCGAGCGATGGACTTGCGAACTTCGCGAATACGCGCAGTGTTCTCAAGTTGACCTGTTGCCAGCTGGAAACGCAGGTTAAAAAGTTCTTCTTTCAAAGACTTCACTTTTTGTTCAATTTCGGCAGTGGTTAATTCACGGATTTCATTAGCCTTCATTGATTTCACCACCAATTTCTTCACGTTTTACAAATTTAGTTCTAATCGGCAGTTTATGAGAAGCAAGACGCAGCGCTTCGCGTGCAACCTCTTCAGATACACCTGCTATTTCGAACAAAATTTTACCTGGTTTTACGACAGCGACAAAACCTTCTGGAGCACCTTTACCTGAACCCATACGTACTTCGAGGGGTTTAGCAGTATAAGGTTTGTCAGGGAAGATTTTGATCCATACTTTACCGCCACGCTTCATGTAACGAGTCATAGCGATACGCGCTGCTTCGATTTGACGAGCAGTGATCCATGCTGGATCAATTGCTTGTAGTCCATATTCTCCGAATGATACGGATGTGCCGCCTTTTGCACGACCTTTTAGGCTGGCACGGTGTTGACGACGATATTTAACACGTTTAGGCATTAACATAATGCTTTTCCCCCTTCCTTATTTTTCGTTTTTAGTTGGAAGGACTTCTCCACGATAAATCCACACTTTAACACCAAGCTTACCGTAAGTTGTGTCAGCTTCTGCAGTTCCATAATCGATATCTGCGCGAAGTGTGTGAAGTGGTACTGTTCCTTCACTGTAATATTCAGCACGAGCAATATCTGCACCGCCAAGACGTCCTGATACTTGTGTACGGATACCTTTAGCACCTGCACGCATTGCGCGTTGGATTGTTTGTTTCTGTGCACGACGGAAAGACACACGGTTTTCCAGTTGACGTGCAATATTGTCAGCTACAAGAGTAGCGTTTAAGTCAGGCTTCTTCACCTCAACGATGTTGATGTGAACACGTTTGCCAGTTAGTTCATTCAGCGATTTACGAAGTGCTTCAACTTCTGAACCGCCTTTACCGATAACCATACCTGGTTTACCTGTGTGAATTGTAATGTTCACGCGGTTTGCTGCACGCTCAATTTCGATTGTAGAAACGGCAGCGTCTTTAAGACGTTCTTCAGTATATTCACGAATCTTAATGTCTTCATGCAATAAGTCAGCGTAGTCTTTGCCAGCGTACCACTTTGACTCCCAGTCACGGATAACGCCGATTCGAAGACCTACCGGATTAACTTTTTGACCCACTGATTATCCCTCCTTCTTTTCTGATACAACCACGGTGATGTGGCTGGTACGTTTGTTGATTTGGCTTGCACGTCCCATCGCACGTGGACGGAACCTTTTAAGTGTTACACCTTCATTTACAAACGCTTCGGAAACGTATAAGTTGTCTGGATCCATTTCATAATTGTGTTCAGCATTAGCAATCGCAGATTTAAGCACCTTCTCGATAACTGGAGAAGCGCCGCGCTGAGTTAAGCGCAATGTTGCGATCGCGTCACCTACGTTTTTTCCTCGGATTAAATCAATAACTAGACGAGCTTTACGAGGAGCAATACGAACGGTTTTAGCAACTGCTTTAGCTTGCATTAGAGTGCCTCCTCTCTACTTTAGCGTTTTGTTTTCTTATCGTCACCAGAGTGCCCTTTGAACGTACGGGTTGGCGCGAATTCACCAAGTTTGTGACCTACCATATCTTCAGTCACGTATACAGGTACATGTTTGCGTCCGTCATAGACGGCGATTGTGTTTCCAACAAAGTTTGGGAAGATCGTAGAACGACGTGACCATGTCTTGATCACCTGGTTCTTGCTGTCTTCGTTCAACTTTTCTACTTTTTTCATTAAATGGTCATCTACAAAAGGTCCCTTTTTTAGGCTGCGGCCCATGAATAAACCTCCCTTCGTGATTGAGAGACGGGAATCATCACCCGTCGTTCAACCCCGTTTATTTTTTACCTCTTCTACGAACGATATATTTATCAGACGGCTTGTTGCGCTGACGAGTCTTGTAACCAAGAGTTGGTTTACCCCATGGAGATACTGGAGAAGGTCGGCCGATTGGCGCACGTCCTTCACCACCACCGTGTGGGTGATCGCTAGGGTTCATAACAGAACCACGAACAGTCGGGCGCTTGCCTTTCCAGCGGGAACGTCCTGCTTTACCTACACTGATTAATTCGTGCTCTAAGTTACCAACCTGCCCAATTGTAGCACGGCAAGTACTTAGTACAAGGCGAACTTCACCAGAAGTAAGACGTACCAGCGTGTACTTTTCTTCACGACCAAGGATTTGTGCTGAAGCACCAGCTGAACGTACAAGCTGACCTCCGCGTCCCGGCTTAAGCTCAACGTTGTGTACAATTGTACCAACAGGAATATCCTTCAACTGAAGAGCATTTCCAGTTTTAATGTCAGATCCTTGACCTGAGATGATTTCGTTACCTACCTTAAGTCCTTTAGGAGCAAGGATGTAACGCTTCTCACCATCAACGTAGTTAATTAGTGCAATGTTTGCGGAGCGGTTCGGATCGTATTCGACCGTAGCAACGCGTCCAGGTATTCCATCTTTATCACGCTTAAAGTCGATGATACGATATTGACGCTTGTGACCTCCGCCCTGATGACGAACTGTCAGCTTACCCTGGTTGTTACGTCCTCCACGCTTGTGAAGCGGAGTAATCAGGGAGCGTTCAGGTTTGTCAGTAGTGATTTCAGCAAAATCAGATACTGTCATGTGTCGACGACCGTTAGTAATTGGTCGGAACTTTTTAATCGCCATCTTTTTTCCCTCCTTCACTTACAAATTTTATATTTTATACTTCAAAGAATTCTAGTTCTTCGCTGTCTTCAGTCAACGTAATAACTGCTTTCTTACGGTCAGAACGGTAACCGCCGTAACGACCCATACGCTTGAACTTACCTTTTAGGTTCATCGTGTTTACACCAGCTACTTTAACACCGAAAATTTCTTCGACTGCATTTTTGATTTCGGTTTTGTTAGCATACGTGCTCACTTCAAACGTATATTTCTTTTCTCCCATAAGGTCAGCAGAATGTTCAGTAATGACAGGGCGTTTGATAATATCGCGTGGTTCTTTCATTATGAGAGCACCTCCCCTGCTTTTTCAGCTGCTTCCTTCGTCAGGATAAGCTTGTCATGCGTTAGTAAATCTAACACACTTACTTGATCTACAGTAGTTACACTAACTGTAGGGATATTGCTTGAAGAAAGAACGATATTTTCATTCTTATCTGCTGTAACAATTAGAGCTTTTTCATTTACTTCAAGCCCTTTAAGAATGTTTACTACTTCTTTTGTCTTAGGTGCATCAAGAGATAGATCTTCAAGTACGATCACGCTGTTCTCCTGTACTTTAGAAGAATAAGCAGATTGAAGAGCTAAACGACGAACCTTTCTAGGAAGCTTGTAGCTGTAGCTGCGCGGTGTAGGGCCAAATACAGTTCCTCCACCTACCCATTGTGGTGCCCGAATTGTACCTTGACGCGCACGTCCAGTACCTTTTTGGCGCCATGGTTTACGTCCGCCGCCACGTACTTCAGAACGGTTTTTTACTTTGTGTGTCCCTTGACGCAAGGATGCTTGCTGGGCCACAGCTGCTTCATGTAAAACATGAGTGTTCGGTTCAACACCGAAAACAGCATCATTTAGTTCGATATCTCCAACTTTAGAGCCGCTTTGGTTTAATAGTGCTACTTTAGGCATGACATTATCCTCCCTTCCTATAATTATTTGCTAGCCTTAACTGCACTCGTAACTTTAACGTAAGATTTTTTCGCTCCAGGCACATTACCTTTAATAAGCAGTAAATTACGCTCAGCGTCCACTTTCACTACTTCAAGGTTTTGCAGAGTTACTGTTTCGCCACCCATTTGTCCTGCAAGGCCTTTACCTTTGAAGACTTTAGACGGGTCAGCACCTTGTCCCATAGAGCCAGAACGACGGTGGAAACGGGAACCATGGCTCATTGGCCCGCGGGATTGATTGTGACGCTTGATCGCACCTTGGAAACCTTTCCCTTTAGAAGTTCCTGTTACATCAATTACATCTCCAGCTTCGAAAATATCCACCTTAACCTCTTGACCAAGTTCATAGTCTTCAAGGTTTGTATTACGGAATTCACGAATGTAGCGCTTAGGTGATGTGCTTGCTTTCTCAGCGTGACCTTGGTCCGCCTTCTTCAATCGGTTAGACTTCTGATCAGCAAAACCTAGTTGAAGAGCGTCATAGCCGTCGTTTTCAGCAGTTTTCATTTGCAGCACAACGTTTGGTTCTGCTTGAACTACTGTTACTGGAATAAGCTCGCCATCTTCCGAGAAGATTTGAGTCATACCGACTTTACGTCCTAAGATTCCTTTCGTCATCCGTTACACCTCCTAATATAAGTTCAAATTTTTATAGTTTAATTTCGATATCCACACCTGATGGAAGATCAAGACGCATTAGCGAATCAACCGTCTGCGGCGTTGGATTAACAATGTCGATTAGACGTTTGTGTGTACGCATTTCGAACTGCTCACGAGCATCTTTATACTTGTGAGTTGCACGAAGTACAGTATAGATAGACTTCTCAGTTGGAAGCGGAATTGGACCAGATACGTTTGCTCCAGAGCGCTTCGCTGTATCTACGATTTTCTCAGCGGACTGATCAAGAACCCTGTGATCATACGCCTTTAAACGAATACGAATTTTTTCTTTTGCCATTATTTTCCCTCCTTCTTCGCCCATTTTTTGAAATAGACATTCTCCGCGAAAATTCTCTCGACACACTAGCCATGGCAAAGGGGCCGGGTGTGTCAACAACCTTTCGCTTCATCGCCTTTTATGACCAACATTACTCATTATAAAGAAGAACTGTGGCCAATGCAAGAGTTTTTCATAAATATTTATCTATGAACACCTCAAAATATTATACTAAGAATTATAGGCAATTTCAACAAGGTTAAACAATTTTTTTAAATCTATAATAAATTAAATATGAAGAGAGATAAAATAGTTCCGTTACTTCTATATTTTTACGAGCTGCCAAGGATCAATCCAAAAGTTTTACAGGTCCCTCACTTATGGTATCGACAACTTTCCAAACCCAAAAAAACAAGCAGTCACTCAAAGAGTGCTGCTTGTTTAAGCTGTTTTCAATTATTCAGTAATTTTAGCAACAACGCCAGCGCCTACAGTACGGCCGCCTTCACGGATAGAGAACTTAGTTCCATCTTCGATTGCGATTGGAGAAATAAGTTCGACTGTCATTTCTACGTTGTCACCAGGCATTACCATCTCTACGCCTTCTGGAAGTTGAATAACTCCAGTTACGTCAGTTGTACGGAAGTAGAACTGTGGGCGGTAGTTAGAGAAGAATGGAGTGTGACGTCCACCTTCATCTTTAGATAGTACATATACTTCTGCTTGGAATTTAGTGTGTGGAGTGATAGTGCCAGGCTTAGCTAGTACTTGTCCACGGTTGATCTGTTCGCGGTCAACACCACGAAGCAGGGCTCCAATGTTATCGCCAGCTTCAGCATAGTCAAGAAGCTTACGGAACATTTCAACACCAGTGATTGTTGTTTTCTTAGCTTCTGGAGCAAGACCGATGATTTCAACTTCGTCACCGACTTTGATTTTTCCACGCTCAACACGTCCAGTTGCAACAGTACCACGACCAGTGATTGAGAATACGTCCTCAACAGGCATCATGAATGGCTGATCAACGTCACGCTCAGGGTTTGGAATGTGCTCATCTACAGCAGCCATTAGGTCGAAAATCGCTTGCTCATAGTTTTCGTCACCTTCAAGAGCTTTAAGAGCAGAACCGCTGATTACTGGTACATCGTCTCCATCGAAGTCGTACTCAGAAAGAAGATCGCGAACTTCCATTTCAACTAGCTCAAGAAGTTCTTCGTCGTCTACCATGTCAACTTTGTTTAGGAATACTACGATCGCAGGTACACCTACTTGACGGGAAAGAAGGATGTGCTCACGAGTTTGCGGCATTGGACCGTCAGCAGCAGATACTACTAGAATCGCTCCGTCCATTTGTGCAGCACCAGTGATCATGTTTTTAACATAGTCAGCGTGACCTGGGCAGTCAACGTGTGCATAGTGACGGTTTTCAGTTTCGTACTCTACGTGTGCAGTAGAGATAGTGATCCCACGCTCGCGCTCTTCTGGAGCACCGTCAATCATGTCATAAGCCATGGCTGAACCAGAACCGGATTTCTTGTGAAGTACAGTAGTGATAGCAGCAGTTAGTGTAGTTTTACCGTGGTCAACGTGGCCGATAGTACCAATGTTAACGTGGTCTTTGGAACGGTCAAATTTTTCTTTACCCATTCTATATTTCCTCCTTTAAATAAAAACAAAGTGTATTTTTAAACTCAATTTATATGTGAAGCGCGAGGGGTGTTCACCCCTACGCTTACAATACAAGTTATACTTTAACTTTGCAAAAAAATCAATTACTCACCAGCATTTTTCTTGATGATTTCTTCAGAAATGCTCTTCGGTACTTCTTCATAGTGATCGAAGTGCATTGTGTACGTTCCGCGGCCCTGTGTGTTGGAGCGAAGCGCAGTTGCATAACCGAACATTTCTGAAAGGGGTACAAATGCTTTAACCACTTGTGCAGTACCGCGAGTTTCCATACCTTCAACACGTCCACGACGGGAAGTTACGTCACCCATGATATCCCCCATATATTCTTCAGGAATAACGACTTCAACCTTCATCATTGGTTCAAGAAGAACTGGTTTACATTTGTTTTTAGCTTCTTTAAGTGCCATTGATGCAGCAACTTTAAACGCCATTTCGTTAGAGTCAACGTCGTGGTAAGAACCGTCATAAAGAGTGGCCTTAATGTCTACCATAGGGTAGCCGGCAAGTACACCATTCTCCATGGATTCTTTAATTCCCTGTTCTACAGAAGGAATGTATTCACGTGGCACGACTCCACCAACGATTTTGTTTACGAATTCGTAGCCGGCGCCTTCTTCGTTAGGTTCAAATTCAACCCATACGTGACCGAATTGTCCACGACCACCGGACTGACGAACGAACTTACCTTCCACCTGCGCACTTCCACGGAAGGTTTCACGGTAAGCCACTTGAGGAGCACCAATGTTCGCTTCAACTTTAAACTCACGACGAAGACGGTCAACGATGATGTCAAGATGAAGCTCACCCATACCAGCGATGATAGTTTGACCAGTTTCTACGTTAGTTTCAGTTTGGAATGTTGGATCTTCTTCAGCAAGTTTGCCGAGTGCAATGGACATTTTGTCTTGATCGGCTTTAGATTTAGGCTCGATCGCAACAGAGATAACTGGTTCAGGGAATTCCATAGATTCAAGAATAACAAGACTCTTCTCATCACATAGAGTATCACCAGTTCCAGTGTCTTTAAGACCAACAGCACCAGCAATGTCACCGGCGTATACGGTAGAAATCTCTTCACGAGAGTTTGCGTGCATCTGCAGGATACGTCCTACACGTTCACGCTTATCTTTTGTAGAGTTCTTAACGTATGAACCTGAGTTTAGTGTACCTGAGTAAACACGGAAAAACGTAAGTTTACCAACATAAGGGTCGGTCGCTACTTTAAATGCTAAAGCGGAAAACGGCTCTTTATCGTCAGGCTTACGAACAACAGGTTCCTCTGTTTGTGGTACGTGACCTTCAATTGGAGGTACGTCTAATGGAGATGGAAGATAATCAATAACTCCATCAATTAAAAGCTGTACACCTTTGTTTTTGAAAGCAGAACCACAGAATACAGGATAGAAATCCACTGTTAGAGTTGCAGCGCGGATAGCAACTTTTAACTCTTTGTTTGAAATTTCTTCCCCTTCAAGGTACTTCATCATTAGATCTTCATCAAGTTCCGCAACTGCTTCTACAAGCAATCCACGATACTCATCAGCTTGTTCTTTATACTCATCCGGAATCGGACGAGCTTCTGCGCGTGTACCTAGATCATCCAGGTAGAAGAAGGCTTCCATAGTTACTAAATCGATGATTCCTTCGAAGTCATCTTCTGCACCAATTGGAAGCTGAACCGCCGCAGCATTTGCTCCCAGACGGTCTTTTAAGGTACCTAAGGAGTAAATGAAATCTGCGCCAATTTTATCCATTTTGTTGATAAATACAATACGTGGTACACCATAAGTTGTTGCCTGACGCCATACAGTTTCAGTTTGTGGTTCAACACCAGACTGAGCATCGAGTACAGCTACAGAACCATCAAGTACACGCAGGGAACGCTCAACTTCTACTGTGAAGTCTACGTGTCCTGGAGTATCAATGATGTTAATACGGTGGTCTTTCCACTGAGCAGTCGTGGCAGCGGAAGTGATTGTGATTCCGCGCTCCTGTTCCTGCTCCATCCAGTCCATTTGGGAAGCCCCTTCGTGAGTTTCGCCAATTTTGTGGATACGTCCTGTGTAGAAAAGAATACGCTCGGTGGCAGTCGTTTTACCGGCATCAATGTGAGCCATGACACCGATATTACGAGTCCTTTCCAAGGAGAACTCTCTAGCCATGATTTTTTCTCCTTCCTGAGTGAAAGTGTTTTTCGTTGATGATTACCAACGATAGTGAGCGAATGCTTTGTTTGCTTCCGCCATTTTGTGCATATCTTCACGGCGCTTAACTGAAGCACCAGTGTTGTTTGCAGCATCTAGAATTTCGTTAGCAAGACGTTCTTCCATTGTTTTCTCTCCGCGAAGACGCGCATAGTTCACAATGAAACGAAGTCCAAGTGCCTGGCGGCGCTCCGGGCGAACCTCAACTGGTACTTGGTAGTTGGATCCACCTACACGACGAGCGCGCACCTCTAGTACTGGCATTACATTTTTCATTGCTTGATCAAAAGCTTCCATAGCGTCGTTTCCGCTACGCTCCTGAACAAGTTCAAATGATTTATAAAGAATCTTCTGAGCTTTACCGCGCTGTCCGTCAACCATAATTTGGTTGATTAAGCGAGTAACTAGCTTAGAGTTATACATTGGATCTGGTAACACATCACGTTTAGCTACTGGTCCCTTACGTGGCATATGTTCCCCTCCTTTCCTTAAAGTTATTTATAAAAAACTGCTTATTTCTTAGGCTTCTTCGTACCGTATTTAGAACGACCTTGCATACGTCCATCTACGCTTGCGGTATCAAGTGCACCACGAACGATGTGATAGCGGACACCAGGTAAGTCTTTAACACGTCCGCCACGGATAAGAACAACACTGTGTTCTTGCAGGTTGTGGCCGATTCCAGGAATGTAGGCGTTCACTTCAATCTGGTTAGTTAAACGAACACGGGCATACTTACGTAGTGCAGAGTTCGGTTTCTTAGGAGTCATCGTTCCTACACGTGTGCAAACTCCACGCTTTTGAGGAGAAGACAGATCCGTCATACGCTTCTTGTAGCTGTTGTAGCCTTTGTTCAACGCTGGTGAGTCAGACTTTTTACCTTTGCTTACTCGTCCTTTACGAACTAGTTGGTTAATTGTTGGCATTTTGTTATCCTCCCTTCGATTTTTAATACCACACATCCAGGTGGTTCATAAAAAGGCAAAAAACAAAGCTTTCGCGAATCACCGCCAAAACTTTATTGCTTTATCGCCACTGTAGCAGCTCCAACATCAATGCCGCACGCATTACCTAACTCTCGCATCGAATCCACTTTCGTGTGAGGGATGTTTAGTTGTGCAGCTAGTTTTGCTACTTTTAATGTCATGGACTGATCGGCATCGTCAGCCGTTATGACTTCAACCACTCTACCATTTTTCATAGCTTTAAGTGTTTGTTTGGTCCCAATGACTATTTCTGATTTAGCCTGTGCTACTTTTTCATAAGACATCTGCATATCCTCCAAAGTAACATGGATAAACGGAAGCACCTTGATTATATTATCACTAGCTCAAACCCCATGTCAACTGGATTTTAAAAATAGTGTCTCAAGATACTTCCTCTTTTTATCCTCTGTTAAACTTCAACTGATTTTTTTTAAAATTGAGTGACTTCTTCAGCAGGTTTACTTTGCTCTTCCTGCTGTTCGGACTCGGCTTTAATCTTACGGTATCTCGTCATACCTGTTCCGGCTGGAACGAGTTTACCGATAATTACGTTCTCTTTCAGACCTAGTAATTCATCGCGTTTACCTTTGATGGCTGCATCTGTCAGGACACGAGTCGTTTCCTGGAAGGATGCGGCTGAAAGGAAGCTGTCCGTTTCAAGGGAAGCTTTTGTAATCCCGAGAATAACTGGCCGGCCGACTGCCGGCTGACCGCCTTCCATAAGAACTTTTTGGTTTGCTTCTTTAAACTGGTGGATTTCAAGCAATGAACCTGGAAGTACATCAGTATCCCCAGAGTCGAGAACACGGATTTTACGAAGCATCTGGCGGACCATTACTTCTACGTGTTTATCAGAAATCTCAACACCTTGCATACGATAAACTTTCTGCACTTCTTTCAACAGGTATTCCTGAACTCCATCAAGCCCCTGAACTGTAAGCAGTTCTTTAGGATCAATGGAACCTTCAGTAAGCGGGGACCCTGCTTCTACTTGATCACCCACAGAAACTTTAAGACGAGAACCATATGGAGCTGTATAAGAACGAGATTCAACCGCTCCTTGAACAACGATTTCTTGTTTTTCTTTCACTTCGCTGATCTCATGAACAGTACCTTCAATCTCCGTGATAACAGCCTGACCTTTAGGGTTACGTGCTTCAACGATTTCTTGAATACGCGGCAGACCCTGCGTGATATCGTCTCCTGCTACCCCGCCTGTGTGGAAGGTACGCATTGTAAGCTGTGTACCAGGTTCTCCGATAGACTGAGCAGCTATAATACCTACTGCTTCTCCTACTTCAACTTCATCACCTGTAGCCAAGTTGCGACCATAACACTTCTTACAAACACCGTGCTTCGTATTACAAGTAAATGCAGAACGGATGGTGATCTCTTCAATACCTGCGTCCACGATCAGCTTAGCAGCATCTTCAAAAATCACTTCGTTTCGAGTAGCGAGCACTTCTCCTGTTTCAGGGTGCTGTACCGTTTGGAAGGCTGTGCGTCCTACAAGACGGTCGACCAGCGGTTCGATGGTTTCAGTACCTTCTTTAATCGCACTAACTGGAAGTCCACGGTCGGTACCGCAGTCCTCATCGCGAACGATAACATCCTGTGCAACGTCAACGAGTCGACGAGTCAAGTAACCTGAGTCAGCTGTCTTAAGTGCTGTATCGGCAAGACCTTTACGAGCACCGTGAGTTGAGATGAAGTATTCCAGAACGGTCAAACCTTCACGGAAGCTGGATTTGATCGGTAATTCAATGATTCGTCCAGCCGGGTTAGCCATAAGCCCACGCATACCTGCAAGCTGCGTGAAGTTAGATGCGTTACCACGCGCTCCTGAGTCACTCATCATAAAGATTGGGTTTCTAGGATTCAGCGTATTCATCAAGCGGTCCTGAATATCATCTTTACAAGCTGACCAAATCTCAATCACTCGGTCATAACGCTCTTCTTCTGTGATTAGACCACGACGGAACTGTTTAAGGACTTTGTCTACTTTACCTTGAGCTTCTTCGAGAATTTCTTGTTTCTCAGGTAATACTACGACGTCGGATACACCAACTGTAATACCAGCTTTAGTAGAGTAAGCAAAACCTAGATCCTTCATACGGTCCAGCATCTTAGATGTTTCACTGATAGAGAAGCGTTTAAACACTTCAGCAATAATATCTCCCAGTATACCCTTCTTGAACGGCAGAACGAGTTCGCGTTTAGCGATATCCTCTTTAATGTTCGTACCTTTCTCGACAAAATAATGTTCAGGAGTTTTTATTTCAAGGTTCTGTTGAGTCGGCTCGTTCATGTAAGGGAACGAGTTCGGAAGCATTTCATTGAAAATCAGCTTACCAATAGTCGTAATCAATAGTTGGTTGTTCTGTTTTTCAGTAAATGTTTCGTTGTTTAATGAATTAGCTTGAACGGCAACACGCGTGTGTAAATGTACATACCCGTTTTGGTAAGCCATTATAGCTTCATTTAAATCTTTTACAACCGTACCTTCTCCTACAGCATTCTCGCGCTCAAGAGTGAGGTAATAGTTACCAAGCACCATATCCTGAGACGGTGTTACAACAGGCTTACCATCCTTAGGGTTAAGAATGTTTTGTGCCGCAAGCATTAGAATTCGTGCTTCAGCCTGCGCTTCTGAAGATAATGGAACGTGTACAGCCATTTGGTCACCGTCAAAGTCAGCGTTATAAGCTGTACAGACGAGCGGGTGAAGACGAATCGCACGGCCTTCAACTAATGTTGGTTCAAAGGCCTGAATTCCAAGGCGGTGCAATGTAGGGGCACGGTTTAACAGCACCGGGTGCTCCTTAATTACATCCTCAAGAACGTCCCACACCTCTGGGTGAACGCGTTCAATCTTACGTTTGGCTGACTTAATATTATGCGCTAATCCACGGGAAACGAGCTCTTTCATAACGAATGGTTTAAACAATTCAAGAGCCATTTCTTTTGGCAGTCCACACTGGTACATTTTCAAGTTAGGACCTACGACGATAACGGAACGACCTGAATAGTCAACACGCTTACCAAGTAAGTTTTGACGGAAACGTCCTTGCTTACCTTTTAACATATGAGAAAGAGACTTAAGCGGTCGGTTACCTGGTCCAGTTACTGGGCGGCCACGTCGGCCATTATCGATTAAAGCATCGACAGCTTCTTGAAGCATACGTTTTTCATTCTGCACGATTATCGTCGGGGCTCCAAGGTCAAGAAGACGCTTCAAGCGATTATTACGGTTGATCACTCGGCGGTAAAGGTCGTTTAAGTCTGAGGTGGCGAAACGTCCGCCATCCAGTTGAACCATCGGACGTAATTCTGGAGGGATGACCGGAAGAACATCAAGGATCATCCATGATGGGTCATTTCCTGAATTACGGAAAGATTCAAGCACTTCAAGGCGTTTGATCGCACGAGTACGACGCTGTCCTTGAGCAGACTTCAACTCTTCCTTCAACGTGTCAACTTCAGCGTCAAGGTCAATATCGGAAAGAAGCTTACGTATCGCTTCCGCACCCATTGCAGCCTGAAATCCTTTGCCGAATTTCTCCCGGTAAGAGCGGTACTCTTTTTCTGATAAAAGCTGTTTCTTATCTAAAGCTGTTTCTCCCGGCTCCGTTACGATATAAGCCGCAAAGTAAATAACTTCCTCCAGCGCGCGGGGAGACATGTCAAGAACAAGACCCATACGGCTTGGAATTCCTTTAAAGTACCAAATGTGAGAAACAGGGGCAGCTAACTCTAAATGCCCCATACGCTCACGACGGACTTTGGCCTTGGTCACTTCTACGCCACAACGGTCACAGACTACACCTTTGTAACGGACACGCTTGTATTTACCACAGTGACATTCCCAGTCTTTCTGAGGTCCAAATATGCGTTCACAAAACAATCCGTCTTTCTCTGGCTTTAACGTACGATAGTTAATGGTTTCCGGCTTCTTAACCTCTCCGTAAGACCAGGAGCGAATTTTGTCAGGTGAAGCCAGACCTATTTTCATATACTCAAATTTATTAACATCTAGCAAGGGGCCTACCTCCCTTTTAGTATCCAGGTTCTACCCTAAGCTTTATCAACTAGTCTTATTGTTCTTCAAGATTCATGTTTTCAGATTCTTGTGTTTGGTCTTCCTCGATATCACGCATTTCGATCTCTTCGTCTTCTCCGTTTAGGATCTTAACGTCCATGCCTAAACTTTGAAGTTCTTTAATTAGAACCTTAAATGATTCCGGCACACCGGGTTCTGGTACGTTGTCTCCTTTGACAATGGCTTCGTACGTTTTCACACGGCCTACAACGTCATCAGATTTAACCGTTAAGATTTCTTGCAGTGTATAAGCGGCACCATATGCTTCAAGCGCCCATACTTCCATCTCACCAAAACGCTGACCACCAAACTGAGCTTTACCTCCAAGAGGCTGCTGCGTTACAAGGGAATAAGGTCCAGTAGAACGCGCGTGCAGTTTATCGTCAACCATGTGTGACAGCTTAATCATATACATGACACCCACTGAAATACGGTTGTCAAACGGTTCACCCGTTCTTCCATCGTAAAGAATCGTTTTAGCATCACGGGCCATGCCTGCTTCATCAAGCGTTTCCCAGACATCTTCCTCACGGGCTCCGTCAAATACCGGCGTCGCTACGCGAATGCCAAGCTGACGGGCCGCCATTCCGAGGTGCAATTCCAGCACCTGCCCAATGTTCATACGAGATGGTACACCGAGTGGGTTTAACATGATATCCACAGGTGTTCCATCTGGAAGGTATGGCATGTCCTCCTCCGGAAGAATCTTCGAGATAACCCCTTTGTTTCCGTGACGTCCAGCCATTTTATCCCCTTCAGAGATTTTTCGTTTCTGAACAATATAAGCACGGATCAGCTGGTTTACTCCTGGCGGCAGTTCGTCTCCATCTTCACGGTTGAAAATCTTAACGTCCAGAACAATTCCTCCGGCTCCGTGAGGAACACGAAGAGACGTATCACGGACTTCACGTGCCTTTTCACCGAAAATCGCATGAAGAAGACGTTCTTCAGCTGATAATTCTGTAACCCCTTTTGGTGTTACCTTACCAACAAGCAGGTCTCCATCGCTTACTTCAGCCCCAACACGGATAATCCCGCGCTCGTCTAAATCACGCAAAGCGTCTTCTCCTACGTTTGGAATATCACGGGTGATTTCTTCCGGTCCAAGCTTCGTGTCACGTGCTTCTGATTCATATTCTTCAATATGAATCGAAGTATATACGTCATCTTTCACGAGACGCTCACTCATAATGACGGCATCCTCATAGTTATAACCGTCCCAAGTCATGAATGCTACAAGCGGGTTCTGGCCAAGTGCCAGCTCTCCCATATCCATTGAAGGTCCGTCGGCGAGGATTTCTCCTTTCACCACACGGTCTCCCTTAGATACAATCGGACGCTGGTTGTAACAGCTTCCCTGGTTAGAGCGGATGAACTTCTGCAGACGGTAACGATCTAAGTCGCCTTCTACTTCTTTACCGTCTACTTCTGAAACGCGGCGGACAAGAACTTCTTTTGCTTCTACTCTTTCTACAATTCCTTCGTGACGACAGATGACAGCAGCTCCAGAATCTTTACCTGAAACGTATTCCATCCCTGTTCCAACAAGCGGTGCATCCGGTTTTAGAAGAGGCACAGCTTGACGCTGCATGTTAGCACCCATAAGAGAACGGTTGGAGTCATCATTCTCAAGGAAAGGAATACAAGCCGTAGCCGCAGAGACGACCTGCTTAGGTGAAACGTCCATATAATCCAGACGCTCACGGCTTACCACTGTGTTTTCCCCGCGGAAACGAGCAATAACTTCTTCGTCAGTAAATGAGCCATCTTCATTCAGCTTAGCGTTGGCCTGAGCTACAACGTAATGGTCTTCTTCATCTGCTGTAAGGTAGTCGAAGTGAGAAGTTACCTGATTTGTCTCAGGATCCACACGACGATACGGTGTTTCTATAAAACCAAACTCATTTACCTTCGCATAGGAAGACAAGGAGTTAATCAAACCAATGTTCGGACCTTCCGGTGTTTCGATTGGACACATACGACCATAGTGGGAGTAGTGAACGTCACGCACTTCAAAGCCTGCGCGCTCACGCGTTAAACCACCAGGTCCAAGTGCTGAAAGACGACGTTTATGCGTTAACTCAGCAAGAGGGTTCGTCTGGTCCATAAACTGTGAAAGCTGAGAGCTTCCAAAGAACTCTTTAATCGATGCAATTACAGGACGAATGTTAATCAGCTGCTGCGGCGTTATAGAAGATGTGTCCTGAATGGACATACGCTCACGTACCACACGCTCCATACGGGACAAACCAATACGGAACTGATTCTGAAGAAGTTCCCCAACCGAACGAAGCCGGCGGTTTCCTAAGTGGTCAATGTCATCGGTTCCTCCAACAGTATGCAGCAAATTAAAGAAGTAGCTGATCGATGAAAGGATATCCGCTGGTGTAATATGTTTCACATCACGGTCAATGTTGGCATTACCAATCACATTGATAGAACGCTCCCCTTCAGGATCAGTTGGGTCTACTATTTTCACAGATTGAACGCGGATTGGATCCTCCAGCACACCATCTACAGGTTCAAGAACCCGCTCACTCATCGTTTCTTCTTCATCGTTGAAATGAGGAATTAAACGATCCAGCAATCGACGATCGATTTTAGATCCTTTTTCCGCCAATACTTCCCCAGTTTCTTCATCAATAAGTGTCTCTGCCAGGGTTTGGTTAAAGAGACGTTCTTTAATGTGAAGCTTCTTGTTCATTTTGTATCGTCCTACGCGAGCTAAATCATAGCGCTTCGGATCAAAGAAACGGGAAACCAGGAGGCTTTTTGCATTTTCTACTGTCGGCGGCTCACCCGGGCGCAGACGCTCGTAAATTTCAAGCAGTGCCTTTTCACTGTTTTCTGTGTTATCTTTCTCAAGCGTATTCTTCAAGTACTCATTCTCACCGATTAAATCAGTAATTTCCTGATCGGTTCCGAATCCTAAAGCACGAAGCAATACGGTAATAGGAAGCTTACGTGTACGATCGATACGAACGTGAACTACATCTTTAGCATCCGTCTCGAATTCAAGCCATGCTCCACGGTTTGGAATAACCGTTGCTGTATATCCACGCTTTCCGTTCTTATCTATTTTTTTATTAAAATAGACACTAGGAGAGCGAACTAGTTGAGATACGATGACTCGTTCAGCACCATTAATAATAAACGTGCCGGTATCAGTCATTAACGGGAAATCTCCCATAAACACTTCTTGTTCTTTCACTTCACCTGTCTCATTATTTAGAAGACGTACCTTTACACGAAGCGGAGCATTATAAGTAACGTCCCGGTCTTTTGATTCATCAACCGGATACTTCGGCTCTCCTAAGCTGTAATCTACGAATTCAAGTGACAGATTTCCTGTGAAATCTTCAATGGGCGAGATGTCTTTAAACATCTCTTTCAAACCTTCTTCTAAGAACCATTCATAAGAAGCGGTTTGAATTTCTATGAGGTTAGGTAAGTCCAGTACCTCACTAATACGTGCGTAACTTCTGCGTTGGCGGTGTCGTCCATATTGAACTAGTTGACCTGTCAACTGATTCACCCCTTCAATCAAGCATTTTTAAAACGAAAAAAGGGTTCGGCAAAGACATGCCGAACAGGCTTGCGGTTGATCTTGCCACAAGCACTATTTAAACATCCGCAAAATCAGCGGATGGTGTTTCTTCATTTCTCTCTAACGTTAGACAAAAAAGAAAAAGGGTTTTCAAGTAAAAACCTCATTTCACTTCACATGTACGATTTACCATTCTATCCAGTTTCAACCCTTTTATACAAGGATTGAAAAAAAGACTTGACATCAAAAAGGTCATATTGGCATTTTTCAATAATACCACACAGAAAAAACCGAGTCAAACCTTTTTAGATTTCAGAATATAATAGCCTTTCTTCTTAACTATTATTTCTGCGTTCCCAAACAACTCTTCAAGCTTCTCTTTTGCAGATGGGGCGCCTTGCTTCTTCTGAATAACGATCCACAGTTCCCCTTCTGGATCCAGGGCAGCAAACGATTCTTCGAACATAGCGTGAACTACTTGTTTCCCCGCACGGATCGGGGGATTTGTTAAAATCGCCGCAAAGGATTCGTTTTCTAAATTAGAAAAACGATCACTTTCCTTTATCGTCACATTATCCACTTGATTTTGTGCAGCATTCTTACGAGCAAGATGAAGCGCCCGTTCGTTGACGTCCACCATCAATACTTTTCGATCAGTATGAGCTTTCGCGATCGACAAACCAATCGGCCCGTATCCGCACCCAAGATCAAGAACGTCTCCGGATATTGGAGGTGGAGTAAAAGCGTCAATCAGCACTCTTGATCCAAAGTCAACTTCAGCTTTTGAGAACACAGCATGATCGGTCGTAAAAGTAAATGAATGCCCTAATAAAGCATAAGTCCAGGACTTCTCATTACTTTTGGCCTCTGTTGATTTTGAATAATAATGTTCAGACATTCAGTACACCTTCTTATAGAAAGATAAGGAAAAAGAAAGCCCGCCGATAATCAGCGAGCTTTACTTCAATCTATCAATTACTTAAGTTCTACAGAAGCGCCAGCCTCTTCAAGCTTAGACTTGATTTCTTCAGCTTCTTCTTTAGCAGCGCCTTCTTTAACTGGCTTAGGAGCGTTATCAACAAGCTCTTTAGCGTCTTTAAGACCAAGACCAGTGATTTCACGAACTGCTTTAACTACTTTAATCTTAGAGCTTCCAGCAGATTCTAGTACTACATCAAATTCAGTTTTCTCTTCTTCAACTTCGCCACCTGCAGCAGCACCGCCGGCAGCAACTGGAGCTGCAGCAGATACACCAAATTCTTCTTCAATTGCTTTAACTAGGTCGTTAAGCTCAAGAACAGACATTTCTTTAATCGCTTCGATAATTTGTTCGTTAGACATGAGAAATTTCCTCCTTAGATTTTAAAATATTTTTATTAACCGGAAACAAGTGCAAGCTTATGCACTTTCTTCTTCTTTTTGATCCGCAATTGCTTTTGTCGCGTATGCGAAGTTTCGTACTGGTGCTTGAAGCACGCTTAGGAACATAGAAACAAGTCCCTCGTAGTTTGGAAGAGTAGCAAGCTCTTTGATTTGCTCAAGAGTAGCAACTTTTCCTTCGATCACGCCGCCTTTAAGTTCAAGACTGTCATGATCTTTCGCAAAGTTGTTCAAGATTTTCGCTGGTGAAACAGCGTCATCTTCACTAGTTGCAAGAGCTGTCGGTCCAGTCAGGACTTCATCAAGATCAGTTAGTTCAGTTTCCGCAGTAGCACGGCGAGTCATAGTGTTTTTGTACACTTTGAAATCCACCCCTGCTTCACGCAGCTGAGCACGAAGTTCTGTAACTTCAGTAACGTTAAGACCGCGGTAGTCTACTAGTACAGCAGATTTACTATTGCGAAGCTTCTCAGCGATTTCTGAAACAACCTGCTGCTTTTGCTCAATAATTTTGCTCATCATTCCACCTCCTATTGACTTAGCATCATACCGATTGGAGCCCGTGTTTTACATAAAATAAAAGTACCTCCATGAAGACATGGAGGTACGTATGCCAGAGCAGCACCGTGCTGCAATGTTTATTCACACACACCTCGGCAGGAATTTAAGCGGCGGACCGCTCCTGCTGTCTTCGGTATAACGTATTTAATTTATACAACGCTTCTAATTATAATGAATCAAAAACGGAAAGTCAACTATAATTATTACTTCACGTAGCTGGAAACATCAACTTTGATGCCAGGGCCCATCGTGGAAGATACAGCAGCATTACGCATGTAAGTACCTTTCGCAGCCTGCGGCTTTGCCTTAACCAGTGCGTCAGTAATAGCTTCGAAGTTCTCTTTAAGTTTCTCTTGATCAAAAGAAGCTTTGCCAATCGGCACGTGGATGTTAGCAGCTTTATCAACGCGGTATTCTACTTTACCAGCTTTGATTTCGTTTACTGCTTTTTCAACTTCAAAAGTTACTGTGCCCGTTTTAGGGTTTGGCATCAAGCCTTTAGGTCCAAGCACACGGCCAAGTTTACCAACTTCAGCCATCATGTCTGGAGTAGCCACAACTACGTCAAAATCGAACCATCCTTGATTAATTTGGTTAATCAAGTCCTGCTCTCCTACGTAATCTGCTCCAGCCGCTTCTGCTTCCTTCGCTTTATCACCTTTAGCGAATACAAGTACACGCTGTGATTTCCCTGTGCCGTGTGGAAGAACCATCGCTCCACGGATTTGCTGGTCCGCTTTCTTAGGGTCTACTCCAAGACGAAACGCCGCTTCAACTGTCTCATCAAATCCTGCTTTAGATGTTTCTTTTACAAGGCCGATTGCTTCATTTACTTCATAAGCTTTTGTACGATCAACAAGTTTTTGCAGTTCTTGCTGCTTTTTGCTTTTCTTAGCCATTATTAATTTCCTCCTCATTGTGGTTTTAACGGATTAACCTCCCACGAATAAAGGTTGCGAACCAAGGATCACTCCTGTGTCGCAACCTTCAACTCCATTAGAGTGACGCTGTGGGATTAGTCTTCAACTGTGATTCCCATGCTGCGCGCTGTACCTTCAACCATACGCATTGCAGCTTCAACGTCAGCAGCGTTCAAGTCAGGCATTTTTGTTTCCGCGATTTCTTTTACTTGATCGCGTTTAACAGTAGCTACCTTGTTACGGTTCGGCTCACCTGAACCTGATTCGATTCCCGCTGCTTTCTTAAGCAGAACAGCAGCTGGTGGAGTTTTTGTAACAAATGTAAAAGAACGATCTTCAAAAACAGAGATCTCAACCGGAATAATCATTCCTGCTTGATCTTGTGTTTTAGCGTTAAATTCTTTACAGAAGCCCATGATATTAATACCCGCTTGTCCTAGTGCCGGTCCTACCGGTGGAGCTGGGTTTGCTTTACCTGCTGGAATCTGTAGCTTTACAACTTTAATAACTTTTTTAGCCACGAGACACACCTCCTTAAAGTCCGTGATGTGGTAATAGGGATTTTCCCTCCCACTCATTGCAATATGCAGTAACGCCTCCATTTGAGGCACATAAAGAACATATGAATTCTAGCATTTATTTAATAAGAATGCAAGGGGGAGAGGATTATAATTTTTCGATTTGAGAGAAGTCCAGCTCGACCGGCGTCTCACGGCCGAACATGTTCACATGGACTTTCACTTTTTGTTTATCGATATCAATATATTCAATCGTACCCGTGAAATTCGCAAAAGGTCCGTCCGTTACTTTTACACTTTCCTTAACTTCGAAATCAACTTCCGCTGCAGTCGGTTCAGTCATACCCATACGCTTAAGTACGGTTTCCATTTCTTCAGGCAGGAGAGGGATCGGCTTTGAGCCAGAGCCGGTTGAGCCGACAAATCCAGTCACGCCGGGAGTGTTTCGCACAACATACCAGGAATCATCCGTCATTACCATTTCAGCAATAACATACCCAGGGAAAACTTTCTTCTTATTTACCTTACGTTTGCCATTTTTAATTTCTGTTTCTTCGTCTTCGGGAACAAGGACACGAAAGATCTTATCTTCCATTCCCATCGACTCGACTCGCTTCTCTAAATTGGTTTTCACCTTGTTTTCATAACCTGAATACGTGTGAACCACATACCATCTTTTTTCCATTTATACAGGACAAGTGGCTTGCCCTTCCCTCCCTTATCGTTCATTTTATTAAATTATTTCCAACATGAAAAAACCCGTCAGACGGGTTTTTTGTACAAGACTATTAACTAGTATATCACAAAATCGACTGTACTATCAGCTAGGAATAAGTTCAAGTATTTGTGTAATGCCTAAGTCCACTACTGCAAAAAACACAGATACAAAAGCTACGGTAAAAAGTACGGTAATAGTATACTTCGTTAATTCCTGCCCTTTAGGCCAGCTTACCTTACGCATTTCGCGAGATACATTCTTCAAGAATTTAAACATGATTCGTACTACCCCCAAACTTACGCCAACCGGCTTCATCCTCTACCTTGTTTCGCGATGAAGAGTATGTTCACCACAAGTCTTGCAAAATTTGCGAACTTCTAAACGTTCGGACTGATTTGAGCGATTTATATTTGTAGTATAATTGCGGCTGTGGCACTGTGTACAGGCTAGAATTGCTTTTTTTCTCAACGACAGTCACCTCAATCCAGAGGTTTATTCACTTTCACTAATGTAGCACGCTTACAAGATAGTGTCAATTGCCTGTTGATTATGTCGTTTCAGAGAATTCTATATATCTCTCTAACTTGCGTTTCACACGCTGTAAGGCATTATCAATAGATTTCACATGCCTCTTTAACTCAACAGAAATCTCCTGATACGTTTTACCGTCTAAGTATAACGAAAGGACTTGCTGTTCAAGCTCACTAAGCAGTTCAGAAATTTTTTCTTCGATGTCGCCAAACCGTTCTTTATTAACCATCAGCTCCTGAGGGTCAATCGCTTTTGATCCGGCGATCACATCTAATAAAGTCCGGTCCGCTTCTTCATCGAAAATCGGTTTGTCCAGTGATACATATGAGTTAAGTGGAATGTGTTTCTGGCGGGTGGCGGTTTTAATTGCGGTAATAATCTGACGAGTGACACACAGTTCGGCAAAGGCTTTAAAGGAGGACAGCTTGTCCCCTTGATAGTCACGAATTGCTTTATAGAGACCGATCATGCCTTCTTGTACAATATCTTCCCGATCTGCGCCAATGAGGAAATACGTCCGCGCTTTAGCACGAACGAAATTCTTGTACTTATCAATCAAAAAATCTAGAGCCTGGACCTGCCCGTGGTTAATCCGCTCAATGATTTCTTCGTCATCAAGTTGACTGAAATCCAACTTCTCGATGCCTGTCTTCATTTGTCCGATGCTCACTCAGGATCCCTCCGACTGTGGTACCTAAATATAGAAATATTATACAGTAAGCGTTTCAAAAGCGTCAATAAGGCAATTGTTATTTATCACCCCGTCTCCACTTCTCAAATATATCTCTTATCTCTTTATTTATCGGAATTTTTGCCTGATATTGTACGTCTTTATGAGATTCTAAATCTTTTTTTATTTCCTGTTGAATATTTCTCACTTCAATGTACAGCTCTCTGGCGGATTTACGGTAAGCCCCCTGAGCAAAAATAGTACGCTGCTCAGCATAATCAGAAGTCGCCACATATACCTGTGTCCGTACATCATTTAATTGCCCGGATAGTTTCTCAATTCGTTCATCGGCCGTTTCATTTTCTTTTGTATAGATGGTTTCAATCTTATAATTTTTTTGCTTTGTGGCTAAGCCCCTTACGTGATAAGCATCAAAAACAACGATCACGCGGTCACCTGTATAGGATTGGTACTCCGCCATCATTTCAATTAGTAAATCTCTCGCTTGTCCTAAGTCTTGATCCTTCAGATTCTTTAGTTCCGGCCAGGCTCCGATGATGTTGTAGCCGTCAACGATCAGTACATTCATCACCTATCCCTCAACGGGGTGACGTTTTCGATACACTTCATACATCAGCAGCGAGGCCGCGACGGAAGCATTTAAAGAAGTCACCTTCCCAGCCATTGGCAGACTTACAGTCCAATCACATTTGTCTTTCGTTAACCGGCTCATTCCTTTTCCTTCACTTCCAATAACTAAAGCCACAGGCAGCTTACCATCTAATTGGCGGTAATCTTCCGTACCTTTGGCATCTGTACCGACGACCCAGACAAAGCGCTCTTTTAATTCATCGATTGTTCTCGACAGGTTCGTGACTCTGGCCACAGGGATATATTCAATCGCACCTGTGGACGTTTTGGCTACAGTAGATGTCAGACCCACCGAACGCCTTTTTGGGATAATCACTCCATGGACGCCGCTCGCATCTGCTGTACGAAGGATAGAGCCGAGATTATGAGGATCTTCGATTTCATCTAAAATAATGAAAAAAGGTTCCTCTCCCTTTTCCTCTGCCCGGGCGAATAAATCGTCTATGTCACTGTATTCATAGGCTGCGACAGCAGCAATGACTCCCTGATGATTGCCTTCAGCGAGCTGGTCGATTTTCTTCTTCGGGGCCTTTTGAACAATGACCCCGTATTCTTTAGCGGTTTGTTCAATTTTTTTCGCGGCCTGCGGTTGAAGCTGTTCAGAAACGAAAACCTTATTTATCGAACGTCCCGACTTAATAGCTTCCAGAACAGAGTTTTTGCCTATAATCCACTCTTCACTCATGTCTCTTTTCTCCTCTCTTCCACCAGGGAAATCGCGCTATTAATCAATTCTTCCAGGCGCGATTCATTGCCTGATAAATAATGAAAACCTAAGACGGCTTCAAATGCTGTTGAATAACGGTACGTCTGGACGTCCGTATTTTTAGGAACGGTGCCGGATTTGGCATTACGTCCTCTTCTTAAGACGACTTCCTCCTCCTCCGTAAGCAGCCCTTGCTCGTGCCAGGCTTGTACTACTTTAGCCTGTGATTTAGCGGACACGAATTGAATGGCTGCTCTATGGAGCTGTTCTGGTCTTATTTGACCTTGCTCTAACAGGTGTCTTCTCACATACAATTCGTACACTCCGTCACCCATGTAAGCGAGGGCGAGGCTTTTCATCTGCTTTACGTTTGAAAAGGTCATCCTTCTACCCCCGCTTCCAACGAGTGCCCTGGGCGGTATCTTCTAAAACAATATTCCGCGCTTTAAGCTCATCCCGAATTTCGTCAGCTCTTGCGAAGTTACGGTCTTTTCTCGCCTGTTTTCTTTCCTCAATTAAAGAATCAACCTCTTCATCGAGCAGCTCATCTTCCTGTTTCAGCCGCAGGCCTAAGACCCCGGCAAGCTCTGCAAATGCTTCAGTAAACTGGTCAATGACATCAGTATGAGTCTGATCCCCCTGAAGATATAAGTTAGCTGACTTCGTTAAATCGAATAAAACAGAAATCGCATTGGCTGTATTAAAATCATCGTCCATTTCACTTATAAACTGCTGTTTCTGCATGGTAATTTCGTTCAGCCATTGATCATTATCCTCAGATAAGTTAAGGCTGGTTTCCCGGCGGTGCTGCAGGTTCTCAAAAGCATTACGAATGCGCTCAAAGCTGCTTTTAGCCCCTGCCAGCAGTTCATCGCTGAAATTAATCGGATGCCGGTAATGGACACTAAGCATGAAAAACCGTATCACCTGCGGGTCGTGTTTCTGCACAAGATCATGAGCCAGAACAAAGTTACCGAGCGATTTAGACATTTTCTCATTTTCAATATTAATGTAACCGTTATGCATCCAGTATCGTGCAAATGATTCTCCGTTGTTCGCTTCGGATTGTGCGATCTCGTTTTCATGATGGGGAAAAGTTAAATCCTGTCCACCGGCATGGATATCTATCGTATCCCCGAGGTATTTCTTCGCCATAGCCGAGCATTCAATGTGCCACCCCGGACGCCCTTTCCCCCATGGACTTTCCCAGGTAATCTCAGCTTCTTTCGCTTCCTTCCATAAAGTAAAATCGAGCGGATCTTCTTTCTTCTCTCCCGCTTCAATACGGGCGCCAGAGCGAAGTTCGTCAATCGACTGGTGAGAGAGCTTTCCATACTCATTAAAGGATCTCGTACGGAAATATACATCTCCGCCCGATTCATAAGCAAACCCTTTTTCAATCAAACCCTCGATAAATTGAATGATTTCTTCCATGTTCTCTGTCACACGAGGATGATGAACCGCTTCTTGCACACCCAAAGCTCCCACATCTTCTTTATAAGCCTGGATAAAACGGTTGGCAATATCCGGCACCTCTTCGCCAAGCTCATTTGCAGCTTTAATTAATTTATCATCCACATCTGTGAAATTCAGGACATAGTTTACTTCATACCCTCGGTATTCAAAATATTTCCGTACAGTATCAAATACAATCGCCGGACGAGCATTGCCGATGTGAATGTAGTTATATACAGTAGGACCGCAGACGTACATTTTTACTTTGTTTTCTTCGAGTGGATGGAAAAGTTCCTTAGCTCTTGTCAGCGTGTTGAATACTTTTATGCTCATCCTGCTTCACTCCCTTATCCTCTTGTTCTAACTGTAAACATAATTGTCTGATTTCTTCTTCCATTTCATTTAAACGATCATAGACAGGGTCAGGAAGCTTATGGTGATCCAGATCCTTCTGTCTGATTTTCTTGCCATCCTGAATCACGACATGTCCCGGAATGCCGACAACTGTCGAATTATCAGGTACATCCTTTAAAACGACAGAGCCTGCCCCGACTTTAGAATTCGCTCCGATTGTAATGGACCCCAGCACCTTGGCCCCCGTAGCCACAAGCGAATAATCCCTTAACGTCGGGTGGCGTTTTCCTTTTTCCTTTCCCGTCCCTCCAAGCGTAACTCCCTGGAACAAAGTCACATTGTCTCCAATTTCACACGTTTCTCCAATCACGACACCCATGCCGTGATCAATAAAGAAGCGGCGCCCGATTTTAGCACCTGGGTGGATTTCGATTCCTGTAAAGAAACGACTGATTTGTGAAATGATGCGGGCCAGAAAAAAGAATTTCCTTTTATAAAAAGCATGCGCAATGCGGTGTGACCATGTTGCATGCAGACCAGAATACGTTAAGATGACCTCGATGTAGGAACGAGCAGCCGGATCCTGATCAAATACGACGTCCACATCTTCTTTAAACATTTTGAATAGTCCCATCCGTCATCCTCCCTTTCTTTGCTCATTCGATCTATACCCGTACACAAAAACGCGTACATCCTTTTATTTTTTACTCCATAAAAAACGCGCCCCTGTGCTTATATAGCACAGAGACGCGTTACGCGCGGTTCCACTCTGTTTAGGAAATAAATATTCCCTCACTCTCCCTTATAACGGCAGGCGGCCGCTCCAACCTACTACTTTCAGCCGGAGACTCAGAGGTGCATTTCGGAGACTTTTCTTAAAATCACTTCCAGCCAGCGGTGATTTTCTCTGGGTAAGAAAAAGAACCTCCTACTTCTCCTCATCAACGTTCATTATGGGTATCTTTACTATATGTGAAAAACGTCAATTTGTGAACAGATTAGCCTTGAATTTGCTTCAATGCATCATTTAACCGGATGGTTACCGTCTCAATTCCAAGCAGTCGGATGGCGTTAGGAAGCTCAGGTCCATGTGTCTGCCCGGTAGTGGCTACACGAATCGGCATAAACAGCTTCTTCCCTTTATGGCCGGTTTCCTTCTGTGTCGCCTTGATTTGGGCTTTGATATTTTCAGGCGTCCACTCGTCTAACTGAGCAAGTTTCCCCTTGAACGCTTCAAGTACTTCCGGAACCTGGTCGCCTTTGAGCACTTCTAAAGCAGCTTCATCATACTGAATTTCTTTCTTGAAAAAGAGATCAGTGAGTTCAACGATTTCAGCACCATAGCTCATTTGCTCATGGTATAAGGAAATAAGCTCGTGCGTCCATTCACGGCCTTCTTCACTCATATCCTCTCTTACACGACCAGCTTCAATCAGATGAGGCAGAGATAGGTCAACTATGCGCTCTAAGCTGGACGCTTTAATATACTGGTTGTTCATCCACTTTAATTTTGCAGGATCAAAGATAGCCGCGGATGTCGACAGACGCTCAGCATCAAAGATGTCAATCAGCTCATCCTTAGTAAAAATCTCCTCTTCTCCAACAGGTGACCAGCCAAGCAGTGTAATAAAGTTAAATAACGCTTCAGGGAGGTATCCCAGGTTTTTATACTGCTCAATAAATTGCAGGATATGCTCATCACGCTTGCTCAATTTCTTACGGTCTTCGTTAAGAATTAGTGTCATATGACCAAACTTGGGAGCTTCCCAGTTAAACGCCTCATACACCATCAATTGTTTAGGAGTATTCGAAATATGCTCTTCACCGCGTAAGACGTGAGAAATCTTCATCATATGATCATCAATGGCCACAGCAAAATTATAAGTGGGTGTGCCGTTTTTCTTCACAATTACCCAATCTCCGAAGTCACTGGCTTCAAAAGATATTTTACCTCTCACAATATCTTCAAAATCATATGTGTGATTTTTAGGAACACGAATTCGAATGCTAGGCTCTCTGCCTTCAGCTTCAAACTCTTTGATCTGTTCTTCCGTTAAGTCACAGTGCGCCCCTGAATATTTAGGAGCTTCGCCGCGGCTGATCTGCGCTTCGCGTTCTGCTTCCAGCTCGTCCTCCGTCATGTAACACTTGTAGGCAATTCCTTTCTCAAGAAGTTCATCCACATATTTCTTATAAATATCTAAACGCTCCATCTGACGGTAAGGGCCATATTCTCCGCCAACGTCAGCTCCTTCATCCCACTCAATACCAAGCCATTTTAAATAATTCAGCTGACTCTCTTCTCCACCAGCTACATTCCTTTTTGCATCTGTATCTTCCACGCGGATGACAAATTTTCCTCCAGCGTTCCTTGCATATAAATAATTGAATAAAGCCGTACGGGCGTTCCCTATATGAAGGTTGCCTGTAGGACTTGGCGCATAGCGCACACGTACTTCGTTACTCATAAATAATCTCCTTTCTAAACCGTCTCCATTTAATTTATTTTATCATTAATGAGGATCTCTTGCGGACTATTTTTGAAGAAGAACGACGGCTTGTGCGGCCATCCCTTCTTTTCGTCCAGTAAACCCAAGCTTTTCCGTCGTCGTTGCTTTCACGTTGACCCGGGCAGGTTCACTATTTAACAGCTCTGCTATATTCTGTTGAATCTGCTCCACATAGGGGGCCATCTTTGGCGCTTGAGCAATCACCGTACAGTCAAGATTGCCAAGCTCATAGCCTTGCTTCGTCACGAACTCCCATACTCGTTGTAAAAGAATCCTGGAATCCGCATCTTTATAAGCATGATCCGTGTCAGGAAAATGACGTCCGATGTCCCCTTCTCCGATTGCTCCAAGACAAGCATCTGCAATCGTATGAAGAAGAACATCTGCATCGGAGTGACCCAGCAGCCCCTGTTCGTGAGGTATTTCAACACCGCCGACGATGCACTTTCGACCTTCTGCAAACTGATGTACATCAAACCCTTGTCCTATGCGAATCATTGAATCATTCACGACCTTTCTATCTTTAGCAGCATATGTTTGGGCTTTAGCCAGGTCTTCAGGAGTGGTCAGCTTCATGTTATCATAGCTGCCCTCAACTACGACCACCTCTCCTCCTAGACGTTCAACTAAGGAGGCATCATCTGTGCCGTAGTAGTGTTGAGATCTAGCTTTCTCATGGGCGCTGAGAATTAACGAATAATCGAAAGCCTGCGGTGTCTGCGCTGCCCAAAGAGAATGGCGGTCAAGCGTTGTTAACCGGTCTTGCTGCTTTTGTTTTATTGTATCAGTTACAGGGACCGCTAATAATCCAGCTTTCCTCTCCCGGACCACCTCTGCCAGCTGGTGAAGATGCTCCCGCTTAACGAAAGGCCGGGCTCCATCATGGATAAATACCGGCTGGTCCGTGAGCCTGACCGTCTGCAGCCCTTCGTATACACTGTCCTGACGTTCCAACCCGCCACCTGCCAGCGTTATCTGCTCTTCCAGCCCATGCTGCTGTAGAACTTCTTTCATCTGACTGTACTCTTGTTTATTAGTTACCAAAATGATCTCACTGCACCAGGAGTCCTGCACAAACACGGTAACTGTATGTATGATCAAAGGCAGCTCATTGATCATTAAAAATTGTTTATTTTGACCTGTTTGCATCCGTTTTCCCTGTCCGGCCGCAAGCACGATTGCTGTATAATTTATCATTGGAAACCACCTTAAATAAAGTGAAACAACAAAAGCGATAACACGCAGTTATCACTTTTGTTAATCTCTATTCGTTATACCGTTTTTATAAGGCTTTTTCAAGTGATTTTGGCCTGGCGAAGATCATTCGTCCAGCTGAGGTCTGCAGTACACTTGTTACAACAACCTCGATTGTCTTGCCGATATAATCTTTTCCTTCTTCTACAACAATCATTGTGCCGTCGTCCAGGTAGCCAATCCCCTGTTTTTGTTCCTTCCCGTCTTTAATGACTTGGATTGTCATCTCTTCGCCAGGGAGAACTACAGGTTTAACGGCATTCGCGAGATCATTAATATTCAGAACTTGAACATTTTGAAACTCACAGACTTTATTTAAATTAAAATCATTGGTGACCACAATTCCATCCATCACTTTAGCGAGCTTCACAAGTTTACTGTCTACTTCCTGCACTTCTTCAAAGTCCCCGTCGTAAATTTCAACTTTAACCGGGAGGTCTTTCTGCAGACGGTTCAAAATATCTAAACCGCGCCGCCCGCGGTTCCGTTTGAGTCCGTCTGATGAATCAGCGATATGCTGAAGTTCCTCCAAAACAAACTGAGGGATAACAATTGTCCCTTCAAGAAAGTGTGTTTCACAAATATCAGCAATTCTACCATCAATAATGACACTTGTATCCAAAATTTTCTCTTTAGGTATAAGGGCTTCATCCACAGCTTGAGCAGAAGCATCATCTTCCAGACCTTTTTTGTCTTTTCTGGCGAATAAATTTAAAAACTCATCTTTTCGTTTAAACCCAACCTGGAATCCAAAGTACCCGAGTAAAAACGTAATAAATATAGGCAGAATCTGACTTACTACTTTAATATCAATATCCTGGAGTAAATTATTAACTAAATAAGCAATGATGAGTCCCACAATTAGACCGAGGCTCCCAAATAACAAATCGGCGACGGGGGCTCGAACGAGGGCGTCTTCCACCCACCTTAGAAAATCAACAATATAATCTACTACCCAAAAAGTTAATAAAAACAGTATAAGTGCTCCAACAATTGCCCCTGCGCCGGACTGGATCCAACTCTGCCAGGAAACGCCCATCATTGAAAAAAGCTCCGGCATGTATAGGTAACCAATGGTTCCCCCAGTCATAACAATAAATAATTGTACGATACGTTTAAGCACTTTTTTCACCTCCTTGTATCCATTATGACCAACCTCAAGGCCGATTAATCGTTCACCTTGAAATGTTGATTAATAAACTAGCATAAATGACAGCATTTTTCAATTTAAAGAAAAATATTCCATTCACCTATAAATGACGATCTACAAATAACTGCTCCTGGATTCTTTCCAGTCCTTCACCGATTTTCTTAGCGCGTACTTCCCCGACTCCATCTACCTCCACTAACTCTTTTACCGACGCTTGCACGACGTCATTTAACGTGCCAAACCGCTCCACGAGGTGATCGATAATTAAAGCCGGGAGTCTGGGGATCCTGTGCATGACACGATAGCCTCTTGGATATATCGGGTCTGACAATTTTGTACCTGAAGAATACCCTAAAAGCTTTAATACTTGATCATCTGATATAAGCTCGGTACCAGAATATTCCTGCATTTTTCGTAAAATATAGTAGGGTTCATAATCCGGACGCTTGCTATAATCACGCAGTAACAAAGAAGCTTCTTCTTCAATGTTTGATACGAGCTCGGTTAATTGTAATTGAATAAGACGCCCTTCTGTCCCCAGTTCATTCACATAATTTAATATTTCGGTTTTAATCCGCAGCACCATTTCCACACGGTGGACCACTTGAATCACTTCAGAGAACGATACCATGTTTTCAAATTCCATGGCTCCAAGATTCGTTATACTCTGATCAAGCACGATCTTGTATTTTTCCAGGGTCTGAATCGCCTGATTCGCTTTTGTCAATATTACACCAATGTCCTTTAAAGAATAGCGGATGGACCCTTTATATAAAGTAATGACATTCCGCCTCTGGGAAATAGCAATGACGAGGTGCCCGGTTTGTTTAGCTACACGCTCTGCCGTTCTATGACGCATCCCCGTTTCCGTAGAGAGAATGTCAGGATCCGGCATTAACTGCGCATTGGCATAAAGAATTTCCGAGCCTTCATCATTCAAAATTAAAGCACCGTCCATTTTGGCCAGCTCATACAAGTGGGCCGGTGTAAATTCTGATTGAATTGGAAAGCCTCCGTCGACCAGTTCCTGTATTTCTTTTCCGTACCCTATAACGATCAACCCGCCTGTCTTAGCACGAAGTACGTTATCAATCCCCTCACGCAGGGGGGTGCCGGGGGCCACGAACTTGAGCATTTCTCCGATGTAGTTTTCTTTATGATCCTGACCTTCCATTATCGATCCCCCAATGTCACTTGCATAGCTTCCTGGACAGTACGAACGCCGACTACTTGAATCGAAGAAGGAGGCGTCCAGCCATCAAGGTTCTTCTGCGGAATAATGACTCGTTTAAATCCCAGCTTTGCTGCTTCCTGAACGCGCTGCTCAATCCGCGCAACCCGCCTCACTTCGCCTGTTAACCCTACTTCGCCGACCACGACATCATTGCCGTTGGAAACCTGGTCTCTGAAGCTTGAGGCAATGCTGATGGCAACAGCCAGATCAATAGCCGGTTCATCGAGCTTGACGCCGCCGGCCACTTTAATATAAGCATCCTGATTTTGTAAGAGCAGCCCCGCCCGCTTTTCCAGAACAGCCATTAACAAAGGGACCCGGCTGTTATCGAGACCCGTAGCCATTCGACGGGGATTTCCAAACGAGGTTGGTGAAATTAAGGCTTGAATCTCAACTAAAACAGGGCGTGTGCCTTCCATAGAAGCCACTACAATAGATCCTGCTGCCCCTTGAGACCTTTCCTCAAGAAAGATCTCAGAAGGATTGAGAACTTCTTCTAAGCCCTTCTCCTTCATTTCAAAAATGCCCATTTCATGGGTGCTTCCGAAACGGTTTTTCACACTGCGGAGGATCCTGAAAGTATGATGCCTTTCTCCTTCAAAATAAAGCACGGAATCTACCATATGCTCCAGCAGACGCGGCCCTGCGATTGATCCTTCTTTCGTTACGTGTCCCACTATAAAAATAGGAATGCCTTTACTCTTGGCAATCCTCATTAACTGACTTGTGCATTCACGAACTTGTGACACACTGCCGGGGGCGGAAGTAACATCTTCTTTAAATATGGTCTGAATTGAGTCAATAATGACTAATTTGGGATCAATTTCTTCGATCTGCGTTAAAACATCCTGTAAGTTCGTTTCTGATAGTACATATAATTCATCTGACGTTATTCCCAGTCTCTCAGCACGAAGCTTTGTCTGCCGGGAAGATTCTTCGCCGGATATATATAGGACGGGTAATGATTTATCTGCGATTTGTGCAGAAACCTGCAAGAGTAATGTTGACTTTCCGATACCCGGATCTCCGCCAATCAAAACCAGTGAACCCGGCACAATGCCGCCGCCGAGCACTCTGTTAAGCTCTGGCATATCAGTCTTCATACGTGGTTCTTTCTCAGATTTAATGGCGGTAATTTTTTCCGGTTTAGCAGCTCCTGATGAATTTGTCTGGAAAACGTGCCTCGTTCCACCTGTAATGGACGCCTCTTCAACAAGCGTATTCCATTGATGGCAGCCTGGACATTTTCCCATCCATTTAGGAGATTCGTATCCACACTCCTGGCACACAAATTTTGTTTTTCTCTTGGCCAAGGCTACCTCTCCTCTACTTCATTATATACGATATGGTTTGTGAAAAAGTTTCATGATGATATCATTTCCATTAAATTTCCCTTACTAAAAGAATATCGAAATCGGAAAAAAATCGGAAGGCAAACACCTTCCGATTTTAAACATTTCATATTTTATTCATAAAATTATGCTTCCTGCTGAATGTGAACTGTAAATTCTTTATCATCATTAAGGTCAATTTTTACTTTTTGACCTTTTTCGATATTTTCTTTTAACAGTTCCTCAGATAATAGATCCTCTACATTCTTCTGAATGGAACGACGAAGCGGACGCGCTCCGTATTCAGGATCAAATCCTTCTTCAGCAATATGCTCGATTGCCTTTTCTGTTAAAGTAAAGTCAATTTCCTGCTCCAGCAGGCGTTTTTTCAGTTGTTCTGCCATAAGCGTTACAATGTGAGTCATATGTTTCCTTTCTAGAGAATGGAACACAATCGTTTCATCAATACGGTTCAAGAACTCAGGACGGAAGGCTTTTTTCAATTCGTCTGTAACCTTAGACTTCATATCCTTATAGTCCTGGTCTGCTTCACCCATAGAGAATCCAACGTATTTGTTTCTCTTCAGCTCATTTGCCCCAACGTTTGAAGTCATGATGAGCACTGTGTTACGGAAATCAACGACACGACCTTTAGAATCCGTTAACCGTCCATCCTCAAGCACTTGAAGTAAAATGTTGAATACTTCCGGGTGGGCCTTTTCTATTTCATCAAGCAGGATCACTGAATATGGCTTATTACGAACCTTCTCCGTCAGCTGGCCGCCTTCATCATAACCAACATAACCTGGAGGTGAACCAACTAGCCGTGACGTACTGTGTTTTTCCATATACTCGGACATATCGATCCGAATCATCGCGTCTTCTTCTCCGAACATGCTTTCAGCCAAAGCGCGGGCAAGTTCTGTTTTACCTACACCGGTCGGTCCAAGGAAGATAAAGGAACCAATAGGACGTTTAGGATCTTTCAAACCGGCACGTGCACGACGGATCGCTTTAGAGATTGCTTTAACTGCTTCTTGCTGACCAATAATACGGTTGTGAAGCGTGTCCTCTAAGTGAAGCAGACGCTCACTTTCTTCAGTAGTCATTTTGGAAACAGGTACACCAGTCCAGGTGGAGACAATGGAAGCAATGTCCTCGACGGTAACTTCAGAATCCTCCTGACCCTGCTTCTCTTTCCATTCATCTTTCGTTTGATCAAGCTCATCGCGCAGTCGCTGCTCACTATCCCTTAAGGAAGCTGCCTTTTCAAATTCCTGACTCTGTACCGCAGCATCTTTTTCTTTCCGTACTTCTTCAAGCTTCTGCTCTAACTCTTTTAAGTTCGGCGGAGCTGTATACGAACGAAGACGAACTTTGGATGCTGCCTCATCAATTAAGTCGATGGCTTTATCAGGCAGAAAGCGGTCGGTAATATAACGGTCAGAGAACCGGACAGCTGATTCAATAGAATCATCGGTTATCGTCACACGGTGGTGTGCTTCATAGCGGTCACGCAGACCTTTTAAAATTTGTACAGACTCATCAAGCGTAGGTTCATCCACCTGGATTGGCTGGAAGCGGCGCTCAAGAGCTGCGTCTTTTTCAATATATTTCTTATACTCGTCAAGTGTTGTTGCACCGATACACTGCAGTTCACCACGGGCTAGAGAAGGCTTAAGGATGTTAGATGCATCAATAGCACCTTCTGCTCCGCCTGCTCCAATAAGGGTGTGCAGTTCATCAATAAATAAAATAATGTTGCCGGCCTGGCGGATTTCTTCCATTACTTTTTTCAGGCGGTCCTCGAATTCACCACGGTATTTCGTCCCCGCTACAACTGTACCCATATCAAGCGTCATTACTCGTTTATCACGGAGGATCTCAGGTATTTCATTGTTCATGATCTGCTGAGCGAGTCCTTCTGCAATTGCCGTTTTACCTACACCTGGCTCACCTACAAGTACAGGGTTGTTTTTCGTGCGGCGGCTTAAAACTTGGATAACACGTTCAATTTCCTTGCTGCGCCCGATCACCGGGTCAATGTTGCCCTCTTTTGCAATAGCGGTCAGATCACGGGCTAAAGAATCCAGTGTCGGTGTGTTGGCGTTGGCAGCTTGAGAACTTGAACCACCGCCGCGGCGGTTCTGCCCACCTGTAGATTCATTATTGCCAAGAAGCTGAAGCACTTGCTGACGAGCTTTATTTAAGCTTACCCCAAGGTTATTTAGAACACGCGCTGCTACACCTTCACCTTCGCGGATTAAACCAAGCAGAATGTGCTCGGTGCCTACATAAGAGTGACCTAATTTGCGAGCTTCATCCATAGACAGCTCTATCACCTTTTTAGCGCGGGGTGTATAATGAATCGTTTGGGATACTTTTTCCCCTTTACCTATTAAATTCTCTACTTCCTGCTGAATTTTACTTGACTCAAGGCCGAGAGCAGTCAGTGCTTTAGCCGCAATTCCTTCCCCCTCACTGACTAATCCTAATAAAATGTGTTCAGTTCCAATGTTGTTATGACCTAAACGTACAGCCTCTTCTTGTGCTAATGCTAATACCTTTTGAGCTCTTTCAGTAAATCGTCCAAACATCATGGACATGACCTCCTAACGATTTAATCTTGTTTTTCTAATTGAAGTCTTTCTCGAATCAGTGATGCTCTGCGAATATCCCGTTCATCCGGAGATAACGTTTCTTTCGCATATTGCTGCAGGAACCCTGGCTGCGTAAGAACCATCAGCTCATTGAGGATGGTTTTTGGAATATGGTCAATGAAGCCTAAATCAATTCCGAGCCGGAGGTCAGATAAACATTTTGCCGCCTCCTTAGACTCTATGATTCGACTGTGCTTCAAAACACCATACGAACGAAAAACGCGATCTTCTATCTGAATGCCGGAACGGTGCATTAACGTCTGTCGTGCTTTCCGTTCCTGATCGATCAACTGCCTTACCACACTGTGCAAATCCTCGACAATATCTTCTTCTGATTTTCCCAATGTAATTTGGTTGGAAATTTGAAAAATGTTCCCTAAAGCTTCGCTGCCTTCTCCGTAAATTCCCCGTACAACTAATCCAAGTTGATTAATGGCTGGAGTCATCCGGTTAATTTGCTGCGTCATCGCTAAAGCAGGCAAGTGCATCATCACCGAAGCTCTCATGCCAGTGCCTACGTTTGTTGGACAGGCGGTTAAATACCCACGATTCTCATCAAAAGCATAGTCCACCTTCTCCTCCAGCCAGTCATCTAGCTGGAAAGCTTGTTCCAGAGCACGGTCAAGCTGAAAACCGGGGAAATACAATTGAATACGGATATGATCCTCTTCATTGATCATAATCGATACCTGCTCGTTTTGAGAAATTAACGAAGCAGAGCTCTTCGAATGATCTGTTAAATGAGGACTGATTAAATGTTTTTCCACCAGTACCCGTTTTTCAATTGGCTGTAGTTCATTCATTTCAACTACTTCAAAATCCTTATAATCTCTAAATGATTGCCCTTTATATTCTTTTTTAAAAAACTCAAGTATTTCTTTCATTCGATCTTCTGAAGATATTACGGGAAAAGGATATTTCTGAAAATTCCTGGCGAGACGTATACGGCTGCTCATTACGATATCGCTGTCAGGACCTTCTTGTTTCATCCATGGGCTAATAGCTTCATTGATAAATTGCTCTAAAGACATTATTCTCCATCCCCCTCCCCGTGATGAAGCTGCTGCTCTAAAGAACGAATTTCATCTCTAATTTTTGCTGCTTCCTCAAATTCTTCCTGCTCAATTAGTTTTTGCAGTTGGGACTTATATTGATCCATTTGCCGCTTTACGTGCAGGTTGCCTCCTTCTCGCTTCGGGACTTTGCCATCGTGCTTGGTGTTTCCGCTGTGCACACGGCGAAAGATCGGGTTTAAGCGTTCATCAAAGGTTTTATAACAATCTGCACAGCCAAACTTTCCAATTTGAGCAAACTCTTGATATGTCAATCCACAACCGGGACATTTTAAGGATTCTTTTGGCTGGTACGTCTTTGAAGGGTGACCCTTTAAAGAAGGAGGTTGTTCATAATTGAAAAGCCCTGACAATAAGTCATTTAAGGTGAAATTCTCTTCTTTCTCATTGATATAGCCCTTTTCTTTGGCGCAATATTCACATACATGAGTTTCCGTTTTTTCACCATTAATTACTTGTGTTAAATGAACAGTAGCAGGACGGTTATGGCAACGCTGACAATCCATAAGACCCTCTCCTTCCTTACCTAGCTTTGATACTTTAAGGTGAACAACATAGCCGTAAGAATTCTGGAACGAATTTCATCTCTCAGAGGAAGAGGAAAAGCAAGAACTTCCCGTTCCATTACACTAGCCATCATCCGGGCTTCGCGTTCCGTAATACTCTCATGATCTTTTAGTCTTTCAATAATGTCCACAGCGACTGATTGGGAGAGCTCTGGCTGAATCATATGAATAATGTCATCAAACATTTGTGATTCAGACCTGTGCTGAACACGCTTTATACGGATAAAACCTCCGCCGCCACGTTTACTTTCAACTATATATCCCTTTTCCACTGTAAACCGGGTTTTAATCACATAATTGATCTGTGACGGAACACATTGAAATTGATCAGCGATCTCACTGCGTTTTATTTCAATGGTATGCTTTTGATTCTCTTCTAAAGTATTTTTTAAATACTCTTCGATGATGTCGGAAATATTCCGCATTTTCCCTCCTCCTCTTTTGACTTTGACTATCTTTGACCTTAACTTTATTATACTAATTTTTATCTGTGACGCAACTAAAATGTTTCGAACTACATGAGTAATCATTCCCTAAATAAGAAAAGGTTAAAACAAAAAAACTATACGAATTAAATCGTATAGTTAGTTATTTTCTGCGAGTCACCTTTACCACAGAGTCGATATGAGATAATTTTTCCAATAAAGCTGATTCGTCTACCTTCTGCTTCCTTTCCACATGAACATAGACGGTTTTACGAGAGTGAGGTTCTTTTTCAATTTCAAAACGTTTAAGCACGATAGACTGATCATCAAACACCTGTAAAAGTGCGCTTATTTTTACAGATTCTTCAGCAATAATAACATACGTGTTTTTTAGGTAAGGGCTCACATATCTTTTTTCTAAATTATTCAAGAAAATAAGACTTAATAATACCAGGGTGGTTGCTAAAATAGCTACTCCATACATACCGGCTCCAACTACTAATCCTAAACCGGCTACTGTCCAGATGGAAGCGGCTGTCGTCAACCCTCTAATTGTCATCCCATTCACGATAATAGTACCGGCTCCTAGAAAACCTATTCCACTAATGACATATGAAGGGATTCGTGAAGGATCAAAGCGGATATTGTCATAAGTTTCGATAAAGTTTTCAAACCCGTATAATGATAACAGCATCATAAGACAAGAACCGACTCCGACTAAAATATGTGTGCGGAACCCGGCAGAATGGTTTTTTAGTTCTCTTTCAAAACCAATCAAACCTGATAATAACAAAGCTACGCACAAACGAACCAAGAAGACGTCCAGATTTTCTGTAAACATATAGGTTTGTTCCATGAAAACGCCTGCCCTTCAAAATATAAGTAAATTGAATTCAGCTTACCTTAATTATACTAAAAAAACCGAAAGCACATATGCTTTCGGTTCACGTTGACGTGGCAGCGTCCTACTCTCACGGGGATCAACCCGACTACCATCGGCGCTGAAGAGCTTAACTGCTGTGTTCGGCATGGGAACAGGTGTGACCTCTTCGCTGTCGCCACCACATCATTTGGTT
>NZ_JAIZEO010000007.1 GCF_024189315.1 Halobacillus sp. A5 | reverse complement strand
TATTCTAACGTCGAACAAGACGTTCAGCCAGTGGGGAGAGGTTTTAGGCGATGGAATTATTGCGACGGCCATATTGGATCGGTTACTTCATCATTCAAGAGTGTTTTCTATTGATGGGCCAAGTTTTAGAATGAAAAACAAAGCTGCCAAATAAGGTGGCAGCTTTGTATAATTTTAACCCGACGATTTTGTATAAAATTAAACGTCCTTGACAAGTAAGCTATTTCTTATTGAATTTTTTACAAATTGTTAATGTAAAAATAATTAGAGAGAAATACATTAAACCTCCAATAATTGCAAGAAATGCAACAGCAATAATTTCATTTTCAAAAAAATAGTATCCACAAAATAGGGATATAGCTTTTAAAAATAGCATGGTAGTAGTAAAAAACAAGTGAAAGCGTTGGGCTGATAAAACTGGCAAAGCTTTTATAGATGGCCTACTAATTAGTAAAAAATAAAATTCTATTGACAACCAACGCGCAAATTCTCCAGCTATTACCCACTCCTTACCAAACACTACTTCAAACAAAGATGGTCCTATTATAACTAACAAACCAAATGGGAGCATACCTACCCCAGCTAACGCCAAAGTAGCCTTTGTAAGTATATTTACTAAATTTTCGTTGTTTTTATGTGCTTTTGCAATTCTAGGATAAAAGACTTCACCAACAGAACTCCCTATTAAACCAATAGGTTGATTTAACACACTTCTGCACAAGGTATAAAATCCTGCAACAGAAGGACCGAATAAAGACCCTAAAAAAAATATAGGCATACTCTTGGAGACTGCGCTTATAAGAACTTCAGGCGCTCTATACATAGGAAAATCATAGTACTTCTTAGCATACTTTATTAGAGTTGCTTTGCTTTTCATCTTCATAAAGTTACCTGACTTCTTTTTAGTCGATAAGTGCATTAACAAAGCAGTAACGCCCTGTTTTAAGGCAGAAATAACAATTAACACTGAAGCAATCGGGTAAAATAAACCAATGAAAATCATTCCACCATTTGTTAAAATTGGTTGTAAAATAGTGGCTTTAGATACTATTTTAAATTCATTTTTTCTAATAAGCCATTGCTTAATAACTTGCATGTACCCTGCGGTTAAAATTACTAGAGGAATTAAAAATAGATATTTAGAGATCTCTTCTGCTTGAATTAACGTTGCAATTTGTTTATAAGAAAATAGTAATATAATCAGCGATAATATTGTCATAATAAGAGTGATTATTAGAGATAGCTTAATAATTATTTTCGCTTCATCATCTCCTTTAGGTAAAACAATAGCAATTGGATAAGACAATGCAGCAATTGGAATAATAACTGTTACTATAGCTAAAAATGTCCCCATCAATCCATACGCCTCAGGTCCATATAATCTTGTCACTATAGGCAAAAGAAGAAATGTAACAACTTGAGCCATTGCAGTACCTGTGGCAATTATTAGTACATTTTTCACAAACTTTTTTTTAAGGAAATTATCTACTAATTGTTTCATATGAAATCCCTCTTTTAATTTGCTTTTATGAATTTTCATATTGAACCCAGAATTGCTTTTTTTAAAATAAAATTTTTTAGATCCTATACTCAATAAAATTGTCATAAAAAAACAGAACTTTCACTTTTATGTTAAAAAGAAAACATTATAGGAAAGTTCTATTTTTATAAAAAATTTGCTGCAAATGCTTTTAATGAATTATAAGTATTGTATTTAAACAAGAAAAGTGAGATTTAAACTGTAGAATTTTAACGTACATTTGTGAAGTCCAACAATTCTGAGTATAATTCTTTATGCTTCTCAATGTTTCTTTGAAATTCATACTTCTTATGGTACCTGTCATAAAAATATCGCTTGGAACTTATTATTTCATCTCTATTAACTAAGAGATTTTCTATAATCTTAGATGCTTCTTCTGCTGTATTGAATGTATATTTCTCATCACCTATAACTTCAGCTAAACCATCTACATTAGTACCTATAACAATATTATTTCTCGCCATAGCTTCCACTGCCGTCCTGCCAAATGACTCCCACTTTGAAGAAAGTAAGAAGCAATCCATTGCGTAATATAATTTATCTACCTCTTCATTATTAAGATTAATAAAAGCCTTGAGATTTTTCTCTCCTACTAATTGTTTAACTTCTTCTATATACTGTTTTGCTCTTTTATGAGAATCATTAGTCTTATCTGTACCTAGTATAATTACAAAGCTAACATTTTCCATTTTTTTGCAGTATTTTATTATTTCATAAGCTAAAGGCCAATTTTTTTGTTTGCTAAACCTTCCACATAGCCCAATAACAAATTTATTTTGATCAATGTTGTTAATTTTTCTAATTAGTCCTTGCATGTCTCTGTCATAATAACCATATTTTTCACCAGCTGTATTATGAATTACTGTAAATTTATCTTTGTATTCTTTATAGTAGGGGTATTTTTCAGCATAATTTTTTTGGTTAACAACGGTAGTAGTAATTACTTTATCAGATTTCTTAATAATACTATTAATGGATTTAGTTGTTGATTTACCATACTTACCGTAAACTCCTCTATCTGTAAAAACTATTTTAGTTTTTTTACTTATAGCCCCAATTCTAACCAGAAAATTAATGACTATTAAAGTAGCGGACATTTGCACGTGAATTAAATCTGGATTAACTTTTTTTATATTCTTAAATATATCTATTACCATCCTAATTATTTTTGCAGCATTTTTTCCTCTAAGGATAAAGTTATCGTAGTTTTCAAGCACAATATGTTTTTCATTAAATGCTTGTCCATTAGGAGTTAATATGTATACCTCGTAATCCTGGCGTAAGCCCTGCATTAATACTTTCATAGACTGTTGAGCACCACCAGACTTATTTAAGTCTGCGTCACTTAAATACAATATTTTAGGTTTACTCAAACTATTTCACTCCTTACGCTATTAGTTTAACTTAACTTATTACTCTGAAGACGATAGTGAAGTTAGCTCTTATCATTATAAAGGGGGAAACTAAACTTGCTTCTATTCATTTATTAAAATGACTTTTCAGTACTTTTATACTTTTCGATTTCTTGAGGCGAACTTTTTAAGAATAAATAATTTATTATTAACCCTATTAATACCCAAAATTTTATGTCAGTTAAATATGTCTGACTTACCATCAAATGTACAAAACCTAGGTTTATCCATATAATAAGCATGTTATACTTTTCTCTATCTTTTGTAAGTAAAGATTTTATTATCATAAGCAATAAGATTATTATTGCAATCCCACCTATAATTATCCCAAAGTTCACAAAAACTTCTATAAACAAGTTGTGGGCATAGCCTCCTAATGCTCTATCACCGCCTATACCTAAGCCTAGAATAGGATTTTCAGATATTTTCATTAATAAGTTTCGATAAATAATATCTCTCCCGCTTAGGTGTAGTTCTTCGTTCATAAAAAGCTGTAGAGTTCTGCTATCTATTCCAAAACCCAAAAGAAAATTATATATAAATTTAACAATTATCTCCTTATAAAAGAATATAATTGAAAATGCTGATAAAGTAAGAATCATGTAAAAAACTTTATTATAAGAAAATTTAGAATCAAGCCTTATTAATCTCAAAGCTATAAACACAAATATACATAAAATCGCGCCCCTTGAACCAAGGGCTAATATTACTAAAAGTGAAACTAAAGTAATTATGAAAGAAAGAAATGTTTTTTTGTCAAAGAATTCATTTAAAAAAACAAGAGTTGGGATCAACATGTAATAAGATATTGACATACTGTATGTATCTATAGCAGTAGTTCCCGAAAATATTATAAAACCCGAAATTGCCCCGAATATAAAGATTAAAATGCTTGAAACTTTCATAACGCTTTTCATAATATTCCAGTTTTCTAAACTCATACTATAAAAAAGTGCAGGTAAGCACATAAAGAAAAAAGGTAATATCAAACTTTCTATGAATGCATGATTTTCAGGAAACAATAAATAATGGAGAGCAAATAAAAGCAGAGCTAATAAGGTTGCTATAATGACTTTAATTTTATTTCTTTTTAATACCACTGGAAATGCATACAAAAATAAGAGGCCTACTAGAATTTTAGACATTAGTTGCACTCTACTAGCATTTGAAGTTTCAAATAAATTAAAAGTTACTAATATAAAATACTGAAATGTAAGAACAACTAAAGTCGCCATTAAAGCAATGCTAATTTTCATATCCTCAGAATCTTTGATGTGTAGTAGTTTTCTATTTTTCCCTTCTAACATTATCCTACCTCATAACATTTAAAAATTATACTCACTATTTATATCTGTATATATACCTAAATAGGCATTAGCTAAGATATTCCAATTAAATTTATCACTTTTTCTTATACAATTATCTGATAAACCTTCAAATTCAGAGATAATATCACAAAGGCGATCTGCTATCTCTTTTTCATTTGAACTTTCTACGTGATAACCAACTTCCCCTTCCTCAAATTGCTTGTCAAATCCCTGTCCTTTAGAGTAAATAATTGGTAAACCTTGACTCATTGCCTCAGCATAAACTAAACCAAATGTTTCTGTTATTGATGGCATTATAAATATATCATTTCTGCGGTATATATCTATTAGTTCCTCTTTTGGTTTTGGTGATATATATTTTACATAAGGAAAGTCTTTAAATTGCTTATAAATTGACTCATCTACTATCTTCCCAACTATAGTAAACTTAACATGCCATCCTTTTCTTTGGAGAATATTAATTGCTTTTAACGTTGTATTTAAGTTTTTATTCTTATTAATAACACCAATGTATAACAATCTAACAACTCTTTGATTAAGCTTTTTTTTAGGTACTGCTTTATTTTCAAACCAAAAATCATCTATTCCATTAGGTATAACTTCTGTCTTTTCAACAATATCTTCTTTAAATTTGTTAGGTACATATTTCTCTATAACTTGTTCCTTATAAGAATCAGATAAAAATATTATCTTATCTGATTCCCTTAATATTTTTATTCCGAGTTTTCTTAAATTTAGCATATATTTAAAGAAAGTATTAACGTCAGTATTTCTAACAGCTACTACGTATGGTATACCATACTCTCTTTTTAGCTTCATCGCTACATAGCCGTTAGAAAATAGAGAATGAGCATGTATGACTGAGTAATCTTGTACCTCAAATTTTTTTAATATATCTTTATAAATCTTATAGTGCTTTAAATGAAATAATATCCTATCATACTTTCCATGATTAACACTAACCTTTGTATATTGACCAAGGTTTATACTTGATCTACTCTGTGAAGAAGATATTGGAACAAACACATCTAGGTTTAAACCACTTTTAATTTGCTCATTGTATAAATTTTCATAAAATCCACTAACGCTATAATACGAGTTAATATGTAATACCTTCACACTCAATCCCCTTCGCATTAACAATATTCTTTAACCTATTACGGGACTATAGTCTCCAATAACTGTAACCTTTTTCTTCTACCTCTGATTTATTTAAAATACTTTTAGCATCCATAAGAATTTTCTCTTTATTACTATAATCACCAAATAAAGAATCTAAATCTTCCCAACTCATCTCTTTAAACACATCATGAGCGACTGTTAGTACCAAACAATCTGCATCTTTAACTTCCTTGATATCTACTAAATCGATTCCATATTCGTATTTAGTTTCAGTGACATCAGCTTCAGGATCAACTACAATTGGTTCTATACCATATTCTCTTAAGTTTTCAATAATATCTACAACCTTTGAATTTCTAGTATCAGGAGTGTTTTCTTTGAATGTCATCCCTAAAATAACAACCTTTGATTTCTTTACTACCTTATTAGCTAATATTAATTTTTTTATAATTGCATCAACAATAAAACTTCCCATTCCATTGTTTATTTTTCTACCAGATAAAATAATTTGACTGTGATAACCTAATTTTTCTGCTTCATATATAAAATAATAAGGGTCTACACCTATACAATGCCCACCAACAAGACCTGGATAAAATCTCAAAGCGTTCCATTTGGTATTCATAGCCTCAATAACATCATTAGTATCTATATCCATCCGATCAAACACCATAGCTAGTTCATTCATAAAAGCAATATTAATATCTCTTTGACTATTTTCTACTACTTTTGCAGCCTCGGCAACTTTGATAGAACTTGCTTTATGTATCCCAGCTTCAATTACCAATTCATACACATTAGCAATTTCTTCTCTACTTTCTATATCCATTCCTGAAACTATTTTAACTATACTTTCAAGTGTATTAACTTTATCTCCAGGGTTAATCCGTTCTGGTGAATATCCTACCTTAAAATCAATTCCACATTTAAGTCCAGATTCCTTTTCAAGGATGGGAATACAGACGTCTTCTGTAACACCTGGATAAACTGTAGATTCATATACTACTATTGACCCTTTAGTCAAATTACGACCAATGATTTCACTTGCTCCTTCAACTGGGGCGAGATCGGGTGTTTTGTCTGAGTTGATTGGAGTAGGTACAGCAACAATATGAAATTTTGCCTCTTTAAGTTTCTTTTCATTTGAAGTAAACTCTAAGCTAGACTCTTTGATTGCTTTATTACCAACCTCGTTTGTAGGGTCCACACCTGATTTGTATAGTTTCACTTTCTTTTTATTTAAGTCAAAACCTATTACTTCAACATGGTTTGCAAAAGCAACTGCTATAGGCATTCCAACATATCCCAAACCAATTACGGCAATTTTTTCTTTTCTCTCTAGCAAATCATTATATAACAAAATTTAATTCCTCCCGTTTTCTCTGTACTCTTACCTTGTACTTTCTGCTTTTTCCCAAAATGGTTTTGCTTTTCCAGTTAATATTTTAAATACACCAGCCCATTGAGCAAAGATAGTAATACAGTAATAATAAATCATTGTTAAGTACCTATTGTTAGTCTTAGTTAATAATTTTACTAAGGCTAATAGGTAAAACAACAACTGTCCACCAAAAGTTGTAACATAAAACCATGATTCAGAAATCAAAAACATATTGGTTAATAAAACCACTAAATGGGAGATCCATAATAAATACCTGCTCGTCCTATGTCCTAGATAAAAATAAGAAAACCACTTATACTTAAAAAAATTTAATATTCTAATATCAGGAAGGATATAGTACAAAATCCCTCTATTCATTCTAACTTTTCGTTTAAACTCGTCTTCAATTACCTCACCAGCTTTTTCAAATGCTATAGCATCTGGATTGTATATTGCTTTCTTATGTCTTAATGCGAAATATATCGGCATTATTCCATCATGGCTTCTTAAAGGTGAAAAATCATAATATTCTTCATTCCGACAAGCATATAGCGCACCATTCCCTGCACTAATTGTTTGAATATCACTCTCTATTGCTCTAAGTCTAAGGTTTCCATCCCAATACGTAGTTTCAGATTTTGATACTGAGCTAGAATCCTCATTTATATATGTTAATTTGCCACAAACATAACTTACATCTTGAGAACTAAATGAGGCCACTAATTCTTTAACTGAATTACGTTCTAACATTGAATTAGCATCTGTCATAATTAATATTTCATTTTTTACAGTTTTTTGCGCCTCATTTTGGGCATTTGTTTTTCCCTGTCTCTTTTTAACTTTAAATAACCTAATATTTATATCTGAATTTCTTTCTATAAAACTTTCTACTATCTCATTTGTCCTGTCAGTACTATTATCTGATGTAATTAAAACTTCTATTTTATCCCTTGGATATGCCAATTTTGAGATATTTTCTAATTTTTCTTTTATTACTTTTTCTTCGTTATGGGCCACTACCATCAGTGTTACTGATGGTTTATATGAATAGTCTTTTACAATATTAGGTTGTTTATTAAACCTTCTTAAGACTCTCATAGAAAGTGGATACCCAATCATAGCCCAAAATATTATGAAAGCACTTAAATAAAAACATATACTTAAAAATACAAGCATTTTTTACCTCTTCTCTTTTTGTGGTTTCATATTAGGAAATTTTTAAGATCTGTAAGCAGGAAAGAAACTCGTATTTTCTTTTAAAGAATTTATTCTGGAAAGTTCATTATAAACCTCTTCATTCCAAACTTTTTTTCCAGTATAAAAAAAGAATTCTGTGTTTTTTCCAAACTGTTTTTTAAATTTATACAAGCTGTCTTCAGGGCTATTTGATCTCCCTCCACCGTGATGGATTAATGCAAAACCATTTTCTTTTCCCCATAAAGTTATTGCGTATCTTAGAATATAAGCTGGTGATAAATAAAGATATTCACTAAGTGTTCCAGATAGGTGAATGTGTATTTTGTCTCCATAGATAAAATAGAAACCCATAGCTATTATTTCTTCTCCATATAGAGCTTCTACTACCACAATATTATCTCCGAATAAATCCATGCATTTACTAAAGTATTCATTATCAAAGTAGTAATATTCAGAAGCTTGATTTCGATTCATTGTTGAGAAATAAACATCTTTAAATCTTTTTAAATTATTAGGGTCCTTCGTAATTCTATAAGAAACTTTTTCATTTAGTGCTTTTCTCACGTTTTTTCTACATGATTTTGAGAATTCCGACTGAAAAGGGTCCTCAAAATCAAAAAGATTTGTACCAACCGTATCTCTAACGTGTTCTATTTCATAACACCTTTTAAAGTCATTAGCATTTTTAACAATTGGATGAAAACGCACAAATTCACTAACAATATTTCTTTCTTTACAATACTCCCCAAATTTTATTTCGAATTCATAAACTAATTTTTCTTTACACCCCTCTTTATAATCTACTATCAGAGGACCTCCATAACCATAAGGAGTAACTAAATCATAGTATGTATATCCATTTAACTTCATAGGTATTTCACGTTTAATAAACATGTGGTAAACTTCACCAAATTCACTATTTAATTTAAAAACTTTACATTCACCATTTTCAATTTTTTCATACAACTTTCCATAGTTAGGTTCAAAATATATATCAATCACTTCATCAACCTCTTTTTCATAATAACTCTTTCAATCTCAAAGCTTTTTTTATTGTAAAAGTTAACAGCAGCCTCATTATCATAAGTAACATATAACTCTATTTCTTTTATATCATTAATATTTGCGTAGGTTTCTACTTTCTCTAGTAAACTTCCTCCTATTCCAAGTCTTTGAAATTTTTCATGGACTACAAAATGATTTATGTGAATAACAGTATTATAACTATCTTTTCTTTCAAAAAACCAAATAAATCCAGCAAGGTCTCCTTCATAATTTATTGAAAATACTTTTGCTTTTTTTTCCGTTAAATAATTTTTAAGATTATCAATTCTTCTATAGAATGAATCTTCATCAAATTTTTCGGTTGGAAAACTTTTTTCAAATGATCTTTTGAGCATTTCTACCATTTCATCTCTATGGTTTTCGACGTCAGTAATTCCAAATTCAATTATTTCCATTTTTCTTCACACCTCTTTCGATGTCTAAATTCTTCATTACATGTTCATTTCCTACAGCGATGTCTTCTCTTTGAATCACTTTTTTTAAAGTACGGTAGATTATGTTCATATCCTTCTTAAAAGATAAATGATTCGCATAACTGACATCAAGGCTAAGACGCTTGTCCCACTCAAGATAATTGCGTCCATTCACTTGAGAAAGCCCAGTCAAACCAGGTCTCACGGTATGCCGTAGTTTTTCTTCCTCTCTATAGAAGGGTAAGTATTTTATTAATAAAGGTCTAGGACCTACAATGGACATATCTCCTTTAAGGATATTAAACAATCCTGGTAGTTCATCTAATGAACTAGACCTTAAGAACTTCCCAAACTTAGTTAACCGCAAACTATCTGGTAGAAGTTCCCCTTGCTCATCTGTTTCATTTGTCATAGTCCTGAACTTGTACATTGTAAAAATTTTCTCATTAAGACCAGGACGTTTCTGTTTGAACAATACCGGACTACCAATTTTAGTCTTAACTAAAATCCCAACAGTCAATACCACTGGGCTTAGTACAACGATTGCGATAGATGATAAAGTAAAATCTAGAGGTCTTTTTATATAATTTTTATAAATTTCGTTATTTACGACTCTCATAACTAATCCCACAATCCTTTAATGGTTTCTATAACTCTTTCTATATCTTCATCCGTCATCTTCGTATCACTCGGTAAGCAAACACCATTTTCAAATAATTCATCAGCTACATTTGTTCCCACGAAATCATATTCATCAAAGAAAGGCTGTAAGTGCATAGGCTTCCAAATTGGCCTAGCCTCAATATTTTCTTTTTCAAGAGCTTCCATAACGTCAATCGGTCTAACTTTACCATTTAGCGTCAAGCTGCTCAGCCAATAATTAGGCTTGTCCCAATCATTATCAGGCATAAAAGAAACACCTTCTAAAGTTTCTAATTCCTCTTTATAAAAATTGAAGATATACCTTTTTTTAGCAACTCTTTCTTCTAAAACCTTTAGTTGTCCTCTTCCAATACCAGCACAAACATTGCTCATTCTATAATTATATCCTAATTCACTATGCTCATAGTGTCGGGCTTGGTCTCTTGATTGCGTTGCCCAAAAGCGAGCTTTCGCAATTCTTTCTTCGTCTGATGAAACCAGCATACCTCCACCTGAAGTGGTAATGATCTTATTTCCATTAAATGAAAAGACTCCATAGTCTCCAAATGTGCCTGTTTGTTTACCTTTATAATAACTGCCTAGTGATTCCGCTGCATCTTCAATAACTTTCACATTATAACGACGACATATTTTCATAATTTCATCCATGTTTGCGGAAAGTCCATATAAATGAACAACTATTACTGCTTTCACTTCAGGATATTTCAAGAAAGCTTGTTCAAGAGCTTTAGGACACATATTCCAAGTTTGTTCATCACTATCTATGAAAACTGGAGTTGCATTTTGATATATGATTGGGTTTACTGTTGCAGAAAATGTTAAGGTGGGGCAAAAAACTATATCACCTTCACCCACTCCAATCGCTTTTAACGCGAGGTGGATAGCAGCAGTTCCAGAGGTTAATGCAGCTGCATGCTCACTGTCTACTTTGTCTGCAAGTTCTTTTTCAAATTCATTTACATTTTTTCCTAAAGGAGCAATCCAGTTTGTATCAAACGCTTCTTTAACATATTCCATTTCATAACCCTCATCACTCATATGCGGTGACGAGAGAAAAATTTTATCTCTCATAAACTTAGAACTTCCTTCCTCTTCTAAAGAAATAAGTATGTACTCTATTACTAATTATCAATTAGTTGGCTAGGACTTAATTGGATTTGATTTCATCTTATCCAAACAACTACTAACCTACTAAATGAAAGATTTAACAATGTCTCCTTAAAATTAAGGAGACATCACCTTATTTAGATTATCTTGATAACACTGTATTACTAACTGCAACTGAAGGTCTGCCTACCGAATGATACTCAATACGGTTTTCCTTCATCTCTTCAATAGAGAAGCAATTACGTCCATCAATTACAAGTGGGTATGTCATGCGATCAAATACATCTAACTTAGCATTCTTAACTTCATCCCACTCCGTAAGTACTAATGCAGCATCACTACTTGTTACAGCTTCTTCAACTCCATTAGCATACTGAACCTTATCATTAAGGATTCTCTTTGCATTATCCATTGCAATAGGATCATAAGCTACTACTTCAGCACCAAGATTTATTAATTCTTCAGTCACAACCAATGAAGCAGCTTCTCGCATATCATCCGTATTCGGCTTAAACGCTAGCCCTAACACAGCAACACGCTTGCCTTTCAAGTCAGGAATACGTTCATTAAGCTTTTCTAGTAGAAGACCTTGCTGCTTTTGATTTACTTTAACTACACCTTTAAGCAATTCGAAATCATATTCTACGTTTCCAGCAATTTGTATTAAAGCCTTCGTATCCTTAGGGAAGCAAGAACCTCCATATCCGATACCAGCATTCAGGAACTTATCACCAATTCGCTTATCCATACCCATGCCGTTAGCTACGTCTTCCACGTTCGCATCCACACGTTCACAAATATTAGATATTTCATTAATAAAACTGATTTTTGTTGCAAGAAAGGCATTAGAAGCATATTTAATCATTTCGGCACTTTTCACATCTGTTCTGAAAACTGGTACGCCAAACGGTTGATTAATTTCTTCAATTACATTAGCAGCTTCTTCGCTTGCAGTTCCTACGACGATTCGATCACCATTAAAGGAATCATAGATGGCTGAACCTTCTTTTAAAAATTCAGGATTAGAAACAACTTCTACCTTAACATTGGCAACCAGATGATGATCAATAATCGACTGAATTCGATTGTTGGTTCCTACAGGCACCGTACTCTTCGTTACTACGATAATATCTCGAGTAACGTTTGTCGCAATATCTTTTGCTACTTGTTCCACAAATTCTAAATTGGCCGAACCATCTTCTTTTTCAGGAGTGCCTACAGCTATGTAAATCACTTCAGCATTTTGAAACCCTTCTGCATGCTGTGTCGTAAAAAACAATCGGTTTTCATTAATATTCTTGGTCATCATATCAGATAGTCCAGGCTCGTAAATAGGGGACAATCCCTGCTGCATTTTTAATACTTTTTCTTCATCAATATCAATACACGTTACGGTATGTCCGATCTCTGATAAGCTAACCCCTGTAACTAACCCAACATAACCAGTACCCACTACGGCTATCGTTCTCATCATCATTCCTCCATCCGGTGTTATTATTGGCTTACTTTATTACCGACCAGCGACTCTAGTAATTCTTCAACGTCTGCCCCAATTTCTTCATTTTTTAAAGCGAACTCAATCGTCGTTTTAATAAATCCGAATTTCTCTCCCACGTCATAGCGGCTTCCGGCAAAGTCATAAGCAAATACGCTTTGTAATTCGTTTAATTCCTGAATGGCATCAGTAAGTTGGATTTCTCCGCCAGCACCCGTTTTATGTTGGTCTAAGAAGTCGAAGATCTCAGGGTTTAATACATAGCGGCCCATAATGGCTAAGTTTGAAGGAGCCGTTCCTTGTTTAGGCTTTTCAACAAAACGATTTACCTGATAAAGTCGCTCGTTCTTATCAGATGGGTCAATGATGCCATAACGGTGGGTTTGATGATCTTCTACTTGCTGCACACCAATAATAGAAGAATTCGTTTCTTCATATTGGTCGATCAACTGTTTTAAACAAGGAGTATCTGATTCCACGATATCATCCCCCAACAGTACCGCGAATGGCTCATTTCCGATAAATTTGCGTGCACTCCATACAGCATGACCTAATCCTTTTGGTTCTTTCTGACGTATGTAATGAATATCAACATTTGATGTTTCATTAACTTTTTCCAGCAGATCGAACTTTTCTTTCTTCATTAAGTTATCCTGTAATTCGAAGTTATTATCAAAGTGATCTTCAATCGCACGTTTGCCTTTACCCGTTACAATAATAATGTCTTCAATTCCTGAGTGAATGGCCTCTTCAATGATATACTGAATCGTTGGTTTGTCTACGATAGGTAGCATTTCTTTCGGCATGGCTTTCGTAGCGGGTAAAAACCTGGTGCCTAAACCAGCTGCAGGGATGATCGCTTTTTTTACTTTTTTCATTTTAATTCCTCCCCTTTGCTCTCTTAATTGGAAACAGAAACTTCTTTATTTTTATCTTCAATTAAATGAAATACTGTATCTTTGATTTCTTTAGCAGCAATATTTTCAAACTCCACGTTAATAAAGTTAAATAGCTCCTCTACCGGAACGTCATTGTTTTTGCCGATATAGATCTTAGGATAAATTTGTTCTGGGTGAACTTCATTTTCTCCTAATAATTCTTCGTACATTTTCTCCCCAGGTCGAATTCCGTTAAATTCAATAGGGATATCTCTTTCTGTAAAGCCTGATAATGAAATCAGATTCTTAGCTAAGTCTACAATCTTTACAGGCTCGCCCATATCAAGGACAAATATTTCGCCTCCACGCGCTAATGCTCCAGCTTGAATTACTAGCCTCGATGCTTCAGGAATGGTCATAAAATATCGTGTCATTTCTGGGTGAGTCACTGTGACAGGCCCCCCGTTGGCAATTTGTTTCTTAAATAAAGGTATGACGCTTCCGCGGCTGCCTAGCACATTGCCGAAGCGCACTGCTACAAATCTTGTCTTGCTTACCTGACTTAGTGATTGAATCACCATTTCAGCCACTCGTTTTGTCGCACCCATCACGTTAGTTGGGTTTACAGCTTTGTCAGACGAAATTAATACAAAGTTGGGTACTCCTGCTGAATCAGCAGCTTCAGCCACATTCTTTGTACCGAATACATTGTTTTTAACTGCTTCTTTCGGATTCGCTTCCATGAGTGGCACATGCTTATGAGCAGCGGCATGGTAAATATAAGACGGCTTGTAATCATGAATAATTTCAAAGATGCGGTCCCGATCCTGGATATCGGCAATCACCGTCACAAGCTCCGTTTCCGTATCGAGTTGCTTTAACTCCATATGAATGGTATAAATGCTATTTTCGCCGTGGCCTAATAAGATCAATTGTCTCGGACCAAACTTAATCAGCTGTCGGCAGATTTCGGAACCAATCGATCCGCCAGCTCCTGTGACAAGCACCGTTTGACCATTGATTTCGCTTGAAATGGACTGAATGTCCATTTCAACAGGCTCACGTCCCAATAAATCTTCAATGGACACATCTCGAATGCTGTTTACGGATACGTTTCCTAAGGCAATGTCTTCGATCATCGGGAGCGTTTGCACATTCTTAACGATGCCCTGAGCGCTTTGGATGATTTCTTTCATTCTTGATTGTTCTGTAGATGGCATTGCGATAACGACGTGATTAATGTGGTGTTTTTTCACCACTTCATTGAGATCTCTTGTGCTCCCTAACACGGGCAGTCCTGCTATCGTTAAGTGATGCATCGTAAAGTCATCGTCGATAAACCCGACTAGATTCGAATTTACTTCGTTAGAATTCTTCATTTGACGAGCGAGCATCTGCCCTGCTGATCCGGCACCTATAATTAATGTTTGCTTGGCATTCGGGTTATTGCGAATAAGCTTGGCTTTTTTACCTTTTGGATTGAGTGTCAGTCCATATGTTTTATAATAGCGCCAGGCAAATCGTACGCCTCCGATTAGTAAAATATGTAGCATCCATGTGATGATTAGTGCTCTTTGATAGATTAATTCAAATGCTAATAATTGAACAATCGCTGCCGATACAATAGATAAAGAGACAACTACGAGGATCCCAGTGAGCTCCTCCATGCTGGCATAGCGCCATTTTCTTCTATACATTCCAAATACGCTTGAGAATAAATGGTGGGTTGCTAATAATGTCAATGCTGAGACAAACATCATTAAGTCAAATGCAGTATCAGACGGACCTAAGAAAAAGTGAGAGAAATAAATAGAAAAGGATACAATGGCTGAATCGATTAAAATTAATAGAATCAGTCTTTTCCTAAAGGCTGTAGTCAAAATTCATCACTCCCCTTTCATTTATTTAATAGAATTTAGAATAGACCTAAAAGTTTTTTCTTCTTTTTAATTTCTAACGGTGTATCCGCTGCAAGCCCTTCCCCTTCAACTAAGTACGCTGCATTTTCTGCAAACAAATAAACCATGGATGATCCATAGTTTTCCCTTAGTACGTCGTATGCATCTGTCATACAAAACCCGCGGCTTGTGGTGTTGTGGGCATCAGATGCAATCAGGTGGGTTAAGTTAGCTTCAATTAATTGGTGGGTGAATTTCTTAATATTTTTACCGAATCGGCCAGTGAGACTGGCGGCTGTAATTTGGGTGTAGGCTCCCCGGCTGACCATGTTGTAGAGTAGACTTGGATGCTGGATGATTTGTCGGTTGCGTTCCGGGTGAACGATGATCGGCTGGTAGCCTTCGAGTTGAATATCAAATAGTAATTGCTTGGAGTATCTCGGTACGGCGTCGGAAGGAAATTCTACGAATATGTACTTGCCCTGGTTAGTTAATGATAGAATTTCGTCTGCCTGCAGGCTGTCAATCATATCTCCGTGGATTCTCGTTTCCTGACCTGGCAGTACGGTTAAAGGGATATCATAGTTTTTAAGATTTTCATTTAAGGTTCCCACTTGATGTAGGATGCTATGTTTGTCGTTGTTGTACTTTCCATTCTGATGGTGGGGGGTGGCGATGATCGTATGTATGCCGTCCTCAACCGCTGCTTTCGCCATTTCCACACTGTGTTCAAGCGTTTGCGCACCATCATCGACTCCGGGGAGTATGTGGCTGTGTATATCAATCAAGTATTCTAGCTCCTCTCTATCTCACATTCACATTTCGTTCACTTTAATGGTTTAGATTGGTACAAGTATAGCAGGTTTTTCCTGTGATTTGAAGGTCGCATTTATGATATTTACACTATTTTTGTAAAGATTTAACGAAATATGCCGATATTACAAGGTATATTTCTCTTAAAAAACTTTTGGGTCTTTTGAATTATTTTGTAAGAATCCGCTTTCATTGACTGAATATTCACAAAAAAATAACTAAGCCGGCAGAAAAGGCTTAGTTATTTTTTAAATAAATGGGTTTAAAAAATGCCTAACACTTTTTTCTTTTTCACATGTTCGGGCGGTTCACTTGCCAGTGGTTCGCTATCGATTAAGTATTGTGCGTTTTCGGAGAAGAAATGGACCATCTCCTGGCCGTGCTGCTTCTTGATTTCACTGAAGGCTCCTCTCATATAGAACGTGCGCCCTTTTGACTTATGGGCATCGGAGGCTATCAGGTGAGCTAAGTTCGCTTCGATCAGCTGGTGGGAGAGCTTCTTCGCTGGGCGGCCGAACTTGCCGACGATACTTGCAGCTGTTACCTGTGAGAATGCTCCTTTTTTCACAAATGAGTAAAGCAGGTTTGGATTATCCTGTAATTGTTCGTTTCGTTCGGGATGCACGATGACTGGCTGGTAGCCTTCGACCTGGAGGTTAAATAACAGGTTGGAGGCATAATTCGGCACTTGATCGTGAGGAAATTCCACGAATACATAGTGTCCTTCGTTAATGGTCAGGATTTCTTCCTTCTTAATGCCTTCGACCATATCTCCGCTTATTCTTGACTCCTGTCCTGGTAGCACGGTTAATGGAACCTCCCGCTCCTCAAGAACACGGTTTAATTCACTGACTTGAATGAGAATGTCGTGTTTATAATTATTGTATTCCCCGTTCTGATGGTGAGGTGTCGCTACTATGGTATCGATTCCTTCCTCAACTGCAGCTTGCGCCATGCCTACGCTTTCTTCCATGGATTGTGCGCCGTCATCGACTCCGGGTAGTATGTGGCTGTGAATATCAATCATAAGATTATCCCTTCCCTTTACTAAGTCTATACCTATTCCGTTTCCTAGAATTTCTCTTTTTGTACATTCTAGGGGTTAATTGACCCTACCACTTCACATTGTCTTCTAAACGCGAGTTTATTGAAACGGGTCGAACCTCTTAATTTGACCTGAGGCTCCTGCTGAATTAGCCCTATTCCTTCTTCTTATTCTGATCTTTCCATATATTGAATTCTAAATATTCTCTGAACTGTTGCTTAGACAATCCGGATTCCATAGCTTCCCGGACGAGCTGAACCCATCCTTCGTCTAACGGTTGGTCATCGGCTGAGGTTTCTCCGCTGATTAAATAATTCACTGAGACATCCAGCACTTTGGCAACCTGCTCAATGAAGTGAATCGAGGGATTGGTCTGCTTCTGTCTTTCAATGGAGCTTACATATGACTTGGCGAATCCTGCCCGCTCGCCTAATTCAGCCATTGAAAGTCCTCGATGTCTTCGTATTTTATGAATCCGGTCCCCGATCATTTCTTCACCTCTTCTTTTGTCAATGTGCGTTCTCCTGATGATTAGACAGAATATCGAATGGTAATTATGTAAGACTATTTGAGTATAACAATACCACAAGACGCACTAAAATCCAATATATAGAAAACACATTTTATATAGTGAACGATAAAAGCTGAACGTGCATTATAAAGCAGTCTTTCGTTACCCGATAGAGTCATTAAACATAAAATGGATGATTTCTATTATTTTTTTCATGAGAAAAAAGGCTGATTTCTTTGTCGAATCAGCCTTTTCGTTGAGCCTGTTTTATTCAAAGAATGGAAATGAACTTACGTTTCTTTATATGCTCCGGCAGATCGCCCACTATCGGCTCTCCTTCAATCACGAGCCGGGCGTTGTAAGCGAGTTGCTCTTCCATGTCCGGGCCGTATGATTTCTTGATCAGCTGAAAGGCTTCCTTCATGTAGAACTTGCGCTTCTTCTCGAGCTTCATATCGGACGCGATCAAGTGCACGAGATTGGCTTCGATGAGCTGGTGGGAGAGCTTCTTAATTTTCTTCCCGTATTTACCGCACAGGCTTCCGGAGGCGAGCTGCGCTTTGGCTCCATTTTTTATGAGTGAATATAGGACGTTTGGGTTGTGTTGAACCTGCTCGTTATGTTCGGGCTGTGCGATGATTGGAATATAGCCTTCCATTTGCAGCTGAAACAGCAGCGTGCTTATATATTGCGGCACGTGGTCTTTCGGCAGCTCTAACAGCAGGTAGGGTGTATCCTCATTAATGGTCATGAGTTGGTTGTGCTTCAGGTCATCGAGTAAATCGCCGTGAATGCTGATCACCTGACCGGGCAGGACGGTGATGTTGATGCTCCTCCGCTGCAGGTGCTTGTTTACATCTTGAACCTGGGTGATGATTTCTTTTTTACTGTAAAGGTTGAGTCCTTCCCGGTAGGCTGGTGTGGCTGCTAGTGTGTGAATGCCTTCTGCGGCAGCCTTCTCAGCTAATGTGATGCTGTCTTCTATTGACTGAATGCCATCGTCCACGTCTGGTAGTATATGCGTATGAATATCGATCATTGATGCCTGACTTCCCCTTTATCTCTATATTTATTTAGTAGATATATACTAGCATCTGGAGGGCTGAACATTTTGTCATAACTTGGATGATTTTTTTCTGTTTATTTGTCGAATGAAAGCACAAAAAAATCACTTCCTGATGGTCGGAAGTGATTCTTTAGGTCTGCTTTAGTTGTTGCGGTTGCTTCTCCATTTGTTAAACTCCAGATATTCTCTGAACTGTTCTTTGGAGAGTCCGGAGTTCTGAGCTTCCTGGACGAGCTCGAGCCAGTCGTTGTCGAGGTGGACATCTTTGTCGGCAGAGTCACCGTGGAGAAGGTAGTTCATGGAAACGTCGAGTTCTCTTGATATCTTTTCCAGAAACTGAATGGAGGGGTTGGATTGAAGATTTCGTTCTATTGAGCTCAAATAGGACTTGGCGACCCCTGCTCGTTCGGCTAGCTCTGATAATGATAAATGGCGGTTCTTTCGGACGTGTTGGATGCGATCACCGATCATCCTATCACCTTCTTTCGTCGTATATGTGTTAAGTGTAGCATATTTTGTCGTCGTGTTCTATATTAAGCACATAAAAATTGATAGTAGTTGTTACCTATTTTTTGTAATGGTTAACTAAGGTCTAAGTTGAGTGAGAGTGAGGATTTTAAGCTATAATAAGAAGGAAGACGATAAAGGCGGTGTTCGGATGAGTGAATTAGTGGAGCGGTTTGAGCTGGCGTTTAATCAGATTCATCAGCTATTGAAGGAAATGAATCGTTATCCAAAGAACGATAATTTCGTGGAGCTGCTGCAGCGGTCGAAGGAGCGGAGTGTGATTAAGGAGCACTTCGATGCGCTGCGGCAGTATGCGAAGCTTCGCAATGCGATCGTGCATGAGCGCGTGCGGGACGGGTATTATATTGCGTCGCCGCACCTTGAGGTGGTGGAGGAGCTTGAGTATATTAAACAAACGCTTGATCAACCTCCAAAAGCCCTTGATATCGCGACGCGGCCGGTAATGTTCTTCTATGCGGACTCGGAGCTGCTTGAGGTGATGCAGGCGTTTCGGAATCACGGCGTGTCGCAGTTTCCGATTTATGCCGGGCCGGGGGGACGATTTCTCGGGCTCGTGACGGATGCGGCGGTTGTGCGCTGGATTAGCGGGCATGCGGAGAATGGCACGGTCGCTGTTGAGGGCGTGCGTGTCAGGGATGTGCTGGAGCATGAAGGCGGGCATAACGTCGAGTTTATCCCGGAGCGCGCGACGGTGTTTGACGTGGAGGATGTGTTTGAGGACAGTCATTTGGCTGGGCAGAAGCTGAAGGCCGTGATCGTGACGAAGGATGGCGAGTGGGACCGCTCGCCGCTTGGGATTGTGACGACGTGGGATTTAATTAAGGTCGATGCTGAGGAGCCTGAGGATGAGTGATCAGAAGCGTTCGGTGATGGACTTTTTTCGATATGTACGGGCCGGGCTGCCGGCAAAATGGCTGGTGGCTGCAGCACTCGTACTCAGTCTGCTGGAGACGGCGGCGAGCCTGATAGTTCCGCTGTTTGCGCGGGATTTAGTCGATCAACTGGCGGGCGGCGGATTGAGTGCGGGATTGATTACATTTCTTGTGGTCACATTTCTTGTCCAGACGGTTTCAGGCGGCTTTTCTTACTATATTCTCGCGTATATAGGCGAGCATATCGTGGCGCATATCCGCCGGGGGCTGTGGAATCATATTCTGCGCCTGCCTGTCGGCTATTTTGACGAGCATGAATCAGGCGAGACGATGAGCCGGATTACCCAGGATACGACGACCGTGAAGAACTTAATCTCGAACCACTTAGTGTCGTTTGTAACAGGTGTGATTACGATCATTGGGGCCGTCGTGATTCTGTTAACGATTGATTGGCGGATGACGGTGATTATGCTCCTGTCGGTTCCTGTCGCTTTGTTCGTTTTAATGCCCCTCGGGCGGATCATGTATCGGGTGTCGCGGCGGCTGCAGGATGAGATGGCGGATTTCAGTGCGAACCTCGGCCGGGTGCTCAGTGAAATCCGGCTCGTGAAGGCGTCGAATGCGGAGGCAGCGGAAAGTCGCAAGGGTGCGTACGGGATCGGACAACTGTTTACATATGGATTGAAGGAAGCGCGGATTCAGGCAATCATCTCCCCTTTTGTCACGATGATTATTATGGTCGTGCTTGTGGTGTTGATCGGCTACGGCGGCGTGCGCGTGGCGTCTGGTGCTTTGAGTGCGGGGTCGCTCGTGGCTGTGATCATTTATGTGTTTCAAATTATCGTGCCGTTCAGCCAGATGGCGACGTTCTTTACGGCGTTCCAGAAAGCGATGGGAGCAACGGAGCGGATTCAATTTTTGCATGAGATTGGTGTGGAAAAAGAAGCTGGCGGGCGGCGGTTTGAAGTCGATAAACTGTTGTTCCGCGATGTGTCGTTTGGCTATGCGGGGTCGGAGCGTGTAATTTTAAAAGGAGTCAGCTTTGCCGTCATGCCCGGGGAAACGGTTGCGCTCGTCGGTCCGAGCGGCGCGGGGAAAACGACGGTGTTTTCTTTGATTGAGAGGTTTTATGCGCCGTCAGACGGAGCGATAATGGTTGGTGATGTGCCGCTGGCTTCAATTGGATTAGAGGAATGGCGGCGGTCGATCGGCTACGTCTCGCAGGACAGCCCGGTCATGTCGGGAACGATCCGCGATAATGTGTGCTACGGGCTAAAGGATGAGGCATCTGACTTGCAGGTCGAAGCGGCACTGCAGCAGGCGAATGCGTTTGAGTTTGTGAGTGCGCTTGAGGACGGGTTGGATACGCGCGTCGGTGAGCGCGGCGTGAAGTTATCCGGCGGACAGCGGCAGCGGATTGCGATTGCCCGGGCGCTGCTTCGCGATCCTGTGGTGCTTTTGCTAGATGAGGCGACATCGAATTTGGATTCGGAGTCTGAGGCGGCTGTACAAGAAGCGCTGCGAACGCTGATGGAAGGCCGGACGACGCTGGTAATTGCGCACCGGCTGTCGACGGTGGTCGATGCCGATCAGCTGCTCATGCTTGAGGACGGGATGATAACCGGACGCGGGCGGCATGCGGAGTTGTATGAAGGGAATGGGCGGTATCGGGAGCTGGTGGATCAGCAGATGCTTTAGATTGGTGTCCTGTTGTTATATAGAATAAGGGTTTTAGGAAGCGACTCCTTTTTCGTGGGCGAATGGTGTGCCTCCTCAGGCTGAAGCCTTCCGGGGTCACACCTTATTCGTCTCTCCCACAGGAGTGTCGCCGTTTCCTAAAACCCTTTGCGATAATAGCAGCATGGCACTACCTAAAAATAGTACCTCTCTTCTCACGAGAAGATAAGAGAGGTCCTGCAAGTCACTGACCAAACAGGCTATCCGTCATGCTCCGCTTTAAAGAGGTAATTTTTTCTGTTCTCCATTCATTAGACTACCCTTCAACTAAGGATTGATAGATAAACTCATCATTACCTTTCTTAACCATAATGAATGCAGGAGCCTCCCCTTTTGAGTATTCGCTGTCATTGACTGAATAGATTTTCGTTCCTTCTGGAAGTTTTGACGCGTACAAGTTTCGATACCACCACGTGTTCGTCGTTTGTTTTTTCACTTCGCCAATTGCTTCGTTTTTGGAATACACATTGACTTTAATCCACTCTTCGTTAGAAACATTGGCATCAAATTGAAGAATATCAGCGTCAGGGTTATCTGTTAATATCTCTTTTGCTGTGGGGTTACCTGTACTTTCAGGTGATTGAAACATTATTAACAATAACACGATGACTAGTATGGCCAGGCTCACAAATAAGATCACTTTCTTCTTTATAGGAATCAGCCTCCGCTTTGGAAAGAAACATTATTCATCTTCTATACCCTTCAACTCAAAATAACAGATCAGGATGTGGTTGTTTCTTTTTTACCTGTACAAATATACTTGATCTCATTTGCTATTAATTAAATATCGAATTTCTTATGTAAGAAATACTGATTAAACCCTTTTCGATGATCCTTTATTTCCCCGAACACTTCATATCCATTGTTTTTATAGAATTGTGGAGCTTGAAAGCTGAACGTATCCAGGTAGATAAAGCGGCAGCCTTTATCTATTGCAAAGCTCTCCACTTTTTGTAAAAGTGTGCGGCCATACCCTTTACCTCGAACACTTTCATCTACCCACAGGAATTCAATATGCATATGATGCCAGAACATATTAGCCGTAATCCCTCCAATAATCTCTTCCAGGTCATTTCTGATGACAAAGCTGATATCCTCATTAGGAGTTTTAAGTTCATCGGGTAATTTTGTCATATTATGCTCTATTACTTTTTTCCTGATAAAATCACTATCGTCTTGCTTCCACTGTTGAACGATCTTCATATTTTCCATTCCCTTCCTATGATTGGAAGTGTATTATACCTAACTGACGGCACAAAGAAAAGTTGAAGGTTTCCAAAAAACCTTCAACAGCTATCACTTTATTGCCTCAATCTTTTCGAGCCGTACAAACGAGCTCTGAAAAGTCATTGATCACCTTTATTCCAGGGTCGTGTCTTATATCCTGTTTCATCTTATCAAAGCCGTGCTCATATTCCTCGTCATCAATCAGGGTAAGGACAGATATATCTCTGTTCGCCACATGATGTACATAGTCAGCAGCTTTTATATTCTCCATCTTATAGCTGCACTCTATCCGAACGTCAAACCCTCTGCTCGACAGCTCTCTAAATAGCATATCATGACTCCAGAACCTCTTATAATCCTCCATCAAGGCAGAAGGAAAGTAATGATAGACCCACCAATTCTTCATTCCATAGATATTGATATTACGTAGTTTAAAAACTCCGTCAGTCTTTAACACCCGGTGGATTTCATCGAGAGCTTTATCCTTTTCCACGAAGTGGTGAAAGGCATAATGATTCGTTATGTAATCAAAGGCCTCGTCTTCATAAGGCATGCTCTCTGCACGGCCATGCACAAATGTTACATTCTTAACCTTGTCTTTTGCTTTAGCAAGCATGCCCTGAGAAGCATCGAACCCATGCCAGTGAATGTTATATGCCTTGAAGGTTTCGGTTTGATGCTTGAGGTAAATCCCTGTACCGCACGCTAGATCTAGAATATTGTAAGTTGATCCAGGGGTATTATTTATAAGATTAATTAAGTCTGAATCAGTTTCGACTTCTTCAAATCGGAATGGATTCTTATCATATACATGAGCGACTTTCTCGTAATCTGTAATTTTCATAACAACCCTCTTTCTTAGATAATGAATCTTCCCTGTCCAGCGCGGTGACTAACGTCAGCTTTCAAGTAATTGGTTTAGATATACTCGAGACTAAGCCCTGCGTAGATTAAGATTGAAACTACTAAAAAGGCAGAGAAAAATAATACTTTCTGAAACCTGGTCCAGTTCTTCATCCAGCCCCACCGTTTTCGGTCTACATCCAGCCAGAAGAAATCGACGACTACTGCTGTAACAACAATTAATAAAGCTGCGAAGGTCCCCACCGACATCCCTCCATTTTGTTAGTTATTTAATTATACCAGCCATCATCCAAATAATACCAGTAACAGGTTTGCCTATGCCTTTTTTCAATTAAAAAATGTAAAATAAGTTTGACATAATAGCCTGAAAGAAATAAGATAAATATGTAAAAAACATTTTACTTTTGAGGTGAAGCGAATGGAATGGATCGTAATATCATTTTTAATCCTGAATGTTCTAATGGTTTTGGTTATTGGTAGCTTGCTGTATTCTTTATCTAAAAGAGGAGACGAACGAAGAAATTTTATTCAAATGAAAACGATGGCAGATACTTTCCTAATTACAGTTGGAATTTTGATTATAGATATCCTATTTACCGTCTATAATGTAACAATTAATGACGGCAGCATAACAAAAAACAGTCCGTTTATTCTTCTGTTTGTTATATCTGTAGTCTTTCTGATTAGTCTTCTACTTAATAAAAGAAAATATGGTGATTAAATTGAAAAACCAAATTCGTTATTTAAGAAAGAGCAAGAAACTTTCACAAAATGAAATTGCCAAATTATGTGGGGTATCAAGGCAGACCATAAACGCTATTGAAAACAATAAATATGACCCCTCCCTATCCTTAGCATTCGCTTTAGCAAGAAGCCTGAGTACCACTGTTGATAACCTGTTCAGTGACACCGCTGAATCGGATGATGAATAGGCGAGTCTTTCACGCCAGGTAGTTTACCTTTGGTTGGGCGGAAATCAGCTTAACATTCTAGGATATACTGCGTTTTGATTTCCTGGTTGGGACGTTGAGTAAATAAACAGCCAGGAATTTCAACTCTCATATGTACCATCAACAATCATTTATTTTTCCAGTTCAATATACTTTTTCAACAGCCTCCATCCACTTTCTTCATTTCTCCACACAAACATACACTGCGCAGTATACGGTTTTCCATCAAACATGTTTGTTTCTTTACCTAACACTAAACATTCTTCTCCAGCTTTTCTTCTGCTTATTGAAACAGGTTCGAATGATTTTCGAGCGTTATCCATTTGTTTTAATACTGTATCAAGATCATAATCATAATAGTACGGTCGTGGTCTATGATACCTGAATGAGCCCAGTATCCTACAAAGTCTCTGGACATATAGCCCCTAATGTCATCCCCATTTTTTTGTGGCAAGTCCTTTATTCCAAGTCTCAAAGTAATCTTCCATTACATCCTTAATAGGCTCCACTTGATCCCTCCCACTGAAAATTATCTAATATCCTATTTACCAATTATTTCAAAACATTTCATCTGAAGCAATTTCTTTTCTTCTCCAACTACACAAATTAATTTTAATACAAAAATTCCTAATGTAATGTTTACATTACATTTAATTTCCAATATAATGTAATTATGTAAGGTGCACATTACATTTTGAAAGGTAGTTTTTTAATGAAACAAGGAGTGAAAAATGCAGTCAAGGAGTTTCGCAAGGACAAGAATTTAACTCAGGGACAGCTGGCTGAAGAAATTGCTGTAACGAGGCAAACGATTATAGCTATTGAGAAGCAGAGGTATGAACCTGCAATAGGAACTGCTCTTAAACTGTCAGTTGTTCTTGAGTGTCCAATAGAGAAATTATTTTGGATCGAAGAAAGGAAGAAGAAGGATGAACACGACCTATAGAACTAATTTTTTATTAAAAATGTTAATCCCGATCATTTTGTTTGTAAGCTATTTTTTCATTTCCCATTCCACAACTACATTAGTCGCAGCTATTCTTGCAACGTTACTCGTCATATCTTCAGGAATAGAAATACATAAGAATAACAAGTGGAACAAAACAAATTTAAAGCATGACCAGCGCACCAGGGCTAACGCACACTTTGCTGGATATATCACGTATTGGCTGATGCTGATCACCCTATTTGCAGGGGCCATTCTCCTTATGAACACTGATTTACCTCTCACCTTTCCGAAGTTAATTGGCTACACCATTCTAGGCAGCTTTGCTGTCAGGTGGCTGATTCGAGACTATTTAAATAACCGTGAAAAGTTCGAGTAGACAGCTGAATGAGCTATGAGGGCTTCCATTTAGGAAGCTCTTTCTCTTCCGATTATTTAAGCAAAAACCACCACCTTTTAATTTATTTAAAATAATGTTTAACATTATTCAAATTTATGTTAATATAAATTTGAATTAAAGAAATGTGAAGGAGGGTATGGCTTGAATAATAATGTTCCGAACTGGATTTTGTCTTTGGAGGATGAAGATTTAGAATTCATCAAGAAATTCGTCCTGAATTCAGGTTCTTTAAAAGAAATATCCAAGGTTTATGAAGTTTCTTATCCAACCGTCAGGATCAGGTTGGATCGATTAATCGAAAAAATAAAAATCAATGACGCGATAGAAAACCAGGAGTTTGTAAAATTCATTAAAAACTTATCCATTGATGACCGCATAAGCTTGGAAGATGCAAAACTAATCATAGAAAAATATAAAGAAGAAAGGAATGATAGTTGATGAGTGATTTTTACATGGTATTTATAATTGCGGGCTCCCTTGGTCTACAATATTTTTTATCGACCAGGGAAAATGTGTATTGGGGCGTGGTTATACCAGTAGTATATACGGGGGCTTTTATATGGATGTACATAGCAGGCGTCATAGAAAGTTTAATTGCTGTGATTCTGTACGTGTTATTAGGGCTGTTTTTCCTCGTTTTAGAATGGAAGAGAGGGAGAAAATCCCTCATTAATAGAAGAAACAAAGAACTGGAAAAAATGAAAACCTATGATATGAACTAACATATAAACTTTATAAAGGAGCAAAGCCACTATGATAACGATCAGCTTGAAGGAATTTACTAGCTTGTTTAAGAGCATTCGTTCGATAATTATAATCAGTATTATTTTTGGAGTTACATTGGGTTCAGCCAAATTGATCAATACGTTTCAGGCAGAACTTGCCCAATTCGATTTAGGGAGCAGCGCTTATGCAGCCGGTTTAATGCTCATTATTATAATAGCGAGTCCCTTATTTGTTTCGAGCTTATCTCATAATGTAATAAATGAGGAGCTGAAATCGAGAACGATTCGTTTTATCGCTACGAAAATTTCTCGTAACCGCATAATAGCCGGTAAATTTCTGGGGATTTTATTATTCTGGAGTTTATGCTTATTCGTTGCCTTACTTTTGACGATCCCGTTCTCTAAGACCTTTCCTATTTCAGAATTCTTTCAATCTATCGTGTTTATTTCTTACTTTGTCGGCTTAACGATCTTACTCTCAACGCTTATACATAAACCTTCGCTGTCGATACTTACAGGAATTGCATTAGCGCTGGTATTTCCTATATTAGGTTTGTGGAGCGTGTTTTCCGATAACTTTTTTCTAAAGGTTTTCAGTTATCTTACTCCATACTTATACTTTAGCAAGGAACAGGAACTCTATAGCTTTTTCGTGTTGATCTTCCCTGTGATTTTTCTAGTAATAAGCTTAATGATCATGAGAAAGAGGGATTTATAAATGTATGCTTTAGAAACAAATAACTTAACCAAAAAATATGGCAATAATACTGTGGTGGATCATGTAAGTCTAAAGGTTGAAAAAGGAACGATTTTCGGTTTTCTAGGTAAAAACGGGGCCGGGAAATCAACATTTATAAACATGGTTACAGGGTTAACCATTCCAACAGAAGGATCTTTTACATTATCTCCTGCAGAGAAGGTTAATATAGGAGTGCTTCCAGACTACTCTACTTTCTATGATGATATGACGGTGCTCGGCCATTTGAAATTTTTCAGTAGAATTATGGGGTTGAAATTGCCCAAAGAGGAAATGATTCAAATTCTGAAACGTGTGGAGCTGGAGGATGCCATCAATGTAAAAGCGAAGAAACTATCTTTTGGGATGAAGAAGAAGCTTGGCATCGCCCAGGCCTTGTTAAACAATCCGGAAATCCTTTTCCTGGATGAACCTACTTCCGGTGTGGATGCCAATTCGGTTTTAAATATACATAGTTTAATCAAGAATATAGCGAGCCAGGGAACGACCATATTTCTCACCTCACACAACTTAGATGAAGTGGAGAAGCTGTGTGATGAGATTTCCATAATGGATAAAGGCTGCATTAAAAAACAAGGAACCATTACCCAATTAAGAAACGAATTTCAAAATAACCTCACTGTCCGTTTTAAACACGGGGAGATTCCAGATGAAAAGTTTCCTACATTAGAAAAAGAATTAAGTGCTTATGAGACCGAGATCGAATGGGGGAGAAATTATGTAAAACTAGTCGTTCCTGATGAAGAAACGATTTCTGTTATCAATAAGCATTTTATAGACACGGGCATTGACGTATTTAGAATCGAAGTAGATGAGCCCTCCCTGGAAGAAATTTTCCTAAGTACGGGGGCATAAAAAATACAACAGCTGTTTTCAATTCAGCTGTTGCTTTTATTCATTCATACATTCAACTGCCCTTCCACACACGTTACGGCATGTCCTCCAAGCAGGATGCTTCCATCATCGTCAAACCGTACTTCCACACGGCCGTTTCGTCCGATACAGGATCCCTGACTCGCCACGTAGTCCGTTCCCTCTGTAAGCTGTAACTGTTTGACCATTGTCGCAACGCAGCCATTTCCGCTTCCGCATACCGGATCTTCTGGTACTCCTTCATTCGGGGCAAATGAGCGGACTTCAAACGCTGCCTCTGAACCCTCCGTTGTGCTTCCAAACACGGTCACTCCTGTTACTCCTTCAGGGGTTAAAGCCGTGATCTTCTCCATGTCTGGACGCAGACTCAGCACCACTTCAGCATCAGTAAGCTGCAGCGTCATCCAGACGGCTCCGAGATCGATCGTGAGACCGGCTTTTATGTTGCTCGGCTCTACCCCCAGGGCAGCTGCAAGTTCATTTAATTTCTGTGAGTCTATGGGTGTTTGTTTTGATTCAGGCAGGGTAATAAACATTTGATCGCCATCTGGAACAATGGTGACCAGTCCAATGCCGCTTTCCTGCACGAAACGTCCCTTTGTCTTTGGGCTCAGTCCGTGTTTTTGCACAGCGTAAGCGGACCCTAACGTCGGGTGACCCGCAAACGGCAGTTCGTTGTTTGGGGTGAAAATGCGCAGCTTATAATCGGCTTTAGGATCAGTTGGTTCACACACAAAGGTCGTTTCTGATAAATTCGTCCAATTGGCGATGTTCTGCATTTTTTCTGATGATAGATTATTTCCATCGAGGACAACCGCTACAGGGTTCCCCTGGAATGGTACTGCTGTAAATACGTCTACTTGTTGAAATGGTACTGATAAGTTCATTATGTATTCCCTCCTGTATGAAGTTACTTCTCTTTGCTAAAACAGATTAGAAAAGCTGGTCCAGAATTTTGACGATATTACCGTTCCGAATTATGGCCGGAATGTGAAGCGAAAATAGTCACCTTACAAAGGATCGTGTCGCTAGTTAAAACGGGACGTAGAAACTCAAAGTTCATCGTACGTGCGAGTACATTATGATCGCCGCCTACCTTAGTCGGCAGGGTCGCCGTTAACAGTCCCTGGACGACGAGCCTCCCCTGCTCATCCGGGGTCATATGGTGCGTGCCTGCGTCGCCAGAAACTTTAGTAAACAGTTCTACATCTTCTTCCGTAAACGTTCGTTCAAATGTGATCGTATCCCCTTTTTCTAATGCCATCCTCCGTTCTCCTCTCTAAACAAGTTCAATGTGTCCACCATGGACATACGATTTATATTCAAAAGCTGTGGTCCCGTACACGCTTTTAAAGTGCTTATTTAAATGAGTTAAATCGACAAAACCACACTCAGCTACGGCTGAATAGATATCCCCGCTTTTCTCAATCATCTGCTTGGCCCGTTCAATTTTCCCATTAAGATAGTACTGGTAGGGAGAAATTCCTGTGTGAGTCTTGAACAATCTAATGAACTGGTATTTGGACAAGCCGAGCTCTTGAGAGATTTTCTCAAGCTTCAGCCCTGTTTCCAGGCTGGCATGAATAATCTCTTTGGATTTACTTATTCTTGAGCTTTCATTCGCATAGTCTGTCGTGAAATTTGTTTGCGTAAGACCGTCTGTGAGAGATAAAAATAATTCACTGCACAAAGCTTCATCCTTTTCCCCTAATATCGCATGTGCCAGGTTTACAATCCTCTGCTCCAGCCGATGATCATACACAATCGGCGCTGGAAAACGCACCATGTCCTTCGTCTCAAGAGCTTCCAACAGCATCTCCGGCTTAATATATAACATTACATAATCCAGTCCGGTCTCATCATGGGCCATTCCGTCATGGGCCTGTTCCGGATTAAAAAGCATCACGCCCTGCGGGTAGGACAATTGCAGACTTCCGTCGAGATGGTAATGCTGGATACCGCGGAGAGTGACGCCGATGGCATACTCTTCATGCGCGTGCTTCTTATAAGTGAACTCATGAATACTCGCGGATAACGCGGTAATATCTGCTGATTTCTTATATATGAAATTCTCCAATTCACTCACCTCTCTCCCCTAAATCCACAGCATGACGGCTGAATAAGCTAGAAACAGCGCCATAAGTACATTCACAGCTTTGTTGTATTTGCTTAACATTCTTTTGAAAATCGTACCAAACAGGACCCACGTCGTAAACGCCATGAAACCAATGATTGTAATAACTATAACACTTACTGTCACAGCAGGTGTTGAAATATAGTGCGGCAAAATAAAGCTGGGAAGCACCGTCATTGTAAAAAGAATCACCTTAGGATTGAGGAACTGCATCAGGAATCCCGACATAAAGGTACCCGTCTGCTGGACTGACGGCTTCGAGGCATCCATCCTGTAGATTTGATAAGCTAAATAAAGCATATAGACGCTTCCAAGGATCTGCATAACAATTAGAATTTTAGGTATGATCGTCATGAGGACCGCATTCAGCATCGCTGATATCGCAAGCAGCAGCCCAAACGCCATCGTTGCACCATACGTATAGTTCATTGCTTTTTTCGTCCCTAAATTGTGAGTGGTGGACAAGATGACAATGTTGGTAGGGCCTGGGGTAAACGTGATTACAAAACAGTACAATAAGAAAGATGTAAAATTCATGAAGAAACTCCTTTCACAGTGTTCTTCAGTCATCTTACATCTGACTTCATTTTCTATATAGTATATTATTGCAGCCTCTGATCAAAGTGCACACAGCAGTTGGCATCAGCTGCAAAATTTTTAATGAAGTAGACTTGAAGCTGCCGTCTGTAGGAATTATAAAGGTTATCTAAAGCCCAAATCCAAATGGACATAATGGATTAAAGAACATCCATACCTATATTAATTATGCTAGTTTTACACCTACGAGTGTTCGATTATAATTAAGATTGAAATGATTATATCTACTGTGAGGATGAAGTAAGATGAATGAATCGATCAACATTTTAGTAGTAGAAGACGATAACGATATTAATCGATTACTGTGTAATATTATTTTAAAAAATGGCTATACCCCAAAGCCGGCCTATTCAGGTACGGAGGCCGTCCTGTATTTAGAAAGACAGAACTGGGACATGGTTCTGCTTGATCTCATGCTTCCCGGCCTGACTGGTGAAGAAATCCTTACGAAACTAAACAACGTTCCCGTTATTATCATTTCTGCCAAACAGGAAACACAAACAAAAGTTGACACTTTAAGGGCGGGAGCAGATGACTATATAACCAAACCCTTCGATGTAGATGAGGTTTCTGCCCGGATTGATTCTTGCTTAAGAAGATATCAACAAATGGACGTACAAGCCTCCCAGCAATTGGTTCACAAAAACCTTGTAGTTGATGTGGATCTTAAGACCGCTGCAGTGAATGGGAAGACACTGAAGTTAACCATGCGGGAATATGACATTCTCTTACTCCTGATTTCCTCGCCGCGAAAGGTGTTTACTAAAGCCAATCTATTCGAAAGCGTATGGAATGAGAAATTCTACGGGGATGATAATACAATTAATGTTCATATGAGTAATCTAAGAAGTAAGCTCTTAAAGGCCGCTCCCGAAGAAGAGTATATCGAAACGGTTTGGGGGATGGGCTACAAGCTTAAATCTTAAGGTTTTCTTAAGAATTATCTTAAGCTTTTCTTATGTTTTCCTCCGTATAGTAAATGTTGTACACGTAGAAAAAGAACAGGAGGGAAAAGCTCGATGAATGAATATGTACTTAAGACCAACGATTTGTCAAAGAAATACAAGGATAATCTGGCAGTGAGTAAAGTGAACCTTTCGATTAAGCAAGGAGACATTTATGGCTTTATCGGACAAAATGGAGCTGGGAAATCGACCTTGATCCGGCTCATATGCGGGCTGGCCAAACCGACCAATGGCAGCGTGGAGTTATTTGGGCAGAGCAGTGAGAGCGATTTGATCCAAGCGAGAAAGCGAATCGGTACAATCATTGAGGGACCAGCTTTATATCCCAATATGACGGCAGCTGAAAACTTAGAAGCCCATCGTTTGTTAAAAGGCATCCCAGGGAAAGATTGTGTAGAAAAAACACTTACTCTCGTAGGTTTACAGGAGACAAGGAAGAAGAAAGCTAAAAACTTCTCATTAGGGATGAAGCAGCGATTAGGAATAGCCATTGCTTTACTGGGAGATCCAGAATTCCTCATTCTTGATGAACCTATTAATGGACTAGATCCAATGGGCGTCGTTGAAATACGAGGCTTACTGAAGAAACTTAACCAGGAACACGGTATCACGATCTTAATTTCCAGCCACATATTGAGTGAGCTGCATTTACTAGCCACTCATTACGGAATTATTCATAACGGAAAATTGATCGAACAGTTGTCCCTTAAAGAGTTGAATAAAAAATGCCAGCAATACCTTCATATTAAGGTAAATGCTCCAAACAAAGCAGCAGCTGTAATCGAAAGCCACCTTAAAACAAAGAACTTTGAAGTGATGCCGGATGGGGCCATTAAATTGTTTGACTTCCTCGATGCTCCAGGTGAAATTTCTCAGACGCTGACCAGCCAAAATCTGATTATCGAAGAATTCATGCCGATGGGAGAAGATCTTGAGTCTTATTTCTCCACCCGGGTTAAGGGTGTGCCCCATGAGTAATTTAATCAAATCTGAATGGTTTAAATTAACGAAAGATCAGTCGTTTCGGGTACTAACACTGCTGTTAATCAGTGTTGCGGTCCTATTTCCTCTTCTGGAGTTTGACAATACAGATACTGGCCTTCCTACCGTCAGCGAGTACCACCTCAATAATGTGCTTGGAATTCATACGGACATCATAAAACTGATCCCAAGCATTCTTGCAGGATTTTTTATCACAAGTGAGTACTCGATGGGTACGATGAAAAGCATTGTCTCTTCAGGTAACAGCAGGGGGCGGATTTACTTCGCTAAGCTGTCTATGTTTTCCGTGGGTGCCGTCATCCTATCATTACTATTACCTTTATTCATGACAGGAGCCAGCACGGTTTATTTTGGGTTTGCCGGTATGCCTGATTTGGCTTTCTATTTACAAACAAGCGGCCTGATTGCACTCTACGGAGCAGCCTTTGCTTCCATCATGGCTATTTTTGCTACGATTTTTTCTGATAGTGGAAAAACGATTGGATTCTTACTGTTTATGTTCTTATTGGTGGATTGGCCCCTGCAGGTATTAGCTGCTAAAGTCTCTTTCTTAGAACCTATCATTAATCATTCAGTATTCAGACTGATCTATGATATTGTTAACATCAGTCAGCTGGACGGCAAGGAAGTATTTATAATGGTACTCATTCCAGTCATAACGTTTATTACGTCCGGCATTATAGGAAGCTACATTTTTCATAAGAAAGAAATCAAATAAGAAAGGCAGCGTGTGAGGATATGATGTTTATAACAATTTTACTATTAGTGGTATTGTTCGTGCTGCTCACCCGCTGCTATTTATTAAAAAGGGAACTTAAACGTGCCGCCCGCCAGCTCAGTGAACTAAACAATGAAGTAACTTCTAAGAAAATAGACATCAGCTACTATGATAAAGAAGTAGAGCAGCTGGCAGTCGAAATAAATAAACAAATTGACTTAACCCAGAAAGCAGAAGCAGAAAAACGGTCCTCTGAAAACGAATTAAAACAGGCCATCTCCTATATTTCACATGACATACGTACGCCTGCCACTTCAATCCTCGGTTATATCCAATTCCTTGAATCGGATGAAATCACCAAAGAAGTAAAGCAAGAGTACACAGGCATCATTAAAGCTAACGCACAAAGATTAAAGACACTACTTGAGGAATTTTTTGAGTTATCTGTGATCGACCAAATCGATTACCCTTTAAAGTTGGAAGAGATCAATTTAAATTCGTTGACATTAGAAGTATTATTAGGGTTTTACGAAGAGTTCCATCAAAAAAACCTAGAGCCTGCCATTCATATACCAGATCACGGCTTCTTGCTGACTACAGACCCATCGGCGGTCAAACGAGTACTCGAAAATTTAATTGTTAACGCCATCAGGCATTCCACCGGCCACGTTTCAGTCGAGCTGAAACAGGTGGATCAGTCTGTTCAGCTGATCGTCAGGAACACCGTGAAGGATTTGAAAGAACAAGATGTGCAGCACCTATTTGACCGTTTCTATAAAGCAGATCATACAAGAGCTGAGAAAGGCACAGGGCTCGGTTTACCTATTGCAAAAAGTCTCATGGAAAAAATGAATGGCAGCCTTTCTGCGGAATTAAAGGAAAACCAGCTATTAATGACGTGTGAATGGAAGTATGAATAGAGAATGAGGAATTGACCTGATTCTTCTATCTTCCATGGCTGGCTTTAACATCCTTCTTTTTACCGTCATCTCCATCAAAAACCACCGGACTAAAACAACTAAAATTCTACAATTAAGGAGTCATCCAGGATTTCTCCGCCATTAGCAATATAGTCCAGGAACACCTTCCCATCTGTTAGGAGATCTCGCTCCTTCATTACATCGACAAACCCATTCACCAGCTCTTCATCTTCATCATTTCTTTCACGAGCTACCTCAATATGGATGGCTGGTTCAATTTCAGCCTCTTCATATGTGCCTGGATGCTCTAAACTCAACTTTGGCCCTTCTCGCGGATCCAGGTACACAAAAAAACGGTGGGAATCCTTAAAGGTCTCACGCACATCACGTTCCAGTTCCTCTTCTAACTGTTTCGTCCATTTTTCTGAAGCATATGTATCCGTCATCGATGAAGTCGTTCCACTTTCATAGACAAGAAAGTCAATCTCATCTTCTATGTCTCTTACCTTTGCTGCATACTCAAACTCGAAATTCCCCATGTTGTCAAACAACGTATCGTAGATTTTAAACTCATGATCAAAGTGCTTGCTCATGTACTCCTCGGCCTGCTTTGTTACTTTTTCTTCTTTCTCTGCATCCGGAGTCATCGATATTATAAACACAACTATTATGCCGCCAATGAGTAAGACTATAGCTCCCAGCACAGCTAAAAAAACCATTATCCCTCGTTTCATATCCTCTCCCCTTCATTCGTTTAACCATTAAAATAAAGAACCCAATTCGTACACTAAAGCAATTAAACTGACTAATAAAACCAGTTGAAAGATCCTACATGAAAACTACCCGGAGAGAACAATAAACGCATATTTAATCCTCCCCTCAACATCGGATAAAGCGACAAAGGTGAATGAGCATTCTCTTGTTTGGTAACTTTATTAAAGTCTTATCTTCTATTAAGAAAAAACGTTCACTTCAATTACGGAAGCAAACGTAAATGGTTTCATTTTCCATAGAGTTTATTTTACTAAGTAAACCTTCAACCAATTCTATAGCGGTTTTTCCAGTGAAAAAGAAAGTAATATCCCCCTATTTCACAAACACAAAAGGAATCAAACCATTGTTATAAGTCGGCTGCCCGTTTAAGTGTTGTTTTTCTATTCCCCTTATAAGTGCCCATAATAAAAACCATTTATCATACATATGACGTATGAATGATAAATGGTTTTCAATCAATGAGTATACTAAACCTCTATTTTATCGTCTTTATGAATGTCTTCCGTGCCAGCTTCCAAAGCTGTCTTGTAGTACCAGCATTTATGCTCGATCACTTCCATCGTCTTATTTAATTCTGCAAGCTGGGCTTCCACCGTCGCTTTGCGTTCGATAAACATGTTATATCTTTGCTGCAGCGTGGCATCCCCGTCCCCGCACCAATCAATGAAACTTTTAATCTCTTTAATAGGCATTCCGGTAGATTTGAGACATTCAATCACTTTCAAAGCTTCGATATCGTTTTCTTTAAACAAGCGTCTTCCGCTGTCTGTCCTTTCGACAAATGGCAGGAGTCCCTCCTTGTCGTAGTAACGCAAAGTATACACCGTAAGATTTAATTCTTTCGCAACGTCGCTGATCGAATATGTTTTCACTTTTTTATCTTCCTTTCTCGATTAGACCTCGAGTTAACTCTAAATTCATAAAAAACTTAGCATGGTGTATGCTGGATGTCAAAGTCGTCGGCACTTTTAAAAATATAATGTTATCGCTTGACCTAGAGTTAACTCTAAGGATTAACATGGTTTTGTAAGGGAAAAAAGAATGAATGGAATTCTATTATTTTCTTTGGAATACTATAATTTTTGATGGAGGTTTTTGAATGATAACTGCTAAAGCAAGAGCTGTTGACGGTTCAGACCAGCCCTTTCGAGCGGCCGAAATTGAGCGACGCGATCTGGATTTACATGATGTGCTGATTGAAATTAAATATGCAGGCATATGCCATTCCGATATCCATACGGCTCACGGAGACTGGGGTGAGGTGAACTATCCTCTCGTCCCTGGACACGAGATTGCAGGAATTGTTACTGACGTAGGAACTAAAGTAACGAAGTATAAGGTCGGCGACCGCGTAGGCGTCGGATGTATGGTTGACTCGTGCGGCGAATGTGAGAACTGTCAAAAAGGGGAGGAACAATACTGTCTTAAAGGAAATGTTCCTACCTATGCCGGCGTTGACAAATACGGCGAGCCCACTCAAGGTGGATATTCCACTCACATCGTCGTAACAGAGGATTTCGTTCTTAGAATCCCAGACAACATTGGGCTTGATGTCGCTGCCCCATTACTGTGCGCCGGGATTACGACTTTTTCGCCGTTAAATCACTGGAATGCCGGCCCGGGTAAGAAAGTGGCTGTTGTCGGTATGGGCGGACTCGGTCATATGGCTGTCCAGATTGCACACGCGATGGGTGCCGAAGTGAGCGTACTTTCACGCACATTGAACAAAGAGGAAGATGGTTTACAATTTGGGGCAGAAGGCTATTATGCAACGACTGACCCGGAAACCTTTACTAAACTCGCCAGCTCCTTTGACCTGATCATTAACACAGTCAGTGCACAGATCGACATTAATGCTTACCTCTCCCTGTTAACACTGGATGGTACGTTAGTGAATGTGGGTGCGCCGGCAGAACCATTGGCCGTTCAGGCGTTCTCGCTTATCCCTCACCGCCGCTCCTTCGCAGGCTCGTTGATTGGCGGCGTCCGAGAGACTCAGGAAATGTTGGATTTCTGTGCGGAGCATAATGCAGTGCCGAAAATTGAAGTGATTTCAGCTGATGAAATTGATGAAGCCTACAAACGTGTATTAGCTTCTGATGTGAAGTATCGGTTTGTCATTGACACCAGCACCATCTAAGGTAATCGCTGATCATCATGCAGCAACCCGTCACCATACAATAAGTAAGGTCTGAGAATGAATAAAACACCTCCCAATTAATAAAAATTACTTTTACACTTGGGGGTGTTTTTTTCTATAGGTTACAATCCTGGTTTATTCACTAAGGGAGTAATAGTACCTTACCTAACTTCCCTTTATTCTTAAAGTAAACTTGAGCTTCCCGCGCTTTTTCTAAAGGAAATTTCTTATCAATGACTGGCATGATTCTGCCTTCGGAGATCGCATGAAGCATATCTTTGAACTCTGCTCTAGTCCCCAGCACAGAGCCGTACATCGTGATATGTTTCAAATATAAGGTTCTAAAATCAAGATCCGTCCTCTGGCCGCCCGCAGACCCGGAAATACAGAACTTTCCTCCCTTTTTCAGAACCTGAAGCGATGTGGAAAACAAAGCATCTCCAACTACATCTAAGACCGAGTCAATAGGTCCCCCATTTACTTCTAAAATTTCTTCTGCAAGATGCTCTGATCTGTAAGATAGTACGTGGGAGGCCCCTAATTCTTTCAATCTTTCTTCACTCTCTAAATCACCAATGAGGGCAATTACCTCAGCTCCAAAGACTTTAGAAGCAATTTGCACATTTAATGATCCGACGCCGCCATTGGCCCCTGTGACCATAACTGTTTCTCCAGGCTTCACATCAATCTGTTTGTTCATATGCCAGGCTGTCAGTCCGCTAACGGAAAAAACTGCGCTCTCTGAATAACTTGATAAGGGCATATCAAAACAAAGATCTGCCGGCCACACGACGTATTCAGCATAACCCCCCTCATATTCAGACCCGATAAAAGACATATCCTCTGAAATATGTTCAGTTCCTTCTTTTCCACTAGAGGTAAAAGGAAACAGAACTACATTTTTCCCTACCAACCCTTCGTCCACCTGGGTGCCGACTTGAACGATCTCTCCAGTTATGTCCGATCCGGGAGTACGAGGGAATTGTACGCCTTCCGGACGCCAGCCAGACTTAGAACCGGTTCCGTAGGCGCCTTCTCTCATCCAGATTTCCGTATTATTAATGGCACATGCCTTTACTTTCACCAGCACTTCATGTTCTTTCGGTTCCGGTGTTGGAATGTCGACTACCTTCAATCTATCTACGTCCCCATAGCCTGTTACTTGTACCGCTCTCATTACATCATCCCCTTTTCACTTGTGGCAGCATGTAAGATCCCAAAAATAGGGCACTTCAATCTTCTATTATTATCAAAAGTTCAAATTTGATGCCTGCAGCTGTTAAGGTTGGCTGAGGCTTTCTCTTCAATGCTGTATAGTCCATTAACTATACCATCATTAATCACACTCATACTAACCATCAAGAATAACAATCATTTCCTGCCTTATCTTGATACTAAGTTCTGTATATGTTCCTTTAACAAAAGAAGTTCGTTTCGATCAAACGAGTAAAGCGCTGGATTCCCCCGATAACCACCTACCGCTTTCTCAATAGTCCTGACAAGCTCTTCAGGGAAAGCCGACATCCCCCATTCACCCGCTTCTTCCTTTGACACTACAGCCCCTGTTTTCAAATACATCAGGACTCGCAGCATATTTAACGTGCAGTAAATAGGATCTCTTTCTATATTTACTACACATTCTTCATAATCTCCCATAATGGAGGATAAATAGTCTTCGGGCGGGATCACAGGAAAGACCTCAGCAATTGGTTCGCCTTCAAGACAAACACCCCGGTGACGAAGCACTTGAATATGTGCAGCTAAATCCGGGTCTGTGCTTACTTCTTCATTTATGTATATAGATGAACCATTGGATAAAGCCGCGGCATAGCGCTCCCTCCAACATTCACTATAGTGAAAGTCAAAAGGAAAAGGATGGCTGCCTTTAAGTACTTGCTCTTTATGTAAAAAGCTAATTTCTATGGGGTAAGGAGCACCGGAGTATCTTAGAAATAGTTCAGCCAGTCTCTTCTTTTTTTCGACACCCAGCCAATGGTTAGTGACCACTAATAGATCAATGTCACTGCTGCCGGGATTGAATCCGCCCATTGCTAATGAGCCGTGCAGGTAAAAGCCGATGATCTCATTACCAATGATTTGCTTCGTCTCATTTAGTAGATTCAAAACAAAATGCTCTATATTTATAGGGTTGGTCATAAATTATCGTTTCTTCCTACATAAACGCCCACAAGAAATTTAAGAAGGCAGTAAACCGTCAACATAACAGCACTCACTAAAAAGACATTGTAGTCATCAAAAACAGTGGAAGCCAGGACCACTGCTGCCACTAAATATATGACGGAGAAGCCCTGCTGGTATCGTTTCTTTTTCGGTAAGCTGTCAGGATTTCTCATACGAAACACTCCTATCTATTCTCATGCTCCCTGGCATGCCAGATCAGTGCTCTACTTTCGATTTCTCTCACCAGCTGTTCTTTACCGTGGATATAAGCCGCTATGTCGTAGGGAAACTGCTTTGCCAGCGTCTTTTTTAATTCTCCATACTGCTGCTTATCTTGGGGATGCGTTCGCAAATAATCACGAAACGCCAGATGTCGTTTAATTTCAGGGCTCCCCGCCTGGTAAAAATGAACATGATGCGTGCGTCGATCGCCGCCTTTTTCAAAATATCTCCGTTGCGGAATGCCATTCTCACCCTTTGGATTATATCCCATCTGCTTCATTTCCACATTATGTTGCTCTACGCTTGTTATGTCTTTTATGACCGGCATGATATCAATAACGGGTTTAGCCAGTAATCCAGGCACAGAGGTGCTGCCAATGTGATGAATCTCAAGTAGTTCCTCCGTAAAAATCTCTCGCAGCGTTTTCGCTTCGTCTAAAAACATCGCTGCCCATTTTTCCTGATAAGGTTCAACTTCGACTTTTCTCAAATGATCACCTTTCTTCCTTGTTAAAGAAGTGAGTTAACGGGACTTTTCTTCCTTCCTGGTGCCATTTATGATAGGTCTTAAACACCTGGTGAATATCGTTCCTGAACTGAACTTCAACTAAATCCTTTACAACGAGGAAGCTGCGCCAATAGTCGAACATAATGCTTGTCAAACTGCCTTGATAACTTGCATGGCCAAAATCGTCCAGGGAATGATCGCCGTACCTGTCCTTAAACATTTCGACTAATTGTGATTCTACCTGTACGATCTCTTGAAACTCTGAATCACTCAGCATGTATTTTCTCGCTAAGTAATCGCACACCCCCTCCTCAAACCAGATGCTGTCCGCCCGCTCTTCATCAAACTCATCGACAAACAAATCTATGTGATGGGTTAACTCGTGACCCGCGATGGTAAGTATTTGATTGAGTGGCAGGTTATGATAATATGCTTCAATCGAAGCATTCTTTTTGTCCTCCAACTGATCGAGAAACAGCTCCCTCCACGCTGATACCTCAGGAGAAAGGAAAATTGTATCTTTATTCGTAAATGCGGGAATCGGGAGGTCGGAAAATACGTTGGTCGCTGCCTCTTTTGATGTCCATACGAATGCTTTAGGAAGATCTTTAAGGGCAAAGTTATCTTCTAAGTATTTTTGATAATAAGTAAGTTGATTTTTAAATTCTTCGATGGCGGCTTCATGTTGGTCATATTCTGATCTGGATTCGAAAGCATAGATGTGTCTCATTAAAGATTTCTCCTTGCGAAATATCATTTTCTAGAGGTACAATCTCTTTTTTACGTGTTCCTCAAGATATTTTCTTACCATCGGATTTATATATTGCTCTTTTACGTATTCGGAGCGGGAGAGGACACCATCAAATTTTTCAAAGAATTATGTATATTGCAAAAAGCAATCCTAGACCAATTACTATTCCTCCAAACACTTTTTCTTCCTTGAGAAAAGATGCAGTACCCAGGGATAACAATATTATTGTTGTTAGTATACTTAGCAAATCTTGTGAATACGTCAAATCCATAAAATAACCTATGATAATTAGAACTAGGCTGAATAATGCAATTCCTTTAAAAATATTAACTTTCATAAAAATCCTCCAATTTATCAATTTCTAAACAGTAATTCCAATCATTGGCCCCAGACTGATGATCAAAAAGATAAACGGAACAAGTAAAATAAAAGGAGCGTACTTCATAATACTTTTCTCTTTTCGGATCAAAGCTTTTATAGAAAAAATAAAAGAAGCTATGTACAGAATCAGTCCTGCGAAGAGAACCTCGCTGAATTGAAAGATTCCTAACAAAAGGCGTAATGATAAAGAACATACCCGCTACCCCAGAGAATAGAGAGCACAGACTATAAATCTTTATTGTTATGTTCGTTAAAGCCAATCAAACCACCTCCCAATTGCTGAATAGCATTAGAATGACTTTACCTTTCTCCTATTATTTTGAAAATAGGGGATTTAGGGTAAAGACATGTATTGAATCGAATGTTGGAGGAGGAAAAGTACTTGAGTAAAAGGAAGAAGAAATATTTAGAACTTATAATGGTTTTCGTTCTCTTTTTTTCAGTTATCATTCTAACAGAATTACCAGATTACCTACTTGTTGCATTAGTTACTACGTTACTGCTTGAGATATTTACCATTGAATTTAAGCGTAAGAGAAAGTCCCCTGATTAATTTTAAATTTCTATCACAGGTACCCTGTTTCCTATTAATTTATACATAACTTAAGCAAGCCCCACACATTAAGGAAGTGCCACTAATAAAATTACTCTTCTATTGGCAAATAACGCTATGGAATGTGGGATGAAAAGAATTTGTTATGTATTTTGTTTCTTTAAAGAATAAATAGATTGTTTTTCACCAAAGCGAGTAATTATTTTGTCTAATTCCATCCCTGCTTTTTCTAAGAGCCTGCAAGAATAAATGTTTGCGGTTTGGGTTTCAGCAATGACTTTTACTAGATTTAGCTCATTGAATGCATAATCTATGACTTCTTTGACCACTTCCGTACCGTAGCCTTTCCCCCACCAAGGAGGTAATAATTGATATGAAATCTCTACATCTTCCCCATCATGATGCGGACCTAGTGAAACTAACCCAATAAATCCACTTGACTCAATCTCCCGAACCACCCAATACAAAGAATTTCTGTCTGAATTTATCATGTCATCAAATATTGAAGGTACCATCTCTTCTTTAGGAGGTCCTCCAAGATATTTTCTAACTGTCGGATCCACGTAAAGCTCTTTTACATATTTAAAATCTGATTCCTGAATTTCATTAATCCATGTTCTATCTGACCTCATTCATTATACTCCCCCTTGAGATCACCACTTTTTGTTTTGAAATATTATTACTAAGGAATATTTCACAAAATTGGAGGTAATTAAATGTTTTTTATCGCAGGCACGATCATAATGTCAATCACTCTTATAGCTGCAGTCGTCATTGCATATTTTTATCCTGTGTGGAAAGAGCAAAAAGGTGAACAAGTTTCTGAAAATCAATTACTCATTTACAGAGGTGTGGGGATCGCGATTCCATTAATAGCTTTTGTCCTTCTTCAATTAATGGCTGGATCATAGCAAAGCATTGGAGATGATTCCCCCGTAAATCAAAAAATCTGTTTTATTTGGTACTAATTTTTACCGAGAAGGTACATAGGAGTTAAAACTAGGAGGATTAAATTGAGGAACCGACTTATCTGGGCATCCGCAGCTACAATTCTATATCCCATTGTATGGATTTTATTATCTTTACTTTTAAAAGGGGAACCTCCAAATTGGATTGCCCTAGCTGGTTCAGCAACTGGAGGCTTCTTGAGTGGTTTGCTGATTGCTCCAAGCCAAAACAGGAGAAGTAAAGATTTGTAGAATCTTAGTACAAGTCGACTAGTACGTCAACCCGTTTGCTGCTATCTTCATTTTCATAGCGCCTGACCCGCAGTGCGTTACCACTTTAGCAGAGCGGGAGGCAGGTACCGACATTGAAAACCTAAAAGAAATTGAATTATAGTAATAAAACTAAAACCATGTTAACATCTTGAGGAGTTCCTAGAAGAAATAAATATGGAGTGATAATATGTCAAAGAGAAAAAAAGATTACTTAGGATTTATTATAGTGCTTATTATTTTCATACTTCTGATATCTATCTTAAATCTACCTAAAGTAAGCAACTTTATAATTTTAGGGATAAGTGCTGCTTTTTGTATCTTTCTTTATGAGATATTTGGTTCTGGAAAAAATAAAAAAAGATAATAAGGCTGTTAAAAAACAGCCTTATTTAAACTTACGCTGGATTGATACTCATCGCAGCAGGCTCATACCACTTATCTTGACCACGAGTCTTTTTTTCATACTTTATACTAACATCAAATTCGTTTGCTGTAGAACTATTTAAAACATCTTGAATGTTTTCTGACGCTAAACCTCTATTGAGTATTAAGCTTGAAACAATCTGTGATGCACCAGCAGCTGTCAGAGTCTTTCCAAGTGATTTAGTAATTGGGTGAGTTACTGCAGCTGAAGCTAAAGCATAGCGAAGAGAATTCAAATCATCTTCCCTTGCTTCTGCATATTCCACATCATCATGAAAATCTACTACTTCACTTCTACTAACTGTTTCTGTCGTTGTAAATTCCGGTCCAACATCATCCACCCCAGGCTCAGGCCCTATAACAAGAATTTGACTTAGAGCAGATACTGGCATAGTAGTAAAAAATACTAAAAGCAGTCCAATAATCCCAATTACTAGTCCTTTTTTAAAGATATAAATCCCTCCAAAAAATATTTGTCTAATAATTCTATCATCCTCAAAAATCCCAAGTAACATAAATAGACAAAAATGGTAAAATAAACCTAACCATTATATTTGGAATAAATACCCTTCTCTTTCATGAATAAGCTTATAATAGCTTATCATGTTAGTTTAATAGATTACGAATCGGATTTTATAAGGGGGAACATATATGAGAAGAAGATTATTTAGTTTAAATACGTTATTTATCCTGATGGCAATTATCGCAGTTGGCATCCTGCTGATCCCACGAATAATTGAGGGCTACCAATTACAATCCAAAGGTATCAGCTATATAACTAGTAACATAGAGGATTATTATCATAAGACCTTTCCTCAGGAAGGAGAACATACCGTTGAAATTGATTTAAGTGATTTAGAGAGTAACGAAGGAAAAGTGCTCTTTGAGGATAGTGAAAATAAAATTTATGTAACGAACGTAACGCATAGTGGTTCAGAATACAAAGTAACTTTCAGATCAAGCGGGAGTTATGACAAGGATGGGGCGACATTAGTTTCTGGTTTGGAACACGTACATAATAATAACGGTTTTACTAGTCATTTCAATGCGGAAGCGGAGGCCGTGTATAAAGGCGAAACTTTTGATTTATCTCCTTCTGAATCTTCTGGATTAAATTATCGCGATGGGGACGAATTTGGATTTTATTTAATTCCTCCAGAACAAATGAAAAATATCGATTCAAAAGAAGAGCCTGCCGTAGAGGTGACGGTTACTAATTTACAAGTGAATTTATGGGTGGAGAAGTCAAATAAGTAATTTGAAGGGTGATTTTAATAAGGAGTATGTTCTATAAAGATACATACTTCTTATTGTTCCCCCAATGAATGCCGTTAAAGAATATCAACTAAGAGTCCATCGAGAAGGAGTAACATCTTGCATATTTTCTTACTCCCTTCCTTGATCGTTTCATCCAGATGCTTGTTAAGTCACTCTTTCTTAAATCCTTTACGTCTATGTACGCTGCTCTCTGATCCCTATATCTATTTCAGGATAGATCCGCCATGATTCTTCAACTTTGAATTGGTCACCTGAAAGCTCCAATACATCCTCACCTGTTTTTGCTTGTTTCAACAATTCAGGAAAGTGTTCATCTACATACTCTTGATGATGCTTTTCACTCTCCCAGCCAGTGACGACCATATACTCATTACTCAGCTTATTGGATTGCGCAAACAGTCCGCCTATTATACCGTCAGATCGCTGCATTCCCGTATTCCACACCGTCTGCTGCTTCTCAATGAACTGATCGATTCTTTGCTCTTTAACTTTTGAAAAAGCCGTTCGTATGTACGCTGCTCTTCTAATCATATGAGCTATTTCTTTTTCTGAACCGACCACCTTAGACTTGAGTTGAAACAACGCCACCTCTATTGTTGTGTAACTGTTTGCTTGTCCAGAGTGATCAGCAATTGTGTCATGAATCTCAGCCATAAACTTCCGATAATCCTCTTCCTTATTCCAAAAAGAATAGATCCATGCCGTCTTTGGTTCATTGATGCTAAAGCCGCCGATCTGCCCTAAAAAGCCATCCATCTTACACAGGGTGTTCCACTGTTTCTGCTGTTGAGAAAATGTTTGCTTTTTCCCTTCTTTTAAACTGCAACAAATCCGTTTTATGAGCATTTCTGAGATCCCTCCCAATGCTTACAACTATTGAAATAAAAATGATTATTACATCTCCATTGCATCTGCATGTTCTTCAGTTGTAAAAGCTACTTGTTCCCACAAATTTCTTAATTAACTCAACTATCGGATGTCAATGTTTTGGATAAGTCGTCGTCACCCATAAGTCTAAAGTTCGTTATTTTACCTTCTTCATTGATGTTAATTCTGCCAGTAACTTTAGAGCTTTTTTCTTCCGTACCGTTCTTCTCCTTCTTAAACAGTACATTTACTGTGAAATCGTAGGCTCCTTCAGCGTCATCATTTTTTTTAATATCTACTTTTTCAGCTTCAAATTGATAGTCATTATTATATGCAACTACATGATATCCCATGGCATAAGTTCCAATAAATTCATCATACATACTTTCACTAAAATAGGTCTGGTATTTTTCTTCTAAATATATGTCCAGCCAGGTAGGTTCTTCTGAATTTGATGGTTCTCCATTTCCAATAATTGTTGAATTTTGAGGGTCATCTAACAGATCCATTAACTCTTGATCAGGTCCTGTAAATTGTTGTTTTAAAACACTTTCTATAACATTAATATTTTGATCTTTTGAATCACTTTCCGAGGTGTTGACTGAAGCACAAGCAGTAAAAGCTAAACAAACTCCTAAGAGTAAAAGGTATGTTATTATTCGATGGCTTTTTCCATTCAATATGAACTCCCCCCCATGTAATCAGTTGGTCTTTAGCTCTCGTTTCCAATTAAATAAACCTCAGAGCCGAGATATCCTAGACCTGCTTGACTGCTCTCCAATATGTTTTTCTAATTCTTAATTTTCTTTTAAAAACGGAGGATATTTTGTAATGATGAATAAAATAAGAAGACCAACAGCTGAAAAAATAGTTAAGTTAATAGCTGCAAACCCACTCATAGTTAAGGTTTTATAAATAAACCAGGCTGTAATTACACTTACAATCAAGGCAGGAATATAATATTTCCATTTATTAACCTTTTTAACTTTTATCAGTAAGTATATGACTTGTAAAAGAAGAATAATTAGAAGTACCACCTTAAAAACCACTTTTATCCCTCCCTTCAACAATAAATTCCTCCTATCTGGTACTTGGGTTAGGTTTCCTTATTTTAAGTTGCCGGGTTCCACCGCATACCATTCCACCCAGCCACAATCGGCGCAGATATTTGGATTAATTCGAGTGTTTTTCTTATTTCCAAAAAGCTTGTCCCCGTCAGCATTCTTAACTAAAATCCCTTTTGAACCCTGGTCCACATAACATAAAATCATTTCCCCCTCGCACTTTGGACAACTTTTATGAGTCATTTCATATTCACCTCTGTAATTGAGAATAAAACGTTCACTTAAACTACGTAATCACTCTGAAATGGTTTCATTTTCCAATAATTAATTTAATAATGTCGGCGCCTGTCCCCCAGTGCGTTACCACTTCAGCAGAGCGGGGTCAGGTACCGACAATGTTTTATATCCTAACATCAGGGAAAAGACATTTACTTCAACATTAAAATAGTTTTGTCAGGGTGGAGTGGTACAATGAATATTTTTATAAAAATAGGAATTACGTTAGGGCTTATTTCTTTTTCATTACTTCTTAATATTGTTGTATCAGGCATAGAAAACCTAATAAAAGGAGTATCCTTCACTAATAATATTGATTATTCCATAAGAATTGGGACATACTTAGGGATTTTCTTTACAATCGTTTACTTTTATAGACGAAATTATAAAAAGAAACAGAGAGAGTCAGTTTAATTGAATCTCTCTGTTCTTACGGTTATCGTTCCTGCCCAGAAAAGTAGATCTAACTATTTCACAAACTGCTGCAGCCCCTGACCTTCTGGTGCACGTTCAACTTAGAGCAATAACTACCTCTTCCCTATGGGGAAATTTAGTTTTATAAACCCTTGAAATTATCCAACAATTTTTATAAGCACTTTTAACAACGAGATTTTAAGAGGAGAAACCGTGATGGAGTCTTTGATCATTTTCTCTTGATGTCTTAGATGATTTTTAATCTGCTTTTTTCGATTTGGAATCATCATCATCGGCAATCGGTTGGGATTAAACCATTCGATCCGTTCTGTTTCAGGACCGTCTTTTATCGGTGAACCCCCTTCTATCTCTCCTAAAAATATGTACTGTTTGTCCTCATATTGAGGTTGGTCATATTCTCCAACTTTCCGAGTAATTGAAACAATAAAGCCTGTTTCTTCCTCCGCTTCTCTAATTGCGCACCGTTCTAGTGACTCCCCGTCTTCCAAGGTACCTCCCGGGAAATCCCAAAGAGGGTAATCTTTTCGCTTAGCTAATAAGATTTGGCCTTCTTTATTGAAGATCATCGTAAAACAGCCTGTTGTTTTTGCCATTCATTTAAACCCCCTTCTCATGATTTAACTGATACCGCTATGTAATGTTTGTTAAACTTAATTCAATGAAGGATGATAACGATCCTTTTCTTTTCCGTTTAATTTGACGATAATATACTTGGTGAGCACTAAATAACGAAAGGCGTGTTCTACTTGTCATTGATAACTTTAGAAAATGTGATGAAACAGGAAGACACTCGCACAGTTCTTAAAAACCTTAATTTAATTATAAAAGAAAAATCCCAAATTGGTATTAAGATGACGAACAATGAAAGTTCCGTCTTGTTTAAACTCCTCACTGGGGAAGTGACTCCTTCGAGCGGCCGTATTGAAAAAGGAAGCAGCTGCATAGCCACGGAATTAACTGAGGATGGTTTATACGAAGACTTAACGATTTCGAGCTATTTAACTATCTTTAAAAAAATTGCCGGTTTCCATAATCCTTTGGAGGAGTTTATTGGCATTTTTTCTTTATCTGATATATGGAATACAAAGATCAGCCGGTTATCCCTGGATCAGAAGAAAAGGGTCAGCTTATTACGGATGTCCTTATTTTCGCCGGATTTATTATTAATTCAAAGTCCTTTAAGCAACTCAACTATTGAGGGAACTGAATTATACATAAAAGCGTTAGAACATCTTAAATCCAATAACGCTGCTATTTTATTCACCTCTCATTTCTTAGAAGAATTGTTGTTATTAAGCAATGATATTTACCGATACAACCGATATATCGGGTTGGAAAAGACTGATCTTTCGAATGGAAACCAATTAACGCCGAATGATAAAACCGAGACGGGATTTAAGCCGAACAACGTCTACAAAGTTACTAGTAAGATGGCGGATAAGACCATTTTCTTCAGCCCGGACGAGATTGATTTTATCGAAAGTATAAACAGTGTGAGTAATCTTCGAATTGGAGAGGAATATTTCCCTACTGATTTAACGATGAATGAATTGGAAGAGAAGCTGACTCATTTTGGTTTCTTTAGGTGCCACAGATCTTACTTAGTTAATTTACAGCGTGTATCGGAATTAGTGAGCTACTCAAAAAACAGTTATACGTTAATTCTGAAAGGCCACCCTAATGTGAAATTGCCGCTGTCAAGAAGTCGTCTTGAAGAAATGAAAACATTAATAGAATTTTAGAGTACATTTGAGGTTGAAATAGGATGATTTCAGCCTTTTTTTGTTACATTTGGGCTTTTGAATGGTACTGTTCAACGGGTTTTCACGACATTCCTCCTTGGGTTCTATAAAGTTAATGCTGGATGAGGCGCCCATTACACGGTTAATGAAGGAGAGAGGTAAATGCACAAAAAATTAATCCAGGTAGAACATTTATCAAAAAAGTTCAAGGACGAATCGGCTCTAAAGAATATAAATTTTTCAGTTCATGAAGGAGAAATCTTTGGATTCTTAGGTCCTTCGGGATCAGGGAAAACAACGACGATAAAAATCCTGACGGGCCAGCTGGCACAAACCTCCGGCCAGGCTTTTGTTTTAGGGAATCCTGTGGAACAAATTGATGAAAGTATTTATGAGCAAATAGGAATTGTGACTGATAACAGTGGTTTATATGAAAGATTAACGGTCTATAATAACTTAACTGCGTTCGCTAAGTTATTGAATGTTGAGAAAGAGCGGATTGACATTCTCCTCCAAAGAGTCGGACTAGCTGAGCATAAAAATAAATTGGCCAAAAATTTGTCTAAGGGAATGAAGCAGCGTTTGATTCTTTCTAGAGCGATGCTGCATCAGCCGAAGGTCCTTTTTTTAGATGAACCTACCAGTGGACTGGACCCCGTGACAACGGAAGCCATTCACGCCTTACTTGAGGAATTAAAAGAAAATGGCACAGCCATATTTCTGACCACCCATAATATGGATGAAGCGACTAAGCTATGTGATCACGTAGCCCTTTTAAATGATGGTCTTATTGTCGAACATGACTCACCCAAGGCTCTGACTCTTAAGTACAACCTGGATAAACGTTACCAGATCCTGTTGAGGAATGAACGGGAGCTTATTTTACATCATTCGACTGAGGCAATTGAACAGATCCACCACTGGCTGTTAAACGATGAACTATTGACGATTCATTCATGTGAACCCAATTTAGAAAAAGTATTCTTAGAAGTTACCGGGAGGGAATTGGTTTGAAACTTTCATTTAGAAAAATAAATGCCGTACTTCAATTGAGATTAAAATTGATGCTGAGTAATATGAGCATCCTTTTCACACCTATATTTGCAATCGGATTTGTAATTGTTATGGGCAGCCTTATGCCCGAGGTAGAGACTGGGGAGGCTGGAGCGCCGTTTTCCACAAGTGGCTTTCTACTAAGCTTCGGGCTGATTTTTAATGTAGCTATCGCCGGTATATCGATGAGCAGCTCTCCTATTGCTGAAGAAAAAGAGAAACATACCTTACGAGTGTTAATGACATCGTCAGTTAAAGGAGGAGAATATTTTATAGGCAGTATGATTCCAACGTTACTGATCTTAATCACGACCAATATCCTTTTGATTCCGGCAAGTGGAGTGCCATTTGGAGAAATCCCTCTGCCTACTTACATTGTCATTACGACATTGGCAAGCTTAGTCAGTATTTTAATTGGATATATTATCGGAATTTATTCAAAAAACCAGGCACAGGCTTCGCTGGTAAGTACACCGATTTTACTTATCCTAACATCAACCCCTGTCCTCCGCACTTTTAATGAGAACTTAGCAGAGATTCTAGACTACACGTATGGAGGAGTATTGGCAAATCTGGCTGAATCCCTGTCCTTCAATAATGAGTATCAGTGGAACGTAACAGATACCAGCGTGCTCCTTGGTTCGCTTTTCATCTCTCTCGGGATTTTTGTCTATGTTTATAAGAAAAATGGGCTGGATCATGAGTAAGAAGGGAGTGAAAAAGAATGTTTAGAAATAAGAAAAAGGATTTGAAGAAAAATCTGTTCAACATTATCAGTATGGACTGATACTAGTGTTAGTGGATACTGCCACCGGTGTCCACTATTTGCATACCTGGGCTCCACAAGGTGTTTCGCATACCCCGTTATTAGATGAGAACGGCGAAGTAGTTATAGAGAAAGGTGACTGATAGCAGCACTGACCTATGCTCGACGTTGAATCGCTGATATATTTAAAAATGCGCAGATATAAACAGAAAAGCGCGGATAAAATGCCAAAAACGCTGATAAAAGAAAGTCCGCTCCCTTGAAAAATAAGGGTTTTCTCCTAGCTATTTTAACCCTTCCTAGTATGCCGGCGTGACTTCATTAATACACTATTTCTAAAGTGACGTTTCGTCCCTCGAAAGGAGTTACTTTCAATGCCCATAAGGCCGTTGTCTTTAGAACCCGGAGATACGATCGGTATTGTTACATTAGGGAGCCCGCCCGAAAGGATTGAGGTTGAGACAGGAGTGGAAATGCTGGAAGAAATGGGATTTAATGTCTTTTTCGGCCGCAGCGTGTACTCGCGTGATGGTTTCTTAGCAGGTACAAGGCAGAATCGTGCGGCGGATTTAATGGATATGTTTGCTAATCCTGAGGTGAAAATGATTTTACCTACCAGGGGAGGAGTGGGAGTTGCTGGGATTCTCCCCCTTCTTGACTATCCATTAATAGCGGAAAATCCAAAGATCATAAGTGGCTACAGCGATATTACAGTATTGTTGAACACCTTGTATCAATTTGTCGATTTAACCACTTTTCACAGTCTTTTGCTTGTTGATTTTAACCCGGATACCCCAGAATATAATTTTAATCAATTTTTTAACGCGGTTTCTTCCCCTGGCCCTATTGGACAAATACAAACACCCCCTGGTATACCAGTAGAGAGCTGGGTACCCGGGGACGTCACCGGACCGATTGTCGGTGGAAATCTCACATCTTTAGTTGGCACGATCGGTACTCCATTTGAAATCGATACCCGGGGAAAAATCCTGCTGCTCGAAGATACCCACGAACCTATCAACACCGTATACAGGTATATCGAGCATTTAAGAATGGCCGGAAAATTCAGGGACTGTATCGGGATCGTTATGGGAGAGTGCACAGAATGTGATGAATCTTATGGGAGGACTTACAAAGACTTGATTAATAAATTTATAGTACCATTAGGAAAGCCGCTGATGACTAATTTAACCACAGGACACGACACCTATAAAACGGCCATTCCAATTGGGGCAACGGTGAACTTGAATACAATCAATAATACCCTGACTGTTCTCACTCCCGCTACGACTCCTTAGTTCTACTGATAGAACTAGCAGAGGGTAATAGAAATTGTAATTGACTATCTGATCAAGCAAACGCTGATATATTTTTATTTTCGCTGATATCATTGATGCACACAGGTTTATTTTATTAACCTCATTTAAAATCATCCTTTAGACGAATAGCAAGACTTCTGTCCTATGGTAAAATGAAAGAGAATAGGGAGGTCAGTGAATGGATCAATCCAATAACACATATGCAGTCGAAGCCGATCAATTGGTAAAAGCTTTTGGAAAAGAACGAGCTGTGGATGGCATTAGCTTAAAGGTGCCAAAAGGCATTATCTATGGATTTCTTGGCCCTAACGGAGCTGGGAAAACGACGATGATCCGTATGCTGGCCACGCTGCTGAAACCAACAGAAGGCCAGGCGAAGGTCATGGGCTTTGATCTCACGAAGGAAGCGGATGATGTCAGGCAAGCGATCAGTCTTACGGGACAGTTTGCTTCGGTTGATGAAGAATTATCCGGCCGGGAGAATTTAGTTTTCATCGGCAGGTTAGTTGGTTTTACCCGTAAAGAAGCCAGGGCGCGTGCCGATGAATTATTAGCCGCTTTTAAATTAGAGGATGCTGCGAAGCGCCAGGTGAAGAAATACTCCGGCGGCATGAGAAGAAGAATTGATATTGCCGCAAGTATTGTGACTTCACCAGAGCTGCTCTTTCTGGATGAACCCACCACCGGTCTTGATCCAAGAAGCCGGAATGAAGTGTGGGGGATCATCCGCGCATTAGTTAAGAATGGAACGACGGTATTTCTGACGACACAATACTTAGAAGAAGCCGATCAGCTGGCTGATCTGATCGGGGTCATTGACCGGGGCGTTTTAATCGCTGAAGGTACGAGCGCAGAGTTGAAATCATCGATTGGAGTTCGAAGCTTGATTATTGAATTCGCAGATGAGCATGATTTGAACAAGGCCGCGGCAATTTTTGCAGGGATGTTCACACAGGCACCTGAAGTAAATCGCGAGCATTTATCCATTTCCGTTACGATGAAAGACCAGTCAAAGGCTGCGCAGGCGATTGGAGAACTCGCGAATCAAAAGATAGCCGTGAAAGACTTCTCTATGCAGCAGCCGAGTTTAGATGATGTCTTCTTAACGATTACCGGAAAGCCGGCGAAACAGGAAGGCGGGGAAGCTAGTGGAGAATAATTCATTAGAAAAATCAATCACGTTAGAGAAACGCCCATCCAAAGCTTCGCCGATGAATGCCGCCCTGACTTTTGCATGGCGGGCATTATTACGGATCCGCTATGTTCCCGAGCAGCTGTTTGATGTGACGGTATTCCCGATTATCTTCTTGCTGATGTTTACGTACTTATTCGGTGGAGCGATTTCGGGATCAACAGGAGAATACTTAGACTTTGTCCTGCCGGGAATTTTAGTGATGACGGTTGCGATGATTACGATGTATACCGGACTGGATTTAAATAAAGACATCGAAAAAGGTGTCTTTGATCGTTTTCGCTCCCTGCCGATCTGGCAGCCTGCCGTCTTAGTAGGGGCGCTGCTCGTCGATGTCGTGCGCTATTCACTTGCCGCCACCATCATGGTGACACTTGGCTACATTTTAGGATTTCGTGCAGAAGCCGGATTCGCAGGAGTCGTCCTTGCCGTCCTCGTTATTCTATTCTTTGCTTTTAGTTTATCGTGGATCTGGACGATGCTTGGCATCATTGTCCGCTCAGAAAAAGCCCTCATGGCTATAAGTATGATGCTGTTATTCCCGCTCACCTTCTTAAGCAGCGTGTTCGTTGATCCAACCACCATGCCAAATTGGTTACAGCACTTTGTAGACATTAACCCGATAACCTTCGTGGTCGATGCGGCCCGGGGATTAATTCATGGCTATGACGTTACGAGTGAACTATTGATCATCACTTACATTTCCGTAGGTTTAATTGCTGTGTTTGGTACACTGACGATGTACTTTTTTAGAAATAAGAATTAAGTTGTTGGGAGTTGGCGGGTTTTCAACTGCTTCCATATGATAAAAGAACAGCCCTGGTTCTGTGCTTTATGGGACCAGGGCTGTTTAGTACTTTGAAATCGTTTGTGAATCGATTAAGGTTCTTTAAACCCGTAAACACCTACAAAAGTTAATATTAGACTTACCACCAGCAGTGCGATACTACAAATAAACAATAATACTCTGTACTTGTTCCTCTCGGCCAGACAGGCAAACAAAAATCCTAGAAAATTGTAGAGATTAAATAATACAATAAACGATGTACCTTTTGTTCCGAAAGTTAAGGTTTCATAAAGGGTGCTGCCATTATGGTTTCCCATATATGAAATAGAAATAATTATACTTAGTCCTAATAGAGTACATATTGCTGATAAAACAGAAAAAATTCTCCTCATTTCTCTCCCCCTTTTTAAAATAGTGATTGTATTTGATGTAGAAAGAAGATTTTATTTAATATAATCTGCTCGTTTTTCTCGCCTGCTCAAAACCCTTCGTATAAATTACGAACCGACCTTCTTGAAGTTTCAAAAGAACCCATCTTCACTTTACACTTTCATAGTTTCACTCTCACATAGTTGTTTATCCGAATTTTTCAAAGAAGAGAAACTCATAAAACATAGTACCCCAGTAACCATAAGCATGAGAACGGCCCCACCAATTACAGCCAGCTTAATCGACACGAATTGAGCAGCCGCCCCAATAGAAATCGTAGCGATGATGATAAACAAAGCTTCGATCAACCCATAGATACTACCAACTCTGCCCATTACATGCACAGGAATATTTTCTTGGTAGAAGGTGTGAAACCCTGTATTGGCAAAGGCGAGGGAAAATGACAGCACGATGAACCCTAACGCGGCCAGCGCGAAATGAGTTGAATAGGAGTAGATAATATATCCCACTGAAACCATGAATGAACCCACCCCAATCAATACTGAGATCGATAATTTCTTAGCAAATATGGTGTTTACCACTGCACCAGCTGCAATACCACATCCTGCGATACTTACGAGAAACCCGTACTCCGTATCAGATAAATGTAAAACTTCCTTGGAAAATGCAGCCTCTAAAGAGTCTAGAGCTGTGGCCATAACCATCATCAGGCTGAACAGAAAATAAATTACCATCACATAGGAATAGTTCCTGGTAAAAAGCATTACTACATTCCAATCTTGCTTTAGAAGTGACAATGACAGGACTGGAAAATCCTTTTGTTCCAAAGGCAAATCCTCTAGTCGAGGCAGCAGCAAGGTAATGAATCCCGAACCTAAAAAAGTTAAAGCATTAACATAGATCGCCATGTCGGGAGTACCTAACATAAACAGCAAACCAGCAATGGCAGGACCAAGTAAGAAGCCTCCTGAATCTATTAAACTTCTTAGCGAATTAAACCCTTTTCTCTTATTTGATGGTATCAATTTCGTTATGTAGGTCATAGAAGCAGGTCCAAAGATTGAACTTCCCATATTAATTAAGAAGACAACGGTATAAATCAGCCAGACAGATGATAAGGAAGGTAGAATGAAAATGAGAACGGCCCTTACGATGTCCAATCCCACCATAAGGTTCCGCTGATTCAGACGGTCAATGATAGTGCCGGACCAGAAATTCGTGAACAAAGCGGCTAACGGTTTTAATATATATAAAGCGGCGACAGCGAGTGGCGAGCCCGTCATATCCAAAACGATCAAGTTTAACGCAATTAAGTAAATCCAATCTCCTATATTAGATAGTCCGATACTGAATAATAAGAGAATCGGATCTCTCCGCTCCTTCTTTCGATCCATAAAAAAACTCCTTCACTGTGGATTTTTGCAATAAAAAAATCCCACCCCCAAGACATACAGTCTTGGGGGCGAGATTATTATTGAATCGCGGTGCCACCCCAGTTTATTAATACGTCGCCATATTAACCTTGTCAGGTACGTAAACTAAATCGTTGGTTATACCCTATCTCTATAACGGGAGCTCCCGTCACACGATCCCGCTTAAATATGGTTCCCGTGTGAGGCTCTGAGGTTTGGTTCAGTTAATCATTCCTGCCCTTTTTCACCTGATAGGGGCTCTCTGCAAAGAATGTTCATTTACTTACTCTTCTCTTCATCGCCGTTTAATATTGTTTATATTATCCATAAATCTGTCATTTTTGTAAATGTTTTTTTAAAATGGCCTTGTTTATGCAGGTGCTGATCAGTATGAAGGCTTTCGTTCGTTAACCCTATTACTAAGGAGACGCCCGTCCTGTTGCTTATTCAAAGGTGCTGGATTCTAGTATCTTTTTGATTTTTTCAAGGTCTTTCTTGTTCGCTTTTTTTATCATTAAAGTCATGAAAGGAGATAACATTTTTGAAAACCCTTTTGGCTCCCCTTTATTCTGCAGAGTCATCTGGGTGCGATTGTCACTCAAGGCTTTCCAAATATAAGTCGTTTCCATGGGAAAGGGGCCGTCTACGGTCCGCATGATCATTTTGCTGCCTGGCACAAATTCTACAATCTCATAAACATAAGCAAGCTTTCGTCCGAGAAAACTTGCTTTAAATGCTACACGTGCTCCTTTTTCCACTATTTCTTCCGTCTGCCATTCGGCTGAATCAATATTTACGTACCATTTAGGAGCATGGGATGGTTTTCGGCGTATTTAGAAACTTTTTCAATGGAGTTATTGATCTTTTTCTCTGTTATTACATTTACCATCATTTCTTCTCCTCCAAAGATCGGTGGTTAGTAACATGTATCGTAAAAATGATCTAGTTCTTTTTTGCATGCGAATTTATATAGGGTGAAATGTCACCTCAGCATCAATGAGAAACTGCTCACCTCCTATGACGAGAATCGATCGTTCTTTCACCCGAATTTTCCGGCAGTACGTAACGTACTGGAGTTTCGTTATGGAACGTTCGGAGAGCACCGCCCCTTTCGTATACTGGGCGAACATTCCTACATTCAGCACTTGACTAAAGCTGGTAATCGCGCGCTCATACTGCTGCCGGCACCAGGTCAGCCCGAGGTAAAGACTGCCCAGCTCATGTCGATTTGCTCAGCCTAACTCGCCTTTTCTTTCACCTTATCCTGATGATTACCGTACCCTATCACAATAGGCACAAGTATCAATGAAAGGACAGCACCGGCAATTGAAAGAACGGCAAAACTGGATTGTGCCACAACTAACCCTGATATTCCTCCCCCTAATGCGCCTGATAATGCGATCCAAACATCTACCGCTCCCTGTGTCTTCGCACGAGTAGATGGGGAAGTGGCATCTACAAGGATGGCTGTGCCACTGATTAAACCAAAGTTCCAGCCAAGACCAAGCAGAGCGAGTGCTGTTATAAGGACGACCATTGAATCACCAGGTCCAAAAGCAGCCAAAAAACCAGAAGCCAGCAGGGTTACAGAGGAAGCAACAGCCATTACGTTTCTCCCGATTTTATCGACAAGATAACCAGTTACTAATGAAGGTAAGAACATAGCCCCTATATGAAACCCAATGACAAGCCCTACTGCGTTCAATCCATGCCGATGGTGTTCCATGTGAATAGGAGTCATCGTCATAACGGCCATCATCACAAATTGAGTTAAAATCATCACGGCAGCCCCTGTAAAAATGCCACGCTTATTTGAAAATACATCAGCTGCTTTCTCAGTGGTTGAATGATTCGTTGTCCGCTGAGCATCCATTGCAGCTTTGGCGATAATAAAAGGATCAGGACGAAGCCAGATGAACAGCACTAAGCCAGCAAGAATGTACGCGGCAGCTGCTAGTATAAAAGGTCCGGCCAAAGCAGGCACTCCTATGCCTCTGGCAAAACCGCCCATGACCTCGACAAGGTTAGGGCCGGCTACAGCACCGAATGTAGTGGAAACCATGGCCACACTAACTGCTTTTGCCCTTTGTGTAGAGTTTGCCAAATCCGTCCCTGCGTATCGGGCTTGTAAGTTTGTAGCCGTCCCAGCTCCGTAAATGAACAGTGAAATAAATAAAAGAATAACGCTGCTTGTTAACGCGGAAATAATGACGCCAATAGCTCCGATCCCTCCGGCTAGAAACCCGGCTGTAAGCCCTGACCGCCGTCCGAACCGCTGAGAGATACGGCCTACAAGCAAGGCTGCGGCTGCGGAGCCTAAAGTAAATAATGCCGTAGGAAGACCGGATACACTCTCTGTACCTAACATATCCTGGGCAAGAAGTGCTCCCACGGTTACGCCTGCCGCAAGTCCAGCCCCTCCGAACACTTGGGAGATGACTACAATAAGTAATGTTCTTTTATATAATTGCTGTTGTTTTTCGGATGAATTAACGTAGCTTTGTATCCTGGACGATGAAGTTGATCCTTTGGTTTCCTTTCGTACCATGATCGATCATTCCTTTCTATGCGGCTTAGATGAGAACCATCGTACCATGGGCGGACAATGTTAGTGAAGCTGCTGTAATAATCGTTTAAGAATGACTAATCCCTGCTCCAGTTCCTCGAGGGTTTCTGTAGCGCAGACGGAAATTCTTACAGCTCGTTCCGGGCTGCTATTGCCTACGACAAAACGTTCAGCTCCCGCTGCGGAGGAAGTCTTGTCCCAGGTAATAAACGCCTTCTAAAATATCCTGTTCCAATTGTTCTGCGAGTGCTTGATAAATTGGGGTTTTTGTTGGGTCAAGTGATGGTTTCCAGCTCATCGGGAAATTTTCAAAAGAATTAACCGGCATGATTCTCCCCCCTTTATGCAATTATAATAATTCTATTATTTCCTTTACTATTTGTATCTTTAAAATACACGATCGGCGTGTTTTACGTTACAGATGATTCGGCATTCATGTAATATACTAGATTGTCGGTCCATTCCTCAAATTCATAAATAAATGCCTTTCTCGTACACTCATACGTCATTCCCACACTCTCGGCTAACCGAATCGAAGGGGTATTATCTACATTGATATGAGCTTCAATTCTGTGAAAACCAAGATCATTGAAGGAGATGGGCAGGCCACAACTGACCGCCTCTTTACCATAGCCGCTTCCCCAGAATTGGTTATGAATCCGATACCCCAGCATCCCCCACTGAAATTCCTCTCTCCTAATCGTACTAAACTCAACCTTCCCCATGTGCTTACCATCCGATTTTCGAAACACCCCAAAAACATAGGCTTCATCCTGCTCGGCTAATTCTTGATGTCTGGTAACCACATCGTTGAACTTCTCCTGTCTCCATTCGTTCAAATCTATGCTGCCGCCGTCATATTTGTACTGGGAAGGAAGCCTGTAGCGGAACCCCTCTCTCCACCGTTCATAGTCCTCATTCTGCAACGGTCTTAGAATCAATCGTTCCGTTTCTTGAATCTTAAATTCTTTTGTTATCAATGTGACATCTCCTCTGCATAATTAATTTTTTAAAATCTGCTTGAGTTGAATTCATTTGTTTATTTGCCATAAGACATCACACCTTTCAATATGTATTCATAGTGCGTTTACAAGTCTATTCTCATTCAAATCGCCTGTCTGAAAGGAACTCTTTGCAAAGTCGCTCTAACAAGAAGTGTCATTGCCAGCTCTCCACATTTCGGTGGTTGTTTTTATAAATTCGTCAAGTCCACTTGTGTTTAAATCCACAGACTTCTTAATACGTATGCATCCTTTACCGTAATTCAATCCGGATAGAAGGTTTTTAGCATTTTCTATCTTTTCAATATTGCCCACGTATAAACTTACATAAGATTTTTGTGCATTTAATTGGAATAACGTATGAGACCCGCTGCCATAACAAAGCATTTTGTATTGGATCCCTTCCTCAAGCTCAGGTCCATTCTTTAAAATCCATTGTCTTACTGCCAGCAGCTTCTCTTTTCTCCAGTCATCATCCAGTGCTTCCATATATTCTTGTGGTGTATTCACATCGTATTGCATAGTTCATCCTCCTTAATAAGCTTTCTTTATCGGATTTCATAGTTACTGAAAGGAACCAAATAAATCGTTCATTTACATTACGGAAAGGCGCGTGAATTTTTGAAAGAGGATTCTCTGGTAGTGGTGAAACTTAATATGTACTCTTATAACCAATTATTTCAAAACACCGGCTTTTACACAATGTTCTGTATTATAAATAAATGAAGCTTATCCTTACTTAATGAAGTTGATTCGTAAGTATCCAGCAAAATAGATTAATTTACCTTGCAATACAATACTTATGATGCTATGTTTAATATATATCATGTAATACAAGGTACTACACGGAATAAACCCTTGTATTACAAGCTACCTGGAACAGGAGGGGGCATATGTCAACCACGCAAATGCTAAAGGGGATCATTGATGGCTGTTTGCTCGCCATTATCAATGATAATGAAGTCTACGGTTACGAATTAGCGCAAAAACTTGAAGAGTATGGCTTTAACTCCTTTAGCGAAGGTACCATTTATCCTTTGCTGCTGCGGATGCAAAAAGAAGGATTCGTTACCTCGACATTAAAGAAATCTACTGCTGGGCCAAGAAGAAAGTATTACTCATTAACTCCAAAGGGCGAGCTGGAATTGAATCACTTTACGGAACGGTGGGACCATCTGCAATCTAACGTCAACCGGGTGCTGCACAACGAATCTAATCAAAAGGAGGTTAACTAATTGATGAATAACGCTCAATTATCTAGTAAAAGCCAGAAGTTTTTGGAAGATTTACGAGTTTACTTATTTTCCAGTGGCAAGAATTCAGAGGAAATTGATGAAATAACGGAAGAGCTTGAGGTGCATTTAAGTGAAGCCGAAAAAAATGGAAAGCCTATTGAAAAAATCGTGGGGAAATCACCGAAAGAATATATGAAGATGATTTCAAATGAAATGGTGAACGACTATCGAACATGGTTTACATACATTTGTCTCATCGTTTTTGGTTCTTTCGCTATTACCATTTTCCCTGACCTGATGGGAGGCAGCCTTTCCTATTCTGTCCTGGAAATCATCGGGCATCTTGTTATTGCTGCTCTGTTTATTGCTTCTGTTTTCACAGGGTTTAAATATTTGGCTGCTCACCGTACATCCTTCAAAAAACAGGTGGTCCTGTTAGGCGGTATCGCCACGCTGCCCATCGTTCTGTTTGTCGGTCTCATCTATCTAAATCAAGTCATAGACACACCTGCCCTTCACTTCGGCCAGACGGGAAGCCTGATCATCGGTATACTTGCCTCGCTCATTATCATTGGAGTCTCGATTTGGGCACAATCGTGGGTTCTCGTAATGATCGTGGCCCTGGTAACACTTCCCGACTTCTTACTCAGCCGCACATCACTTAGTGAGGACACTCAATTCATGATTCAGCCATTGATTATTATTGCTGGCTTTGCAGTTTATCTTTGGTTGTCACATTCCGCAGAAAAAACTAAGCAAAGATAATCTTTAGCTGCCTAACGAGCTGTTTCGGCAGCTCGTTAAGTTCGGTGGGTTCCTTCTTTTTTTTTCAGCCACCTTCTAGAATCATATTCTTTCCTTTATTTTAATAATCATAAAGACCTGTAGCTTGAACAGACCTTTATGATTATTATTTTTTATAGAATAAACCTCGAGCAGCTGTACTGGTGCTCACTGCTTTTTTTCACGTTTCATTATTAGTATTCCTATTTTTTCTATTTCTGAGAATTAGGACGTTATACGGAATAAACACCACCAGGGGCAAAATAGCTATCGGTACGATTGCTATATCCATTGGAACTAACATAACTATTAATCCCGCCAATATGATATAAACGAACATAAATAACCAAAATATTTTACCTTCCAGCATATTTTACACTCCTTTCTCCTCTTAATGTAAAAAGTCCCTCTAGTAAACGGGCTTTTTACATTATATACCTGAACCCTTCTCTTCGTAATCCTTCAAAATATCTAATACCTCTTCGTGATTTGCGTTATCACTAGTTATTGACGTTTGACTTTCTAACCTTCTTCGGGCTTATAAAAGCAGCCCCCATGCCGATAAATCCATAAAGTATAAAAGAAGCAGCATAACCCCACGTTCCGATCGACCATCCAGCAAGTACGGAACCTACGACCTGCCCCACCGCCAATAGTAAAAATGGAACACCAATCCCTAAGGAAGCGTTCGTAATAAATACGCGAATACCCCAGACAAGAAGCACGCCGGTTAAAAATATATAAGAGCAGCCAAAAATCCCAGCTGATACGTATGATAATAACCAATTCCCTGCAGTAACCGGTAAAATAATCGAAGCCGAAGCAATCGACAAACTCCCTAACCTATATGCAAAAGAGAGACCTTTCCTTTCAATTAAAGAACCCGAAAACCCTCCCAGACCACCAAATAGTCCGATGACGACCCAAAATAGGGAGAGCTGCCACTCATGATAATCCCCAGCTCCTTCAATGAATGATCTGGAAAATGTCCAAAAGATCGCTGTGGAAATTCCGAGAATAAGAGAAGCCATGATTAAAGAGGGGGATCCTTTTACACCTCGTATGGAGAGGTTTCCTTTTTTAAATCTCAACCCCTCACCTGCTCCGTCATTCGGAATCGCTTTAAAATTCCATAACAGAACCAGGAACGTCAAGACCGCATAAATGATATACGTCAACCTCCAATTCTGTGCTAAAAACATCGCACCTGCGCCGGTAAGAGCGATGCCGAAGCTCGTTCCTGAATTGATCCAGGTATTTGCCCGTCCCTGCTGCCCCTCTTTTATCCAAAGCGAAATCGCTGCGCCATAAGGAGGAGAGACCAGACCCGTGCTGCCTCCGGCAAGTAACACGACTAACGCAAGCACCCATACATTTGGTGTGACCCCCATCAGGAGCAGTCCCATAAAAGCGGACAGACCAGCTGCGAGGATCATCCTTCTTGGTCCTTCCTTTGTAGTGATCACCGTGGATAAGACGATCGTGAGGCAATAGGCTAAGTAAAACAGAGATGAAACCGCTCCTGATATGAACTCTGACATGTTAAGCGATTGATTAATCTCAGGAAGAAGCAAACCGAAACTAAACCTCGCCAATCCATAAGTAGCAGCAATCATCATAACTCCTGGTAACACTAATCTGGAAAATTTCATAGGATCCTCCTTTTTTTATATAGAACGACCTTTCTAATTTTTTGTTAAAAAAAATTACGATGAATATTTGACCAGGGTCCTCGCCATCGCAATTGAATGTTCTGTTGCTTTCTCAGCACCAATTAATGTCGTCATGGAAGTAGTTCCTTCAAGCAGCAATGTAAATTGATGAGCTAAATCTCGTTCGTTCTCTTTCCCTTTGTTTTGAGCCAATTGCTGAAAATATTTGAGCAATTTGGATTTGTGTCCTCGTGCAATGCTTTCAATTTCGTTATCCGTTCCCGCATAATCCTCAATCGCCCGCAAAAACATGCATCCCCTGTAGGACTGTTCTTTTAACCAGCGGCCGTGAGCTTCAACAGCAGAGATGAACGGCGACTCTGAATCCATTTCTACATGTTCATCCAGGTAAGACCAATAGCGTTCTTCCCGCTGCTTCAGTACTTCTTCGACTAAATTGTCTTTGGAGGAAAAATGGTTATAAAGCGTCATTGTGGCCACGTTCGCTTCAGAGATGATCTGCTTTAGTCCTACGCCGCGAAATCCGTACTCATAAAATAAGCGTTCAGCTGCTTGAAGTAATGTGTCTTTTTTTACAGTCATTTCAATTACTCCTTTTTAAATTAGATAGAATGACCTTTCTACTAAGAGAATACTATTCATTCAATATGCCGTCAACCTTTTTCACCTGCGAGACTAACGCTGCACCCTGACATGCTTCATTATCGCCAGTTACCGCTCATTAGACCTGTTTGACCTTAAGACAAGATGCTTTGCACATTTTCTTATTTTTGGTAAATTGAAAGGTAGATCATTATTAGAAATCTATCATTAGAAAGGTTTTCCCTATGCCTAACATCCTATTGATTTTTATATTACAAATTATTTTAGTGCCAACCTTATCACTTCGAATTATATTTGTTGTAAAGAACATGAGCATGCTTGCTGCTATTTTTGGATTTCTCGAAGCGTTAATTTATGTATTTGGTTTATCCATTGTCCTTAGCGGTGAGCAAAGTATTCCAGAAATGCTTGTTTATGCCTTAGGTTTTGCCGCAGGAATATTTTTAGGAAATTACATTGAAAACAAATTGGCTTTAGGATATACCACTCTTACGGTTAACTTACTCAACAAGAATTCTGAATTGGTTTCTACACTGCGGAACAATGGGTACGGCGTCACCGTATTTGAAGGAATGGGAAGAGACGGGGTCCGTTATCAGCTTCAGATTTTGACAAAAAGAAATATGGAAGAAAATGTAATGAAGACAATTGAAGAATATGATCCAAATGCCTTTGTCATTTCCTACGAGCCGCGTAAGTTCAAGGGAGGCTACCTTTTAAGTTCTATGAAAAAAACAAAGAGGAGAAAATAATTAAATACCCCCCTGTAAACCTTAATAGAATAACAACCGAGAAGAAAAGCACTGCAGAAATCAGCCCAATTTTAATATTATCTTACCTCCACTGATCTCTGCACGTGCACAAACGGAGGTGAGCGTCCTCGATTTATGGGCGTTTATCGCCGTTTATGGGTCATTTCACAATATTATGGGCTATAATTATATTTTACGGGCGATAATTTCAAATTATGGGCAAATAGACAAATTTATGGGCATTTGCGAAAAGTGAACTGTCGTGACCGAGGGGACTTTCCGTCTGTCCCGCTTAAAAGCGGCGCTTTTTCCCCTTTTTCTCTACTTTTTGAAGCTCTTCTCACTTTCCTTACTTTACCCTTAATCGAACAAATTTCCGTTTCCCCACCTGCACAATCATGCCATCAACTACATCTACCGTTGTGAAAGGATCCGTTATTTTTTCCTGATTAATACGAATACCGCCATTCTTAACCATTCGTCTCACTTCACTCTTAGACGGCAGCAATCCAAGCTCCTTTATTAGATCGACGATGCCGACCCTTAAGTCTTGATTCCAGACGACTTCCGGCATGTCATCAGGAATTTTATTCTTTTGAAATACATTGGCAAAATGAGCCTGACTTTTCTTGGCTTCTTCTTTGTCATAAAGCATTTCTACGAAAGAACAGGCTAAGCGGATTTTGGCTTCTATGGGATGAAGAGCACCGTCCGTAAGCTGCGTTTTTATTTGAGCTACTTCCTCGATAGAGAGGTTGGAGGTCAGTTCAAAATATTTCACAATCAGTTCATCGGGAATTGACATCGTCTTGCCAAAAATATCATTCGGGCTTTCATCAATGCCGATATAGTTATTCTTGGATTTTGACATTTTCTCCTTGCCGTCAAGTCCTTCGATTAAAGGCAGAAGTAAGACGACTTGTTTCTCCTGATTAAATTGCTCCTGAATCTGCCGGCCGAACAGTACATTAAACTCCTGGTCCGTTCCCCCTAATTCAATGTCTGACTCCAACACGTGTGAATCATACCCCTGCATCACAGGATAGAAAAACTCATGAAGGTAGATCGGTTTGTTCATTTGGTACCGTGTGTGAAAATCGTTTCTTTCCAGCATGCGGGCGACTGTCACCTGACTCGCCAGCTGAAGGACTTCTGAGAAATTCACTTTCGATAACCACCTGGAATTGTAGTGAAGTTCTACAGCGTCCATATCGATAACTTTTCCAAATTGCTCGGCGTACGTTTTTGCATTATGACGCACATCTTCATCGGTTAGCGCTTTCCGCGCAGCTGCCTTTCCAGTGGGGTCTCCGATTTTCCCTGTAAAATCACCAATGATCAGCTGAATCGTGTGCCCGAACTGCTGGAATTGCTTCAATTTATTCAATACTACGGTGTGGCCGATGTGGACGTCAGGGGCTGTGGGGTCGAGTCCCAATTTCACCTTTAGCGGCTGTTGCTCCTTTATCGACTTAGCGATTTTTTCTTTAAATTTATCCTCAGGAACGATCGAATCCACTCCATAAGACAGGACTTCATATTGCTTCTGAAGCTCCTCCTGCTGTTGTTTCGTTAACTGATCAACATATTTCATAGATCCTCCCCCTTTTCAAATACAAAAAAGACACGCCCCTGCCATGGGACGTGCCTTGAACACGCGTTACCACCCAAGTTAAAGAAAGAGATTACCTCTTCTTCCACTCAAAAAAGATATCGGGTTTACCGTCTAATACTACTATCGGTTTCGCATTAGAAGCTCCAGAAAGTAATTCATATAAATATATGCATCGATTCGCAGCACCATCGACTCTCTGAACCATTGATATTTATACTACTTCGTTCCATCATTGCCTTTTTTATTAAATTTAGAATTATATTACGTTTATTTTCACGGACTGTCAATTTTTATTTTATTGAATGTCAATTTTCTCGATTAGGTTTGTAATCTCTTCGTCATTCCCTGGCTCGATGTATACTTCTTCTGTGTTGTTGATTATGTTTTCCATGTCTTCAAGAACGTCATCATCATCGAGATGATCAGGACGAGGAAAACCGCCGTACCAACGTATGGGCACGTCGTACACATTAATCGTTCCATCCCCATTCCCGCTGTATATTACGCCCTCTCCATCGGCCAGACGTGAGCCGCGCAGCTTAACGACATCCTCTGGGTAGTCCAGACTTATTTCCTCATCAGGATTAAGCGGTGTACCGGCCGGGATGTGCTCAACACTTAGTTGTTCGATGTCCTGATGCGATCCAAGCTGCCGCCAGACGCGGGCGTACTCAATTTCTTCGGAGGAATATTCATTCAGGGCTTGTTCTTCTTTTTCATATGTATCCTCTGAATCGTCATCGTTTGTTTCTTCTGAAGATGTATCCTCTGCATCTTTCTCTTCCGTGTCTTCTGAATCTGATTCGTCGCTTTCCTCATCTTTTGGCTTATTTTCTTCTTCTGAGGAAGTATTTTCTTCTTCAGAATCAGCAGGCTCTGTTTCTGATTTCCCCTCCGCTCCGTTTGAACATGCAGCGAGTAATAGTGCAAGCAGCAGGGCGAAATAACTCCAATTTGTACGGTTCTTCATTGAATCACTCCTTTATTTGTCACTCTCCCTCACTAATTATTCCAAAATAATCCATTTATTTCAATTATTTTTTTCTGCTTAGCTAACAATATTACCTTAATTCCGCAATATTCTTTTAAGACAGTCACTGTTTACAATTCCTCCCAAACAGCATGAGTGTATGCTATCTTTAACCCGGCTTTTTCCATATTTCTTTGACTCACACTTCCAAAAGCTGATTGGCCCACAATTAAATGACAGTTTAATTCATTTGCTTTTTCTATCCGTTCTTTGATAAGGGCAGTGTGTACCCCTTTATTTCTGAACTCTGGTAAAGTAGCTGATGCAGCTAATGTACCTATTCCGTTTTCACAGAACAACACGCCCACGCCTGCAGGCTTCCCTTCTACACTTGCTAAATAAAAGTTCCAGTGTTCATTATTTAAGAGAACTCTGTTGTTTTTCGTGACATGATTTTTTACACTAACAGGCATATTAAATCCTTTAGTATAGATTTCACCGAAAGCATCAAAATTTTCTATATTCATTTTTTCAATCTTTATTCCCGAAGGTTCTTTGAGTCTATGTTTGTGGGGAGGTAATGTTCCATAAAGGGAGGTATGAAACCCGCTTTGGTAAAAGCCTTTTACACTCAAATTCCTAAAGAGTTCTTTAGAGGCTTGCGCCGGAGTGACCTCAAACCTGGCTGGAATACCTTTCGCATTGTAAAAGTCTATTATAGAATCTAATAAATTTATCTCTAATTCAGTCATTCCTTTGACCATATTGAAAGTAGGTCCGGGTACATTTTTTACGGTAAAAGCAACTGCATGCCCAAACTTGTTTATGTCTACTTCCATTGGATTTCCTACTATTTCCTTTATCCTTTCCAACCTATTCTTTAATGTATTTATTTCAGCGTTTTCCACCATTCTCGCATGATCATTAGATAATAGGAACGACATATATTCACCTCATCTAAACGTTCTACTTTCAAAAAAACTCCTGTGTAATACATTAAACAAAAGCGGAGAGATTCCTTTTTAAATTTATAATTAATTTTTTTTGAAAACTGTAGCCAAAAAAAGCTGCTCAACAACTTCATATCATTGAGCAGCTTATATTATAGAGAATTCTATCCCTCTCTTAATCACGCTGATACTGACAAGCTAGACATTGAACTTCAGTCACTTCTGCAATAATAGAGCTGCCTTCTGGGTAACAGAGGATCACTTCTTCCACCTGACATGCCGGGGCTTCGAATTCGCATACGAGTACATCGCCACAGAAGTATTGAATTTGAAGAAGAATAGTAAAACGTATTGGAACCCGTCTTGCTCCTGGAATTCCTGGAACATCGCGAACATCATCTAAAATAGTAATTCGGCCAGAATTGGGTACGGCTTCACATTGGATGCTTATTTCCCCGCCTGACTCCGTGCATTCAAAGACCGCGACATTACAAGCCGCTGGAATGGCAACTTCGGTTTGTAACTCTGTACAAAAGACCAACCAATCATGAACTCTTTGCACATTTATACATTCCACATTGCCCTTCCCTTCAAGGTCATTTTCATTTCTCTGTTGAATGGAGAAAGCCTCTACTTCTATTGTCTCATCGCTAATTACCTGAACTTCATGGTTTAATACTAAATCCAATTGCAATATATTCTGGCTAACAATTTCCACTTCAATGTTAAATGTGCAATAAGCTATATTTCCTGAGGCGTCTTCAGCCGTACAAGTGACCTCTGTCGTTCCTACTGGAAAAAAAGATCCCGAGGCAGGAGAACAGGAACTTATCACACCTGGACAGTTATCGGTAACCACCGGATCAGGGTAATTCACTACGGCTCCCGTTTCACCGGGTATGACGAGGACAGTGATATTATCCGGACAGGTGATCATTGGAGGTTCCGTATCATTAACCGTGACTTCAAATGAACATGGGTCACTTTCACTTCCTGAGGCATCGGTCGCTATACACGTGACAAGTGTCGTCCCCACTGGAAAGAAACTCCCTGATGCTGGAGTGCAGGTGGAGGTAGCGTCTGGACAATTGTC
>NZ_JAIZEO010000006.1 GCF_024189315.1 Halobacillus sp. A5 | reverse complement strand
GGGTTTACCTCAAACCAAATGATGTGGTGGCGACAGCGAAGAGGTCACACCTGTTCCCATGCCGAACACAGCAGTTAAGCTCTTCAGCGCCGATGGTAGTCGGGTTGATCCCCGTGAGAGTAGGACGCTGCCACGTCAATATTTACTTAGTTTATTGATCCACCGTAGCTCAGTGGTAGAGCAATCGGCTGTTAACCGATCGGTCGTAGGTTCGAATCCTACCGGTGGAGCCACTTGCTTCCATAGCTCAGTGGTAGAGCACTTCCATGGTAAGGAAGGGGTCGCCGGTTCAAATCCGGCTGGAAGCTCTGGAAGTTTAGTTGAATTAAGGTTAAACCAAGCTTTTGCTTTCAGTGGAAGCTTTTTTTATTTGTCTGCTTACTTAGCACAAGGACCTTATTGTAGGTCGCTTGTGCTTTTTTGTATTGAAAACGCTCTTTTTACTTCATTTTTCTCCGCATGAAAAGATTTATCGCCAAAGAATATTATTTCTTTCGCTCTATAGCCAGAAATTGAATATCAATTGCTTCAAGTGAAAGATTCATACTTCATTTTAAAAAAACTGCTTCAGTTTTGTTTATTATGTCGAACGATACAAGCATTAAGTCTTAGTCTTTTTACAATTGTAGACACAAAATTAACAAGAAAGTTACAAACGATGCTAAAAGACCTTTAATACGTAATATTGTTGTAAATATTCCCAAGTCGACAGCAAAAATCAAACTTATCCATTTAAAAATGAAAAAGAATGGTGTTTAGGAGAAAGACTTTCCCAACTTTACTCTCTTTTTATCATAATAATGAACCTGACACGCTACCTATGGACTAGTTTGGGGGATGGGGGATAAAGTCTGTAAATGTAATTTTATGTCTTATTTTAATTAATAAAGGTCTAAATACATAAGGTTTCGCAAACCGTGTAGGCTGTATATCCTTGTTATTATTGGTAATCTAGCGGATTTTGTCACTATAAGATAGGATAAATTTAACAACAGAGAATCGTAAACGTAAAAGTCGCAACGTGAAGGAGGACGGAATAAATACACAGGTTTCAGGTGAATTTTACTGAAAGGAGCGTAAACAAATGAAAAGAAAGAAGAGAAGCGTCAAGTCGATCAGCATTTTACTTATAACTGTATTGATTCTATCTTTCTTTAATATGACAAGTACAAGTTCAGCAGAGGAATCAAATAATTTGTCAGTGAAAGATAGCAAGCAGACAGCTGGTAAAATTAATGAAGACCTTTCTGCCTCTTTCAAAGAAGATGATCAAGTCACCTATTTGGTCAAAATGAAAGAGCAGGCAGATACGAAAAAAGCATCAGACGAAGCAGTTCAGAAATTGGAAGAGAGTAAAGCTTCTGTATCTGCAAAAGAAGTAAAACGCGTACAGAATTCTGCCGTCGTTCATGAATTACGTGCAACATCTAAAGATACACAGTACGAATTGAACAGCTATTTAAATAAGGCTGAAGACCAGGGTGATGTGACATCATTTCAATCTTACTACATTGTGAATGCTGTCTCTGTCACTAGTAATCAAAAAGTAATGGAGGAGATAGCTTCATTAGCTGAAGTGGAGAAAATCCTGCCCAACCGGACAAGGGAGATTTATCAACCGGTGGAAACACCAAAGAATGAGGTGAAGGCCGATACACTTGATGTCGCTTCCTGGGGCATAGACCGTATAGGTGCTGAACAGGTGTGGGATGAAACAGGAATAGACGGCTCGGGAGTAGTCGTAGCTAACATTGATACAGGAGTACAATGGGACCACCCGGGTCTTATGGAAAAGTACCGTGGGTTTAATGCGGAAAACCCAGAAGAGGTGGATCATGAATTTAATTGGTATGATGCTACCGCAGATGAACCGGAGCCTTATGATGACCAGGGCCATGGTACTCATACAATGGGGACTGTGGCTGGTTCTGAAGAGGATGACTCTAATCAAGTAGGAGTAGCTCCGGGCTCGAAATGGATCGCAGTTAAGGCGTTTACCGCGGCCGGAGGAACGGACGTAGATTTACTTGATGCAGCTGAATGGTTATTAGCACCTAAAGATGAAGAGGGGAATCCACACCCTGAAAAAGCCCCTGATGTAATTAACAACTCGTGGGGAGGTGGACCAGGTCTTGATGAATGGTATCGAGAAATGGTTCAGAACTGGAGAAACGCAGGGATCGCTCCTGTCTTTTCTGCAGGTAATGATGGAGAGTCGGGGGATGGAAGTATTGCAGCACCAGCTAACTATCCAGAGTCGATTGCTGTTGGTGCAACGGATAGTGCTGATGAATTAGCTTACTTTTCTTCAGTAGGTCCCTCACCGTACGATGGCGAGATTAAACCAGATATATCTGCACCAGGAGTAAACATCAACTCGACTGTTCCCGGCAGTGAGTATGATGATACGTATAGCGGGACTTCAATGGCGGGTCCGCACGTAGCGGGAACTGTAGCTTTACTGCTTGAAGCGGATCAATCACTAACCGTCGATCAAATTGAAGAACTGTTATATGATACAGCAGACCCGGCTACGAGTGACGACTACCCAGATGACCCTAATGAAGGGTTCGGAAATGGTATTACAAACGCCTATACGGCTGTTTCGGCCGTTGTTTCCGGTATAGGAGAAATCACCGGAAATGTATATGAAGAAGGGGAAGACACGGAAGCTCCGGTAATTGAACATGAGCCGCTGACAGAGTCGTACAAAGGCCTTGAACTGCCGATTGCAGCCGATATTTCTGACAATGTCAGTGTAGACCATGTTGAAGTGCAATATCGTGTTGATAGTGAAGATTGGCAGACAGCTGATGCAGAATTAATTGAAGGGGATTTTGAAAGTGGAACGTATCAAGCTTCCATACCGGGTGACAACCTGAATGGAGAATCACTTGAATATAAGTTGATTGCAACAGATTTTGGCGAAAATGAAGCAGAATCAGACGTTTACACCGTAACGTTACAAGATGGCATCACAGTAGGGTATTCAGAAGATTTTGAGAGCACTCCTGCTGGCTGGGTGTCATTTGGCGAAAGCAACTCATGGGAGTGGGGCGAACCGGATTCCGGACCTGATGGAGCAGCTTCAGGTGAAAAAGTTTACGCTACCAACCTTGAAGGTACTTATGAATCAAATGCTGATATGACATTAAGACTCCCGCCGGTAGAAGTACCTGAAGGAGATACGTATCTTCAATTCAAATCATGGTATGAGTTAGAAAGAAATTATGACTACGGACATGTTGTAGTCTCCACAGACAATGAAAACTGGGAACAATTGGCTGAATTTAATGAAGAGTCTGAAGACTGGACGGAGTCCGAGGTTGACTTATCTCAATATGAGGGGCAGACCGTATATGTTGGATTTCACGTGGAGACCGACGGGAGTGTTGTGAAGGATGGCTGGTATATAGATGATGTTGCTTTAACAGATCAATCATCGGATACTGCCGCAAAACTTCACAAGTCTGATACGAAGAAAACTTCAAAAATGGAGGAAAAGGACGCTTCTAAAGATGCCAAATCAGATAAAAAGAAAAAACGAGTGAAGTCTAAGAGTCTTTTCCCTGGTCCCTTTGAGAATGTAGAAGGACCGTTAATGCAGTCAGGTGAAGTAGACAACTCACCAATCAGTCCAAAAGTGCTGCCGCTTGAGGCAACGGTGAGTGTACTTGAAACTGATAAATCTGTAACTACAGATCCATCTGACGGAAGTTATCGGATTTTAACAGCTGCAGGCGACTATACGTTAGAAGCTTCAGCTTACGGATATAATTCTAGTACAGAGGAAGTAGAGGTTACTGAAGACGGGCAGGTAAATACTAATTTTACACTTGACCCAATGCCTTCCGGGGAAGTAACGGGTACAGTTACAAATGACAGAACAGGCGATCCTATTGAAGGAGCCACCGTATATGTAGTGGAAGACGCGGCTGTCACACCAGTGGAAACCGATGAAAATGGAGTTTACTCCTTGACGGCCTATGAGGGTGACTACACACTTGAAATTCGTGCGCCGGGATATAAAGGTGCAGAAGCTTCAGTAACGGTAGAAGGAAATGAAACAGTGACGGAAGATGTTCAGTTAGAACCGTTTATTGGCTTCCCGGGCGAAATAGGATATGATGATGGAACTGCTGAAAACGCCCGCGCTTTCTACGATGCGGGGAATTCCTGGGCCGTGAGGATGTCCTTAGAAGAGGGCCAATCCTCAGCGCTGGTTACGGGAGGTCTATTTAGATTTTGGGAAGAAGACTTTCCTGTACCGGGCGGAACAGAATTTGAAGTAGCTGTTTATGACTCTAATGGAGAAGACGGAGCGCCTGGTGACCGCCTGGCTGGCCCAATAGAGGCAGAAGCTCTCCGTAATGGGGAATGGACAGAGGTTGATGTGTCAGAAGAAGGAATTGTAGTCGACGACGATTTCTATATGGTTTATATCCAAACTCACCCTAATCCAGATACTCCTGCGCTTGCAACCGATGAAAACGGTGAAAATGCCGGTCGCAGCTGGCAGCAGGTAGGCGGAACATGGAGTCCTTCTCCTAGTGAGGAAGGAAACTATATGATTCGTGCCACGGTCGATTATGAAGCTGAAGCTCCAGTTATTGAATCGCCGGCTGACGGAGCTTTTACAAATGATGAAAGCATTACAGTAGAAGGAAGCGGCTCACCATCGTCTACTATTGAAATTTACAATGGAGAAGAGGAAGCTGCTGCTGTAGAAGCAAATGAAGAAGGAGAGTTCGCTGCGGACCTTGAACTGAATGAGGGAGCAAATGAACTTACTGCGGTAACCGTAACGGATAATGGAAATACAGAGCCGTCTGATCCTGTTGTCGTAACGCTGGATCAAACTGATCCAGAGCTTTCTATTACATCTCCAGAGAATGGAGACAAAATCAATAGTGAGGTTACTACTGTGGAAGGTACGGTAAATGAAGAAAACCTTGATCACGTTAACGTTAATGGGGAAGAAGCGAGTGTGGAAGAAGATGGATCCTTCTCAAAACGATTGATTATTGAAGAAGGGGAAAATGTAATAGAAGTCGAGGCATTAGATCAAGCAGGCAACAGTGTGACAGAAGAAGTTACTATAGAAGCTGATTATACAGCTCCGGAGCTCACAGAGATAAAGCCGGATGAGGACTTATCTCTGCAATCTGGTGAAAGTGTGAAGATAGAATTTGACTCCGAAGCTGGATTGGATGCTGCATTCTATATTAAAATGCCATTGACCAACTTCTCAACACAATCAGATCAGGCTACAGAACTTCCTATGACAGAAACAGAAGACGGTCACTATGAAGGGTACTGGACGGCGACCTCTAACCTGGTGGCTGAAGGTGCCGAAATCGTAGTGATGGCTGAAGATGATTTTGGAAACATCTCTGAATCAGCAGCAGAAGGCAAACTTGATATAAACCAATAATCACTTAAAAAGGCTGCCGGATTACATTCTGGCAGCCTTTTCTATTCTTAAGTTTTTTGAATATATAGACTTTAAAAATTCCTCTTTACAATACGCTGTTAGATTGTATATAATTATAATCGTCAGTTTGAACGGGTAACACTAGAAAAACGACAAAACATGTTGACTGGCCCGTTGGTCAAGTGGTTAAGACACCGCCCTTTCACGGCGGTATCACGGGTTCGAATCCCGTACGGGTCACCACTATAATTGAAAATAGATTATTCACTTTGACTATTGGAGGATTAGCTCAGCTGGGAGAGCACTTGCCTTACAAGCAAGGGGTCGCAGGTTCGAGCCCTGCATCCTCCACCATGTCGCCGGCCTAGCTCAACTGGTAGAGCAACTGACTTGTAATCAGTAGGTTGGGGGTTCAAGTCCTCTGGCCGGCACCATTTCCATTTTTAAATGTGGAGGGATAGCGAAGTTGGCCAAACGCGGCGGACTGTAAATCCGCTCCCATCGGGTTCGTAGGTTCGAGTCCTACTCCCTCCACCATTTTTTTAAAAAAGTTGGAATAATTCATAAGAAACAGTAAATAATACTTAATGAACATTGGGCTATAGCCAAGCGGTAAGGCAACGGTTTTTGGTACCGTCATGCGCTGGTTCGAATCCAGCTAGCCCAGCCATTTTCATACTTGCTATAATCTGTAGCTCTTCTTTATAATTAAAGGATGGCTATTTTATTTTAGTGCGTCTAGAAATAGATTTATGGATCGCCTATTTATTAGGAGCCATTAGCTCAGCTGGTAGAGCATCTGACTTTTAATCAGAGGGTCGGAGGTTCGAGCCCTCCATGGCTCACTCAACACAGCGGACCACTGCCGTCCGCTGCTTTCCTTTAAGCGGGAGTAGTTCAGTGGTAGAACACCACCTTGCCAAGGTGGGGGTCGCGGGTTCGAATCCCGTCTCCCGCTCCATAAGCCGGGGCCTTAGCTCAGCTGGGAGAGCGCCTGCTTTGCACGCAGGAGGTCAGCGGTTCGATCCCGCTAGGCTCCACCATAAAATAATTTCCCTATATTTTGATACATAGCTGACATCTACGATGAGATGTCAGCTTTTTTAGTTTTGCGTTACTAATTCTTAGTTCAGAGGTGGAGTTTCTATGAAAGCTGTGTTTATTGATCGTGATGGGACACTTGGAGGTTCTGATCAAATTGAGTATCCTGGTCAATTTACTTTATACCCCGGGGTTTTGGAGAGTTTATTAAAATTAAAAGATCACGGCTGCCTCCTGTTTTCTTTTACGAATCAGCCGGGAATTTCAATGGGCAGATCTTCCGTTAAGGCATTTGAGAAAGAATTAGAAGGATTCGGTTTTGATGGTATTTTTTTATGTCCTCATCATCCGGAAGCGGGATGTGAGTGTAGAAAACCGGCTCCTGGAATGATTAATAATGCATGTCATGATTATAGGTTAAATCCTGGTGACTGCATTGTAATCGGTGATCGCTTGAAAGATATCGAAGCAGGTCAGAGGGCAGGTTGTGAACAGATTCTAGTACTGACTGGTGGAGGGAAGAGCGCCGTCCACGAATTACAAGTAAGTAATCACATTCGTAAACCTGGTTATATTGCGGAAGATTTAAATGATGCCATACGCCGGCTGATTAAAGATTCATAACGTATATATATACATAATTTTGTCTGGTTGAGTCATTTCAATGAAAACGTATACAATTGGAATAGTTTGAATAAAGGAGGAACGAAGAATGAATAAAAAGATTTCAATTATCGGAGTACCTATGGATCTAGGTCAGAACCGACGCGGGGTAGACATGGGACCGAGTGCGATACGGTATGCGGGGATCATTGATCGTTTGGAACAATTAAAATTAGATATTGAGGATTTAGGGGATATTGAAATAGCCAGACCAACACATAATGATCAGGAAAAAGTTGATAACCTTAGAAACCTTCTGGAAGTTGCAGAAGGGAGCATCCGATTAGCGGAAAAGGTAGATGAAGTTGTTAAAGACGGTGCTTTTCCTCTGGTCTTAGGTGGAGATCACAGTATAGCCATGGGAACGCTGGCTGGTGTGGCTAAACATTACAACAATCTCGGGGTCATCTGGTATGACGCTCACGGTGATTTAAACACAGGTGAAAGCTCTCCTTCCGGTAACATTCATGGTATGCCTTTAGCTGTAAGTCTTGGAATCGGGCATAAGAAGTTAACATCCATTCTGGACTATACTCCGAAAATCAAACCTGAGAATATTGTCATTATCGGTGCCAGGTCGCTTGATGAAGGAGAAAGAGCATTAATTAAAGAAAAAGGCATACAAGTATACACAATGCACGAAGTTGACAAGATGGGAATGCCTGCTGTAATGGAAGAAACAATTAAGTATTTAAAAGACCGTACGGATGGTGTACACTTAAGTTTAGATTTAGATGGTTTGGATCCGAATGAAGCTCCTGGTGTTGGAACGCCGGTAATGGGCGGGTTAAGTTACAGGGAGAGCCACTTAGCCATGGAGATGCTGGCCCAATCGAAAATGATTACCTCAGCAGAATTTGTTGAAGTCAATCCGATTCTTGATGAAAAGAACAAGACGGCTGGTATGGCTGTTGGTTTGATGGGATCTTTGTTAGGAGAGAGTTTATTATAGAGAGTTGACTGATATCAGCAGCTAACCTTGCGAAAGGGAGGTTGCTGATCCTTTTGTTTTATAGTTTCATATTCATTGAGTAAGTAATCCAGCTTTGAACTTACATAGACCACATGCTTAGAAGTTAAAGAGTAACGTTTGGCGAGCCGGTTCATTTCTTTACGGCACTCTTCTATTTCTGTTAAAAGCTTTAATTCAACATTCATACTTACACCCCTTGTAATTTAAAACTTCAGTCCCTAACTTATATCCTCTTTACATAAACTTTAAACGCTATTTTATAAAAATATAAGGATTTTTGAAACCTTTACTGTTCTTCATACGTAAGGGTTATAACCGCACGACAAGCGGAGGTAGAGAAATGGAAACAATAATAAAGAAAAAAATTAAAGAGGTCAAAAAAGGGGATCAATCTGCGTTTGAGGACATTGTATCCTTCTACCAGAACAAAGTTTATCATATTTGCTATCGAATGATAGGAAATGCTTATGAAGCTGAGGACTTGGCTCAAGAGGCTTTTATCCGCGCATATACGAATATTGCAAGCTTTGATGAGCGGAGGAAATTTTCTACATGGCTTTATCGAATAGCAACTAACTTAACGATAGACCGTATTAGAAAGAAGAAGCCGGATTACTATCTGGATGCTGAAGTTAAAGGTACGGATGGGCTGGATATGTACTCCCAGTTAGCTATGGATCAAGCGCTGCCGGAAGAAGAGGTGGAAAGCCTTGAATTACAGAGCTATATTCACCGTGAAATTCTGGCTCTGCCTCCCAAGTATAGAAGTGTCATCGTCCTGAGATATTTAGACGAACTGGCCCTGCAGGAAATTGCGGAAGTACTTGATGTGCCGATCGGCACCGTAAAGACAAGGATACACCGGGGCAGGGAAGCCTTAAGGAAAAGGCTTCGTCATGTGTAAAGGAGTTGAGAGGGAATGAATTGTAAACAAGAAGCTGTAATCCTTATGCATAAGCATTTAGATGGTGAATTAGAAAGAGAAGAAGAGAGACGACTGCGCGACCATCTACAAGCTTGCACATCCTGCCAAAAACATTTTCATGAATTAAAGCGTTCGACAGCGTTAATAAAAGACACCGGACCAATAGCGGCACCATCGAATTTCACGGCTGATGTGATGGCAGCTCTCCCAAAAGAGAAAAAAAGACGCAATTATATAAGGAAATTGCAGCGCCATCCGATTATCACTGCTGCGGCGATCTTCTTTTTACTGATGTTCAGCGGTATTTTCTCTGCCTGGAATCAGGACCAACAGGTTTCTGTATCAAAACAGGAAAATTTAATTATTGAAAACAATACGGTTATTGTTCCTGAAAACATTACAGTGGATGGAGATCTGGTTGTCCGTAATGGAGACCTTAAAGTAGAGGGTAAGATTGATGGAGATATCACATTGATTAATGGAGATTTCATAACAGATGATCCAGAGAATGAACTAGCAAATGGTGAGAATTATCAAGCCTATGCCAGCGGCGAAGTAAATGAAGTAAATCAGGTTTTTGAGTGGATGTGGTACCATACAAAGAAATTTGTAACGGAAATCTTTTCTTTTGCTGCTGAATAACCTGAATTAAACCACTGTGACTGTGACAGTGGTTTAAGTTTTTGTATCCAGTATTTAATAACTGAAAAAATAGAAATGTGTTATAATAATACAGGCTATGGCAATTTTTAGCGTAGCTGAATTTCTTTAAAAGGAAGTGTGAGCATGCTTGATGGGGGACTGGATGTATTAGATGTACTATTAATTGCAATTGATATCGCCCTTGTCTGGTTTGTTGTATATAAATTAATCATGCTGATCCAGGGAACGAAGGCCGTTCAATTGTTAAAAGGCATCTTCGTTGTACTGGGTATATGGTTATTGAGTAATTTATTCGGACTGTCCACGCTCAGGTGGTTAATGTCACAAGCCATTACTTGGGGTTTTCTCGCTATTATAATATTATTTCAGCCTGAATTAAGACGGGCGCTTGAACAGCTGGGACGTGGAAGCTTCTTCAGTCGTACCACAGGAGAAGAAGAGGATACGGATAAATCCATTCAAGCGATCATTAAGTCGTGTAACTACATGGCTAAGCGTCGTATAGGCGCATTAATTACTATTGAAAGAGAAACCGGCATGGGAGATTATGTAGAGACTGGAATTCCTATAGGCGGCCAATTATCCAGCGAGTTATTAACTAACATATTTATTCCAAATACACCGCTGCACGATGGTGCTGTGATACTTAAAGAAGATAAGATTATCGCCGCCGCTTGTTATCTGCCTTTATCAGAGAGTCCGTTTATTTCCAAAGAATTAGGGACGAGACATAGAGCAGCCATGGGCATTAGTGAAGTGACTGATGCAGTAACTATTATCGTATCTGAAGAGACCGGCGGCATTTCCTGTACAAAGAATGGGGAACTTCACCGCCAGCTCGATCAAGAGAAGCTTGAAGAAATCCTGAAAAGTGAGCTGGACTACCGCTCTAAAACCCCTGCAGCAAAATCATGGAATTGGAGGGGGAAAAAGAATGGATAATTTATTTAAAAATAAATGGTTTATTCGTATTATCTCCTTGCTTCTGGCTGTACTGCTGTGGGTTTCTATAAATGTAGATGATAACCTGGACAGCGATTCACAGTGGTTCAATGACACTTCATCGGTTACTGAGGTAATGAACGACATTCCTTTAGAAGTTCAATTTGACAGTGAGGAATATGTAGTCAGCGGACTTCCGCAAAATGTGGTAGTATCTGTTGAAGGGCCAAACAGCGCAGCTGCGCCTGTTGTAAGGCAGCAGAATTTCACAGCATTCGTCGATCTAAATGATTTAGGACCCGGCACCCACGAAGTGACTGTCCAGCATTCAGGTATTTCTAATCAATTGTCGGTGAATATAGAGCCTCAAGTTGTCGAAGTTACGATTGAAGAGAAGGAAAGTCAGAACTTCCCTGTTGATATTGATTACATTAATGAAAGTGAAATCGAGAATGAATACACAATAGGGGATGCGGTGATTGAGCCGGAAGAGGTGACCATTACCGGCTCCTCTGAAGCAATAGATAAAGTTGCATCTGTAAAAGCTATAATTGACGTAGGTGAAGCTGAAGGCACATTGGAAGATATAGAGGCGCCTGTTAAAGTGTACGATGCGCAGGGCAATGAATTAAATGTTTTATTAGACCCCACCTCGGTGGACGTTACTGTGCCGATTAGAAGACCAGAGAAAGATGTATCGATTTCCTTTGAACCTGAAGGAGAGACTCCTGAAGGTGTGGAAGTAGATTCGATTACCTCTGAGACCGACAGTGTGACCATAAGAGGACCGAATGATGTGTTAGAAGAAATCGATAATTTCGATGATGTTCCAGTGGACGTATCTGATATTACTGAAAACGATACAGTGAATGTCGACGTCCCGCTTCCGGATGATGTTTCAATTGTCGAGCCTGAACAGGTGGAAGTTGACGTCGAAGTAGAAGAACCGGCCGAGGAACAATAGTAAAGAGATGAAAGAGAGGTCTTGTGAGATGGGTAAATATTTCGGAACGGACGGTGTCCGTGGTGTAGCTAATAAAGAACTAACCCCCGAGCTGGCTTTTAAATTGGGCCGTTACGGCGGATATGTAGTAACTAAAGGGGTAGAACGTCCAAAGGTATTAATTGGACGTGATACTCGAATTTCCGGAGAGATGTTTGAAGGAGCCCTGGCTGCGGGACTTCTCTCTATTGGTGCAGAAGTGATGAGGATGGGGGTCATTTCGACTCCCGGCGTAGCTTTTTTGACAAAAGCGCTTCAGGCGGAAGCGGGGATTATGATCTCTGCTTCTCATAATCCTGTGGAGGACAATGGAATTAAATTCTTTGGTCCGGACGGATTTAAATTATCAGACGCTCAGGAAGAAGAGATTGAGGCGTTAATTGATGCAGAAGAAGATACACTCCCCCGCCCTTCCGGAGCCGATCTCGGCCAGATTAATGATTACTTCGAAGGCGGCCAGAAGTACATGCAGCATTTAAAGCAGACAGTGGACTATGATTTTGATGGACTACATATTGCACTTGATTGTGCACATGGAGCGACATCTTCACTGGCCTCCCATTTGTTTGCAGATTTAGAAGCCGATATTTCATCTATTGGCTCATCTCCGGATGGATTAAATATTAACAAAAACGTAGGATCGACTCATCCAGAGGCCCTTCAAGCGCTGGTTAAGGAAAAGCAGGCGGATGTCGGACTTGCCTTTGACGGAGATGGAGATCGTTTAATCGCTGTTGATGAAAAAGGTAATATAGTTGATGGCGACCGTATTATGTACGTTATTGCTAAATTCATGAATGAGAAGGGGACACTGAAACATTCAACCGTCGTATCCACAGTGATGAGTAATCTGGGCTTTTACAAAGCGATTGAAGCACAGGGAATGAAGAGCGATAAGACGGCAGTGGGGGACCGCTACGTTATGGAGGAAATGCGCAGGGGCGGCTATAACCTGGGGGGAGAGCAGTCCGGTCATATCATTTTCCTGGAACATAATACTACGGGAGATGGAATGCTTACAGCCCTTCAGCTCGTCAATGTATTAAAAGAAACAGGAAGACCGCTGTCAGAGCTTGCAAATGAGATGAAGAAATTCCCTCAAGTACTGAAGAACATACGGGTGATCGATAAGCAGGCCGTTCAGACTCACCCGCGTATCCAGGAAACCATTCAAGCTGTGGAGGAAGAAATGGGAGAAAGCGGCCGCGTTTTAGTACGCCCTTCCGGAACGGAGCCGCTCGTACGCATTATGGTGGAGGCTCCAACAGAAGAACAATGTGAATCTTATGTAGAGAAAGTGGTACAAGTCGTAAATGAAGAATTAGGCATGAAAGAATAACCAGGACCATGGCGCAGGCCGGGCACTAAAGGCCCTCCTGCGCATAATTTATAGTGAGAAGGTTTTTATGAATTTCATTGACCCGTCAGCTTGTCTTCGGGTAAAATGAGGCATAGCCTTGAAAAAAATGGCGAAAGAAGTTTTACTTGGATTTCTTTCGTAAAATAAGTAAAGGCCTTTATTCATAAGGAGTAAAGGAGGAAAGTGAAAAAAGGGTTAAACAAGCGCCAGGGCTGTGCAGAACGGTATTTAAGCACAGTTGACGAGGTGGAGGTTCATCGAGTGTTCGGCGGATGCCTCCCGGTTGCTGCACTTCAACCGAATGTTTGTATGCTAAATCAGAGAGGCGACTCTCTGCCCAAATCATACAAACCAAGTGCTAAATAAAAAAACGGCAACGGGAGAGGGGCAAATGACGGCCCCTGCTAGTTTTAGTATGTTCGTTGTTTGCTCCTTTCTTTTATTTTAGGAGGAAAACAACTATGTGTGGAATTGTAGGATATATCGGACGAGAAGATACGAAGGAAATTTTATTAAATGGGTTGGAAAAGCTTGAATATAGAGGGTATGACTCAGCAGGAATTGCCACTTTAAACGGCGGAGTAAAAGTGTCTAAAGTTAAAGGGCGGATCGCCTCACTTCGGGAAGCAGTGGATCAAAGCGTCCACTCTACATTAGGTATCGGCCATACCCGCTGGGCGACACACGGAGCTCCGAGTGAAGAGAATGCTCACCCGCACCAGAGCACGTCCAGACGGTTTACAATCGTGCATAATGGTGTGATTGAGAACTATCTGGATGTAAAAAATGACTACCTTTCTAACGTAGAAATGAAGAGTGAAACTGACACGGAAATCATCGTTCAGCTCATTGAAGTTTTAAACAATGAACTTAATGATGTAGCGGCTGCTTTCCGTAAAGCTGTCAACCTTTTGACAGGTTCATATGCAATCGCTCTAATTGATGCGGAAGATGAAGATACCATTTATGTGGCAAAAAATAAAAGCCCATTACTTGTAGGACTTGGGGAAGACTTTAATGCTGTAGCCAGTGATTCAATGGCTGCACTTCACGTCACCGACCAATTCCTTGAACTAATGGATAAAGAGACTGTTTTACTGCGCCGTGATGAAGTAGTTATTCAATCTCCAGACGGGGAGAGAGTAACGCGTGAACCGTTTACAGCTGAGCTTGATGCGACGGATATTGAGAAGGGAACGTACCCTCATTTCATGCTTAAAGAAATCGATGAACAGCCTTTTGTCATTCGTAAAATCATTCAGGAATATCAGGATGAGAATGATCAAATCAAACTGGAACCGGAGATTCGTGAAGCGATGAAAGTCTGTGATCGTATTTATATCATCGCCGCAGGAACAAGCTATCATGCTGGGCTGCTGGGCAAACAATTCATTGAGAAATTAGCCAATATTCCAGTTGAAGTACACGTAGCCAGTGAGTTCTCTTACAACATGCCGCTGCTTTCTAAAAAGCCTTTATTCGTATATATCTCTCAAAGCGGCGAGACCGCCGACAGTCGTTCGGTCCTCGTCCAAACAAAAGAACTTGGACATCCGGCACTGACAATTACGAACGTGCCTGGATCCACCCTTTCCCGTGAAGCAGATTACACGATGCATCTGCACGCAGGTCCTGAAATTGCGGTAGCTTCTACTAAAGCATACACAGCTCAAATGGCTGTTCTGGCTATTTTAGCTGTTGATACAGCGCGCGCTAAAGGACTTGAATTAGATTTCGATCCAATGCAGGAACTTGGTATTGTAGCAAATGCTATGGAAGCTTTAACCGATCAAAAAGAAGCACTGGAGCAATTAGCGGCAGATTATCTGCCAACAACCCGCAACTGCTTCTTCATCGGCCGGGGCATTGATTACTATGTCGGTCTTGAAGGTTCTCTGAAATTAAAAGAAATTTCCTATATCCAGGCAGAAGGTTTTGCCGGCGGAGAGTTAAAGCACGGTACCATTGCTTTAATCGAAGAAGGTACGCCTGTAATTGCCCTGGCTACCCAGGAGAATGTTAACTACTCCATCCGCGGCAATGTTCAGGAAGTAGAAGCACGCGGAGCAAACAGCATGATTATCAGCATGAAGGGATTAAACAAGGAAGGCGATGCTTTTGTTATCCCGCATGTCCATGATCTTCTGACGCCATTGGTTTCAGTAGTACCGTTCCAGCTTGTCTCTTACTATGCAGCTCTTCACCGTGATTGTGATGTTGATAAGCCTCGTAACCTTGCAAAAAGTGTGACTGTTGAATAAGCAGAGGAGTCAGAAGCAGAAATTGTGTAGTAAATTAATATCCAAATATTAAAATCAATAAAAGATTTAACTAATAAAGGGAAAGCCCCAAAAGTCTATTGTAGACTTTTGGGGCTTTCCCTTTTTATATAAGAGTTTACTTTATTTAATGGGCAGTTTACCGGAAGACTCGTTCCCGAGATGGCTGGGTCGAAAAAGGGGGCGGCGGGGAACGACTCGCTTTCCACGTCCCCTTATCATGATTGCTTCTTGGAACCACGGGGATCCTGCTGGCGTTGAGAAGGTAAGAATCCCTCTGTTTGTTTTCTTCCTCGTTCCTGCTTTTGCAGCCGCGGTCTCCCCGGCAGAAAGCAAGTGGTTGTCCATCACCCATTTGTATCTACAGAATCCATGTCTATTCATGATTCAACTATCGGGGCATTAGTTGAATCACCCTTCCAGCCGCTTCCTTTGGGGAGCGGCTGTTTTTACACCTCCCGCAAATATTTGACTGTAATCAAATTGATACTGGTTTAGCAATTAGCAGCTTATAATTCGCCGCAGTATCTGGGCATAGCGAAGATAGTCCCCTGATATAGGAATGTTTGTTAGCTCATGAGTATTTTAAGAATTCGTAAGGAAACTATAGGTTTCACTGATCATTCAAATATATGTTTGACTAATTGGAGGAACCATCATACACTATAAACTAACAATCAAATAAATATTTGAATGAAGGTGAGAATAATGAGAGAAAAGAACGTAAATACGAAAGCTAAAGATACATGCGATACGTTTTGTTATGACGAACAGCTCGTCAGCCGCATCCAGCCGAAAATGGATGAAGTCCTTGGAGTGGAATTAATATTTAAAGCTTTATCGGATTCAACTCGTTTGAAAATTGCGTATGCATTAACGCTGGAGAATGAATTATGTGTGTGTGATGTCGCAAATATTATCAACTCGACAACGGCTACAGCCTCTCATCATTTACGTCTGCTGCGTAACATGGGGCTGGCTAAATATCGTAAGGAAGGAAAGCTGGTCTTTTACTCCTTAGCAGATGATCACGTCCACCAGCTTGTATCTATTGCCATGGTTCATGCTAAAGAATAATAGACTATCAAGAAATGCGGGGAATAATTATGAAACAGTCAAATGAGCGAATAAACGAAAGCTGTTGTGCGAAAGAAGAGGAAAATGCTGTATCGGCTGTGGAATATAATGTAGCAGGAATGGACTGTCCTTCCTGTGCAGACACAATCGAGAAAAGCCTGATGAAAGAAGAGGGCATCCGTAAGGCGCGGGTGAACTACGGGTCGGGGAAGCTGAGTGCTGAGGTAGAGAGTTCTTTAAACAGTGATCATATTCCATCGCACCTTAAGAAGCTTGGCTTTCACGCTGATCCTATAGAGGACTCAAAGTCTATGGAAACTTACAGAGTGGATGGGATGGATTGTGGTTCCTGTGCGGACACGATTGAGAAGCACCTTTTGAACCACCCTGCTGTTAACGAAGTACGTGTGAATTTTTCTACCGGCAGGATGCAGGTAGCTCACGAAACGACTGAAGAGGTTATTCGAAAGGAAGTAGAAAAGTCAGGCTTCCAGGCCGCTCTTGAAGGTGGTCAGAAGGAGGAGCAAAGATCAGTTCATAAGAGCCTGAAGCATTTGACAACGACAATGTCAGGTCTGCTGTTAGGGGCCGGATTTATTGGTTCGTTTACGAGTCTTCCGCAAGTATTTATTATCATGATTTATGCAGCCGCTATAGTTGTAGGAGGGTATAAGCCGGCGAAAAGTGCTTTTTATGCGATAAAAAGCAGATCCCTTGATATGAACGTATTAATGGTCTCGGCAGCTGTGGGGGCTGCTTTGATCGGGGAATGGTTCGAAGGCGCCACGGTCGTCTGGTTATTTGCTTTAGGAAATACACTGCAAAGCCGCTCCATTGAGCGTACGCGCGAGTCTATTCGTAACTTATTTAAATTAACTCCAAGTGAAGCCACGGTAAAAATAGAAGGAGAGTGGGTTCGAAAGCATGTGGAGGATATTGCGGTACATGACACGATATTGATTAAGCCGGGGGATAAGCTCCCCTTAGACGGGAAGATAATCTCAGGAGTTTCCAGTATAAATCAAGCTCCGATTACGGGCGAATCCATGCCTGTTGACAAGAAAGCAGGGGATAAGGTTTATGCTGGAACGGTAAATGAACACGGATCGTTAGAGGTACAGGTGACGAAACTGGTTAAAGATACAACGATAGCCAAGATTATTCATCTTGTGGAAGAAGCGCAGGAGAAAAAGGCACCCACTCAAGCTTTTGTTGATCGCTTTGCAAAAGTTTATACTCCGATCGTCTTCGGTCTGGCTCTTTTTATCATGATTTTCCCTCCGCTTATAGGGATGGGGGCCTGGAGTGAATGGTTGTATAAAGGATTGGCATTACTCGTTGTAGCCTGTCCGTGTGCTTTAGTCATTTCTACCCCCGTAGCCATTGTATCTGCGATCGGGAATGCGGCTAAGAACGGTGTACTCATTAAAGGGGGAACGTTTTTAGAGAAGGCGGGTTCCATTACTGCCATGGCTTTTGACAAAACGGGGACCCTGACAGAAGGTAAGCCTAAAGTATCTCATATCTTTACGGTAAAGGGAGAAGAAAAAGAATGGCTGAGTATTGCTCGTACGATTGAAGAACACTCCACTCATCCTATCGCACAAGCTGTTCTTTCGTATACAGAGGAGCGGTCTATTCCTGCAAAGGAGGGAGCTGCTTTTGAATCGATTGCAGGTAAAGGTGCAAAAGCCGTCATTAACGGAGTAGAATATTTTGCAGGGAATCCTGCGATCTATCAAGAGTTTAACGTCTCATTGAAATCGATAGAGCAGAAAATGGTGGACTTACAACAAGAGGGCCACACTCTGATTATTGTTGGGACGCGGTCGGACATTTTTGGTGTTATCGCAGTAGCCGATACCATTCGGGAGATTACAGTTCAGTCTATACAAAAGCTTAATCAGGCAGGTATGCAGGAGATTGTCATGTTAACAGGGGATAATGACGGGACCGCCGGGAAAATAGCCCGTCAGACAGGCGTAGAACGATATTTCGCACAGCTGCTGCCTGAAGACAAAGTAGGAGTCGTTGAAAAACTGCAGAAGGAAGGGAAACGAGTGGCTATGGTAGGAGATGGTATAAATGATGCTCCAGCGCTTGCCACAGCTGACTTAGGGATTGCGATGGGAGGAGCGGGAACGGATACAGCGATGGAAACAGCGGAGATTGTGCTGATGGCTGATAATCTGGAGAAACTTCCTCATACGATTGATTTAAGCCGGCGGACCTTGACCATAATTAAACAGAACATATGGTTTTCCCTGCTCACTAAAATAGCAGCGTTATCTTTAATATTTCCTGGATTTTTAACGTTATGGATGGCTGTCCTCAGTGATACAGGAGCAGCACTGCTCGTCATATTAAACAGCTTAAGGCTGCTGAATCAGAAATAGAGAGGTTCCTCAATGGATCTCTCTATTTTTTATACTCCATAATAGGCTCTATACCAGTCAATAAACTTTCCTACTCCTTTATCAATTGGAGTATTGGGCTTATACCCTGTGTCGCGAATAAGGTCTTCGACATCTGCATACGTAGCAATAACGTCACCGCTTTGTAAAGGTAAGTATTCTTTATGTGCTGTAATGGAGAGTTTGTTTTCAATGGCAGTAATGAAATCCATCAGCTTAACAGGTTTGCTGTTCCCCATGTTATAAATACGGTAAGGAGCTGAGCTTTTACTCGGGTCAGGAGTCTCTCCCTTCCATTCCGGGTCAGGAGAAGGCTTAGTTTTGATTAATCGTACGATTCCTTCTACGATATCATCGATATACGTGAAGTCTCTCATCATGCTGCCTTGATTAAATACTTGGATTGGTTTTCCTTCCAGGATAGATTTTGTAAAAGTGAACAGGGCCATGTCTGGGCGCCCCCAGGGTCCATACACAGTAAAAAATCGTAATCCGGTAGTCGGCAGGCTGTAAAGGTGACTGTACGTATGGGCCATTAATTCGTTTGCTTTCTTTGTTGCGGCATATAAGCTTACAGGGTGGTCCACGTTATCCTTAACGGAGAAAGGCATCTTCGTATTCGCACCGTAAACAGAGCTCGAAGAAGCGTAGATAAGCTGCTCTGCCTTATAATGACGACAAGCCTCTAATATGTTTAAAAAGCCGGTTATATTTGAATCGACATAGGCTTGGGGGTTCTCAAGACTGTATCGGACTCCGGCTTGAGCAGCCAGGTCAATAACTAAAGAAGGCTGATGCTTCTTAAATAATGCATCTAAGCGGTTTTTGTCCACCCGGTCCACTTGTTCAAAAGTGAAATTTGGATGTTGAATCCAATCTAAACGGTCTTCTTTTAATTGAACATCATAATAGCTGTTTAAATTATCGATTCCAAGCACGTTATGGTCTTTAGAGAGCAGGCGTTTCGCAAGGTGGGCTCCGATAAAGCCGGCAGCTCCTGTTAGTAAAATCATAGCTTCACCCCATACAGTTTTATAATCATTCCATACGTACTATATGTATGTAAGAGGGAGAGAGTTCACATGAAAAAGCTGTGAAGGGAGGTGGTCTTCACAGCTTTACGAATTTATTTTTTCTTTTTCCCGCCATAAGAATTGGAGAAGATGAAGGAGGTGTCATCTCCAAACATTCCATGGATGAATCGGTCCTTGGTATCTTTAGCGACGAACTTTGTGTTTTCTCCAAAAATACTATCGATAATTTCATAAGGGATATTTTTAAAAACAGAATCCTGCAATATGATGCTGTTTTTTATGTGGCAGTTTTTAATGGTAGTACCTGATTCTATAGAGACGTAAGGGCCAATAACAGCATTTTTTATTTTGCACTGTGCTCCGATTTTTACAGGAGGGATAATGATTGAATTTTTCACTTTTTTATGATGCTTAAGGTCGGGGTTCTGCTCCAATACCCATTGATTCGCTTCCAGCCATCGCTCCATTGTTCCTACATCAAAAGTGGGGCGCTCCGCTTTAATATAATTAACGGACAGATTGTGATCAATCATCCATTGAATGGCGTCAGTGATCTCGTATTCCCCCCGGGCAGAGGGTGTGAGTGAGTCAATCGCCTTAAATATGGCCGGGTTAAAGAGGTAGACGCCGATAATAGCTAAGTTGGATTTCGGCTGGGCTGGTTTTTCTTCAACCTTTATAATTCGATCTTCCTTTATTTCTGCGATCCCGTAGTCTTCAGGTTTCTCTACCTCAGTCACCATTACGGTACCGTAAGTTCCTGATGAAATCGCGGCTTCTTTTAAAGAAACTAACGATTCGTTAATCAGGTTATCACCTAAGAGTAGAATAAAAGAATCTTTTCCAATAAACGACTCAGCCTGCTTTACAGCGTGTGCGATTCCTTTTTGTTCATGCTGATATATATATTTGAATTGAACGTCTGTAAAGTGGTCCAGCGTTTGTTCGAAAATTTCTTTAGATCCAGGCTGGATGACGAGTCCGATTTCTCTTATACCTATTTCGCGCAGCCGCTCTATTCCATACTGGATTACAGGCTGATTGGCCACGGGAAGCAATGGTTTAGGCCGGGTATGAGACAGCGGACGCAGTCTTGTTCCTTTTCCGGCTGTTAATATTAATCCTTTCATTTCTTCCTCCTTTCTATCGTAAGCCATTTATGAATAGCCGATTCCCTGATACTTAAATTTAAGGTTCTTCATTTCTTCTGCATCCAGCATGTTTCTGCCGTCAAATAGATAAGGGTGAGCGACTAGATCTTGTACTCTCGCCCAATTCATCTTTTCATAGTGAGGCCAATTGGTTGTAATGATAATAAGATCGCTGTTTTTAACGGCAACATACGGGTCCCAGCATTGGGTGACCCCTCGTTTCAGCCACTCTGTTGATAGATTCACAACAGGGTCGTGAGCAATGATGGACGCTTCTTCCTTTAACAGCTGATCCATGACAGGGTAAGCTACAGATTCACGGATGTCGTCTGTGTGTGGTTTGAAAGACAGCCCAAGGACCGTTACTTTCTTTCCTTTTAATGAAGGGTACACTTCCTTTACCCTGTTAATGAAATAGTGAGACTGTAGCTGATTTACCTTCTCTACGTCTTCAAGAATCGTTAAAGGCACCCCTAACGATTGAGCGGTTTCAGTAAATTCTTTGACGTCCTTTGGAAAGCAGGAACCACCATATCCGAGTCCTGCCTGTAAGAAAGCGGGTCCGATCCGCTCATCCATCCCCATTCCTTTAGCTACATCCGTGACCTGCACACCTACTTGATCACATAGCTTAGCCACTTCATTAATAAATGAGATTTTTGTTGCCAGAAAAGCATTCGATGCGTATTTAATCATTTCTGCTGCTTTTGTAGATGTCACAAGCAGAGGACAGGAAAAAGGACTGTATAATTTTTTTAACTCACTTACGGCGGCTGAGCTCTGGCTTCCTATGACAATACGGCTGGGGTGCAGAGCATCGTATAAGGCGCTGCCTTCACGTAAGAATTCAGGATTCATTGCTGCATGAATGGCCGAGGGATCATTGGCAGATTGATGAATCCATTGTTCCACTTTATCAGTGGTCCCTATGGGAACCGTGCTTTTCACAATGACGACCTTTTCGTTATTCTTGTAGCGGCCGATCATTTCCGCTGCACTCTTTACATATGTTAAGTCTGCTTTTCCATTATTTAAGGAAGGAGTTCCTACAGTAATAAATAGGAGGTCGTGGTTTTCGATTGCGGAATTAGGATCTGAAGTGAATTGCAGACGGCCGTTTTTCATTTGATCCAATAACATCTCTTGAAGTCCCGGCTCGTGAAAATATAGTTTTCCTTTTCTAAGCGACGTTATTTTACTTTCATCAATATCCAGCCCTGTTACTTCATGCCCCTGCTTCGCAAACACGACGCCCGTTGTTGTACCTACATACCCCATCCCTATAATTAGTATTTTCATAATTTCATTCCCCTTGTAATTGCTGAGCCGTTATACAAGTAATATATTAGGAAGCTTGAATATAGTAACGGCTATTAACAGGGATAGAGGGAAAGTCTTCAAAAAGATTGATCTAAAGTCAATCAGCCATCTCCCCATACAAACGTAATGACTGTTGAATAGAATATGGATACTATGGAGGTGAAAAAATGAGTAATCAAATAATTCAACCATGGTTACATGAAAACCTAACCGGGGAACTATATGTACCCACATATGTTGAAGAAATGGCCGATATAGTTTTACTCGAATATGATTTGTCAGTAAAAGACAGAACATTAATTGCAACAAAAGATGAACAAGGCGGAGCAATTTGGAAAATTAATACCGATAAAGGACCTTTTAGTTTAAAGCTGCTTCACCGTCGGCCGACTAAGAGTAAATTCAGCTTAGGGGCGCAGGAATACCTTGTTGAAGTGAGAAAGGCAAGAGTTCCCGCAATTTTTAAAACAAAGCAAGGTGAGAATTATGTGGAAAGGGGAGGAAAGCTTTGGTTTGTAGCCGAGTGGAACGAAACCCTTTACCAACTGCCGGAAGACTTAGAAGGTACAAAGAAGCTGTGTTATGCACTGGGAGAATTTCACCAATTAACAAAAGGATACGTTCCGCCGGGGGATGCTGAGTTCGTATCTCGTTTGCACCGTTGGCCAAGAGCTTATGAACGTATTGAGAAGAAAATAGGATGGTTCCGTGATATTGCAACGGCATACAAGGAATATCCGGCAAGCGGCATCATACTCGATTCAGTAGATGTTTTTCAAGAGCAGGCTCGTCAAGCACGAATCCGTTTAGAAAATTCATCGTATGCTGATATCCTGGCAAAAGGAACGGAGGAAGCCGGACTGGTACACCAGGATTATGGCTGGTCCAACGCACAGATGGGCGATGATGGCGTCTGGGTAATTGACTTAGACGGTGTTTCCTTTGATATTACTATCCGGGACTTACGGAAGCTGATTGCTGGCTGTATGAATACAATGGGGAGATGGGATGTCGATTTCGCCAGGGAAATGATCAAGGCTTATGATGAAGCCAACCCTATCTCAGACGAAGTTTATGAACTATTAATGATAGATTTGTCACTGCCGAGCTTATTTTATAAAAACGTGAAAGATATTGTCTATTCCCCAACTACTTTTATGACTGTGGAATTAGAGCAGGAGATTCAAAAGTATATTGAAATGGATCAACAAAAATGGCCGGTGTTAGAGCAGCTGGCACTAGATAGGAAAGGAGGTCAATCTGAGTAATGAAAGTCTTAATTATATGTACAGAGAAATTACCTGTGCCCGCTATTAAAGGCGGAGCTATCCAAACGTATATCGATGGCGCACTCCCTGTATTAAAGCAGAAGCATCAAATAACAGTCCTTGGAAGAGAAGATGAATCACTTCCCGGGGAAGAAATACGTGAAGGAGTCCGTTATGTCCGTGTAGAAGGCGGTATTCTAGAATCGTATCGGGAAAATGTTGTTCAGTTTTTGCAGGCAGATCAGCAAAGCTATGACATTATTCATATCTTTAACCGCCCTCGTCTAGTAAACAAAGTACGTCAGCTGGCTCCCGATGCCAAAATTATTTTAAGTATGCATAATGATATGTTTAAGCCGGAGAAACTGCGTGCGGAAGAAGGTACTTTAGTTGTTCAGAACGTGGATCGAATTATTACAATCAGTCAGTATATCGGCCAGACGATTCGCGACTTTTACCCTGAGGCCGCACCTAAGATTCAAACTATTTACTCCGGAGTAGACCTGGATCGTTTTGTGCCTTCTTATTCACAGGCAGCTAAAGAAATGAGAAATCGTTTAAGGTCGGAACATGGCTTGGAAGGAAAAAAAGTTATCCTCTATGCAGGGAGGCTATCGGCTAATAAAGGCATTGATGTGCTTGTCCGCGCGATCCCCGCTTTAGCTGAAAAGCATGACAATATTGCTTTAGTTATTATGGGCAGCAAATGGTTCAGTAATAACGATGTAACCGACTATATCGCTTATGTGCGTGCCTTAGCAGAACGGTTGCCTGTGCCCGTGATTCAAACAGGATTCGTAGCTCCGGATAAAATTCAAGAATGGTTTGCCGCTTCAGACATTTTTGTTTGTACGTCTCAGTGGCAGGAACCTCTGGCCCGTGTCCATTATGAGGCAATGGCGGCTGCGCTTCCGATAGTCACTACTGACCGCGGCGGAAATACAGAAGTAATCGAACCCCATAAGAATGGAATTATCGTTGAGAACCCGGCTGATCCAGGAGAGTTTGTCCAACATTTATCTTACCTTTTGTCAAATTCAGGTATTGGAGAAGAAATGGGAAGGTACGGACGCTCTTTAGCAGAGAAGCATTATACCTGGGGTCGAGTAGTATCTGATATTTTATCCGCTTGGCAGCAGGTAGAGCGAGCAGAGGTACTCGATATACCTGGTGTAGAAGTTGCAGAAGAACAACTGACTGCAGAAGTCACGGATGCTGTAGAGCCAGCTGACGTTTCAGCAGAAGAAATCGTTGAAGAACCTTCTGTTGCGCCAGAACCTGTCACAGAAGAAACCTCTGAAGATGTTATAGAAGAAGCAGAGGACCAGGTAAATGAAACAGAAGAAATCGCAGAAGTAATCAAGGAGGACAAAGCCGAAGAAGAAGCTGCGGCAGAAGAATCAGAAAACACGGTTCAAGCAGAAGAAGTTACAGAACCAGTTATGGAAGAAGCAGAAGAAATCACAGAAGTAATTAATGAGGAAAAAGTCGAAGAAGAACCAGAAGAAGTTACAGAGTCAGTTATTGAAGAGGAAGCAATTGCAGAAGTATCCATTGAGGAAGAATTAGATTCAGTGGAAGCTGTTGAAGAAGCCATAGAGGATTCCGAACCATCTGTAGAAGAAAAAGAAGAACCAGAAGAAGCAGCAGAGTATGCAGAAGAACAAGACTCAGTAGAAGAAGAGCTGGAATTACCTTCTCAAGAGGAAGAAAAAGAAACTTCAGCAAACCCTGTAGAGGAGAAGCTTGTGGCTTTCACCAATGTCATGAAAGAAGCATTGGGATCTCAAGACTCCGTAAAAAGAAAGAAAACAAAGAATTCATCAGGATTTAAGGAATATCCAGTTTCTTTAAATGCCAATAACAAAGAAAATGCTACCAACTTATTTTTACTGCTGGCATTATTCTATATGAAAGAGAAAAAGTGGATCTAACCGTTAAAAACACTCCGGGATTATTAATAATTCCGGAGTGTTTATCTATTACAAATAATTAAATTACAGGGATAACTTCTCAAGAGCAGGGTTCATTGTCTCTTTCAATGTTTTGACACTATGATGAAACTGCTGCTGTTCTGTATCAGATAACTCCATTTCCAGCACTTTTTCTACTCCACGCCGATTGACAATAGTGGGGACACCAACATATACATCGTGTGCACCATATTCACCATTAAGGTGAGTGCTGACAGTAAGAATACTATTTTCATTACCCAGGATAGCTTTCGTGATTCGGACTAAGCTCATAGCGATACCGTAGTGAGTCGCACCTTTCTTCTGAATAATCTGGTAGGCTGCGTCTCTTACGTCTTCAAATAAATGGTGAAGATCCTCCCTCTGGTAAGCTTCGTTTGTTTCTAAATATTTAGAGACCGGCACGCCTCCAATTGTAGCGTGACTCCAGACAGGAAGCTCAGTATCCCCGTGCTCACCAATAATATAAGCATGAACGTTTTGTGTAGCAACATTGAAATAATCACTCAGCATATAACGGAATCGTGCTGTATCCAAAGTTGTGCCGCTTCCAATTACTCTTTCTTTAGGGAGACCGCTAAAAACTTGAGTAGCATGCGTTAAGATATCAACCGGGTTGGTGGCAATTAAGAAGATCCCATCAAACTTATGGTCCATTACTTCTCCAACAATTGTTTTAAAAATCTTCATGTTCTTTTCTACGAGATCAAGACGAGTTTCGCCTGGCTTCTGATTCGCACCTGCACAAATGCAGACAATATCGGCATCCCCGCAGTCACTGTAGTCTCCATACCAGGTGTTGGTTGAAGAAGGAGAGAAGGCTTTCCCATGATTTAAGTCCATTGCATCACCGATTGCTTTTTCTTTATCCAGGTCAATAATGACTAATTCTTCCGTTACGGCCTGGTTAATTAACGCGAAAGCATAGCTGCTTCCGACTAAACCTGCACCAATCAATACTACTCGGTTTACTCTATCCTTTTTATTCATGTTCATCACAATCACTCCTATATGAGATGGAAAGTATAATGTGAATTACTTCACAATTATATTGTGCAATATTTCACAAATAATTGCAAGCGATATTTTTAAAAAATAAACTTTCATGCTCTGTTCATGAATTTAGAGGTAAAACAGGAACGTATGTTCTTATAAGGGGTAGGACAAGATTTAATTTTGTGATAAAATAAAAGCAGATAATGTTCTTTTAGGGTGGTCGGCTAACCCCATGACAGAAGGGGGTGATGCCTATCAGCGTGTATGAGGTGATGATGGTTCTGTTTTCATTTGGAACACTGCTCATTACTTTGCTCGCATTGATCATTGATTTGATCAATAAAAAATAGACCTCCCTATTAACCTGCAAAGTTGATTGGGTGAGGTCTATTCTCCAAAGAATAGCTGATCCCCTGGGGAATCATTATCTAACGGGCCGCAGTGGCAGCTGCGGCCTTTATTATTTTATGTCCTTCTACATGTATGATACCATCTTTGTTACTTTTTTACCACAAGTGTAAGGTTTTAAAACGCAAAACTTTACTTTCGGCAGACAGCAACGCCGAGTGGATAATACACACCACTTCTTGGAGGTTCAATCGTAACTCCATTTTGATAAAAAATTTCTACTTCACTAAATTCGGCAAACAGTCCTTCAAACTCTGCCGGTGTCATTTGAAAGTAATGAAAAGGAGAGCCGCTCGGGTGATTCAGCCCTTTACCAAAAGGCGTGGAAAGGAGCAGGCATCCTCCGGGGGCTAACAACTGGTGCATATGGTTCATGAACTTATTTACATCAGGTACATGCTCAATCGTTTCAAAACTGACAATGGTATCAAACTGCCCCGCACCACTCACCCATTCCTCAGCTAAAATATCTCCTGCTTTAAAAGTAAGCAGAGGATGGTAATAGTTGTGAATGGCATATTGAATGGTCTCTATACAAATATCTACACCGAGAATTTCATCAATCGTGTGTTTTTTTGTTTTGGCGAGATGGGCTGCTCCATATCCTACTCCGCAGGCAATGTCCAGTACTCTTCCTTTGATATAAGGTTCAGAGAAGTGATAGCGTGCTACGTGCTCAAGCAATAATCCATTCATAGCGTCCATTTCTTTTGGAATGACACGTTCTCCAGTATCCTCTAACATTACGTTTCACCGCTTTTTGTTTGAATGTAACTTATTATAACATATTAGGTCTTCGGCTCATTTAAACAAAAGTGTTGATATGTGTTTATAATGGCCATTTGTTTAAAAGAATAACATGCCAAATGTTCATCGAAAGGGCAGGGTTACTGAAGGCTATATTCAGGAACCTACTCAGTCGGACTGCTTCACACTAAGTACGGTGACCGTACTCAGAATAAGTGCCATTCCGAGAAGCTGCATGGTAGTCAAATGATCTCCGATAAGCAGAACGCCAAATAATGAAGCTGTCACCGGCTCTACCATAGCGACCATTGAAGCAGTGGTCGGGGTAGTCCTTCGAATGCCAATCACATAAAATATAAAAGAAATTCCAGCCCCTACGATTCCTAATAAAAGAAACCATCCGATGTCGCTTGACGCCAGCACCTCAACTGTCTCTTTTTTGTCCGAAATGAGAAGTAGAATGAGGCAAAATGAAAAAAAGGCGATAGTTAAGCTGGCCTGCGGTTTTCCAATAGAGGAGGCATTTTTAAACCCGAATATAAACAACGCATAAGAAAGACCGGCAGCAAGCCCCGCTGCCACCCCTGGTAAACTCACGGTAACCGACTCAAGGTTGTAAGCACCGGTAAGCAGGATAATTCCCATAAGTACACCGGAAATGCACCCCCATTTAAACCAAGTCGAACGTTCCAGCCGAAATAAAAAGGAGATGAAAAGGACAAATACAGGTGCGGTATACATTAAAGTAGCAGCAACAGCAATGCTTGAGGCCTGGATACTGAGAAAATAAAACGTGAAATTTCCAGCAACACCAACACCCGCAAGTAAAGACCATATGTATAAACGTGTAGAGAAGATCCAATTTTGTCTTAAGCGAAAGAGAAACCACGCAAAAAAACATATAAAACCGACAGCCCCCCGGTAAAGTGAAATCACGATAGGATCCCACCCCCTGGTCATTAAGATATCGGCAATTCCTCCGCTAATGCCCCAGCATATAGCGGCCAGCATCACTAAACCTACACCTGCGAATTTCATCATGTACCTCCTAAAATAAGTAAGGATCGTATATTTAATCACGCTATTTGAAATCTATCACCTTAACGTAAATTTAAGGGCCAAACAATTCTTCGTATGCTCCTAATCAAACATATGTTTTAAAAAAGTATTAAAGGTAATTCCTTTAAATTCTCATATCTAAACCTAAGTCAGCTCGCATGCAATATGAAAGGACTAAAACAACAGTAAGTATTGTAATTAAAAAGAGAACCATGAATTATAAGGGGGATAACCATCTGCGGAATCGTACTTGGTTAACTTGATTTTTTACAGATGAATCAACAGCAGCAATTAGTATTGCCATTTATAATTGAAAAAAGCACCGCCGAAGCTCGACGGCGATGCATTTATTAGTTTATTTAACAACCATAACCGGACATTTAATATATTTCATCAGCTTGTGACTGACACTGCCTAAGATTAAAGTCTGAAGCTTATTACGACCGCGGCTTCCTACGACTACACAATCATAGTTCCGCTCATTAGCGTACTCAATAATCGTTTCAGCTGGATCGCCATGAAGTATAGTGATACCCGTCTTTACCCCGGAAGCTTCAATTTCTTGAATGACTTCAAAGAATCTTTCTTTCCTTTTAACAGCAGCTGTACTCGAGTCCCCGTGTTTAAGGATATCTTCTTTAGAGGTATCCCCATCAACAGAATAGACAAGCTCCAATGTAACTTGATCTTTATAAGGAGCTGTCATTTGAATTGCCTGTTCGATCGCACGCTTAGAATGGTCCGAACCGTCAGTGGCAAGTAAAATATTTTTAAACATAGTCGATCTCCTTTTTAAACAATTTAGTGACTTGCACCTTTGGAGATGCCGCCTAAACGGTTAAGCAGCCGTGTACTTTCCCCGTTTAACCCTTTAAAATGAACTTCAATTCCTCTTTGTTCGAATTTAGCTTCAATACTATCGAGAGCTCCAATAGCTGAATCATCCCAAAGATGAGACTGAGTAAGATCAATTTCTACCACATCAACGTTATCTTTAAAGTTAATGGAAGACACAAAGTCTGTGACCGAGGCGAAAAATAACTGTCCCTGCACATAATAAATTTTCTTTCTGCCTTCATTGGCGTAAAGGGGCAGGACACGAACCTTGGAGATCTTCACAGCAAAAAAGATCATACTGAGGACTACGCCGGCCAGCACACCATAAGCTAAATTGTGTGTGTAGACAACGGTGACAACAGTGACAATCATAACGGCTGCATCAGTTTTCGGGACACGATGCAGGTTTCGTAAAGAACTCCAATCAAAAGTTCCGATAGAAACCATAATCATAACTCCGGCGAGGGCAGCCATAGGGATTTGAACGACAACATTTCCGAGAGCAAGTATTAAGAATATCAAGAAGACTCCAGCTACAAGAGCAGATAAACGCCCGCGCCCGCCAGATTTTACGTTGATTACTGACTGCCCAATCATGGCACAGCCGGCCATGCCTCCGAAGAAACCAGCTACGATGTTGGAGATACCTTGACCGCGGCTTTCCTGGTCTTTATTACTCTCAGTGTCCGTCATATCGTCGACGATGGAAGCGGTAAGCAGTGATTCAAGCAGCCCGACGATCGTTAAAGCGAGTGCATAAGGGAGAATGATCATAAATGTTTTCATATTTAAAGGGATATTAGGAAGAGCAAATATAGGCAGAGTTTGACTTAAGTTACCCATATCCCCCACATTACGAACCCCTGCATTCATATAAATAGCAATAAAAGAAACAACTATAATGGCCACCAGTGGGGAAGGTACGGACTTCGTTAATAAAGGAAATAAATAAATGATGGCTAAAGTAACCCCTACTAATACATAAATAATCCAGGACTCATCTACAAAGTGCTGCAGCTGAGAGGTGAAGATTAAAATAGCTAATGCATTGACAAAGCCTACCATGACCGATCGTGGAATGAACTTCATAAACCGGGCGAGTTTAAAAACGCCAAATAGAATTTGGAATATTCCAGTTAAGATGGTGGCGGCTAACATGTACTCAAGACCATGCTCAGCTACAAGAGTAATCATTACAAGCGCCATAGCTCCAGTGGCAGCAGATATCATGCCGGGACGTCCCCCGACAAAAGCAATAACGACAGAAATACAGAAGGAAGCGTAAAGCCCTACCATAGGGTCTACTCCCGCAATAATTGAGAATGCGATGGCTTCTGGAATAAGAGCTAATGCTACTACAATTCCCGCCATAACATCTCCTTTGACATTCCCAAACCATTGTTCTTTCAAAGTTTGTGCAGGCATGTTTTACCTCTTTCTTTATAATATTTTCAGATTGCCGACTCTCACAGCAATCAAGTTAAGTACCAGTAGAATTTATAGACGTTCACCTTTTTTTAATCGTTCAATACATTCGTGCAAATCTTCTTTTTTTACACGCCAGTGAGTGCCGATTTTAAAAGCAGGTATCGTGCCCTTTTGTACAAGCTTATAAGTAGTCATTTCACTTAACTGCAAATATTCAGCAACCTGGCTGACGGTCATAATTTCTCGCTGCATAAGATTCCCTCCAAACTGCTGCTAATCGAGTAGTGCAAGATAGATTGATTTATAGCTGTTTATAACCAACTATAATAGATTATAAGAAAACACATCATAATGCAATGCCTTATTAGAGAATGTGAGTAATTGTGACAGTTAGTTGACGTTGATATCTATATTGGTTTAGCGCTTACAATAAGATAAGTAAATAAACTTTATTATCTGGTGATTGTAGTCTGCGGCTGGAGAATATAAACTAAAGACAGGCCAGACATTTAAAGGAAGGTTCAAATGGAACAAGAACATGAAATCATGACGATTGCTCAAGTTGCGGAATATTTACAAATTAGTGAAATGACCACATATAAGTTAGTTCAGGAGGGCAGGATCCCGGGGTTTAAGATCGGGAGTCATTGGAGAGTGAAGAAGGAAGATTTACGAGACCACATTTCCAACCTCACACATGGAGAACAAATATAATAAAAGGATGAAGCTGCTAATATGAGCTTCATCCTTTTATTTTCTATTATTCTATTATAAGTTTTTTGTTCCATTATGATTTCAGAGTCCGGGTTATATTAGCGAGGTGCATCTACGTCCCCGAATGGCAGTAAAAAGCAAAAAGAAGAGGGGGTGAGTGTTCCCTCTCCAGCAATTAATAATAAGGATAATAAGGGTAGTAAGGATAATACGGTCTGCCGTATGGATATAGTAATAATGAAGTTAACGCAGCCAGGGGAAGAATTGTTCTTCGGAAGCGGCGTGCTCTCCTTCTGCCGTAACCTCCGTAAAACTGCCTGCTTTCATCTTCTGCATTTCCGTTTTCGTCGACCATAACATCTTCACTCATCATCATTTCTACTTCATCATCATTTACATCCATAATAATTCCATCGAATGAGTTGCCGTCCTCTGTCGTTCCCATTACGTGATAGTATTTATACTTCTTGCATTGGTGATGAGTAGGCTTCATCTGCTGTTGGTACGGGGAATACATATTCCGGTTTTCTGTCATGTTCATCAACTCCTCAAACTCATGATACGCACCCAGTTCAGAAGTGTGACAAAATCAAAAAACAGAATTGTACGACATTATCAATTACATAACCATCCATTATTTAGTAAACTAGAAGCAAGACTAGTAAAGAGGTGATCTGAGTTGAAGAAAAAAGATCCAATTCATCTTGACAACCGCATTCATTTAATCGATGGTTTTGATTTAGGTGTACCGGGGCGTACGGGCACTTATGTGATTAACGAAGATCATTTAACACTTGTGGAAACAGGGCCAAGTCCTTCAGTGCCTCGCATACTTGAGGGACTCGCTGATTTGGGGTTCGACGCAAAGGACGTTCGTTACATTATTTTGACTCATATTCATTTGGATCATGCGGGCGGGGCCGGTCTGCTTATTAAGGAATGTCCGGAAGCAGAAGTGATTGTACATAAGAGAGGGAAGCGTCATTTAGCGGATCCCGCTCGGTTAGCAGATGGGGCCAGAGCCGTATATGGTGATGCATTCAATGAGTTGTTTGACCCGGTTCTCCCAATAGATGAAGAGAAACTGATAGTAAAAGAGGATGGTGATACTTTAGAAATTGGCAGGGGATGTTCACTTGAATTTTTGGATACGCCCGGTCATGCCAAACATCATTTAGGTATTTACGATCCAGTTAGTAACGGTTTATTTACTGGAGACACTGCGGGAATCCGTTACCATCAGACAGAGGATAAAGGAATCACATTTTACCTGCCTTCTACTTCACCAAACCAGTTTGATCCAGAGGCCATGCAACAGTCTATTCACCGGTTTAAAGGACTGAATTTAGAACGCATTTACTTTGGACACTTTGGAAAATCAGAGGAACCGGATCAGGCGCTGGACCAAGTTCTGGACTGGATACCTGAGTTTGTAGAGGCCGGGGAAATGGCCTGTAACAAAGGAGAGGGGGTTGAAGGTGTTAAGAAACGTCTTCACGACAAAGTGAGCAGCTATCTTCGAGGCTTTCAAATTCCTGACGACCACCCTGTTTATGAAGTGCTTGAATTAGATTTTGAAGTGTGTGCTATGGGATTGATCGATTATTTAAATAAGCAAGGGTAAGGTTAGAGCTTTACCTTGCATAAATAAAGGAGAAATGAGCTGTGAACAGAGTCAATTTGATTACCGTTGGAGTGAAGGATATGAAAGAATCTGTTAAGTTCTACCGTGATCAGATGGGTTTCGCAACTTCGGAGACAAAGAACGATCCAGAGATTATTTTCTTCCAAAACCCCGGATCAAAATTAGCCCTTTACCCTATAGAAGAACTGGCCAAGGATATCAATGAGGCACATCCGCCGGAGAGAAGCGGGTTCTCCGGAATTACCTTAGCTTACAATGCGAAGTCTGAACAGGAAGTAGATGAAATTATGAACAGGGCTGAATCAGCCGGAGCTCAAATTATAAAGCCTGCTCAGAAAGTTTTTTGGGGAGGCTACAGCGGGTACTTTGCCGATCCTGATGGATACCATTGGGAAGTTGCATATGGAGAAATGTGGGAGTTTGATGAGAATGAGATGCTGATCATCCCATAAAAAAGGGTGGGAAAAATGAACTTTGTATATAAAAACTATCCCTATGCTCCCAATAAAAAATGGATAAAGAAAGCATGGGGGTCGTTATGGGGAGTTATCTCAAGCGCCGGCTTTCTTTTAATCGAAGCTGTGAATGATACTCTGCCCTCTGTTCTTGTTTTTCTTGCAGCAGTTATCTTACTCAGCGGCGTATGGCAGATGGTTGGATATTTTCGTATGCCAGAGAAGGATTATGTTCGATTAGAAGAGGAGCGGATGACGTTTGACAAAGGAACGGTTCTGCCTAGAAAATCGGTAGAATATGAGAAGGTGGACAAAATGTCAGATATGGAAGACCTTATTCTTCTGAAATTGAGGGATGGCCAGGAGCAGGAAATCCATACAGACTGGTTAGAGGAACAAGATTATAAAGAGCTTAGACAGACTTTAAGCGAAAGAATTACGATATCAAATACATAGGTTAAAGGGTGGTCCATATGATAAATGCAGCGTTGTTAAGCAATTGGCATGTACATGCGGCAGACTACGCCAAACAGGCGGTGGAGCAGGAGAATATTTCACTTCAAATGGTTTGGGATGAAGATCGGGCCAGAGGAGAAGAACGGGGGCGAGAGTTGAATGTTCCGTTTGAAGCGGATCTCCAGGCTGTGTTATCAAATCCGTCGATTGATGGTGTGATTGTCACTACTCCTACGGTTGATCATAAGGAAGTGATTATACAGGCGGCGAAGCATGGGAAGCACATTTTTACAGAGAAAGTGTTGGCATTAACTGTAGAAGAATGTGATGAGATTCTTGCCGAGGTTGAAAAGTCTGGTGTAGAGTTTATGATTTCACTGCCCAGATTAGCAGAAGATTATTATTTATATGCTCAGCAGGCTGTCGACAAAGGCTGGTTGGGTCAAGTGACAATGATCCGGTGCCGTGTCGCTCATAACGGGGCTGTAGCTACAGTTGGTAAGCCGGATGGGTGGCTGCCTCAGCATTTTTATAATAGGGAAAAGACCGGAGGCGGGGCATTTATTGACCTTGGTGCCCACCCGATATACTTGGCAAACCGATTAGCAGGCAACCCTGTCGCAGTAACTGCACGGCTTCAGTCTGTTTTCCACGAGGGCGTGGATGATCAGGCAGTTGCGTTAGTTGAATATGAAAAAGGGGTGCTTGGCGTACTGGAAACAAGCTTTGTTTCTTCAGGCAGCCCATTTCAACTCGAAGTGTATGGTACAGAGGGTACTCTGCTCATAGAACAAAAAGAGGTACGCATAAAAAGCACTCAATTCGAGAGTGATCATTGGGTATTTCCTGAGCTCCCGGCAAAACAGCCAATGCCTATGGAACAGTGGTGCAAAGCTATTGCAGGGGAAGAAGCGCCTGCCATCACTAAAGAAGATGCCATTAAGCTTACGCTCGTAAATGAAGCGGCAGCACTGTCTCAAGTGAACGGGGCCAGAATTGACGTAAATGACCTTAAAAGAAGATAAAAAAGAGGAGCCCTGTTTATGTTTGCAGGGCTCCAGGTCAGCTAGTCTGAAGAGTGATTGAAATTAGACTTGATCAGCTGTTCTGATACATCTAAGATATTTAAATGATCAGGCTCGTATTCAGTCACTTGACCGTCCGGCTGAATAACGATACGTTCCCCGTAATCCCCTCTCAGTAAGAAGACGTCTTCATTCCTGTAACGGTTGATATTATGGCCGAGAGCTGTAGGATGTTCGGGAAGGCCGAACCAATCTCTGAGCGTAGGAGCCGCATCAATTTGTCCAGCTATGTCCTTAACCTTTAAGGGGTTCTTTAAGGAAGGGCTTGCAACGATAAACGGGACAGAAGAGTACTCCGTCCGCCACTGGTCTTCTGAAATGTCGGAGGCGATCCATTCCTCTACTTCACTTTTAGATTCTTTAAATACTCCGTTATGGTCTCCGTAAATGACAACTACAGTTTCGTCAAGCTGTCCGCTGCTGTTGAGACGATCGAGAAACCGGCCCAAATAGTGGTCGGTATAATGGATACTCTCAAAATAATTTCCGAGCGCAGTATGTTTCACATCTCCTGTATCGATTAATTTCTCTTCTTCAGGTAATAAGAATGGCGTGTGGGATGTTAGTGTAATAAGACTGGATAAATAGGGCTGCTGAAGCTTCATTAAATGTTCAGCTGTCTGCTCAAAGAAGGCTTCATCGCTTAGCCCCATACCTAAGGCATGCTTTTTGGTATCCCTATAATTGGAAATGTCATAATAACGGTCAAACCCCATGAACGGAAATACAGCATCACGGTTCCAGAACGTCCCCTCATCACCGTGGAATGCAGCCGTTGAGTAGCCTGAGTCCTTAAAGTCCTTAGCCAGCGATGGATAATCCACTGCAGGGTAGCGGAAAAAAGTACTTCCTTCCTTTAAAGGGTATAGGCTGTTGAAAGTAAGCAGCTCGGCATCTGAGCTATTTCCTTCAGCTGTTTGAGGGTAATAATTCTCAAATGAGAGTCCGTTTTCAACTAAACGGTTCAAATTTGGAGTGATTTCCTGCCCGTTTACTTTCTCGCCGATTACAAACTGCTGAAGGGATTCAAATTGAATCATGATCAAGTTTCTGTCTTCAAATATTCCAGGCATTAACAACGGATCTTCTCTGGGTGTGACGCGGTCTTCATTATCAAGAAGGGCGTTAATTTCTTCTTTCTCCTCCGCTGACAATTCAAGAACTTGCTGGGAAGTTAAGAATTCCATCCAGTCGATCGCTTGATGCCCAATGACACCGTAGTTACTTAAATGAGAGTCGGAGGTGTATTTTTTCAGTAATAGATGCCCTTTACCATTCATCTGCATCGATATCGGCTTGAGCGATAAGAAAAGCACAGCTGCAGCAAGGACCACGGCAAAAAGCTTTACGCTGCGTGTTAAAGCTGCTGGAGCATGAGATCCTGCCCATTTTAAGTACACCATCCATCCGGAAAATAAAACAAGATCCGTAAAGAATACAATGTGCCATCCCGCCATCTGGCTGAATATGCTTTCTGACATGCCGGATAAGTTGGATGTTTGTAAAGCTACATAGGAAGAGAACGGGGTATGAAAATAGTCCATATACAAATAAGAGGACCAGCAATAAAAGCTGAGCCCTAAAGAAACAATGGCTCCGTACCATAGGTGATATTTCTTCATGAGCAGCATGAGGCTGAAGATAAGCAGGGAGAAGCTCAATGAAACTAACAATGCCCCTTTGGAGATATTCTCAAGCAGGTAGTGACTAACAGCGGCAAGTTTTAAAAAAGCGGCCAGAGTAAACAGTGCAAACCATATATAGCGGGTCAAATCGAACACACGTCCTTTATCGTAAGTGATTTCCGTATTCAAGAGTCGGCAGAAGACTCGAATATAAAAGTGATCCTTTTGATAGAATGGAGATAAGTAAACAAAACGATTCACAAAAAGCAGTATTCTATAATATAATCACTATGTGAAACATTTCACGAATTGAATTTTTAGATAGGAGCTATTCCTTATGAAGCACCTAAAACAAATCGCTTTCTCACAACGGTCGATCATAATTACGCTTATCTGCACATCGCTTTTAATGGGAGCGGCGATTATAGGACAGGCTTATTATTTCGTTACTGTTATTGAAGGTGTTTTTTTAAATAATGTATCGTTTGAATCTGTCATACCTTTACTGTTTGGTTTGTTAGCAGTACTTGCTGTGCGGGCGGCACTTACTTACTTTTCAGGACGTTCAGGTGTAAAGCTGGCATCGATCGCAAAAAGTGATTATAGAAAATCTCTATTAAGTAAGTATTCCAAGAACCCTGTTCAGGCATCGATGCAGGGGCAGTCAGGAAGAAAAGTAAGCGTGCTGATGGATGCCGTCGATGATGTAGATAGTTATTTCAGCAGCTATATTCCTCAAATGATTCAAACGGCTGTAGTCCCTGTCATCATTTTGGCTGCGGTGTTCACTCAACACATCTATTCGGGATTAATTATGCTCATTACCGCGCCGTTTATACCTTTTTTCATGGCATTGATTGGTGTGATGACGAAGAAAAAATCAGAAGAACAGCTGGAGAAACTGGCTGCTTTTTCGGGGAGCTTTTTGGATACGCTGCAGGGTTTAACTACGTTAAAGCTGTTTGGTCGAGCGAGGAAGCAGAGAGAGCTGATTGAAGAAAGCAGTCTCGGGTTCCGCGATGCTACGATGGAAGTACTGAAGGTAGCCTTTGTATCCTCTTTGATGCTGGAGTTTATTTCCATGCTCAGCATAGGTTTAATTGCGATGGAAATTGCCATTCGTCTCGTTGTATATGAAAGTATCACTTTTTTTTCTGCCTTTTTCATTTTAATTTTAGCTCCGGAATTCTATCAATTGTTAAAGGATGCTGGCAGTGCTTTTCATGCAGGGAGAGGAAGTATGGCAGCTGCTCAAAAGGTGACAGAGGAGTTAGAAGCAGACTCGATGCGTATAAAGTGGGGTCATACTTCATTAGAGAAGTCCGATGTTCCGCCGGTCGTTAAACTTGAGGAAACGAGTTTCCGCTATAACGATAAAGGATTTGTACTTCACCCTTTGAGTGTATCCTTTCCACCGCACAGCCAGATCGCGATAGTCGGGCGCACAGGTTCGGGGAAATCCACTCTACTCCATATGATTGCGGGGTTGGTGGTGCCTGAAGAAGGGCAAGTTAAAGTAAATGGGAAATCGCTGTTTGAGTATGAGGAACACCAATGGTTTGATCGTCTGAGCTTTATTTCACAGCACCCTTATTTATTCTCAGGAACCATTGCCGATAATATCGCTGTGGGTTCAAAAGAGGCTACTAGGGAAGAAGTGGTTGAAGCGGCTGAGAAAGCAGGAATCGCCGAATTTATTGAGTCACTGGAAAATGGGTATGAAACAGCCATTGGGGAAGCGGGGCGCGGGCTTTCAGGCGGGGAAAAGCAGCGTGTTGCCTTAGCCAGGGCTTTCTTAAAGCGTCCGTCTGTTATATTGTTCGATGAACCAACAACTGGACTTGATCTTCAAACCGAAAAAATTCTCCAGCGATCCCTGGAGGAATTGTCACGATCATCAACGGTCATAACGGTTGCGCACAGGCTGCACACGATTCAATCTGCTGATCAAATCCTGCTGCTTGAAGAAGGCCGTCTGATTGGAAAAGGAACCCATGAAGAGCTGGTCCAAAGGGTCACTTACTATAGGGACATGGTGGCTGTCCAGCAGGGAGGGGAGGCGCGATGAATGATTTACGTACAGTGGTAAAGCTGGTCATGCTTGAGAGAAAAGACATTCTACTGTCCATATTGTTTGGGTTCTTAGCCGGAATTGCTGCCGTAGGTTTGTTTGCATCGAGTGGATATTTAATATCACGTGCTGCTTTTATTCCCCCATTATACGCCTTAACGGTAGTTATAGCGGTTCTAAAGTTATTTGGTTTTACGAGGGCAGTCAGCCGTTATGCCGAACGATACTTTTCCCACCGGGCGACGTTTACGATTCTGAGTCATCTGCGTGTGTCCTTTTACAACAAAATCGAACCACTCGCCCCGCAGATCTTTCAAAAATATCGAAGCGGAGATTTACTTTCCCGGATAGTCGGAGATGTAGAAAGCCTGCAGAATTTCTTCCTGCGGGTGTATTATCCACCGATTGTATTAGTTATCGTATTTTTAAGTACCATTGTGTTTACGACGTTCTACTCGGTGGCTTTAGCGATTGTGTTATTTGTTGGACTGCTGCTCACCGGCTTAATCATACCTGCTGTATTTGCCGTAAGACAGAAGCGTCTGAATACCCAGGTGCGTGAACGAAGAGGCGAGCTTTCCACCGAGGCCGCTGAATTGCTTTATGGTTACCGTGATTTAAAAATTTATCAAAAGGCAGAGGAGAAAGAAAGTCAGCTTCTCCTGGCTTCCCGTAATTATGTGAAGGAGCAGGAGAAGGAGGGTCTGCACTCCACCTTAAGTCACTCCATGAATACGATGGTTTCATTATTCATTTCCTGGTTTGTGCTGGGGCTGGGTGCCTGGCTTGTAGTGGAAGGTGAGTTAAACGGTATATTCCTGGCTATGCTGGTAATGGTCTCGCTTACTGTATTTGAAAATGCCACCCCAATGGCCGTTTTTCCAGTGCATTTAGAAGACAGCAGACGTGCATCAAAACGATTATTCTCCGTAGTGCGTGAAGAACCATATCAAGAGCCTGAAGCTCCTGTGAACTTTCCTGTAGAGCAAGCACCTTCTGTCAGGTTTACGGATGTCACCTTTGCTTTTAAAGGGGAAAACTATGCAGCTGTGCAAGGTGTGGATCTGCACATTCCTCAAGGGTCAAAGACAGCTGTAGTAGGCGCCAGCGGATCAGGGAAATCGACCCTGCTGCAATTGCTGTTAAAAATCCACCCTGTGTACGAGGGTGACATTCACCTTGGCGGGGTGAATGTCGAAAGTATGGAGCGTGAGGATCTGTGGGCTCACACGAACGTGGTTCTGCAGGAAAATCACTTTTTTTACGGAACGATACGGAATAACTTAGAGCTCGCTTGTGACGGGGTGCCTGCTGAACTCCTCACAGAAGTACTGCAAAAAGTAAAGCTCGAACATTTTTCCCTGGAGGATGAAGTGCTCGAACGTGGAGAGAACCTGTCCGGCGGGGAAAAGCAGAGACTGGCGATTGCCAGGGCTATGCTTAAGGGTGAGCATTTATGGCTGCTTGATGAGCCGACGTCTTCGGTGGACGCACTGACTGAGCAGGCGCTATATGATGAGTTGTTTGCTCAAGCGGCCGATGACACGGTAGTGCTCGTGAGCCACCGCCTGGCTGGTCTGGAAAAAATGGATCAAATCATCGTAATGGACCATGGGAAAGTGGTGGAAACAGGAACGTTTGACGAACTTATGGCACGACAAGGCTACTTTTATGAGATGAAACAGATTGAGAAAAGCGTGTTTCTATAAGGAAGCAGTACGACGGTCGTCGTTCTGCTTTTTTGGTGGGAGGAATAGACTGGTTATGGGCGGTTACGAGTGGTTTATGGGTGATTATTAGGTTTTATGGGCGAAAAATTACGGTTGTGGGCGCATTTTGAAATTTATGGGTTGTTTTGTATCTTTTATGGGCGAAAACAAAACAGGGGGCCGTTTAATGTATCCAACGACTAGACGCAATCGGGTCATGACAGTCAGCGGAACCGGGAAGGTAAAGGCGCAGCCTGATATGGTCACGATTGAATTAGGGGTGATGACTGAAGGACGGGAGCTTAGGGAGGTGCAGGAGGATAATGCCCGGGTGATGCAGCAGGTAATCGAATCAATTGTGAAAATGGGGGTTCCGGAAGAGTCGATCCAGACAGTCGAATACTCGGTGGTGCCACGATACGATTATGATAACGGACAGCAGGTTTTCAGGGGCTATCAAGTAACCAATCGAGTATCCATTACGATCGAAGATATCCCTCTTACGGGAGCTATTGTAGATTCAGCCGTTCAAAGTGGAGCTAATCAAGTGTCGGGTATCACTTTTTCTGTTAAAAATCCTGATATGTTGTATCAGCAGGCTTTATCGGAAGCTTTGCGGGATGCCTATGGAAAAGCGGTGACTATGGCACAGGCGATGAGACTTCAACTCGATCCATCGCCTATCAAAGTCATCGAACGCGGGGAGGAAAACGCCGTTCCGCTGGCTAAGGCTGGAACGTTTGCCAGTGCCACTCCCATTGAGCCGGGAGAGCTGCAAATTGAGGCAGCTGTCGAAGTTCAGTTTCAATTTTTCGCATGAATAAAGCCACAGAGTGTGTCTGTGGCTTCCTCAAATTTTAAATAGAGTCTCCAGGTTCCAGGGTAGGGACTTCAATATCCACCGTGTCCGGGTATTTGATGCCTGCACCTGTATTTAAAACGACGACTTGCTCCTCTTCCTTAATCCAGCCATCCTCCCTCAGCTTACGCGCAGCAAGAAAGGCAGCAGCACCCTCAGGACAGACAAACGAGCCTTCGAATCGGGCGATACGCTCCTGTTCTTCTAAGAGTTCCTCATCCTTTACAGCAATGGCACAGCCATTTGTTTCATAGATCGCATCAAGTACAAGGAAGTCTCCAATCGCTTTAGGCACGTTAATGCCAAAGGCGATCGTTTCAGAGTTTTCGAAGAAGCTTGATTCCTTTTCACCCTTCTTCCATGCGTCCACAATCGGGGCACAGCCTTCTGACTGAACGGCTGCAAGACGCGGCATTTTTTGCTCTGCGGAGATCCAGCCTAATTGCTTAAGCTCCTGGAGGGCTTTATAAATACCAATCAGCCCGACCCCGCCGCCAGTGGGGTAAAGAATAACGTCAGGCAGCTGCCAATTCAGCTGTTCTGCAAGTTCAATTCCCATCGTTTTCTTTCCTTCTATCCGGTAAGGTTCTTTCAAAGTGGAGACATCGTATAATCCTTTTTCCTTTACAGCTTCGGCTACAATTTTTCCGGCGTCACTGATTAAGCCGTTAACGAGAAATAAATTAGCTCCTGAGAGGGCACATTCATTTCTTGTAATACTTGGAGCGTCAATCGGCATGATGATAGTAGAACTCATCTGGGCTCGTGCTGCGTAAAGCGACCAGGCAGCTCCAGCATTACCGTTAGTCGGCATTGCCAGTTCCTTCACACCGAGCTCTTTTGCCTTTGAAACTCCAACAGCAGCCCCTCGTGCCTTAAAAGCCCCGGTTGGAATCACGCCTTCATCTTTCATAAGCAGACGCGGAATGCCCATATCTTCTCCGAGAGAGGGAAAATCAACCAACGGAGTCATTCCTTCGCCCAGGCTGACTACGTTCTCCTTATGCTGGACAGGTAATAGTTCATGGTAACGCCATAAATCGGGTGCTCTCTGTTTAAGAACGTCCGGAGTGAAGTGGACGGCTAGCTCATCAAGGTTGTATTCAACGAGAAGAGGCGAGCCGCAGGTGCATAAGTGATTCTCTTCTTCAGCAGAGTACGTTTTCGAACATTTTGGGCAGTACAAGTGAGATACATAACTATATTTCAATGAAATATCCTCCTCTATAAAATGTAAATTAAGCGTATCATACTGCTCTATCTTTTATTAATCAAACGTTTGTTTAGGACCGCATAATTATCTATCGAACTCTACTATTAATAGAATAATAGAATTTGATTTACAAAACCTTAACAATCCAGCTGTATACATTAGCATATAAGTATATTATTATGTGTTGGGGGCAGATTAATAAGAAACTTTAAGCATTAGACTTGCATATATAAGCATATGCTTATATAGTGATGAGTGAGGTGAGGTTATGGAAAAAACTATTATCGATTTAGAAACAGCTGCACAGACGCTGAAGCTGTTAGGTGATAAAACACGGTTAACGATTATCGGCTTAATCAGCGAAGGAGAGTGCTGCGTTTGTGAATTTGTGGAGGTACTGCAAATGAGCCAGCCTTCCGTCAGTCAGCATTTGCGCAAACTGCGTGATGCTGGTTTGGTGAAAGAGAAGAGGAAGGGGCAGTGGATTTATTACTCATTAAATAAGGATCATGCAACGTACCCGATCGTTCAACAGATTATAGAACAGATCCCGGATCAGATAGAAAAATTACATGCATTGGAGCAGGCAGGTTTGCGCATTCAGTGCGATTCATAGGGGGATTCACTTGGTCTCAGCAATTTTAGCTACAGTTATATTTTTACTTACATTATTATTAGTCATTTGGCAGCCGAAGAACTTAGGGATCGGCTGGTCGGCCTGCGGGGGAGCAATATTAGCTCTCATTGTCGGAGTCGTGGATTTTCAAGATGTCATTGCGGTAACCGATATTGTGTGGAATGCTACGCTTGCCTTTATCGCGATTATTATTATTTCACTCATACTCGATGAAATAGGTTTCTTTGAATGGGCTGCCCTTCACATGGCCAGGGTCGCTAAAGGGAACGGTACAAAAATGTTTGTGTACGTCACCTTACTTGGGGCTGTCGTGGCTGCATTGTTTGCGAACGATGGAGCGGCTCTAATTTTAACGCCAATTGTACTTGCGATGGTGAGAAACTTGAATTTTAAAGAAACAATGGTTCTGCCATTTATAATGGCGAGCGGATTTATAGCCGATACCACCTCTCTTCCGCTTGTCGTTAGTAACTTAGTGAACATTGTTTCGGCGGATTTCTTTGGAATTGGATTTGCGGAATATGCTTCACGGATGATTGTTCCAAACTTCTTTTCACTCGGAGCCAGTATTCTAGTGCTTTATATTTTCTTTAGAAAAGATATTCCGGGAAATTATAAGTTAAGTGACCTAAAACAACCAAAAGAGGCATTGCTGGATCATAAGATGTTCCGCCTCTCCTGGGGTGTTCTGGCTGTCCTGCTCGTTGGTTACTTCGCGAGTGAGCCGCTTGGAATTCCGGTATCCATTATCGCCGGAATCGTAGCCATCTTCTTCTTATTTATGGCACGCCGGAGTCCTGCAGTCGAGACGGCCGTTGTTGTAAAAGGAGCACCCTGGGCGATCGTGTTTTTCTCGATTGGGATGTACGTGGTCGTCTACGGGCTGCGAAATGTAGGTTTAACCGATGTATTGGCCGGCTTAATTCAATACACAGCTGACCAGGGTATGTTTACTGCTACGGTATCGATGGGTTTTATTGCCGCGATCTTGTCGTCTGTGATGAATAATATGCCGACTGTTATGATTGATGCGATGGCGATTGCGGAGACGAACACGTCAGGCACGATGCGTGAAGCATTAATTTATGCGAATGTGATTGGTTCTGATTTAGGACCTAAAATCACACCTATTGGTTCACTGGCTACATTGTTATGGTTGCATGTCCTTTCTACAAAAGGGGTAAAGATTTCATGGGGCTATTATTTTAAGATAGGACTTGTGCTTACTGTCCCAACGCTGTTTATTACGTTAGTCGGTCTGTATTTATGGCTGCTGATTATATAATGATACTCTAAATAGGACGTTGACAGTATTCAATAACCCGAATCCGTTACGTTTGGAAACGAATCGCTTCCCGCGGTCCTTTGTCTGAAATTAATTCGATGGAACCTTTGCTTGGGGAAAGACCTGCCGGGAACATTAAATATCACTTAAAAAGGAGAAATGTAATATGTCTAACAAACCAGTAATTTACTTTCTATGTACAGGAAACTCCTGCCGCAGCCAAATGGCTGAAGGGTTTGGCAAAAAATATCTTGGAGATGAGTTTGACGTTCGCTCCGCCGGAATCGAAGCACATGGCTTAAACCCCAAAGCTGTAAAAGCAATGAATGAGGTTGATATCGATATCAGCGATCAAACCTCTGACATTATTGATCCTGACATTTTGAATAATGCCGCATTTGCCATTACTCTTTGCGGTGACGCGAATGATAAATGTCCGATGACTCCGCCGCATGTCACACGCTTCCACTGGGGATTTGATGATCCCGCTAAAGCAGAAGGCACAGATGAAGAGAAGTGGGCTGTATTCCAAAGAGTGCGGGATCAAATCAGCGACCGCATTCAGAAGTTTGCTGAAGATAAAGAATAAATCATAAAGCCGGGAGACTCTCTCGGCTTTTCTTAAAAAAGGAGAGTTTTTAGATATGAAGAAAATTGAAATCTTTGATCCAGCAATGTGCTGCTCCACAGGTGTCTGCGGACCAAGCGTAGACCCTGAACTGACGAAGGTCGCCTATAACCTCGGGGTTTTGGAAAAAGAGGGGATCGAAGCTGTACGCTACAATCTTTCAACAGAGCCGCAGCAGTTCGTAGAAAATCCGGTAGTTCGAAAACAACTTGATGAACGGGGAGATCAGGCTCTTCCATTAGTGATGATTGACGGGAAAATAGTAAAAGCAGGGGAATATCCAACGGCAGAGGAGTTCTCCACGTGGTCAGGAATTGAAAAAGCTAAATTCTCAGCTCAACCTAAATCTCTATTTACGATTCTCGAATAAGGAGCATTCCTATGTATGAAGTGTTCGACCCTACGAAGCAAACATACCCCCGGTTTCTCTTCTTTACAGGGAAAGGCGGGGTGGGTAAAACCTCCACTGCTTGTGCCACGGCTGTTTCTTTAGCCGATCAAGGCAGAAAGGTGCTGCTTATTAGTACGGATCCAGCCTCTAATTTACAAGATGTTTTTGGGGAGAAACTCACCAATGAGCGACGGTTCCTCAAGGGGGTTCCGGGTCTGGCAGCAGCCAATCTTGACCCGGAAGAAGCGGCGGGAGACCATCGAGAGAAATCAATCGCTCCCTATAGAGGAAAGCTTCCTGACAGCGTCATTGCTTCAATGGAAGAGCAAATGTCAGGTGCGTGTACAACTGAGATTGCGGCTTTTGACTTGTTCACTACATTTTTAAGTGACGAGCAGCTGCATGAAGAATTCGACCATATCGTATTTGACACGGCTCCTACAGGCCACACTCTACGTTTGCTGCAGCTTCCGCAGGCTTGGTCAGGGTTTATGGAAGATCATCCGAACGGAGCTTCCTGTCTCGGACCGATGTCTTCTTTAGCTGGTAAGAAGCAGATCTATGATCAGGCCATCCGCAGCTTAACCAGCGAAGAGAAAACAATTCTCTTTCTTGTCAGTCGTCCGGATGATACGGCCTTGTATGAAGCAGACCGCTCGTCCAGGGAGCTGGGAGAGATTGGTATATATAACCAGCATTTAATAATAAACGGATTAATCTCACAGCCTGTGGTCAAAGGGGACGAGGTTTCTATGAGCTTTCGCAATACCCAGCAGCGAGCTCTGAAGCAGCTGTCGTCTCATTTGAAAGCCTTAAAAACATATGAGCTTCCTTTTGCCCCGTTATCCTTAACAGGTGTGGATTCATTACGTGAGTGGATGCAGGGGAATGTAATATCAAGCACAAAAGATGAGCAGGCATTTGATATTGAAGAGGCCCAGGGATTACAGGAGATGGTCGATGATTTTGCAAGGATGAATAAAGGTCTGATTTTTACTATGGGTAAAGGAGGAGTCGGTAAAACGACAACGGCTGCTTCGATTGCCAAAGGATTAGTTCAAAAAGGGTACAGGGTTCATTTAACCACTACAGACCCAGCTGACCACCTCAGCCGATTATTCACTGACTATGATGAGGAACAACTGACCATCAGCCGTATCGACCCTCAAGCGGAGACGGAAAAGTATAAGGATAAAGTACTTGCTGAAACGGGTAATACGTTAAATGAGGAAGAGTTGAATTTTCTAAAAGAGGATTTAGATTCACCTTGCACAGAGGAAATTGCTGTCTTTCGCGCTTTCGCTGATATTGTTGATTACTCCGACGAAGATTATATCGTGATTGATACTGCTCCAACAGGGCATACTTTATTATTATTAGATGCTGCACAGTCTTATCATAAGGAATTGGAACGAACGACAGGAAATGTACCTGATTCAGTAAGGAAGCTGCTGCCGACCCTTCAGGATGAGACGTATACAAGAATATGTATTGTTACTCTCCCTGAAGCTACACCTGTATATGAAGCAGAGCGGCTGGAAGAGGATTTGCGGAGAGCTGAACTGCATCCGGGCTGGTGGGTTATGAATCAATCTTTCCTTGCCTCTCCAACAGCAGATCCTTTATTACAGGCGAAGGCTCAAGAAGAAAGTAAATGGATCAGACGAATAATGGAAGAGAGATATCAAGTTGCTGTACTGCCCTGGAGCACACCATCTAACTCTTCAGGTTTGTAAAAAGGAGGAATTATTGATGCCACATCAAGCAATCATTTTAGGAACAGGTCCCGCTGGATTAACTGCGGCTGTTTACTTGGCGCGTGCGAATATGGAGCCGCTCGTTATTGAAGGACCGGAACCCGGAGGTCAGCTTACCTTAACGACAGAAGTAGAGAACTTCCCAGGCTTTCCCGATGGAATTATGGGACCGGAACTAATGGATAACATGAAAAAACAGGCCGAACGTTTTGGAGCTACCTTTAAAAGAGGCTGGGTGACAGATGTAAATGTTGATCAGCGTCCTTTTACATTAAATGTGAACGGTCTTGGCGAATTAAAGACTCAGTCACTTATTATTTCTACTGGAGCTTCAGCTAAACTTCTCGATATTCCAGGAGAGAAGGATAATATCGGCAAAGGCGTCAGTACATGTGCTACGTGTGACGGTTTCTTCTTCCGCGGCAAAAAAGTATTGATTATAGGCGGGGGAGACTCTGCTATGGAAGAAGCCAACTTCTTAACTAAATTCGCTGATGAAGTACAAGTGGTGCACCGCCGTCACGAGCTGCGCGCTTCTAAAATAATGCAGGATCGTGCTCAAGCGAATGATAAAATAACCTGGGCGCTTAATAAGAAGCCTGTTGAAATGATTTCAGACGGAATGAAGATTACAGGACTTAAAGTGAAGGATTCTGATTCCGAGGAAGAAGAGCTCATTGACGCGGATGGGATTTTCGTTGCCATCGGTCATAATCCAAATACAGAATTCCTTAAAGGAAAGCTGGACATGGACGAGAAAGGTTACCTGCTCGTTGAACCCGGAACAACGAACACAAACATTCCAGGCGTCTTCGCATGTGGGGACGTACAGGATCAGAAGTATCGCCAGGCGATTACAGCTGCAGGGACAGGATGTATGGCAGCGATGGACACGGAGCGGTTCTTAGAAGGGGAAGCCGTTATTGATTGGAGTCAAACCCTTTCCTAAAGTTTAAAACATGGGTTCTTTCAAAGAACTCATGTTTTTTTGTTGTATAAATATCAGAAAATTCTGTTTTTGTGTATACTTACTAACTATATTGCTGTATTATGACGTTATATAGGGGTGTTGGGAAAAATTTCATTAAAAGGGGTATTTTTCAATGAAAAAGCTGTTGATGGTTTTATGCAGTCTAGGTTTCCTGGCTGGCATCTTTCTAGGTTCCGGCCCGGTCTTTGCGGACCACAATGGGGATATGAATTGTGATGATTTTGAAACAGGCGAAGAAGTAATGGAGTTCTGGAATGACCACGATTATTCCGAGAACAATGATCCTGATGATCTCGACCGCGACAGTGACGGACAGCCCTGTGAAAACTTAACAGATGGGGTTTACGACGGAGGTGATGGGGAAGAGTCAACTGAAGATGATGACTCAACTTCAGAAGAAGCTGATGAAGAGGATTCTGATGAATCCGCTGCTTCAGATGGAGGTGATAGCGGGTCTTCTGAGGAAGAAGGAGGGGAACTGCCGGATACAGCTACCAACAACCCGCTTATGATAGTCATGGGAGCTTTATTTGCAGGTGCCGGCGTGCTGTTCCTTCGTAAGAATTCAGTTAACTAATCATTTAATTCCCCATCCCTAAAGGAGGCAGGCTTTAAATCCGCCTGCCTTCATTTCTATGGAGGTCTGGTTATGAGGAAAAAAATAGGCATTATCCTGATTGCTGCCGGTTTATCAATTGTCGCATATTTTGGGTATGAATGGTGGGAACAGCGTCAGGTTATCCAGTCTATGAGTGCAAGTGAGCTTAATGATTACCTGGAATATGATGATAAAGTCCTCGATTCAGAGAGTCTTCCAAACGAAGACGTCGAGAATAATTTTGAAAAAGGAGAGGAAATGGCTGAGTTGAAAATACCATCCATTGAGCAGAAGTATCCCGTATACTGGGGAACAGACGAAGAGACATTAACTCAGGGAGTGGGAATGCATGAGAGTGAATGGACCGTCACACCGGAAGAGAACGGACACACTCTTCTGTCCGGCCACCGTGATACGGTTTTTACTGAAATGGGAGACTTAAAAATTGGCGATCTTATTTATGTGGATTACGAAGGTAAAGAATATGCTTATCAAATCCGAGAGCTTTTCATTGTGGAAGAGGATGACAAAAGTGTTGTAGTAGAGAAGGATCAGGCTGGCCTGACCATTTCAACCTGTTACCCCTTTCAGTTTGTGGGTGATGCACCTTACCGTTATATTGTAGAAGCAGATTTAGTAAAAGCAGAGTAAGCAGCACTGTAGGTTCTTGAACTACAGTGCTTATTGTATGCAGGGCTGCCGGCATTGAATTCCTTCTATAATTTTTTCCTGTAAGTCTATCCGCAAATCCTCCCCCAGATAGAAAAAACTCCTTATTTCTTGTAAAATGAATGCGGAACTAAAATTCAAAATAGAAAAGGTGTTCTGGATTGAAATCATATATTGTAGTAGGAGCAGGCATTCTCGGGGCTTCCACTGCTTATTATTTAGCTAAAGCAGGTGCTGAAGTTACAGTAGTCGACCGCAAAGATACCGGCCAGGCCACTGATGCCGCGGCAGGGATCATTTGTCCGTGGCTCTCCCAGCGCAAGAATAAAGCGTGGTATAAATTAGCTAAAGGTGGAGCACGATACTATCCTTCATTAATCAAAGAACTGGAAGCAGATGGCGAGATAGAAACTGGTTATCAAAGGGTTGGCGCTCTACGTCTTCATACTGAAGAAGAAAAAATAAATGAAATGATGGAACGGGCTCTTGAACGTAGAGAAGCAGCTCCAGAAATGGGCGAAATTCAAAAGCTGTCACCTGAGGAAACAAAAGAAATGTTTCCGCCGTTAGATGAAAGCTACAGCTCGATTTTTATAAGTGGAGCGGCCAAGGTGGACGGAAGAGCCTTGCGGGACGCTCTAATAAGCGCTTCTAAAAAAAGAGGGGTTGAGTTTGTTCAAGGAGATGCTGAACTGAAAGTAGAGAATTCGCGTGTAGTAGGAGTGAATACAGCTGACGGAACATTATATGGAGAGAAAGTAATCGTTACCGCTGGTGCCTGGGCGAAAGAGCTTGTACTTCCGCTTGGGGAAGAGTTTCTTGTTCATCCGCAAAAAGCTCAAATTGTTCACCTCGAACTTCCCGATATAGAGACTGCACACTGGCCTGTCGTCATGCCGCCGACTAATAAATATCTGTTGTCATTCGATCAGGGCCGGGTTGTTGTTGGGGCGACACATGAAACGAAAGAAAAATTTGATTCTAGAATAACCGCTGGAGGTCTGCATGAGATTTTTCATAAAGTTTTAGGAGTAGCTCCCGGCCTTGCGAAAGCTACTTTCAAGGAAACAAGAGTCGGCTTCCGTCCATTTACGCCTAATTCTCTGCCGGTTTATGGACCGCTGCGGAATTATGAAAGTTTGTATTTAGCAAATGGACTTGGAGCCTCAGGATTGACTTCCGGCCCGTTCATTGGAGCGGAATTAGCCCGGATGGTATTAGGGGAGGCGACGGAACTCGAGCCGGAGCATTACCGGATTGAACTGGCTTTAGCAAAGAAAAAATGAAGCATGGCTTATCGCTGTGCTTCATTTTTTATGAGCGTAAACCCAATTCGCTGCAGGGCCTGCTCTAGACTAGAGGCTATAATTATATTTTTAAACTTCGCGCCTTGTTTCACCTGTGCCATAGCCATGTCTGGCCGTATGCCTGTAATTACAGCCTTCACTCCCATTAATTCTAAGGAATCAATAATGTTCATGAGATGGTTAATAAACAGGTTGTTAAATGTGACAAGTCCTGATAAATCTAAAATAAAATAATCTAATTCATTCTGTTGTACCTGGCGTAGAATATTGCCTAAGAGCTGGGACGAACGATCTTCACTCATATACCCTACGATGGGAAGGACAGCGACTCCTTCAGTAACAGGAACAATAGGTGTCGACAAAAGGTCAACTTGCTGCTGAGTTTGATCGAGGTTGATGATGAAATTAAACATCTTCCCAATAGATTGTAGAAATGAGATCTCCTGGTTTGAGAATTCTTTCGCTTCCGTATCCAGCACGCACAATGTACCAAACTCCTGGTTATCTTTATCGTAAAGCTTAACCCCCATGAATGCTTTTGCACCAAGTTCCTCAGCCAGCTTCATGTGACTCGTAGCCTCATCCTCGCTTAAGTTAAACGTCTTAAAGTGAGCATCGTCGGACGAAATAACATATTGGCAGTAGGAGGAGTCATAATCGACTTGTAAGTCGGAATCAACAATTTGCTCACCTTTATTGTAGGCATCCATTACCTGCATATAATCTTCTTCTTTTTTTGCAATGTAGACTGTATTCACACCTATAAACTCACTTATATGTACTAATAATTCGTTCGCTGCTTGTTCAACAGACTCGTATTCTAAGTCACTCATGTTCATAAAAAGGCGGCTCCTTATCATTTTAGTTAGAGGATATTTTCATAATATAATATTACCAAAATGCTGAAGACCTTTAAACGATTTCGATTTCTAATAAATAAAAACCGGTGCGGACGATCGCACCGGTTTTACTTTAGGATTGGTTTAATTGTTTAATGGATTCTTTTGACACTGCCAGAGTAGACTGGGGATTTTGACCGGTGATTAAACGGCCGTCCACTTCTACATGCTCGGACCAGTTTGGACCGGAAAGAAATTCAGCGCCTAATTCACGCAGCCTGCTTTCTAGTAAGAAGGGCATGTGCTGATCAAGCGTAGTATCGACTTCTTCTGAATCTGTAAATGCGTTAACTCGTTTACCCTTAACCAACGGCTCTCCGTTCGTAAGGGTGGCACCCGCCAGCCCTGAAGGTCCGTGACAAACGGCTGCAACGACTTTATCGGCTTCATAAAAATCACGGAGCAGCTGCTGAAGCTTCTGATTATCAGGGAAATCAAACATTGTACCATGTCCGCCAGGCAGAAAAATGGCATCGAATGCTTCAGCGGAGATTGATTCGAGCGGTACGGTGTTCTCCAAATGCTCTTTCGTATCCAATATTTCCGCAGGCTCATCATCGCTGACACTGTTAGGGTCTATTGGCGATTGACCGCCCCTCGGACTTGCTACAGTTACTTCATAACCATGTTGTTTAAATTCATTATATGCTTCACCAAATTCGGACAGCCAGATGCCGGTAGGTGTGTCTTCGTTTATTTTGTCGTGATTAGTTACGACCATTAATACTTTTTTAGACATGAAAAAGACCTCCTGAAAGGGTTTGGTTTTATTCCAGATAATTCCCTCGAATTCAAAAGGTCAAACGTATTATTTTTCAGGTGCCCGCTCTTTCAATAACAGAACGGTTTCTTTATCAGAGCTGGCTGGGTGCTGGTATTCGTGCTGGTAAGTCTGGTGGCCTTTACCTGAGATTACAATCCAGTCACCTTCTTTACTTAGAGACAGCGCTTTTTCTATAGCCAGCGTGCGATCGTTAACAATTTCACCTTTGGCATTTCCGTAATTGTCTTGTAAGTCATACAGGGTTTGAATCATTTGTTCTTTAGGAACACTGTTCAGGTTATCCAATGTCAGAATATAATAGTCACTCATCTCGGCGCTGATTCGTACCATTTCTTTTCGTTTTTCTGTATCTTTATCCCCTTTAAAACCAAACACATGATATAAGCTCCCTGATTTTGACTCATAGGAAGTCTGTAAGCAGTTGATTATGGCGTCCGGAGTATGAGCATGGTCAATGACTACGGTCGCCCCATTAGGGAAATCAATCATATTAAACCGGCCTTCCACCCCTGGAAAACGTTCAATTGCTTCACAAATGGCATTAGGAGAAGCATGAAGAACTTTAGCACAGGCGTAAGCAATAGCCACATTAAACAGGTTATGATAACCCGGAATAGGAGAGGTGACATTACAGGATTGAATTCCTTCATTTAACCGCACCGAATAAGGATAGGATAACTTAAAGTCTGTCATCTGAATGACTGCATCCGGATTTTCACCAAATGTCACAACAGAGAGGTCCTTGTTTCTTAGTCGATTAGAAAGTTTCTCGCCGTAATGGTCATCGGCATTAATAACAGCCGTTCCCTGAGGTTTTAACTTAGAAAATAACATGCTCTTAGCTTCAAAATATTGATCAAGAGTCCCATGATAATTCAAGTGTTCGTGAGAGAGATTAGTAAACAGACAAATATCAAATGAAATTCCTTCTAAGCGAAACTCAGCCAGTCCTTGAGAAGAGGCCTCCATGATTACAACGTCATCGTTACTCTGAGATAATAATTGATTAATCTTCAAAGCGTTCGGAGTAGTATTCTGCGTTGTCGTCTTTTCCCCGTTCACAATGTTTTGAATGGTCCCTATGAGGGAACATGAATAACCTATCTCCTCTAATATATGTTTGACAAGATAGCTTGTCGTTGTCTTTCCATTCGTACCTGTAATTCCTATCATCAGCTTTCTTTGGGAAGGGTCCCGGTAGAAAGCAGCAGATACAATCCCCAGCGCTTTTTTACTATTTACTACTTTAATATAAGGAATGGAAATGCCCGGTTCATCATTTTCTCCGATGACCGCTGCAGCTCCTCTTGAAATGGCATCTTTAATATAGTCGTGCCCATCCGATTGATATCCTTTAATTGCCACAAAAATGTAACCCGGTTCTACTTCCGTGGAAGCGTCGGTTATTCCGTTAATGCGGATATTCGTTAAAGGATGGTGGCAGTCGAACAATAATTGATCTAATAGCTGTTTTAATTCCATGGGTATATGTTCACGCCTTTTTTATCGAAGGTTAGGTAAGTTTATAACAATTTTATCAAACTTTCATTGGCTGCACGCTGATTTTTATAGAAAATGATTCAATTGATTCATGGCAGCCAGCGGAAAAAAGTGGAGCACTTAAAAATAAGTATACTGTCTATAATATATAGCAAAACATAAAAAGACAAAGAAAATGACATCGAAGACTAAAAACGTGAGTGGGGAAGAACCATGAAAACAATATCGTTCCAATATCTTAATCAAGCTGGCGTCCTGCATGTATTCGGGCCGGAAGCACAGTCTGTTACAGGTTTAGCATACCATTCGAAGTTAGTAACAGAAGGGGGCGTATTCTTCAGCATCAGGGGAGAGAATAATGATGGCCACCTCTATATAGACGAAGCGCTCCAAAATGGGGCCGCGGCTGTAATCGGCGATAGTCATAGTCACCTGAAGAAGCTGAGTACAAGTTATCCGGACTGTTCGTTTGTCGTTGTTAAAGACGTCCGACAGGCTATGGCGTTACTTGCTAAATTCTATTATAACCATGTTAGTGAAGAGATAAAATTAATAGGGGTAACTGGAACTAATGGAAAAACTACAGTTTCGTCTTATGTACAATCTCTTTTAAATCTGCTCGGAACACCGACTGGTTTAATCGGCACTACGGGCATCTATAACTCCCGTCAGAAAATCCCTTATAATAAAAGTACACCTACTACGCCGGAAGCTGTCGACCTGCATCATATTTTTTCAAAATTACGTTCCCACGGAGACGCGGCAGCTTCCATGGAAGTTTCTTCAATTGCACTGGATCAGAAGCGTGTAGAAGGTATTAAATTTGACGTAGCGATTCATACGAATTTTTCTGAAGAACATTTAGAATATCACCATACATTGGAGCACTATAAAGCATGTAAGCTGAAATTGTTTAAACAGGCAACATGTGCCGTTATAAATTTGGATGATGATGGGATGGGGAAGGATATCCCGGATTTATTTGATGGACCGGTCATTAGGTATAGTTTACAACAATATAGTGACGCTGATCTTACGGCAGGTGAATTAGTAACTTCAGAAGAAGGCTCGCATTTCACCCTCACATACTTAGGAGAAAAATATCGGGTATATGTCCCAGTCTATGGTACGTATAATATCTCCAATGTACTGTCTTCAATAGGGACTGCTCTATTATTAGGCTATCCAATTTCAGAAATTCTAAGTGCTTTAGAAAGACTACAAAGTCCAGAGGGAAGATTTCAGGTTATCAAAGCACCTGATCAGACAAAAGTAATTTTGGATTATGCCCATACCCCTGTAGCGCTTACAAGGCTGATAGAAGAAGTAAAGAAGCTGTCGTATGACCGCTTAATCGTGATGATTGCAGGAATAGGAATCCGGGATTTTAAAAAAATGCCAAAGATGGCTTCTATTATAGAAGGAAAAGCCGATGAAATTATCGTAACCGTGGATCACCCAGGGTTTCATGAACCTCAGTTAATCGTAGATCAAGTGATGAGCGGATTCACCAATCCTGAATCCCCCAATATTCATGCGGCTTTAACGAGGGAAGAAGGAGTAAGAAAAGCCCTTCGGCTTGGACAGCCTAATGATATTATTTTGTTAACGAGCGGATGTATCAATAATGCTCAAATTATAAAAGGAAAAGAAATCCCGCACTCGGATGAAGATATTATAAAAAAGCATTTCTTACAATCCTCTTAAATGCAGAAAGGCCGGCGCGGCAGCTTTTCGGTTATCGAAAGTCAGAGTAAGAGACGCAGGAACTTTATCGCTCTGTGCGGGAATGACTCTGCAGAGCGAAGCCTGAAGTGAACACCATACCCCCCCGTCTCTTTTCTTTTCATTCATACTATTCGATTGATTATGACCATTCGAAAATATAATTCTTCCAAGTGAATATAGGCATCGTTACGATTTTATTTAAAAAAACGTTCCACTGCCTGAGCATAGGAAGTAAAAAAGGAAGGGGTATCTTTTTCAATTATCCCTGAATGCATATGAGCAGCCACAGACTGGTAATACCATTTCTGCTTTTTACAGCCTGAGTTGAAGTAATTCCAAACGGCATTACCAATTTGATGGTAGCTTTCTTCTATTGAAAGAAGGTTGTCCAATTTATCGGCTACAATAAGAGACTTGACGTCAAGGCTTCCTGTTTTAACGACTTCAATAGTGTGTGCTTTGCGCTCATCCCATGGTTTAGATTTATCCTCTGTGTGGGCGGCTACGATATTTCTTACTTCCCCGCCGAATTCCCTCTCAATATCTTCAAGTTCATAAGCCGTATCTTCTACAACATCGTGAAGCAGACAGGCACATATTAAACTTTCAGAACCGCCGGCGTCCTTTAATATACGTGCTACACGTATAGGATGATTAATATAATCTTCATCAGAACTTTTACGCTTTTGACCTTTGTGGGCCACCTCGGCAAATTTTTGGGCTTTATCAATCATCGGTATGTCTCCTTTCCTTATGCAGAATAGTTGTGTACTGCTGTAGTTGGTTATACTATGACAATAGAGTAGTGGGAGCAACAATGGGGAGGATAGAGAAATGGAAACAATAGACGTGTCAGCTGTACCACCGAAAAATAACAAACGAACGATTTTATTAATTGGGAAATTTGATGGTTTACACTTAGGGCATCAGAAGCTCTTAAGTCGGGCACGTGCCCTTCGCCAAAAAGATGAAGAGATCGCTGTTTTTGGTTTTTCGGATCATCCGCTCTGGGTGTTAAAGGGCGAAGCGGCCTATGAGAAATCTCTATCCTCCTATCAAGACAAACTGCAGCTTTTAGAAAAAGCGGGTGTGGATCGATACTATCATATTAATTTTACTAAAGAATATGCACAGATTACACCGGAACAGTTTGTGAAAGAGCAGATCGGACAACTGAACGTAAGCTGTATTGTGATAGGAGAAGGCTTTCGGTTCGGTAAAGGAAGACATGCAGACGTGAATGGATTAAAGGAGCTTTGTTTAGAGCAGGAAATAAAAGTTGCTATTGTGCCGCATGTTTCTTTTCAGCATGAAAAAGTGAGCAGTACAACTATCCGTCATCACACGGCAGCAGGGAGAATGGAAGCCGCTCAATCGATGCTTCACCGTCCCTTCGAAATGACGGGGGTCGTGGAAAAAGGAGAAGCACTGGGAAGGCAGCTTGGATTTCCCACTCTGAATGTTGGCCGGATTGACGAGTATGTGCGTCCTAAGCCGGGAGTCTACATTGGTGTCGTTCAAGTCCAAGGCAGTGCCTCAGATGAGTACTATTACACTTTAATCAGTGCGGGCTATAGGCCGACTGTAAATGGAGATTCGTATAAAGTAGAGGCCTACCTTCTTGATTTTTCAGGAGATTTATATGAACGGACTGTAACTGTTCAATTCTTACGTTTTATGCGCGGAGAAGAGAATTTTGACGGGCTGGACGAGCTCGTACAACAGATGGAGAAGGATGAAGAAGAAGCGCGGGGCATTCTAGGTCTTCCCAACAACGAGAAATAAAGGAGTTATGACATCATGGGGTAGTGGTTGTAGAGGTATGTGACGGAAATTTAATTAACGAATTAGATATCGAGACGATCCTGGAAGAAGAATATCCGGATGTTGCGGTACTCATGAATGAATGTCTTTCCTTCTGCGGATTGTGTGCAATTAAGCCTTACGCAATGGTGAATGGAACGAGAGTGTTTGCGGATACTCCCGAGGAAGCGATTGATAAAATCCGGCTTAAAATTGAAGAAGAGCTGGCTTTTTACGCTGAATAATTGAAGGAGCGAAAGAACAGCTTGATGTAAGCATCTTTGAATGAAGGCAAGTTGACTTATCTAATAGAAAAGAGTAATTGGAACGCAGCTGCGCAGATTAAATAGAACTGCAGGGGCTGCGTTATTTCTGTACTTGGAAACCCAGTGTTTCTCGCAAGCTCAACAGACCGCTTCAGAGCGGCCTGTTACATTAGAGGTCAGGAGCTTAACTTCTCTTCTTTTTTTTCTTCAGCTGGCTGGTTCGTTAAACGCAGTGGGATCTCTTTTAAAAATAATATTAAAATCCATGCTCCTATTAATATGAATGTGCCAAATAAAAATGATCCATTTAAAGCATGGCTTAATATCTCCCTCATTGATGAGATGACTTGGTCAAATTGCGCAGAAGAGAGGGATGAGGCGTTTTCTCTCAGCGCACTGATTTGATTGGGATCCATTAATACCTGGGGATCCCGAAGGTCTGCGGGCGCATCAGCGTTCAGTTGAGACATTTCCCTGCTCATAATCATATTCATAATTGAACCCATGATAGAGACACCCATCGTTCCCCCGGCCTGCCTGAAAAATTGGGAAGCTGAGGTGGAGACTCCAAGGTACCGGTGATCAACGGCATTCTGCACTGTCAAGGTTAATACTGGGAATGTCAGCCCGAGCCCCAATCCTACTAAAATTAGATTGCGCACAACCCCGGCTGCACTTGTATCTATCGTCATTAGGGACATGGAGTACATCCCCCCGGCCATAATGAGCAATCCGAGGATAGCAAATATTTTATAGCGGCCGGTTTTTGTAATAAGCTGACCGCCAACTGTACTGGTGAAAACCATGCTCAGCATCATCGACATCATAATAAAGCCGGTTTTTGTAGCAGAAATACCAAGCACTCCTTGAATGAAAAAAGGCATATACATAATAGCCCCAAACATTCCCATCCCCATCAACAGACCGCTCATATTGGAAATAGAGAATACACTGTTCTTAAAAAGATGGAGAGGAATAACAGGATTCTCTGCTTTTCGTTCGATGATAATAAATAAAATTAATGTGATGACCGACCATGAGAAGAGGCTTATAATAATGGCTGAATTCCATGCGAAATTTTGACCAGCCCAGGAGAATGCGAGCAGTAAAGGCACAATAGTTACGGTAAGAACAATGGCTCCAAGAAAATCTACTGACGTTTTTTCATTTGGAGGGGCTTTGGGGAACATTCTCCAAATCATTGTATAGGCGACTATTCCGAACGGGAGAAAGACCCAGAACACCCAGTTCCATTGAAATGTATCTACTATATAGCCTCCAAGTGTTGGACCAAACACACTCGCTAACCCAAATACAGACCCCATCATTCCCTGCCAGCGTCCACGTTCACGAGGGGGGAACAAATCTCCAATAGCAGTAAAGGACGTGGAAATGATCATGCCTCCCCCAAGACCTTGAACGGCACGGAATATGATTAATTGAAAAATGTTCACTGACATACCGCAAAGCAGAGAAGCAATAATGAATATCCCAATTCCCGTCAGGATAAAAGGTTTACGTCCATATGTATCAGATAACTTACCCACAAGAATAGCTGTAATACTGGATGAGAGCATATAGATCGTAAACACCCAGTTGAAATAATTCATCCCTCCTATATCAGCTACAATTATAGGAAGAGCGGTACCAATTATCGTCTGATTAAGGGCGGCAAACAGCATGGCGGCCATAATCGCAATCATTATGGTGACTTTTTGTTTGTGGTCGAGGTGTTCCATTTGATTTCACCCTTTGTTTTATAAATTATGAAAAATCCGTATTAAATCTTCAAGCTCTCTTTTGGTCAGTTTTTCAAACCTCTCCTGCATATAAGCGGCTCTTTTGTCGTGAAGTTCCTCAAAAATGCTCTCTCCATAAGAAGTAAGCTGAAAAACAACCACTCTGCGATCTTGTTTTGACCTGGTACGTGTCATTAATCCTTTCTCTTCAAGACGGTCCATAATGGATGTCGCATGACTGTTCGAAACATTGAGTACGGAGGCAAGACAGGAAACATTTTGATGACTATTTTCGCGGATCGCGCGAAGAAAGGCGAATTCACTACTCGTAAATCCTTCCCCTAAAAGATCATTTAATTCCTTTCTAAACTCTTTAATGAATTGCCTCATTACCCCTTCCAGCTCTGTAATAAGTGTCATTTTTTCTTGATCCGCCATAATTTGTTTCTCTCCTTGAAAATATCATTAAGTTAATATTAAACCTGGTTAAATAATAAATCAATTGTAGGGAATGCTGTCATTTTATCCAATAGGGTCGAACGAATCTCATTGAGTTTTTGCCAAAGGTTTTGTATCATAGCTGTAATCAGAGAAAAGGTCGGTTAATATACTGGGAGGGTACAGCATGAAAAGGGCATTAGTAGTACAGTCGGATTTTGGGATCAGTGACGGAGCAGTCAGCGCCATGCATGGAGTGGCAAATTCAGTTGATCATGATCTAAAGATATTTGATTTGACTCACGATATTCCTCCTTATAATATCTGGGAAGCCTCTTACCGATTGTGGCAGACAGTCACTTATTGGACAGAGGGGACTGTTTTTGTGTCCGTAGTGGATCCTGGAGTCGGCTCTACGAGGAGAAGCGTTGCGGTTCAAACAGGGTCAGGACAGTACGTTATTACACCAGACAATGGCAGTTTAACCCATATCGCACGGACTGAAGGCATTAGAGCAGTGAGGGAAATAGATGAGTCGGTGAACCGGCTGCCGAAATCAGGAGAATCTTATACCTTTCATGGGAGAGATATTTATGCTTATACAGGAGCCAGGCTGGCTTCGGGGATCATTTCGTTTGAAGGCGTTGGTCCGGAACTTCCCGTGAGCAGTCTCGTTCAGCTGCCAGTAAAAGAGGCCTGGGCAGAGGATAATATGGTAGAAGGAATGATTGACATTCTTGATATCCGATTCGGGAATTTATGGACAAACATCAGCCGTGAGCTTTTTAAATCGTTGGATGTACCCTATGGCGGTGCGATTGAAGTCGAAATCAAGCATGATGGCCGCAGTATTTACCGTAACGTAATGACGTTTGGCCGCTCGTTTGCCGATACTCACAAGGGTGAACCGCTTGTTTACATTAATTCTTTAGATAACATGGCAGTGGCGATTAACCAGGGCTCGTTCGCGAGAGCTTATGGCATCCGTACAGGCTCCAATTGGATAGTCATTTTTCGAAAAAAAGAAGACTGAGGTTGATTCATAATAAGCGGTGAGGTGAAACCTTATGAAGGTCCAGTGGTTGTTGGGGGTATTGTTGTTTGTAGCAGCTGGATGTTCGAATCAAATCGCTGGCATCTATGATCAATCAGAAGGTTTCGATCGGCAGGAAGAAGATGTGATAGATACCCAGGAAAAGGTTGAAAATACACAGTATTTGGATGATTTTATTCAAAATATAAACGACCAACAAGAGGATGAGGTCCGCATTGTAAGCTACACTTCTGAAGGAAATCCTGTGTTTACTTATTTGACATTCGACGGGAGTGAGATTACCTTTCAGTCCGAAAACTCAGATGACACATTCGTCTCAGGAGAAACTATTGAAAAAACATGTGAAAATTTTGAACGTAAAGACCGGGTGGAAGAAACAGTATATCAATTGGAATGTGGGAAGAAGGGAGACTTGATTGACGTTCTTACCCTTCCATATGATGCTGCTGCACAGGATCAGTTTGAGTTCAAATTCTCTTACGACAAAGGAAATCATGTGGTAGTCGATACATTAGAGCAATCATTATCCATTCAGGCGGACTCAAGCAGTTTGAAACAGGAGAATTTCAAACTCACCGAAGAAGAAAGTAATAAAATATATAAGCTGTTCATCAAGGGAAATTACCAGCAGCGTAAAGATCTCTCAGGAAGCTGCCGCGAAGACCGGGAATATTCATTGAAGGTCGTAATCAACGCAAGTGAGAAAAGGTTTGAGTGGTCGAGCTGTGACTCAGGAGAAGACGTCGAAGATATGAATGAATTGGCAGAAGAGATGATTGCAATTATTGAGGAGACCAGAGCTTATCGTAAGGTGTTTGAATGAGTGTAAATGCCCATAAAAAGAGTGTTTCCGCCCATAACATCACTAAAATACCCACAAATGTGCTGACCTGGCCCATAAAATCGTATAATAACCCATAACCGGTAGAACGCCCTTAAATTTTCGACATCTGTCGAAAGTTTTCTTTTTTGAGAAGGATTTTGGAGAGACTTGTAGAGTATATACTCCTTAAGCTAAGGAGGTGAAAAATTTATGATTGTGAAGCAGCGCCGGCGCTCTTCTAAATTAAAAGTGCTGTATTATTTGTTAGAAGCCCTCCCCGAATCCCATCCAGTAGTTGAACAAGTAAAAGAAGAAGTTCTGTTCTCCGCTCCAGGAGAGCGGGGCGAAGAATCCCTGGATTTCCACCTGGATTATCTTGATCCCCCTTTTCTCATTCTCCATAACCTCCGCTTGTTTGATGGTCTCCACTATTTTCAAATCGATACCCTTTTGATGTTCCCGCAATTCATACTTCTCCTCGAAGTGAAGAATATCTCTGGAGAACTAACATATGACACCGACCACCATCAGCTCATTCGGACAAAAGACGGCGATCGAGTTTCTTTTCCTGATTCCATTGAACAAGTTGACCGGCAGCAGATCCTGTTGAAAAAATGGCTGCGTAAAAATTGTGCGTTCAGTCTTCCTGTTGAATCGCTGGTAGTTTTAGCGAGCGCTAAATCACCGGTTGAGATCACGGGTGATAACAGAAAGGAGGCAGGCGAAAGAATGGTAAGACGCCACTCCCTTTTGAGCAGGGTGAAGCAGCTGAGAAACACCGTTATCGGAGAAGAAAAGAGTATGGAAGAACTGTCAAAGGTGGCTCATAGGTTGAAGTCTGCTCATGAACCGTATGTGTTCAATTATCGAGAAAGATTTAAACTTTCTTATGAAGACCTGCATCTTGGCGTTAGATGTCCAGATTGTCATCGTTACCGGATGAAATGGCAGCAGGCCAAGTGGCTGTGCCGGTTTTGCGGGGAACAATCAAAAGATGTTCACCATTATGCTTTAGAAAGATTCTCTTATTTAGTCAGTGAGACGATTTCCAATCGGGAAGCTAGAGAATTTCTTGGGATTGAATCACGATATATCGTAAAACGACTGCTTAAGCACTATCCCCTGGTGGAAAAGGGCGCTAAAAAAGGTGCCAGATACCAGCTGAGATAGCGAAATGCCCATAAAAACACGTTTTCGCCCATAAATGAAGGTATTCGCCCATAAATTACAAGAACCGCCCATAAAACGGATTAATCGTCCATAAAGCACACCCCGCCACCCCCACGCCTCATCAAGCAAAATAAACGCATTCACTATTGCTCCTGTGCTACACTACCACTGTAACCTTTTACAAGAAAGGAAGAGATTTTCGCATGAATATTGTTAAATTACATGACAAAATCGAAATGCCTCAGCTTGGCTTTGGGGTATGGCGGGTAGAAGAGAAGGATGCGGTTCCAGCTGTAACGAAAGCAATTGAAACCGGCTATCGTTCCATTGATACAGCGGCGGTTTATAAGAATGAGCGTCAAGTAGGCGAAGCGATTGCGAAGAGCAATGTTCCGCGCGAAGAGCTTTTTATTACAACAAAGGTCTGGAATGCGGATCAAGGGTATGAGCAGACGATCAAAGCAATGGATGAAAGTTTAGAAAAACTTGGCCTTGACTATGTAGATCTTTACCTAATTCACTGGCCGACACCTGAATATGATGATTATGTTGAAACGTATAAAGCACTTGAGCAGCTGCAGAAAGACGGCAAAACGAAAGCGATCGGGGTATGTAATTTCAATGTCGATCATTTACAGCGTTTACTGGATGAATGTGATGTAAAGCCTGCTGTTAACCAGATCGAATGCCACCCGTTTCTTGCGCAGAATGAGATAAAAGAATTCTGTCGCAAGCATGGTATTTTAGTGGAGGCGTGGAGCCCGCTGATGCAGGGGGGAGAAGTGTTGAACAACGATACAGTTCAATCTCTTGCTGAGAAGCATGGTAAAACACCGGCTCAGATTATTATTCGCTGGCATTTGCAAAACGAATCGGTCGTTATTCCTAAATCCGTAACTCCATCACGAATTGAAGAGAATTTTGACGTATTTGATTTTGAATTAACAGCTGAGGATATGAGTCAAATTAACAAGCTTGACCGTGGGGAGCGCAAAGGTCCTGAGCCAAGTGAGATGAATGTAAGATAATAAGAATGCACAAAAAGGGCGCTGAACACAGCGTCCTTTTTTAATGTGTATAGATCCCGTAATCAATCATTTCTGTTATGTAAGCAGCGAGATCATAAGGCGTACAGGGAAACTGATTTTCCACCCACCAAAGAATGGAGCCGATAATACTTGAAGCAATAAAGGTCTGGGTAATTTCAGCAGAGAATTTGACGGAGTGCTGGTAATCATAAGCTACCGACAGAGTAGAGCGTGTGGAGGACTGAATAAACTGCTCAAACTGTTTCTTGAATTCTCCCAGTTCTTTCTTGCTTAACAACGTTTCGAAGCCGAGTCGTTCTACATATATAAATTGAAGCATTTCGACAAATCGGGGATGAGGTTTTTTCTCTTTCACGAAGTCGAATCTCAGGGGACAGTTTTCTAACCTCGTTTTCCATTGTACGAAAAGATCTTCGATAATGGTTTTTAATAAATCTTCTTTATCAACAAAGTGACGGTAAAATGTAGCACGGTTCATTTGAGCTTGATGCATAATCTGATGAACCGATATATGATGAATGTGATTCTCTTTAACAAGTTTAGGAATGCTTCTTTGATCCACATTTTACTTCTCTGCACCCGGGGATCTTTATTTTTTTCCACGTTTAACATCTCCTTTCTGCAACACTTATTCCATAAATGTCGATTATCCTCAGTATGTATTGACCTTTAACCAGCCTTTACTCTATTATTCTAATTGATAATGAATTTCAATATCATTATTATATCAATAATCGTTCTAAAGGAAAGGGATAAGGGTGTTTTTTTATGAAAATCAGATATACATTTGCAACTCTTATTCTTTTGTCCTTCATGTCGTTGTTCATTGGAGTTTCGGAGTTAGCAGTGACCGATTTGTTTCATCTTTCAGCTGAACAATTAGAGATTCTGACGGTAAGCCGCCTTCCAAGACTGGTAAGTATTTTGATTGCGGGGGCAAGCATTAGTATTTGTGGATTGATTATGCAGCAGTTAACGAGGAATAAATTTGTCTCTCCGACCACTGCAGGAACATTTGACTCAGCGCGTCTCGGGGTATTAATCTCTCTGCTTTTGTTCACATCTGCAAGTCCGCTTGTAAAGATGGGAGTAGCTTTTGTCTTTGCTTTGATGGGGACCTTTCTTTTTATGCAGATTCTGGACCGTATTAAATTTAAGGATACGATTTTTATCCCGCTCGTAGGTCTGATGTTCGGTAATATCATAAGCTCTATTACGACTTTTTTTGCGTTGAAACACGACCTTGTGCAGAACATGTCTGCCTGGCTTCATGGTGATTTTTCGATGATTATGGAAGGACGGTTTGAAATGCTTTACCTTTCCGTTCCACTACTTCTTTTGGCCTTTTTCTATGCTGACCTTTTTACACTTGCAGGAATGGGAGAGGACTTTGCCAGAAACTTAGGACTTAAGTATAAGCAAGTCGTTAACATCGGTTTAGCCATCGTAGCAATGATTACAGCCTCTGTTGTCCTTACGGTTGGAATGATCCCCTTTCTTGGATTAATTGTTCCAAATATCGTCACGATGTACTACGGGGATCATTTGAAAAAAAGCTTAATTCAGACAGCAATTTTCGGAGCGGGCTTCGTATTGATTTGTGACATCATTGGCCGCGTGGCGATATACCCTTATGAGATATCAATCAGTCTTACTATGGGCGTCGCAGGGAGTGCAATATTTATTTACCTATTGATGAGGAGGCGCTCGTATGTTTTTTAAAAGAAAAATAGCTCTCCTCTTAATAATCGCTTCTGTTCTTGTTCTTGCTTTTCTGCTTACCGGGATCAGCAGTAATTGGGACTACATACTTCCGAGAAGAGGCGTCAAAATAACAGCCATTGTTATAACGGGGGCGGCTATCGCGTTTTCTACCGTGGTTTTTCAAACGATTACAAACAACCGCATCCTCACTCCAAGCATTCTGGGCCTGGACAGTATGTATCTTCTAGTACAGACCCTGGTTGTTTTCTTGTTTGGTTCTGGTTCGCTGGCCATGATGGACAGCCAGTTGAATTATTTGGTCTCCATAGCCGCCATGGTTGTATTTTCATTTCTTCTCTTTAAATGGCTGTTAAGAAAAGGAGAAAACGTATATTTGTTATTGCTCGTTGGAATTATTCTCGGCACGTTTTTTTCAAGCTTGTCGTCTTTCATGCAAGTACTCATTGATCCGAATGAGTTTCTAATTGTCCAGGACCGTATGTTTGCGAGCTTTAATAACGTAAATACAAACTTACTCGGAATCTCTATTGTCATTATGATAGGAAGTCTGCTCTTGTACCTTCCATATCATAAGTATATGGATGTTGTTGCCCTCGGTAAGGATCACGCTGTTAACTTAGGAGTTCCTTATGACAAAATTGTCCAGCGGCTGCTGATCGTCACAGCCATACTTATTTCTGCAGCTACCGCTTTAGTCGGACCGGTTACATTTCTAGGGTTACTCGTTGTTAATTTAGCTCATGAATTTCTTAAAACTTTCCGTCATAACTACTTATTTGCAGTTTCTGTGCTGTTTAGTGTGATTGCACTTGCGGGAGGACAGCTGATTGTAGAGAGAGTCTTTACCTTTTCAACTACGATTAGCGTCTTAATCAACTTCATCGGCGGAATTTACTTTATCTATCTACTGTTAAGGGAGAATAAAGCATGGTAAAAGTAATGAATTTATTTAAGAAATATGGAGGTAAAGCAGTTGTAGAAGATGTCTCTATCACCATTCCCAAAGGAAAAATTACAACCTTTATCGGTCCAAATGGTGCTGGAAAAAGTACACTTTTATCGATGATCAGTCGTTTGATTACTGTGGATGAAGGAGAGGTGATGGTCGAGGATAATGACATCAGCAGATGGAAGACGGAAAACCTTTCAAAGAAAATATCGATTCTCAAGCAAAGCAACCATATCCATCTTAGACTGACGATTCGTGAACTTGTCTCGTTCGGAAGGTTTCCGTACTCGAAAGGGAATTTGAATGAAGAAGATGAATCAAAAGTCGATGAAGCATTGGAATTTGTAAGCTTACTAGATATGCAGCATAAATACTTAGATCAATTAAGCGGTGGCCAGCGTCAAAGAGCTTATATCGCCATGGTTATAGCCCAGGACACCGATTATGTGCTTTTGGACGAGCCTTTAAACAACTTAGACATGAATCACTCGGTTCAAATTATGAAAACTTTGAGCCGATTAGTGAAAGAGCTTGGAAAGACTATTGTGCTTGTCGTTCATGATATTAATTTTGCTTCCTGCTATTCCGACTATATTGTCGCTATGAAAAATGGGCGGATTGTAGAAAAAGGCGACAAGGATCAGATGATCGATGCGGCTGTATTAAACTCTATTTATGATATGGACATTGATATCCATACGATCAATAATCAAAAAATCTGTGTGTATTTCTAATAAAAATATGAGGTGAAGAAAATGAAAAATTGGTTAATAGCAGTAAGTGTATTATTAATGGTCGCTTTATTAGCAGCCTGTGGAGGGGACACGGAGGCTGAATCGAATGCTGCCGAAGAGAAGGTAGCTGTTAAACATGAGTTGGGAGAAACGGAAGTTCCGGCAAACCCTGAAAATGTGGTGGTCTTTGACTTTGGAATTGTAGACAGCTTAGACGAACTTGGGGTAGATATACAGGGAGTGGCAAAGGATTCTCTCCCGGATTATTTAAGCCACTATAACGGGGAGAATTACGAAAACATTGGGGGACTGAAAGAGCCGGATTTTGAAGCAATCAGTCAAATGGATCCTGATGTTATCATTATTTCTGGTCGTCAATCATCCGTGTATGATGAACTATCAGAAATTGCGCCAACTATTTATTTAGGAGTGGATACCACAAAGTACATGGATTCATTCCAGGAGAATATGAATACGTTAGGTGAGATTTTTGAAAAAGAGGAAGAGGTAGATAAGCAGTTAGCGGACATTGAAACCAATATTGAAGAAACGCATGATAAGGCATCGTCCATGGAGGACCAAGGGTTAATTACGTTAGCCAATGATGGAAAAATAAGTGCCTATGGAGAAGGTTCCAGATTTGGTCTAATTCATGATGTATTAGGAGTGAATCCGGTGGATAATTCTATTGAATCCTCAACTCATGGACAAAGTGTTTCATTTGAATACATTTCAGAGAAAGATCCAGATTACCTTTTTGTCGTCGATCGTGGAGCTGTTGTAGGCGGTGAATCCTCTGCAGAAAAGGTGATGGAGAATGAACTGGTGAAAAAGACAACGGCTTATGAGAAAGACCATATTATTTATTTAGATCCTCAATACTGGTATCTTTCTGGCGGGGGTCTGCAGTCAGTCAATGCAATGGTGAAAGAGATCCAGGAAAGCTTGTAAATTAGGCAGGGAAGAGGGCGCAAAGAACAGCGCCCTTTTTTCTTGGTTTTAATGTTAACCTTAAATAAAATAAGTTGACATAAATGGAGGTTTTCTTCTATTCTTATTTTATAAGTGAAGAGGAGGAAGAACTCATAATGAAAAGAAAATGGACAGCTTTAGAAATTACGATGGGGGCCCTTTTTGTGGCTATGATGGCGATTGGCGCTAACATTACCTCAATTGCTCCTTTTATGGTTATTGGCGGAGTCCCCATTACACTCCAAACTTTTTTTGCTATATTAGCGGGTTTGATTCTTGGAAGCCGTTTAGGTGCCATGTCGATGTTTGTTTATATGGTGCTCGGGTTAGTGGGAGCCCCCATTTTTGCTCAATTTAAAGGCGGGTTAACGGTATTGTTGACGCCGACATTTGGCTTTATCTTTTCATTTATATTAATAGCTTACATAGCCGGAAAAATGGCTGAGCGGAAACGCAGCTTAAAAATGTATACAGCGGCTTCATTAGCTGCAATGGTTCTAAATTACGTCCTAGGAACGAACTGGATGTATGCCGCTTATTTATTCTGGTTTGAAGCACCGGAAGGGTTAACGTATTCCCTCGTCTGGTCGTGGATGATGGTCCCGCTGCCAAAAGATATTGTTCTTTCCGTTTTTGCTGGTGTGCTGGGGTATCGATTAGAGAAAAGTGTTGTGAGAAGAAGTGCATTTAGAAATCGTGAAAAAATCGCATAAAGGCGGGATAGTTGATGCTGGATTGGAAATGGTTAGCTGAAAAATCACTTCAAGGAGAAGAATTAACCGATTTAGAAGCTTTAGCTGTGCTGGAGTGTCCTGAAGACGAGCTGCTGGATCTGCTCTCAAGCGCTTATTTGGTGCGTAGACATTACTATGGCAGCAACGTCAAACTTAACATGATTATTAATACGAAGTCCGGCTTCTGCCCGGAGAACTGCGGATACTGTGCTCAGTCGAGAGATTCAACCGCCCCCATTCAGAAGTACCGGATGATGGATAAGCAGGAGATCATGGAAGGAGCCGAACAGGCGCACAAGCTGAAGTCAGGCACTTATTGTATTGTTGCGAGCGGCAGAGGACCATCAAAGCGGGAGCTGGATATTGTCACGTCTGCAGTAGAGGAGATTAAGAGCAAATACGATATGAAAATTTGTGCTTGTCTTGGTTTGCTGAAGCCGGAGCAGGCTCAGCAGCTAAAGGTGGCGGGAGTAGATCGTTACAACAACAACATTAATACGTCAGCCAGGCACCATGACAACATTACTACCAGCCACAGCTATGACGATCGTGTGGATACGGTTAACCACGTGAAAGATGCTGGCATTTCGCCTTGTTCCGGCGTGATCGTCGGTATGAAAGAAACAAAGCAGGATGTAATTGATATGGCACGTGCATTGAAAGAGTTAGATGCTGATTCCATCCCTGTTAATTTTCTCCATGCGATTGATGGTACACTTCTGGAAGGAACTAATGAATTAACACCTGCCTACTGCCTTAAGGTTCTTTGTTTATTCCGGTTTATCAACCCGTCCAAAGAAATCCGCATATCCGGTGGACGTGAAGTGAATCTGAGAAGCTTACAGCCGTTTGGCTTATATCCAGCGAATTCAATTTTTGTGGGTGATTACTTAACGACAGCAGGCCAGGAAGGAACGAAGGATCATCAAATGCTTAAAGATTTAGGGTTTGAAGTGGATTATGTATCGAGTGAAGTGAGCCATCCCTGACATGGAGCAGTAGTTACGTATCTCGCCTGCATAATCTAAATCAAACAGCACTAAATACAGAAATTTGACTTTACGATTGTGAAATAACCAAACCTGACATAAATAGGGGCAGCGGGGGATGACTTCCATGGAAAGCGAGTCGTTCTCTGCCGCCCCTTTCCTGGTTAATGACCCATAAAAGTAGGATGGCCTATATTGGGAAACAAAAATAGACTTTAATATATATAAACATTTATGTACCAACATACTTTTAAATCGATACTTAAAAGGGAAACATACATAACTCAACGAATTGTTAAGGAGCCTGACTATGAAAATTCGATTTGGTTACGTTGCAAATGCGCTGAATTTGTATGATTCGACCCCTTCAAAAACGATGACATTCGCACGATATCAAAAGCTTGCATCAAAGGACCGGGAAGAGCAGCTCGAACGGATTACCCGTACGAACCTTGAACACACCATCCGCGCCCTGCACTATAATATCGCCCACGAAATTCCTCTTTACCGATTTTCCTCCTCATTAGTTCCTTTAGCGACTCATGATGAGGTTGATTTTGATTATATTACTCCTTTTACAGAAGAGTATCGAATGATAGGAGAGCTCGTCCGCGCCCATCAGCTTAGAACAAGCTTTCACCCTAATCAATTTACTCTTTTCACAAGTGACAGGCCGCACGTTACAGAGAATGCTGTGAAGGATATGGAGTACCACTACCGGCTGCTTGAGGCTATGGGGTTAGAGGAGGAGGGACACATCAATATTCACGTCGGAGGAGCTTACGGCGATAAAGAGAAGTCTATTGCACGATTTCACGATAACTTAAAGCAGCTGCCTGTCTCTATTAAAGAGCAAATGACATTAGAGAATGATGACAAAACGTATACAACCACAGAAACACTTCAAGTGTGTGAAGAGGAGAAGGTGCCGATGATGTTTGATTATCATCATTATATGGCGAACCATGACGAGGGGGAGGACCTCGATAAACTGCTGCCGAGTTTTTTTAAAACGTGGTCTGAGATGCCTCCAAAGCTTCACATTTCTTCCCCTAAGTCAGAACAGGCTTATAGAAGTCACGCTGATTTTGTAGATATTACCTTTGTTCGACCGCTGTTACAGGAGATTAAAAGGCTGGAGCAGGATGTGGACTTTATGATTGAAGCCAAACAAAAAGATCGTGCTGTGCTTCAATTAATTGAAGACATTTCATCTATTCGAGGGGTAAAGAGATTAAGTGGCGGCACTATACAGCTATAAAAAATCCCGCCTTTATCCGGCGGGATTAATGTTACTTATTCTGCGGCTATGAATTCGAAGTTGCCTTCAAATTTAACTTCTTTACCTAGAAGCACACCGCCGGTTTCAATGGCCGCGTTATACGTTATGCCGTAAGCCTCACGGTTAATCTTTCCACTGACGTCAAAACCAGCAACAGTGCTGCCGTCCATTGGACTTTTTGACGTTCCATTGAATTCTACAGTAAATGTCTCTTCATTAGTTACGTCTTTAATAGTGAAGTTTCCTTTCACTTCATATTCATCTTCGGACAGCTGTTTAATCGAAGTGCTTTCAAAAACCATATTAGGATATTTATCTGCTTCGAAGAAATCACCTGAACGAAGGTGGCCATCACGGTCTTCGTTTCCTGTATTAATAGAAGTTACGGGAATCGTAACTTTCACGCTTGCAGACTCTACGTCGGAAAGGTCGCCGTTAAAGTCAATTTCAAAGTCCTCAAACTCTCCCTTAGCTTTCGACACCATCATATGCTTAATTTGAAAATCTAACGTACTGTGAACTTTATCTAAAGTTAACGTAGTCATTTAAAATCCTCCTTCATTAAGTTATAAAATAAAAACTGGTTACCTTATGTAAGTAACTATACAGAACAATTACTTTGAAGTCAAGATAATTTAATAAATTAATTATAAACAAATAAATTGTGGTTGGATATATTTCCCTTTTATAATATAGAAATATAGAAGACCAAATATGAGTATGATTTTATAAATGAAGGAGAATGAATTATGACTTTAGATCCTCAAGTGAAAGCTTTGCTTGACCAATTAAAAGTATTGTCCCCTCCGCCATTAGAACAAATGCCTCCCATCCAGGCAAGGCAGGCTTATCAAATGCTGGAAGGCAGCAGGAGAGGCAGCTTAGAGGCAGTGCATCAGGTCTCAAATCAAACGATTCCGGGACCGGATGGAGAAATACCGGTCAGAATTTACACGCCTGAAGGAAACGGCCCGCATCCCGCGCTCGTTTTCTTTCATGGAGGCGGCTGGGTAGTCGGTGATCTGGATACTCATGACAGTGTATGCCGTTCTCTGACTAACCTGGCAGATTGTGTGGTTGTTTCTGTGGATTATCGTCTTGCTCCCGAGCATAAATTCCCGGCAGCAGTAGAAGACAGCTTTACGGCCCTTGAATGGACGGCTGATCATGCAGAAGAGCTGAATATTGATCAGTATAGAATTGCAGTTGGAGGAGACAGCGCAGGAGGTAATTTAAGTGCTGTTGTATCGATGATGGCAAAGGAGAAAGGAGCGCCCACTATCGTCTGTCAGCTGCTTCTTTACCCCGCGACAGATTTTACTGCGGCGACAGATTCATTGAGTACCAATGCAGATGGTTACCTTCTAACTAAAGAAAGTATGAATTATTTTCGCAATCATTATTTAAACAATGACGATGATGCTCTTAATTTCTATGCATCTCCTTATTTGGCAGAAGACCTATCAGGACTGCCCGCGGCGTTGGTGATCACAGCAGAATATGATCCTTTACGTGATGAAGGAGAGGCATTTGCTGAGCGTCTGCAGGAGGCAGGTGTCCCTGTAACAGTAAAAAGGTATGATGGAATGATTCATGGATTCATAAGCATGGCTGACCGTTTTGATAAGGGGAAGGCTGCATTAAACCTGGCAGCAGACACGCTGCGCTTTTATTTTACTAAATAGTTTTGCCAGCACCATATAATCAGAAAAGAAAAGGACGCTGGCTTGTTAATTAGTCAGCGTCCTTTTTATCAGAATTAGGTTAAAATTTTACGAGCTTCTACAAAGCGCTGCACGCCAGTAAACAATTCTGCTGCGAAGAAGATAAGAGTTGTCCAAAGTAAAATATCCGGGAGCAGCAGCATCAGACTGAATAATATGAACCCTTCTGTCCGTTCGGCTAAACCAGCCTGATAGTAAAACGATTTGACGCCTGCCTTTTCAGAAACTGTACCTACAACTAAGAAAATGGTCATTGATATCACGATGGAAACGGTCAGTAACAGAAGCGGCCACAGCACACCGGGATGGACGTAAGCGATTGCCACAATCATACTTACCTCGACGACCCGGTCGAAAGTGATATCCATGACCGTACCAAAAGGTGTGGACTTTGTATGACGCGCCATAGTGCCGTCTACTGCATCCAGATATCCGGATAACCATAGAAGAATGACGGCTGCGACCGGGTAACCTAAAATGTATAAAACACTCGTTCCGATTCCGGATACGAAGGCGATGATCGTCACTTGATCGGGGGTCATTCCTCTGGTCAAAAACCATTTCGCTGTATGTTCAATAGAAGGCTGGACGAATTTCCGTGCATGAGTATCTAACATCTTTTCACCAACTTTTTAATCAACGATACTTACAGCAGTATACCACGAATGAAAGCGTCAAAAGGAAACCACTGTCTCCATGTGGGAAGCAGTGGTTCTTGATTTAATCATTTTCTTCAACAAACAGTTTTACTTTTTGCTCTTTTGTTTTCTTCTTGTATACGCGATTTACATAATCATCTGTCAATGATGCGATTTCTTTGTGGAGGAAAAGCAGCGGAATAATATTGGCTAACAAGACAAAGGCAAGTAATAAGTCAAGGAACTGCCATACAAATTGCAGGCCGCCAATGGCTCCCAGGAAAACGGCAATGATGTATATGATCCGCATCAGTCTGGCGGCTTTTAAATTAAATAAATATTCAGCTTGTTTTTCTCCATAGAAGATAAGAACCCCAAGGGTGGTAACGACGAAAAAGATTAAGAATACAGTAATAAACGCGCCGCCGAGCGCATCTCCAAATTCAGTCGCTAATGCTGCATTGATCATATTAGAGGCATCGTCCGGCCCGACATCTTTCCAGGCCCCTGTGACGAGGACGACGAGTCCTGACATAGAGCAGATCACAATCGTGTCGACGAATACAGCAAATATGCCCCACATCGCCTGACGGGAAGGGTGGTCGGTCTGCGCAGCCGAGTGGGCAATCGGTGCTGTCCCGAGTCCGGCTTCGTTTGAGTAAAGGCCGCGTGCGACGCCCCATCGCAGGGCTTCAGCCACCATTGCTCCCGCAAAGCCTCCTGTTGCCGACAGGGGCGTGAAAGCGTGGGTGAAAATAAGGCCGAACACACCAGGGAGCTGGTCGATGTTTACTAGAATGATATAAAGACATACGCCGACGTACGTTATAACCATGAAAGGAACCATCTTATCTGTGACTTTACCAATTCGTTTAATCCCTCCAAAGACAACGACAGCAATAACAGCACACATAATGATTCCGGTAATCTCAACAGGCCATCCAAAAGCTCCTTCGGTCTGTGTAGCAATGGAGTTAGACTGTACCATAGTACTTGGTACTAATTCGATCATGAGGAAGAATGCGAATGCTGACGCTACCCAGTGCCAGCCCAGCGCTTTCTTTATGTAATATTGCGGTCCTCCGACCCATTCGTTCTTTTCATTTTTCTCCCGGTATTTCAGGCCGAGCAGAATTTCAGCATACTTTGTGGCCATGCCGATCAGCGCAATTACCCACATCCAGAATAAAGCTCCCGGTCCACCTAGTGAAATGGCTACAGGTACTCCAACGATGTTGGTGGCACCCGCTGTTGAAGCTAATGCCGAGGTGAAGGCTTGAAAAGGGGTGATAGTTCCCGTTTTATCCGTCTTTTTAAAAATCTGGCCGACGGTCTGGTGTAACACGTGACCAAAGAAACGGAATTGAAAGAATTTCAACCGAATCGTTAAAAAGATACCTCCGGCAATTAAAATAATAGCTAGAGGGTAGTTCCATAAAAAATCTGAAATATAAGCTATGATACTCTCCAAAGCATCCAATAGCATCGAACTCCTTTCGTTGTTAATTACATGGAATATTCCCTAAATTTCACAAAATAAACAATCGTATAGTACGGAATGAATGAGGACTTAAAGGTATTCATGTATGATGATAGAAACAAAGAACAAGGAGTTGACTGCGGTGATCTTAAAAAAGAACTCGTTTAAAGACCATAATATGAGTAAGCTTGTGAAAGGTTCGGTGGTGCCGCGCCCGATTGCCTGGGTCTCAACGATAAGTGAAGAGGGCGTTTATAATCTGGCTCCTTTTAGTTTCTTTACAGTAGCTTCAATGGACCCGATTACACTTTGTATCTCTGTAGGAGACGGAGAGCGGGATAAGGATACCTTATTAAATATTCAGGAGACGAAGGATTTTGTTATTAATATCGTATCTGAATCATTAGCGAATCAAATGCACGAGAGCAGCAAGCCATTCAGCCGCGATGTCGATGAATTTGAGAGAGCAGGTACAGCTTCGGGAAAGAGTGTTCAGGTCCGATCGCCTAAAGCATCTGAAGCTCCTGTAAGCTTTGAGTGTGAACTTGATCAAATTATTGAGGTAGGTACAAGCCACCTTATTCTAGGTAAATTAGTGTGCTGCCACATACAGGATGACCTGCTGCTTGAAGGAGATAAAATTGATCCTTATAAATTATCTCCAGTTGGAAGAATGGCGGGAGATTACAGCTATATCAGGGAATTCTATCGTCTTCCCAATGAAGACCTGCCTAAAGTAAAGAAGCATCTGGACTCGGATTAAAGTCCGGATGCTTCTTTAGGTGTATTTTACACTTCGGGTGTAGGGGTAGGTTCGGCGTAGCCATCTTCGTACTGTTTGTCGATGTCCTCCCGGATTTCTTTAACGGATTTGCCGTCCTGATGATCAACAATAGCCTGCGCTGCAATCTCTAAGCATACTCCGCATTTTGTTCCATGATCATCCCATACCAGGGATTCATCTTCTCGGCTTTCATGTACGAAACAGTCGTAATTATCACGATGCCCGGCTGTTTCCCCACATCCACAGTAGCAAGGGATGTTCTCTAATAAATCTTTGTTCTGAGCCACCGCCGCGTAAATATTCTGCATATCTTCAGGTTTCTCATCGAGGAACCCGGGCAGTTGTTCGTAGCTGGATGTTTCTTCACGCACGTCCCCGCTTTCCGTTGTTTCGTGAACGTGACCTTCATGGTTGTCGCTCGATTCTTCATTATTTTCTTCAGAACAGCCCGATAGTAAAGCTGATAAAACTAAACCGGCTATGGTTAATACGCGTAAATTCACTTTCTCTCGTCCCTTCAAATGGATAAATCATATCTATCATAGATGGAAAATGAGGGAAGTACAAGGGCTGTGTCCATCTTTCACAATATATTAAAGATTGGGTTCCTGGAACATTCTATTTTCCAAAGGAGGATAGAAATTTAACCCGGTCTCCCATAGGCGGTACGCGGTCATCAATCAATGCAATTTCTAAGAGAGCTGGACCATCTTGATTAAGAAGGGAATCAACAGCGTCTTGATGTAAATCTTCTATTTTATCAACTCGTACACTAGGAACCCCTAGTATATGTGCTAATGCTGAAATATCAACGGGCTCTTGAGAAAAACGATTATGGGCTCTTTTGTATTGCAGGGCGTGGCCGTGGTGGACCATCCCCAGGCGTGCGTTGTTCATAACAACGAAAAGGACAGGTATTCCATATTCTTTTGCAGTGAGCAGCTCCATACCATGCATAAAAAAGCACCCGTCTCCCGTTATGCTGACTGTAGGTCGTTCTGGGTCGGCAAGTTTTGTCCCGATTGCACTGCCAATTCCACTCCCCATTGCGCCAAAGTGAACGTTGATGTCAAAGCTGTCTTCCTCCAACACATTCATATGGTGAATGACATAGGCCATAAATTCACCGATGTCTATCGTATAGCGTGTGTCTGCGGGAAGTAAGTCCTGAAGTCGAAGCAGCGCATTTTTTGTGCTGAATTCATTGGATACGCTCTCGAACTGCCGGCGTTTTGAAGGGCTCATAGTTCTTTCATAACCTAATAGATGTAAGCCTTGATTAAGAGACGAAAGGGTGATTTCCACATCTCCTAAGATTGCTGTATCGACCGCATATCTGCGGTTAAATACATCGGCATCAAAATCAATTTGAATGACGGTTTTATCCTTAGTGATGTTAGGGTTGTAGTTATTTGTGGCTGTCTCTCCAAGACTGGAGCCGACAACTAATACTGTATCATAACCGCCTTCATTAACAATTCTGGAAGCTGATTCATGACCGGCAAATCCAAAGATCCCTTCACGGAGCGGATGATCATCAGGGATCAAGCCTTTAGCCTGTGGAGAGGTAATGATCGGCCATTTCAAAAGCTCAGCTAATTCTAACAAGTGTGGAACGGCCCCGCGTACTCCCTGGCCGGCAAAGATATACCCTCGATCCGATGCAGTCAATTGTTTGACGGCTTTTTCAATTAAGATATCATCAGGCAGGGAAGGAGACCGTTGGGGAAAAGGAGGGAGCGGCTGTTCCTTCACTTCTTGAAGCTGAACGTCAATCGGCATGGCAATATGTACAGGACCCGGAACCCCTGAGACAGCAATTTCAACGGCTTTGTGTATTTCAGCTAACAAATCTTCTGCTCGATCTACGCGTTTACTGTATTTTGTAACAGGCTCATAGATGGGCTGCGCATCAAGCTCCTGGGAAGCGTTTAACCCAACAGTGCTTACAGGGACAGACCCTGTAAGGAAAAGAATAGGGAGATTCTCTCTCATCGCATTGGCTGCCCCTGTGACTAAATTGGTCCCGCCCGGACCGCTGCTCCCGATACAGACAGATAACTCTTTTTTATATTTAGCATAAGCAGCTGCCATGTAGGAGGCGGCACCTTCGTGCTTCGCAACAACTGGTGTCACGTCAGGTGTTTCATAAAGCTCATCAAAGAAAGCATTGACTGAACCAGCCGGAATCCCGAATATATACGAAACACCGCCGCTTCTTAAATAATCAATAACTGCTTTTACAGATTTCACTTTCGATCCCTCATTTCTTAAGGTTAGTATGCATTTGTTCCATGGCCTTCTCCGCTTCTACTGGTTTACTATAATAATAGCCCTGAATGAGGTGACAGCCATTCGCGTTTAAATAGTCAAGCTGCTCCTTTTTTTCTACTCCTTCGGCGATTACATTTAATCGAAGGCTGTTGGCGAGTGTAATAATGGTGTTTGTTATTGCTGCATTGGCGGGATTGCCGGGTAAATCATCGATAAATGTTTTGTCGATTTTTAAAGCATCTACAGGAAAATCTTTTAAGTAGCCTAGAGAAGAGTAGCCCGTTCCAAAGTCATCTATAGATATTTGAACGCCCAGATCTTTAAGCTGATGAATAATGCTGCGCGTCTTCTTAGTGTTGTGTATGATTAAATTCTCTGTTAGTTCAAGCTCTAAACAGTCTGGTGAGAGCCTGGTTTCTTCCAGGATCTGTTTCACATGTCCGACAAGCTCATCCTGGTTAAACTGCTGAGGGGACAAATTTACAGATACAGTGATATCTTGAAAACCTTGTTCATGCCATGCTTGGGTCTGCAGGCACGCCTGTCTTAAGATCCATTCTCCCATTGGGATGATCAGCCCGGTTTCCTCGGCAAGCGGGATGAATTCCTTCGGTTTAATGATTCCTTTATTGGGTCTGTTCCAGCGAAGGAGAGCCTCTACACCTATCAGGACACCTTTACGTGAGTTATATTTCGGCTGGTAAAGAATCGTTAACTCTTCGTTCATTAATGCCCTGTAAAGGTCATTTTCAAATTCCACACTTTCTACAGTTCGATCTTCAAGCTCGGGTGCATAAAGCTGGAATTGGTTACCGGAGAGTTTTTTTGCTTTATACATGGCGACGTCCGCATGTTTAATGAGCTGTTCTGAATTCATACCGTTATCCGGGAAGACGCTTATCCCGATGCTTGTTTTAACAAAAACCTCCTGGCCGTTTACATGGAGAGCATCCGAGAAAACGTGCAGCACTTCACGGGCAGATTCTTTTGCTTCCTGCTTAGATTGAATGCTTGGCAGCAAAATAGTAAATTCATCACCTCCTTGTCTGGAAATGGTGGTTTCCTTTGGAAGAGTGTGTACAAGACGGTCGGCAATTTTCTTTAATACCTGGTCGCCGAACGTGTGTCCGAAAGTATCATTGATTTTCTTGAAACGGTCAAGATCAAGGAAAAGAACACCAAGACTTGTTCCATAGAGCTCTGCATATTTAAGCGCCTGATGCAGACGGTCCTGGAAGAGTACACGATTAGGGAGATTCGTTATACTGTCATAATACGCATGGTATTTAATCTTCTCTTCCATTTGCCTGCGGTGGGTTATATCTTTAAAAGTAACTACATAACCTACTGTCTGTTGTTTTTCAATTTGCGGGGTAATGACGAATTCTACTGGAAACCGTTCACCATTCTTCTTATGAAAAAATTCTTCTTCAGCTCTTCTGCCGCTGTCATTTGAAGGGGAGAACGAAGCGGATTCATCTAACATACAATTAGGAAAAATATGATGACTGGAATGCCCGATTAACTCTTTCTCGTGGTAGTAGCCCAGCAGATTCGCAGCGGAAGGGTTGCAGAATGTAATAAAGCCCTTTAAGTCGAGTCCAAATATTCCTTCGCCGGCAGAGTTTAATATTAGTTCTTTCTCTCGGCCGATTTGTTTAACTTCATGGATGACATGTTCAAGCTCATTATTTTTTTGAGTTAATTCTGAGGTTCGTTCCGATATTATTAATTCCTGTTTTTCAATATATAACAAATAGGAGAGTACAGGGGCAGTAGCGTCCACAATCGATTCAGCTAATTGCATAGCCGTTTTGGAGTAAGGGTAATTTTGTTCGCTTAGGTTCACGATAGCTACGGTACCAAGGACTTTTCCTGCAGCAATTAATGGAATCATATAGATCCCTTTTATTCCAAAAAGGTTACAGGCTTCGTGGTTCGGACGCAGATCCTGTTCAGTATCAGGGATGTAGATAGATTTTTTCTTCGTAAGAACTTCTTGAAATACTAAGTCTTTCTTGAAATCGAGGGCCAGGTGACGATGGGTTCTCTTCCACTCTTCCTCTGACCATTCACTGTCCTTGCTGAGACTCGCAGGGTTAATGTGACGGGAGGCCACAGGGTCTAAGAGATGTGCGCCTATATTGGGGTTATCTAACACTTCGCCGAGGTACTCGAAGCATTTATCCATTACTTCTTGAAGGGAAGAGCACATGGAAAGCTCTCTCGTAACGTTTAATAGAAGCTGTTTATCCGCAATAAGAGATTCTTTCTTCGTTAAGTTCTTCGCGTTTCGTACGGCTACGGCAGCCATATTAACGTAAGCTTCAATTGATTCGATTTCGGAAGGCTGCAGATTCATAGGGATGCCGTAGTCAAAGAGAAAGACTAGACCATACAGCTCTTTTTCAAAAGCCATAGGAAGCACAAGCAGAGATTTAATCCCGAATGCTTCAACCGCACGCTGGTCAGGTCTTGAGTCTAGGGAAGTGTCAGGAATGTAAATAGGTTCTCTCGTTTCAATAACCTCTTTTGCCAGATGATCGTGAGCAGTATCAACTACATGCATATCGAGCGACACACCGTTAATTAAATCAGGTTTACCAACGAACCCCCGATATGTATTATCTTCCTGGGGGAGGTAGATACCCACAGAATCACAGCTGACAATTTCTTCTGATATGGCGGTGACCACATGCTCCAGAGCTACTCTCAGCTCAAGATTAGTGTTGATTAACTTTGTAACCTGGGCTAATCGTGAATAACGTGTTTGTTCATTTGTCATATTCATCCCCCCGTAACAAAACTAGTACAGCGCAGCAAGCTCCTTTTCGTAAGTAATGTATATTTACCTTTATTATCGGCATGAAAAACAAAATATGAGCATGAAACGATCCATTTCATGCTCATTGTCTGACTCTATCATATCAAATTTAGGATGAATCCTGCACCAACTCCGATGAGAACAATTGCCCATGCAGGGACCTTAAAGAAATGCAGGCAGACAAATAGAACAGCTGCCAAAGCAAAATCATCATTATTTGTAATCGAGCTTGTAATCACAGGGTCGTAAAAAGCAGCTAGTAAGATGCCGACGACACTTGCATTGACTCCCATTAAGACACCCTGAAATTTAGATCTTTTCCTAAGTTCATTCAAAAAAGGCAGAGCAGCAATTAAGAAAAGGAATGAAGGAAGGAAAATACCTATAGTGGCGACAACAGCTCCTGCCACTCCCTCAATCATAGTTCCCAGGTAACTTGCGAATGTGAAGAGAGGTCCGGGAACAGCCTGGGCCATGCCATACCCCGCCAGGAACTCACCTGAATCAATCCATCCTCTAGGCACCACTTCTCTTTCAATCATGGGGAGCACGACATGTCCGCCGCCAAATACAAGGGATCCGACTCTAAAGAAAGTATCGAACAACTGGACAAGCATGTGATCTGTCGTACGGGCGATCAACGGCAGAAATGCAAGCAGCCCAGCTAATACAGCTAGTGAAGCAGCGCCAGCCTTTTTAGAAAAAGTGACGGGAAAGGGCTCTGCTTTTGTATCAGCAATCTCAGCGAAAAGCTTCGAACCGATCAGCCCGGCTGCCAGGATAATGACTATCTGCATCCACGCCGAAGGGAACAGCAGCATAATAAATGCCGCTATAATTGCAATCCCTATTCTAGTACGGTCCGGTGTTAACTTTTTTCCTAGACCGATGAGTGCATGAAGAACGACGGCAGCAGCTACGACCTTTAAGCTTTGAATAAAGCCGGCGTCACTAAGGTCATAGGATTGATACATTAAAGCAAATAAAATAAGAACAAGAATGGACGGGACGGTAAAGCCTATCCAGGAGACAATCCCCCCGAGCAGTCCGCCTCGCAGCATCCCTATGGCAATCCCGACCTGACTGCTGGCAGGGCCGGGTAAGAACTGGCATAAAGCGATAATATCGGCATACGTTTTATCATCCAGCCACTTACGCCGGTCAACGTATTCATCTTTAAAGTAAGCAAGGTGAGCGACCGGGCCGCCAAAGGATGTAAACCCTAATTTAGTGGAAGCGATCAGTATTTCTTTTAACGACCTTTTTCGTTTACTCATCTTTTATTCCTCCTTTTCCATAACCTTGATCATAGAGAATCTCCTGGGCGAGTTCTCTTACCTGTTGTTTTCCTTCTTCAAGAACTTTTTTCCCATGCTCAGTAATCGTATAGTATTTTCGTATTTTTCCGTTCACGGTTTCCTCATATTTGTGAAGGAGGCCATTTGAATGCAAGCTTTTTAAAGTGGGATATAATGTTCCAGGGCTGATATTGTATCCATGGGAAGCGAGCTCCTTCATCAGGAAAGCTCCGTAAATCGGTTCGATGTCCGCATGATATAAAATATGAATTTTAATAGATCCCAAGAAAAAATCTCTTAACAATTAAGAAGCCTCCCTACTCAATATCGATTTCCGATATCAATATACGATAATGTAAGGTGAAGATCAATAAAAAATACGTAAACTTTATAAAAGTTTACGTATTCTTAATAAACCTTTATTCAGTTAATGCTTCATTCACTGCATCTAATGTCATCTCGTGGGCAAGCGCACCATCTATTGTCCAGTGACTAGGGTCATTCATCGTGTATACCTGATCGTTCTCAACTGCAGGGGTACTCTGCCAGACGGAGCTTTCATCAAGGATCTCAAGTCCAGGTTCATTCTCCTCAGCTATTACAAATACGTGCTCAGCATCCAGTTCGCCAAGCTTTTCCATAGATATTGGGTTCCACTGTTCTTCCTGCTCTAACCCTTCAACAAAATCAGGAGGGGTCAGCCCTACTTCATCATATAAGACTTCTGCACCGTAACGGTCAGGTTCAAATACATAAAATTCTTCTCCCATTGTCCATACGAAGGCTACTGATTCATCGCCGATTGCATCCTCAGTATTGGCTTTTGTTTCCTCGACTTTTTCATCAAAATCGGAAAGTACTTCTTCCGCTTCGTCCTGTTTGTTCAAAATTTCTCCCATTTGAGTTAACTGCTCGCGCCAATCTGCATATATCTCATCTTCATACACAAATGTTGGGGCAATGCTCTCATAATCCTCATAAGAACCGTTTTGAATAGAGGAAGGGGAGCTGAAAATAATTAAATCAGGATCATAGCTTAACGTATCTTCCAGGGGTAGATCCCATTCAATTGTAGGTACGTCTTCCAGCTCAGGCTGAAGGTAATCGAGCACATCTTCACCAATAGCCCACTGTGCTGCCGGCTTCACTCCTAAAGCAAGCATTGAATCTTCTAAGTAAGGAGCGACGATATTTTCCGGATTTTCCGGCACAGTCACTTCACCTTCTGCGTGTTCAAGCGTGCGCTCACCTGATTCTTCTTCAGTAGACTCATCGCTGCTATTGGAATCATCTGCCTCCTGATTATCATTACTGCAGGCAAAGAGTGTAAGTATAAGCAATAAACCAGTGATAAACAATAAATTCTTTTTTATCATCAAACTTTCCTCCTATGATATTTAAATCAATCGTATGACGATAATGATAATCATTTTCATCAAAATAGTCAATTAATATTTATGCGCTGTGAAATTATGTGTTTAGGCTCTGTTTATAGGAAATTTAATACAAAATATAGAAACATGATATAATTAGGTTGCCTGATTCACGATATAAGTTTTGTTTCATGTTCAACTAATGAAGCATGGTAGTGAAATAGAGGGGATTTTTTCTTTCCAAAGCGTACATAAAGTATTGTTAAGCCTTTAACTAGAAAATATTAGGGTGTAATCTGATTTGGTAAATAAGAAAGGAGATGTCAAATATGACTATAGGTATTATTAGTTTAGCGTCTGTGCTTTTATGGGATGCTGTAACTCACGAGCTAAGTAAGCCTTCAAAAAAGCAAAGCAGCAGAAAAATTGTATCCTTGATGTCTTTAGGCTCTATTTCGACTTTGGTTATTACGATTTCGCTTTTTCAAAGCCTTTCTTTTTAAATTTCGTTTTTCGCTATAGAATGCTTAGTTTAATCCATAAATAATTAAAATGGTTGGGACATAAGTAGAGCAGTGATGTCAAAAAACGAATATTTGTATAAACGCAGATGATTAGCATAGTCAAAATGCGAAGACTCCAGTGGGAACAGCACGAGCCGAAGATCCCGGAGGAAAGCGTTCTTTGCTTTCAGGAAGCTTAAAGCCGTGCCCACGGAAAGCGAAGCATTTTGACGGAGCGATAGTGTGAATTCTCTTTAACATAAAAAATCCGAACTGATTTCTACAAAATCATTCGGATTTTTTACGTTTTATTCAGTTTTGTCCTGACCTCTTCTATTTTTATGACTAATTTAAACATTGAACGGTAACATAGTCTTTTTCATAAGGAATGAAATGCATTGAGATTCATTTTCTATGAGCTTACAGTTGTGTCATGATGATCAATCTTGCGGAAATGGGACTCTCATAAGCCCGGGCGTTAATAGAAAAGGAGAATAATATGAGTTCCTTCGCTTAACTAATTATCAACAATAATTTTCAACTTAGATAACAGTAATAATCAAACTTGAACATTTTTTATAAGTGCCATATACTTGTTTAGTGATAATCATTCTCAATATTTAATGATTTACATAAATAAGCTTACGAGGGTGGAAGAAGGGTTGAATGAAATTGGGGGAAGTAAATCGAACGTCTCATGAGGAGCGTCCTAAGCGGGTCGGGCGGGCAGCTGTGCTCTTTGTCCTCTCAGTGACCGGATTGTTTTTTTCATTAGGATGGTCTGTGGCCCTTGGTGCTTCTGACATTGAATTGTCAACTGTCTGGCAGGCGGTCACTGCTTTTGACGAATCAAATACCAACCATCAGGTGATTCAGGAACTGCGCATGCCTCGTGCTGTCGCTGCTGCGTTAGTTGGAGGGTTTTTGGCGGTATCGGGCGCAGTAATGCAGGGGCTGACGAGAAACCCGCTTGCTTCTCCATCCGTTATGGGTGTTACTCACGGGGCAGCCTTCGCCCTGATTGTAGCTTTGGTCTTCTTTCCTTCACTTTCAAATGCAGGGATGATGTTTGCTTCATTTATAGGGGCGGGCTTGGCCGTCATTCTAGTTATTGCCGTAGGCTCCTTTTCAAAAGGAGGACTAACCCCGGTGAAGTTAGCTTTAGCTGGTGTGGCGATCGGCGGCATGCTGAGTTCGCTGTCAACAGCTATTTCCTTACATTTCCAAGTAGCTAAGCAAATGAGCTTCTGGTATGCCGGCGGCCTTGCTAATACGAATTGGGCGTCTGTAAAAGTACTTTTAATCGCAGGGATTGTGGGGCTTTTGATTGCACTGGCCATTTCAAAATCGATGACAGTGCTCAGTCTGGGAGAAGATATCTCAAAAGGGCTGGGTCAGAACACGATTCTTATTAAAACATTAGGAGTTATTGTCGTTTTTATATTAGCGGGTGCTGCTGTTTCTGTTGCTGGAACGGTAGGTTTTATCGGTTTAGTCATTCCTCATATCACACGTTTTCTAGTCGGCTCAGATTATCGACTGATTATTCCGCTTTCTGCTATGTTCGGAGGTCTGCTTCTGGTTGTGGCCGATACCGGGGCCCGGTTGGTTAATGCGCCTTATGAAACCCCGGTAGGTGTGATTACAGCCTTAATTGGAGTTCCCTTCTTTCTATATTTAGCACGTGGTGAAAGGGGGAGTATGTAATGCCGAAAGGACGCAGCCGTTTTATTCTTCTGCTGGCGGGACTGTTTATTTTAAACATTGGACTATTTTTACTCAGCTTAAATCTTGGCTCGATACAGATCAGTCCTGCTGAAGTACTGGACACTTTTCTTGGGAATGGGGATACCCGGCAGGAGTTAGTACTTTTTCAATTCCGGCTTCCCGGGATTGTTATTGCTTTATTAGTAGGTATGGCTCTCAGTGTTTCGGGAGTCATCCTGCAAGGGGTGACCCAGAATGATTTAGCTGAACCCGGGATTCTTGGTATTAATACAGGTGCAGGTTTTGTTGTTGTTCTGTATATTTTCTTTTTTCAATCGTCCATGAACTCTATCAGCGGGTGGGGGACGTATCTGCTCCCGCTTTTCGCTCTGATCGGCGCTTTCTTGGCTGCTCTGATTGTTTACGCTCTTGCATGGCATAAAGGGGTGGAGCCTATTCGGTTAATACTGGTTGGGATAGGAGTAAACGCTGGTTTCAGTGCGGCTTTAATTCTCTTTCAGGTGCAGATGGATCCTCAAGATTTCATGCAGGCGATGGTATGGCTTTCAGGAGATATTTGGAGTGCAAATTGGAACTTCGTGGCGGCTACAGCACCTTGGATGATTCTGTTGATTATTTACAGCTTGTACAAAACATCGGCTTTAAATGTATTGACGCTGGGGGACGATCTGGCTAAAGGGCTGGGGGCCCCGGTTGAAAAGGAACGCAGGATATTGCTTTTATTAGCCGTCGGTCTTGCAGGTTTATCGGTAGCGGCGGCGGGAGGTATTGCCTTTCTTGGATTGGTCGCCCCGCATATGGCCAGGCGGATTGTAGGACCCAGACATGAACGGATGCTCCCTGTTTCGGCTTTATTGGGAGCGGCCATTTTGCAGGGGGCGGATATTATCGGAAGCAATCTGACGCCTAGTGCAGAGATCCCGGTTGGAATTGTGGTCACCATTGTGAGCACACCCTATTTTATTTACTTATTAATGAAAACGAATTAAGGAGAGAACAGCCATGAAAGAGCAGTTTGATGTTACGATCATCGGCGGCGGTACGACTGGATTATATACAGCATTTTACTGTGGTATGCGGGATATGAAAACAAAGGTTTTGGAATATCAGCCTGAAGCAGGCGGAAAAGTTTCATTTTTCTATCCAGAGAAAAGGATTTATGATGTCGGAGGTTTTCCTGGTATTCGTGGGGAAGAATTAGTCGCCGATGTGGAAAAGCAGGCAAAGAGCATCCAGCCGAGTGTAGTTACGGGTGTTAAAGTGACATCTATTGATAAATTAGAGGATGGAAGCTTTGTGTTGACAACGGGTACAGGCGATAAACATTACTCTAAAACAATTATTGTGGCTTCGGGGCTTGGCACCTTTGATATGGAACGTGTCATGCTGCCTGGAAGTGAAAAATATATGACCAGTATTCATTACACGATTCAACGGATCCAACAATACAAAGGTAAGAAAGCAGCAGTAATTTCAGACAGCCGTGTGGGAGTCGACTGGGCAATGGCATTAGAGAATGTGGCTTCAGAGGTGCATTTAATTAATCATGATGCTGACTTTAAAGCGGTTTATGAGCATGATATCGATAAGTTAGAGGCATCTTCTGTTCAAGTTCACAGGGAAAAAACAGCTGTTGAGTTAGATGGAGATGGGGAAGCATTAACTAGACTTAAGCTGAATTCAAATGAATGGTTAGAGGTTGATGACCTTCTTGTCTATCAAGGCCTTAAAATTGAGAAAAGCTTATATGAGGAGTGGGGTCTTCCTACAGAGAAGGGAAGAATTCCGGTCGGGCATGATATGAGTACCAATATTGAAGGGATATTTGCTGCAGGGGATGCTGTTTTCTATCCTCATAAAACGATGCTGATTGCTTCAGGATTCTCAGAAGCCATGACGGCTGTGAACAGTGCGAAGAAAACCATTGATCCAAAGGCTAAATCTCAAGTGTACAGCACTGTAATCTATAAACATTCATAGTTCTGTGGGTGGCGCAGAAAATGCCCATAAAATGCAGGTTTCCGCCCGTAGAAACGCCCTTAATTCGTAATAAAAACCCAACTCCGATTATATTCGCCCATAAACCGAAAAAAACGCCCATAAAAGGAATAGCAGCCTGACCATTATTTCAGGCTGCCGGTCTCCTTAACCATACTTTTTTTGGTGTTCGCGTTTCATTTTTAAATATTCTTCATCTTCACGTGCTTTAATCCATTTTTCTTCAAAAATGGAGGCGGACCGTGCTTTCTCTTCATCGATATTCCGATCATTAATTTCCCCGTCTTTATTATATTTTTTTCCGCCCTTGTAATTAGCGTACCTGCGCGACCTTGTGTACCCCATTTGCAGAAATTTCCTCGCCATATCCATCCCGACAAAATCTCCAGCTTCCTTATAGTCAAGAAACAGTTGATAAATTTTATCAGATGATTTTCTGGCGATATCAGGTGTTTTGAATCTCCAGTGTGGGAGGATCTCACTTTTGTAGGGCTGGACCATTAATACGCCCTGCTCGCCCCGGCCGACCCGGTACTTCTCAGGTTTTTCGCGAAAGTCGATATTATCAAAGTCGATCGAGTAGTCAAAGGACACTTGATCACCCCTCTATAACGTTTTCGATGCCGAACATATTTAAGTTTAAATCTTTGGAGAGTTTCTTAATCAGGGCCCCGCCGGCCGTACTATTTCCTCGCCCATCAATAGCTGGAGCGACGACACCAATGCCCATTTTTCCAGGAACAGCACCAATTATACTGCCGGAAACACCGCTTTTGCATGGGAATCCGACCTCTACTGCAAAATGGCCGGATGCATTGTACATTCCTGAAGTAAGCATGATGGCTTTTACTGTGCGTAAATGATGGTCAGGGATCAGTTTGTTGCCATCAGGGTCAACACCACCTCTGGCAAGAAAGAGACCGACTCTCGCAAAATCGTTGCAGCACATCATCACAGAATTCATTCGGAAATAAAGGTCCAGAGCCTCTTCTACATCAGTGACCAGTGTACCGGTACTCTGCATGAAATACGCTAGAGAACGGTTACGAGCCCCGTTTGCTATCTCTGCCTTATAAACGTCCTCGTCCATTTGTAGTCCATCGTTTTCCGTAATATCCCTTAAAAAGGTGAGGTAGCGCTCAAATCTTTTTTCTACACTTTGACCCTTAATGAGAGACGCGATGGATATCGCACCGGCATTGATCATTGGATTAAAAGGCTTGTGAGTATCCGGGGACTCCAGGGACGAAATGGAGTTGAAGAAATCGCCCATCGGCTCCATTCCCACCGTTTGAAATACCCGGTCCTTGCCGAAATCCTTCAAGGCAAGCATGAGACCGATAATCTTAGAAGTGCTCTGCATAGGGACGATGTGATTGTAGTCACCTGCAGAATAAATATCAAAGTTTTCCGTAATAATGGTGATGCCCAGTAAGTCCTTCATCGTATCATCAAAATTAGGTATTGTGGTGTTTACCTGCCCCTGCGATGCAAATGGTTTACTATCCTCTATCGCTTCATTTAAAAACTGTGTACTAAGTTCCGGCATCCCGTTAACTCCTTTACCATTTTTTCAGTATGTACCCTCAGCATAAGCGGTGATAAACACAACGATAGAGAAGGAATGGGATGAGGGGGCCAGGCTCTCCGATCAAACCAGGCCTCTATTCATTCCTGTTTTAAATAGCGTTGATCCTTTAAGAATAGTTTCCAGAACAAAATGAATGCAGGGACAAGGATGGCAAAGCCTCCGGCGTAAACAATGAGCAGCTTGTAAAAGACGGTATCATTCGTGAACGTATCTCCAATGGTTAAATCCGGATAAATTAAATAGGGAAGGTGCGCTGTTCCATACGCGTAAATAGCAATACCGTACTGAATGATAATAAATACAACTGCCGGTCGGGCTCTTCCTTTTCTTCCGTCTTTTCCTTTTAAATACAACAGACCGTAGCCGAGTAAAAAGAAGAACATCGATAAACCAAACCATAGCGGCCCGTCTTTTACAGTGTTTACAAACCAGGAAGCTTCTGAAGGCATCGTTTCGATTGTAAGTACGGCTATAATAATAGACACCGGACCAAGCCAGAGAGCGTGCTTCCTATAGGTTTGGTAGGCTGACCAGTCTTCTGCTTCTTTAGAGTAGTCCATTAAGAACACTGCAGAAATAAACAACTCCGTACTCAAGCCAAAGGCGATATGCATGTATAAAGTAGGGTGGGCGATTAATTCGGCATATAAAAGCCGTGGATAGTCATCTACGATTTCAACAAACCCTCCAAGTGTGATCGGAAGCATACTGACGAGCAGGGCAGGTATAATTAAGCCCGTGATCCCCGAAGTAATAATCAATACGTCTCTATATTTGTCGGCATGACTGGCAAATACCATGAAGGTTGTACGAATGGTTAACAGGAGAAGTCCGAGCCCTACAGGTATTAAAAGTAAGCTTCCAAGCATCGTGGTGGCAAAGGGAAAAAAGCTAACAAGAGCTACAACAAAAATAACGAAAAATACGTTTGTCACTTCCCACGTAGGGGAGAGAAAACGGTTTGCGATCTGAGAAGCACTGGTGCGGTCGTTCTTTCCATAAATCATTCCCCAAAAGCCGGCACCAAAGTCAAGAGAGCCAAGCATCGCATAGATAAAAAGAAGGGTCCATAAAATAGTAATTGCTAATATGGATGGTTCCACTACTACTCACTCCTTTCAAAAAGTGTACTCGCTGCTATCAAGATTAGGAGTTTCCCGCAGCCAGGTCCTTCTCCACAGGGTTCCGCTTAAAGTAATATCTCATCACAAATCCTGTGACGAACAACAGAACGACGTATAGAGTTAGAAATGAAACAAGCAGAATTCCTACGCTGCCTGACCGTGTTGCCGCTTCTTCAGTAGGCAGCACATCATTAATCGTCCACGGCTGGCGGCCGATACAGCTGAAACACCACCCTGCTTCAATCGCAATGACGGCTAAGGGACCACTGACGACTAATAAGGCGAGCATCCACCCTGGAAACTCACGCCTTAAGACATGCTTCCAAAATAAGGCAGCAAAAGAAAAGACAAGGAGTAACGTTCCAATACCCACCATGACATTAAATAGAATATGAACGTAAAGGGGAGGCCACAGCTCTTCTGGATATTCGTTCAGCCCAATAACCTCTGTATCAAAACGATCTCCTGCCAAAAAGCTTAGAGCATTAGGAATTTCTAATGCATATTTAACTTCTTCATCTTCAGCAGACGTGTAGCCTCCAATGGATAAACCGGCGTAACGGGTAGTTTCAAACAACCCTTCCGCGGCTGCCAGCTTTCGAGGGTTCTCTTCATGCAGCATTTGAGCGGTTTCGTGACCGTTAATTGCTGTTCCAAGAGACATCGCTGCTCCAAAATACAACGCAATCATCAATGCTTTCTTGTGATAGCTTCTTTCTTCTAAGGACAAATGGCTTTTCATAAGACGGATAGCTGCCACAGATGCTACTAGAAACGCTACTGTCATATATGCAGATAACGTGACATGAATAGCTGTAACACCAAAGCTTGGATTAAAAAAAGCTTCCCAGACGTTGACATTGGTGATAGTGCCGTTTTCTGAGATATCAAAACCGGCGGGCGTATTCATCCAGGCGTGAACATCCGTAATAAGAATGGCGGAAGCTGTAGCCCCCATAGCAACTAAAGTAATACTCAGCACCCGAAGTCCCTGCGGCAGTCGGTCGGCTGCGTATAAGTAAATGGACATGAAAACCGCTTCAATTAAAAAAGCAAAGATCTCTAACTGAAAGGGAAGTGAAATAACCTGTCCGACGATCTCCATGAAATTTGGGAAAAGCAGAGAAAGCAATACGGCTACAATGGTTCCCGAGGCGATTGATACAGCTAGTAATATAGCAAACCCCTTCGTCCACCGCTTGGCCATCAGGGCGTAATGCTCATCCTTTGTAATCCAGTACATAACTTCTGCAAGAATAATCATGATTGGGAGTCCGACGCCGATCGTGGCGTATATAATATGAAAACCAAGAGATGATCCAAATAAAATCCTGGCCATAACTACTACATCCATAATGTCACCTCATATTTTTTCTGCAGCACACATGCAAACTAGTCTAGCTTCAGCCTGTCCAGCGAGAGGAAAATTAAACATAAAAAAACCTATAACGGCGTGTTATAGGTTAAAGGGGCTTAGAGGAAAGGACCATCCATTCATCGATGGTAAATTCGGTGACTCTTTCGGAATGTGTTTTAATTTGAAAATATGATTTTAACCTCGTAGAGCTGTTCAAAAAGTATGTTTCGACTTGATGAATTTCCTTTTCTTCTAAAGTGCGGCTTGCCCATTCATAAAAGGGGAGTGTTTTTTTGCGGTCAATTTCTTTTTCAATACGTAAGCCATACTCTTTTAAAAGTTTTTTCCACTCGGAAACTTTCCAGGCTCTATGATGACTGGAGTCCCGCATTTTTTCAAAACTGTTATAAAACGAATCCAGTTCCGTGTCTTCAGGAGCGATATTGTCGATCATAACAAACCGGCCGTCTTTTTTTAAAACGCGGTGCACTTCATGAATGAAGTGCCCGGGATTTGGAAAGTGATGGGGGGCAATCCGGCAGGTGACGGCATCAAAGGATTCATCGATGAAAGGTAACTGCTCTGCATCTGCTACAACATAATGAATATTAGAATAAGAATGTAAATGAGAAGCTGTATTAGCAAGCATTTCCTTTGTAAGGTCGGTCGCAAATACTAGTTCAGCATCTAAACTTAGCTGTCTGGCTACATGTCCTCCACCGGTGGCAATGTCAAGAACCGTCCAGCTGGACTTTGGCTGCAGCCACACTGTTATCATATCTAAATCCTTTCTGTTGTTGTGGGTCTTGCTGGTTACATAGGATTCTTTACTTTTAGAGAAGGTTTTCTGTACCTGTCTTTTAATATTTTCATCGTTCATTTGAAACGCCTCTTTCGTTTATTTAGGTTATATTTATTATATGACGGATAAAGTGATAAGAGGAGTATGAGTTTTTTATCTTAAGTGATTACTTTTACTTATGACAAGGCAGCATTCAAATTAATTAGTATAGAGCCCGACTGTGCCCGTGACGACACTTCTTCAAATATGACGGATTGTCCCTCTAGAGTTAGAGAGGGGGCATGCTAATACTTCTATCAAAATAGATCAATAGCATAAAAAAACTTGCAGAAGATAAAATTTCTGCAAGCTTAAGATGTTGATTATTTAATAGAGAACTCTTCCTTCTCCAATAATTCTTCAGGTTTTTTACCAATTTCATCCTGGTGGAAGTAGTCTCGAATCGCTCCATCGTGAAGGAAGTTGGCAATGGCGACCATTGACATCCCCTGGTCCAGTGCCAAATATGCTTCTGTAACTTCACCAGTTTCTACGTTTACAGAGTCGAGAAATCCATACTTCCCATAGGTGTCATAGCTCTTCAACGTCTGAATGTTTTCCATAGCTTCCATTGGTGCATATCCTAAAGCTAAGAACGTCGCATGAGGAGTTACGGTACCGTCAGATTCATAACCTTCATGTCCCAGAGGAGCCGCACCGAATTCTTTATAATCGTCAGGAGTGGCAGCCGGGGACATTCCCCATGCTTCATACCCTTGTTCTTCTGCATATTCAATTTGGATATCCACATGACGCTGGTTATTTAAGCCAAGGGCATCTTCGCCAAGTTCTTTTTCCTTCATGACAAGCTGCGGCATGAGAGCTTCAAACATACTGCCGCCCCAGCTAGGGACATACTTCTGGTCGTTGTACGTATAGTGTCCTTCAAATACTTCGATACCATCGTAGGTTTCCGTTTGTCCTTCCGGGGTTTGTGACTGCCAATCCCAATCAGCCGGCATCGTGCGTTCCATTTCCCACCAGTGGGATTGCGGAACATCTCCTTTACCTATGGACAAATAGCTGGCGACACGCGGTTCTGTGTAGAGTGCTCCGTAATGGTGGTCGGTTAAACTTCCTGCAGCAGCGTCATACCCACCATGCATCTGACCGACTTCCGGGTCGTATAGGGTAGAGTAATCCATATCATCGACGAGATCACTTGTCTGTTCGTTAAGCTCAGGATACGCTTCTCCGGCAACAATTAATCCTGCAGATAACCAGCCATTATCTACTGTGGAAATGAATTCACCCCAGTCAGTCATTAAAGACCCATCATCGGTGTAGTACCAGTTGTAGTATAATCCGTTCCACGTTTCCATTTCTTCTAAAGTGTTAAGAGTGGTCTGAATTTTAGAGATCGCCTCTTCTTCAGAGAGAGTGCCTGACTCTTCGGCAGCGATCGTACTCATAAAGTACATTCCTATGTTTGTAGGGGAGGTATGTTTTTCTGGATCAATTTCTCCATCGTCCGTACGCACTGCATCATACGTAAGACCAGTTTCCTCATCCGTGAAATCTTCAAAATATCGGTAGGTCTGCTTCGAAATAGACTCTAACTGCTTGGTTAAAGCTTTTTCTTTTCCTGTTTCAGGTTTAGATGGTTTGGCCGTCGGTCCAGCTGGAAGAGCAGCACAGATCATAAATAGTAAAGCGACAGTAAATAAAAAGATTTTCTTCAAGCTAACACTCCTTCTTGAATATAGTGAAACGTTTCGATTAAAAGTATACATAAATGAAATGTAAGCGTAAACATATATGCGCATAATATTCTGAAAATTTAATAATTAGTAAAAAAGTAGTAGTTAGATTCGCAGGAATTATCCGCTTTTTCAGATGACAATTAATGATTTGTTCTTCACTTTCCAGGAAGGCTTAGGCCGTGCCCGCTTAAATGCTGAGTATGTTGACGAAGCGGGACGATTAAATACAAAAAGACCCGGTCGAATTCGAATGAAATGACCAGGTCTGCAAAATTAATATCGTTTTGTTTGAGCCTATATACGTTACTTCACTAATTTGAAAGAGGCGCTGTTATTCGCTTTACTATCGCATCCGATAAACACTTTGAAATCCCCGGCATCACTGAGATATTCTAAATTAGAGTGGTAATAACGAAGGTCGGATTCGTCAATGGTAAATGATATTTCTTTTTCCTGACCTGGTTTGAGGTAGACTCTTTCAAAACGTTTCAATTCCTTCACAGGCCGTACGACTTCTCCAGATAAATCTTTCACGTATAGCTGCACAACCTCCTCACCTGCCACATCTCCTGTATTTTTAACCTTAGAGGAAATGGTTAACGTTTCTCCTTCTTTAAGAACCTGGCTGGAAAGAGATACATCGCTGTAAGAGTAGGTTGTATAGCTTAATCCATAGCCAAATGGAAAAAGGGGGCCATTCGGACTATCTAAATATTGGGACACATAGCGTTCCTGTGCATCAGGGGCATTTTTGGGACGTCCTGTGTTGTAATGATTATAGTAAACGGGTATTTGTCCCGCAGATTGCGGGAACGACATAGCCAGCTTTCCTGAAGGGGCAGTTGTTCCATATAATAGATCAGCTACAGCCTGACCACCTTCAGTGCCTGGATACCAGGCTTCCAGGATAGCATTTGATTCATCAATAACACCGTGAAGGTCGAGAGGGCGTCCGTTGAACAATACAGTTACAATAGGTTTATTCAGGTGTTTTAATTCCTGGATTAAGTCAAGCTGACTTTCAGGGAGACGAATATCTGTGCGCGATCCAGCTTCCCCACTCATATCAGAGCTTTCTCCTAAAGCAAGCACTATTACGTCAGCTTCATGCGCGGCTTTTAGAGCAGACTGAATCTGACTGGAGGAGCCAGAATCTATTCCAGAGCCTTCTGCAATTTGTACATCTTTAGCATAGGACCGGATTCCACGATCTAAAGTAATTGTGTCCTCTTTTGATCCAAGCCATGACCACGGTCCTAAAATATCATGACTTTCAGCGAAAGGTCCGATCAAAGCAGCTTTTTGTGACTTTTTAAGTGGTAGGGCTCCGTCATTTTTCAGCAAGACGGCAGATTTAGCTGCCAGTTCTCGGGCGGTCGCGCGGTGATTGTCACTTAATATTAATTCGCTTTCCAATTTTTCATCTGCGCCGCGGTAAGGATTGTCGAAGAGGCCCAGCTTTTGCTTTAGTTTTAATATTCTTAAGACAGCTTCATCGACCAGCGATTCACTCAGGATACCTTCTGAAACTAAATTCTGTACATGGTTGATGTAGCATTCCGTCATCATTTCAATATCCACTCCGGCCTCTAAAGCCTTACGGGCCGCTTCTTTCTCATCTTCTGCAACTCCATGGGGAATTAATTCCTTTACAGCTCCCCAATCAGAAATTAATACACCGTTAAATCCCCATTCTTTTCTCAATAGTTCTCGCATCAAATCCTTATTCCCTGTAGAAGGTACTCCATTTAGAATATTAAAAGCGGTCATGACCATTTCGCAGCCCTCATCGAGTGCCGCTTTATAAGCAGGTAAGTAGTTTTCGCGGAGCTGCCACTCCGACATGTCTACTGTATTATAATCACGTCCGCCCTCGGCTGCCCCGTAGGCAGCAAAGTGTTTAACACAGGAAGCGACGCGCTGGTTGTCATTCTCGAAATCTCCCTGGAAGCCGCGGACGAACGCCCGGGCAAACTCACTGTTTAAGTATGCATCTTCTCCTGTTGATTCCATAACCCTTCCCCATCTTGGATCACGGGATAAATCAACCATCGGCGCAAAAGTCACATGGATCCCTGAAACAGATGCTTCAACGGCAGCTGCTTCAGCGCTTTTCTCAGCAAGATCGAGGTCCCAGGAACATCCGACAGCTAAAGGTACAGGAAAAATGGTTTTGTACCCATGAACTATATCAGACATAAAAAGGAGAGGGATGCCGAGTCTGTTTTGCTCCAGATGAACCTTTTGGATGTTTTTAATCTCTTTTGCTCCTGAAGCCCCAAGTACGGATCCTGTGTTTTCCACGACCTTTTCATTTATTCCCATACCTTCCATTGGACCGGTTATTTGGCCTCCGTCAGAAGATCCTTTTAAGAAAGGGGTGGCCAATTGAATCAGCTGCCCTGCTTTTTCATCTAATGTCATTTGCTCAAGCAGTGTTTGTAATTGTTGTTCGTTCATTTAATAAAACCTCCAGATCAAATAGTGAAACGTTTCGAAAAAGATATACATGGAGTATAAGCGCTTTCTTTTTGGTAGTCAAACAGAATTTAATTTTATTTAACGAAAATTCACTTGTAAAAATGAAGCGCAAAAAAAACTATGAATGTGTTGATATTACTTGGATAATTAGAGTTTTATGAGAAGGGGAGGGAAGGAGTAAACTGAGAAAATGTAAAAAAATTTTGAAAAAAGTATTGAAAGCGGATACACATTTCATTACAATCAAGTTATCGAAACGTTTCAATTGATGTTGATTCCGTATAAACTTGAATTTTTAGAAGGGAGTGACAGCTGAATCTCAACTCTCATCGAAGTGAGATGTCGGTTTAGTTTACTAAAAAATACACGAAAAAGGGGTAAGGTTCAATGAAAAAATCAAAAAAAATTGCTTTGGCTTCCGTAATGACGATGTCAATGTTCCTTGGCGCGTGCGGTGGGAACGATGATGCTTCAGGAGAAGACGAAGATACGATTTCTGTGTGGGCGATGGGTGAAGAAGGGAAGCAGTTAAAAGAGCTTGCTGAAAAGTTTGAAGAAGAAAACGAGGATGGAATTAAAGTAGAGGTTCAGGCGATTCCGTGGGACAGCGCGCATGACAAGCTGTTAACGGCGGTAGCTTCCCAGGATGGACCGGATGTTTTCCAATTAGGGACAACGTGGGTTCCTGAGTTTGCTGAAGCAGGAGCGATGCTTGATTTATCGGAATATACGGACGACTACCCTGAATTTGAACCTGATAATTATTTTGAAGGTGCAAGGTCAACAATGGAATATGACGGTCAGCAAGTAGGAGTACCCTGGTATGTTGAAAGTCGTGTGCTTTACTATCGTGAGGACTTACTTGAAGAAGTAGGATATGATGAAGCGCCGGCTACATGGGATGAGTTAAAAGATGCCTCAAGCCAGCTTGCCGACCGCAGTGAAGATGATTATGGGTTGGACATTGATCAGAATGACCAAATTACTCCATTCATTTTTGCCTGGCAGAATGGATATGAAGTAAGTGAAGAAGAGGCAGAGAATGGTGAATTCAACTTTGATGGTGAAGAATTCGTAGGGGCTATTGACTATTATCACAGCTTCTTTGATGAAGGAATCAGTCAGACATCAGAAGGTCAGGACATTACAAAGGCGTTTGAAAATGGTACAAAGCCAATGTTCTTTAGTGGACCATGGATGATTAACGTGTTAAATGACCAGGCACCTGATATTGAAGGAGAGTGGGCCACAGCTGTTATGCCGGAGCAGGAAACGGGCATGTCGAGCATAGGGGGAGCGAATTTGTCTATTTTCCACAACTCAGACAAAGTGGACGAATCACTTGAATTCTTATCTTTCATCAACGACACCGACACGCAATTGGATTGGCTGGAAATGTCTAATACGCTTCCGTCACGAACGGAAGCATGGGAAGATCCAGTACTGGAAGAAGATCCGATGTATGCTACATTTGGACGCCAGCTTGAAAATTCTCAACCAGGACCTCAAATAGAAGAGTGGGATCAAATTACCCAGGAGCTGCTGGACAGTATTGAAAGAATTAATGTCGGTGGAGCTGACGTTGAGGAAGAAATGACCAACTTCAATGAAAGGGCAGAGCAGTTATTAGAAGAGTAAGTTTAAAGTGTACAAGCTATGCTCAACAATAGAAATGGTGAATATAGGGGAGCAGGGAGATGGGTATGGTTCGTATTCATGAGTCTGGCCTCTGTATTCACTTCTTTTTTGTCAAATAGCTCAGTTTCTGTAAGGTGGGATACGACTTATGAAGAAATTATTAAATCAGGCCTATAAAGACCGCCATCCTTATTTATTTATAGCGCCGGCTGTTATTTTATTAACTGTGTTCAGTATCATCCCCATCATTATTGCCTTTGTTATCAGCTTTACTGACCTTGATTTAAAAGGGCTGGCGGACTGGTCGAACATTAATTTTATCGGATTTGAAAACTATCTGGGGCTGGTTGAAGATGATACATTTATCACCTCTTTACTTAATACGGCTTTCTATGTATGTATAGGGGTGCCGCTGGTTATTATCTCTTCTCTTTCAATTGCTTTGCTTCTTAACTATGGAAGCAATATGCTGTTTAGCGTGTTCCGCTCGGTATATTATATGCCGTCGATTACGAACATTATTGCAGTAGCTGTGATCTGGGGATACCTCTATAACACGGAGTACGGGCTTTTTAACTTCCTTCTGTCTATTGTTAATGTCGATAATATTCCATGGCTCGAAGAAAGAACCATTGCGAAGATTTCCTTAATCATTTTAGCTGTATGGAAAGGGATCGGAATTAATATGATCATTTTCCTTGCTGCTCTTCAGGGCATTCCACGATCCTACTATGAAGCAGCGGAAATGGATGGGGCCAACCGACTTCAAATGCTGTTTAACGTCACCCTTCCTCTGCTGAGGTACGCCACTTTTTTCGTCACGGTGACGACATTAATTGGATGGATGCAGTTCTTCGAGGAGCCGTTTGTAATGACGGATGGAGGTCCTCTTGACGGAACGATTTCAATCGCCTTATTTATCTATAAGGAAGGCTTCCAATACAGTCAATTTGGTTATGCTGCAGCAGGGTCGTTCGTTTTGTTTATTTTAATTATTATTATGACATTATTTCAATTTAAGCTTAGGAAGTCGGATACCGAGTATTAGAGAAGAATGAAACTTATAGAGTAACGGAGTTGATTATGCATGGCAGCTGTTACAAAAAAGAGCAGGATAGAGAGAGTGATCGTCACTACTCTTTTGGTGATCGGTGGAATTACTGTCTCGATTCCTTTTTTATGGATGATCTCAAGTTCATTTAAGCCGGAAAGTGAAGTCTTAAATATTCCGCCTACGATTATTCCTGAAACATTCACTTTGGAAAATTATGTTAATTTGTTCGAAAGCTTGAACTTTGCTGTTTATTTAAAAAATACCTTGATTATCGTGGTTTGTTCTTTTGTAGGGTTACTGTTTAACGCAATGGCAGGATATGGGTTTGCGAAGTTTGACTTTAAAGGGAGAGAAAAAGTATTTTATTTTGTACTGGCCACGATGATGATTCCCGGGCAGGTTACGATGATTCCTGTCTATTTACTACTCAACGAGATGGGGCTTACTAACACAATGGCCGGTATAGTGCTCCCTGGATTGGCTGTCGCCTTCAGTATCTTTCTGTTCCGTCAGTTTATGACTACGATACCTACAGATTTGATTGAAGCGGCCAGGCTGGACGGGGCGGGCGAATTCTATATCTTTTTCCGATTAATTATCCCGGTGGCAAAGCCTATTTTCGCGGTTCAGGGGATCTTAACCTTTATAGCTGCATGGAACAGCTTTTTATGGCCTCTGATTATTGCCAACGATGAAGGGTTGTACACATTGTCTGTTGGACTTTCACTGCTCCAGGGACAGTACGCCAATAATTTCGCCTTACAAATGGCAGGAGCTGCCTTTATGGTTGTTCCAATTATTATCATCTTTTCATTTTTTCAGAAGTTCATTGTCGAAGGGTTTACGATGTCAGGTATAAAGTAGGCCATGATTTAAGAGCGGTTCAGAAGGGAATTGAGGGGGAAAGGATATCGCTTTTCTAAATTGTCAGTTTCACTCTAAGGTTTTGGATTTAGACGTTTCTATGAATGTACTCATACCGGAGCACCGGAAAAATACCGAGAAAAAACTGCCCGCATTGTATTTGCTTCATGGGTTGTCGGATGATCATAGTAAGTGGCTGCGCTATACTTCCATTGAAAGGTATGTGGAAGAACGCGAGCTGGCTGTGATCATGCCGGCAGCAGATCGAAGCTTTTATACGAACATGGTGAATGGACATTCCTATTTTACTTATATAGCTGAAGAAGTTCCGGAAGTAGCGCGCACGATATTTCCGCTTTCTCGAAACAGGGAGGACAATTACACAGCAGGATTGTCTATGGGTGGATACGGTGCTTTAAAAATAGCATTGTCTTATCCTGAACGGTTCGCTGCAGCGGCCAGCTTGTCAGGCTCTGTTGATGTTGAGAGCAGGAGGAACGCTTTCCCTCAGGATTTTAAAAATATTTTCGGCGATCAGAGGATAAAGGGGAGTAGAAATGACCTTTTTTATTTGGCAGACCAATTAACCCGGCAGAATGGATTTATACCGAAGCTGTATCTTGCATGCGGTACAGAGGATCATAATGTTCAAGCCAATACGAGGCTTGTTGATTATATGTCTGAATTAGGCCTTCCGATTACCTACGAAAAAGGACCTGGTGCTCATGACTGGAAGTATTGGGATAAGCAGATTCAAAGAATACTGGGGTTTTTAGAATTTTGAATGTAAGTCATTGGAATTATAATGGTGCGAACGGTACCCTGTAATAAGGAAGGCTTATATTCTATTTGAATAGACGGGAGATTTTTAGGATGGCAACAATAAAAGATGTGGCAAAAAGGGCTGGTGTCGCTGTGTCCACAGCTTCGTACGCATTAAATGGAATTCAAAAAGTCAGCCCTGCCACAGCGGAAAAAGTGCAAAAGGCAGCAAATGAACTGAACTATCAAAAAAATGGTTTTGCTTCAGACTTAAAAAGAACGAAAACCAACACGATTGCTTTAATTTTGAGTGATTTATCAGGCCCCTATTATTCGGAATTAATTAAAGGCGTCCAGGAAATAACTTCAGCTAATGGTTATGATCTAATAGCCTGCAGTTCCATAGGAGGTGAGCTTTCGACAGCGACGAAATTTTTGAAAGAGAAGCGTGTCGACGGAGCGATCATCCTTGCTCATAATATTAGTGATGAACTTATTAAGGCTTCCGCTCGAAAGGATTTTCCTATTGTAGTACTTGATCGTGAAGTGAATAGTGATTCCGTATTAGAGGTTCAGGTTGATAATGTTCAGGGAGCCTACTTAGCTACGGAACACTTAATTGAAAAAGGACATCGTAACATTGCTTATGTGAGCGGTCCTTATAATTCTCATGATAACGAGAAGCGTTTTGATGGCTATAAGGCAGCCATGATGGATTACGATGTAAGCTACCAATCTCGTTTGAAAATTACTGGTGATTTTACTCGCGAAAGCGGCTACCGGGCAACTAAAATGTTAATTGCCCAGCAAAATTTACCGGATGCCGTTTTTTACGCAAACGACGAAATGGCTATAGGTGGTCTGCAGGCTTTCTCAGAAAAAAAACTGCGGGTCCCCGATGATATTTCAGTTATTGGGTTCGATGATATTCAGCTTTCTGAATATGTAGCACCACCGCTGACAACGATCAGGCAGCCGAAATATGAAGCAGGAGCTTTAGCTGTTCATCTTATATTTCAATTATTAAATGGAGAAAAAGCAGAAAGACATTACAGCCTATCAACGGAGCTTGTGGAACGAAAATCTGTGAAAGGGTAGGCTGAGACACCCGTAAACCAGGAGGAGTTCCTACTAATGCACTAAAAATTGCTCTATTCGCCCTCTAAACTTCCTAAAACCCCTTAAATATAATAGAAAAAACCCCGTCCTCCTTAAATGAGAAGACGGGGTTTCCTTTTTAATCAGCAATACTGCTGGTAAGCACTAGTTAAGTTTGCAACGATTTCTTCTACGTCATGATCCTCAATTTCCTCACGCGGAATAAAGTGAACAACTTGTCCTTTTTTCAGCAAGGCCATAGAAGGCGAGGATGGCTCATATCCTTCGAAATAATCTCTCATTCTGCTGGTAGCCTCTCGATCCTGACCAGCAAATACAGTAACCAGCTGGTCCGGCTTTTTCTCTGAAGCAAGAGACTCTCGGGCTGAAGGACGGGCTAAGCCTGCAGCACACCCACAAACAGAATTGATGACTACCAGGGCTGTTCCTTCTGAAGTGCTGATAAACCCGTCTACTTCTTCCGGGGTAGTAAGTTCAGTAAATCCAGCGTTTGTCAATTCATCACGCATCGGCTGGGATATTTCTTTCATGTAAGCTTCATATGGATTCATTTGTAAAACCTCCTGATTATTTATCTTTTTGTCTGGCTGCCTGGGTCATCTGGTGCCAGACCGACCCTTTTGCTTCTTCTCCGCCTTCAATCCGTTCAATTGCCATGTTTATTTGCAGACGCACCTCGAATTCGGGATCATCACTGGCCTCTTTAAGTGCGGGTAAGGCCGTTTCATCGCCCAGTTCATATAGAAACATGGCAGCTCTCCATCGAACAAGTCTATTCGGGTCTTTCAATGTTTCGATAACATGCGGCATAGCTTCTTTAAATCCAAGGTCAGACAAGCAGTCTCCTGCGGTGCGGCGTACAGTCACTGTTTTGTCCGCTAAGGCTTTATACAAGTATGGCAGAACTTCCGGCTCTTCAATCATTCCTAAATATGCCGTCGCCAGCCGACGAATGGAAGCTTTATCATCGCTCAATGCTTTATCTAATACGGAAAGGTCATCGACCGCAGGGTCCATTCGGTCAAGGGCAGCGTAGCGAATCTTCCAGTCGGGGTTATCTAAAATATCTAAAGATACCTTAGATGCACTAGATTCCACGGGCTCTGGATGGTCTTGGTCAAACGCTTGTTTAACAAGTCCTTCTAACCTTTTCTCATCATAGCTTGCGGCTAATTCCTCCCGTATTTGTTCTCCTATTTCTTCAGAAGAGCCGTAGCGCGGACTTTGCTCTATCCATTTACGCTCCATAATCATATTAGGAGAAGCGGGGGCTGCCTTCATAGCAGCTTCCATAAACCTATCGGGAAGACCTATACGCTTCTCTTCATCATTTTCTTCTAATTTCACCTGCATGGGAAGACCGCGGAACATCTGAACATATACTTTAACTTCACCAAAAGCCTCTTCAGTCTCAGAAGATTTCTGAGTCCGCTCCATCGTTTCTTCTGAACCGAAGACATTCCTTACTTCAGGGAGTATTTCCTCCCACGGAGTTTTGGCGCTTCGTTCTAAAGCAATGAAGTCTGCTACTCGGTATAAGCCTTTTACTCCTTCAATTTCAAAAAGCGCTGAGACAAAGTCTGGGGCGTCTATAAGAGAATCACCCTGTTTATAATTTAAACTTTTTCCAAAAGGAAGTTCTTCGTTTACGTTTATTTTCATCGAGTGAGGACTCGGTGTCGGTTCGATCGACACGATCTTCATAGTAGTCCCTCCCTTATACTTTTCTTAAAGTTTATCAAAGAAGTGGAATAGATTCCATTACGGCGTTGTTTGAAAAAATTCGTTAAATGTGAAACGATTTGCACACTAAATCGTAATGATAGTTGGAGTTATAAAGAGGAGGATTCGTTTACATGTCAGAAGCGGTAATGGAACTGAAAAACCTTAAGAAAACGATTAAAGGAAAGCCTATCATTAAAGGGCTTGATTTCACGATCCACAGCGGTGAAGTTTTTGGTTTTCTCGGACCAAATGGTGCAGGTAAAACAACGACGATCCGCATGATGGTCGGTTTAATGCAAATGACAGAGGGTGACGTTGTGATAAAAGGACACAGCGTTAATTCAAGCTATAAAGAGGCAATTCGTCATGTAGGGGCCATCGTGGAAAATCCGGAGATGTATCCTTTTATGAGCGGACGAAAGAACTTAGTACATTACTCTCGTATGATCCCCGGAGTAACTAAGGAGCGTATCGATGAAGTGGTACGACTCGTTGGTTTAGAAAATCGGGCTAGAGATAAAGTATCTAAATATTCGCTTGGGATGAGGCAGAGGCTGGGGATTGCCCAGGCGCTGTTACACAATCCCTCTGTACTTATACTCGATGAACCAACCAACGGACTCGATCCTTCAGGAATTCGGGAGATTCGTTCATACATAAGGAGGCTGGCTGCTGATGAAGGGGTGGCAGTTATTGTCTCAAGCCATATTTTATCTGAAATGGAGTTAATGTGTGACCGAATCGGGATTATAAAAAACGGAGAGTTGATTTCGATTCAATCGGTTCAAGATGCACTAAAAGAAACAGATAAAAAAGAAGTCCTTCTTGAAGCGGAGCCTGTTAATGAAGCGGAAATGATAGTCAAAGAAGCGGTAGACGGGAAAGTGACGGTCCATGGAGGGGAAATTGTATTTACAGCTAAACGTGATGAACTTCCATCTATTGTTAATCAATTAGTAGCAGGCAGCGTTAATGTCTACAGTGTTACAGTGACTCGTTCAACGCTGGAGGATAAATTCTTAGATCTGATTGGAGAGGGAGCCATTGAGTAATTTTATCCAGCTTATTAAAAATGAACAAATGAAATTATATGCCCAAGTGTCCACATGGGTGATGCTGATTTTAATTGCAGTATTTGTTATCGGCATGGGGGTCTTCTTTAAAGTGGATGGCATGATGAGCGATGATTCGGAGCAAGCCGGTGAAAATTGGGAGCAGCAGCTTGAAGCAGAAAACGAGCAGCTTCAGACCGAAATGGAGGAGGAGCCTGGTTTTACTTCCATGAATGAAGAAACGCTGGAAATGAATCAATACCGTCTTGATAATGATATACCCCCGGATGGGTACGATGTATGGGATTTTGTTCAGGAAAACCGGGGCAATATCTCTATTATCAGCTTATTGACGATTATAGTAGCTGCAAGTATTATTGCAAACGAGTATAAATGGGGTACAATTAAGTTATTATTGATCCGGCCTATTTCCAGAACGAAGATTCTGGCTGCGAAATACACGTCGGTTCTAATCTACGCATTGACGATGCTTTTATTTCTTTATTTACTGTCTTTCCTGACAGGAGCTGCTTTATTCGGCTTCGCAAGTCCTGCTGAGCCTTATTTGTTCATGAAGGATGGTGTAGTTAACGAGGCGCCTATATTTCAGCATACAGCTGCTCAATATTTGTTAAGTTCTGTTAATTTGCTGATGATGGCCACATTTGCCTTTATGATTTCGACTGTATTTAGAAATAGTGCATTAGCAATTGGTGTAGCTATTTTTCTCATGATGTCCGGAAACACGATTGTCAGCTTTTTTGCTGATAAGGAGTGGGCGAAGTATATTTTATTTGCGAATACAGATTTAAATCAGTTTTTCACTGGTACGCCGATGATCTCTGATTTAACTCTAGGTTTTTCTGTATCGATCCTCATCGCATACTTATTCGTTTTTCTTGGGCTGGCATGGGTCTTTTTTACAAAGAGAGATGTAACTAACGCCTAATTTGGAGAAGGAGTGTATTTTTATGAAAAGAACAGCTGAAATTGTTTTTACTGTGATTGGAGCTGTGTTTTTTGGGTTAGCTATAGCAATTGGAGCTGTATTTGCGAATATGGGGAATAACCCCCAAGCAAGAGCTGAGTTGGAAAGTATCCTGAGTCAGGATCCAAATGTGGATCCAGATCAGATTTCAATAGACCAGTTGATGAGTGCCATGACGACAGGAGCCTGGACAGTTCTGGCGGCAGGCATAGCAGCAGTGGTTATAGGGATCCTCTGTATTGTATTTCTTAAAGGGAATAAAAAGCCTAAGGCAGCAGGGATTATATTAATTGTAGCGGGAGTATTATTAACATTTGCAACATTTGGTGTGGGTTTATTTGGAGGTATTGCCTATTTAATTGCGGGTATCGTGGCATTAGTCCGTAAACCAAAACAGCCTGTAGTTGATGAAGAGCCGGCGGAAACATACTAAATCAAAAAGTGTGAGCTCAAATTTTGAGGCTCACACTTTTTTTAATCCAATATTCTGTTCATCTCGTCTGTATCAGCCGGCTGCCGGTTAGCTGTGGTGAAATTCTGCGGCATAAAGCCATCACCGTTGCAGATTTTACACGTGTACTGCCATTCCTCATCGTCCATTAGTAACCCTCGCCCGTCACAGGCTAAACAAACTTGATCCCGACTTCCCATGGGTACCCTCCTAAAAGAGTGATTTTACTAAGTAATTTTTCCTGAATTAGGGAAAATATGCGTGAACTTCTCTTGATAGGTTAAGAATTAGATGTTGAAGGGAATAAGTTGAGGATGGGAGGAATGGAAATGAGCGAGGAAAACAAAGACGAGATGGAGCATCATGAAGGTGAAACAACGGATTCGAACTCCTCTGAGATAGATCGCCCGGGCCGGCAGTTTTATATCCCTTCTCAAATAGTCGATGAATTCGGTGAAAAAGGAAGAGATCACTTGAGGCAGCAGTTTGGCAGTCGATTTTTATTGGCCTTAACTGCTGGCTCGTTTATGACGTTTGGGGCGATTTTTTCCATCCTGCTTGCAGAAGGTGTGGAAACCCAGGGTGTCTTTTATTTATTATCAGGGCTGGGTTTTGCAGCAGGCTATGCAATGGTGTTTATATCAGGAGCGGTATTATTTACGGAAATCAACGTCCTGCTTCCATCGTATTTATTTAATAAAGCCAACTTGATGAAAGTCAACATCTACAAGTTTTGGGCTTCAACGTATATTGGAAATATTATAGGTGCATTCATGGTGGCCTTTCTTATTGAGGTGTCAGGATCACTAAATGCAGAGTTTTATACAGAGCTTTCTTCTTATTTGGATAAGAAAATGAAGTTTATGGATCATGGAGCTATGGGCTGGTTTGAAGTAGTCGTATCAGGGGTGCTTGCTAACTGGCTTATCGGAATGGCCGCCTTTCTTACAACCGCCGCGAGGGATATTACAGGAAAGATACTTGGAACGACACTGCCGGTTATTTTATTTGTAGCTGGTAATTTCCAGCATAGTGCCGCTAACATGGGGTACTTTAGTATGGGTGTTTTGGCTTCAGATAAATATTCGTGGTATGAATATATTCTTTTTAATCTCATCCCGGCAAGTATAGGTAACTTGATTGGCGGAGGAATCCTTGTATCATTATTATTTTCTTATGCTTACAAAGACGACATTCCAACTTCTCTAGGGAAAAAGAAGAAAAGAAACTGAAAGAGGACCCGCATTTAAATCATAAGGATTATACTTGGTTTTAATGTATTAAAGTCAAACGCATTGTTACAATTAGTGTTTAGTGGAGTTCAACCTTCCTTTAATAATCTAACCTGTTAAAGCAAGCGGGTTAGATTATTTTTTACATCCAACAGTAAGGCACTGCATATAGAAAGTCTTGACTTATTTATGCGTTCTCTATATATGTTGGATAAGAGAAAAAAGAATGGAGGAGAGGAATGAAACAGATTATTGCTATGGGAGGGGGCGGCTTCTCAATGGAGCCTGACAACCCACTTCTCGATACATACGTGTTGGAACAAGCAGCTGACCCATGTCCTAATATTCTTTTTGTTGGCACAGCCAGTGGCGATGTTGATTCTTATATTGAAAAATTCTACCGTTTCTTTGAACACTACCCATGCATTCCCGATCATTTGTCTTTGTTTAAGCCGTCCACACGAAATATAAGAGAAAAGGTGCTTCAGCAGGATATTATTTATGTAGGCGGAGGAAACACAAAGAACTTGCTGGCTTTATGGAAAGAGTGGGGGCTGGACAATATATTAAAAGAAGCATGGGAGAAAGGAATCATACTTACTGGGGTAAGCGCAGGTGCAATCTGCTGGTTTGAACAAGGAGTAACGGATTCTTATGGAGACTATCTGGAACCTTTAAATTGTTTAGGCTTTTTACAAGGGAGCTGCTGTCCTCACTATGACGGGGAGAAAGAAAGAAGGCCGGTTTATCGTGAGTTTGTGGAAGCAGGTACACTGGCTGCTGGATATGCCTTAGACGATGGAGCAGCTATCCATTTTACAGGTCAGAAAATTAAACGAATTGTGGGTTCCAGAAAAAATGCCCGGGCTTATAAGTTACAAGCGAAAGAAACTCTGCAGGAAACCGCGATGGCTGTTGAGTTTTTAGGAGAAATTAAGAAGTGAACCAGTCAGATATGTGCGGTTCACTTCTTTTATTCAGGCACAATGTGCTTGCAACTTTGACGGACGTCGCAGTGCTTTTATTCAATGGTTATTCAAACAGCATAATTTCTGGATCAAGCTTAAACGTATGAACGAGCATAGCATGAAGTTGACCACGATGATGGTACATATGAGCAATAATTTCCAGAAGCCACTCAAATCGTGTATATGTCACATCCCACCATGAAGTGATTTCTGCAAAAAGATGATCTTCTGTATAATGTTCGTACTGAAATTTAAGCTGGGCAAAATGTTCAAAAAGTGTGGTGGAGATTTCAGCCTTTGTTTTTAGAGATTTAGAATTATAAAACTGTTTCATTTCTTCTTCAGTTGCTCCTTCAGCAACTCGCCCATCTGCAGCTGGGATCATAGCTAAGTGTTCAAGCAGCTCACCTACGGAATATTTCCCGTTAGTTGGGCGGAACGTTAAATCTTCTTCTTTTAGCTGCCCCAGTATTTCCGAAAGTGAAGCAATAACAATTTCTAATTGGTGAAAAGCGCTTTGGCAATACATATTCATATTTATGACCTCATTTAAAAGTTGGTGTTACACAGATATTCTTCAAAACATTAAAAATACCTCTCTATGTTATAAAATCTCTTAAAAAACGACAATATTCCCCGGGAAATAATATTGACCTTTACGTTACGTCATAGATTACTATTAATATTGAGGTGATCACCGTGTATAAAGTAAAAGAAGTAGCTGATTTAGCAGGTGTCAGTGTGCGCACACTGCATCACTATGATCAAATCGGGCTTTTATCCCCTGCAAAAGCAGACAACGGGTACCGTTATTACACTGATAATGATTTTATCAGACTGCAGCAGATCCTTTTCTTTAAAGAGATGGATTTTTCCCTTTCAAGAATTAAAGAAATAGTAGGGGATCCAAGCTTTAACGAAATGCATGCCCTTAAGCAGCATAAAGAAGTGCTCATAGAAAAAAGAAAAAGGCTCGATAAAATTATCTATTCCATTGATCAGTCACTGGAAACTTATGAAGGAGGAAGAACCATGTCGCATAAGGATCGATTTGAACCATTTGACATGAAGCAAATTGAAGAGCATCAAAAGCAATATGCAAAGGAAACCGAACAAAGGTGGGGGAATACAGAAGCATATCGGGAATCAGCCAAAAGAACCGCCGCTTACTCAGAAGAGGATTGGAGGAGGATACATGAAGAGAGTGAACGGATAGATCAACACCTGATTGATTTGATGGACCGCTCTTCCGCGGATCCAGAGGTTCAGAAATGGATTGCGGCCAAACAGCAGCATATTACAGACCATTTTTACAATTGCAGCATAGATATATTTCGCGGTTTGGCCGATATGTATATCCACGACCCGCGATTTACTAAAAATATCGATAAGAAAAAGAATGGCTTTGCTAAGTTTTTACACGACGCTATGCATGAATATTGTGATCATCACCAATAAAGAAGCTGCCCAAATGGGCAGCTTCTTTACCTTGGCTGACAGACTATACCGTTGTGGACTTTAATGAAGCCATGACGACAGATATTAAACCCGCTCTCATACATATACAATCCCATTTGCTCCACCGTCATAAGCTCCCGGTACGTATGGTTCATTACATCAGCCATAATCCGGTAGTATACTCTTGAACGAATCTGATTTCGGGGTGTTGTTAAAACGCAGTAACCTCCAGGCTTTAAAAACCGTCGATGCCAGTCTGCTGCTTCATGCTTGTATTCATCAGGAAAATGCTCCAGCAGTCCCACTGATAAAACGATATCAAACTCCTTGCCATATTTTAAATTTCGGATGTCGTCTACGACATATTCGATTGTAAAGTCTTCTTTATAATAAACCTTAGATTGACCTGTTTGTGGATTGGAACCTAAAAATGGGTAGCCCTCGGGAAATTCTGAGAATCTGGTAGTTTTGCAGTATTCGTCGTAATCCACCATAACGATTTCTGCCCCAGGGTACATAGCCCCCAGCTGCATCGCTTCATATCCCTCAGCAGCACCAAGAAAGAGAATCTTTGGCTTTTTTACATCAAGACCTTCAAACAAAGCCCTTTTACCACGTGGGTCCCAGATACCGTCTTGAATTCTATGAACATAATTCCAAAGCTGCATCTGAATGACACTTCCAAGGGCTTGCTTTACTTCCTGAGGTTTAAAGGACCGCAGACTATGTAGAAAGTTCTGCTTGGCATTGTGAGATTCTTTAGGAACATCTTTTATGAACCATTCATGAAAAGCTTTATTGAAGAAGGTCCATGACGTATGGGCGTCCATTGTTCGATTGTGCTGACGTTCCCAATCCCTTTTCTCTCTGGATTCGGATTTGACTTCATAGGGCTTTCCTACATCTTTCCAGCTTAGCTGGGACCAGTCTTTGACTGTGTTAAGGGAGACAAATTTATTGTATTCCTTTGCTGAGTAATTCCTTAAATCTAGACGAAAAGATGGCAGTTTTTCTGTATGACCGATATGCTGATCAGAATAGGGACGAGGATATTCGGTATGCGCAGTTAACAACGTGATCACCGCCTGTTATTTTCTTCAAGTATATCCTTTTATGGTAACGCTTACAATAATAGGCTTGTTCTCATAAGCAGGAGATTATTCGTCATAGCCAGAAGTAATCTATATAACGTAATTGAAAGAGGGGTTTAGGATGAACAGCTGGATGAAGAAGCTTCTTCAAGTACTACCTGAGAAACAAATTCTCACAGATCTGGCCGACCGCTATAGTTACAGCTTCGATGCTTCTTTCGGTGAGTATTTACCAGAAGCAGTCGTCCAAGTGAAAAATAATCATGAAGTGGCTGCCGTTCTTAGGGTGGCTAATGTCTATAAAGTACCCGTGTACCCTAGAGGATCAGGAACCTGCTTAAGTGGAGGTCCGCTGCCTGTTAAGGGCGGTATTGTCATGGACATGTCTCAGTGGCCTGAAAAAATTGAAATGCAACCTGAAGATTTGATTGTAAAGGTCTCACCAAGTGCCCGGACGAGTGAGATTAATAAAGCAGCTGAGGCCTATGGGTTAATGTATGCTCCTGACCCAAGCAGTGCACACGTAGCAACAATTGGGGGCAACCTTGCTGAGAATTCCGGGGGACCGCGGGGGTTAAAGTATGGTGTAACAAAAGACTATGTCATTGGCTTGGAAGTGGTAACGCCAGAAGGGAAGATCATAAAAACTGGAGGGCAGACTATTAAGAATGTAACGGGTTATGACTTAACCAAGCTGATGGTAGGGTGTGAAGGCACGTTAGGAGTGATAACAGAAGCTACATTAAAGCTTATCTCTAAACCTCCTGCCACCCAAACCATCTTGGTATCGTTTTCTGAAGTAAGAACAGCCGGTAAAGCGATCTCAAAAACGCTGACCTCCGGAATTTTACCAGCCAAAATGGAGTTTTTGGATCAAGCATGTATCCGGGCTGTTGAAAATTTTCAGCCGGCAGGGCTCCCGATTGAAGCGGAAGCTGTCATCATTATTGAACTGGACGGACATCCAGAATCGTTAAAGGTGGAAAAAGAGCTGATTAAAGGTATTATGAAGCAAATTGGAGCGGTGGATATTATCATTCCAAAGACAGTCGAGGAAGCGGCAGGAATATGGCACGCAAGAAAGCAGGTTTCACCGGCTATTGCTAAAATTAAACCAACCAAAGTGTCTGAAGATGCAACAGTTCCCCGAAGTAGAATTCCAGATATGCTGGACCGGTTAAATGAAATTAAGAGAAAATACAATGTAGAAGTCGTTGTATTTGGACATGCTGGGGACGGGAATCTGCATCCGAATATATTATGTGATAAAAGAGATCAAGAGGAAATGTTGCGTGTAGAGAGAGCAGTGGCAGAGTTGTTCCAAGCGGCTATTGATCTTGGGGGCACGCTCTCGGGTGAGCATGGAATAGGGACCATGAAGGCTCCGTTTATGGAAAGTGAGCTAGGAGCAGCTGGGGTTGATATGATGAAGCGGATTAAGAACAGCTGGGACCCTAATCATATATTAAATACGGGAAAGATATTTTCGGAACAAGGGCAGAGGCTGGTGCTGCGCCATGACTAACCTGAAGGAGATTCAAGAAAAAGTAAATTATGATAAGCTCTTTGACTGCGTCCAATGCGGCTATTGTCTTCCCGCGTGTCCTACGTATGAAACGATGGAACGGGAAACACATTCACCAAGAGGGCGGATTAATCTTGTAAAGATGGTAGCAGAAGGCAAAGCTGAAGTGGAGGATCTTCGCAATCCCATCGAAAAATGTCTCGGCTGCATGGCTTGTATGACAGTATGTCCGACGAATGTCGAATATAACTTGATTTTTGAGGGGGCAAAAGAGGTCATTGAAGACCATGATGTTAAGCCCGCAGCGCTGAAGAAAACGGAAGACTTTATCTTTAATTCCTTATTCCCCTCTTCAAACTGGATGGGGTCAATCGGGAACGCCGCCTGGATCTATCAAAAATCAGGACTGCAAAAGGCTGCTCAGACCACACACCTTACAGCATTGGCCTTGCATGCAGGCCGGTTTGAACGAGTAATGCCTGACCTTCCCAGTCCAATTGAACGTATACTACGAAAACGCCGGGTCCTGCCGGATTACAAGCTTCGTACGACAGTTGCATTTTTTACCGGATGCGTAATGGATGCGATGTTCTTTAAAACAAATCAAAACACAGTAGAACTCCTTAGACTATCCGGGGCTGAAGTTCTAATGCCCAAAGGGCAGACATGCTGCGGAGCGCTGCATTCTCATGCGGGGAAGGCAGAGTCAGCTAGAGAGCTGGCGATGAGAAACATAGAAGCTTTTGATCTTGAGGATGTAGATTACATTGTTAATAATGCCGGGGGGTGTGGGGCCAAGATGACCGAGTATCCTCAACTGTTTGAAGAGAACACAACTTGGCACGAGCGTGCAAAAGAATTCGCAGCTAAAGTAAGGGACATTTCTGAAGTTCTCGTTGAACTGGATGGCCTTACTTTTACACAACCTGTACAACGTTTGGTTACTTACCAGCCTTCGTGTCATCTGACGAACATTCGGCGAATCTGCGATGAGCCTAGAATGCTCCTTCATGCAGTTCCAGGAATCCTGGTGAAAGAATTGGAGAGACCGGACTTTTGCTGTGGTTCAGCGGGGATATACAATCTCGTTAACTATGATGAATCCATGAAGATACTTGATTTGAAGATGATGGATGTTAAGGAGCGGAAGACCAACACGATCATTACGACGAACCCGGGCTGTTTATTACAAATGAAGCTTGGAATCGAAAGACACGGATTAGAGGGAGAAATTGAGGCGGTTCATCTAGTTGACTTATTAATGGAGGCAGGACCATCGGCAAAATAAAAGAAGGCCGCTTCATGCCCGGCCTTTTAAGTTTGTTTATGCTGAGAGAATGAATAAAATCGATTGTAAAGATCGTCAGCTGACGCAGTAAAGTTCATTTAATAATGAACTTTCTCTTTTTGATTCTCTACAAAAGGAATGAAATGGTCTACAACGTTATCAATAAAATCTATAGTCTGCTTGTCCGTAAGCTGTCCATGTTCATTTATTTTATGCTGAACAGCTCCAATTAAGATCTCATTTCCCGGAAGCACGTTTGCTCCCATACCAGGCGCATTTAAAATTTGGCGAAGCTGCATCTGTGCACGGACGGTACCCAGAGCTCCCATTGTGGCTCCAGCTATAAACGTTGCTTTATTGGCCATCTCACGCTCCCCGCGGGAAAGCCAGTCCAGCGCATTTTTAAGCACACCTGGAATCGAATGATTAAACTCAGGCGTGACGTATAAGAAAAGCATCCGCATCCGCCACTTCAGCCTTGAAACGCTGAACAGAGGCAGGTGCTTCCTCCTCGATATCCTGATCATAATAAGCCAGATCCCGAATGGTCACGATCTGGATATCCAAACGATCTTTATATCGTTCCTTGATAAACTGAGTTAACTTCATATTATAAGAGTCCTTGCGAATACTTCCCACAAGAGCCGCAACCTTAATCATGAAAAACCCTCCTCCAATTGATCTATTGATCCCCATTATAAACACCGCCAAATCAAGATTCTAATCATCTGCCTGCTGAATTTATGCCAGTAGTAAAAAACTCACCGAATTTTGTCAAAAAAATTGTAAAGAAAACTATTGCGTTACCCCCCTTATAGGGAGTAAAATTTTCTTAAATTCCTTAGTTTTAGACGAAATAACAGCGGGAATTGTCTTATATACTACAAAAAGGGAGGTTATCACAATGACGATGCTTTATTCCAAGGCTCGCGAGCTATTCGACCAGGATTACAAGAATAGTGAGGAAGCTAAGGAATCTCAACAGGCGGCTTCCACTAAAGTGAAGCGTACAAGAAGCGGCAAACTTCTAATGCCTTTCCGTAAAAACAAGCGGAAATAAAGACTTTAAGAAGTGGTGACGATAAGCTATGAGAGTAACTATCAAACAAATAATAATGAATAAGCCAATGGCTGTTCCGTGGAATCAACGTCTGAAGACCTAAAGTCTTAAGACGTTGATTTTTTAATGTGAATTTTCTTAAGAAATCCAACCGCCGTCATCTTCCGCCAGAGTTAAATTAATGTAAACAAGTAAATTATATAACGGAAAAAAGTTTGAATACATGCAGATAGTGCTATCTTATTCTTATAAGGAGGCTTGAGCATGAGCATATTTTCAAACGATGCATTAATACAGAATCACATCTTAATTACCGGGGCGACCGGAGGTATTGGATACGAAACAGCTAAAGAAGCGGTAAAAGCCGGAGCGCGGGTGACAGTTACCGGCCGTAATGAAGAGAAGCTTAACGAGCTCAAACAAGCTTGTGAGAGCGAAGTGTCCTCTGCTGAAGTACTTGTATGTCCTGCTGATTTAAACAAAAGCGAAGACCGAAAACGCCTTGTTCAGGAAGCCGTTCAGACATTTGGAGCGATTACCGGACTTGTGAACTCCGCTGGTGTAATCGGGGGAGGAGCTTTAGAGAATCTTACGGAAGAGGAGTTGCGTTCGGTTATGGAGCTCAACTATTTCTCTACCGTATTATTAACACAAGAAGTGTATTCCAAAATGAAAGAACTGAAAAAAGGAGCTATCGTAAACCTATCCTCGCTTTCAGGTCTTAGAGGAACGCACAGCAACACGGCGTACAGCGGTTCTAAATTTGCCATAACAGGCTTCACCCAGTCTTTTGCTGTGGAAGCGGTAGAACATAACATCCGGGTAAACGCCGTCTGCCCTGGGTACGTTGATACTCAAATGGGCCGGCAGGCCATTAAGAACAAAGGAGAACGTGAAGGGCGCAGTTTTGAGGAACAGCTTGAAGAAGCTGAGAAAGGTATCCCTTCAGGGAAACTCAGTACTCCCGAAGAAGTGGCGCGTACGGTTGTTTTTTTATTATCGGACGCTTCATCAAATATTATTGGCGAATCGCTTAAGATCTCCGGTGGAAGCGTTATGAGATAGCTTCATGGTAAGATAAAGAATATCTGTACAAATGGAGGTCCGGAATGTCTTTTGATCGTTATTCACGCCAGAAGCTCTTTCGCCCGATAGGTGAAGAAGGGCAGGAGAAGCTGAAGGCGAAGCATGTGTTATTTATTGGTTCAGGTGCCCTTGGGACAAGCAACGCCGAACAACTCGTCCGAGCGGGAGTGGGGAAAGTTACTATTGTCGATCGCGATTATGTGGAATGGAGCAACCTTCAGCGTCAGCAGCTTTTCACCGAAAAAGATGCCAGTCAGAGAATTCCAAAAGCGAAAGCAGCCGAAATAAAATTAAAAGAAATAAATACAGAAGTAGAGATCAATGCTCATATATTGGACGTTCAGCGTGAGGAGCTTGAAGGTTTAATAGGGGGGGTGGATCTCGTCCTTGACGGTACTGACAACTTTGATACACGTATGCTCATCAATGACATATGTCAAAAGTATAACACTCCATGGATTTATGGAGGGTGTGTGGGAAGTCACGGTATGAGTTATACAATTGTTCCTGGTGAAACGCCATGCCTTGGATGCCTGCTGCAATCCGTTCCAATCAGCGGTGCTACCTGTGATACAGCCGGGGTAATCAGTCCGGCGGTTCAAATGGTGACCGCCCATCAAGCAGCTGAGGCATTAAAAATTCTTGTAGAGGATAAAAGTGCATTAATCGGCCGGTTCATAACCTTTGATTTATGGAATCATCATTATACTAAGATGAAAGTAGCCAGGGCTAAACGTGGGGACTGTCCTTCATGTGGAGTGAAACCGACTTATCCTTACCTCTCGCCAGACCACCAGACGAAAACTGCCGTATTATGTGGACGTGATACCGTACAAATCCGCCCGCCTTACAAAATAGAAAGAAACCTCGATGAAATTCGTGCTTCACTAATAGAGGGGCAGGTTGAACAAAACCCTTTCTTACTTTCCTATAAAAGAGATAATTACCGTATGGTGTTTTTTAAAGATGGACGTGTATTTATTCATGGTACTAAGGATATATCAGAAGCGCGCAGCCTTTATTATCAAATCCTTGGATGAGCGCAGCCGTGTTTTAGAAATGGCTGAGAAGGGAACCATACCTTTAACAAACCATGTCGGGTAGGAGGTTGCAGCAATGGGAAGATTAATTAAACGAGCGATAAAATATGGTCCAATGATCTATCCGTTTATAAAGAAGTTTATGAGAAGCCGAAAAGCTAAAAAATTTTAATAAAAGCGTGCCTCAAGAAGGCGCGTTTTTTATAGTTTTCTAAACTGCAGTTAAATTTGCTTTAAACTGGCTCCGCACAAGCCCCGAGACGCTCGTGTCATAAGTTGATGGGAAGGCCGTCTTCCTCCATACGTTGGGAATATACACTTTGTGTTTGTCATGGGCTTTGCGCCTTTGCTTTTTTAAGCGCAAAAGGTTAAGCACAGTACCTGCGGTATTGGCAGCGCTGTGCTAAAATAAAGCTATCAGGGAGGGAAAGCTATGGAAAAATGGGAATCTACACCGATGATTCGTTTTTTTGGCGGGAGAAATCTACTTTACATATTAGCCATTCTTTTGTTTATTGGATTGAACCTGCTTATCTACACTCAGGTTTCCTTTATTTTTCATCCGATCGTTATTTTTATAGAAACGATTGCTCTGCCTGTACTGTTTACAGTAGTCGTATACTATCTCCTGCGCCCATTTATAGAGCTGCTTGAGAAGCTGGGAATTAAGAGGGTGTGGGGCATCTTAATTACTATCGCGTTAGTAGCAGGCTTAATAACTCTGCTTGTTTTTTTAATTATTCCTTTTTTAGAGCGTCAATTTATGAGTCTTGCGCAGGAGCTTCCTGAATACTTAATGGAAATGGCGGCCGCAGTAGACAACTGGCTGCGAAATTCAATGTTCGCTAATTACTATCATGACTTATTTGAAGACTTGGAAGGCACCCTGGGTCAGGTTTCAGATAACTTTTCTTCTTATGCAGGAAATACGGTAGAAGGAATTACTAACTTCATTTCAACGGTGACGAATGTCATTGTGGCGATTGTAACGCTTCCTTTCATCCTCTTTTATTTGTTGAAAGATGGAGAGAAATTTCCTACTATGCTCTTAAGAGTTTTCCCGCCTAAGGTAAGACCCGAGCTCTCTAGTGTATTTAAGGGGATCGATCATCAGCTGAGCGCTTATATTCAGGGTCAGATTATCGTCAGTTTCTGTATAGGGGTTATGATGTATATCGGGTTCATCATTATAGGGTTGGATTATGCACTGCTCCTGGCGGCTATAGCCAGTGTTACAAGTGTAGTGCCATATTTAGGACCGACCATTGCCATAATTCCAGCATTAATTATTGCTATTGTAACTTCGCCGTTCATGCTGCTCAAACTGGCTGTCGTATGGACGGTTGTTCAATTGCTGGAAGGTAAATTCATTTCCCCTCAAATCATGGGTAAGAGACTTCATGTACATCCCGTAACCATTATTTTTGTACTTCTGACAGCAGGTCACCTTTTCGGTGTAATTGGGGTGATTGTCGCGATCCCGGGTTATGCAATAATTAAAGTCATTGTTACGCACTTATTTTATTGGTTTCAGCGCCGGTTTAATAAATACGCCGATTCTGATAATCAATATGGAATCACTAAATAGCCAGCCCGAAAGTTTGAGAGTGTAGACCCACAGGGTCACACTCTTTTTTTATATTTAAATTCTGTCAGCCATAGGCCCGGGGCAGCTTTACGTGTCCTTGTTATTTTAAAGCCTGAGGATAAATACAGCTCGACTGCCGGTTTATTCTTAGCGGCTGTATTGACTAGGATGGACTGCGGAGAAAAGGAAAATAGATGGGTGAGCAATGCTTTGGCAATTCCTTTCTTAAAGAAAGCGGGAGCGACCGCGAGTCGATGGATATCAATTACTCCTTCCTGTTCCTTATAGGAAAGGAATCCAGCTAACTCACTTCCTTCGTAATAACCGAGAAAGGTCTCACCACTCAGCAGAATATCCTCAGCCGTATCATACAGTCTTGGGATCTCGGTCGATTGAATAAGCTCGGCTTCTACTTCATAAGAGGGCAGCTGAACAGTTAAAATTTGTTCAGCCGTCTGAAGGTGGGTATGGTCTAATAAGCGAATCATTTACCGGCCTCCTTATAAAATGAGAAATGTAAAGACGCTGAGCAGCACTGAGGTTATGGTTACAGCGGCAATCGGTTTTATTGCCCGGTCTCTTACGTCCCGCAGGCTCACGTTTAATCCTAGACCCGCCATAGCCATCGTTAGAATAAAAGAAGTCAAGGAAGATACCCCGTCAATAACGTTATTTGACGCAGGAAGATAAGAAGGCAGGACAAAGCTTCCAATTAAACTCATCATCAAGAATCCTGCTAAAAACCATGGAAAAGGGAGCTTCTGTGGGGAATGTAGATGTTTCTTTCGCTTCACCACCGCAATTAAAATCACACACACAGGGACCAGTAAGAACACACGTCCAAGCTTGCTTAACAGAGCCATACCCATACCATTTTCCCCAGCTGGCTCTCCTGCGAGGGCCACATGGGCGACTTCGTGCAAACTGAGTCCAGCCCACATACCATAGCTTTCTGAATCTATAGGCAGAAAGGGACGTATCATAATGAATGTTACTGCAAAGACCGTCCCGATTAGTGAAATGATCCCCGCGCTAAGCGCCGTGTCTTCTTCTTTTACTTTAAGAATAGGAGAGACGGCTGCGATGGCAGATGCCCCGCATATCCCTGTTCCAATACCTAAAAGCAGGGAGAGTGAATGGTCTGCTTTCAGCGTTCTCGATAAGATCATCATGACACCAAGACTGAAAATAATAACGAGAGAATCACGGAGGAGTAAAGGAATGCCTTCTTCAAAGATGATATGAATATTCAACTTTAAACCGAATAAGATAATGGCTAGTTTTAATAGTTTATGAGCAGAGAATCGGACCCCTTCACTTAATTTTACCGGAAAACCAAAAAAGTGGCGATAACCAACCGCTAACAATATCGCCACGGATAAAGGTCCAATTTGACTGAATACCGGTGCCAATGCAAGTAAAAAACCAACTGCTGCTATTGAGAAAGTGAAAGCAATTCCTGGCAGTAATGATTGGTATGATTTATAGAAATGTGACATACGATCCTACCTTTATGGTTCTTGTATAAGAACCACTATACGAGCGGTACAATGATTAGTAAAATAGAACTTAGTAATGGTAAGGATTAATAATTTTAATGAATGGATGGAAGCTATGGAAACTGAGTCTTTACAAACGTTTACCCGTGTCATTGAATTAGAGAGCTTTACGAAAGCTTCCCAAGAGTTGAATTTGTCTCAGCCAACTGTAAGCTTTCATATCAAAAGCTTGGAGGAACACTTTCAAACCACACTGATTGACCGTACTCCAAAACGCTTCCAAGTTACCTCTACCGGAGAAATTGTTTATCAAAGAGCAAAGCAAATACTAGGTCTGCTTGAAAAAGCGCGCACTGAAGTTTACGACTACCACCATCAGCTACGAGGGAAGTTACGTATAGGGGCAAGCTATACAGTCGGGGAATATATTCTTCCCTCACTGTTAAAAGCGTTTGACGATTTATACCCAGAAGTTGAACTTAGTGTAACCATCAAGAATACAGAACATATCAATCAAGGAGTCCAGCTGCATGACCTGGATGTTGGCTTGGTTGAGGGTAAGGTAAATCAAAAGGATTTAGATTCCTATCCTTTTATGGAGGATGAAATGGTTGTTGTCGTACCGATGGATCATCCCGTTCGTTTGAAAGAGACTGATTTCAATCAATGGCAGGATCACACGTGGATCTGCCGTGAACAAGGCTCAGGGACCCGTGATGTTATGGAAACTTTTTGGGACAGGTACAGCATTCGTCCGGGAAAACGAATCACGATTGGAAGTAATCATGGAGTAGTTGAAGGAGTTAAGCAGGGAGTAGGGATGTCTATTATCTCAAAAACAGTAGCTGAACACTCGGGGGCGGATGAGCTGATCTATCCTCTGCCTTTTCTCAGTTCAACTAATCGTTTCTTTTCTTATGTAATTCCTGCTGATGAGAAAGAAATATCAAAGAATGTATCCGTGTTTATCGAGCTCATAAATTCATTGTATCCTTTTAATGAAAGGCTCGGCTAAACAATGGGATTCAAGTGCTTTCTTTGGATCCAATCGTCTGGCAGTTAACTTTCCAATTGTTCAATAACCCAATTCAGTTACATTTGTGAGTAGTAGGGTTGGCAGAAAGCGAGCGGTTTCTCTCCATCCTTTCATACCTTCTAAGTACGGAATACATGTCTATTCAATCTTCAACTATAAAGGTCTTATAAAATTGAACGGCTACCTTGGTTATTGCACTTGCGGCATTTAATACAGCTTAATAAAGAAATGTAAAAAAACTGTGTAAATATGCTCGAAAGTGAATATGAGAATGAATTATGGGGTATGGTTAGATTAGAGTAAATGAAACATAATCAGTTAGTGAATCGTAGAGCATGACATAGAGTTTTTTAAGTAATCCTAACAATACATTGAGGTGAAATTATGAAAAGCCTGGACCAGATCGTCGATTATTTGAAGACACTGGGAGTTGAGGTTGAGAAGGTTTATAAAACACCCAAGGAAGAAGCTAGGTAAGGCAGGAACGAAAGATCAAGAATTCTATACATGAAAACAATAAGGTGTGCTTCTGCATACCTTATTGTCATGCTGTTCTTGAAGTAATATCTACAAACTGTGGATGCTTTGACTGAAACCATGCCCACAAAAGTCCGAACATAGCTGGAACGAATAAGAGCAGAAACACATTATTTGCCCCATGTGTATGCGCAACCCATCCGAATAAAGGTCCTGTTACCACGACTGAGGTCTGATTACAGAGCATTCGAAAGCTGGCCATTCTGCCGTGGAATCTGCGATCAGTTGCTATTTGCTGAACAGATTGCAGCAGCGCCCGCACGATAGAAGTTCCGGTGCCGACCAGTAGTATGCCGGCCAAGGCTGCGCCAGTGGATGGAATCGACCCTAATATAATTAAGCCTGTGCACATCGTCAGTAAAGCGTAAATGGCGAGGTGATTTTTAGTGTGTCTCCACCACCAGGCTCCGAGTAATCCTGCTGCAATCCCACCAATGGAAAACATAATATCCAGCGCACCGTATACTAATGCTGATTGCTTTAAAAAGTCACTTGTATAAACGGAAAGGAATCCGAGAGTAGTATGAAAGGTAAGTTGACCAATCATCATCATAACGAATAAACCATACAGCATTTTATGAGAATGCAAGTAAGTAAACCCTGAGTAAATCTCCTTATAAAAATCAGACTGAGCTCGATTGTTACGTTGGTAAGCGGGAACATAATCCAGGAGCCAGATGACTAAGAATGCGCCTGAGTACAAGAGAATCACGATAATTAATGACAGCGTCATAGTAAAAAAGCTTGAAAACATACCACCAAGACCTGCACCAGCTAAACTTCCGGAAATAGTAGCAGATCCTGATAGTGAAAAAATTCTCGGAAGCTCCTCCACTTTATAAACTTCAGCTGCTAAGGCTTGAAGGGAGGGGCGAAACAATGAACCTGACGTTTGAAGCATCATGTGAGTAAAAATGATGAGCCAGGGGGTTGTCAAATCGCATAAAAAGGCTGTCCACAGTGCACTTAGTACAACAACGCTTACCCCTCCGGCGATGATAGACAATCGTTTTCGATTGTAACGGTCGACAAGAACACCAAATATTAGGTTTGAAATGAGCCCCGGTATAAACCCAAAACTTACAAACAATCCAGTGTATAAGGCATTCTCTGTCCATTGATACAGAAACCATGTCACCAGTACAAAATACATTGCGCGACCGCATTCATAAAGAAAATACCCAGCTAATAATTTTCGAGTATTGCTGTGATTCATATGCTATCACCTCAATTCTATCGTTAATAATTATCATACTCTCCATTTAGCGATAGGAATAATATTGTTTTATAATAGAAGGTGATAAGAAAAATGAATCGAGGTGGCAGATTTGAAGCTGGAAGATTATAAGCTTATTATGCAGCTTAATCAGTACCACACCATTCGTGCGACTGCTAGAAACATTCTAATATCACAGCCGGCCATTACCCAGCGGTTAAAGTATATTGAGGAGTACTTAGGGGTGGATGTATTTATTCGTACTTCTAAAGGCCTTGTGTTAACACCGGCAGGAGAAACCGTGCTCAAGCATGCTCGCGCCATGTTATCATCTGAAACTGAATTACATAATCAATTGCTCCGCAGTAAAGAGACTGTCAGCGGAACATTGTCGTTAGGAGCATCCTCACTAATCAGCCAGCATCATTTGCCTTATATTCTGCAGAAGTATACTACAGCTAGTCCAGACGTCAAAATCGACCTTGTTACGGGAACAAGTGCAGAAATTAAACAGGCAGCAGGAGATTACCACGTATCGATCGTAAGAGGGGAGCCTATAAAGGGATATGTAAACCATGCTTTGTTTAAAGATGCTCTATATTTATTTGATACCGTATCTTTGAATGGAACAGCAGAACGACCGTTTATAGAATTTAAAACCGATGCTGAATATCAGAGGCTTGTTGAAGAATGGATGCTGCAGCAAAATAAAATTAAGATTCGTCGTACAATGAAAGTTGATCATTTTGAGACAGCTAAGCAATTAATGAGGACCGGTCTAGGTGTTACAGTCCTACCGGAAAGTATTGTAGAAGAAGAGTTATGGAAACTTCCTCATCTTCCGCTGCAGTTGAACGGCCGGTCAATGAAACGCAGGACGTGGGTCTGTTTTAATAAAGAACTGAGTGATCTTCCTCAAGTAGCCGCTTTTATCAAGCTGCTTTTAAATCATTCTTGGGAGGGCGTCTGATTTGGGAAACGATGAGCTGATCCAAATAATCAAACAAACTGAGTTTCTTCAAGAAGTTTTTAAAGAAACGGAAAAAGAATTCTGTCATTATTACATTGGAGCAGGTTGTATCACTCAATCGGTATGGAACTATCTAAGCTCATACCCTCAAGGGTATGGGATAGGGGATATAGATATCGTTTATCACGACAAGACGGATCTAAGCGGGCGTGAGGAGAGTCTAATTGAAGGGCACCTTCGTCAACAGCTTAACTATCTGCCATTTTCAATCGATGTTACTAATGAAGCACGCGTTCACTTATGGTATGAAGATAAATTTCACAAGCCTGTCAATCCCTATCAAACGGTAGAGGAAGCCATAAATACATGGCCATCCACAGCTTCTTCCATAGGGATAAAAAAACAAAATGGACGTTATTTAGTTTACGCGCCGTATGGAGTGGACGATCTATTTCACATGATCGTCCGTCCCAATAAGAAAATAGTAACGAAAGAAGTGTATGAGCAGAAAGCTTTGAAGTGGAAAAAGCGTTGGCCGAAGTTAAGGATTTTTTCATGGTAGGTATCTGATATCCTTTTGGTTGGAATTTTGAGATGGTACCTTTTATTATGAAAGTAATTATAATTCTCTAAAGGGGACTGTACATATGAAATATTCGCTAGATAAATTGGAGGAAATTCAGCAGAATGAATTTATAAAAGCCGCTATTGATCATGTTGGGGCAGGAGTAGTCATCTCTGACCCAAGTCAGGAAGATAATCCCATTATATATGTTAATAAAGGATTTGAAGAACTTGCAGGGTATTCGGCGGAAGAAGTGCTTGGCCTGAACTGCCGCTTTTTACAAGGAAAAGAAACCGACCCCAAAACGGTTAAGGACATAAGGGCTGGGTTAGGTGAATCCCGGTTTGTCCAAGTTGAAATACTAAATTATAAGAAAGATGGCACTACCTTCTGGAATGAACTACAGATCTATCCTGTACATATCAATCATATGGATCAAACTTTTTTTGTTGGTGTGCAGCAGGACATTACCCAAAGAAGAGAGGCGGAAAGCCTTGTGGGTCACTATTCTTCAGAGGTGAAAAGGTTATCAACTCCTATTGTACCTATTGAAGATAGTATTTCCGTATTGCCGCTGATCGGAACCATAGATGAGGACCGTCTGCAGCAAATGCTGGAAACGGTCAGTCACCACGTCCAGGAGGCGAAAGAGGACTACCTCATTCTGGATTTATCCGGGGTGTATACTTTTAATGAAGATATACACATGGGGATTTATCAGTTAAATCAGCTGCTTAATTTAATGGGCACCACTCTTTTACTTACAGGGGTAAAACCGAATTTCGCCATGCAGAGTACTCCTTATGCTGATTTCTCAGAGATGTCGTTACACAGTTATTCATCAGTTAAACAAGCTTTACAGGAAATAAGGTAATTTATTGAGGCTTAAAGGCTGTCTTTCCCCGACAGCCTTTTTTGTTCTGAAATTTTCAGCCGCTGCAAATCATAACGATATGACCATCTGGATCATAAATGTTGAAAAAAGAAAAATCCTCATATTCAGTAATAGATTGAGCTATTTGTATTTCGCGGTCCTCTACAAAAGAATACGATTTATGAATATCATTTGTGTGAATATTAAACAGAGGGCAGGGAATCGGCTGGAAGGATTTCGGTTCATTACCAGCCGGACCTGCACCCAGGGTTAAACTCGTATGGTTCGCTAAAGAAAAAGTGTATACTGGTTTTTCTATAAACGAGGTATCTGTTTTTATTCCCAGTAACTGACCATACCACTCAACAGAATGCTCTAAATCGGTCACATGGACAAACACGGTATTAATCTGCGGGTGAATCGGATGGATCATTAGACAGCCTCCTTCTAAATAGTTATTCCTTACATTAATTCTACTCTTCATCCGGGAAACCCTTTACCCAGGATAATTTAACAGGGTTGTATATAATAAAAGCGTAGATAAAGCGGATGATTCGCATTATCTCTATCGCTTTTGTATGATTTGACTATAGGTTCAAAAAGGATGTGAGAAGATGAGTGATCTCATACGCACATGGTTGAGAAATGAGAGGCACGAGCGTCTTTACGAAAAGGCAGTAAATATTGCTGAAGAAGCTCGGTCACATATCGAAGAAACCGATCGTGAGGCTGAGTTTTCTTACCAAACGTTAAAAGTGATAAAACAAGAAGGCTATCCATCCTTAAGCCTGCCTGTGCAAATAGGTGGAGAAGGCCTGTCGTTATATGAATTTTTATTTTTACAAGAAAAAATAGCCGAGGGCGATGGTTCAGTAGCTTTGTCTATTGGATGGCATGTCGGCGTTATGATGGAGCTGAGCCAGGATAGAAATTGGACGAAGAAACATTTTCTCAGCCTGGCAGAGCATATACTCGAAGACCAGGTCGTTGTTAACCGAGCAGCAACTGAACCAGCTACAGGGAGCCCGACACGTGGAGGAATTCCTGAAACTACAGCGGTAAGACAAGGGGAGAATTACGTAATAAATGGCCGGAAGACATTTACGTCGATGGCGGAGCATCTTGATTATTATATCGTCTCGGCTTACGTAGATGATATAAAAGAAGTTGGCTGGTTCCTCATCGATCGTCATCAGCCTGGTGTAAAAGTCGAGAAAACATGGGATACGCTGGGAATGCGGGGCACCGCCAGTGATGATTTAGTTTTAGAAAATGTAGAGCTAAGCACGGACCATTTAGTAGAAAGAAAGCGTGAGGGCAAACCATCTCCTAAGGGATGGCTGCTTCATATTCCAGCCTGCTATCTTGGAATTGCTGTAGCTGCGCGTAACGAAGCCATTAAATTTGCTAAAAATTTTCAGCCGAATAGTTTAGATACACCGATTGCAGAGGTTAGTCATATCCAGGATAAAATAGGAGAAATGGAATGGAAGCTGATGCAGGCTCACAGTTTCATGTATGCTATAGCGAGAAGATGGGATGAGGAACCTGAGAAGCGTGAACACATGGGAGGCGAGCTGGCTGCAGTTAAATTAGCTGTTACAAACACTGCAGCAGAGGTAGTTGACCTTGCCATGAGAATTGCCGGAGGGAGAGGTCTTTCTAAATCTGAGCCCTTCGAAAAGTACTATCGTGATGTGAGAGCAGGGCTTCACAATCCGCCAATGGATGATGCCGTTTTAAGAATGCTGGCGGGACAGGCTTTAAATGAATAGACAGACAGAAAAATCCCGCCTTCTTTGTGGAGAAGAGCGGGATTTTTTTCTTTGTCCAGGTAATTATAAAATCCCAAACTGTAGATTTCTTTTTAAAAAAAGTGACATCCAGCTCCAGCACCCAGACACTCGCGTTTCTTTGTTCATTCTGCCAGTAAATCAGCGAAAGCTTTCGCGTAAGGCGGCAGATCAGGTGGGCGACGTGCAGAAACAATGTGGTCATCCACCACAACTGCTTCATCAAACCATTCAGCACCTGCGTTTTTCATATCATCTTTAATTCCGGGTGTACTGGTTACTTTTCGACCATCGAGAATGTTCGCCGAAATCAGTACCCACCCAGCATGGCAGATCTGTCCAATAGGTTTCTTTTGTTCATCCATATGCCGTACCATGTTTAGTACGTCTTCATAGCGGCGCAGCTTATCAGGAGACCAGCCACCAGGTACGAGGATACCATCGTATGCAGAAGGATCGATATCTTCAAACGCATAATCGGAGACAGCCGGAACGCCATATTTTCCGGGGTATTCAACACCTGCTTTTTCTCCAACAAGATGTACCTCTGCCCCTTCCTCTTGTAATCGAAGTACGGGATACCATAATTCAAGATCTTCAAAATCCTTGCTCACAAGGGCGATTACTTTTTTATTTTCTAATCTCACGGTCAGCCTCCTTTAGATTTAACCTATGTTAAGTGTATCAAATAAAAGGGAGACCATGATACTATTTCGAAACAGCTAGCACCCACCAGATTAACAAAGGCTGAAGAAGCGGACGCAGCCAAAGTAAAATTAAATTAGGTTCGTCCGACCATGGGGCGGGCGCGCCGATTATGGCAGCATAAATATTGGCCGGCAGTACGGCTAGTAAGAAAATCGCTGTAGCTATACCGGCTGCTCTTCTTGTCTGGGGGAAAATGAGAAACAAGGAAAGCATCCATTCCATGATGGCTGTAATATAAACGAGTTCTAACTGGTAAGGCAAAAAGTCAGGGATCATAACAGCAAAGCCTTCATCATATACGAAATGGGCGACCCCCGCTAAGAACAAGGCGATGGCGAATATATATAAGGTGATGGTCTTGAAAATACTCATGTACACACTCCTTTGAAACTAAATCGCTCAATCAATCGTATTATAAGTTGACGGAAGAATAATCCAAAAAAGCAGGTGCCTATTTAAAAAAATTTAGTATAATAAAGGTTAAGTTTAGCATAATCACAAGTAAGTTTGAATTTATAACTAAGGAGACGAAATGAATGAATAATCGTATCGGTCTGTTTTTGTTGTCATTTATTATAATGGCTGCCTCTTTTCTGCCTCAGGGCGTACAAGCGTCCACCGGAGGAAACGAAGGTATTAACGAAAAGCTTGGGCTGCCTATCGTAGTATATGGGGAGGCCTTATCTGATTCTCAGCAAAGTGAAGTTTCCGATTCATTAGAAGTAGATCAACATGAAGAGGTGGATGAATTCACCGTTACGGGACAGGATATAGCTGAGTATATAGGGGGTAATCCGAACTCTAACATGTACTCATCCGTAAAAATTATTCACCAGGATGACGGAGAAGGGATCGATATTGAAATTGTTACTCCCGAAAATATTACCGAAGTAACACAAGAAATGTACAACAATGCATTATTAACGGCCGGTGTTGAAAATGCGGATGTACTTGTTGCCTCGTCCGTTCAAGTGAGTGGCCATTCTGCACTGACTGGTATATATAAAGCGTACGACGCAAAAGGAGTAGCTTTAGATGAAGACCGCATGGAAGTCGCAAGTGAAGAACTGGATGTAGCTACCTCTCTTGCAGATGAAGAGGGAGTTGACGAGGCTGAAGTGAGTGAGCTTCTAACTGAAATTAAGAAAGCTATTGCTGAGCAGGATCCCGCTACGAGGGAAGAGATTGAACAAATCGTTGAGGACCAGCTGAGCAATTTGAATATTGAACTTAGTGAAGAAGATCGTCAACGTTTAATTGATTTATTTGACCAAATGCGTGATTTAAATATAAATTTTGATGAAGTAAGAAATCAGCTTGATGAATTAACAGGCGGACTGCAGGATGTTATTAATGACGAGGGTTTCTGGAACAATGTTTCTAATGCAATTCAGGAGTTCTTTGATGCGCTGACAGACTTTTTCCGATCTGTATTTAATTAAAATAAAACACCTGAGTCTCTCAATACAGGACTCAGGTGTTTATTTATGTTTTGATTTCGTTCTTTTTTATATGAGACAAATAACATTCAGCTGCTCTTTTGTATTTTCCGGTTTCGTACATGTGGTCTCCCAGCTTCAAGTATAGGGTTTCCAATGGTTCCTGATCCGGATCCTGTTCAAAGAACTTAATGCATTCTTCTAAACTGTTCTGGTACTCTGCATAGCTTTCATTTTTATAATAATAGTCCAGAAAGGCCTCCAGCAGATAATAGTAATCCGTCTCTTTTCTAACTTCCTCTCTCGCTTCTTCGAAAAGCTGTCGTGCTTCGTCTAACCGATTTAAATTAATATAGGCTTTACATAGAGAGTGGTAGGATATTTGTTTGTTTGCCTTCAGCCCTTCTGCTTCTTTAAGCTGCAGAGCTTTCTCTAAATAGCTGCTTGCTTCACTGTTATCCCCATCTTTACGCATAACGACACCCTTATTATGAAGTATCTGTGTGAGTAAGCGTCCATTTGGCAGGCCCTCGGCAATGTCCTCTGCCTGAGTTAAGTAATTCATTGATTTCCCAAACTCTTCTTGATTTAAAAAAATGACCCCGATTAAGTTATAAACCATAGAAACTTCTCTATGCATACTGAGAGCTTCATAATAATTGAGAGCTTCGTGACTGAACGCCGCGGCATCACGGTATTTTTTCACGGCATTTGACAGAACGGCAATATTATAAGTGAGTGCAGCCTTAACCCCTAAAGTCTGGTTTTCTAAGCTGTAACTCCTATAGTGAGAAAGACTGGATTCGAAATCAGATTGTTGGTAATGCCGTATACCTTCACAGTAGTGGTAGGCGTTTTGTATATATAAGGGAGCTTTCGTGATGTAATCTTTATCGATAAATGGGTATATGTACGTTTGATAAGTAGCTTCAGCACGACTATAATCCTTTGTTTTACAATAGAATGCGCATTTTAACAACAGAAAATAAATTTCCTGATAGACATTTGAAAGATAAGTGTAATAGTTGTCCACGATCGTTTCTACTAGAGGTGATGCCTTATCAATTTGAGTAATGATAAATTGTTCCAGCTGATTAAGCACGTGGTGAACCTCAGGATCCTCTTCTTCAAAGTTCTCAAAAAATGCAGAAGGAAGATGCAGTGAGGAAGCAATTCTTAGTAAGGTTGTCTTCCCTGGATGACGATATCCATTTTCAATTTTACTCAAATGAGCTGTTGAAATGGTATCTCCTGATAAATCATTCAACGTCATATCATTTAATTTACGGTAGATATTAATTCTTTTTCCGATATTCACCATTATTCACCTTCCTAATCCTTACATTAAAACAATGGTTATACAATTTTTTGAATTCCTTTACAAACCATGATACAGATTTTGTCGTTTCTTGAATAGGTATAAAGTAACATTAATGAAATATTTTTGTAAAAAACAAGACATAAAACGGCGGTTAAAGGAAATTTTTTAAAAAAATTGCTAAATTGTTTCATGATATTAGTACAAAAACTAGATTTCTAAATGATGGTAATATTGTACGATAAATGAAAACGGATCAATTTTATTGGAGTGGACAATGTGAAGGACATCAATCGAGAGCAAAGTCTGAATGAAATCGTAGTTGATCACTACGCTGCCTTACTGCGAACAGCCATGTGCTATGTGAAAGAGAGTATGACAGCTGAAGATATGGTGCAGGAGGCCTTGCTGAAGGCTTACGAACGCTTTGACCTTTTCCAGCAGGGTAAAAATATGAAGGCATGGGTTTTTCGTATTATGATAAACCTTTGTAAAGATCACCTGAGGAGCTACACAAAGCGCAACGTCTCCCCCTGGGAGGATCAATGGCTTCACTGTACGGAAGCGGAAGGCAGCAACCCATTAGAAATTATTGTGGAAAAGGAAGAATACCATCATATACATGAAGCGATTGATCATTTAAAGCCCGATTACCATCAGGCTGTAAATATGTATTACTTTCATGACTTATCTGTAAAACAAATGTCCCACGTTCTCCATTTAAATGAAAATACACTGAAAACCAGAATGAAACGAGCGCGAGATCGTATAGGCGGAGAGATTAGAGAATCCGTGGCTTCACACGGGTAAAGTTAACGGATTCTTAGGTCTGCCGGCTTAACGACCCCACGTCGTGCAGGGCCTTGGGAAGCTAGTTGTTTCCTAAAACCCTTTCCTCTTGTTTATACAATGAATGTTTCCACGAGTTAAAAAAGAAAATGACGGTTTCTCAATAAGAAGGAAAAAATCCATTTCAGCTCGTTTTGTTATTGGTCAGCAAGGATTCCGGCGTCTTCTGTGATTTGCTCATACGGGACGTCTGTCTCGCCTTTATAATGCTTCATGACTTGATTATTTTTGTCCATTAGGAAGAAGGAGGTGCCGTGATTAACCTGTTCGGCTTCTTCAGGTTTCTGCACAACAGTTCTAAAGCTGTCCTGGCCATATTGTTCAATTTCTCCCTGTGAGTACCCTGTGATAAAGGACCAGTTAGAGAAATCTGCATCTTGAGCCTGGGCGAATTCTTCAAGCATTTCAGGAGTATCTACCTCTGGATCAACGCTGAAAGATACAATCTCAGCATCAATACCTTCCTCTTCAAGCTGATCTTGAACCTTTGTCATATTACGGGTCATGGGCGGACAGACGGTGTTACATGAAGTGAAAATAAAGTTAGCAAGCCATACGTCACCTTCCATATCATCAACAGAGAAATCTTCTCCGGACTGTGTAGTACCGCTTATATTGTCAATTTCCCACTCGAGGGGATCCTCCAGCTCTTTCTCTCCACATGAAGTCAGTAACAGTAATAGCCCGAGCAAAAGTGTTGTCATAAGTATTCGTTGTTTCATTATAAGAGACTCCTCTCACATTCTAAGTACCTTCTTACAGTTTACGACTGCTGGAATGAGAGGTCAATTTGCAAATGAACGAGTACCTCCAGCTTGAAAAAATGTTCATGTAGTTTTCACAATTGCGTATGGGCAAAATAGCAAACGGAAACACTAGGTAAAAAAGTCGGGGGATGGCATTATGGGATACATTTTAAATCAAGAGGGACAGAGACTTTATTATGAGGATCGGGGAACTGGTAATGCAATCCTATGTATCCATCCTCCAGGTATGGGGAGGAAAGTTTTTAATTACCAGCTTGAGCTTAGTAATCACTTTCGCTTAATTCTTCCAGATTTAAGCGGGCACGGTGACTCTGACTCGATAAAGCTGAACCCTAAGATTGACGACTTTGTCGATGAGCTATTGACAGTTATCAATCATTTGAATATTGATCAAGTGTTATTATTCGGTTATTCAGCCGGGGGATCTGCAGCTCAGGCTTTTGCATTGAAATATCCTGAACGTGTAAAGGGTTTAATATTGTCTGGAGCCTTCCCTAAGGTGAAGTCTAAGCTTTTAAAGATGGAGTTCTTAACGGGTATGGCATGGCTGAAGAAGAAGCCGGATTCCTTAGCCAGGATCCTGAGCAAATCGCATTTTAAAAATGAGAGAGTAAAACTGGAACAGTATCACCATATTCTAAAGTCTGATCCAGATGTGTGGTACAGCTATTATAAAGAGTCATTATTCTACGATTGCAGTCGTCAGTTAGACAAGTTGGATATGCCTATGCTGTTAATGTATGGAGGCCGTGCCGAGTGGGTTAATCACCACGCTCCCTTTTATCGGGAATGTCCCCAGGCTAATCTTGTTATAGTAGAGAAAGCCTACCATCAACTCCCAGCTACCCACAGTAAAGCTGTAAATCAATCCATCCTTGATTTTTTCAACCGGACATATGTAACAAAAGACGAAGCAAGAGCATGACCCTTGCTTCGGACTGTTGAGAAACCATCGTTTTCTTTTTCATCTCGAAAGTGTGTATCCATTCCTTGCAGGATCAGGAGGAAAGGGTTCTAGGAAACGACTCCCTTTCCATGGGCGAATGGTGTGCCTCCTCAGGCCTTATTGGCCTTCCGGGGTCACACCTGATTCGTCTCTCCCATAGGAGTCTCGCCGTTTCCTAAAACCCTTTTTCGATAATTGATTACTAAACCAAGTGGCGGCTAAGATGTTCTTGTGATGGTTTCGAGGGCTTCTTTTGATTAAAAGGAACGAAAAACGCGACGACTCCTGCGGGACGAGCAGCCAGGAAAGACCCCGGAGATCGCAGATCGAGGAGACTTTCCGCCTAACCCGCTTAAAAGCGGCGCTTTTTCCTGTTCCTTATCTCTAGATTCTAATGGAGGAACAATGAGATACCATATGTACATCCATCCAAGCTTTTTCACCAGTCGGAAGAAAGGGCATGACCCTTGCTTAGTCTATTTTTATTTCTTCAGTTAAACTTACTTTTTGGGAAATTGCTGCCTTCTTAAAATCAACCTGGAGCTTCTCTGCATCTTCAAGTGAATAGCTGGAGATGTCCAGTATAGTCTGTTCGCCGCCGTAGCCTATTCCGGGGTTCGGGTTGAGTTCTTCATCGTCTACGGAAATGGTATAAGTTTCAGTTGAATTGAATCCTTCATAGGGGTTACCAGGCTGAGCGCTTAAAAAATATGGGTCATCATCAGACTGTGGCTCGTAGGAAAGCATAAACTGGGAGTTCATAGAAGGATTATAGGTCTTTTCCTTAAGTATAATGTCCGTGTTTAAGTGTTCCGCTATCTTCTCGTCCGTCTGCATTCTTTCCTGCTGGTTCCCTTCTTCCACCACTTCGTCGTAATCACTTACGTCTATTTCAAAAGAGTATTCCTCATCACGAACAACATCCACCGAATCAACATCTATTTTTATAGATTCAGGGATACTATTGCTTGAGGGAAGTTCCGTGATAAAGTTTTGTGAGTCTTTCCTGTTTTTGTAAATAGAAGTTATGGGAATATCTTCTCCATCTGCTGTAAATGTTCCTTTCAAATTTACTACCTCATAATCGTCGTGCTCTAGTTCAAAGCTGATCTTATTACTGGAAATACCAAAATCTATCTTCTTAGGTATCACGGTTAAACCATTCTCGTCGAAGGATTTATTAAACTCTTCGGTGTGGAGAGTGTCCTGACCTGGATCATATGTATACTTTACTGTTTCTTCTTCTGTTTTGTGAAAACCGTCATTCATTTCAAGTCTGAATGATGTTAACGCTTCTTCCTCTAAAGCTGTATCCTGTATTTGTCCAGGAACCTGACTGTCCATTCCCTCTTGTTCTAACCGTGGAATAGCAGCAAATCCGTACAGCTTACCATTATATGTTTTTAAAGATTGATGCTCCATGCCATGCATGTGAACAGTATGGGACTGGGTAGGAAGGTCACCCTCAGGTGAGTGAAGGTTGATCTCTGAAATTTTAAAGAAGGAGTTATGGGGTGAATCTTCTTTATCCATAAATACGGCTAAGTCAATGCTGTAGTATATCATAAGCTGGTGCTGTGAATACCACATTTCATCGACGGTTAAAGCTCCTTCATGCTCCGGTATGGCGAAAGATTGATCTGGTGTCTGCACAATTTCCATTTTCTTAGCTTTTTGGTATCCTGGTGCCTGCTGCTCATAAAATTGTTCAATTTCTTCATGGCTTTCCACTTCCTCAATTGCACTTGGAAGGTCGATTTCATCAGCGCTTGGATTTTGAAATACCTGTAACTTCTCTGTTGCATTGTCCTCGTCACTCATACTCCACTGCACGGCAATTGCAAAGCCGACAGCGATGACAGCAATGGCAATCCACCTGGATTTGTTCTTCATATACCAGTGTCCTCTCTAGAAAAATTTGGCTGCTTTACTATTAGGATACCAGATTTTTAGGAGGATTAAATAAAGAAATAAACGCCCAGCTTCAGTCTGAACGTTTAATCTTTGTTCTGATCGGAGTAATGTTCCAACATAGAATCTGCTTCTGTTTCATCATGATGCCCTTCGTTTTTATGATTTGTTTCGCTGAAAACCTCGCTCATTTTAGAAGGGTGGGAAAAAATCTCCGCTGCTTCATTTGTCATTCCTCTGTTTGATTTCGATTTCCTTCTCGTCAATGGGATATCCCCCTTATTAAAGAATAGGTTTTATATTTTGCCGGCAATAATTGCCACATCTCCATTTTATTCAGCCCTTATTTTTAGTATGAGTTACCGGTATAATTTTAAACGAATTTCCTCGTTTTTTGTCGTTCTATGATAGACTAATGAGTATAACTAAATGGCGAGGAGAAATTGTGAGCGTATGGGAGAAACATTAAAAATTTTCAGCGACTGGTTGACCCCTATAGGTGAAAAAGATAGAGACGAGATTCACCGCGATGGAGATTGGCATGAAAGCTTTCACTGCTGGTTTTATAGTCATTTGGAGACCGAAACAAAGATTTATTTTCAAAGACGTTCTAATATTAAGAAAGACTTTCCTAATTTATATGATATTACTGCGGCCGGTCATATCGGTGTGGCCGAGAGTCGAATTGAAGGTGGATTAAGGGAAATCCACGAAGAATTAGGGTTACTATTGGAAGAAGAAAAAATCAGTTATACTGGTTTTTATAAAGAGCAGCTTCGAATGAAAACCTTTAACGATCGGGAAATATGCCATATTTATCTGTTTCCCTACAATGAAGCACTTTCGTTAACGATGAATGAAGAAGTAACAGATGTGGTCAAAGTAAATCTTGAGGATTTTCTAAGTATGATTTCTAAAAACAGGAACTTTCTGATTGCAGAATCAATTATTACTCATCAAAAAGAAACCCTGCAGCGGCATCACTTTTGTCCTCATGATTTTAACTACTATCAGCATGTGATACAGGAGATTCTGCAGACAAAGTAATATGATTTTTTGACAACATACAATAAGGATAAGATATACTGTTGGGAACAACTGATTGAAGGGATGGATGAGAATGACGAATCAATTTAGTACACGTGTTGTACATAATAAATTGAATCAAACCACAGCTTTAAACAGCAAGGCGACTCCGATTTACCAGACGTCGGCTTTCACATTTAGTGATTTAGACCACTTAGAAAGCTATTATTCCGGAGAGACACCTTATCTATATACGAGAGAAAACAATCCGAACACTGACGAATTAGGACAGGCCGCAGCCAATCTTGAAGAAGCGGAGGACGGGGCAGCGGCTTCTTCGGGAATTTCTGCAATTATGGCTGGAATCCTTTCCATAGCGCAGGCAGGGGATCATATTGTTACTGCTGAAGATATTTACGGAGGGACCCACCAGCTCATTACTAAACAGTTATCCAGCTTTGGAATTGAGTATACTATGGTTTCCTTTGCTGATCCTGATGCCATACGTTCTGCTATTAAGCCAAATACGAAGCTTCTCTATACGGAATCGATTACTAATCCCTTCCTGCGGGTGGAGGACATTCAAGGTCTCGTTACACTTGCGAAAGAATACGATTTAAAAACGATGGTGGATAACACATTTGCTACCCCTTACTTACTGCAGCCTTATAAGCAGGGTGTTGACTTAGTAGCTCACAGTGCTACTAAATATATTGGGGGGCATAGTGACGTAACGTCAGGTATAGTGACAGGACACAAGGATTTAATTGCGAAAGCAAAACAGAAAATTATCGGTCTTGGTACGAACTTGAGTCCATTTGAAGCTTGGCTCACTCAGCGCGGTTCTAAAACGCTTGCTTTAAGAATGAAGCAGCAGTCTGCTAATGCACAACATGTAGCCAGCGTTCTGAAGAAAGACGATGGAGTTGAAAAAGTTTACTATCCTGAGTTTGTTTCTGACCGTGGAAATGGGGCCATTGTTACGATAGAGCTTGCTCAGCAAGTTGATTTTGAATCCTTTTTCAAATCCCTGGGGTGGATTAAATTAGCCCCAACCTTGGCAGGGGTGGAGACTACAGTGTCCTACCCAATCCGTACATCTCATCGTGCACTGTCGCCTGAAGAACAAGAAAACCTGGGCATTACTGATTATACGATCCGTTTGTCCATCGGCATAGAAGAAGCGGAAGATATTGCTGCTCAGTTTCAGCAGGCAATCCGGGATTCGATTAAATAAATATTCGGAAAATTATTGACAACTCAAAATGCAATGCTTATAATTCATTAACATAGCCCACCTAACTAATATAACTCTTATCAAGAGCGGCAGAGGGACTAGGCCCTGCGAAGCCCGGCAACCTACAAACATCGGTTTGAAAAGGTGCCAATTCCTACAGATCATAAAGGTCTGAGAGATAAGAGGAGGACATGACTTTACCCCCCCCTCTTCTTATCGAAGAGGGGTTTTTGCGTTTTCCTATACTATATAAGATTTCAAGGAGGAAGTTAGAATGACAAACTCATTTGAAAGTTACGATTTAGATACACTCGCCCTGCATGGGGGACAGGCTCCGGACCCGACAACAGGTTCAAGAGCGGTGCCGATTTACCAGACGACTTCTTACGTGTTTCACGATACAGATCACGCTCAAAGTCTTTTTGCTTTGGATGAACCCGGCAATATCTATTCTCGAATCGGCAACCCGACTGTAGACGTGTTTGAGAAGCGCATGGCCCTGCTCGAAAACGGAGTGGCCTCTGTAGCAACAGCGTCTGGAATGTCAGCCATTTCATTATCTATATTAAACCTGGCAGGTTCAGGCGACGAAATCGTTGCAGCTGCAAACTTGTATGGCGGGACTTATAATTTATTCGCTAATACTTTGCCGAGATATGGCATTAAAGTTATTTTTGTGGACCCGGAGGACCCTGAGAATTTCCGAAAAGCGATTACTGATAAAACAAAAGCGGTTTTTGCAGAGACGATCGGCAACCCGAGTCTCCACGTACTGGATTTTGAAAAAGTAGCCGGGGCTGCTCATGATAACGACATCCCCCTGATCGTAGATAATACATTTGCCACCCCTTACTCATGCAAACCGATCGACTGGGGCGCTGATATTGTTGTCCACTCCGCTACAAAATGGATCGGCGGCCATGGAACCACGATCGGAGGAGTGGTTGTAGATGGTGGGCGCTTTGACTGGAGCAATGGCAAGTTCCCTGTTTTTACTGAACCAGATGAGAGTTACAATGGAATCCGTTACGCAGCAGACTTCGGTACACTTGCATTTATTACAAAGCTTCGTGTCCAGCTGCTTAGGGATTTAGGTGCATGCTTAAGCCCTCAGAGTGCTTTTCAGCTGATTCAGGGACTTGAAACTCTGCACTTAAGAGTGGAGAGACACGGAGACAACGCCCTTGAAATTGCTCAATATTTAAAAGGTCACCCTGATGTAGACTGGGTTTCTTATCCAGGTTTAAGTGAGCATCCTGCACACGAACTGGCTAAGAAATATTTAGAAGCAGGGTATGGATCCATCGTTAATTTCGGCATAAAAGGTGGACGTGAAGCAGGACGTAAAGTGATTAACAATATTGCTCTATGGTCACACGTGGCTAACGTTGGAGATGCGAAATCACTTATCATTCACCCGGCATCTACTACCCACCAGCAGCTCTCTGTAGAAGGTCTGGCTGCAAGCGGGGTAACTGAAGAACTGATCCGTCTATCTATCGGGCTGGAGTCAGTGAAGGATTTAATTAATGATTTGAACCGGGCGATTGGTAAAGCGACAGGGCGGGAAGCGGCCTCTGCCATAACTGAAAATGATGAAGGGGTCATTAAGTGGGCCTTAAACTCTCCTCAAATAAAAGAGGAAGAGGACGGGAAAGAAGTAACTCGTCCAAAGCGCCTCGCGGTAGTGGGGTTAAGTGGTAAGCCTTCAAGACCGAGCCACCGTCTTGCGCGCAAAATGCAGCGTCTCGGGTATCAAATCGTACCTGTAAACCCTCGCGAGGAGGAAGTGCTGGGGGAAAAAGCCTATCCAGATCTAAGCTCTATTCCATTTAAAATAGACGTTGCCCAAATATTCCGGAGTCCCGAAGCGGCAGTAGAAATTGCGAAAGAGGCAGCGAAGGTGAAGCCGGAAGTATTCTGGCTGCAGGAAGGTGTTATCGCTCCTGAAGCCGCAAAAATTGCTAGTGAAGCAGGGTTACAGGTTATTCATAACCGCTGTACGTACAAGGAAGCTCAGAGGTTAAGAGGAACAATTGACACATACGCTTGTGAAATATAAACAATTCAAAAAAAGCAGGTCAGCCATGGAGCTGATCTGTTTTTTTCGATTCCCGGGGAAGAAACAGGGTTCTTCGGTCCGTGACACCTTATGATCTCTTGAAAATCAATGTGTGCTTTTGCTTGTTATTGGGTATACCTGTAATAGATGTTAATTGTGGAGAGGTGATTTTGATGGCTTATTCGGTAACATTACAAAAGATTTTAATTTTCCTTGGAATTGGAGTAACGACAGGTGCGATTATCGGTTTCAGTGCTGTTTATTGGTTTGATCAAGGCGGGATCGTATTTGTTCTTTCCATGTTCTTAAGTATTCTGACAGTCTTTGCTGCAGCCATGTATGCGGAACTCTATCACATTCGTGAGGCTGTAAATAAACAAAATAAGAGAAACGGTTTGTAATGGGGTTTTCAAAATTTATCGCTGAATGAAAAAGTGAGTAAAAGGGCATAAACCACCCCAATAACAGCTATAAGAATATAGCTTGTTTTAGTAAGTTTTTTAAAAATAATCCAAAATGTAAGACAGACAACGCTGATAATAAAAACCCAATAAATGATATTCATGATTACTCCTATCCATCGATCTTTTACTACCCATATTACGTAATCAAGTAACCTCTGACAACCTTTCAAGTATGCTTAACACTGTTTAGGTGCTCAGCCCTATGGGAATATTTTAAAGATAACAGCTAATCCGGAATAGGGATTGTTTTAGACTCTGCTTATGAGAATGGGCTATGACAGTGTATGAGCTGGCGGCCGATTGGTCAGCTCAGGTTCAATACCGTCACGTAATACCCCGATGGATAGGGGGGGTATTTTTATCATCAGCTTCTGGAGATATTGGCGCTGATACATAGAGCCTGGGTGAAGAAGCTATGTTAACAATTTGAAGGGTAAGCAGTATCGGCAGCGGGGGAGGCAGCGATCCAGCCTTCTTCCGTTGGTTTATTAATTTTGGAGGTGGAAGGTATGGGGAAACGTCAAGCAATTGTGGTAGGAGCAGGTTTAGGTGGCATGTCAGCAGCAATCAGGCTCAGCTCAGATGGATATGATGTAAAGCTTCTGGAGAAAAACAGCAGCCTTGGAGGCAAGCTGAATCGCAGAGAAGGAAAAGGCTTCACTTTTGATACAGGACCGTCCATTTTAACCATGCCATGGGTGCTGGAGCAGCTTTTTGAAAGTGTGCACCGCCGTGTAGAGGATTATATGACGATTGAACGGGTGGAACCGCAGTGGCGCACTTTCTTTGAAGATGGCACACAGCTCGATGTAACTAGTGATCTGCCGACTATGCTTGATGAGATGGCAAAAGTAACAGATCGTCCGAATCGTAATTTGACAGACTTTCTATCATACAGCCAGGACATGTATGAGTTGTGTATGAAGAGCTTCTATAAATATAGTATTCAAGATTTACAAGATTTGAAGAGCCATCATAAGTTAAGTGAACTCTTTAAGATGGATCCGTTGAGTACCATTGCGAAATCGACCCATAAACAGTTTAATAATAAATATTTGGAGCAGCTGTTTAACTTTTTTGTGATGTACGTGGGGTCCAATCCTTATTCAGCACCGGCTATTCTTAATCAGCTGGTTTATGTTCAGCTTGGTCTGGGCATTCATTACGTTAAAGGCGGTATGTATAAGATAGCCGAAGGAATGGGTGCATTGATGGACGAATTACGAGTAGATGTCCGTTTAAATACACCTGTACAGCAGCTTGTGGTCGAGAATGAAGATGTAGTTGGAGTGGAAACGGAAGATGGTGAAGTTCATAAGGCTGATGTCGTTGTGTCTAACTTAGAAGCTATTCCATCGTATCGCCGTCTCGCACCTGCATCATCCAAAGTGAAGAAGGAAACGAAATCTCTCGCAAAAAAATTTCAGCCGACTGTTTCAGGACTCGTACTGCTCTTAGGAACGAATAAAACATTCGATCATTTGAAGCACCATAACTTCTTTTTCTCCGAAGATCCAGAGAAAGAGTTCAAAGAGATTTTTGAAAAAGGCGTCCCTGCTGATGATCCGACCATATATATTGGAATTTCTGCCCGTTCGGATGAAACGCAGGCGCCTGACGGTAAAGACAACCTGTTTGTGCTTACACACGTGCCTCCTCTCAAGAACGGGAAGCGTAAGCCTGTCGATTGGGATCAATATAGAGAAACTGTACTCGATAAGCTTGAAAGAATGGGAATGGAAGGAGTCAAAGATTCAATTGAGTTCGAATATCGTTTCACTCCAGAAGATCTTGAAAGCTTATATGGTCCAAATGGCGGGTCCATCTACGGAATCGCAGCGGATAAGAAGACCAATGGCGGCTTTAAAATCCCATCGAAGAGCCAGATATTCAACAATCTTTATTTCGTGGGAGGCTCTACCCATCCGGGGGGCGGAGTGCCCATGGTGACGCTGTCCGGACAATTGACGGCTGACTTAATCAAGGAGAATACAACTGAAAAAGTGATGTAAGGAATGAGCTGGTCTGATTGGACCAGCTTTTTCTGCTCTGGGAGATTATAAATTTCGAGCTTGTGAATCCAACTCCTTCAGACGTTTTGCTTATGCGCGTGTGTCTGCCGGGGAGCTTGCACCTTTTTCTTAATTGATCAGTCAGGAATAAAGCGAGGTTGACATGCCGGTTTTTTATAGTTTTGAGGGCTGATATTTGGGGAAACGTAACGGTATCCTGGTTAAGAACATTAGATTTAAGGAGATTATGTCATGGGAGACGTTTTAGCTTTTGTATTATTTTTTGCCGCAGCAGTGGCAACATTTTTTTCTGCTTCCCGTTTAACAATGTTCGGAGATGCAGTGAAAGAAAAAACCCGGGTTTCATCAGGTTTTATGGGTATCATTATTGGTATTGCCATTTCGTTACCAGAGTTGACCTCCAGTGTAACGTCTGTGGTCATTGATGCTCCGGATTTAGCAGTCGGTAACTTAATAGGTAGTAATCTGTTTAACGTTGCAGGGCTGGCAATATTTGACTTAGTGTATCGCCGCCATCAAATTATGACGCATGCCACAGCAGAGAGTAAGCTGTATGGATGGCTGGTTATTTTTATAACATTAATTATTCTTCTGGGAGTATCTATTACTCTTCCTACTCACATTTTTCATATAAGTTATTCTACGATTGCAGTGATTCTCATGTATTTCATAGGGACGAAATGGATTAATGATCGAACGGAGTACAAAGGGAGAAAGATTAAGAGGGAAATTAAACAGTACAAAGAATATTCCTTTAAACAAGTGGTTACTTATTTCGCTTTAGCAGCAGCAGCGATTATGGTAATTGGGAGTGTACTCACCGTAACAGCTGAACGCATAGCTGAGATTACAGGATTAGGGACTTCATTTGTAGGCTCCTTCCTTGTTGCCATCAGTACGTCGCTGCCTGATATGGTAAGCGTGGGGACGGCCATGAAGCTGAGAAGGTTTAACTTAGGGGTAAGTTCTCTCTTAGGGAGTAATGCCTTTAATTTAGTCATCCTTGCCATCACTGATTTGATTTACCTTCGAGGCGGACTGCTGGGTGAAGCGACCAAATCCTCCAACTTAATTACCGGAGGCGCTTCAGTTGTATTTATCTTTTTAATTATTTACAGCATTTCCCGAAGAAAGACACAGCCTTCCTTTAGTTATATGCTGCCTTCTATTTTGATTGTGGCCGGATATTTTGTCACAACATACTTTGTATTCTCGATGAGATAATGAAAAAAGAGCGTCCGCCTTATCGGCAGACGCTCTAGTTTTGTTTTCGGCGGCGCTTCGTAAAAGGAAGCCACCAGTTCCAGTCCCCGAGCAGCTGCATCAATGCAGGGACTAACAATAGTCTGATGATTGTTGCATCTATTAAGATGGCGATAGCAATACCTATACCAATTTGTTTAACGGGGAGGACACCAGTAAAGGCAAAAGCGCCTGTAATCACAATCATAATTAAGGCAGCTGATGTGATGATTTTACTTGTGCTGGCTAACCCTTCAATGGTTGCTTTTGTATTATCGCCTGTCTGCTGGTAAAACTCATGGATCCTTGAGATGAGGAATACTTCATAGTCCATACTTAAACCAAAGACCAAACTAAAGACAATGACTGGCAGAATAAGCGCAATATCTGCTGATTCTAATCCGAAATGCCCTCCTTGAAACAACCAGACGAGAACTCCGAATGTTGAGGCTAACCCGAGAATATTCATCAGGATTGCTTTAAGAGGGATAACAATAGATCGAAATGCAATCGTTAAGATGATAAAGGTAGATAGCAGGATAATTGTCAGCGTGAGCGCAATTTTGTCGGAGATTTCTGTGTAGATCTCTTCGTTAAATTTGGGCTGGCCGCCGAATTGGAGTGAATACTTCCAGTCGGTTTCTTCCCAATCCTCTAAAAGGTCCTGCGCTTCTGAAGAGTTAGCTTCTGCAGAAAGGTGAATAGGAAGCAGCAGTTGATTTTTCTGGATAAACTGATCCACAGCAGGTGTTAACTGCCCGCTCGTTTCTTCATTTTCCAAAGCAGCAGCAAACTCTGAAGGGTCTGTAATATCGGTTGCTGTGTAAATGGTATCTACAGAGTTTACAATTTCTGAGTCCTTGAAATCATCGCTTAAATCTTTAATTTCCTGCAATCCTTCTTCATCTTCCCATCCATCTTTTCTCTCTGCGACAGCGTACACTGTGCTCTCGTCCCCGCCCATAAACTCTTCTTCAATCGTTTCGTAGGCCGCTCTTGATTCATAGCTCTCAGGGAGTGAACTAATGGTTGGTATGGTAAGGTCCATATTATAAATTGGCAGAACACCAGCCGTTAATAGTATAAGGGCTGCTGTTGCAATTTTGACCGGTCTTTTCATCACGGATCTGGCAAATGACCGCCAGCGGGCAGTAGTATCTTTAGGGGCGGGGACAATACGCCACTTATTTAAAGTCCCGCCTGAAAGATACAGCAATGCCGGCAGCAGGGTGAGTGAACAGAGAACAGCTGCGGCTATAACTACAGTGCCGCCGACGGCAATATTAGTGAAAATGTCTACTTGAATAACGCTCATAGCGCCTAACCCGATAAACACACAAACTGCAGAAAATAAAATAGAGCGTCCTGCTGTAGTAATGGTGGTCATTAAGGCTTGTATTTTATCCTGTTTGTTCAACTCTTCGCGGTATCGATTGATAAATAATAAAGCGAAATCAATACTGAGGGCTAAACCGATCATCGGTGCTATATTTAAAATAAAGATAGACAGGTCCATATACCGGCCGATCAGTGTTAGTATCCCAAAACCGGTGATGATTGTAATTCCGCCGATGACCAGCGGCAGAAGAGAAGCGATGACCGTACCAAATGCGACGATTAAAATAATGAGGGCTACGGGTACTCCGATAAGTTCTGCTCGTTTTAAATCATTTTGACTTGCTTTATTAATATCTTCAGATATGATAGGAGCCCCTGTTAAGGTGGCGTCTTCCTCATTGATGACTGAGTTTATTTCCTCCCTGACATCATTCGTTTCGATCGGCTGCTCAAAATGAAAACTGGCATAAGCATAAGTATCATTGATCGCTTCTTCATTCTCTATAGGAGAATCGATAGCGGCCTCTAGATCCAGCTGTTCAATCTGCTCTAGAGTACTGTCAATGGTGTGTTCAAACTCGTTAGTGGTTTTCTTTCCTCTTTCAAACAATAGCAGAAGAGTTGAATCTGGAAAGTTAAAATCATTTTCTAACAAGGATTGGACTTGTTCATATTCTCCATCCGTTCGAAATCCATCTCCTTCCAGCATAGACGGAAGCTGGAGCGCGAAATAGCCGAGAGCTATGAGAGCAAGTAACCAGAAGATTAGTATATACTTAGATGAGCGCACGATAAAAGAAGCTAATCTTTTCATGTTTCAGCAGGTTCTCCTTTACTTTCTTTATTACCAAATCATACCTTTATTCGATCAAGAAGAAAACATAATTGCTTTACACATGCGGGGTGTGAAGAGGGAGGAGAGAGGGTAAACCAATTTTATGTATAGATAAGGAGGGTTTAGAACATGGAACTTCCTGAACTTATAATGAAAGAAGCAAATAAAAAAATGGAAAATTATGATGTGGAAGGCTTTGTACTGGGCGGCGGGAATACTTCTGCTGATATCGTCATAGTGGGGGAAGCACCTGGTGAGCAGGAGGCAGTAAAAGGTGTCCCTTTTATAGGAAGGGCAGGGGACGAGCTGGATAAACAGTTCGACTACTTAGGAATAACTAGAGATGACGTTTATATTACGAGTGCAGTGAGGAGCCGGCCATACAAATGGGTGAAGACGACTAAAAAAGGTTCTGGAGGGAGAAGAAAAGCAAACCGAAAGCCGAACAAAAAAGAAGTTTGGGCTCATGCTCCGATTCTTGATTACCAGATAAGCAAGATTGCTCCCAAATTAATTATTGCTCTCGGCGGTGTAGCGCTGGAGCGATTGTTAGGTAAGGGATATAAGATTACAGAAGTACTCGGAGAAGTAATCGAGAGCCCTATCTTATATACAGGAGAAACACGGTATGAATGGACGGAGAAGGAATACACTGTCTTTCCTTTGTATCATCCCGCTGCTGTATTTTACAATCCGAGCATTAAAGAGGATATTTACCAGTCTCTCGATCAGTTAAAACAATATATGGGGGAGAAACAATAAAACCCGTTTCCTTTTTATAGGGAACGGGTTTTATTTATTGAGCCATTGGAAGGGCGTCTTCTTTTTTGAATAGGTAGTAGCCTTGTTCGCTTACTGAACTAGAACCGATCCCTTTGCTTCTCCTGCTTTTTATAGCAACTAAGTCTTCTGCTTCAGAGCCTTTAACACTGTATATCTTTTCCTCGGAAGTGATGGATTTCCTGCTCTGCTGTTCGGCTGGGGAATCAGGTTCGACGCTTCCAATCGGCTCTTCCAGGTCATCTTCTTCCACCCGGTCATCAGTTTGAACGTACATATTGTCATTATAAATGACATACGTGTGGCGGATCATGGTAGAGCTTGAATTGTCATCACGGTCGCTTGCCTGCTCTATGCTCTGCTGTGCCTCGTCATTATGAACTACTTGCTGTGATTTCATTTCTGTGTTGACAGAGCGCTGCGACAATAGTGAAATCTCATGCTGGGATGAACTAGAAGGTTGATCGTTTATTTGGAAAAATATAAATGCTAATACCGCTACTGTGGGAACGGGAATAATATACCTCGGCCATTTTTTCGCTGGTTTGTTGTAATGATTTCTTACTTTAACAATTAGTGCACTTGCTTCATGTTCGTCCCTAGGCACTTTATTGTATTTCACCTTATGGTCCATCTTTTTCAATCGACGATCCATCAGTTCATTCATTTATAGTGCTCCCTTCTGAAACGAGCTTTTCCTGCAATAGCTGTCGGCCTCTCCGGAGTCTCGTCTTCACAGTGTTTGGACTGACATTGAGCAAGTCAGATAACTCTTTTACATCAAATTCTTCAAAATAGTAGAGTACAATGACTTCTCTATATTTGTCCTCGAGCTTTAATATGTGTTCAAGAAGTTCTTCATCTTCGCTTTTATTCACAGTATGTTGTTCAGGGGTCTCATTTTGAGATGGAATGTTTTGAAAGACTTCCGCACCTTTTTTAAATACTCTGCGAATGTAAGAGCTTTTTAAATGATCCTTACATAAATTAATGGTAATTTTATAGAGCCAGGTTTTTTCGCTGGATTCTTGTTTGAAGCTTGCATATTTTTGATACGCTTTTATAAATGTTTCCTGTGTTAAATCTTCGGCTGCTGCATGGTCTTTAACGTAAGAGTAAGCGAGCCATTTCAAATCATGGCTGTAAAAGTGGATCCATTCCTCCACTTTTTCATTTATAGTTGGAGAAGGTTTCGGTTCTTCCGTATCCTTCTCGGTACGCTCTTTACCTATTAATCTGTTCCACCTCATAGAATAGACGACACTCCTTACATTGAGGTTTTATTTATAACTTAAGTAAGACTGTGTATAATATTTCTAGCATAACATATGATTTCCTCGTTAGATGCAACAAGTTAGGAGAATAAATATGAAATACACAGGCGCAATATTATCACTGGCAGGTACCATTATACTAATGATTTGGCTCACTCTGTTTGATATGAGTTTAATAGATATAGCTTTATCCTTTTCTTTCTTAATTCTTGTACCTTTATTATTGGAAGAAGTGGTTCGTTATAATAAGAATAATCGTGCAGAGCAATGGATTAGAAATGTAATGATAACTTCGCTTCCTTTTGCTGGAGCGGGAATGCTGTCAGTAGCTCTTCCTCCAGGGACGGAAGCAGGAGGATGGGCATTAATATGGTTGTTTTTTACGATTTTAATAGCTGTTGGCGGTTTGATGAGGCTGCTTGGCAGAGGGATCAGACCTGTGGAAGAAACGGTTATAGATATTGGATTAATTTATATAGCTGTAGGCGGGGGATGGCTGGTTCTCTCAAGTGGAGGAGCAGGCCGTTTTCTTCCCTATTCAGATACGATCGTCCAGCTTACAGCTATTCACTTTCACTATGCTGCATTTGTTGTTCCGATTGTTACCGGGTTATTTGGACGCTGGCTCGTTTCCTATAAGAAACAGGATGCAGGGCTGGCTTACAGGGTGCTCGCTTCCGGCATAGCGTCCGGACCAGTACTTGTAGCCGCAGGACTGAATCAAGGCCCGCCTTTGGAAGCGTTTCTCGTTGCCATATATGTAATTTTTCTGTTATGGATGGCAGTGTGGTGGGTATGGTGCTCAGCTGAGTTCCCGATGGGAGCAAAAATCGCCATTCGTTTATCTTCGATGCTGCTTATTATTAGTATGAGCTTGTCTGTAGTTTACAGTTTTGGCTTGACGGTGGATACTTACTGGTTAGGAATTGGAGAGATGGTTCGCTGGCATGGAGTTTTGAACGCTTTTGGTTTTTCTTTATTTTCAGTTATGGCTTGGCGCAGTTTAAAGCCTGCCCCGAACTATATTTATACAAGCTTTCCGGTTACAAACCTTCGTGCACGTGGGTACGTCGGCTATAACATTGTTTATAAAAAGGGCTGGGATGCAGGTCACATATATGAAACCGGTCTTGTAGATGATTTTTCTCTTTATCATTCTAAATACTTTAAACCTGAGGACGTGGCCGGAAGAATCCAATCCTTCTATGAAAATACGAATATCTATTCATTAGAAGCAGAAGTGGAGTGGCAAAAAGGCTTCCATCGAATTTCTAAAATTATTAATAAATGGACGCGGAAAATGGGGCAGATTAACATTCCTGTTTCTGGTCCTCTGAAAATGGCTGGGGAAGTGGTTTCAATTGATGATGACCAGGATGGAAGGAAGAATGTTAAGGCCTGGTTAAGAAGGAATGCGGTGTCAGGCGAGCCTATATTTGCAGCTCTTTATTCTTCTCACTTGAGTGATAAGGAACGTTACATGAATATTGGTTTACCTTTACCAGTTGGAGTAATGACGGGGGTGCTTCGCCCTTTAAATGCGAAGGGCGGAAGTCTGATTTTAACTAGTGAACGTCAGAAACGCAGAGGGGATGAGGGGATTTATCTGACTCTGGGGGACTGGACAGTGAGGCTGCCGTTAGGGGAGTATTTTTATGTGAGAGAGCGGACGGATGGTAATCTTGAAGCTGAACACGTAATGAAATGGCTTAAGATTCCGTTTTTAAAAATTAATTATACGATCAAAGAAAAAGGGAAAACCACCTCCAGCTGAGACGAGAGGTGGTTTTCTTAGTTTTCCAGTTCATGCTACTGAGCCGTTCGTTCTTTCTTTTTTGCTTTATTGTTTTCGAGGCTGTCGAGTCTGTTTAGTAAGCCCACGCCGAAATCCTTACCTACATCCGTGACATTTGGATTTTCGTTAAAGATACTCTTAGAAGATTCATAGGCGCTTGAACCATGCTCAGCAAAGTCCAGCCCGGAGATTTCTTCCTCACGGGAAACGCGGATTCCAAAGGCTGATTTAAGAGCAAAAATGACAATCGCTGAGGTTCCCATTGTCCAGGCCATAACGGCAAGTATGCCGACCGCCTGGATAGATAGAAGTTCAAATCCTCCACCATAGAAGAGACCACCTTCTAATGCAAAGAATCCGACAGCCAATGTACCCCATACCCCGCAAATACCATGCACGGCGATAGCTCCCACTGGATCGTCAATGTGAAGCTTGCGGTCAAGCAGCTGCACTCCTTCAACGAGGATAACACCTGCAATCAAACCAGTAATAATCGCTCCAACTGGAGACAAATCGCCTGTCCCGGCTGTAATACCAACAAGTCCGGCTAACGCTCCGTTTAACGTAAGTGAAGCATCAATCCGTTTATATTTAAGCTGCGAGTAGAAACCTGAACCAATAACACCGGCTGAAGCAGAAAGCAGCGTCGTCGCTACAACTCCTGGAATGGCTGAAGGGTCTGCAGCCAGCGTGCTTCCGCCGTTGAAACCAAACCAGCCGAACCATAGGATGAATACACCTAACGCTCCGATTGGAATATTGTGACCTTGAATAACGTTTACTTTACCGCCGCTATATTTTCCTAGACGGGGTCCTAAAAACATAACGGCAACTACAGCTCCAAGGGCGCCTGTTAAGTGAACAACCGTAGAACCGGCAAAATCAACAAAACCGAGCTCGGATAACCATCCCCCGCCCCATACCCAGTGTCCTACAACTGGATAAATAAAAGCTGTCATAAATACAGTCAGTATTAAGTAAGAACTTAACTTAATACGTTCCGCTACAGCACCAGAAATAATAGTGGCACACGTAGCAGCAAACACTGCCTGGAAGACAAAGAAACCAACTTGGTCTTCGTGGCCGCTGAGTAAAAATCCATCAAGACCTAAAAATCCTCCCCCTGAGGTACCAAACATAATGCCATATCCCACAATAAAGTAGAGAATAGCAGCAATGGACATGGTCATAAAGTTTTTCATAAGAATGTTCAAAGCATTCTTAGAACGGGTAAATCCTGCTTCAACCATGGCGAATCCAGCATGCATGAAGAAAACAAGGAACGCAGCGATCATGATCCAGACCATATCCACAGATTCTAGAACGGCTTCAGGTGTGGCCGCCGTTTCAGCACTTGCAACTACCGGAAAGCTCAAAGATATAAGTAATAATAGTAGGAACACTTTTTTCATTAGTTCATGACATCCTTCCGAAATAATATTAAATAAGTGCAGCTTTTCCCTTTTCTCCAGTGCGAATGCGGTAAACCTCTTCAATAGAAGAGACAAAAATCTTACCGTCGCCTACCTGATCGGTTGCGCATGTATTTGTAATAACTTCTACGATGTCTTCGACTTCTGTTTCATCGACTACCATTTCAACTTTTACTTTTGGATAAAGCTTAACTTCATAACGGTTGCCGCGAAAGATTCCTTCCTGCCCTTTTTGCTGTCCACAGCCCGCAACTTCTGATACCGTTAATCCCTTAACACCTAGAGTATCAAGGTTTTCACGAAGGGACTGAAAAGCCTCGGGACGAATGATGGTCTCCACTTTTTTCATAGATGACTTCCTCCTTTTTAATTAATGTTAGATTTTATGACATGTTAAGTAATGATTGTCCTTACTATATATCAAAAATTCAGAAAAATCAATACTTATCTTAAGTTTAATGTTAGAAAAGTTGACACAAAAAATCCCGAACCATGGAAAAATGATTCGGGACGGTACTAACTGTGCTCTATTTAAAGGTCATCAAACCCGTTATCCTCAGATACTTTAGTGTATTGTCTTGACTTCTGCTCGAAGAAATCGGATTTTCCTTCATCTACGTCCTGATAAGCGCGAATCCACTTTAGAGGATTTTCAGCATATTCAGGAAATGGTTTCTCTGCACCCATTAATCTGCACCTTTTGTTAGCAATGAATCGGATGTAGTCCTCCAGGTCATCAATTGGAATGCCGGGGAATTCGTTGCCGATAATATGGTGCGCCCATTTGATTTCAAGTTCCACAGCTTCTTTAAATGTGGAAGTAACAAAGCTTTCGTACCACTCACGATCCAGCTGTGGATTCTCATTTAACGTTTCTTTGAAAATATGAGCAAATAAGTTCACGTGGATTTGTTCATCCCGGTTAATATAATTGATCATGGTACTCGTAGAAACCATTTTCTGATTTCGAGCCAGATTATAGAAGAAGGCGAAACCCGCGTAGAAAAACAGCCCTTCTAATACTACGTCATACACAACAGATTTTAAGAATTTTTCCACGCCCGGGTCGTTGGCGAACTCTTCGTATCCATTCGTAATAAACTGATTTCTTTCCATTAAGATTTCATCATGCTTCCAATATTCAAAGATACGTTCCTGCTCGCTTTGGTCAACAAGGGTTGACAGCACATAAGAATAGGATTGATTATGAACGACTTCCTGAAAAGCGAGCACCTGCATCAGAGCTGAAACACTGGAGTCGGTTAAATAATCAGCGACCTTCCCTGAGTAATCGGTCTGTATGGAGTCGAGAAAAGCAAGAAGGCCGATAATCTTCTTAAAGGAGGCCTGTTCCTGGTCAGACAGTTCAGGCCATTGCTTTAAGTCGTTACTCATATTAATTTCGCTGGGAATCCAAAAGTTGGCAAGCATCGTTTTGTACATTGGATAAGCCCAGGAATAGCGGGTATCGTCCCAGTTTAAAACGTTTGAACTTCTGCCGTTGACCATCCCTGTAGAAGCATTTGGGGCATGATGGTCAACAAGCTTTCGTTTTTGCAATGTTTGATCCATTCAAAATTCCTCCTTAAGATGAGCAGCTTTCACACTCATCGAATTCACCCTGGCTTGAAGTAGAGCGTGTGTAATAGGTTGTTTTTAAACCGGAGTTCCATGCGTCCAAGTGTAATGCAAGCAGTTCTTTGGCTTTAATAGAGTTTTTTACATAGATATTGAACGAAATCGACTGATCGATATATTTCTGACGGGCAGCATTCTGTTTAATACTTGCGTGCTGGTCTACATCATAGGCTGATTTGTAGTACCAGAATGTTTCAGGGCTTAAGTCAGGCGCTGTAACAGGTATTTTGAAATCCTTTTTCTCCTCTGAGTAGAATTTCTTGAAAATCGGATCGATGCTTGCGGTGCTGCCGGCAATTAATGAAGTGCTTGAGTTTGGCGCGACAGCCATAAGGTAACCGTTTCTCATGCCGTTACGACCGACTTCATTCTGAAGCATATTCCAATTGAATTTACTGTCCTGGTCAAACGACCGTTTAACGAAAAACTCTCCTGTTTCCCAGTCCGATCCTTCAAAGTAAGGATAACTTCCTTTCTCCTTAGCTAATTGACTGCTCGCCAAAATCGTATAATAGGAAATTTCTTCATAAACTTCATTGGCGTAATCAACAGCTTCATCTGATTCCCATGCTAGTTTCTTCGTGGCAAGAAGGTGAGCCCAGCCGAAGGTTCCTAATCCAATACCTCTATAGGACTGGTTTGTTAACTGAGCCTGCAGCACAGGGATGGTATTCTGGTCGATCACATTATCGAGCATCCTTACTTGAATGGGAACCAGCCTTGATATTACTTTATTGGGTACTGCACGTCCTAAGTTAATGCTGGATAAGTTACATACAACAAAGTCGCCGGGAGATTGAACGGTAATAATTTTCCCATCTTCTACCCGCTGCTCTTCCTGGGTTGTCGGGCTTTGGTTTTGTGTAATTTCAGTACAAAGGTTGCTGCAGTAAATCATTCCCTGGTGGCTGTTAGGATTCATGCGGTTAACTTCATCACGATAGAACATGTAAGGTGTTCCTGTTTCAAGCTGACCGATCATGATACGTTTCATAATTTCGATGGCAGGTACCTTTTCTTTGGAAAGCTGCTCGTTCTCCACGCAGGCAAGGTAACGATCCCTGAAGGATCCACTGCCTCGTGATTCATCATAATAATCCTCTAAAGAAAAGCCCATTACACTTCGAACTTCATGAGGATCAAACAAATACCAGTCTTCACGGTTTTCAACGGCTTCCATAAATAGATCCGGGATGGATACGCCTGTAAATAAATCGTGAGTCCGCTGACGTTCATCTCCATTGTTTAAGCGGCTGTCCAGGAAAGGAAAAATATCTTTGTGCCAAATGTCTAAATAGACTGCCACTGCGCCTTGGCGCTGTCCGAGCTGATCAACACTAACAGCTGTATTATTTAATTGCTTCATCCAAGGAAGCACTCCGGAGGACACGCCTTTAAAACCTCTGATGTCACTGCCGCGGCTGCGGATTTTTCCTAAGTAGACCCCGATACCTCCGCCGTGTTTACTTAAATTAGCGATATCTGTGTTGCTGTCGTAAATCGATTGAAGGCTGTCGTCGATCGTGTCAATAAAGCATGAACTCAGCTGACCATAACGCTTCCCTGCGTTGGCAAGGGTCGGAGTAGCCACGGTCATATACAGATGACTTAACGCCCAGTAAGATTCTTTCACTAATTCCAGCCGCCGTGCATTTGGTTCGTGGGCCATTAAAACCATGGCAATAATCATGAATCGTTCCTGAGGCAGCTCGTACACAAGCCCTGATTTAGAACGGGCCAAGTAGCGGTCGCCTAGTGTTTTTATACCGATATACGTAAACAATTCATCCCGTTCAGGGGTAATAGCCTGCTCCAGCTCATCCATTTCTGCTTTACTGTAAAGGCTGAGCAGATTCGGGTCATAAATATCTTCTTCGACAAGAATTTCCACTAAGTGATGAAGCCCTTCATAAGCTTTTGAAGCTCTGCGGTTCAAGGTCGCTGCTTCATACATTTGCTGCAGATGAATTTTGCTTGCTAAGTACGTCCAGTCCGGTGCCGTTTCACTAATCTCAGCCAGACATTCTAAGATTAAGGACTTCGCCTGTTCGTTTTGGTCTCCTTGTAGTTCTTTAGATTTCGTAATCATTTTCTCCATGTTCAAAGTAGAGAATTGTTCGGCGTGGGCCTCCAGCCATTCCTGCCAATATGCTTTAATTACGGTACTCAACTTGCATCACTCCTCTATAAAAATAAAAAACATTACATAAGCATAAAAAAATCCGCCCATTCGAGTGAGCGGATGAAACCATGGAACGAAAGAAGTCTCTAGGAAAAGCCGACTGCTTTCGCTCCATCGTATCATCTTCTCAGTCCCCGAAGAAGTTGAAACTTATGCGAATGAAGACAGGTTTCCTGACTCACGCTCGATCTTACTCCGGCACCTTCCCGTGAGAAACACAGTGGACATTTGCCGTTTTGCGAGCGATTACAGTTGCGGGGGCAGCTCTGGATTTTCACCAGATTCCCTATTAAGCCTTGTGGCATCTTTTGTTCGCGGATACTATATATGGTGTTGTTTGAATGAATTAATTAGCTTATATTGTGTTTTAAGCATAACGGAGATTATTAGAATGTGCAAGATGTTTAGTGGAGGAGGGACGAAAGAATGGACAAAAATAAAGGAGAATTCAGGAGTTTTAGCGAATAAATAAGGTGTAAGATTTTTTTGAAATAATGTTTTTAAAAAAATGGACATCTGTTTGTACTAAAACAATAAATAATTTATTAATTCGATTCCGGGATCACTGCGAGGTTGAGTAGGAGGAAGTATAATGACATTTAATTGGCATAAAGCAACAGAGAAACAGTGGGATGAGAGAGCTGCATTTTGGAACGCCAACAGTCAAAATATGTGGGACAGCGGCAGCAGAAAATCAATTATACCTTTAGTAAAAAAACACGTCAATCCAGGGCAGTCTATTGCAGATCTTGGCTGCGGTGACGGCTATGGTTCTTATAAATTAGCTGAAGAAGGATATCAAGTGACCGGATTAGATTTGTCTGAAGACATGATTCAACTGGCAAAAGACAGACTTGCGAAAGAAACTCTACAGTTTGTGCAGGGCGATTTAGCCCGCCTGCCTTTTGAGAACGAAAAATTTGATGCAGTCATGGCGATTAATTGTCTAGAGTGGCTCGAGGTTCCTTTTCAGGGATTGGAAGAAATTAAACGTGTCGTAAAACCTGGCGGAACGCTGTGTATAGGGGTGCTTGGTCCAACGGCTAAACCCCGGATAAACAGCTATCGCCGTGTATATGGTGAAAGAGTCATCTGTAATACAATGATGCCCTGGGAGTTTGAACAGATGGCGTTAGAAACAGGATGGATGCTTGAAGAGGGGCATGGAGTTTATAAGCGTGAAGCAGAAAATATAGACGTGTCTTCGCTGCCTCGAGAACTGCAGCAGGCGTTAACGTTTATGTGGTTATTTGTATTTAGGAAGAAATAGAAGTCATAAAGGAATGAGAAATCCATTGCCTGGCGGGACGTTTTTAGAAGTTCCCTATTGCAAATAAAATTAAGAAAAGAAGTGATCCATTGCAGCTGGTTTTATTATTTGGGCCCCAGGCTGTCGGAAAGATGACGGTCGGGCATGAGCTTGAAAAAATAACAGAATTAAAATTATTTCATAATCATATGACCATCGATCTTGTTTATCCTTTCTTTGAATTTGGTCATCCCTCCTTTATAAGGCTTGTAAATTTATATCGTAATGAACTGTTTAAAGAAGTAGCTAAGAGTGATTTGCAAGGAATGATCTTCACATATGTTTGGGCATTTGACCAGAAGTCGGACTGGGATTTTGTAATGAACACGTGCCGTATTTTTGAAGAGCAAGGAGGAGAGATATGCTTTGTTGAGCTTGAGGCCGGTCTGGAAGAGCGTTTAATAAGAAACACATCATCTCACAGGCTGGAGCATAAGCCGTTAAAAAGAGACATAGAACAGTCAGAATACAACCTAAAGGAAACCTTTAAGCAGCATCGTCTCAACTCCCGGGAAGGGGAAATTAAAGCTGAACGTTATGTGAGGATAAACAATACAAATATGAGCGCAGCAGAAACAGCACATGTTATTAAAGAAAAGTTTGACCTTTAAGAAAGGCTGGATTAAGCTTTGTGAAATTCTTTGCTGTTAATGACTTCGGGTGCAGATCATTAAATTGCAGGAGGGTGACTCTGACTATTCATCCGCAGAAAATAGTAAAAAGCCGAAAACGAAGAAGCTTTCGGCTTTTTAATTTTGACCTTCCAGGTCTTCCTCATACTGGTCCATCGACCAATTCTTTTCTTCGTCACTTTCGATCACACCTAATGTGACATCCGAGATGCTTTCGTCCTCTAAAACTTTTTCTTTTACCTTGTATTTTATATCCTCAGCTTCTGCAAGAGAGAGCCCTTTCTCAAGCTCGATATAGCTTTCTACGTGGTATTCCCGGCCTTCCTGGAGAATTCGAAGCTTTTTAATATCTTTTACGTTCGCATTCTCCAGGATAGCTTGAGCAACTCTTTTTTCCACTATACTTGGGGCTGCTACACCAATTAAACCGATCGTATTTTCATATCCAATCTTAATGGCTACGCCAATCAGTAAAAGACCGATGATAAGTGTGCCTACCCCGTCAAGAAGATACAGTCCGGTAAAATAGGATAATACGACAAAAACGAGAGCAATAAATGCTCCTGATGTAGCAATTAGATCTTCATAAAAGACCAGTCTTGTAGGAGGGGAGGCCAGCCTGGAATTTTTAAAAGAGCTTGTATAGACATTGAATCCTTCAACTCCAGCTCTGCTCTCTTCATTTATTTCCTTCATTACTTTAATTAAAATGTAACCGTCAATAATGATGGACACCACTAATATTCCAATGTTTAACCATATGTTAGTGGAGGATTTGGGATCCTGAATAAGCCCCCAGCCTTTTAATACTGTTTCATAAGCCATGATGCTGATAATGATGACAGCTACGAGGACAAAGAGATTAATGATACGCCCAAAACCTGAAGGGAATCGTTTAGTGGGTTCTTTTTCCGCCAGGGCGCTTCCGAAAAATACGAATCCCTGGTTCGTAGCGTCCGCTACAGAGTGCATGGCTGTAGCAAACATGGCTCCGCTTCCGCTGACAGCTGCAGCAATCGCTTTAATAATGGCTAATAAAGAATTCCCTAACGCGGCGACTCCTGATGACTTGTTTCCTTTTTTTAGTAATTTGAGATAAGACATACCATGTTCATCCTCACTATTTCCTGAAGTTATATTTTATTTTGCTTAAAAGCTGCAAAATTACTCTGTCTTACGAAAATTGTCTCTTCCAAGGTATAAAGTAGCCCAATTATTGGAACTTTATGAACAGGTATACATGGAGGAGGAAGGACAGGATGGGAAATAAACGTGACAAGACTGAATCGGATCTGACCACTCATGGTCTTAACCCGTACAAGATCGTAAACGACTTATTGCAAGAGTCCGTAGAAAAGCTGAAGTTAAATAATAACATTTATGAAATATTGAGGAAACCAATGAGGTTGTTAGAAGTCTCTTTACCTGTACGAATGGACAATGGAGAAATTCAGAACTTTACCGGCTATCGGTGCCAGCATATCGATATATTGGGTCCTACGAAAGGCGGCATTCGTTTTCACCCTGACGTTTCTGTGGATGAAGTCAAGGCTCTCTCGATTTGGATGTCGTTAAAGTCAGCTATTTTGGATCTTCCTTTAGGTGGAGGCAAGGGCGGCGTCATTGTTGATCCGGCTCAGTTGTCAGAACGTGAGCTTGAAATCTTGAGCCGCACCTATATTAGAAAAATCACCCCTATCATCGGTCCTCAGAAGGATATCCCGGCACCTGATGTAAACACAACACCGGAAATGATGGGGTGGATGATTGATGAATTTGATCAGCTTCGCGGCTACAATATTCCAGGAATGATTACCGGGAAGCCAGTTATTATTGGAGGGTCATTAGGAAGGCTCGAAGCAACAGGCAGAGGAGTTGTATTAACGATACGGGAAGCGGCTGAAGTGTTAAAGATGGATTTAAGTAAATCTACAGCAGCTATTCAAGGTTTTGGAAACGTAGGTTCAATGACTGCTAAATTTTTAGATGAATTAGGAGTGAAGATATTATCGGTGACGGATGCAAAAGGCGGGATTTACAAGAAAGAGGGTCTCAATATTCCTGAGCTGATTGATTTTGTAAAGGAAGGAAATCTTGCTTCAGAATTTTCAGAAGCTGAATCTATATCTAACGAAGACATGTTTGGGCTTGAGGTGGATATATTAATCCCGGCAGCTATTGAAAATCAAATTAATAAAGATACAGCGCCAAATATTAAAGCTAAAATTGTAGCAGAGGCCGCTAATGGTCCTACTACTCCTGAAGGCGATGCCATTCTGGAAGAGAAAGAAATTTTTGTAATTCCAGATATTTTGTGTAATGCCGGAGGGGTCACTGTGTCTTACTTTGAATGGGTGCAAAATTCGATGAATTACTACTGGAGTGAGAAAGAAATTAACCAGAAGCTTGAGGAGCATATGGTGTTTGGTTTCGAGAGCATTTTAAAGATGCGTGATGAGGAAAACTGCAGGATGAGGCAGGCGGCCTATATGGTAGGTATTAACCATATTGTCAAAGCGCTGAGTGCACGAGGGTGGATCAAGGATTCTGACTTAACATCAAATGAATAAAGAAACTAAAAAAGACTATAAGCTGGGGCTCATAGTCTTTTTTAGATTGGTGAAAAAGCACCGCTTTTAAGCGGGGCAGGTGGAAAGTCTCCTCGATCACGACAGTTCACGACCCGCGGTACCATTTCCTATTCCTTTTTACAAAAAGCACAGTTTGGACCATCACATTAGCCCGGGGACCTTATCTTCTTTCTCAAGCTCCATTGTTATGCTTCCACTTCCGTTTGAACAAAGCTGAGCACTTTCTTTTTAAGAAACTGAATATCTTCATCTAGATTAAAGTCCATTCTAATCCGTCCTTTTTCGCAAATGACCATAAATTTGCCTATTTGCCCATAAGTTGAAATTATCGCCCGTAAAATCATGAAATGGCTCATAAACGGCGATAAACGCCCATAAATCGAGAACGCTCGCCCACTCGATATAAAAAAGACTATGAGTTGGAGCTCATAGTCTTTTTTAATTAAGTTTAATGCCGATGAATTTCAATTCGGTCATATCATCAATGGCGTATTTAACGCCTTCACGTCCGATGCCGCTTTGTTTGACGCCGCCGTAGGGATGGTTATCCTGTCGGTAGGTGGAGATTTCATTAATCCACACTCCGCCCATCTCAAGCTCGTCAGCCACATAGAGAGCCCGGTTAATATCATTGGTAAATATTCCAGCCTGTAGACCGTAAATTGAGTCATTGGAAAGCTTGATGGCCTCCTCTTCAGTTCTAAAAGGAATAATCGATACAATAGGAGCAAATACCTCTTCAGCGATAACTTTCATATCATTATGAACGTTTGTCATAATGGTAGGTGTCAGCATAGCACCGGTGAGTTCTCCACCTGTTTCTACTTTAGCTCCGTTAGAGACTGCATCATCAATCCACAGCTTTGCACGTTCGGCAGCTTCCTCGTCAATCATAGGTCCGAAATCTGTCTTCTCATCCAGCGGATCTCCAATTTGCAGCGCTTTTGTCTGTGTTACGAATTTCTTTAAAAATTCGTTGTAAATGGATTCATGCACGTAAATCCTCTGGGCGGATATACATACCTGTCCCGAGAAGGCAAAGGCGCCTGTCACTAAATTGTCAACGAGAGAGTCGATATCGGCATCTTCAAATATGATGTTAGGGGAATTGGATCCTAATTCCAATGTGATCTTCTTAAATTCGGCTTTTTCACGGATTCCTTTTCCAACGGGCAGGCTGCCGGTGAAGGTTACTTTCTGTACTTTATCATGCTCGACGAGGGGATCGCCCAATTCCTCCCCCAATCCCATAATGACATTTAATGCTCCTTTAGGGAGGCCTGCTTCATGAAAAAGCTGTACAAGCTTGAAAGCAGAAATGGGTGTTTTTTCTGCTGGTTTAAAGATCACGGTGTTCCCTGCCGCTAAAGCAGGAGCGATTTTGTGCAAAGATAAATTAAGAGGGAAGTTAAAGGGCGTAATTGCAGCTACTACCCCCAGCGGAATACGCTTCGTAAATCCTAAGCGATTCTCTCCGCCAACTGCGGCGTCTAGAGGGATAACTTCTCCGTTGATCTGCTTAGCGTACTCAGAAGCGAAGCGCAGGACCTGTACAGCACGATCGACTTCATCTCTGCTTAGTTTAAGAGGCTTGCCGGCTTCTTCTGCTACGGTTTGGGCAAAGTCTTCTCTCCGTGCTTCAAGAAGCTGGGCGGTTTTTAATAAGATATCCGCTCGTTCATAGGCTGGCATCTTCTTTATAATGCGATGATATGTTTCATAACAGTTATCCACCGCAGCGTTTAAATCTTCTCGAGAAGCCAGTATAATCTTTGCAATCTCCTGTTGATTATAAGGGTTCTTTACCGGTAACGTCTCCCGGTTTTCTTCGTTATACATTTCACCGTTAATTATGGAGGAAATAAACATCGGGTCACCTCAACTCAGCAGTTTATATTTTTTAGCTTTTCGGTTAATTTCATATTCTCGCTGTAATCTACAGGGCAGTCGATAAATACTGGTTTTTGAAGAGAAACAGCTTGTTCTAAAGCAGGCTTTAAATCGGATGCTTGCTCAATTCTCATCCCCTCAAATCCGTAGGAATGGGCCAGCTGGACATAATCTGGATTGCCAAAGCTGATATGAGAAGTCCGTTCAAATTTCTTTAATTGGTGCCACTCGATTAATCCGTACCCATCATCCCGCCACAAGAGAACGATGATAGGAAGGTTAAGCCGTACAGCTGTTTCTAATTCGGCTCCTGTCATTTGAAAAGAACCGTCACCACAGACAGCCACTACGTTCCGATTCGGCTGGGCCATTTTTGCCGCTATAGCCCCAGGAACCGCTATCCCCATCGATGCCAGACCGTTTGAAATCAGGCACGTATTCGGGTGCGCCGTATGATACATTCGAGCCATCCACATCTTATGAGCCCCGACATCAGAAATAGCAATATCTTCATCCGCAAGCACCTCGCGTAAGTCAGATATAATTTTCTGAGGCTTAAGAGGGAAGCCTGAATCCTCCTTATACTCATTTAATTCTAAGAGAGCTTGTTCTCTTATCGACTTTATCCATTCAGGTTTTTCGTTAGAAACGGGCAGAACCTTTTGAAGCTCGGAGAGATTTTCTTTAATATCACCAATAACATTTAAAGCAACAGGATAATGAGAGTCGGTTTCCGCATCCTCCGTGTCGATGTGTAAAATAGGTGTGTCTCGATTTGGATTCCAATTTTCCGGCGGCGTTTCAGCGATATCGAAGCCGATACAAATGATTAAGTCTGATTGTGAGAAGCCGCAGGTAATATAATCTTTTCCGCTGATTCCGGCCGTGAGCAGGCTTAGGTCATTTTTATATGAAAGGGCACCTTTGCCCATAAACGAATGAACAACCGGTAACTGTGTTTGCTCCACAAACTCTTGAAAAATATTTTCCGCCTGGCCTCGTGTGATTCCGTTTCCGGCTAAAATCAACGGGTAACTTGCCTGTTTAATAAGTTCAGCGGCTTTCTTGATGACTTTTTCATCTGCTTGCGGTAGAGATCGGCCGGTTACTCGAAGCGGGCTTCCTTCCACCTCCATACCTGCTATGTCCTCAGGCAGATCAATATGAGTCGCCCCGGGTTTCTCCTGAATGGCCAGCTGGTAGGCTTTTCTAACGACCTCAGGAACAATTTCTGCTGTTTTAATTTGTGCGTTCCACTTCGTCACAGGTTCATATAAGTTTACGAGGTCATAGTATTGATGTGATATTTTGTGCTGTCGGTTTAAGCCTGCCTGACCTGTAATCGCAATTAATGGGCAGTGATCCATATTTGCATTGGCCACACCGGTTAATAAATTCGTCGCTCCCGGACCGAGTGTGGCCAGACAGACTCCAGGCTTGCCAGTCAGTCGGCCGTAAGTTCCAGCCATAAATGCAGCACTGGTTTCGTGATGGGTTACAATAAATTCGATACTTGAGTCGAGCAGAGCATCCATTAAATCGATATTCTCTTCACCCGGCACACCGAAAATGTATTCGACGCCTTCATTTTCAAGACATTGAACTAGCAGTTCAGCAACTTTCATATTAAAACACCCTCTGTGCTTTTTATTATTCAGCCTTGTTAAAAATTAAAGTTGATAACCCAGAGTTATATAATGAACACCCTTAATCAGGGTAATTCTCCCCAAGCATCGGCTTGACCGCATTTATCAACTTTTAACACACAACAAAGCCAGTATATAAGGTTATTTTGTGTGAAGGAGGGAGTTCTTATTAAAAATAATAAGAAATAGTACTTTCTGCATTCAAATATGCATGCAGAAAAACTTCCATTATAATAAAAAAAGAGAAATAACTGAAGAGGTGATGAAGTGTGTATTCGGACGAAGTTATGAGAAGGGTCCGGCAGAGTTTACGTTCCAATCAGCAATCAGCTGCGAATGAGGTGATTGCTTCTTTATCGAAAGTAGAAGTAATGGATCTTTACCTGCAGGATTTTGGGGAAAGAATCTCTTCCAGTGAAATAAGAAAAATGATTTTAGATATTTTTGATGTTCATCTTGAAGGGATCTCTGCTTTGGAGAAGCTCCGGATCTCATTGTTTTCAAAAGGGCAGTGGATTGCACAGAAGCCTGGCGATCTTTTCATGGTGTACGCCGGGGCAGACGATATAGATGTAAAGATTTCTCCTACACCTTATTTTATGGAAGCTACCGGGTTGGAACGGCTTCCTGATGAGTTAATTTTAAAATTGACTGCTTTAGGTTATATTCCTTCAGAGGGGGGATATTACTACATAGATCCGCAAAAAGAAGGAGTTTCTTTAACATTTAAAGATCAGACCATCGCTGCTGTAGGAGAAATAGTTATGACGCATTATAAAAACCTATAAATATAAAAAGACGCAGAATCACTTGAGATTCTGCGTCTGTTATTAATGAATGCTCCACAGAAATTCGGCCACGGTCTGATCGACCCCTGTGTGCTCATGAAGTCCTGAGTGAGTGGAGTTTGCATCTATAAATGTTTCATTGTAGTAGTTTTCTTCTGGGACGATATTATTTAAACCATGGGCACTCTGTTCGGTTACAAGGCCGTCCCATCGTTCTTCTATGGGCGCTTCTTCATTAATGATTCCGGCAATCGACAAGGCCTGCACATCTTCGTCAAAGTTCTCCTTGCTGTTAATCATCGTGGTTAAGGCGTTAGATTCAATCTGTAAATCCACTGTAGCTTCTCCCGAGTTCATTGTGAAATAATCATTCTGACCAATCCCTAGAAAAGGACTGCCGATTGTTACCAGTTTGTTTACTTCAGGATAATCGTTCTCCTGATTATTTAACAGGAAGTTGGTCGAAGCCAGACCGCCCATAGAATGCCCAACTAAGTTTACTTGATCGATCGCGTAATCTTGTTTTAGACGGGACATAATGGACTGCATCCAATTCGTCTGATCAGCTACACTGGCCCGGTTATTTCCAAAGATAACTTGAATAAACGGGTTCATAGTATGGGGAATACCGCCACGCACCCGAACGTCCCCAGTTGGACTCACATAAACGACCATTCGTTTATTGCCCCATTTATTGTCTTCAAACCGGTCCAGCATTGTATTAAATGAAGCCGGACCGCCTTTAAATCCATGGACAAAGATCGTTGGAGTCATCTCAGTTGGTTTCTCTGAACGAGTAGGAGTGGAGTTAATGAAAAAGAGTGACCCGCCCAGGACGAAAGATAAAATCATGATGGTTATAAACTTTTTTTTGTTTGTATATAATTTGTCGAGCATAGTGGTCCTCCCAAAAGCATCTTCCTACATTTTAATACAAATTGAAGCAAAAATAAAGTTAATGTTTCAATTATGTTACAAATATTACGTAAATATGTTGGTGTGTTTTGGCAGTATTTTTTGTGAAGACCGTGTTGGTATTGGCGGGGCTATTGATGGACTTTTAACGTCGTATTTTTCGCAGCAGACGTAGAATTTCAATGTACAGCCACGCTAATGTAACGATTAAGCCAAACGCTCCATACCATTCCATATATTTGGGTGCTCCTCGTTTTGCCCCTCTTTCAATGAAATCAAAGTCCAGGACGAGATTAAGAGCTGCAACAGCCACGATAAATACACTGATCCCTATACCGACAGCTCCACTTGAGTGAAGATAAGGCACTTCAGTTTGAAAGAAGAGCCTCAATACAATATTAACTACATATACAATGAAGATTCCAAGGGTCGCCGAAACGATCATTAATCGAAGTTTATGTGTAACTTTAATAATGCGTGTCGCATAGAGCATAAGAAGTCCGCCCATTACTGCAAATGTCAGGGCTGCAGCCTGAATAACTATACCAGGATAGCTGGCTTCAGCGAATGAGGAGATACCTCCCAGAAGAAACCCTTCAAGCGCTGCGTACAACGGTGCAGTTAAGGGGGCTGCCTTCTTAACAAAAACAGTGATTAACGCGACGACAAAGCTTCCAGCGGCTCCAATGATGACCATCATCGTAATGTCTATGCCCTGGTAATATTGATACCATGTGTAAATGGCGGTGCCTAATAAAAATAGTAACAATAAGCTTGTTTTAAAAACCGTACCTGCCATTGTCATTGTACGGCTTGAGCCAGAGGAACGCTTGAAGGCTTCGCTGCTAAGCACGGGATTTCCGGTTCTCATTATAGACAACTCCTCCAAATAAACTTCTCTTTCCTGTCCGTAGTGTAACTTATGTAAACTCTTTCATCCTAGCGATATCTATTTTTTGTAGAAAGTGACGGTGGAGTATCAAATGGAATGGAGGGAACCTCTTTACACAATCTAATGTTTATATTTCCGTTTCAACAGGAAAACTAAGAACAAGTTTATAAACTGAAAGGAGAATGGAAGTGGACCAGCAAGAACTCAAAAAGAAAATTTATAATATTATGGACCGACATAAAATTGGTACACTGGCTACCGTTAAAAACGGCAAGCCGCACACGAGGTATATGACTTTTTCCAATGACGATGAATTTACATTTTATACCCCGACTCATAAAGAAACGCACAAGGCTGAAGAAATAGAGGAGAACCCTAATGTTCATATTTTAATCGGTTATGAAGGTGAAGGTTTAGGGGATTCCTATTTAGAAGTTGAAGGACAGGCGAAGATCCGTGAAGATCAGAAGATTAAGGATTGGCTCTGGAGTGAACAAATGGAGCGCTGGTTTACGAGTAAAGGGGATCCAGATTATATCGTACTTGAAATTTATCCTGAAAGTATTCGTCTTATGAATGCAGGAGACAATACACCCGAAACATTGGAATTATAAAAGCAAAAAAAGGATGCCTGAGTGTGAGGCAGCCTTTTTGAATGGACTTTTCGTTAAATTATAAGGTTTCACCTAATGGTGCAGGGCGTGCTGGATCATCTGCTGAAGGACGTTGATCACATGCTCATCATCATGAGAATAATAAATGGTGGTTCCCTCACGGCGGTATTTCACCAGGCGCAGGTTTTTTAAGAAACGCAGTTGGTGGGAGACCGTCGACTGGCGCAGGTTTAAGCTTTCCGCTATTTCATTCACACTGTATTCTTTCTCAAAAAGTAAATTCAGAATACGCACACGAGTGTGGTCGGATAAAGCTTTAAATGTCTGAGTGACAACAAACAACGTTTCTTCATCAAGTTCTTTCGTATAAGAATCATCCATGCTCTGTGCCTCCTTCGTCTTGTTCCAGCATTGCGCAGTATTCGTCTTCATATTCAATTTCTATCGTAATATGGTCAAGGTGAATGGGATTGATGACTTCTTTAACGTCGTCTTTAATGGCACACACCTCTTCTTTAGTTGAGGATGAAGGTACGACCACGTGTGTGGAAAACGCATGATGCTCTCCATCAAGTGACCATAAATGGGTATGATGAGTCGATTGAATCCTTGGCAGTGCATTAATCTTCTCAATGATCCCGTCGAGATCAATATTTTCTGGTACGCCCTCAAGGAATAACCTCATCGTTTTGATTAGGTTCACAATAACGTTATAAAGAATGTATAACGTTATGGCAATTGAAGCAAGTGGGTCAAGAATCGGTAAATCAATAAAAGTCATTACGACACTGACGATAAAGACAGCGACCCAGCCCAGTACATCTTCGAGTAAATGCCACGTCATTACCTTCTGATTTATTGATTCGCCGCCCTTAAGTCTGAGGACAGCCGCTCCATTTACAAGAACACCTAGTACCGCAAGTCCCATCATACCTAACGTATGCGGCTGTTCAGGATCCATAAGTCTAGGAATTGCTTCTGAGAGAATAAAGATCGAGCCGGCCACCAACACAACGCTGTTTATCAGCGCAGCGAGGAGAGAGAACCGTTTAAACCCAAAGGAGAAATGATGCGTTTTCCCTTTCTTAGAGAATCTTTGCAAAAACCAGGCCAGCCCCAGCGACAGGGAGTCTCCCAGGTCATGCAGTGCGTCTGAAATAATGGCCATACTGTTTGTGAGTATGCCGCCTATAAGCTCGATAATTGTAAAGCTGAGATTTAAAAAGAATGCTACTTTTATGTTTCCCGTTGTATGGTCGTGGTGATGATGATGCCCCATAAAAGCACCTCCTTATTTCAATATATGATTATATGTACATATATAATAGTAAGGAAAATTTAATTTGGTGTCAATGAATAAAAAATTTAGAAGTGAAGAGGAGAAAGTGACAGGAATAATTAGGCTGGAGAAAGCGAGGTGAATTTAAACGGAGGTGTTCCAAAGAAACAACGCATAAGAAAATAATTTAATCAAAAAAAATAAATCAGGCTGTCTACTTTCTCGACAGCCTGATTTTAATTATGTGTTTTCATTAGCATTAGGATAAAATTTAGATTCTATACGAGGGTATTCATTCAAGTGCTCCGTTACTTTAGCTAAATTATAAATTTCACGCAGTAAAAAGGTTTTATCGAGCTCATAGATGACCTCAGTCTCTATATGATCCATGGTATTGCATGCAAACTCCCAAAGTTTATCATGTTTTGAGACATCAATGGACTCGGCTACTTTAGCCAGAGACGAAATGATATCGGTAATGATTAAATGGTTATCTTTTGCGTAATGACGAATAAAGCCAAATCCTCGGTACAAGTAATAATCAAAGGTCTCTTCCTTGAGAATAACGCGGACTTGTTTTTGGTCATCTGCAAGGTAAGGGGTGAAAGTGATATAGCTGTCTACGCTGAGCATGAGCTCGGCCATTTGATGGATCGTGTTTGAAGCCGTTTTTGGGTCATTATTTCCGATGGCTTTAATTGCTATCTCAGCCAGTTTGTGCATCCCCATTTGTAAATCTTGAATTTCAGTTTCCTTATGTCCTAACTCAAACATAGCGTAGTAGTTTGACTCTTCTATTTCTCCGGCCCCTGGTCCCCAAAAGCTGAAGAATTCATTTCCAGCAAGTATATAATCACCGACCTGGAAATGTAACTGAATGATAATATCGTTTTTCCTCGCTTCTGAGATCATTCTATTATAATCCACTGTCTGCAAGTAACCTGATTCCCGGGCCAATACATGGTGCTGGTCTTTTCGTTCTTCATCCTTTAAATCTCCAGGTTCCTCCGTCCGGTGCTCATCCAGATCCTTACGCAGGGTATCATTGATAATCTTTTTAGAGACATTCTTCATCGTATACGTAATGTTATGAACCTGCATCCATGTGGTGGCGTGGTTTATGAAATAGATAAACACGACAGCTGTAGTAAATGCCAGAATAACGGTAATTACAGGTGTAGCAACAAAGACTGTATCTGAGGAAGCATTCCCGATAAATAAAAAGGCAAGCAATACATAAACGAAGCTGCCGTTAAATATTCCAAGAGCGTGCTGGGTCTGACGGTCAGATACAAAGTTTAACAGCATACGCGGTGAGAACTGGCCGCTGAAGGTTGTGAGTACGACAAGTAGAGAGTTTAACGTAAAGGCGCTGAGTGTCAAAATACCGCCAATTAACGTACTTACGAGGGTCCTCGTTACTGAAACTTCAATTTGCAGCATTTTAGGGGCGGCCTCTTCCAGCCCGATTTGGAGGTCTAAAAATAAAGTAACAGCAACTAGTACAATAGATATTAAAATGTATACAGCAGGCATGTACCATAATGTCATCTGCATTTCATGCTTTCGCTGCCGTCTCGACATGCGGAAATATTTACGAATTTCTACAGGGAGAAAATTTAGGAACATGAACAAGAGACCTCCTTATATTAATATAATTTTGCTAGACGTAATATACCCTGACCGTGCCTTTTTAAACTGTATGACAATAAAAAAATAGTTGGTTTTTTATAGAAATTTTGTATAGTGTTATTAAGTTCAATTTAACGAAAAGAGGGAGAAAAAGATGTGGGTAAGAAAAACATTTGAAGAATTGACGAAGCATGAACTGTACTCCATCCTTCAATTGCGCGTTCAAGTATTTGTAGTGGAGCAGGAGTGCCCCTATCCCGAAATTGATGGAAGAGATGATGAGTGCTTACATATGTGGAAAGAGCGCGGAGGAAGAATCGAAGCATACTGCCGTATTGTCCCGCCGGAAAACGAAAGCGGACACTATTCTATTGGACGAGTTCTCGTTACCGAGGCTGCAAGAGGATCGGGAGCAGGGAGGGAATTAATGAATCGGGCGATCAGTTTTTTAAAAAACGAGATTCACGCCCCGTCCATCTCGCTGCATGGTCAGGAATACCTGCGTGCATTTTACGGTTCTTTTGGTTTTAAAGAAGTATCAGAAGTGTATTTAGAAGATGATATTCCACATGTGGATATGCTAATGGAAATTAGATAGTGACTCTAAAGGTTTCAAGTAAAGACAAAAGTGGAAAATACCCGTGTGACTACGATACACATGGAGGTTTCAATAATGAGTCCACAAACATTTATGAAGCAATATATAAATGGAGAATGGCAGTCAGGCTCCAGCGAAAAAATGGTTGAAAACGTAAACCCCTATACAAATCAAACTCTTTCCAATATACCTTCCGCCAGTGAAGAGGATTTAGACAGAGCTTATCAGGCAGCTGAGAAAGCCCAGCAAGAATGGAAGGTGTTTACACCGGCCGAAGTTCAGTCTTATTTTGAAGAGCTGGTGAAAGTTGTAGAGAAGCGCAAGGACGAAATTGTGGACTGGCTTGTTAAAGAAGCAGGGAGCACGATTGTGAAAGCTGAAGTGGAATATCAGGCAGCACTCGGGATTATTAAAGAATCCGCTTCATTTCCTACAAGGATGAATGGACAGATCCTCCCTTCAAATACTAAGGGGAAAGAGAACAGAGTGTACCGTTCACCAAAAGGCGTCATTGGTGTCATCGGTCCATGGAACTTTCCTTTTCATTTAGCGATGCGTTCAATTGCACCTGCGATAGCCACTGGAAATACAGTAGTCGTTAAGCCAGCTTCTGAAACTCCGGTAACTTCAGGATTATTTATAGCAGAGTTATTTGAAGAAGCTGGATTTCCTAAAGGCGTATGTAACGTAGTGGTAGGAAGAGGATCGGAAATCGGTGATGTCTTTGTCACTCACCCCTCCGTGAAGCTTATTTCGTTTACTGGTTCAACAGAGGTAGGAAGTCATATCGGTGAACTAGCCGGAAGGCATATCAAGGATACAGCTCTTGAGCTTGGCGGTAATAACGCTATGATTGTTCTTGAAGATGCGAATATAGATAAGGCTGTACAGGCTGCAGCTTTTGGCAAATACCTGCATCAGGGTCAAATCTGCATGGCGGTTAATCGGATTATTGTGCATGAACAAGTTCACGATGAATTTGTTTCCGCTTTTAAAGAAAAGGTGGAAAGCTTAAAATTTGGCGATCCATCTGAGAAAGAAAGCGTTGTTGGACCACTTATTAATCACGAGGCAGTAAAACGGATTCAAGAGGATATAGAAAAAAGTGTCGAGCAGGGAGCGTCGATTTTAACCGGAGGAGAGGCTGAAGGTAATATCATGCAGCCGACCATCTTAACGGGAGTGACCAGTGATATGCCGGCAGCCGAGCATGAAATGTTTGGTCCCGTGGCTTCCATTATTAAAGCAGGCAGTGAAGAGGAAGCGGTGAAGGAAGCGAACAACTCCCATTACGGGTTAAGTGGTTCAGTGTTTACCGAAGACATTCACCGTGGTGTAGAAGTGGCGAAGCGGATAGAGACAGGAATGATTCATATTAACGATCAATCTGTAAATGACGAAGCTCATGTCGCCTTTGGCGGTGAAAAAGAGTCCGGGATCGGCCGATTTGGGGGAGAATGGGCTTTAGAAAAGTTCACAACCGTGAAATGGATAGGAGTCATGAACGGGTATAGAGAATTTCCATTTTAATTGATGAATGTACACATGGTATCTATGGTTCCTCTATTAGAATCTAGAGAAAAGGAACAGGGGTTTCTCCTGTCTGCTCATCCTGCAAGAAATGTGTACACACTTTCAAGATGAAAGAGAAATCGATGGTTTCTCAACAAACTGGAAAAACCGGAGCCTTTACTGCTCCGGTTTTTTTACATGTTCTTTTTTAAAAGCTTTAAACCTTTTAACGGCATCTAATAGACTTTCTTCTGAGTTATTTAAGCCGATCCGCACGTACGATTCACCATATTCTCCAAATCCGATGCCTGGGGCAGTAAATAAACCAACTTTATCAAGCAATTCGTCTGCAAATGATTCTGAGGAGTACCCTTCAGGAGCTTTCAACCACATAAAGAAAGAGCCTTTGCATGGCGTGAACTCATATCCCGCTTCCTGCAGACCTGTAGCTAATATGTTCCTTCTTCGTTCATACATATCTTTAATGTTATCCACACAGTCCTGGGACCCTAGCAGCGCATCAGCAGCGGCATCCTGGACGGCGCCAAACAAACTGACATAATAGTGATCCTGAATTAATTCAAGCGCTTGAACGACGCTTGGATTGCCGACGGCAAAAGCGATACGCCACCCGGCCATGTTGAAGGTTTTTGACATTGTATAGATTTCAACACCTACATTTTTTGCACCGGGGACTTGAAGAAAGCTTAAAGGTTTATCTCCATCAAATCCAATCGCTCCATAGGCAAAGTCATGAACTACGCAAATATCATGTTGATCAGCTATCTCAACTGTCTCTTCAAAGAAAGCTCGATTCGCAACCGCCGATGTCGGGTTATTTGGATAATTGAGAAACATAAGCTTCGCCTTATTTAATGTCTCTTCCTCAATATCTCCGTAATTAGGAAGGAAGCCGTTCTCCTCAAGTAAAGGGAGAGGCTCCATTACACCATCTGCAAGCGCCACTCCCGACCAGTAATCGGGATAACCCGGGTCAGGTACAAGCGCGACATCACCAGTATTTAAAAAGCATTGACTCAATTCAACCAGTCCGGCTTTACTGCCGAACAGGACGGCAACTTCCTGATCGGGATCAACATCTACATCGTACTCCCGTTTATAGTAAGTGGCCACAGCTTCCTTTAAATGGTCAAATCCTTGAAAAGGAGAGTACTTATGATTGACGGGGTTCTCTGCAGCCTGCTGCAGGGATTTGACAATGTGATCGGGGGTAGGCTGGTCAGGGTTGCCCTGGCCGAGATTAATTAAATCTCGCCCCTGCTGCTGATATGTATGAAGCTTTTTAACGAGCTTGGCAAAGAATTGGTCAGGTAAGCGCTGTAAAGCCTCGGATTGCTGGAACTCCTTCATAGAATCCTCCTTTTGTTTATTTTTTGAAAAGTTTAATAATTCATACTAACGTGCTCTTAATCATTTGTAAAGAGGGGTTTTTGTCATCCTTTGCTTTGGGGTATAACTAATAGGAAGGATGTGATAAAGAATGAAGATTATTATTATAGGTGGAGATGCTGCAGGAATGAGTGCTGCCATGCAGATTGTACGAAACAGCGAGGGTCATGAAGTCATCGCCCTTGAGAGAGGGGAAGTCTATTCTTATGGTCAGTGCGGTCTCCCTTACGTTATTGGCGGGGAGGTAGAGTCTACGGATGACCTCATCGCAAGGACACCTGAAACATTTCGCGAAAAGTATGGCATTGACGCGAGGGTGCTTCACGAGGTCACCCGTGTGGATTGTGATCACAAAGTGGTACACGGCATTAATCATGCGAGCGGGGATGGATTTGAGGAACATTATGACCGTCTGCTGGTCGCTACAGGCGCAGACCCGGTTATGCCGCCGTGGGAAGGAATACAGCTGCAAGGCATATTTCCTTTAAAGACGATTCCTGATGCAGAAGCGATCGTGAGGGACTTAAATCAGAACGTTCAAGACGTTTCAATTATTGGAGGGGGTTACATAGGACTGGAAATGGCAGAGAATTTAGTCAGCCTGGGCAAAAACGTCCGCATTATTGACCGTGGTTCTCAGCTCGCTAAAATTTTCGATGAAGACATGTCGTCTCTTGTGCATGAAGAAGCAGAAAAGAACGGCGTGTCGCTGTTACTTAACGAATCGGTAGAAGGTTTTGAAGGAGGAGAGCGGGTGGAATGTATCCTAACGGACAAAGGACGTTATGAAGCGGATCATGTGCTTATTTCCGCAGGGGTTACACCTAACACTTCTTTTTTAGAAGGAACCGGCATTTACAAAAGCTATAATGATGCGATTCAAGTAAATGGTTTTATGGAAACAAGCATCATGGATATTTATGCTGCCGGGGACTGCGCCACCCAATATCATCGTATAAAAGAACGTCACGATTATGTACCGCTTGGCACTCATGCCAATAAACAAGGTCAGATTGCTGGATTAAATATCGTCAATAAACACACCAGCTTTTCGGGAATTGTAGGGACTTCTATTCTAAAATTCTTTAGTTTGTCACTCGGGCGTACGGGAATCTCTTCCCGGGAGGCTGAACAGGAAGGTATTCCTTATAAAACAGTTACTATCGACTCCACACATGCTGCCGGGTATTACTCAAAAGAAGGTACTATGAAGGTCAAACTCCTTTATCATGAGAAAACGCGGGCGTTATTAGGAGGGCAGATCATAGGGAAAGAAGGGGTGGATAAAAGGGTTGATGTCTTGGCAACTGCTCTCTATCACCAGATGTCAGTGGACCGTTTGATTGAATTAGATTTAGCATACGCTCCGCCTTTTAACAGCGTCTGGGACCCTGTTCAGCAGGCAGCCAGAAAAGCAAAGTGAAACGTATAGCAGCCTTCAATCGTAAGGAGTAAATAAGGAGGTTTTTTACCATGAGCGAACAAGGATGTATAAAATGCGGCAGCAAGGATGCGGATTCGAAAGATGTGGCGATGACCGGAACTGGATTATCTAAAATGTTCGATGTTCAAAGCAACCAATTTACAGTCGTCTTCTGCAAAAACTGCGGCTACTCAGAGTTTTATAACAAAGAAGCTTCTAAAGCCAGTAATATTTTTGATTTTTTCTTTGGAGGGTAAGTCATCTCCACAATATTTCATGCTGGTGAAAAGCGCCGCTTCGAAGCGGGGCAGGACGGGCAGTTTCCGCGGTTTGCGGGACCTTCCCCCTCTGCTCGCCCAGCAGGAGTCGGCGTTTTGTTTGTTTCGTTTGATTGTAATAGGTTTTCGGGACCATTGAAGTATGGAGCCGTGTAAGAAAGTTCAGCCGTCAATTTGTCTAGTGATTCTTCTATCAAAAAAAGGATTTTAAGAAACGTCGGCACTCTGTTAGTTGTGATAGTATATAAGGGCAAAGCAAGTGATGAGAGGGTTGAATAGATATGTGGAAAAAGGCAGAAGACTTTATACGTCAATGTTATACAGAGTTAGATAAACCTTTCAATATAGACAGCAGATTACAGGAAGTTAAGACAGCTATTGAGCAGACCGGTACATATGAGCACACTTATGAAGAACTCGAATTTGGAGCGAAGGCTGCCTGGCGGAACAGTAACCGATGTATCGGACGGCTGTTTTGGGAAAGCTTACACGTGGTAGACCAACGCAGCGTGAAGAATGAGGACGATATATATGAAGGGCTTTTGGAGCACATCGACTATGCTACGAACGAAGGCAGAATCCGATCAGCAATTACTATTTTCCCGCCTCAATTAGGGGGGGAGCGAGTACGTGTCTGGAACCATCAGTTGATCCGCTATGCAGGTTATGATGAACCTGCAGGCGTCATAGGTGATCCTGCTTCAATTGAATTTACGAATTTCTGCCGGCAGCTTGGATGGAAAGGAGGCGGCGGTTCCTTTGATATCCTTCCTCTCGTTATTCAAATTGGCGAAGCCCAGCCGAAGTGGTTTGAGATTCCTTTAGAAAAAGTACTTGAAGTTCAACTGCGCCATCCAGAATTTGACTGGTTTAAGGACCTGCAGCTGAAGTGGTATGCCGTTCCGATCATTTCTGATATGCGTCTGGAAATCGGCGGTATCGACTATACAGCCGCTCCTTTTAACGGATGGTACATGGAAACAGAAATAGGGGCTCGTAATTTAGCCGATTCCTTCCGCTACAACATGCTGCCGGCCGTAGCGGAAGGAATGGGGCTTAACACACGCAGAAATACAATACTGTGGAAGGATCGTGCCTTAATTGAACTAAATCAAGCCGTCCTTTATTCATATAAAACGGATAAGGTAAGTATTGTGGATCATCACAGTGCTGCTGAGCAGTTTCAATTATTTCTTGAAAAAGAGAAGACATGTTCACGGGATGCGACAGGAGATTGGACATGGCTTATTCCTCCTGTGTCACCGGCAGCGACTAAGATTTTTCATCAATCATTTGAGAACCGCATGGATACCCCTAATTACTTTTACCAGAAGCCCCCCTATAGAAAGAGGTCGGGACAAAACTGAATAAAACATAAAATAATCCGAATGATTTTGTAGAAATCAGTTCGGATTATTTATGTTAAAGCGAACATGGAGCCTTGTAGAAAAGCACATCTTAGTCGCCGCTTGGTTTAGTAATCTATTACCTAAGACCCTTTCCTCTTGATCCTGCCACTAATGTTTACACTTTCGAGCTAAAAGAGAAAACAAGGGTTTCTCATTTAGCTGAAATGTGAAAAAGTTTTTTTATTCGTATAAGTCGGGTCGGCGGTCCTGGAAAATCGGGATCTGTTCTCGTATGGCTTCTACTCTTGTGAAATCGACATCACATAATAAAATTTCTTCATTGTTACCGGCTTCAGCCACGACATTTCCCCACGGATCAATTACGATTGAATGTCCGCCAAATTCATTATTCTCGTCAGCTCCCACACGGTTGCAGGCAATTACAAAGCTTTGATTTTCAATGGCACGGCTGATTAAAATATTTCTCCAATGCTCCACTCTGGGCTTCGGCCATTCCGCAACGACAAATAGTGCCCGCGCACCATTCAGCATATGGGTACGGATCCATTCAGGGAAGCGGATGTCATAGCAGATCACACCGGCGACAAGCGTGTCATTCAAAGTAAAGTTTCCTTTTTGATTTCCGGAATGAAGAAATTTCTCTTCATTCATTAAACGGAAGAGGTGAGCTTTACGATATTTTAATATACGATGGCCTTCCGGGTCGTAAGCGACTAGTGTATTATAAAAATGCCCCTGGTCTTTCTCTGCGATGGATCCAGTGATCGTCACGTGATGCTGTCGGGCGAGATCCCTCATCAGTTGATGAGTCGGGCCATCAATGGGTTCAGCAATTTCGTCAAAACGGCTCAGGTCATAGCCCGTTGTCCAGAGCTCAGGCAGGACGATTACTTCTGCTCCTTCTAAGACGGCTTCCTTAATTCGGGGGATGGCTTGCTGGCGATTCGTTTCCGGCTTACCAAATTCGATATGCATCTGAATAATAGCAATGGTAGTTGTCATCGTTTCACCTCTTTTTCTTTTTATTTTAACAGAAGAATTTAAGGAATTCATAGCATAGCCTTCTTCAACAAAGGGTATATAAAGGGAGGGAAGGGCAGGTGTTAGTGAAAAATGGCACGTATTCAACAGGAAGAAGGACGCTTTTATATTAAGGAAGGTGGAGAGACAGCGGCTGAAATGAAATTTGAAGAAGAGGACTCAGTCATAACGATTACGCATACTCACGTTGTTCCGCCTATGCAGGGAAAAGGGATGGCGACCGAGCTGGTAGAATTTGCAGCGGAGTATGCGAGAAAATATAACAAAAAAATTAATCCTGTATGTTCATTTGCTAAGCAGGTACTGGAGGATGATGAATCTTTTCGGGACGTACTCTAATCATGAGGAGGGGATGCTGCATGACGGTTGTCATTCGAAAACCGGCCGAAAGAGATTTAATGCATTTTACCCGCTATGCCATTGAGTTTACAAGGTGTGGTGTAGCGGACTCTGCTCACTCCGCTGGTTCTAAGCTGTTAAAAGAGAGAAAGGACTGGGCGGCTGATCATTTGTTTGTTGAGGATGAGAGTCAATGTATTCTCGTTGCCGAAGAAGGCGGAAAAGTGGTCGGTTATGTTTACGGAGTAGTTACTAAGCAGGGTGCGCTTCGCATTGGGAGAATGGAAGAGATTTTTGTCGATGAATTTTACCGGCGTGAAGGAATAGGGACAAAGCTCGTTAAAGGGCTGACACAGTGGCTGGACAGCAGACAGGTGGATCGTTTCGAAGCGGCAAGTCCTCCTGGTGTTGGGAAGGCGGAAGGATTTATTCATTCTTTAGAACTGTCGACTGACAACAAGGACCCTCTGGTTTAGCGTGAAGGAGATGATGAGCTTGAGTAAGGCAATGTTGATTGTAAATCCTTCTTCTGGAAAGGAAGAAGCGTTAGATTACGTTGAAGAGATTGAGTCAATTTTAAAGGATAAAGGCTATGTTGTAAGCACGGTTCAGACGGAGAAAGAGCTGGATGCTACGAAATATTGTGTGGAAGCGTGTAAAGATGAATTCGGTCTTGTCGTTTCGCTGGGCGGAGACGGGACGCTGAATGAAACGATAAATGGGATGGTCGATCAGGAGCACCGGCCTAAATTAGCGATCATCCCTTTAGGCACAGTAAATGATTTTGCGAGAGCTTTAAATCTTCCTTTAGATCCTAAGCAGGCTGTCGCTACGCTGCGGTCCGACCGGACGAAGAAAGTGGATGTAGGAACGTTTAACGACCGCTTTTTTGTAAATATTGTGGCTGTAGGGGCGATTGCTGAAGCCACTTCAGAAGTGACTACGGATCAGAAGACGAAGTTCGGTCCGCTTGCTTATCTAATGGAAGGAGCAAAGACTCTGGCTTCAACTAACGCATATCCTCTGCGTATCGAGCATGATGATAAAGTGTGGGAAGGTGAATCTTTTTTATTTCTAGCCGCTTTAACAAAATCGACCGCTGGCTTTGAAAAGCTGTCTCCGGAAGCGAAAGTAAATGATGGTGTTCTTCATTGTTACGTTGTTAAAGAAGTAGGGATGATTCGTATGGCTTCAATCATTACTTCAGTACTGCGCGGACAGTTAAAGGAGGATAAAGACGTTGAATATTTCAAAGCGGAAAAAATTCGTGTCTCCTCATCTGAGAAACTTCATACCAATGTAGACGGAGAGGAAGGCGGATCGCTTCCCGTGGAAATGGAAGTGTGGCCGAGGCATATTGAAGTAATTATAAGCGAGGATGGGAGCGAATAAAAAAAGCCCCTTTGCTATAAAGGGGACGGCAAGGACTGAACGTTTCGCCTGCCGTAAATCTACAGGTCTATTCTCACGACAAAGAATAGAGAGGGTGATTCGACATTAGAGACAAAAGAGACTCTTTAAAGATTTGAGAACATATGACCAGATGCCTTGAATTATTACATTCAAGAAAAGAGAAATCTCTTTTGCTTCCTACTATTATATCATCGAAAGCGGGGGTGTGGTTTTGGGAAAAGTTTTTTAAGAAAAGCGTTTAAATCGTGGGGTGATGAAAAAACTTTCTCAAGTTTTGGGTTTTACTGTCATTTCCTACTAACAAAAGGTTGAATTCATTCCTTTCATAAGTTGTGCAGGTGTTCGTTTTACTGTAAAATTAAGTTATTCAAAACATAGAGGTGAACTGATGGATTTTAATGCAATTCGTCATGCTATGCAAATGCAGACCATGTCTTTATTAGGCGGTAAATCAAGTGCCGGCACACCATCTCAAAGTGGTGGAGAGGATGTTTTTCAAGCTTTATTGCAACAGTTTTTAACTTCTACTGTTCCGTCCCAGTCTTTCCAGTCCAATCATTCTGCGGAAGGCGGAGAGAATTTAACGACTTTCAACGCGTTTAAGCCCACAAGCACTGATCAAATTATACATAACCAGTCTCCTTCTGATAAACAACCTTTAAAAGCAGAGGTTGAAGATCAGGAACTGGAGCAGCTTATTGAAGAAGCTGCCAGGGTGAATGATGTCGACGAATCGTTAGTACGGGCTGTCGTCCAGGCAGAATCAAATTTTAATCCGAATGCTGTAAGTCCGGTTGGGGCTCAAGGGTTAATGCAGCTTATGCCTGAAACCGCTAAAGGGCTTGGTATTACGAATTCTTTCGATGCCAGGGAGAATGTTATGGGCGGAACGAAGTATTTAAAGCAGATGATGGATCGTTATAACGGTGATCAGAAGCTTGCTTTAGCTGCTTACAACGCAGGACCCGGAAACGTAGATAAGTATGGAGGAGTTCCACCGTTTGAAGAAACGCAGAACTACATAGGGAAAATATTAGGTTAAAGAAATCCTCATGGCCGGAAGGGCTCCATGAGGATTTCTTTATATCGAATTCCGATAAAGCAAAAAAAAGCCTCTTCCCTAAAAAAGAAAGCGGCGGTTTAAATCTCTTTACTCATTTGAATGTACTGGTGAAATACCCGCGTCATTTCCTGCAGCCGATTGTGTACGTCTTCATCGATTAACTCACCCTGGGTGGAAAAATGATTAGTGTGAGTATATACATAGTTTGGAGTTACCAGGCAGCGGAAATAGTTTAGAATAGGTTTAAGCTGATTTTCTATAACGAGGTGGTGCTGCAGGGTACCGCCGTTAGCTACGATCGAAACGGGCTTATGGCGCATAGCTAGTGGAGACACAGCATCGAATATATTTTTTAAAGTACCGGGAATAGAACCTTGAAAAATAGGAGTCGAAATAACGTAGGCGTCAGCTTGTTCCATTTCTTCAATCAAATATCGCATATCTTCATTATATTGTTCAAAGGGACGTCCGTCGACAAATTGAAGTTCATAATCCTCCAGGTTAATCATTTTAGTATCGTATTGCTCTGGAAGTTTACTTATATATTTTTCAATTTCAAATAGTAACGTTTTTGTTTTCGTGCCGACAATTGTACCGTTTAGAAGTAGAATTTTCATAAAGGGGTCTCCTCTTTAACAGGTTGTTGCGTTCACGTAATCTTATCATTCATTATGTTAAATCATACGTACAGATTTAGCAATTGTTACAGCAGGAAGGCAGGGAAAAGAACGATGTTGAAAATGTGGAGAAGAATTAAGTTTTTAGCTAATTTGAAAAAATCAATTCCTTTTTTAATTCGCTTTTTTCGGTCCCGGGAAGTAAGTACAAATAAAAAAGTTATTTCGATTGCATTAATGCTGGGATATGTTGTCTTTCCGTGGGATTTGATTCCTGACTTTCTTGTACTGATTGGATTTATTGACGATGCTGCTGTTTTAGCATTCATTCTGCAGCAAATTATAAAGATGGCACCTGCTTCTCTTAAAGAAGAATTCGAATTTGAAGAAAATAGATAAGGTTTAATGGTATGGAAATTGAGGTACATACTATTTGTGGAATGATTTAATTAACTCAAGGAGTGATTATAATGAGTAACGTAATGTTTACTTCACACGCAACGGCTAAAGGCGGACGCGAAGGTCACGTTAAGTCAGATGATGGTATTGTTGACGTAAATCTTGTCATGCCTGGAGGCGACAGCAATGAAGAAGGCTCAAACCCGGAGCAGCTGTTTGCAGCCGGTTACTCCGCCTGCTTCGACGGAGCATTAAACCTGATGGCCAGCAAGCAGAACAAAGACATTGAATCTGAAACTACAGCAGATGTAAGCTTAATTAAAGATGAATCTGATAATGGGTTTAAACTTGGTGTAATTTTGAATGTAAGTGTCAAAGGTGTTTCTCAGGAGGAAGCAGAAAAACTTGTAGAGGATGCGCACGATTTCTGCCCTTATTCTAAAGCAACAAGAGGCAACATCGACGTGGAGTTAAATGCAACAGCTGTATAAACCTCTTATATAATGAACAAGCCTCCTTTAAGTAAGGGGGCTTGTTTTCATTGAGCATATTTTTACTAGAAATGCGCGGATGCCCTCATACTAGAGAAGAACAGCAAGGTGAAAGGGGGAATGGTTTTAATGAAAATTACAAATGAGGCTCGGGATTTAATCAACCAGATCCTTGAAGACGCAGGAGAAGGCGTCTTACGTCTGTATTTTGCTGGATATGGCTGCGGAGAACCTGAGATTGATTTAACTATCGGCCATCCGGAAGCTGATGATGAGCTTGAACGGATCAACTCTGTACCGGTGGCTGTTGACCGAAGAATTCTTCACCTTACAGAAAACTTAACGCTCGACGGAAAGCAGACGATGGAAGGACCGAAATTTAAAATGCTTGGACTGCCGGAAAAGGATTGTTAACGGGATGCGAATGGATGTTCTGTTCTTTGTTTACGTAAGAAATGGATTCAGCTAGTATAGAAGAAGCCCTATGGGTTAGGAATTATATAAGCTGAAGGAGAATAGAACATCATGTTAGCACCTGGACATCAAGCGCTCGGTTTAAGCAGCGGACTAATTGTATTAACCCTGCTGCCCCGATGGGGATTGGTTCCTGACGCCCCTTTGGAAGCCGTATTATTTATGCTGTTTGTATTATTTGGCTCACTGCTCCCTGATATCGATACTCCACGTTCAAAACTCGGATATCATTTTTGGCGGGGACTTATTTTCGTTTTGCTGATTGCTTTTGGATGTTATTTATTTGCTCCGGACTATCTGGATCAATACCGGGACGAGCTTAAGGTATTCGTTATGTTAATGGCTCCGTTACTTGTTATGGTGAAAAGTCACCGGAAAATGACTCATTCTCTCATGTTTATCGGTGTTCTTATACTGTATCACGCGGTCATTACCCGTTTTTTTGAAGTACCGCCCTATTACTTTTTCGGTTTTATTACCGGAGTGGTTTCTCATTTACTAGGAGATTACTTAACAAAAAGAGGAATTCCTGTTTTCTATCCGATTTTTAAAAAGCACTTTAGGTTTATAGTTACGTTTAAAACAGGTTCTTCATTTGAGAAAGGTCTCGTATGGTCTCTCTCTATTTGGAATATATGGTTTGTGGTCACACAGGTTTTTTAAAGGGAATGAGCTGTTTAATGATTACATACATGGATGTACGTGGTACATAGTAAGCATGACGGCAGATACTAAAAAGGAGCGGAGGCGTCATGCTGATTACTGGAGTTACAGGATATATTGGCCGTGAACTTGCCGGCTGTCTCCTGGAGAAGGGGATATCCTTCCGCGGTGCCTCCAGACATCCATCTGAGGCAGAGCGTATTTTTAACGACGATCATATGAAGGGCGTACGATTTGATTATGACTCACCTGTCACTCATGGCCCTGCTTTTGAAGGGGTAAGGACCATGTTCTTAACCTGTCCGTGCGGAGCTGAGCACTTTAAGTCAATAGAACAGGCACTGCGGACGGCCAAACAGAGCGGAATTGAACGAATTGTCTTTTTATCTGTATTAGGAAATGAAAAAATGCCTTTCCTTCCTCACAGGGAAATAGAAAAAGCAATTATCCATTTAGGATTTGATTACACCTTTTTACGTGCGAGCTCCTATATGCACGAATTGTTAAGGTCTCAGAGAAAAATAATAATGGAAGAACAGAAGCTCCGCATTCCTGTTGGAGATACAGAGGTCAGCTTTGTTGATGGGAGGGATGTGGCAGAGGCTGCTTTCACTGCATTATTAGGGAAATCCTATTCTAAAGATACTTATAAGCTGACAGGCAGGGAGGCTCTCACTTTTGGTCAAGTGGCAGATATTCTCACGGAAGAGCTTGGAACGAAGATCGACTATGAAAGCTCCGGGAAGCATGATTTTATAAAAAATTATGAAGAAAAAGGGTGCTCAAGCAGAGAAGCAGAAATAATTGCCAATTATTACACAGCAGTAAAGAACGGGGCGTGCAGGCGGGTAAGCCTGGATGTCGGGAAGATTCTTCAGCGTGAGCAGCGCACTATGAAGGAATTCGTTAGAGACTATCACCATGCGTTTGTTTAACTCTTAGACATTAAATGATTGAAGCATGGAGACAATAGAAATATCAAAAGAAATCGAGTATGAAATCAAAAAGATTCATACTCGATTTTTAGACTGTTGAAAAAAACTTAGATGGATATATTTTTTTCTTGAAGAAAAGGAAAAGGATATCGGGTGTGTAATCACAAAGAAAAAATTGTTGTTAGAAATCCTTAATTAGGGAATGGTAGATGAGAAAAGAAAGGAGCGGCAGCTATGTTTGAACCATGTCTTCAAGTGAATGAAGTGATGAAGCATTTTGATGGGAAATGGTTTGTTGCAGGCGGATGGGCGGTTGATCTCCATATTGGTGAGGAGACGCGCGAGCATGAGGATATCGAAGTTGCTGTATTTCGTGAGGAGCTGCCGGAATTATCGGATTGGCTGAATGGATGGACGACCTATATAGTTGATCACTCCAGACTTGTGGAGGGGAAAGTAGACAAATCTTTAGATGAGCATATTCACGAAATTCACGCCCATCGTGAAGAGACGAAACTTGAAGTTCTCCTGAACGAGAAATCAAGGGATAGATTCAAGTTCCGCCGTGATCCTGAGGTTACATTTCCGCTCAATCGTATGAATCTTCGATCGGAGCACGGGGTTCCTTACCTTAATCCAGAGATTGTGCTGCTATATAAAGCGAAAAATACAAAAGAAAAAGATGAGCAGGATTTTCAGTCGGTTTTTCCATTTTTAAATGAACAGCAGAAGGAATGGTTAAAGCAGGCGTTAATAATCCATCAGCCAGAACATCCCTGGTTAGAAAAGTTGTTGTATTAGTTCGAGGATGATTGCTTTCTGTTTATTTTTTAATAGAAGGGGGTAATCTTTATTCATATTCCACTGCTCAACAACCCTCGACAAATTCCACAGTATTCAGTAATTTATTACAATTTCGAAAGGAGCAGAACATTTGAATAAGCTTACTTCAGTTTTTTGGGTAACTCTTGCGATTGCCTTGTTTTCAGTTATTTGGGGAGCTGTGGCACCTTCCAACCTCGAAAGCATAACAGGCAGTATCCAGCAGTATCTTTCCGTGCATTTTGGGTGGTATTATTTATTAATAGTGACAGGGTTTGTCGTTTTTTGTTTGTATATGATCGTCAGCCCTTATGGGAAAATTAAGCTTGGGAAAAACACAGATAAACCGGATTATAACTATGCCACATGGTTTTCCATGCTTTTTAGTGCAGGAATGGGGATCGGGCTTGTCTTCTGGGGCGCCGCGGAACCTATCTATTTTTACGGTACAGAACCTCCGACAGAAGAGGCGGGAAGTCCTGAAGCTATGAGCGAAGCCATGCAGTTTGTATACTTCCATTGGGGGGTACATGCCTGGGGAATTTATGCGATTGTCGCCCTGGTGTTAGCTTACTTTAAGTTTAGAAGAGGAGCACCTGCATTAATCAGTGCCACTCTTGAGCCGCTTTTTGGAAAGAAGATGAAAGGACCGTGGGGTAAAGCAGTTGATGTAATCGCTGTTTTTGCTACGATTGTCGGTGTCGCGACAACTCTCGGGTTTGGGGCCGCCCAAATTAATGGAGGACTGACGTACTTAACCGGTATGGAGGAGTCATTTACCCTTCAGCTGGTTATCATTCTTGTGGTAACCGTTTTATTTATGATTTCCGCATACACAGGTCTGAGTAAAGGGATAAAATATTTAAGTAATGCAAATATGGCCTTAGCACTGATTTTATTAGCTATGATGCTGATCATCGGACCTACTTTGATGATTATGAATATCTTCACCGATACGATAGGAAGCTATTTAAGAAACATTCCATCTATGAGTTTCCGTTTAGCTCCTGAGAGCGAGGAGGCGAGAACTTGGATTAATGACTGGACCGTTTTTTACTGGGCATGGTGGATTGCGTGGTCGCCTTTCGTTGGGATCTTTATCGCTCGTGTTTCAAAAGGACGAACGATCAGGGAGTTCTTATCGGGAGTACTTCTCGTGCCTTCAGTTGTCGGTTTTCTGTGGTTTTCGACGTTTGGTTCTTCAGCGATCGATCTCCAACAGAATGAGACGGCGGATATCGCAGGTCTTGCTACTGAGCAGGCTCTGTTTGGCGTATTTGATCATTATCCACTAGGGTTAATTATGTCGATCATTGCGATGACATTAATCGGTACTTTCTTTATCACATCTGCCGATTCAGCCACCTTTGTATTAGGCATGCAGACGACGAATGGTTCACTGACTCCCCCGACTATGGTTAAGTTTGTGTGGGGGCTCGCCCAATCTTCTATGGCTGCTGTACTTCTATATACAGGCGGGCTGCAGGCTTTACAAAATGCACTGATCTCGGCAGCCTTTCCATTCTCGTTTATTATGATCCTGATGGTGGTCTCTTTATATAAAGCATTACGCGCTGATCGTGCTAGTGCAGAGAAGGACAGCATATAATGATTTTGCAGGGTGGGACTGTATATAAATTGTCTACAGTCCTTTTTTAAAGTTAAGCTATTAATCTGGTAAAACTTTGATAAAATAAAAAAGTGATGATTACGCTGGAGGGTGAGAACTAACTTATGTGGAAGTGGAAAAATATTTACCGTGGAATAATCATGGGAGCAAGTGATGTAGTACCTGGCGTCAGCGGTGGTACAATCGCTGTAGTATTAGGAATTTACGATCAGTTAATCGAAGCCATTAACGGTTTTTTCAGCAGGGAGTGGAAGAAGCATCTTCGTTTTTTACTTCCTCTTGGTATAGGAATAGGCACGTCCGTACTCGTATTAGCAAGGTTAATAGAATGGCTCTTCGAACATTTTCCCGGGCCGACTCAATTTTTTTTCCTTGGATTAATTATCGGCGTTATTCCTTATTTAACTCATAAAGCAGATATAAAGCACCGATTTGAAAGCAGACATTATATACTCCTTCTCATTGGAGCTTTGCTTGTAGCATCTATGGCGATTTTCCAGACTTCTGAAGGAGACGCCATGACAAATCTGTCTTTTGCCTCTTATGTTGGGTTGTTTTTCTCTGGATGGCTGGCCAGCAGTGCCATGATATTGCCGGGAATAAGCGGATCATTTCTACTGTTGATTATAGGTATGTACAGTACGATCATTTCGGGGATTTCGAATTTTAGATTTGATATCATTCTTGTGGTCGGGCTTGGTATTGTTATTGGAATTGTGATTATGAGCAAAGTTGTGAAATTCTTTCTAGAGAACTACACCTCTGGTACGTTTGCATTGATTATTGGACTGGTTATTGGTTCGATTGTTGTCATATTCCCGGGAGTTCCAGGAAGTGGAACGATGTGGATGGTAAGCATCCTCACTTTTATAGTGGGTCTTACAGCTGCCTGGACGTTGGGAAGAGTAGAATACAAGTGAGCCAATCATAAGACAGCAGGTCCTTTTTCCTTTATGATTAATATAGATTACGTTGAAAAAGGGGAAATTGTAAGATGGAATCTATTCACACGCTGGATGAATTTAATAAAGTCATTCAAAGCAGTCAGCCTGTAATCGTAAAATTTCAAGCTGACTGGTGCCCGGACTGCCGCCGTATGGACATGTTTATCGGTGGTATTTTGGAGGAATATAAGAATTACAGTTGGTACGATGTTAACAGAGACGAAATTCCTGCTGCCGCTGAGCAGTATGAAGTCATGGGAATTCCGAGTATTCTCATTTTCCAGAACGGAGAAAAAACAGGGCATCTGCATAGTGCCAACGCTAAAACTCCAGAAGAAGTGCAAGAGTTCCTGCAGGGCCGGCTGTAGGAGCACACTGGAACACCTGCATGGTATACATGCGGGTGTTTTTCAAATCATTCTTGATCTTGACCGGCTGTAACCAATTTTTTAAGGGGGATATGAGTTGAAGAAACGATTATTGTTAGTCGGGGCAGGACATGCTCATTTGGAAGTGATCCGACAGCTTAGAAATAACCCCATCGAGAATGTAGAGATATGTTTAATTTCGCCATCTGACTACCAATATTATTCCGGTATGTTTTCCGGCTATGCCGAGGGAATATATTCGGAGGAACAGACTCGTGTCAACCTGCGGGAACTCACTAAAAAAAGTAAAATAAACTTTGTACGCAAGAAAGCGGTTCGTATTTTTCCAGAACGAAGGAAATTGTTCTGTGAGGGAGGAGCCGTCTATCCTTTTGACTTGATCAGCTTTGACATCGGTTCAAAAAGCATTCCGCCTGATTTCACTGCTTCAATAGCTCGTTCAGTTAAGCCCAACTATCAATTTGTTGAACAGATTAACCATCTGAGAGAGAGACCGACTCCATTGATTGTAGGCGGGGGAGCAGCAGGGTGTGAGCTTGCTTTGTCCATTCAAACGTATAAGAATAACCACCGTATTGAGGGTCAGGTTAAGCTCATTACATCCAGAGCGGTGCTCTCTTCAACACCCGGACGAACTGCTAGAAAGTTAAGGTCCGTATTGGAAGAGGCCGGTGTTCTGCTGTGGGAACATGAAAAAGTCACCCATATTTTTGAAGATTATATAAGCACCAATGAAAATAACCGAATTCGGCACACAGGTGTGCTTTGGCTCGGCGGTCCGGTTGGAGATCCAATTTTCACAGACTCCTCCATATCAGTTGATGAAAGAGGATTTGCCTTTATTCGTCCGACATTGCAATTTGCAGAATATGACTTTATTTTCGGAGCAGGAGACTGCGTAACCCTGCGATCGGATCCTTCCATGGACAAAAGTGGTGTGCATGCTGTCAAACAAGGCCCTGTCTTATTCCGGAATCTTCGGGCTTATTTAACCCATGAGTCTTTGCAAACCTATGAACCTCAAAAACATGCACTTTATATATTATCAGCCGGAGATAAAAAGGGCTTTTTATTATACGGCGGCTTCTCTTTATACGGACGTCAGGCATGGAGGCTTAAACATAAAATTGATACAGATTTCATGAATAAATATAAATGAAAGCGTACCTTTATCAGAAAGTTACGCTTTTTTAGTTTGTGAGAGAAGAAGAAATCATCAAGTGAGGTGAGCTGGTCTCGGTTTATGGGCGTTTATCGCCGTTTATGGGCCATTTCACGATTTTACGGGCGATAATTAAATATTATGGGCGATAATTTCAATTTATGGGCAAATAGACAAAATTATGGCATTTACGAAAAAAGGACGGGATTAGAATGGACTTTACATTAGATGAAGATATTCAGTTTCTTAAGAAGAATGTGCGCCGCTTCGTTCAAACGGAAGTGGAAGCATCATCAATGGAGATGGAGAAAGAAGATTAGGTGCCCGGGCTATTGTGATGGTCCAAAATGCGCTTTTCGTAAATAGGAATAGGAACACGTCGCGCCGGGCGTGACCTGTCGTGACCGAGGAAACTTTCCCCCCGCCCCGCTTAAAAGCGGCGCTTTTCCTGTTCCTTTTCTCTAGATTCTAATGGAGGAACTATGGGATCCCTTGTGTACATGCATCCAAGCTTTTTTAACGAGTAAGCCAATGTTTAACTTTGCTTCGGAAGAGAAAAGTAAGCAGAAGAAGGACGAAAAAAATGGTGAACGCAAGAATAATTAAACTTTGATCGCCACTTGCCAGGCTGCTCCCAACAAGACTGTAGGCAAAGGTTCCCGGGAGCATCCCAATCACGGTGGCGGTAATATAAGAGCTGATCTTTACCCTTGCTAATCCAGCTGCGTAGCTTAGAATATCGAAGCCAACTACAGGTATGAGCCGCAGGATAAGAACATACATAAATCCATTTTCATTCATGCGGCGGTACAACCAGTCTGCCCATTTAAAATGCTGAAATCGGACAATCGAATCGCCGAAAAAACGACCCAAAATGTATCCAGTAATGGAGGCGCCCGCAGCTCCTATAATGATGTAGCCCATTCCCGGCCAAATGCCGTAAGCGAAAGCAGCGGCGAGTGACAAAACTGAAGTTGGAAAAGCGATGATCGGTCCAATCGTATAAAGACCCATAAAGAGTAAAGGGCCGAGCATGCCAAATGATAAAATGTAAGTTCGAATTTCTTGTGGAGAGGTCTCAATTTCCCGTCTGACGAGCCAGGCAGCAAGGATAAAGGCAGTAAGAAAAAGAAGTGCACGTATTAACGATTTATTATTCATTATTCTAAGCCCTGCTGTGAAAGTGGAAATGAGTGGATGTGCTCCTTAGGTACAAACAGGTTTATATAATTCTTCTGATTAAATTGAAGAGGCAGCCGCAGTGATAACCGTTTATCCTGTTCCTTAATATAAACATGGGCAATTCTTTCTCCGTATGAGATCGTGGTGTGCAGGAGTTCAGCTTTAATCACTACAGACGGGTCGTCTGTTTCAAAAAGAGTGATCCTGCTTAAGGGAGCATAGCTGTTATCATTGATCAGGATATGATTATTAAAGAATTGAACGACAAAAGGATTGGCCGGGAAATCCAATATAGTCTCAGCGGAGGCGGTCTGCTGGAATTCCCCATTGTGAAAGATACCAATTTTATCCCCCATAATCATCGCTTCCTCACGGTCATGGGTGACGAAGATGGACGTTATTTCCCGTTCATCTAACAGCCTTCTTACCCAGTACCGCAGCTCCTGGCGTAAAGCGGGGTCCAGGCTGCTAAACGGTTCATCGAGCAGCAGGATTTTAGGTTCTGCTGCAAGAGCTCTTGCTAAGGCTGTACGCTGCTGCTGGCCGCCTGAAAGTTCAGAAGGAAAGCTAGTCCGCGATTTTGTTAAACTCACAGCTTCGAGCAAATCATTTGTTTTCGTCTTAGAAAAAGTTCCTGACAGCCTTGCACCGTAAGTGATATTTTCTTCGACGGTCATGTGCGGGAATAGCAAAGGCTGCTGGAAGACGAGTCCGACTTTTCGCTTTCGGGCATCTATGCCAATGACGGACTCGCCATCTACTTTAATTGTTCCGGAGGAAGGTTGGTCCAGCCCTGCCAAAATGCGCAGCAAGGTTGTTTTTCCACCTCCCGAAGGGCCGACAATGCTCCATTTTTCTTCATAGTTGAGTTTGAAGCTTAACTGATTGATAATCGTTTCCTTCCCATATGCTTTAGACAAATTTTTCACTTCAATGGCTGTACTCATGTACGATTCCTCCAGAATGTAGGTGAATATGGAGCTAATGATAATAGTGCTTCCACTGCAATATACATCACAAGGGGCGGGACAGCGAACCAAATGGATAACGCAGCCATCAGCGGCGGGTTAGCTGAGTTCAGAAACGGAAAGAATATCATAGGCATTGTAATGACACTGCCGCCGCCAATAATGGCTGTAATCGCATATTGACTTAAGCTGATAACGATCGTTAAGAAAGTTACGCTGCGTATGGCGTTTTTTAATAAGGGCAGTTCCACAGTAAAAAACTGATGGCTTACACTTGCTCCGAGGTTCTCTGCCTGTTCCAGTAAAGGCCTTCCTATCTGGCTGTAAGCATGGTGGAAAATTTTTATAGTGTAAGGAACAGTAGGAACCAAATGGACGAGCGCGACACCTAACCATGTATCAGCCAGGTCCAGCCTGATCATGAACAAATGCAGACCGATTGCCACCGCTAATAAAGGAATAAGCAGCGGTGATAAGAGCAGTGCTTCTATGAGGGATCTCCCTTTAAAAGAATAGAAGGCTAACGCTTTACCGGCTGTCAAGCCAATGAATAAATTAAACAAAAGTACTACGGCTCCAATAATGATAGACCATACGGTAGCTGTCCATAAGTTTGGATCAGACCAGAGGACTGTAAAACTCTCCAACTGTATGTTTATGCCTTCCCGGGTCCGCCATGGTGTTGTTATGCTTTGCAGCAGCAACAGAACGATAGGAAAGATGAAAAAGAGAGCGGTGATGAGGCGGAAATATAGTTTAGGTCTCATTTACAGCCTTCCTCTCAATGCTCGCATTCTTTTTCGGTTCACGTATAAATAGCTTGACAATGATAGGAGGAAAAGCAAAAAGCTGGTCATGACCATAGCTGAGAAAGCCAGTGGGCGGTCCTCAAAACTCCCGCTGTAGAACCAATCGTAGCTTAAAACAGAGACCATTTCAGGGAAATTTGTTCCTAACATGGCCGGCACTTCGTAAGCTGTCAGCGTGAAAGCGAACAAGATGATAAAAGTTTCCATAACTACTGTAGAAATTTGCGGCCACTCCACAGTTTTAAACTGCTGATAACGTCCTCCGCCCAATGTTTTGACAACGTCAAAGTAAAATTGAGGAAGGGCTTGATAAACTGGATATAACATCAGAATCACAAACGGTACTTCTTTTCCAATATACGTAAGGATGATTCCAACTCCATAGTCATCGCGGGTAAGAATAGGAAATTGATCCGCTCCTCCTATAAAACAAAGAGTAGATAACAACTCGTAAAGCAGCCCTGTTTCTGAAAATAAAAGGATCACGATATAGCCAAAAACAAGGTGGGGAAAGAGCATGGGCAGCCACACAGCAAGTCTCGGAAGTATTTCCGTTAAATAGCGGGCAAAGCTGCGGGTAATTAAAATGCCGATAATGATAGATGCCATCGATGCTGTCCATGCCGTGCGCACACTGAACCACAGTGAATGAAGAAAACGCTCGGAGGTAAGAAGCTCACGGTAATGTAAAAAAGTAATACCGTCTGTACTGCTTACACTTGCCGAGGCTGCAGACCACAGTCCATACGCAGGCAATAGGAGAAAAAGCAAAGCAGGGAACAGCAGGATCCACGGTTTAATTCTGTGCAATCTCATTAATCCATTCGTCCTCTAGCCAATCCACGTATTCAAGGTCACCTTCAGGCATGAATGTGTTCTCGAGCTTCTCCTCGTCCAGGACGCTGCTTCCGCGGTCGACACTCTCAAATTGTTCTTTTTGTGCATCATTTAACTTCTCAAAGCTAATGGGAGAGCTCTCTCCCCAGACGCCGGGCTTCTGCTTCTCTAGTTGAGCTTCTGGTGACAGCATATCATTAATAGCGACGAGCGCCCCTGACTTGTCAGGGCTGTTAAAAGGGATAGAGAGAAAGTGAGTGTTTCCGAGCGAACCTGGTTCCATCACAAATGATTTTGTACTTTCAGGAAAAACTCCGTCTTCAATTAACGATTCTGCCCGCGCTTCGTTGTAACCCATAGTCATCGCTACTTCTCCTTGTCTATACAGCTGATCCAGCTCTTCTAAACTGTTTGGGTAGTGCTCGCCGGACCGCCATAAATCAGGTTGAATGTCATTTAAATAGTCCCACATGTCGTTTGCGGGGCCGCTGACCTTCTTTTCCTCAAAAGCTTGATTATAAATATCTGAGGGTTGGTCTGCTTTTGCATACAGAAGCTGTCTTAAAAAAGCATTACCCGTAAATTCATCAGCCGCAGGATAAGTGAACTGCTGCGGGTTTTCTTGCAGCCACTGCTTTAACTCATCAAAGGTAGCGGGAGGGGTGTCGATTTTCTCTTCATCATAATGAAAGACAAATTGTACTTGTCCCCACGGTGCCTCAAGACCTTCTACCTCCGTTCCGAAATCGGTGGTAATCGCGGGGTCTGTCTCATCGTAATATTCATTGAAGCTGGGCAGTTTTCCGGTAAAAGATCCAGCAAGCAATTCATTCTCCTTGGCATCTTAAAATTCTCGCCGTTCAGCCAGATGATATCAATTGTCCCTGTGTTTTTACCGGCCTGCTGCTCTGTTTGCAGCTTCTGCAGGATTTCTTCCGTATCCATAGGAACACGTTCTAAAGTCAGGTTGTATTTTTCTTTTAAACGCGGGATAAGCCACTCATCTATGTATTCGTTAATCCCTTCATCTCCTCCCCACATGTAAAGACGCACTTCAGAACCATCGGCTTCTTCTTTAATAGAGTCCCAGTCCTTGTCTTTTATTTCATCTAAAGAAGGGGGAGCATCTGATTGAGTGCAGGCGGATAGAATCAGACAGAATAATAGAAGGAGAGTGAACTTCATGATTTTCAAAAGGTTCAGCCTCCTTTGGTGTTTGAATAATACGGTACTGTTATCTATCTTACAAACTAATAAGACGGAATGGAAACAATAAAACTGCGTGAATCGGTTTTAAAGAGGGTAGAAATAAGAAGGGAGGTTGAAAAAATGTTAGAAGGTCAGTTTAAAAAGCCAAAAGGTTGGCTGGGAAAAGCTGTAGGGCGTTTTATGGAATTCGAAAATGACGAGCTCATTCAGTGGACCCAGTCTTTTTTACAAATAGAGGAAGACGATACGGTGATGGAAATCGGATTTGGTCCGGGAAGTGGACTTGCTTTAATAGCTGACAATTCTCCCGGAACGGCATTAATTGGAATAGATCCTTCAGAGTCGATGGTTGAAATGACATTGCGCAAGCTCCAAAAGATAAGCCGTGAGCAGCAGATCCTGCTCATTCATGGACCGGCTCAAGTTATTAAAAGGTTTGATGTGAAGCTTGATAAAGTATATGCCATTAATAACATTACATTCTGGGAGGCTCCAGTCGATACATTAACTTTCCTTCATTCCTGCATGAATAAAGGTGGAAGAATTGCGCTGACTTTATGTCCTCATGAAGAAGGTGCGACTAATGATACTACGGAAGTGCTGGGCGGGCAGTTAACATCGTTACTAAAGAAGGCAGGTTTCATTCAAATTGAAACATTTATAAAACCAACTGCTCCTAATAACACAGTGTGTGTGGCAGCCACGCGCTAATACATTCGTTTCGTGTAACTTTTGTGAAGCGACTTCCGCACCTGATTCTCATCCATTTCATTAAGCTGTGAGTGAGCCGCAAGCATTTTAGCAGGAGCAGGCAGGTCAGAAAGCTCCGGCCATTTCTCAGGTGACCATAAATGGGATCGTTTTAAAGCTTTGGCACAGTGGATAAAACATGCTTCCACATAGACGGCGATGCCGACAGAAGGAACGTGACCTTGGGATTCCAGTCTGTTCATAAAGGTCTCATCCTTAATGATCACAGCCTGGCCATTGATGCGAAGCGTTTCCTCAAGTCCTGGAATCATGAACAACAGTCCAATATGGGGATTCTCCAAAATGTTCTGAAGCGAGTCTGCACGCTTGTTTCCCATGCGTTCAGGCAGCACGAGATGCTTTTCGTCTAAAATATAAGCAAAACCAGGCGCATCACCCCGGGGGGAACTGTCACAATGACCTGCTGAATCAGACGTGCTTACAACTGCAAATGGGGCGTGCGCAATAAACTGCCGGCAGTAGGAATCTAAATGAGAAATGACTTTATGTTCAGCGAGCCGGCCTGGAGTCCCGAGAGTGTGCCGCAGCTCTTCCAGCGACTGAACCGGCTTTTCGAATTTTTTCATTGAGCTGCCTCCTTTTTAAAATAGGTGTGCTACGATAAGGTCATGGAGGGGATATTGTGAATAAATCATTATCGAAAGAACAGAGAGAATATATGATTGATCGTCTTCAAGAATATTTTGAGCTTGAGCGAGATGAACAGATGGGTGAATTAGCTGCCGGCCAGCTGCTGGAATTCATGGTGAAGGAATTAGGACCGTTTATGTATAATAAAGGGATTTATGATGCAAGACAAATGGTAGAGCAGAAGGTCGTTAATCTTGATGAAGATTTATTATCGCTCGAACGTCCAGCCGGCCGCCCCCAGCGTTATTAACCTTATTAACTAAACGAAGACAGCTGCTAAATGGTTTCATATTAATTGAATGAGGTTGTTTCTGTTTACGAGAAAGGGTCATCTATATACTTAAGTCTTCTTATAGAGACAGCGGGGAGGATGGGAAGGTAGACCGTCAACACTATTAATTAAAAAAGCTTTATAAAATGAAAAAGGAGCAATTGGTCTGCTCCCTTTTACCGGTTTGTTGAGAAACGATCGTTTCGAAAGTGTAACATTCCTTACATGATCAAGGGAAAGGGTTTTAGGAAACGACTCCCTTTCCAAGGGCGAACGGTGTGCCTCCTCGGGCGTTATCAGCCCTCCGGGGTCACACCTGATTCGTCTCTCCCTTAGGAGTATCGCCGTTTCCTAAAACCCTTTTTTGATAAATGATCACTGGACCTGGCGGCGTTTATGAGATCCTTTTCCACAAGGCTCCGTGATCAAACGGTTTCGAGAATCTCTTTTGGTTAAAAGGAAAGGAAAGCGTGACGCCTCCTGTGGGACGAGCAGAACAAAGAGATTTTCCGCCTCCCCCACTTAAAAGCAGCGCTTTTTCCAGTTCCTTTTTCTTCTTAGTCTGATAGAGGAACCATGAGATATCATGTGTACATCCATTCAAGTCTTTTCAACAGCTTGGAAAAAAAGGGAGCAATTGGTCTGCTCCCTTTTTGATATACTCAGCTTGCTGCATAAGGCATGCTTTCGTTATCGTCTTCTTTCTTTGTTTCACCCAGCTTCAAAAACTCTCCATCTGAAGGACGCTGCTCCCATTGAAAATGAGCTAATTGTTTATTTAAATCTACCACCATTCCTTCTAAATGGTCGGCTTCATTTTTTAATTGATTGAACGCATTCTGCTGCTCTTCAGCTGAAGCAGAAATTTCTTCTGTTCCTGCCGCTGTTTCTTCCGTTATGGCGCTGACATTCTCAACAGAAGAGGTTACTTGTGAGCTCTGCTCCTTCGACTCCATCATCCCTTTAACTAAATCGTTTAATTGCTGATAGATTGCATCCACCTGCGTGTGAATCACGTTAAAGGCCCCTTCAGAGGCGTTTAAGGATTGATGCTGTTGTTCAGTAAGTGTCATCGTTTCTTTCATTTCTTCCTCAATAGTGGTAACTCCTGATTTAATTTGCTGAACCATAGTAGAGATCTCGCCGGTTGCTTTCGTGGATTGATCGGCAAGCTTCCTTACTTCCTCTGCAACTACAGCAAATCCTTTCCCATGTTCTCCTGCGCGGGCTGCTTCAATAGCTGCGTTTAAAGCGAGCAGGTTCGTTTGTTCCGCAATTTCATTTACCAATTTCACGGTTACTTCAATTTGATCTGTATAACGGATAAATTCATTCACTGAACCTTCCACATTGGTGATCGACTGATTGTTTTTCTCCATGACCTGGCGCTGGTCCAGTATAGCTTCCTGACCTTCCTGTGCAGAAGAGAGCGCCTGTGTGCTTTTTTCAGAAGCAAGCTTGCTCTCCTCTGTATTACGCTCAAAATCACGGTTCATTTTGTCCATTAATGAGGCGATTTCCTGAATATCATTTGAAATGGACTGGCTTCCCTGTGCTAATTCATCAGTCGAACTTGAGACTTGCCCGGTAACCTCTGAGAGCCCTGCCATTTCCTTGTTCAGCTTAGAACTGAATTGTTCAACGTTGCCGCCAATGCGGTGTACTGACTGAAGGGTGGTTGTTAAGTTATCCACCATCGTTTGAAAAGCACGTTTCAGCTGGCCGATTTCATCATTTTCACGAGCTGTCGTTTCAATTCTTGTGGTTAAATCTCCGCCGGCTACTTGTGAAGCTTTATGAGCAAGCTCCCGCATCGGTTTAGCAATACGTGAAGTCAGGCGGGACGTAGCAAAAATGGATAATACGACTAACACTCCTGCTGACACGAGGGCAAAAATAATTAAATTACGAATCGAATCAGCCTGTGCGGCTACTTTATTGTCATACCAAGCCTGAGCTTCTTCCTGCAGATTATACGTATCATTTACTATACCAGCTGTACGTGATGCCTGCCTCTGCACTTCGTTATTGTCTTCGGCTTCAAGCGCTTCAATGGCGGTCTGCTGCCACTCCTCATATTTCGTCTGTGCCTGCTCATACCATTGTTCCTGCGATGCTGTCTGGATCATAGGGGACAAGTTTTCAAACGATTCACCTGTCGTCTCAATTTGAGTCAGCGCCTCCTCCTTAGTAGCTTCAGAAGGGCTGTATCCATATGTATCTAACGCCTGCTCGACTGAAACCAACTGGCTGTTTACCTCTTTTCCTTCTAGAAGAAAAGCCACGTCTTCGTTACTTGAACTCTCAAAGCTGATCATTTGAAACACGATATAAGAAATAAGCAGTAAACTTAACAAAAGAGGCAGAAGTGTCATCGTATATAAACGTTTACCTATCGTCATTGTCCAACCTCCTCGTCAATCCGTTCCTGTTCCTCATTCGACATATCAATTAACCGGATAGGGGCAAGACCGACGCCTTCTTCCTCAATGCCGAGCTCTTTCAATCCACCCTCGAGTTCCTCGCCATCAGCCAGCTGAGCCATGACATCATAGAGCGCGACATTTACATTCTTCATCATCGAAGACACAACGGCATCCTCAGCAACAAAGTATTGATCGCTGTCTGCGCCAAATGCATAGATTCCCAGGTTTTCCGCTTCCTTCATCACGCCGACACCCGTAAAACCAGCCGCATGAAAAACATAATCCGCATTCTCATCCGCCATTTCCCGGGTCAGCTCTGCACCTTTCGCATCATCGTCGAACGTCTCAGCGTATTCGACAAGCACTTCGGCCTCTTCATTTACTTCCTCGACCCCATCACGAAAGCCGGTCTCAAACCGCTCCACAACCTCAATCTTCTCTCCGCCGACAAATCCAACCACGTCCGATTCTGTCTTCATTCCTGCCAGCAGACCAATTAAATAACTGCCTTCATCCTCCCGAAACGTAATCGACGTCACATTCTCAAACTCAGAAACCGCGTCGATTAATACAAACTGCTGATCCGGATATTCTTCCGCAAGAGCATCGATAGACGCTTGAGCATCATAGCCAAGCCCCATAATTACATCGTGATCCTGTTCAATTAAATCTTCCATATGACCCTCGAAGTCTCCATCAAAAGGTTCACGATAATCGAAGGAAATATTCAATTCGTCCCTGGCCAGCTCCAGTCCCTGAAAGGCCGAGTCGCTAAACGAATCGTCACCAAGCCCGCTTTCTGTAACGAGAAGGCCGGCGCTGATTCCTTTATCGGCACTGGCCGAATCAGCTTCACTGCTGCTGCAGCCCGCTGCTGCTAGTAATAAAATCATTAAACCGAACCATCGGTAGGCTTTCATAAACTCAACTCCTAACGTAAGATGTCTGACATCCTGTAATATCGGTTAATTTTTACAAATGTAAATAGATGACCAAAAAAAAACGCCGACTCATGAGTCAGCGTTAGATGGAGAAATCAGTATAATCAGCACGGAGAGAGGGCGGATTCTCTTTTAAAATTAATTCACCATTAGCTAATGAAAATGTATGGTTTTCGACCTGGCTTTCTAATTGATAAATAGAGGGATACAGACTTGCAGCTGTCTTTAAGTTCTGAACACCGATGCAAATCCGGAGGAACCGGGATTGGTTTATTTCATGCTCGCTTGAAGGGACATTTTTACCAGTCCATTCAATAAGAAAGGGCAGAAGCAAATTTTCTTCACCGTTTGTGTGAGGAAAGAGCATCCGCCATTTCAGCAAAGATCCATCAGGACGTTTCCTTTCACCCGGAAAAGGGCCTTGGTAAGGGATGCTGTTTTCGTTAAAGTTCTTGACGTATTCATCCATGCAGGTGGTCCTGAGGGCGAACTGAAAGGGACCGAATTCACCCTGGTCAAACGTTTGTTTAAACTGCTGAATGAGCGGATTGTCTGATCTCGCTGCCTTTTCACGATCTAGAAGCCCGAGCCATTCGACGTAATTGTCGTTCGTAAAGTAGCACAGTTCATTGAATGTGCCCCAAAGCTTATGGTTTCCTCCTTCTACACCGAGAAGTCCATAATTCCGGGTGAAGGATTTCTGTTCTACCCCGGGCTGTTTAGAGGCAATCACCAAATGATCAAAAGCGAGCATGAATTGTTCACTCCTTGTTCAGCTGAAACGCTTCAGCAATTAATTGATAGGACTTCAACCGATCTTCAAAAGGAGAAACGATTGTATTGATAATCACTTCATCCACATTGTAGTAATGAGCCAGCCATTCGATTTCCTCTTTTACTTTGCCAGGAGAACCGACAACCATACGATTACGGTTATCCTGAATTTGCTGCTCTTCAAACACACTGTACGAATAGTCTAACGCTTCATCAGGGGTAGGAAAGCTGCGCTGCAGGCCGCCTTGTTCAATCTTTAATATCGCTAAGTCAAGACTTGAAGCAAGGAACTCTGCATGTTCATCTGTTTCGGCACACACAGCAAAGATAGATACGTTCCCATGGGGTTCTTTCTGCTGTACGGAGGGGTGAAAGTAATCAAAGTAACGGTTCATCGCCCGTGACCCTCCGTGTCCATTGATAAAATGGGCAAATGAATACGAAACTCCAAGTTCAGAAGCGACTCTGGCACTCGTGCCGCTTGATCCAAGCATCCAGATTGGCGGACTGCTCTCTCCTTTAGGTGCGGCGAAGATACCCATCCCGTGAGGGTCTTCTCCATAAAGATAGGAGAGAAGCTCGCTTAATTGTTTGGGGTAATCTTCAATGGATGGAATCTGGCCGCGGTTTAAAGCGAGATTCACATTAGGAACTCCCCCCGGGGAGCGGCCGACCCCTAAATCAATTCGTCCAGGGTAGAGCGTTTCAAGCACGCGAAATACTTCCGCAATTTTATAAGGGCTGTAGTGGGGGAGGAGTATACCACCTGTGCCAATACGTATACGGCTCGTCTGACTGGCTAAATGTGCAGCCAGAATTTCCGGAGAGGAACCCGCAAGTCCCTTTGTACTGTGATGTTCGGCTGCCCAGAAGCGGTGGAAGCCAAGTTCATCAGTTCGTTTAGCAAGCTCGGTTGTCTGCTGAAATGCTTCCTCTGGTGTACTGCCTGATAGAATAGGAGATTGATCTAGTACGCTTAACTTCATAAGATTGGCCCCTTTACTCGACGATGTTCTACTTAAACTACTATACATCGTGGCATGAGACTTTAACTTTTGCAAAAGCTTTCACTTGAAGAGAGCTGTTATCTATTAAAGATTCCGAGCAGGAAGTTCTCTTTCATAATCGCTTTTGAACCGTCGAAGAGCTCATCTTCTTTGACGTGGCTAAGATCGATTGGTGTGATAAAAGGGGTAAGGGTGCGGAATTGGCCTTCGGGTTCATCGGCAAGCTTCACCTGATTCTCCAGACCGTCTGTGATTTCCACAACTCCTTCCTCTTCTAACCCTGTCTCGATTTCTTTTCTTTCAAGTACACCGGCAGCCGTCATTTCCCAGGCGTATAGATGTTCACCCGTAATCAAAACGTCTTCATAAGCAGCAACTGCATCGGCCGCTTCATCTGTAATGACTTCAACATCCGTATGATAACCGGGTCTTATCTCTTCGTTTTCCTCAGTTAACGTGATTTCAAAAGGATATCTGCTCGCTTTTTGGACGTCTGTTTCCTTAGAAAACGTGTCGAGTTCAGCTATTGCGCCTGGAAGAGTAACTTCACCATCCTCTATATCTTCAACTGTGACTTCTGTCCGCATCTCTTCTTCAATAAGCTTCCGATCCTCTTCATTTACTTCCCCCTCAACGACAAGCTCTGTGGAAGACAGAGTAAGTATAGGAGTGGATAAGTCTTCTGACAGATCACGCACTACGCCTTCAAATGTACTGCGGACGGTGATCGTCTGCCCGGTTGTTGTCAGCTGATCAAGCTGGTCATTCACCATGGCCAGTTCAGCTTCCTTCTGGGCTCGTTCTTTTTCTTTATCGTTGATCGCTTCTTCCTGAATCAGCTCAGCCTCAGCTGTAGACTCTTCGTTATCATTGTCTTCACCGTTTTCCTCAGAGTCTTCATCTTCGTCAGATTCGTCAGACGGGAAAGGGGAGTCAAAGCCCTCGAATGAATCATCCGACCCTTCCTCGATCGTATAGCTTTCAAGCTCGGTAAGATATGTATCAATGGCCGTAATTTCCTCTTCTATTTTTGCCGCTTCAAGCTCAAGATCGCTAACCTGGTTCTCAAAATCGAGCACTTCGTAAGCGTACAGTTCATCCCCCTCACTTACCTCATCACCCACCTCCACAAAAAACTCCTGAAAAGCACCGGTGTTGTCGTCAAAATAAACAGGGGCGTCTTCATTGGAAGCAAATACACCACGGACGTCAATAGATTCCACCACGTCGTCAGTAAATGTACCTGACCAGTTATGGACGAATGATTTACGCTCAACAGCTTTTTCTTTATCAAAATAGAGTAATAGGCTGTTGCAGACAATAAAAAGAAAAACACCAGCTGCTATCCATTTCTTTCTGCGAGTTGACTTCATTATTCGATCATCCTTTTAAGAGAGTAATAGTTGTACGATAGTTTCATCGAAATAGACTAATGCCGCTGTTCCGGCCCATAAGATGATATTCCAAAGAATGACACCTGCTATGATCCACCATCTTCTTGATGGAGAGAGCCAGGTGATCGATTTGACTTGAAACCAAACAATGAAAAGCTGAAACAACGACAGTGATCCAAAGAAATAGATCATCCAATCTAAATGTGTAAAGTAAGAAGCGATGATACCAAATGATAAAGGCGATACATACCAATCAAGTCCCAGATAAATCATGAAAGGAATCCAGGTAAGACGCTCGACAAGCATCAATATCCATACGCTTAATTGAATGTTGACTATTTTTTTAAAAGGCAGGTCAAAGAGTAGCCAGAAAATAAAAGGGGGTAAGATCAATACTCCGAGGAATAAACTAAGACCTGCAGCGATCCGGCCGAATAAAAACCAAACTTTCTGGAATTCAAAGTCGATTCGGCTGAGAGTGCTTATTTCTCCTGATAGTGGATCGGTGCCCAGACCGGCCCAGGCTGTAGCTGCATATGTAAGAATAGTAAAAAAGAAGAGAAGAAAAAAAGTTTTCCAGAATCCACGAAGGCGTTCTGCTTTTCGCAAACTAACGAGCTGGTTACGCGGATGGAATAGTAGTTTAATAGAGCTTGTATAGTAGGTCATTGAACGTCACCTTCCTCATTACATCTAATCATAAGTGTAACTGAAAATTCTTAATCTTTCTATCGATTTTTATCAATAATTGGAAAAAGCCGCTTCATTTTGAAGCGGCTTTTGGATCAGACAGCGCGGGTAAGGGAGGCTGGTCATTCATTTTCTGTCAGCTTTTTGCGTCGTCGGTTAAGTTATTTTTCATTCTGTGCAGCCATGAGACGATGACCTGCTGCTCTTCAGAAGAAAAGCCCTTCGTAATTTCCGTTTCGATCTCCTGGATAATGGACCAAATGGTTTGATCCAGCTTTTCCCCTTTTTGTGTTAATCGAATCATCTTCGTGCGCTTATCCTTGACGCTTGACCCTTTTGTAATGCATTTATTCTTAAGCAGCGTTTCAATAATGCCGTTCATCGATGAGGCTTTAATATATAGACGGTTCTGCAAATCAGACTGACTCTGCTCCCCGTGCTTGGCCAGAAAGTAAATCACTTTCGCCTGCGCGTTGGTAAGGCCGTATTCGCTCAATTTATCATTATAAATATTTTTTAAGAAATGAGAGATGACATTGATATTATAGCCTAACAAAGGTTCGATTTGTCTATTCATTCTTCAGTCAGCCTCCTAAACTAGGATAAGTATATAAGTTTTGTGGGGAATGGTAAACCCCTTTGTTTATGGAGTGGACATACGTTTGATAGGGATGAAAACAGGCAATTATAATAAGACGGAGAACGGGGGAAGGAGGATGATGATGCCTCGTTATGAACGTGGGTTATTTATATACAACGGCAATTCGGGAAATGGACAATTAGAACAAAACCTTTCAGAAACCATCCCCGTTATCACAAAGGAAATCAAAGAATTGCAGGTCATACAGACGGAAACGCTGGAAGAGTTTAAAGAAACGTGCTGCAGCTATGGTCCGTATGTGGACGTTCTATTTATTCTGGGTGGGGATGGCACGCTGCATGAATGCATTAACTGTCTGGCGGACAAACCGGACAGACCAGTGATCGGCATACTTCCAGGGGGAACGTGTAACGATTTCAGCAGAGTGCTTGGTACCCCGCCGCAGATGAAGCAGGCAGCTGAAGCTGTGATAAACGGTGAGGAAACAAAAGTGGATATCGGTCAAAGTAATGATAATTATTTTATAAACTTTTGGGGAATCGGTTTAATTACGGAAACCTCGACAAATATTGATGAGGGGCAGAAGGATCGTTTTGGAGTTCTGAGCTATTTTATTAGTGCTTTTAAGACAATGAATCAGGCCGAATCTTTTCATTTTGTGTTAGATGTAGATGGGGAGAAGATTAGAGAAGAAGCCGTAATGGTTTTAGTATTGAATGGACGATTTATTGGAACGAGAGAGGTGCCGCTGCCGGAAGCCAGCCCGGAAGACGGGCGTTTTGACGTGCTCATTATTAAGAACTCGAACTTAACATTGTTCAGGGAACTGCTGTCGATGAACAAGCCCTGGTCCGATCCGGATAACTTTCAGGAGCTGTCGTATCTGCAGGGAAATAATATCAAAGTCAACGTGGAGAAAGAGCAGAAAGTAGATATGGATGGGGAGATAAAAGGAGCCACTCCTTCCCATATTCAAGTGCTGCACGGGCACTTTACGTTCCTGACCCCTGACCCGGCAGTCGCTAAGAATCAGGGAAGGCTGTCAAATGGACAGTGAAAAGATGAACTGGCGCTGACTTAGCAGGCCTCTATTTAAAGTCAAAGCGTTTTTTTCTATTGTTTGTCTTTTGCAAGCTCTGATTCTTTGATATATTAAACGTAACTAGAGGGCAGGATGAGAGGAAGAGAACTATGGACGAACATGAATCTTATAAACAGAAGAAACAGGACCCATCGTTAAAGCTGTTTGTTGTACTGGCAAAAGCTCAGCGTTCTATTGCAGATTTAGTGAAAGAGGATATTCAGGGTTATGGCTTAAACACGACGGAGTTTGGGGTGCTTGAGCTGCTCTATCACGAAGGGGAGCAGCCGCTGCAGAAAATCGGAGAAAAAATCTTATTAGCGAGCGGCAGTATTACGTATGTCGTGGACAAGCTTGAGAAGAAAGGGTACATTGAGCGTGTCCCATGTCCGAATGACCGGAGGATTACGTATGCCTCCATTAATGAAAAAGGAAGAGAGCTGCTCCACGGCATCTTTCCTGACCATTGGCAACAGATCGAGAAGATTACTGCCGGCTTAACAACGGAGGAGAAGAAACAGGCTATTGAACTGCTGAAAAAGCTTGGCACCTACGCAGATCAGCAAATTAACTAGACGGACGTTTTATTTTAGGTATAATAGAATATAACTAAGGACAGAAGGAGGGAATGAAGATGTTATCGAAGCACGTTATTGATCGTGAACTGCTCTATATCAATCGTGCGCTTTTTCATGATTTAACTGTACAAGGGATCAGTGTGTCCCAATTACCAGTTAAATAATGGAAATAGATAACGTCTCATACCTGATTGAATTATGATATTAAAGTCAGAGGTCACGGGACCTCTGGCTTTTTTTGGTCTTTAGGAGGATTTTATAAATGAATATTACACTAAAAGATGTCTATAAAATTATCGGTGGAAAAGTCTTATTTGAGTCGCTTACCTTTGAGTTATTGGAAGGAGAAAAAGTGGGGCTTGTTGGTCGTAATGGCAGTGGAAAGTCGACTCTTTTTCGACTGCTGACAAGAGAAGAAGAACTCGATGGAGGAAGCCTCTTTATTAAGAAGGGGCTTACGATCGGCTGCTTAAAACAAATTCCGGAGCAGTACAAAGGCACGGGGAGAGAGTACCTGCGGTCAGCCTTTCAAAAGCTTACTCAGTTATCTGACAAGATGAAGCAGTTAGAAAAGTCTATGCAGGATCCTGAACAGATGGAGAAAGCCTTGGTTCAATACGGTGAACTGCAGCAGCAGTTTGCTGAAGAGGGAGGCTATGAAATGGAAGCTTCCATCGACCAGGCAGCGAACGGACTTAAGCTCGCGTCGTTACTTGACCAGCCTTTCCATCTTCTAAGCGGCGGAGAAATTACCAAGCTGTCGCTGGCTAAAATTTTGCTGGAGCGTCCAGATGTATTGTTGCTGGATGAGCCGACGAACCATCTGGATCTGCACGCGATTGAGTGGCTTGAGAGTTATTTACAGAGATATAAAGGGTCCGTCTGCATCATCTCCCACGATAGAACTTTTCTCGATCAAGTTGTTACGTCGGTCATTGATTTAGAAGAGGGAGAAACGATGCGTTACAAGGGCAATTATTCGTCGTTTGAGAAACAAAAAGAAGAAAAGCTGCTAATTGAATTTCACCAATATCAGGAGCAGCAGAAGAAAATAAAGAAAATGAAAGAAGCCATACGAAGGTTAAGGCAGTGGGCCAATGAAGCCAATCCTCCAAATGAAAAGCTCTTCAGAAAAGCTAAGAGTATGGAGCGGGCACTCGAGCGTATGGAAAAGGTTGACCGTCCGCTTATCGATGCCAAGAAAATGACTCTTTCACTGAAAGCGGAAGAGAGAAGCGGCAAGGACGTAGTCGTCCTTGAACGCGCAGCTAAAGCTTACAATGGCCGGGAGATCCTAAGCGGTGTCGATCTTCATTTGCGTTTTCAGGAGCGGTTAGCGGTTGTAGGAACAAATGGCAGCGGCAAATCGACCCTTTTGAAGATTATCCTGAATAAAGAAAAGGCAGATAGCGGGCTGGTCCGCTGCGGGGAGTCTGTGAAAGTGGGCTACCTGCCGCAGAACCCGCTTCAGGATGTTGATGAAGCTCAGCGGATGATTGATTATTTTCGCAGCCAGATTATTGTAACCGAAGGGCAGGCCAGACACATGCTTGCCGCGTTTATGTTCTATGGATATGATGTCTTTCAAAAGATATCGCGCCTCAGCGGCGGCGAAAGAATGCGGCTGAAGCTGGCTGTGTTCATGCACCAGGGAGTAAACTTGCTCGTACTTGATGAGCCGACGAATCATTTGGATGTCGAATCGCAGGAAGTGCTGAAAGAAGCGTTGCAGCGCTTTGAAGGCACCGTCATAGGAGTCTCACATGACCGCCATTTTCTAAACGCCTGTTTCCCAGAGACGGCATACCTCGTAAATGGGCGGCTGCACCGCTGTCTGGGGAGCTATGAAGAAACAAGGGAGATTTGGCAGCAGTTATTAGAAAAAGTAGCAGCTTCGAATGCGCCCAAGAAAAAGGAATCAACAGGTGACCATCCAGCTGCGGGTTTAAACTGGGAAGAACAAATAATTCAGTTGGAGGAACGAGTTTTGCAAGAGAAAGATCCAGCGGTTCAAGCCGATATTCATGTTCAAATCGAACAATTGTATGCAAAATGGATGGATCAATAGCATAAAGAACAGCCTGCAGAAAGGAATGCAGGCTGTTTATTGTTATACCTACAACAGAGCAAGGTGCTTATGGCCGTCCTGTCGGTGGGCTTCATAATATTGAATTAATACAGGGAGGTAGCTCGTTAAATTCGGACAGCAGATGCTGGCTTTTTTTAAATCATTACAAGCGTTCTGCTGCTCGTATTTGCTGCTGCAAGTAAAATAGGATAATGCGTGCTTTTGAATTCCTGTTAATCTCCTGGATGTTTCAAATGATAAAGCGGCCTTCGCTAAAGGAAGGGGAATAGTGAAGCTCGGAGTCTTATGGAGATAAAGGTTCGCAAACATCCGGTAAATGTTATGGGCGGTATGCGGAGCCGGGTCTGTAAGGTGGTAGGTCTTCCCGATACTCTGAGGCAGGTGAGCTAAGTAAACCGCAGCTTTTGTAACAAAGTCCTGAGGCACAATATTGACATAGGCTTCTCCTTGACCAAAAGCAGGCAGGAGGGGCAGCCGCTTTAATTGATGTAACAAATTCAGAATAAAGTAAGGGCCGTCGAATTTCATCGTTTCTCCTGTCTGTGAATGACCAACGACAATCCCGGGGCGGAGGGTAGTGGTCGGAAGGATGGAGTTATATTGCTGTACCAGACGTTCTGCTTCGTATTTCGTGTATTCGTAATGGTTTTTGAAACCATGGGTATGGCTGAGCTCGTGTTCAAAAATCTTCCCTTCGCGTTTTCCCGAAACAAAGGCGCTGCTGAAATATATAAAATGTTCTAAAGCCGCTGCATGCCGAAGCCATTCGAGTACATTTCTTGTACCATCCACGTTAATTCTCCAGGAAGGTAAGAGAGGGGCAGCCAAATCATACAGGGCAGCTAAATGAAAAAAGTGAGTAATCTTTAGCAGCAGCGAAGCAGACCGCTCGGAGGTCAGTCCTAAATGAGGTAACGTAATATCTCCCTGTATCAACTGGACATGGTTTTCTTTTAGGAATCCTTCCTTGAGCAAGCTGTCCAACTCGTATTCTGCTGTATCTTTTACTGATGGATGATACAAAAGGTATAACTGATCAATCGGCTTCCCCTGGTTTGATATTTCTTTAATTAAATTAGTAGCGAGATAGCCTGGAAATCCTGTCAGCATGTAATTAGGCAAGTGGACCTCTCCTTTCTCTATTACTAAGTTACTTCGCTGTCTCCTGTGAAATTCCTGCGCGGAGAGCGTGATACTGTTTATTTTTCGGGGGATAGGGAACTTTACAGTAATAGATTGTCAATACGTAAGGAGGCTGGCACGTGCGCGTTTTAGTCATTGGAGCCAATGGAAAAGTAGGCAGGCATATTGCATATAAATTGAAGGAAGCTCACTATACCCCTGTAGCTATGGTAAGATCCACCGAACAAATTCCTCAATTCGAGGAAAAAGGAATTGCTACCGTACTCGGAAACCTGGAGAAGGATTTTGAATCTGCGTTTTACAACATTGATGCCGTGATATTTGCGGCAGGATCAGGACCTGATACAGGAGCAGACAAAACGATCTTGATTGACCAGGAGGGAGCAATTAAGGCAATTGAGCGGGCGAAGCACTTTGGAGTTCAGCGGTTTGTGATGCTGAGTTCGATGGCTGCAGACCGTCCGGAGTCCGGTCCAAGCGGGTTAAGGCATTATCTATATGCTAAACACCGGGCCGATGAGTATTTAAAACAGTCTGGATTAAGTTACACGATAGTACGTCCCGGCCGTTTAACGAATGAGGAAGGCACAGGCAGGGTTCAGCTGCAGGAGCATATGAATAATTTTGGGGAAATTCCTCGTGAAGATGCAGCCGAAGCGATTGTTCGTTTATTAAGTATTCCTAAAGCTGAGAATAAAAGCTACGACCTGATCAGCGGAGAACAATCCATACAAGAATTACTCTTATAAGGAAGTGGTGAAGACTACTGTTGGGTCCTCATCTATATAGAAGCTCCGGATCGCGGGGGTGTTCCCATTTCGGCAGATAGAAAAAGGTGGAATGTACAAGCGGCCTCGTCGGTTCACTGAGGATTCCTCCCCGGACTTCGTAGTTCTGAAGCAGGCTGACCACTCTGAATCTATTACTCTGCCTGATTGAGGACCATTTAAAAGGTTATTAATCCAAACGATGGTACGTTTTGGGAAAATGCAGGTTTAAAAAGAGAGAAGCCGGGTATTTATATAGTGAGTCAATAGAACTAGATGCAGACATGGAAGAGGAGGACCACCGATGAATCAACAAAGAGTAGTGGTTTATACGAGTGATCATTGTACCCACTGTAAACAAGTTCTCTCCAAGCTAGAGGAGTGGGAGATAGATTTTAAAGAGAAAAATATTTCGCAGGATCGAGCCTATTTTAAAGAACTGCAGCAACAAAAGATTTACGGCACTCCTGCAACGTTTATAGACGATGAAAAAGTACTGGGCTATCAGGAACGGGGCTTAAAACGAGCATTAGGTATTCAGGATGCGGGCCGGTTTCAAAGTGCAGATACCATTCATTTTTCATAAGAGTTCAAGTGATGTGCTGTCACTTGTTTTTTTTTACACTTTTTTAAAACGGTGTCATAGCCTATAGTATTAAACGTAAAGGGGGTCCTTCTATGTATCCGCCGTACAACCCGTACTATTGGCAGCCGCCTCAATCACTATACGGTAATGAGGCAATCGACCGCAGTTACAATGAATTATACAATCAAGTGCCGTATGGATGGGATCCGGGCATGTATCAAGCGCAAGGTCAACCTCAGGGTCAGCCTCAGGTTCAACCACAAGGTCAACCGGGCATTCAAGCACAATATATGCAGGGATATGGATATCCAGGTTATTATGATATTGGAGCTTATGGCATGCAGAAAAAGAAGATGATGGCTTATTTTCAGGATGAGAATGGGCAGATGGATTTTGATAAAATGATGAACACGACTGGGCAGGTCGTACAAACGATTCAACAAGTATCACCTATGGTAAAAGGAATCGGATCATTTGTGAAAGGGCTGCGCTAATTCGCAGTCTTTTTTACATATTAGAAAGAGTGGTGGGAGATCAGTGAGTACAGGGTGTCTATGTATCCATGGTTACACAGGAAGTCCTGAAGAGGTGGAGCCTCTAGTGGACTATTTACATTTGAGAACCGATTGGGAGTTCAAAGTCCCGACGCTGCCTGGTCACGGGACGGAGCTTGATTTACGGGGTCATTATTATCAAGAGTGGATTGCGACAGCAGAGCTCGCATTACTCGATTTAAAAAGCCGTCATGATACTATTCTCATCATCGGCTTTTCAATGGGGGGAATGATTGCTTCTTACTTAGCAGCTAAACATGAAGTTGACAGACTTGTGCTGCTGTCAGCTGCTTTAAAATATATCAGCTTTCCTCAGCTCGTGAAAGATACGTTTGGAATAGCTGCAGATGCATGGAAAGGTACCTTGACCAACAATCCATTGTTTGTACGTTATCAAACGAAAATGAAGCAGACTCACTTTCTGTCCAGCTTTGAATTCATGAAGTGCGTCGAGTTTACAAAGCCTTACCTTCAATATGTGAAATGCCCGACGTTAATTTTTCAAGGTAAACTGGATGGAATGGTACCGAGCAGAGCAGCTAACTTTCTGGAACAGGAAATAGGCTCCTCCCATAAGAAAGTAGTGTTTCTGCCCAATTCCAAGCATTTAGTCTGTCATGATGAAGACCGTGATACTCTTTGTGAAAGCGTATTGTACTTCTTAAGTAAGCTGTCCTATGAGAAGAAGGAAACGGAGGTGGGGGTTTATGGGTCATAATTGAGATTTATGGGCGAAAACCGAGGGTAGTCCAACCCGCTTCCGTGCGGGGGACAGCCTGGCAAGCCCTGCGGATCTCGCCAGCCTCATTCCCGCGGAAGTCTCGCTGTGATCCATTCAACCCCTCTATTCTGAGGTTTCAGGCACGCACTCTCTGCCTTTATCTAGGGCAAGGAATAGCTCTCCTCACAAATGAACAGAGTCTAATCTTTAAAAAAGGCAATAACTAGACCGCTTTCGCCTGCATAGGTTGAAATTAATGGGCCGGTTTCTGTGAAGATGGAATCTTTGAATGGGTATTTCTCTTTAATGGTCTGCAGGACGGAGTGTCCCCGTTCCTCATCATGACTGTGGGACATTGCAATCACTTTATCTTCAAAGTGATGGGCGTATTCCCCGATCTGCTCGACAAAGCGGCGGAGAGATTTTTTATCACCGCGAACTTTTTCCGTAACTTCAATCGATCCTTCGTCTTCGGTTGCTTTCATTAACAGCTTAATATTCAGCGTTTTTGCAATCGTTCCTTTTACTTTATCTAACCGTCCGCCTTTTATGACGTTCTCAAGTGTTTTTAAAATAAACAGCGTCGTCGTTTGTTCGATTTTAGCTTCCATATGGCGTACGATCTCTTCGAAAGGCTTGCCCGCTTCAATTTGGCCGGCTGCTTCATGAACGAGTAAAGCGATCCCGCAGGAAGCGGTCTTCGTATTCAGGACAGTAATCTTTCGGCCGGGTTCTTCTTCTAAAAGCATATCCCGTCCCATAACAGCACTGTCATACGTACTGCTTAAGCCTTGGGTTAATGCCAGCACAAGAATAGGTGTACCGCCTTCGACCTGTTTGTATTTTTCGTAAAAATCATAAGGGCTTGGTGATGACGAGGTCGGAAGCTCGTCTGAAGCTTTTAATTTTGTATAAAATGTCGGCAAGTCAATGGTTACCCCCGTTTTATACTGTTCTTCACCAAAGTGAATATTTAAAGGTACTACTTTAAGATGGTGTTCTTCAATCATCTGTTGTGGAAGATCGGCTCCTCCATCAACAATAAGTTGAATCGACATCTGTTCACCTGCTCTCCGGTATTAATCGTACGCTCTATCGTTTAGTATAACAGACGCACGTTCCTTAAGACTTTCCTGAGTGATGGGTAAGCTTCGGTTTCATCATTTTTTTCGTACTGATAATAAACAGCATAAGGCCGAAGATTACAATAGATCCGCCGAGCCATTGGGCCCAGGAAATTCTTTCACCTAGTATGATAAAAGCTAATATCGCTGCTCCAATGGGTTCTAACAAAATACTCATCGATATTTTGGAAGCACTGATCCAGCGTAATGACCAGTTGAACAATGAATGGCCAAAAAAAGTTGGAATTACAGCCAGACATAAATAGATGAACCATTGATTACCGCTATACCCTGTTAGTGGCACATGTAAGCCGATGTTGTAAAGCAGTAAAGCAGCCGTAGCTACAAAATAGACGATAAACGTATAAGAAGTCATGGATAAGCGTTTACGCAGATTTTGTCCGACCAGGAAATATCCTGTTACCATAACAGCTCCGCCAAGCGCCAGCAGATCTCCGTATAATGCGGTTCCGCTGACTTGGAAGTCTCCCCAGCTGATTATGACGCTTCCTGTAACCGCAATAATCATACTTAAAACGGCACCAGCTGAAAACCGCTCTTTAAAAAAGAGAAACGTTCCAATAAAGGCGAAAATCGGCTGCATGGAAACGAGAACGACAGAACTGGCAACAGAAGTATAATTTAAAGATTCAAACCACAAAATAAAGTGGAGAGCTAAGAAAACACCTGATACAGCAGCCCATCCCCAATCTTTTCCGGATACCCCTTTTAGGTCAGGCATGTGTTTAAGAAGAACATAGGGAGCCATTATGATTACCGCAAAAGCCAATCGGTAAAATGCAGTAATAGAGGATGGAGCATCGCCGGCCAGCTTGACGAAAATCGCCGAGGTTGAAATTGAGATGACCCCAACGATTAATAACAGTATGGGATGAAATGGAGGCTTATCCATTAAAAGGCCCTCCTTTTTAGTTAGTTTAGGATGACGACAGCTTAAGCGTAATGCCGTTTTCCTTAATTTTATCACTGTTACGATTGAAAAGCATTTGAAAAATGTGTAGAATTAATACAGTTATGTGTGTTATGATGGAAGAATCGTTCAGGCAAGTATGTCGAAGCCTCTCCGTAATTTCAGGACAGAAGGCTTTTTTCACTTGTTATAACATGTAAATCTATTTCGGGTCTAACAGCATCGAGGCTTATCATACTTCAATCAAGTAGAGTGGAAGGCGAGCCTCAAACGGTTAGATGCGTAATTCTAAACTGACCACCGTGTTCAACGGCTGGAGGTTTCACTTTATTTAAAAAGGAGTATGAAAGTATAGTGACAACATTTAATTCATTAGGTTTGTCAAAACCAGTACTAAAAGCATTAGATTTTATGGGTTTTGAAGAAACTACACCAATTCAAGAACAAACGATTCCGCTCGGGCTGGAAGGTAAAGATGTCATCGGGCAGGCGCAAACAGGAACTGGTAAGACTGCAGCGTTTGGTATTCCGATGATCGAAAAAATTGATAAAGACGTTCGCTCCGTTCAAGGGCTGGTTATCGCCCCTACACGTGAACTTGCGATCCAAGTGGCTGAGGAAATCAACCGTCTTGGAAAAAATAAAGGCGTTCGTGCGCTGCCGATTTACGGCGGATCGAACATGGACCGTCAAATCCGTGCGTTAAGAGACAATCACATCGTTGTTGCGACACCTGGTCGTCTGCTTGACCACATTCGTCGTAAAACAATTAAGCTTCAGAGTGTGCATACTGCCGTTTTAGATGAAGCGGACGAAATGCTCAACATGGGATTCATTGATGATATTCGTGACATTCTTAAATCCCTCCCTGAACACCGTCAAACCTTACTGTTCTCGGCTACAATGCCTAAAGAAATCCGTGACATTGCTACGAAGCTTATGAAGCAGCCGGAAGAGGTCAAGGTAAAAGCGAAGGAAATGACAGTAGAAAATATCGAGCAGTATTATATTGAAATTCCTGAGAAGCATAAATTTGATACGTTAACTCGTATGCTTGATATTGATGCGCCAGCTTTAGCAATTGTCTTCGGTCGTACGAAGCGCCGTGTCGATGAAGTTTCTGACGGTCTTCAGGCCCGTGGGTTCCTTGCAGAAGGTATTCACGGAGACCTTACACAAGGAAAGCGTATGTCAGTTCTGAACAAATTTAAAAAAGGACGCATTGAAATTCTGGTTGCTACAGACGTAGCGGCTCGTGGACTTGACATCTCTGAAGTATCTCACGTATATAACTTTGATATCCCACAAGATCCAGAAAGCTATGTTCACCGTATTGGACGTACAGGACGTGCAGGACGTAAAGGGAAGTCAATTTCCTTCGTTACACCACGTGAAAAAGCACAGCTGAACTTAATTGAGAAGCTGACAAAGAAAGAAGTGGAACGCCTGAGCGTGCCATCTTCTGATGAAGCTCGCCGTGGTCAGCAGCAGATGGCTGTCGATAAGATTGTCCAGACGCTTGATCAGGAAGATGTTTCTAAATACCAGCAGTCGGCAAGCGAATTATTAGAACAGCATGATGCTTCTGATATTATTGCGGCTGCCCTGAAACAGATGACGAAGGAACGCAGTGAAGTTCCTGTCAGGCTTTCATCCGTTCAGCCGATCAGTGTTAAAGGCGGCGGTGGCGGCGGTCGTGGTAAAGGCGGCAAGAAGCCTTACCGAAAAGACGGCAAACGCCCTTATAACAAACAAGGCGGCAATTCCCGTAACTATAAAGGTAAAGGCAACCGCAGCTTCCAGAACAAAGGACGTAACAACTCTAAATAAACACCAAAAAGCCCGATCATAGCGATCGGGCTTTTTGTTATGATGCAAAATCAATATTTAGAGCTGTTTGCCTCAAGGTTACATAAAAGCAAGGAGGACTAAGAAGATGATAACCCCCCAAAGAAGATATTTACCATATTTTTTAAGAGTCACGTTCGAACGTTTATTCCAGCGGTTCGGATTAAAGCCGATATCCTTTGGCTCACGATTCGCAAATTTGGACCTGTTCTGCCAGACTGAAAAAGGGCGCGCCTTTGTCAGCAGGGGAGGAGCTATGGCGAAACCGCCGATCAAACCGAATAAGTGAGCCCAAATGTTTATACCTGAGCGGGAGAAAGTCATAAATAAGCCTAGTACAAGCATGACCATGATTATTTGAGTATTTGCATATCCCATTAACGATTTACGATAAAGCACCATAAAGAGGTAAACGCCAAATATTCCAAAGATAGATCCTGAAGCGCCTAGATGCTGATAAAAAGCGTCAGGAGCCATAAAGTAAGTACCCAGGTTGCCGGCAATACCGGCTGTCAAATACATAAGAATGAATTTTGTCTTACCGAGCATCTGCTCTAGTGCCGGTCCGAACAATACGAGCGAGAAAGAGTTAAACAAGGCGTGCGCAAAACCACCGTGAAGAAATATAGGAGTCACGAGCCGCCAGTATTCGCCCTGACCGACTAAATAGTTATTGCCGATCCCTTCCCTCAATATCTGCATCGCAAACGACAGTTGAAAAATGTCAATAAATAACCAGAGCACGAGATGAATGACGATCAGCCCTGAGACAATAGGGTAAAATTTTATAAATTCTTGAAAGCTTTCCGTACGGACAAACATGTGCGACTGCTCCTTCATGTGAAAGGTTATTAATCACTATAATCAAATAATGAAAGAAGTATGCTTTTTGATCAAAGAGAAGATCGGGTATACTAATCACAAACGATTTAAAGGAAGATGACGATGATTAAAGGAATTGGAATTGATCTAATCGAACTAGATCGTATTAAACAAAGTATAAAGCGTAATCCTCGTTTTGTTCAACGAATATTAACTAAAGAGGAGCGTAATTATTATGAGCGGCTGAACGACAGGCGTCAAATAGAGTTTCTTGCTGGAAGATTTGCGGCAAAAGAAGCGTTTGCGAAAGCTGCAGGAACGGGTATTGGTACGATAAGCTTTCAAGACATCGAAGTTTTGCCTGATCAGAAGGGGGCCCCTCATATTAAAGTATCCTCTTATTCTGAACTTTCAATTTGGGTTGCGATTACCCACAGTGAACAGTATGCAGTGGCCCAGGTGATCCTTGAAGAACGTTAAGTGGACATATTTACATAGATTTAGTCATAGCATGGTAATGCGGGTAGGAGGGAACGAATGGATATAGTGACCGCACAGGAAATGTACGAGAGAGATCAAGTCGCTATTCAAACGGTTGGAATATGCGGATCAATGTTGATGGAGAATGCTGGACGAGCGGTTTCTGATGATGTGGAGAAGAAACTATCGGCCGGACAGCAGATTATCGTGCTGATTGGAGGTGGCAATAACGGGGGAGACGGCTTTGTCATTGCCCGGACTTTGCGGAATAGAGGGTATCTTGTCCAGGCGTGGCAGGTCGTACCTGATGAGAAGATTAAGGGAGATGCACTTGCGCACAAGAAATTGTATCTCCATTCTGGATATCGGCTGAATAAAATGGAAGACTTACCTTCTCTTCGTCAATCCCTGCATCAAGCTGACGTCGTGATTGATGCCATTCTTGGAATTGGAGTGGACGGTCCGCTGCGCTCTCCATTAGATCAAGTCGTGTCCATTGTGAATGAAATTCCGGCATATACAATTTCGGCATATACAATTTCGGTTGACCTTCCAAGCGGCGTTCCCGCAGATGAGGGAGCAATAGAATTTGACGGGGTGTGTGCAGATTATACGTGCGTTATTGACACTCCCAAGATGAGCGCTTTTCTGGAATCGACAAGCCCTTATTACGGGGAGTGGACGACGGTAGAAATCGGCCTCCCAAACCACCTCGTTAAACGTACAGGCCGGCAATGGTGGGGGATGGAGGATGCGTTAAATACGTTTCCTGTTCGTGACCCTCACTCGCACAAAGGAAGTCACGGCAAAGGAATTGTAATTGGAGGATCCTGCTCTATGCCGGGATCAGTCGGTATGACAGCAAAGGCGGCGCTGCGAAGTGGGATTGGGCTGTTAACCATCGCTGCTCCAAAAAGCTCTATACCTATGCTTGCGCCGTACCTCCAAGAAGCTATGTTTCATCCTTTGCCAGAGGACGGAGGCTTTATCCGGGATTTTAAAAATGTGGACTGGTCTGCTTATAATGGAGCTGCAATTGGGATGGGAATGGGGCGTGATGAACGCTTGACCGTTCAAATGGATGAGCTTTTCACCCATGCTGAAGGTCCGCTGATTATAGATGCGGACGGCCTCTATCATATGAAGGAGAAGGCAGCCAAGTGCAGGGATTATCCTCATCCTGTTATTCTAACCCCTCATCCGGGTGAGTTTGCTTTTTTAACGGATCGGTCGATCGCAGAAGTGATGCAGTCTCCATTTTCAATCACCCGCAATTTTGCAAAAACAAACGGTGTATACGTTGTCCTTAAAGGTCCTTCTACCATTATCACAAGCCCCGACGGAGAGCAGAGAGTCGAAACTTCGGGCAACGAAGGATTGGCTAAAGGCGGAAGCGGTGATACGCTCTCAGGTATCCTGCTCGCTCTGGTTCTGCAGAGCAGCTCCGTACTGGACGCGCTGGCTAATGGCTGTATGGTTCACGGGAAGACGGCAGAACGTTTGACGATGACGACTCACTCCACGTTTGATTTATCAGCGACAGATCTTATAAACGGTTTATCTCAAACTTTTCGTACATTTTCTTCTTCCACGTAAATTACGTTCCCTTTGTCCTTCAGGATGAGACAAAGGAGTTGAAACTAAGATGAGACGTTTTCCAATCCTTTTCTTTGTGGCTATAGCACTTACGCTTGCTCTTTCAGCTTGCGGCGAGCAGTCGAAAGAGGATGTCGTACAAAAGCTTGAAGAGCAGGAAAGTGAAATGAAGGGGTATAAGACAGACGCCAGCATGACCATGAAAACAGGAAAAGAAGAACAGAAATACCATATTCAAATCTCCCACAAGAAAAAAGATTTCTACAAAGTGGAGCTTGAGAACGACCAGGATGAAAAAGGAAGTCAGATCATCTTGAAGAATGACAGTGGTGTTTTTGTGTTGACACCGGCCCTGAATAAGAGCTTTAAGTTTCAGAGTGACTGGCCGGAGAATACGAGTCAGCCTTACCTGTTTAATTCATTAATTAAAGACATTAAAGCAGATGCCGATACAGAATTTAACGCTACCGACAACCATTATGTTTTTAAAACGAAAACTAATTATCAGAACAACCAATCGCTCCCTTATCAAGAAATATATTTTGACAAGAAATCGTACACTCCTGTAATGGTGAAGGTGTTTGACCAGGATATGACCGCTCTGGTAGAGGTGCAATTCTCTAATTTTGCTGCTGATGACTCATTTAAAGAAGAAGATTTTGACGTCGACCAGAATATGGCGATGACCTCTTCTGACGTTCCTGTATCTGTCCCTGAAGAGAAGCTGGCTGGGTCAGAAGTACTTTATCCAGAGGAGACTCTTGGCGCAAGTCTATGGGACAAGCAGGAAGTGGATACGGAGAATGGTGAAAGAGTGATTATGACTTATAAGGGCGATAAGGACTTTACAATTATTCAAGAAACAGCTTCCGCTCAGCCTGCAAGTGCCAGAGAAACTGTGGAAGTCAACGGAGAACCTGTCCAGCTTTCAGGTGGATTAGTAGGGGCGCTTTCTGATCAAAAACTTGAATGGAGCGATGAATCTACGACTTACCACCTGGCGAGTACCGAATTAACTCAGGATGAAATGGTCGCTGTAGCTAACTCTATTCACAGCTACTCAGAGAAATAAGGCATCACCTCGGGCAGGCTTAACGGTCTGCTTTTGTTTTGGTCTTTCAGCATATCATTTTCTTCTGGTTTGTCCCTGATTTGACACACCACTTCCTCCGTTCAATAATAGAAAGATATAGAAAGAAAAGGAGTGCTGGTTGTGTCACAGGAGCCGTATTATCGAGATACGTGGGCAGAGATTAACCTGTCGAATATCGACTTTAATATAAAACAATTACGAAACCGATTAAAGGAAGAAACAGGGATTTACGCTGTGGTTAAAGCCAATGGTTATGGGCATGGTGACATTCAAATAGCGGAGCAGGCGCTGGAATCAGGAGCAGACCGGCTGGCCGTCAGCCTCTTAGATGAAGCAATTAAGCTGAGAAGGTCCGGGATTAACGCCCCGATCCTGGTTATGGGTTGGATTCGCCCGCAGGACGCCATAGCAGCTTCTGAGTATGACGTTGCGGTTACCGTTTTTCAGAAAGAGTGGCTGGAACAAATAGAGACGGAGAAACTGAAGAATCCTCTGAAGATTCATATGAAATGGGATACGGGAATGGGCCGTATTGGTATCCGAACCACAGATGAAATGGATGAGATTCTTCAAGAGATCAACAAGCATCCAGATTTCAAGCTGGACGCCATCTTTACTCATTTCGCTACTGCAGATGAAGAAGAGACCGCCTACTTCCTGAAACAGGAGCGGCGGCTGGATGAGCTTTTAAATCACCTGCAGAAAGTCTGGCCGGAGGACGTAGATATTCATTCGGGGAACAGTGCAGCCAGTATGCGTTTTCCGGAGCGGATGAAGCAGTTTATCCGCTTTGGCATCAGTATGTATGGTATGTATCCTTCAGGCGATGTGAAACGGGAGAAGCCGATCGAACTGAAGCCGGCTTTTTCGCTTCACAGCCATTTAATTCATGTGAAGAAAGTTCCGGCCGGGGAATCCCTCAGCTACGGAGCGACTTATACAACGAGTGAGGAAGAATGGATCGGAACGGTCCCTGTTGGTTATGCAGACGGATGGATTCGCAAGCTTCAAGGCTTTGAAATACTCGTTGACGGGAAAAAGCAGCCGATTGTCGGACGAATTTGTATGGATCAATTCATGATTCGGCTGGATCAGGAATATTCTATAGGAAGTACGGTTACATTAATTGGCAAGCAGAAGGAAGAAGAAGTGCATATGGACGATGTGGCTGAATACCTAGAAACGATAAACTATGAGATTCCGTGTACAATTAGTTACCGAGTTCCACGAATGTATGTGAAAAACGGGCATATTGTAGAAGTAGAGAATGCTGTATGATTTTTTTCTGAATTAAAGAATTCCTGCTAAAATCCTGCGTCACGCTGCATCTTTCACGAAAAAAACCGAAGACTCCTTTGCAATAGACACAAGCGAATGATAAGATTAAATTGGAATTTATACGACTGGTTTCTTTTTGGGTAAAAGATGGTGGAGGTGTATGGATGTGTCCGATAGCATGCGAGAGATTGTCATTCGGATTCCGAATAACCTACTAGTTGAATTGGATGGACAGGTTCAACTCGAAAACAGTGATCGGAGCGATTTTATGTGTAAAGCTACGAAAATGTATTTGCGTGAAGAAAAGCAGAGACACGTAAGAGAGTCAATGCGCAGAGGCTATATGGAAATGGCAAAAATTAATCTTAATATCGCTTCAGAAGCGTTTCAGGCCGAAGAGGAGGCGGATCACACCCTGGAGCAACTAGTGAGCGGGGTGTGAAGTCGGTGATAGTCAAACGAGGAGATGTTTATTTCGCTGATTTGTCCCCAGTTGTAGGATCAGAGCAGGGTGGAGTCCGCCCGGTGCTCATTCTTCAAAACGATATCGGGAATCGTTTCAGCCCCACAGTAATTATCGCCGCGATTACCGCGCAAATACAAAAAGCCAAACTACCTACACATGTCGAAATTGATGCCGAAAAATATGGTTTCGAACGAAATTCTGTTATTCTGTTGGAGCAAATCAGAACGATTGATAAACAGCGTTTGACCGACAAAATCACTCAACTGGATGAGCCTATGATGAAGCAGGTGAACGAAGCGCTGCAAATCAGTTTAGGGCTAATTGATTTTTAAAATAAAGCTGTCTGTTACAGGCAGCTTTATTTTTGTTTGCAGAAATGTATCATGCACTTCAACGAAGCCTCCCGTGCGGCACGGGCTTCTTACATATATTTCATAAACTTTAAAAACAGCAATAAGGTTGGCGTCTACTTAAAAAAAGTATAAAATAATGTTAATTAGTATATTTAGATCGGATTTTTTGATAACATTATTTTTATATAGCGATAGAACGTGAGATTCATTTTGAAATAGAGAGAGTTCACAGTTGAATGCGGAGGTATGGGTAATGGATCAGAAGTTAAAGGATATAGTAATTGAACACAGCGACGACATTGTGAAAATGTGGCTGGATGACGTAAATAAGAAGAAATCAAGTGACTACACAGCGGCTATATCTGACGAGCTGTTCGACAGCACGAACCGTGAATTTGTTAATGTTATTTTTTCAAGTATTGAGAAATTAGGTTTAGCTAACGATATTACCGAGTTCTCGGAGCGCCTCATTAACTTAGGATGGCCGCTGAGCTACTTAACAGATGGGATGCAGGTCTTCCGTCGTGTGACCTCTGAATATATATTGAGGCAGTCTGATCAGGTGGACTCGGACTATTTTGCGGAAGTCCTCCGTGAAGTAGATAGTTGGGTGGACCCGGTAATTAACAAGCTTGTCAATGAGTACTCTGGAAGCTGGGAAAATATTGTTTCTCTGCAGAGAGTTGCCCTGCAGGAATTATCCGCCCCATTAATCCCGGTGATGGATAATATAACGATCATGCCGTTGATCGGGACGATTGATACGGAAAGAGCAAAGCTGATTATGGAGAATCTGCTGGACGGTGTTATTAAGCACAATGCCGAAGTAGTACTGATTGATATTACCGGTGTGCCGGTAGTCGATACGATGGTGGCCCATCACATTATACAAGCTGCAGAAGCTGTGCGTTTAATCGGATCGCGCTGTATTTTAGTAGGAATCCGGCCGGAGATAGCTCAGACCATTGTTAACTTAGGAATAGATCTAAGTAAATTCCCGACTAAGAGCTCCCTTAGAAAAGGGTTCCAATCCGCACTTGAACTTACTAATCGCACTATTGAAGATGTCCAATCTAAAGATGAAGATATAGAAAAACTAATTGATTCTCTAAATAGGGAGTGATGGGAAGATGAGAATACCTATTTTAAAGCTTCATAACTATCTGTTGATCTCGATTCAAATTGATTTAGACGATCAGACAGCCATCCAGTTTCAAGAAGACCTGTTAAGCAAGATCCATGAAAGTGGAGCAACGGGTGTGGTCATTGATCTGACTTCTGTTGATATTATCGACTCTTTTATTGCTAAAGTACTCGGGGATGTAGTGACGATGTCTGACTTAATGGGAGCAAAGGTTGTCTTAACCGGGATCCAGCCAGCCGTTGCTATGACATTAATTGATTTAGGTATCCACATGCAGGATGTTCCAACTGCACTAGATCTAGAACAAGGGTTGATCAAACTTCGCCAGGAATTGGAGGAGTAATTATGGAATTCCAATCCTGTGTCAATATTAAAAAAGAATGGGATATTGTTGGAGCTCGTCAGCTCGGCCGGGATGTAGCAAGAAAAATTGGTTTTGGAACCGTAGATCAAGCCCGCATCGCGACCGCAATATCTGAATTAGCAAGAAACATTTATTTATATGCTGGGACAGGTAAAATTTGCTTTGAAGCCATTGATGATATTAATCAAAAAGGGCTCAGTATTGTAGCTATGGATGACGGCCCTGGTATTGAAGAGCTCAGCCAGGTGATGGAAGACGGATACTCCACTTCCGGAGGCCTGGGAGCAGGACTGCCAGGTGTACAAAGGCTTATGGATGAATTTGATATCCAGTCAAACCCCGGTCAGGGTACTGAAATTAAGGTTATCAAATGGCTCCGTTAAAGGAGGTTTAATATGAGTACGTTGAAAATTGATCTCGAAAATTACAAAGAATTAATGCGCCAATATATAGAAACAAAAGATGAACAAGCGCTCTATCAAGCGGAGCAGTTTAGTAAATATTCAATGCAGCAAAACATTTCTCCAGAAGAAATAATCAATGTTCATATCCAATCCTTAGAGGCTCTTTACCCGGAAATGCCTGAATATATTCAATCTTCTCTCGATTTTTTATTGGAAACGATGATTTCCTACGGGCTGGCCTACCAGGAATACCAGTCTTTAAGGGAAAAACAGCTAGAGTTGAAATCAGAAATTTCTGTAGCGGCCAATATGCAGAAGACTCTTCTAGCGACGGATAAACCACAAATCGACGGGCTGGAAGTGGGAGCCGTCAGCATCCCTGCCAAACAAATGAATGGTGATTACTATCACTTTGTTAAAGATGACAACGGTGCTCTTGGTGTGGCTGTGGCTGACGTTGTAGGTAAAGGTGTGCCTGCAGCGTTATGTATGTCTATGATCAAGTATTCCATGGATAGCTTTCCGGAGAACAGAATGGATCCTGATGTTATTTTAGGCAGCTTAAACCGGGTTGTGGAACGAAACGTTGACTCCAGTATGTTTATTACAATGTTCTACGGCTTATATAACATTAATAATCATACGTTCCGCTATTCCTCCGCAGGTCATGAACCAGGTTATTACTATGACAGCAGCCAGGATAAGTTTGAAGAAATAGACGCCTCTGGTTTAGTGCTCGGTGTATCTTCAGAAGCTACATATGAGCAGTGCACGAAGAAAGTAAATGTCGGCGATATGATCATTATGCTTACGGATGGCGTAACCGAGTGTCGTCAAGGCGACCGTTTTATTGAGGAGGATGAAGTTCTTGAAATTATTCAAAAGTACGCTCATCTGCCTGCTCAAGAAACCGTGGAGCAAGTTTACAAGCACTTTGAACGTTTACAGGATTTTCATTTAAGGGATGATTTTACATTAATCATTTTAAAAAGAAGGGTTTAACAAGGTTCTGTGAAGGGAATGCTCCCTCTACTGGGCTAATTTAAGGATTATTGGGAGGCTGAAGAAATGAACTTAACGATAGATGTTTCTAATAAAGATAAATTGACGACGGTATCGCTGGCAGGAGAAGTGGACGCCTTTACTGCTCCTAAGCTTAAAGAGACACTGCTGCCTTTAACAAAAGAAGACGGACAAACCATTGAAGTAGACCTTCAAGGGGTTAATTATATGGATTCAACGGGATTAGGTGTATTTATAAGCGCATTGAAATCTACAAAAGAACATGATACAAACCTGAAACTGATTCAGATGCAGGACCGTGTGCATCGTTTGTTCAAGATTACCGGTTTAACCGAGATTATGGATATTGACAATACTGTTCGAGGTGGAATGTAATCATGGAACCATTTGATTTTGTCGAGGTTAAAGTCCCTGCAAAAGCGGAATATGTGGGTGTCGTACGTCTGAGTACATCAGGTATTGCCAATCGAATGGGATTTGCATACGAAGAAATTGAAGATCTTAAGGTCGCAATTTCTGAAGCGATTACGAATGCTGTGAAGCACGCGTACAACGATTCAGGAGAAGGCGAAATTACGATCGGTTTTGGCGTGTATAAGGATCGCTTAGAAGTAATGGTTGCTGATCACGGCGGCAGCTTTAACTTAGGTGAAATCAAAGAAGACATTGGACCTTACCAGCACAAGGATGATATTGGCGAGCTGCGGGAAGGTGGTTTTGGTCTCTTCTTGATTGATGCATTAATGGATAAAGTCGAAATTAACAGTAAATATGGAGTTATTGTCCTAATGACAAAATACCTTCATGAAAATGGGGTGGGTCAAGATGGCGACCAGATCTCAACATCATAATGACGAAGTTTATGAGTGGATCGCATTTTTACAGGAAAATCCTCGTGATGAAGAAGTGCAGGAAAAAATTGTCCTCGTCTATAATGATTTAGTTGAATCCATTGCTAGAAAATATTCCAAAAACAGCACCATTCACGAAGATTTAGTCCAGGTAGGGATGCTTGGTCTGCTTGCAGCGATTCGAAGATATGACCCTTCTTTTGGTAAATCATTCGAATCGTTTGCTATCCCTACCATTATTGGTGAGATCAAACGCTTTATTCGTGATAAGACGTGGAGCGTTCACGTTCCGCGTCGAATAAAAGAACTCGGTCCGAAAATAAAAAAAGCAGCAGAGGATTTAACAAGCGAGCTTCAGCGCTCTCCTTCTGTTATCGAAATTGCTGATTATCTTGAAGTTTCAGAGGAAGATGTTCTTGAAACGATGGAAATGGGCAAAAGCTATAAAGCTCTGTCAGTCGATCGGAAAATTGAAGCAGATTCAGATGGAAGTACGGTGACCATTCTGGACTTGATCGGTAATCCGGAAGGCGGATATGATCAAATCGATCAAAAAATGCTTCTTCAAAAAGTACTGCCGATATTAAGTGAGCGTGAGCAGGAAATTCTGCAGTGCACTTATTTTGAGAATTTGAGTCAAAAGGATACAGGTGAACGCCTGGGGATTTCACAAATGCACGTTTCCCGCCTTCAACGTCGAGCCCTTCGAAAACTTAAAGAAGCTTTACAAGCTGAGTCAATCGAGGCATTCTAATGGACGACGAGCTGTCAAGAGTAGCTATTTCCATCTATCAGAAGGCGAAAAAAGGGAATTATTATTGTGGAGATAGTTATTATTATAAAGAGACGGAAAATGAATTTGTCTGTGCGTTAGCTGATGGGCTGGGAAGCGGAGAACCAGCAATGGATTCTTCTCAGGCGGTCATGGATATCATCGAGAAATATCCCGAACTTCCTATTGAATCGATCATAAAAAAATGCAACGAAGCTCTGCTCGGTAAACGCGGAGTAGTGCTAGGCATACTTAAAATCGATTTTAACCAAAACACATATTCATACTCTTCTATAGGAAATATAGGTGTAATTACCATCGATCAAGATGGTCACCGGAGCCGAAACATTCCTTTAGCAGGTTACTTGGCTGGTTATCCACGAAAGCTCAGGGTGAGCAGAGGTAAGGCCGGGGAAGGGATGGTCTTTATGATGTTTTCGGATGGCGTTCAGGACCGCAGGTTATCAGCGAAGCATACGTCTACGCGTAATGTTAAGTTCATTACAGAACAATATAAGCAGCTTTATGGGGAGAATCGTGATGATGATACGACGTTAATCGCCATGAAGTATAAATAAAAGGGGCCTTATTCTGAAATTCAGATATAGGGTCCCTTATTAATGGGAATACATTTGATACAATAGATAGGTGAACTATCGTGAGGAGGCTTTTGAATTGAGTGAGAAACAAAACTTAACCGAAATCGTAGCAAAACAGACAGGTCTTGCTGCCAAACCGATTGAACAAGTTATTGAACTTCTGGGGGAAGGGAATACGGTTCCCTTTATAGCACGTTATCGAAAAGAACTGACAGGCGGACTGGATGAAGTGCAGATTAAAGCCATTGAGGATCAATGGAATTATGCGCAGAACCTGGCGCAGCGGAAAGAAGAAGTGATCCGCCTCATCGAAGAACAGGACAAGCTGACCGATGAGCTGAAGCAGGAAATTGAACAGGCTGATAAGCTTCAAAAAGTAGAAGACCTTTATCGTCCATATAAACAAAAGAGACGCACAAGAGCGACAGCAGCTAAAGAAAAAGGATTAGAACCGTTAGCCCGGCTTCTTTGGAAGCAGGACGAATTCAATTTTAATGAAAAAGCAAAAGAATTTATATCTGAGGAGCACGAGCTTCATACCATTGAAGATGTCAGGGCAGGAGTCAATGATATTGCAGCAGAGTGGATTTCAGACGATCCAAAGTACAGAGAGAGCATTCGGCAGCAGACTTCCCGTTCAGGTACCATCGAATCCAAAGGAAAGAAAACGGAGGAAGATGAAAAAGGGATCTTTGAAATGTATTACGAATACCAGGAGCCTGTACGGGCTATTGCCTCTCACCGGGTTTTAGCCTTAAATCGTGGGGAGAAAGAGGGAATATTAAAAGTAGCTGTCCATCCTCCTGAAGAGAAAATAGTGAAATATCTCGAGGATCAAGTCATTAAGCGTTCAGCTAACCACGAGCATCGCGAGTTGTTACAGGAAGCGATTGCGGATAGTTACAAACGTCTGATCCAGCCTTCCGTGGAACGGGAAATACGGAATTCGTTGTCCGAAACAGCAGAAGAGAAAGCGATTGAAGTCTTCTCTAGTAATTTAAAGAGCTTACTGCTTCAGCCCCCTCTTAAAGGGAAGGTTGTACTTGGCGTTGACCCAGCATATCGCACGGGATGCAAACTTGCTGTCATTGATGAAACCGGGAAAGTGCTTGAGATCTCCGTGATTTATCCGACACCGCCAAAGAGTGACATAAAAGGGTCGGAGCAAAGAATTCTCGAATATTTTAATAGCTATCCGATCGAACTCATCGCAATTGGAAATGGAACAGCTTCAAGGGAAACAGAACAGTTTATAGCGAATATGATCCAGACGCAGTCGTTAAATGCTGGCTACATGATTGTGAATGAAGCCGGCGCAAGTGTGTATTCAGCTTCGAAGCTTGCACGTGAAGAATTTCCGGACTTAAAGGTCGAAGAGAGAAGTGCAGTCTCAATCGCACGACGTGTTCAGGATCCGCTCGCAGAACTAGTGAAAATTGATCCAAAATCAATCGGCGTAGGTCAGTACCAGCACGACGTAGGTCAGAAGAAGCTGAACGAATCGTTGACATTTGTCGTAGAAACCGCTGTAAACCAAGTAGGTGTGAATGTGAACACGGCCTCGCCATCATTACTGCAATATGTATCCGGTTTAAGTAAATCCGTAGCAAATAACGTCTTGAAAAAACGAGAAGAGCTCGGAAAATTCACAAACCGCAGGCAGCTCAAAGACATTCCCCGCCTCGGAGCTAAAACGTTCGAACAAAGTATTGGATTTTTACGCGTACTTGAAGGAGAAGAACCACTCGATAAAACATCTGTACACCCAGAGAGCTATCGAGCAGCGAAGTCACTGCTGAAAATGGTGAATGCGTCACCGCAGGAGATCGGAACCGATGAAGTAAGCGAACAGCTTGGCCGGCTTGAACCAGTATCAACTGCCGCCGAGCTCGAGATCGGAGAACCAACGTTAAAGGACATTGTCAAAGCATTAAGAGAACCAGGAAGGGATCCACGAGACGACCTGCCTAAACCATTGTTAAAAACGAATGTCTTGTCAATGGAAGATTTAGAACAGGGGATGGAGCTTGAAGGAACGGTTCGCAATGTAGTGGACTTTGGGGTATTTGTTGATATTGGAGTGAAACAGGACGGGTTAGTTCATATCTCCAAGCTATCCAACAAATTTGTAAAGCATCCGATGGACGTAGTATCCGTAGGTGATGTTGTCACCGTTTGGGTCGATACTGTAGACATAAAGAAACAGCGTATTGCTTTAACGATGTTAAATAAGTAAACCAAAGATAACCTGGGGAGCTCATCTTCCGGGTTATTTTTCATATTTATGACGGTAGAAATACCAGCATTGATTCAGCATTTTAATCTGGTATTTATCCTTGTTGAAAAAGGCGTCCGCCATTTGCTTCTGTAACCAGCGGGGCACAGAAATCTCCTCCCTTTTGAAATAAAGAATGAACCCATTTATAATAAAGTATGCAAAAAAGGGAGAGGTGTGCCACATTGAATAAAACAGATATCGATTTACAGCATTGGACAGACCATGTGTCCCGTCGTTACTTTGGCAAACCGTATACCGATGAAGTCGTTTTTAATGCAAGACTGCGTACGACGGGAGGCCGGTACATACCGTCAAAACGTGTCATTGAATTAAATCCCAGGTACTTAGACGAATTAGGAAAAGCTGAATTTGAAGGCATTATTAAACACGAGCTCTGTCATTACCACCTTCATATTGAAGGGAAGGGATATAAACACGGGGATCGTACATTTAAGGAACTGCTTAAAAAAACAGGCTCTCCGAGACACTGCAAGCCGCTTCCTTCGGTAAAACAAAAATACTACCATTATCAATGCTCTAAATGTAGTCAGAACTATATGCGGAAGAGAAGAATGAACCTTTCACGCTATGTGTGTGGAAAATGTAAAGGAAGGTTAAAAAAACTTCACTAAATCCATTGACGAAAAAACGCCTCCGTGTTAAATTAAATAAGCCCTGAAGAAAGGGCGTTCGAATTCTTGAGACAAGCAATTCTGTTCCAAAAACTATAGACGAAAAATATTGACATTCAATGGTGATTGTTATAATATATAAAACGTCGCTGACATTACTTACATAAATTCTTCAATTGAATTTATCCGGCATTATTCCACAGTAGCTCAGTGGTAGAGCAATCGGCTGTTAACCGATCGGTCGTAGGTTCGAATCCTACCTGTGGAGCCATTACGGAGAAGTACTCAAGTGGCTGAAGAGGCGCCCCTGCTAAGGGTGTAGGTCGCGCAAGCGGCGCGAGGGTTCAAATCCCTCCTTCTCCGCCATTTTTTATTTGTCTAAAATGGCCCGTTGGTCAAGTGGTTAAGACACCGCCCTTTCACGGCGGTATCACGGGTTCGAATCCCGTACGGGTCACTTTATTCCCATTACATATTTGGGGTCCGGTAGTTCAGTTGGTTAGAATGCCTGCCTGTCACGCAGGAGGTCGCGGGTTCGAGTCCCGTCCGGACCGCCATTTTCAGTTGGGCTATAGCCAAGCGGTAAGGCAACGGTTTTTGGTACCGTCATGCGCTGGTTCGAATCCAGCTAGCCCAGCCATTTTCTTTTGAAAAAAACATTGACTTTTCTTTTTAAAAATTATATGATGTTTCTTGTGCTTAAAACGCACAATGATCATTTCTTTTCTTTAAGAGCCATTAGCTCAGCTGGTAGAGCATCTGACTTTTAATCAGAGGGTCGGAGGTTCGAGCCCTCCATGGCTCACCACTTTTTTTGCGGGTGTGGTGGAATTGGCAGACACGCTAGATTTAGGATCTAGTGCTTCACGGCGTGGGGGTTCAAGTCCCTCCACCCGCACTTTAGTAAGTCAGCATTGCTGCTTACCCATATTTATCAATTAGCGGTCGTGGCGGAATCGGCAGACGCGCTAGGTTGAGGGCCTAGTGGGGGCAACCCCGTGGAGGTTCAAGTCCTCTCGGCCGCACTAAGGTTTTATAAAAAAAGTTATTGCATCACAAGCTGAAACGTGATATATTAGATATTGTCGCTTCAAAAGGCGCCCGTAGCTCAATTGGATAGAGCGTCTGACTACGGATCAGAAGGTTAGGGGTTCGACTCCTCTCGGGCGCGCCAATACTTACGGGAAGTAGCTCAGCTTGGTAGAGCACTTGGTTTGGGACCAAGGGGTCGCAGGTTCGAATCCTGTCTTCCCGACCATGGATGCTCATTAACTAGGTGACTATCAATCTTAGATCAACTATTTTACATTAAGCTTAGAGATAAAGGCATAAATGAACAAAGCTAATGAAACTTTATAAATGCGGGTGTAGTTTAGTGGTAAAACCTCAGCCTTCCAAGCTGATGATGAGGGTTCGATTCCCTTCACCCGCTCCATTAAATCTTTTTACTACCATTGGGGCCTGTAGCTCAGTTGGTTAGAGCGCACGCCTGATAAGCGTGAGGTCGGTGGTTCAAGTCCACTCAGGCCCACCATTAAGTCAATTTGATCTTTGAAAACTGAACGAACCAACCAGTACGTCAACATCTTCTTTCTATATAGAAGGAAGTAAAACAAGCACATTCGGTGTGCAGAGCTAAAGGATCTTCAACTAAGTTCGCAACGTCCTGT
>NZ_JAIZEO010000005.1 GCF_024189315.1 Halobacillus sp. A5 | reverse complement strand
GTTGTACCGGGTACAGAAATCGCATCAGGTTGTACCGGGTACAGAAATCGCATCAGGTTGTACCGGGTACAGAAATCGCATCAGGTTGTACCGGGTACAGAAATCGCATCAGGTTGTACCGGGTACACACTTCACAACTAAGTGTACCCGGTACAAAAAAAGTGTCAAAAATTGAATTTTTAATGGACGTTGAAGTATCTGGCTTCGGGGTGGGCGAAGACGATGGCGGTGACGGAGGCTTCGGGCTCCATCATGCATTCTTCGGTGAGTTCCACGCCGATCTGTTCGGGTTGGATGAGTTTAAATAGTTTCTTCTGATCTTCTAGTTCCGGACAGGCCGGGTAGCCGAATGAATAACGCTGTCCTTGATATTTTGCGGAAAAGCGTTCCTGCATGGTGAAATCCACTGCATCCGGGAATCCCCATTTATCACGCATGAGCTGGTGAATATGTTCGGCCAGTCCTTCTGCTGTTTCTAAAGCAAGAGCCTGCAGAGCGTGACTCTTCAAGTATTCTCCCTGATCTTTCAACTTAATGGATTGATCGCGGATTCCTTTCCCGGCAGTCACAGAGAAGAATCCAGCGTAATCCATTTCTCCGCTGTCGACAGACCGCAGATAGTCGGCTAAACAAAGGTAAGGCTCCTGGTTCTGCCTTGGGAACGTGAACCGTTCAATGATCGTTTTATGATCATTTGGATCATAAATAATGACGTCGTCCCCATCCGACTGAGCCGGGAAGAATTGATAGAGTGCAGAGGGCTGAATGATCCCTTCTTTTTGAGCTTTTTCAATCAATTCATCAACCACTTCTTTCAAATGTAGAGCCTTTTCATTTTTCTGTTCCATTAGTTTTGAGAATTTACCTTTTAACCCTAAGTGGTGACCGATTAACATTTGCATATTAATGTAAGGTTCAATATGGGCAACTGAATAATTTCTCAATAGATGCTGATTGAAATCATGAGGTTTAAATACAGGAACCGTTTTCGACACCGTGGAGACCGGTTTTTCAGCTACAGCGGTGGAGGCCGGCTTTTTGGCAGCTTGTTCTGCGCCTCTCGTAATGGCCTGCTCCTGCTTTTCGCGCTGTTCTTCAATCAAGAGCTGACGGTCTTCTTCATGACTCAGCCGGTTCGATAACGACAGCCCATCCATCGCGTCCTTCGCATAAAAAACTGTTCCTTCGTACTGCGGAGCGATTTTCGTATTGGTGAACTTTCGTGAAAGCGCAGCGCCGCCAACTAAAATAGGAATATCAATTCGCTGCTGCTTCAGATCTTGAGCTGTCAATACCATCTGCTGAGCGGATTTCACGAGCAGTCCGGATAATCCGACAAAGTCCGGGTTTTCGTTTTTAATTTGTTCAATAAGTTCAGTGGATGTGACCTTAATCCCGAGGTCAACAACATTAAACCCGTTGTTACTAAGGATAATGTCAACAAGGTTTTTACCGATATCGTGTACGTCGCCTTTTACAGTGGCCAGTAGGATTTTGCCTTTTTTATTCGACGTATCATCTTTTTCCATATGTGGTTCAAGGTGGGCTACAGACGTTTTCATCACTTCAGCACTTTGCAGAACCTCAGCAACAATCAGCTGGTTGTCATTAAAGAGACGGCCGACCTCGGCCATACCATCCATTAATGGACCGTTTATGATCTGTAAAGGTGTTGGATAAGCAGCTAATGCTTTTTCTAAATCAGGGATCAGTCCTTCTTTTGTTCCTTCAACGACGTAGTGAGCCAGACGTTCCGGTAAGCTCATCGTGGCTGTCGGCACCTTTACCTCTTTCTTTTTACCACGGTAAAAGGCCGTGAATTTGGCTAATGTAGCGTCTGTTGTCTCAAAAAGAAGTTCGTTGGCCTGATCGATTTCTTCCTGGGCGATAGAAGCAAAGCGCTCAAGCTTCTCTGTATTGACGATCGCGTAATCAAGTCCAGCTTTTGTACAATGATAAAGATAAACGGCGTTTAATACCTCTCTTCCTACAGGAGGAAGACCAAAGGACACATTGCTGACACCTAAAACGGTCTGACAGTTCGGCAGCTTCTCCTTAATCATACGAATACCTTCGACTGTTTCATCTGCAGAGCCGATATACTGCTCATCTCCAGTACCAACAGGGAAGACAAGAGGATCGAAAATAATATCTGATTCATTAAGTCCGTAATCTTCAACGAGAATATTTCTTGAACGAACAGCGATCTCAAGCTTGCGTTCTGCTGTAACGGCCATACCTTCTTCATCAATGGTACCAACGACGACTGCAGCTCCATATTGCTGAACTAAAGGCAGGATTTCCTTGAAACGGTCTTCACCGTCTTCTAAGTTAATCGAATTGATAATTACTTTACCTTGAGAATAGGTAAGAGCCTTCTCGATAACATCCACGTCAGTCGAGTCAATAATAAGAGGTACCTTCACTTTATTAATAACCTGCTTCATGAATTCTTCCATATCCTGCACTTCATCACGGTCCGGATCGGCCAGACAGATATCGATCACTTGAGCTCCTTTTTTTACCTGCGCACGAGCTATTTCTGATGCTTCTTCGAATTTCTCTTCAGCAATTAACCGCTTGAATTTACGGGAACCAATAACATTTGTCCGCTCTCCGATTAAAATAGGACGGTCATTTTTGTCTTCGTAAATAAAAGGCTCAATTCCAGCTACAGCGTGTGCGTGACTATCAGGTGCTTTTCTCGGCTCAAAATCTTTTACTGCTTCTACCAGTGCACGAATATGGTCTGGTGTGGTGCCACAGCAGCCTCCGACGACATTAAGCCAGCCTTTCTCAGCGAACCCGGCAATTTTTTCAGCCAGCGATTCAGGTGTTTCGTGATAGTTCCCCTCTTCATCAGGCAGCCCGGCATTTGGATAACAGCTGACGTTTGTTGTGGCTAAGTCAGATAATGAGCGAATGTGATCTCTCATAAATTCAGGACCCGTAGCACAGTTCAGCCCGACGACAGCAGGTTTCATATGTTCAAGCGATAGATAGAACGCTTCAATGGTCTGTCCCGCAAGCGTAGTTCCCATGGGCTCAATGGTCCCTGACACCATGAGCGGTACTTCTTGATCAAGTTCTTTAAAAGCACGGGATATCCCAAGATACGCCGCTTTTACATTCAACATGTCTTGAGAAGTTTCTAGTAAAAGAAGGTCGACCCCGCCTTTAAGAAGACCGCGGGCCTGCTCCTGATAAGCATTCGTCAAATGTACAAACGTTGTGCCGCCTGTAACGGAGAGCGTTTTCGTTGTCGGTCCCATAGCACCGGCAACGAAGCGGGGACGCTCCTCTGTTGAATGTCGATCTGCAACATTTTTAGCAATTTGTGCGGCTTTAATATTAATCTCTTCTGCTAAGTGCCCTAGTTCGTATTCATCGAGGACAAGGTCGGTGGCTCCGAATGTATTTGTTTCAATAATATCGGCTCCGGATTTTAAATATTCATCATGAATCCAATCAATAACACCTGGAGATGTGAAATTCAAGTATTCATTACACCCGTCATATAATTCTCCTCCAAAATCATCAGGGGAAAGGTCGGCGTCCTGGAGCATCGTTCCCATAGCTCCGTCTAACACTAAAATTCTATTTGAAAGATGCTGGTGAAATGGTGTTGTTTTCATGGTGAACCGTCCTTTCTGCACGTTGCTTGGTAACTTCTTTTATATAATTGGTCAATTCTACAGTAATCTCATAACGTAAAAATGGAGTAATTAAGTAAATTCCATTAAAAAGCTCAGCGGCTGTATCAATTAACGTCTTGGCAATAGCGATTCCTTCTGCTTGAGCAAGCGCGGGATCGTGACTTACATTCTCCATACACTGACGGATATCATCTGAGAGTTTAATGCCGGGTACTTCATTGTGCAGAAACTCTGCATTTCGAGAGCTCGTCAGCGGCATAATTCCAATGTAGATGGGCGCATCAATGTGTTTTGTCGCTTCATAAACTTCCTTAATCTGTTCAACGCTGTAAACCGGCTGGCTGATAAAATAGTCAGCGCCGTAAGTTATCTTTTTCTCAAGTCTCCCTACAGCCCGGTTAAGGTTACGGACGTTCGGGTTAAAGGCTGCTGCCACGGAGAAGTTTGTATTCATGCCGAGCGATTTACCTGAGAAAGAAATTCCTTTGTTGAGCTGCTTTATATATTGAATTAAATCAAAGGAAGATAAATCATAAACGGACGTCGCTCCTGGAAAATCACCAATTTTGGTCGGGTCGCCAGTAATTGCTAATACTTCAGTAATTCCTAATGTGTGAAGTCCCATTAAATGGGATTGCAGCCCGATTAAATTACGATCCCGGCAGGCAATGTGTACTAGTGGGTTAATATCGTATTGCTGTTTAATAATGGAAGCGATGGCTGTGTTGCTGATCCGCGGGCTTGCAAGCGAATTATCAGCCAGTGTAACGGAATCCACCCCGGCATCTCGTAACGCCTGCGCCCCTTTCATGTAGCGGTCAGTCTTAAGTTTTTTCGGGGGATCCAGCTCTACGATAACAGATGGCCGCTCAGCCGCAATTTCGTGAAGGTGGGGTTTATGATCTCCGGATTCATTAGGTGCTTGAACCTCTGCAGGCTCTTGATGAACGACTTTCTGCTGAATCGGTTGTTTCCCTTTTACTTCCTCAGCAATGGCTGCGATATGTTCGGGTGTAGTTCCACAGCAGCCTCCGATTAAACGCGCGCCCTCTTCGTAAAGTGAGCGTGCACTTGCTTTAAAATAATTTGCGTCTGTTTTATAAACGAGACGGCCGTCCTGATAAGCAGGGAGGCTGGCATTCGGATATGCAGACAGAACAGCTTTCTTAGGGAGAGGGACACCTTCTAAGGCCTGGGTCATGTGATAAGGACCCAATCGGCAATTGATGCCTACTACGTCTGCTCCCATGTTTTCCAGAGCGGTTAATGCATCTGCTAGAGAAGTTCCGTCCTGGAGTACTCCCGGCTCATGCATCGAAACTTGTGCAATAATGGGCAGCTTCGTTTCTTTTCTAGCGATTTGAACGACAGTGGACAGCTCTTCGAAATCGTAAAAGGTTTCTAATAAAATACCGTCCACTCCTTCAAAAAGCATGCAGTATAACTGCTCCCTGAAACTTCCTTTAATTTCCTCCAATGAGACGGCCTGTTTACTGATCGCCCGGATGCCGCCGATCGTTCCTACCACATAATTGTGGTCCTTGGCAGCTTGCTTTGCGATCTTTATAGCCGCTGCATTAATTTCCTTTACTTTATCTTCAAGTCCATATCGTGATAATTTGACGTAATTGGCACCGTATGTGTTCGTCTGGATGACATCAGCACCGGCCTCTACATAAGCTTTATGGACATTAAGAACTTCAGTTGGATGTGTACGGTTTAAATCTTCAAAGCATTGATCGATCCCATAAGAGTAGAGAAGTGTTCCCAGAGCACCGTCCCCTACGAGAATTTGAGATTGAAGAGCCTCTTTCAAATTCATACATTTCCTCCTTGATTATAGAGTACCGCTATAAATACAAAAAAGCCTTCTTAAGAAGAAGACTTTAATTCGTAATTAATCCTCTCCTTATCTGCCAAGTTTAGTAACTTGCTGGAGTTAGCACCATACTGACGGACCAGTGGTTGCTGAGGCTTCATCGGGCCAGTCCCTTCACCTCTCGAGATAAGAAAGCATATGAAATTTCCTACGGCAAAACATTGTTGCGACTTACATTACACTAAATAATGTGAGGAATCAAGAGAATATTCGTAATTTTTCATCTTTGACCAGGGTTTATTCAGAAATCAAGAAATAATTGTTTTAAAATGGTAATTAATTAGTCCTAAATATACTCGTAAGTTTCGACAATTAGTGACATATATAATTATAATGTAGTGAATTTTCTTAATATTAAAATATGTCGAAAGATTTCTGTTATACTTGCCAAAAGCTTGATGTAAAGCCAATCCCGACTATCGTTATAGTGAATTTTAAAATCTATCAACCTCTATTGAATTTTAATGCAATTAAATGTATGATTAGTAAATTGGAAACGGGAATTTAAGTATTATGCACTACTTTTTTATACAATATTTATTCATTTATAGGGGGAATTCAAATTATGGATGCAGAAAAAAGGGAAGAAGAGTACATCACGCAAAACTATACGCCGGGGCAGCTTGTGAAATTCTTAGTGCCGTCGATTATTGGGGTATTATTATTTCTTGTCCCTGTTTCGGTGAATGGAACAGTTACAATTGGGCTCGGGGTAATGGCCGATGGTCTTCAGGCAGCAATAGAAGAATACATTCCTTTATTTATGACAATTATTATCTGGTTATCAGTCGTTGGGGCATTCGTAATCAAAGCAATAAGTCATCCATCTATACGCAATCATAAATTTTTATCCAGCTTGTTTGATATCAGTGCTTTCTGGATTATTCTACGTATTTTAGGTGCTGTTTTCGCTACTTTAACCCTTGCAGGAGCCGGACCTGAGATTATTTCATCTGAGCTTACCGGTCAAGTAGTACTGTTTGATTTAATACCTGTCTTAATGGTTTGGTTTCTATTTGCCAGTTTATTTATGCCGCTGCTGCTGGAGTTCGGACTTATGGATTTCATTGGGGCTGTTGTTAGAAAAGTAATGAATCCATTATTTAAGCTTCCGGGCCGTTCTTCTGTTGATGCGCTGGCCTCATGGATGGGGAGCGGTACCGTCGGCGTATTGCTGACAACGCAGCAATATGAAGGAGGTTATTATTCAAAAAGGGAAGCAGCGGTCGTAGCAACAAATTTCTCGATTGCTTCGATTGCTTTCAGTTTAGTAATTGCACGTCTTATTGATATTGACGACATGTTTGTTCAATTCTATTTCACCGTGGCAGTGTGCGGAGTCATAGCTGCTGTGATCTGCCCGCGTATTCCGCCGCTTTCAAGAAAAAAGAATACGTATTATGAGCCGGTAGGAAAACAAATTGATGAAGCCGTTCCAGAAGGCATCACAAGCTTCCGCTGGGGAGTGGATCAAGCCGTGAAGAAAGCCGATCAGGTAAAAAGCGCAAAAGACGTTATAAGCCGGGGGATTTTCAATGTTGCGGATATATGGCTGGGGCTGATTCCTCTCGTAATGGCGATTGGTACTATTGCGTTAATTATTGCTGAATTTACGCCTGTCTTTACGTACCTGTCTTATCCGTTTATCCCTTTATTAAACCTGCTTCAAATTCCAGAAGCAGCAGAGGCAGCACCTGCGATGATCGTAGGGTTTGCGGATATGTTCCTTCCGGCTGTAGTCGGGGCAGGGATAGAGCCCGAGCTTACGCGCTTTGTAATCGGGGTTATGTCTTTAACACAGCTTGTCTATATGTCTGAAATAGGAATTTTATTAATCAAGTCTAAAATTCCATTGAATCTGCTGGAACTGTTTGTGATTTTCCTGCAGCGAACCGTTGTTACTCTGCCAATTGCAGCTCTGATGGCTCATCTATTATTCTTTTAAAACAAGTGTTACGATTATGAGAGATTGTAGGAGGAGGTTGTGAATATGGGACATGATTGGAGTCACCTTGTTAAGAATATGTCAAATCGTCTGGCACCCAGTATGGCGAAGGATCATCCGAACCTTCCTGTCGTAAAAGAGGAAGGCTGCTATTACTATGGGGTGGACGGTAAAAAATATTTAGATTTTACTTCCGGGATTGCCACAACTAATGTTGGCCATCGTCATCCAAAGGTAGTGGAAGCAATTAAAGAAGGAGCTGATCAGCTTGGTCACGGTCCTTCAGGAGTTATTATTTATGAATCAATTTTAAAATTAGCTGACCGCTTAGCCGAAATTATGCCGGGCAATCTCGATTGCTTCTTTTTTGGAAACAGCGGGGCAGAAGCCATTGAAGGTGCAATTAAACTTGCGAAGCACGTCACGCAGCGCCCTTATATTGTTTCCTTCATAGGCGGCTTTCACGGAAGGTCAATGGGAGCTTTAAGTGTTACAAGCTCCAAAAGCAAATACCGTAAATTCCTCCAGCCCTCAGGGTCATATCAAGTGCCCTATGCCCAGGTAGATGAATGTCCTAAAGAGCACGATCCGGAAGAATATGTGGTAGAGCAGCTTGAGAAAGATTTTGAAAGATTATTTGCTCATCAAGTTACTCCAGAAGAAGTAGCAGCGGTGATTGTCGAGCCGGTTCTTGGAGAAGGTGGATATATTGTACCGCCTAAAGCCTGGCTGAAAAAAGTGAGAGAGCTGTGTGATCGTCATAATATTCTCCTCATTTTTGACGAGGTGCAGACAGGTTTTGGACGGACGGGTGAATGGTTTGCCTCTCAAACATTCGATGTAACGCCGGACATAATGGCGATTGCTAAAGGAATTGCCAATGGCATGCCGCTTAGTGCCACGGTGGCTTCGAATGAATTGATGAAGCAGTGGCCGCTCGGCAGCCACGCCACCACATTCGGCGGTAATCCTATAGCGTGCTCAGCCGCTAACGCAGTACTTGATGTCATTAAAGAAGAGAACCTGCTGGCCAATACGAAGGAGGTTGGAGCTTATGCAGTACAAAAGCTGCAGGAAATTAAAGCGAAGCATCCTGTAATTGGCCGCGTGCGCTCAGTAGGGCTGATGATCGGAATTGAAATTATCAATCCTAAGACAGGAGCACCGAATAGCGAGGGATTATTCAAAGTTTTAGATACTTCACTTGAAAATGGAGTGCTTTTCTATTTTGGCGGAAATCAAACTGAAATTATTCGAATGATCCCTCCTCTGACGGTAACGAAAGAACAGATTGATGAAGGCTTGCAAATGTTTGATCAGGCCCTCAAGTCTTACGAAGAAGAAATTGGGGTTTATAGTTGATATGAAAAGGAGCCTATCCAAACGGATAGGCTCCTCAGCTTGTAGAGAAACCCTGTGTTTTACTACAAGCTTTTTTTTGTGCGCCCGTGCGGACAAATACCACTCGCTTTCCGCGGACGAACGCCCGAGCCTCCTCGTGAAAACCCCACTGCGGGGTCTCGGATCGCCCGTTTTTCCGCAGGAGTCTCCTGGTATTTGACCGCCCTTCACCTAACTCATCTTGGTTAGGTGAAGGGCAATCTTTTTCATGTTCTGGCAGGCAGCCGTCAGTAACGCCTGCTCTCGAACTTTTTCGAGGATAAAGGAGAAATCTATGTATTGGTCAATCTTACGGAGTAAGTGATTTTCCGGGACAAGCTCTTCAATCGTTACGATTTCCATTTCATTTTGTCGTTCTTTTCTGGACTGAAACAAAAGATCACCGCCTAAACAGATTCTTATCTATAGGATAACAAATGAACGCGGTGAAAAATAAAAGAAATCAAAAAAATCAGGCTGTCGAGACTTTCGCGACAGCCTGAGGGAGCCTATCCAAACGGATAGGCTCCTTTTATTTAATGACTAATACTGGACATTTAGCATGCTGTACAACGTTGTTGCTCACACTGCCTAAGAAAAACTTCTTTACGTTTCCAAAACCGCGGTTACCTATAATAATTAAGTCGATGTCATTTGCAGCGGCGTAATCACAAATTTTAATGCCGGGGTTGCTTTCTCCTTTTCCGACTAACGCCTCAGTTACAATCGGGTGGTGAACTGTTTTAAACTCTTCCTTAATTTTTTCCAGGTCAGATTTTAACTGTTCGGCCAGCTCTGTTCCAATACTTTCACTCATTTTTGCATTCGTAAAGGGGCCAGTCGGCTTAATGACTGAGACCACATGGACCTCAGCTTCATTGTTAGTTGATTCTTTCGATAAAGCTTCCTGAATAGCTTTCTTGCTAAGTTCTGAACCATCGTATGCTACTAGAATCTTTTCCTTCATTATAACCACCTTCCTTGGAGCTATAATACTAAGGTTTCCTATCTATATTTTACCATACAATTAACTGGAAATCTTCCAAAGCATTTCTTTTGTCGAATGCGGATATGAAAGTATGGTTACACTTTAAATAAACGATAAAGTACAGGTGAAGACGTTGAAAATATTATGTATAGATGGGGGAGGGATTCGAGGAATTCTTCCTGTCACCATATTAAAAGCAGTTGAGCAGGACAGGCAAATTCAGGTGGGAAAAGACTTTGACTTAATTGCAGGTACAAGTACAGGTTCGATTATAGCAGCATCTATTGCTTTAAATAAAAAAATGGAGGATGTGCTGGAATTTTATCAAACGTATGGAAAGAAAATATTCAAGAGACAGGCGAAGGTCGGTTTATTTAAGAGTGTTTACAGTGATCGAGATCTAAGGGAGATGCTTCGTCAAGTTTTCGGAGAAATTAAATTAAGTGAAATTGAGAAACCTCTCTTAATACCAGCCGTAGACATTACCCATGGCCGGCCATTTACGTACCGCTCGCACGTAAACGAAAGTGATAAATCGAGAGAGGATGTTCATTTATGGAATGCCGTTCTCTCTTCCTGTTCAGCGCCCGTTTACTTTCCTCCTAATAACATTTCCCAGCACTATCTATCCATCGATGGGGGGCTGTGGGCGAACAATCCATCTATAGCTGCGATCACTGAAGTAATCCAGTCCTTTCATACGTCCTTAGAAAATATCCAGGTTCTATCGTTTGGTACAGGAAGACAGAAAATTGAGTTCTCTTTTACAAAAAATAAATATTGGGGGCTGAGGCAATGGATGCCTTTACAGCTTCCGTCGTTAAAAACAAAGCCGAAGCTGTTAGATTTGGCCCTTCACCTGTCTTCAGAATCGGTATCTTACCATAGTCAACTATTATTAGGTGACCGCTACCTGCGTATTGACGATGATTTAACTAAAGAAGTCCCTTTTGATGATATTAACTGTATGAACGATCTAATGACGTTAGGGGAGCAGGTATATCAGCGTAATAAAGATGCGATTCTACAGTTCCTGGAGCAGTAGAATCCCTTTTACAGATTCAAGAGACCCTGACTGCATCCATATTCACCATAGGTTAGTAAATTACTGTTGTTCCATGCCCGGCACGGCAACATACTGCCATTGATCTTGAATTATAAAATCCTCCCCGTTCCAGTAAAGCGGAGATTGAACGAGCCCCAGCCCATCCGCATTGTACCGGCCTGCTATACGCTGGAAAACAAACAGTTCATACACGCCGTCTCCATTAAAATCAACTGGATAAGCCGTGTTTAACCCGGAGACCCACCCTTGAACAAGAGACTTCAGTATGCCGTCTTTAGTATATATTTCCGAAAGATATTCTTCTCCCTTATTACTAATATCAATAATATAATCAAGCTTTAACGTTTGATTGGTCACGTCTACTTTATAGTGATCACGATAAACCACATCGTATAAGTATTGGTCATTGAACGTTTCATAATTAAATAACTCGTGTGCCTGGTTGTTTAGGAATGAATAAATGTACACAAAGTAATAGCCGCCGCTGCCGCCGGAGTTGATGTTTATTTGAATATCATCCACCCCGTTTCCGGTGAAATCTCCTAAAAATAGAGAAGGTTCATAGCCCGCATTAGACTCGAGGGGGATACTGAAAAAGCCTTGAGTTCTTCCGTCCTGAATAACCAGAGTAATGTCGGTCGTGAAAGGGCTGCCTGAATCATTCGGTTTCTTCCCTGTTAAATATACGTTATCCATGATCCCGTCACCATTCACATCACCTTGAGCAAAAGCAATGACTGTCGGCTGTTCAGCTGTCAGTCTATAGTAATATGGATACATGAGCTCCATCCTTTCCAGAAAATAGCCTTAGACTATTCTATGCTTCTTCACCGGGACAATATATGAAATCTTTGGAAAGACTTTTTGTAGACTCTTACTGATGGGATGGTATATCCTTAAAGGTAGGCATTACATAAATAAAGGAGCATAAAGCATGTCAATTCGTAAAAAGTTCACACGTTCTAATCTAGCAATTGTTATTATCCCCGCATTATTATTTTTAGCTGTTGAAGGCTACCTGCTTTTATATACATTTGATTTCAGTGCACAGCAAAGCGACCAGCTTACATTCATCTCTATTCACATTGCGGGCTGGCTAGTTCTGTTATTAATAACTAATGCATTATTTATTTATTTTGTAACAAAGCACGTAATTAAACCGATGAAAAGCCTTACGAAAGCAGCGGAAGAAGTAAGTGCCGGTCAAATGGAGACTCCATTTATACGGATGAAAAAGGATGAAATTGGGAAACTGGCTGATTCCTTCGAGAATTTGAGACTGCAGTTGATGGAAGCAGAAGATGTGAAAGAGAAATATGCAGAGAACCGAAAGAAGCTTCTCTATAATATATCAACGGATCTCCGCCTCCCGATGACCTTCATCAAAGAGCAGATCGAATTAGTTAAGGGAGATGAGGCTTCGAAGGAAGAAGTGGATGCAGCTTTACAAGCCCTCCATATGAAATCAATTGTACTTGAACGTTTAGTCGATGAACTGTTCCAGCATTCAGAACTGGATATGGGACGTCTTGCCTTTTATTTTAAAAAAGTAGAGCTCCGCTCGTTTCTAGTTGAAGTTATGGAAGAATTTCAAATGGAATGGGAAGAGGTAACGTTTACGTTTGAAGCTGAAAAGGTGAGGCCCTACGAAGCGAAAGCCGATCCTGCACAGCTTAAACGTGTAATGGTTCATTTAATTAACAACTGCCTGCGGTTTATGGATAAAGAAACGAAAAAAATAAATATACACTTAAAAGAAAAGCAAGGAGAAATAATAGTAGAAGTGATGGACAATGGACCGGGAATTCTCGATCATGATCTGCCCCACATTTTTGAACTTTTCTATCAATCAGAGCAGACGAAAATGTTTTCTGAGGGAGGAAGCGGTCTCGGTCTTCCGATTTCAAAGCGTATTATTGAGGAGCATGAAGGCACGATTAAAGCTGCCAGCCGAATCGGCCATGGCACGACGATCACATTTACGCTGCCATCCTATGAGTCTTAATCCGATTTAATGAATGCTGCCATTATAAAAAAGCTTCCCTTTTAGGGAAAGCTTTTTTAAATACGGCTGAATCCTTCCTGTTCAAGAAAGTTAGCGGCTTCTTTGTAAGAATTAAAAGATCCTTCTAGATCTTCTCCTGCGTACACATGAAATCCATCATCTTCCCGCATAAGAAAAAGAGACTGCTCGAAGTCATTCATCCATTCTTCGAAAACAGGATTTTTCTCTGCCGGGGTGGAAGACAACGAATCAATCGCCTCGCGCACAATCGTTCGCAGTTCTGCTTCACTGAAGTGGCGGATATTGACCATCCCGCGTTCATCAGCCGGATAGTCGTCGATTTCTCCTGCATACACGAACCCGTTCCCATTCGGATGAAGATGGTAGACAATGTTCTTTTTGTCGTAAAGACTATCCTCGTAATGGAAGTTGATTCTGCCTAATGACACTTGCTTTTTATCCAATTCTTTAAACTCTTCAATAATAGCGATCTTTTCTTCAAACGTTAGCATAAGAGCCTCCTGCTGATTTTGTAATTCGTTAATTATAGCACAGGTGGGACAGGTCCTGAAATAAGGGATTGTAAGCGGCATTAGAAAATGGTATAGTAATTAAGCGATGAGCTGTTTGTGTAAGACGAAGTATATGCCTTTAAGGCTAAACGACGAATGTGGTCGTCGGTACATTCGCGTCAAAAGATCGAAAGCTTTCCCTGAAATACGGGAAAGCTTTTTTTGATGGCTTAGAAAGGGGAATTGCCCATAAAAGTTGGCTATTGGCCCATAAATGTTAATATTCGCCCATAAATTAAAATATCTGCCCATAGAAGGTTTAAACGCGTCCATAAAACCCGGACGCTGATTCGTTTTTATACCGTTAATTCAGCATGGATATGGTATAGTGTTAGAAACATCTTCGTTTATGAAAGGGAAGGTGAATATTATGTACTTAACAGTTAAAGAAACGGCTCAATATTTAGATGTCTCAGAAGAATACGTGGAACATTTAATTAGAGAAAAGAAAGTACGATGCTTGCATGACGGAGAGCAGTATCTCGTTAACAACGACCAATTTGATGGCTACTTTGAACAAATAGAAAAATATAGGGATATGATGCAGGAATATTTAAATGAACCGCTGCCTCAAGACCCGAATATTAAAGATGAGGATTAGAAAGAGCAGGGGGGATTCCCTGCTCTTTTGCTTTTGAAGACTGTACTCACACGGCTCCAGCATTCAGACACCTGCCTTCAGCCGTTGCTTATGCGTTGTTATGTTTACCAGTCCGCTTATGCTTTTATTCTAAAAGTTCTTTTTCCACGCTGCCACGTTTCGACCACTTGGATAGTGTGAAGCTTTTCAGGAGGTACTTCTAAAGGGTGGTCGCTTAATAAGACGAAGTCAGCCTGCGAGCCTTCGGTAATAGTACCTTTTGTATGCTCTTTAAATTCCAGGTGGGAGGGAGTGACGCTGAATGAGTGGAAGCTGTCATCTATAGAAAGCTTTTCCTGCGGCATCCACCCTCCTTTAGGGTTATGGTTTAAATCCGTCCGGTTTACAGCTGTAAATATTGAGATGAGGGGGTTAATACTGCCGATTGGCAAATCAGAGCTTAGCGTTATAGGAATCTGAGCACGAATTAAACTATTGAATGGGTCACAGAATGGAAGAAGCTCTTCAGGAGTCCACCGATCCTTTTTATCCCACTCTCCCAGTAAAAAAGAGGGCTGAGTTTCAATGAAAGGCTTAGTTTCCTGAAGCCGCTCGATTAAATCAGGCGCTAAAGTCTGCGCATGAATGATGCGGTGGCGCAGTCTTTTTGTGGCTGCTTCTTCTTGTTCAAGGGCAGTGACCGCCTGCTCGACCGCTTTGTCTCCAATCGCATGCATGGCCACCTGCATGTTTTGAGATCCTGCCAAAGAAACCATCTCATTTAACTGTTCCTGTGTATAAATAAGCTGTCCGCTTTTGTCCGGATTTTCTGGATAGGGATTTCGCATAGCTGCTGTGTGAATACGCTGCGTGCCATCGAGAAATATTTTAACAGCCCCAACAGTGACCTGATCGGTGCCGTCACCTGTACGTCGGTGGTGGTTTTCTAAAAAGCCGGTTAAATCTTCAATGTCAAAAATGTAATGATGCAGCTGCACATCAATGGGAAGCTGACCTTCGGCTTCAAGCTCGGTGTAAGCTTCAAACAGCCGGTCGTAATCCCCAATAAAGCTCCGGTCATCTGTGTGAACGCTCGTTATTCCGTTCGCACATAAATGAGGAAAGGCAGCGAGCAGTGCCTGCTTTGCATCATCTGCAGACCTCCCCCAAAAACGGTGGTTAATATAGTGAACGGCTGTATCCTTAAATCGTCCCGTCCAGTTCCCTTTATCGTCTTTTTCTTTAAACTCCTCAGGCTCCTTTTTGAAGGCTTCCTCCTGCTTTAATAGTTCTATTGCTTTCTCACTAATGACACATTCATGACCATCTTTATGCAAAAGATAAATATAAGCGTCAGTCTGAATTTTATTAAGGTCTTCGGCTGTTAATAAATGTTCAATATCATCAAATTGATCATCATTAAATCCCTTTCCAAAAAACCAGCCGTCTTCATTTAAATCTTTGTAATGGTTCTCTATCCGTTCTTTCATTTCCTGAAAACTGCCGGCCTGAGTTAAATCCAGCTCTTTTTTTAGAAGGCCGTAACGAAGCAGGTGCATGTGACTGTCAATAAAGCCGGGGCACAGCACCCTCCCTTCCCCATCATAGGTTTGCTGTTCCCCGTCCCATGGGCTTGGGTAGACAGCTTTAATTTTTTCTTCTTCTATTTCAACGGCATATTTTTTGTTTGGGTCTTCATTTCCGTAAGGCTGATAGATCCTGACATTATCCAATATCATGAATAGACCTCCTGCAGTCGTTGTCTACTGTTTTTCTACCCTGAAAGAATCTTTTATATGCACAAAAAAAGCAGAGCATTTAGCTCTGCTGCATCTATCTATTCTTTTACGGCGACAGCTTCGATTTCAACTTTTGCTCCCTTAGGAAGCTTTCCTACTTCTACAGCTGCACGAGCAGGATAAGGCTCACTTAAGTAACTAGCATAGACTTCGTTTACGATTCCAAAGTCCTCCATTGAATCAAGGTAGATGTTCGCTTTGGCAATATGTTTATACGTCAGTCCAGCTTCATTTAAGATAGCTCCTAGGTTTTTCATGACCTGATGGGTCTGATCTTCCACCTGATCAGAAACAAACTCCATTGTATCAGGATCAAGGGGGATCTGTCCGGAAATAAAAATGAGATTACCTACATCTGCAGCTTGAGAATAAGGTCCAATCGCAGCAGGTGCCTGGTCGGTAGCTAAAGGTTTAAACATAATGGTCACTCCTTTTATGTAATTATTCTTATCCTATCATGTTCAGGGTGATTTGCGAAAACATTAGACGAAAAACATATCATTTCCTGGGAAATAATCATATGTTTTGTCGAAGTGCGTGATTGAAAACTAACTAAGAAGACCTTCCTTAATAATTGTGAATATTATACATATTAATTCTGATTTATAAGGATTAAATCCTGGAATGAAGATAACGATTCCTTATAAAAGATAATTAGTGATACACTATGATAGGATTTTAAGTCATCAAGGAGGAAGTCTAATGGGCAAGTTCGGAAACAATGAAGTAATTGATGAAGCTTTAGGATAGAAAAAGATACAAAAATTAGAATTCCGCGGCGGCGTTTTTGCAGCTGCGATACCATTAGTCTTTTTCATTATTTGGGCGATTACGTTAAGTGCAGCTCAATTAGTTACTGAAGAAGCGCTGGTACTAGGAATGGTTATTGGGGTAGCTATAGGATTATTTTTTTGTAAATCAAAATGGGCTGATTTTGCTCAAAGTTTAATATCAGGAATGGCTCAGCCTGTAGGAGTTGTAGCCGTCATTGCATGGTTTTGGGCCGGGATGTTTGCCACTCTTCTATCTGCAGGGGGGCTGGCTGGCTCGGCTTTCAAAAGGGTCTTCAAGGCGGAGCTTTTGTCGGGGTGACCTTTCTGCTTTCAGCAGTATTCGCTACAGCAGTAGGGACAGGATATGGAACTGTAGCCACATTTGGGGTGCTTATGTATCCAGCGGGAGTTATACTTGGCGCAGACCCGGTGATTCTGCTAGCGGCGATATTAAGTGGAGCTGTCTTTGGTGATAACTTAGCTCCTGTATCTGATACGACAATTGTCTCCGCCACATCGCAAGAGGCGGATGTTCCGGGTGTCGTACGTTCAAGGTTTAAATACTCTATTACAGCAGCGGTGCCTGCTTTAATTTTATTCGTTATATTTGGCGGCGGTGAAAGTCTTGGAAATGCCCAGGTCATTACAGAATTGCAGCAAGAGGTTTCTGCTGATGGACTTCTGCTGCTGCTTCCATTTGCACTCGTATTATTTTTAGCTTTGTCCGGGCACCATTTACTCACTTCATTAACGTGGGGAATTGTTGCTTCTATCGTCGTTATGGGACTGGCTGGCACACCTTTAACAGAAATCATTCACATTTATCAAAATGATGCAGGAGATGCTGTTATTGAAGGGGCTCTGATGGAAGGGATAGGCGGCTACTTTAATATGGCAATCTTAATTCTATTTATATTAGCGGCCGCTCATTTAATGGAAGTAGCCGGAACTATGGATACGATTAAGAATTTCTTCTTAGGAATTATTAATAATGTGGTACGCCGTGCAGAATTGACGATGTTTGGAATTGTCGCTTTCTTAAATGTGTTTATTACGATTAATACAGTGGCTGAGATTGCAGCGGCCCCTTTCGTACGTAAGATAGGAAAAGAAATGAACATCCCCCCATACCGACGGGCTAACTTTTTAGATACCGTTACATCATCGCTCGGTTATATATTTCCTTGGAGCGGGGGTGTACTGCTTGCATGGGCCACGATTCAGGGGGCAGCTGATGATTATGATTTTCTGCCTGTGGTAAGTCCGACAGAAGTTTTTCCTTTCGTATTTCAAGGCTGGGGTTTGCTGATCGTTATGCTTATTGCTGCACTTACTGGCTGGGGGCTTCGGTACAACGGTAAAAATGGCGAAGAAGTAAAGCCTAAGGACGTATAATATAAGCAGCGAACCTTCTTTTCATAAGAAGAGAGACCCCTATGACTTTGTAATCAACCTTGTAATTTATTAACGCTCACATTTAAGCATTCTGGACCTTCATAGCACTTTACAAGGGTATTATAATAGAAAAAAGGGTTTATTTTGTCGATAGGAGGATATCATAGCAATGGCTTATAGTTATTACTTATCAGATGATGATAATAAAAAGAAAAAATTCAATATAGTGTCACTTGTATTATTCGTTATATTTATTGCCTTGTTTACCTTAATGGTCAGCGGATTTTCATTCTGGGGACTTGGAAGAGCTGCCGTAATCTTAATGCTGTTATTTCCAATAGGCGGAATAGTAACTGGGGTTAAAGGCGGCGGCTGGAAGAAGTGGCTGCTTATCCTGGTGCACGCTGCTGCGTTCATAATGATGGTTTTCATTTTATTGAATGCACTTGGCATAGCTTAATTGTAAAACAGTATTTTCTTAAAACCCTGCCCTCAATGTTTACTCCTTCCAGCAGAGGAGACGATGGTTTTTCAAAAAGCTTTTCTTCAACACGAAGAAAAGCTTTTTGTTATACATCGCTATAGTTTGATATATAACAGCAGTTTCATTAGAATTATATGTAAGCGCTTTATATGTATAAGAGAAGGAGGAGTACTATGCATGTACCTTTAGTTCTTACTGATTTCTTAGACCGTGCTGTTGAACTTTATGGGGATAAGCCGGCCATCATTGATGATCATCAGACTTTAACATACAAAGAACTGAATGAAAGAGTCAATCAATTATCCAGGGGGTTGAGAGGTTTAGGTGTTAAGAAGGGAGATAAGGTTGCTTATTTAGCACCCAATTCGACAGAAATGCTCGAAGGGTTTTATGGAGTTTTTCAAGTAGGCGGTGTGATGACTCCGTTAAATACCAGGCTGAAACCGGCAGATTATCAGTTTATACTAACCCATAGTGAGAGCAAGGTTTTATTCGTAGATGAAGAACTTTACCCGTTAGTAGAGTCAATACTGCCTGAGCTTCCGACCCTGGAAGAAGTGATTGTCCACGGCGGCAGTTCACACGGACGGCTTGCTTATGATGCCTGGCGCAGCAATTATTCTTCGGATAAGTTTGACCGGGAGCCGCTGGAGGAATCGGATACAGCCAGTCTCTTATATACAAGTGGAACTACAGGAAACCCTAAAGGGGTCCTTCTGTCTCATCGTTCGAATTATCTTCATGCCCTTTCTTCCATGCATCATTTACGTGTCTCCGATCAGGATACGTTGCTGCATGTTTTACCGATGTTTCATGTTAACGGCTGGGGTTCTCCTTTTTATTACACATTAAATGGAGCCACTCAGGTGATGCTGCGCAAAGTCGATCCCGAGATCATTTTACAAAAAGTGAGAGAACACCATGTGTCGGTCATGCATATGGCTCCTACCGTCTTAAATATGATACTGGAACAGTATGAGTCTCAATCTGAAACGATATCCCATAAAGGACGGATTGTCATCGCCGGATCTGCTCCTCCGCCTGCTTTTGTACGAAAAGTAGAAGAGGAGATGGGCTGGGAGTTTATTCAGGTGTACGGTATGACTGAAATTACTCCACTCATTACGACTTCAGCTCTGCGCTCTATGGAGCAGGATCTATCGAAAGAAGAACAGTACTTGTTAAAAGCAAAAACCGGATACGAGATGGCAGGATCGAAAGTCCGTGTGTTTGATGAACTGGGAGAGGAAGTTCCGAGGGATGGAAAGACCATTGGAGAGATTGTAACCCGCTCAAACAATGTCATGGAAGGCTATTACAAGAACCCGGAAGCAACTAATGAGACGATACGAGATGGCTGGCTTTATACCGGGGACATGGCCGTAGTGGATGAGAGAGGTTATATTGAAATTGTAGACCGTAAGAAGGACGTCATTATAAGCGGTGGAGAAAATATTTCTTCCATCGAGGTCGAAGCCGCACTCTATGACCACTCTTCTATATTAGAAGCTGCAGTAGTAGCTGTCCCTCATGAAAAATGGGGAGAAGCACCGCATGCGGTCGTTGTGAAAAGAGAGGGACATGATGTCACAGAAGATGAATTAACGGATCACTGTCGAAATAAATTGGCGCATTTCAAGGTTCCAAAAAGCTTTTCATTTGTAGAAGAACTCCCAAAAACCGCCTCAGGCAAGATTCAAAAAGTAGTACTGCGTAAGGAACTTTGGAAAAATGAAGGACGGATGGTGAAATAGCCCCGGGCAGACGGGGTTTTTTTCATGTGTGAACTGTCAGGTTATTCAGGGTCAGGAATAGGGTAAAGGGCAGTACAAAACCATTTGCTCAGTCAGGAGGCTCATCAGCGTGGAGACAGCGAAAAAGAAAAAAAGGCCAGTCGTAGCTCTCACTGGAGCGAGCGGCTACATCGGCAATAATTTGCTTGAGAAACTAACAGAATACGCCAATGTGATTGCTTTATCGAGAAACGGGGATGACAAAGAGGATGCTGAACACGTATTTTGGCGGTCCTGTGACCTCTACTCGATGGCGGATGCAGAAAAAGGTCTGGAAGGAGCGGACATTGCAGTATACCTCGTTCACTCCATGCTTCCTTCTGCTAAATTGACCCAGGGATCGTTTGAAGATATGGACGTGATTCTTGCGGACAATTTTGCTCAAGCTGCGAAGAAAAAAGGGGTAAAGCAAATTGTCTATTTAAGCGGGATTGTTCCAAAGGCGGATAAACTATCCCGCCATTTAAGAAGCCGGCTTGAAGTAGAGAAAATTCTAGGTGCTTACGGTGTGCCTGTGACGACCATAAGGGCTGCACTTATCGTTGGGCCAAAAGGTTCTTCGTTCCCGATATTAGCGAAGCTTGTGAGACGACTTCCTGTGATGGCGCTGCCAAAATGGACGCGCACGAAGACACACCCGATTGCGCTGCCTGATGTTCTACATGCATTAAATAAAAGTATTGATAATGAAAAGCTGAAAGGAAAAGCGATTGACGTTGGCGGGCCGGAAGTGATGACGTATAAAGAAATGATGATTCAAACCGCGGAAGCCATGGGGAAGCAGCCGCGGCTGTTTGACGTACCGTTTATTACAGTAAAGCTTTCCAGGCTGTGGGTCAGCTTAACGACCCAGTCCCCTAAAGAAATGGTATATCCTTTAATAGAAAGTCTTATCCACCCTATGACAGCCAGTAAAGAACGGATGGAGGAAGAAGTGAGCCGTGGTAAAATGAGCTTTAAAGAAGCTGCCGAATGGTCCCTCAAGGAAGAAGCTGAAGCATCAGGTTCATCGAAGAAAAAATTTCAAGCTCCCCATGTGCAGAAGGATGTGCGGTCTGTTCAGCGTATCTGTCTTCCAGAAGGAAAAGATGCCTCCTGGGCAGCGAAAGAGTATGCGGACTGGCTTGCCCGTAAATTTCGTCCATTTCTTAAGACTGAAGTAGATCATAATCATAATTATAAAATAAAACTGAATCAGACAGGACAGCCTTTGCTGAAGATGAGTTTCTCTTCCGATCGCAGCAGTGACCAGCGGGCTTTGTACTATTTAACCGGCGGTTTGTTTTTTGATGCACGTAAAAACGAACGCGGCCGTCTGGAGTTTAGAAAAATTCCGAACTCTCAGGAATGTATTGTTGCAATTCATGACTATATGCCTTCTCTGCCATGGTTCATTTATAAATACACGCAGGCTAAAGTACATTTGTTCGTAATGTATCTTTTCCGAAAACATTTACAAAGTATGATAAAATCAACAGAAAACCGGATACCCCGTGTAAGGGAACATGTAGAAGGTACGTCTTAATTTAAGAGAAAAGGAGTAAAGGAATATGGATCTGCCCCAACCGTTTGCAGACAATGTACTAACGGCCTGTCCTACAGAAGGTGAGGCCTGGCTTAAGAAGATTCCAGAGCTGCTGAGATATAGTGAACAACGCTGGGCTCTTACGGTTCATGACCCTTTTCCTCTATCTTATAATTATGTAGCTCCGGCCACTTCTAAAAAAGGAGCCAAAGTTGTTCTTAAACTGTCTCTCCCTGAAGAAGGGTTTGAGCGCGAAGCATTACTCGCCTTAAATCCGGCAGGAAGGGTTAAGGTTATAGATGAAGATAAGGAGAAAGGGATTTTACTGCTGGAGAAGGTCGAGCCGGGCATGCCGCTGTCTGAATTAAAGGATGATGAAGCAGCGACGTTAACAGCTGCCCGCTTACATAAGCAGCTCGTTACCGCTGTCAGGCCTGATTCTCCGCTGCCTACTATAAAAGGCAGAGAGAATCAATTAAGGGATATTTTAATGAACAATAGTGCGGGTCTCGGTCCAATATCGAATCAGACTTTAAGTCGTGCGCTGGCTTTATTTACATATTTGAACCAAACCAGTAAGACCCAGGCCGTCCTTCACGGTGACTTTCACCATTATAATATATTAAAGCAGGGAGAGAATGAGTGGACAGCCATTGACCCTAAAGGATTAATCGGTGAAATAGAGTATGATCTTATTCAATTTTTATTAAATCGATGGCCTGCGGAGCGGCAAAGAGATTGTATTAATGAACGAATAAAAATATTTGTGCAGGAATTAAACTTAAATAAAGAGAGACTGCTGCTATGGGGATACTGTCATACGGTGCTGGCTGCTTCCTGGACGGTTAACCAGCACGGGGGTTACGATGAAGATTTTTACTCAGCTATTGAAATCTTTCGCTCTCTTTATGAATGTACTTATCAACGCACCATTGAAGGCGCTATTGATTGAAAAGAGGGAAAGACGATGAACACGAAATACGAATTACATAAAAGGAAGTGGCTGGTGGCCGGGATTATCCTTGTGGCTTTGAATTTACGGCCTTCCATTACAGCTGTTGGACCGCTTATCGGTTCGATTCGTGAAGACCTTGCCATATCAAACGGTACAGCCGGTCTGCTCACCACACTTCCGCTGGTGGCTTTTGCTGTTCTCTCCGCACTAGCCCCGCGGCTCGGATTGAGAATTGGACAAGGTCAGGCTGTATTCCTAGGTATGATCATTCTTACAATAGGTATTTTTATACGATCCATCGAGTGGGCAGCCGCGTTATTTATCGGAACTACTCTTATTGGTGTGGGTATTGCCATTGGCAATGTCCTTCTGCCGGGGATCGTTAAGGAGCAGTTTCCCGAGAAAGTTGGCCTGCTGACAGGTCTTTATTCGATTTCTCTAAGCGGACTTGCTGCGATCGGATCGGGGGTCAGTTTTCCAATTGCCGAGCGGCTTGCAGGCGGATGGCAGAGTTCCCTGGCGCTCTGGGGGGCTCTCTCGGCTGTTGCTCTTCTTGTTTGGATCCCACAAATAAGAATTAAGAAGCAGCCTGTTAAAATTCCAAAGATTGATTTAAAAGACAGTCCGCTTTTACAATCAAAGCTTGCCTGGCAGGTTACGATCTTTATGGGCATGCAGTCCTTTATGTTTTACTGCTTAATCACATGGATCCCTGAAATTATGCAGAGCCGGGGCATGGACCCGTATTCAGCTGGGTGGATGCTGTCGTTCATGCAGATTGTCGGGCTCCCGAGTACTTTTTTAACCCCTGTATTAGCTGGCCGTATCCAGAGTCAGCGAGGAATTGTAATGAGTATTGGAGTTTTGTACTTGATTGGATTAACGGGCATGTTAATTGGTTCCTCTTCTAGTCTATTAACCTTATGCATCGCTATAATTGGGATCGCTCAAGGGGCTTCTGTCAGTCTGGCACTGACCCTGCTAAGCCTTCGTGCCTCCTCAGCAGTTCAAGCATCCAACTTATCAGGCATGGCCCAGTCAATAGGATATACACTAGCTGCTGTCGGTCCGATTGCACTGGGATTACTGCATGATATTACTCAATCATGGACTCCGGCTTTAATTATTTTTATTGGAATAGTTATTGTGATGGTAAGTGCGGGGCTGGGAGCCGGCAGAGATATTGAAATTTCTAAAGCTGAGATCGCCGATCGTTCGACAAACTTTTAAAAAGTGTGCACAAAAGAGTGGACAACGACGAAATGAGATGATAGTATCATTTAAAAGAACGTTCTTTATAGAGAAATTGATCAATCTAGTAACTGGGGTTCAGTATAAGCGCGTCTTTCTTAAGATGTGCTGATTTTTTAATCTTTTGTTCTTTATTAAGAATAGAAAGGCGGAGAGATTGTGAAAAAAGAGTGGAATATCCCTGTATTAGACGAGCTGGATGTCAGTAACACGATGAAGTTCCACGGTACTATCGGTACCCCCCCTTGCTGGAAGTGTGGAAAAAACCACGAACATGATAAGGATTGCGAACACGGTGGAGGAGGTTTAGACAGTTAATCATTAGACCCTTATGGACATTAACCCATAAGGGTCTTGCTAAAGGGGGACTCTTAATGTATGAAATAGTCACAACCCATAAACAGCAAAAAAAATTTAAGAAAACATGGGAATATTTTTGTGAAAAATATTGCTGGATTAATGATCCCTATGCAGCAGATGGCATTCGGTATAACCTGATTTCACAGAATAGAAGAATGAGGATCATAAGGAAGAGAGTGATCGGTACGATTGAATTCATTCCTTATAACCCCTATAATCCCCACAGTACAGTGGAAGGAAGACATCCTTTCTCTAAACTAATAGAAATTAAATCAAATATAGATTATGTATGGGAAATAGATAAGCTCTGTATCCATGAAGATTTTCAGAGGGCAGGGAACTTCGAAACGTTTATACACATTATGTATGACCACATACAAAGATATAAAGCCAGGTATTATGTGGCCTTAATCGAGAAAAGGCTGTACCGTCTAATTAAATTCTACTACGGGTATGGAGTAGAGAAAACAGGCAGTGAATTAGAGGGACCGGCCTCATCCTTAATTCCCGTTTTGATTGATGTAGAGAAGATAGTAAGGAATGATAAGTACGTCGAGGAACTGATTCAGGCAAGGAAGCAGCCGGAGAGTACCTTAACTTTTAAAAGCAGGACTTCCACTCACTGATTGCTTTTTATCTCAATTTTCGGACTTTTTCTCTTTACCCCCTTGACACGTTCTTTATATAGAACTAAAATGTAGTCAATATAGTAAATTAAATCGTAGAAAAAGTTGAATTATGGAATGAATATATTTTTTTGCCCCTCTCGTTCTTTATAAAGAATAACAGCTAAAGGTGGTAAACATGAGCAAAATGAAGCGGATAGTCTATAATGATGAACAGCTTGGCAAAGAGATTAACTTAAAGGAATACTGGGATGTCATTAAAGGACGGATTTGGATTGTGTTTGCCATGGTGATTTTTGCTGTAGGAGCAGCGTACGCGTACAGTTACATGAATAACACGCCGCTCTATGATACATCAACACGCATGATTCTAAGCACTGAAGACGAAAATATGAATACCCTGATGGTTATGATTAAAGACCCGATCATTATGGAACAGGTTAAGAGTGATTTAAATCTTGAACAATCCTCAGAAGGATTAGCTAATCAAATTGAAGTGAACCGCCTGGAGGATTCAGAGGTCATTCAAATTTCAGTGACAGCCAATGATCCTGAATTAGCAGCTTCAATTGCTAATAAAACAGCGGAAGTCTATAAAAACGAGATTGTAAATATTCTGGAATTTGAGCAGGTGCAGCTTCTATCTAAAGCAGAAGTCAACCCTTATCCTAATAATGAATTTCAAGATCGTAACCTCGTGATAGCGGGAGTATTCGGAATAATTGCCGGAATCGGTTTAATCTTTCTATTAGATACATTGGATGGAGCGGTGAAAACGAGAGAAGAAGTAGAGGACTTCTTAGGAATTCCAGTACTCGGCTTTGTATCACCGATGAACCGAAAAAATAGTACAACGAAAAAGAAAAAAAACAAGGGACAGGAAGTAGAAGTAAGGGGGGAATCCGTTGATATTAAATAAGGATAAAAAGAACAGGCTGGTCACTCATTTTTTTCCTGAATCTATCATTTCTGAACAATTTAGAACGATTAGGACCAATATTCAATTCCTCACCGAGAATCGAAATCAGCGCCTGTTCTTAGTAACATCTCCAGGGAAAAAAGAAGGAAAGTCTACGTCCATCGCAAATTTAGCCGTATCCATGGCCCAGCAGAAACACAAGGTATTACTCATTGATACTAACTTTAGAACCCCGATGGTGCACCAACTATTTAAAGTAAGCAATAAAGAAGGTTTAATTGAAATCCTGACGGGTCGGTCGACTTTTGAACATACCGTATACCCAACAGGAATCGGTAATCTGGATTTGTTAACGAGCGGCCAATTAGCAGCCAATCCTTCAGAACTGCTTGGCGGCGAAGCTATGAATGATCTTCTGAAAAAAGTCAGCCAGAAGTATGACGTTGTTCTAGTTGATGCTCCGCCTGTTCTGCAGTCAAATGAATCGAGACTGCTGGCTCATTTATGTGACGGGGTGGTGCTCGTCTTAAGCCGCGGGAAAACAGATTTACGGAAAGTTGTCGAAGCAAAAAAAGTACTGGACCTCGTGAATGCAGAAGTTGTAGGGGCGATTATGAACGAGAAAAAGTAATTTGTAACCTTTCGTTCTCTATTACGAATTTAAATTCTTTAAAAGATGCGGTGATGTCTCCTTACCGTTAGCAATGGAGGCACTCAGCCATGTTGTGGGTTGAAATATGACCTTAGCGCAAGTCGCATTGGCATGGTGTGAGGATGGGTTAAATGCCCGTATTAAAATCTTCAGAAAAAAGATTTGCCCTTAAGAATCTTTTTTCTGAAGATTTTAATCTATAACACTAGGAAAGGAGCAAGTCCATGACCTATAGGCAAAGGTTATCTTTATTTATTTTTATCGATCTTTGTATCGTCCTTGCCTCATTAATAATGATTAAGCTGTTAGTCAGTTCACAGTTTTATGATTCTACAGCTGCGCTGACGATATCCTTTGGAGTTGTATTGATCAGTCATATTTATTTTTCCTTTCAGCTTAATCTTTACCGGAAAGTATGGGAATACGCGAGTGTGAGGGAATTAATCATTATAGGCAAGACCGTGACCTACGCTATAGCAGCTACCGCTTCGATACAGATTATTCTTTTTCAAACCCTTTATTTGAGGATGCTCGTTCTTACGTGGATGATGCATATTTTACTCATTGGAGGATCACGGTTCTTATGGAGGGTCTATCGTGATTCCGTTATGCTGGCTGAGCAGAATAAGAGCCGGACCTTAATTGTCGGTGCTGGATCAGCGGGCACGATGGTAACCCGGCAGCTTCAAAAAGGCAGTGATTCTGAACTGACGCCGGTCGCTTTCATAGACGATGATGTGAAGAAACATCAGCTCGATATCTTAGGAGTGCCGGTTGTAGGAGGCGTGCATGATATTGTTCAAAAAGTAAAAGAGCTGGACATCTCTCATATCGTAATCGCCATTCCTTCATTAAGCCGAAGGGAATTGAATGTTATTTTTCAAGAATGCGCCAAAACCGAGGCCAAAACACAAATCCTGCCTATGCTGGAGGATTTAGTAACCGGGAAGGTATCCGTTAAGCAGTTTCGTGACGTTCAGGTCGAGGATCTGCTTGGAAGAGAACCTGTGGTGCTGGATTCAGAAAGTATCTCAGACTATGTAAAAGGAAAAACCGTCCTTATTACCGGTGCAGGAGGCTCGATCGGATCAGAGATAACGAGACAGGTCGCGAAATTCGGTCCAGGAAAAATTGTTTTGCTCGGACATGGCGAGAACAGCATTTATACGATCGAAATGGAAATGCGAAACAATTTTTATGATGAACATATTGAGCTGGTAACAGAGATTGCCGATGTGCAGGACGCAGAGAAAATGATGAACATTATGGGGGATCATCAGCCCGATGTTGTTTACCATGCAGCTGCTCACAAGCACGTTCCTTTAATGGAAAGAAATCCAGAGGAAGCTGTAAAAAATAATATAATCGGTACGTGGAACGTCGCAAAAGCAGCCAGCTGGCATAAGGTTGATACTTTCGTCATGGTTTCAACCGATAAAGCCGTGAACCCGACGAGTGTAATGGGAGCTTCCAAACGTCTGGCTGAAATGATCGTACAGAATATGAATCAAAACAGTTCGACGAAGTTTGTAGCGGTACGGTTTGGAAATGTACTCGGCAGCCGCGGCAGTGTCATACCGCTGTTTCGAAACCAAATCGAAAAAGGGGGACCCGTTACCGTCACTCATCCAGATATGGTCCGTTATTTTATGACGATTCCTGAAGCCTCACGATTAGTCATCCAGGCTGGCGCATTAACAAAAGGCGGAGAAGTATTTGTATTGGATATGGGGGACCCCGTGAAAATCTTGGACCTGGCCAAGAATTTGATCAAGCTTTCAGGCAATTCTATTGAAGAAATAGGAGTAGAATACAGCGGCATCCGTCCTGGCGAGAAGCTGTTTGAAGAACTCCTTAAAGCAGATGAGATATACGAAGACCAGGTCTATCCTAAGATCTATATCGGCAAGACTGTACAGCTTTACATCGAAGAAATAGAATCTATTATCGAAGAATACGAATCGATGAGCCGTGAAACTCTGCGCCAGCGTCTGATCGGTCTTGCAAACTATTCGAATCCGAAAGAGAAACCAATGCCTATTATTAGTTAAAGGAGGAAACCTTGTGAAGGTCAAAAAAGCAATCATCCCCGCTGCTGGATTAGGAACGAGATTTTTGCCGGCAACGAAAGCCATGCCTAAGGAAATGCTGCCGATCGTCGATAAGCCTACGATCCAATATATTGTAGAAGAAGCAATCGAGTCAGGAATTGAAGATATCATCATCGTAACCGGAAAAGGAAAACGTGCGATTGAGGATCATTTTGACTACTCCTTTGAGCTCGAACAGAATTTAATGGAGAAACGGAAATTCGAGCTGCTGAGCGAAGTTCAGAAATCTTCGAATCTAGTAGACATACACTATATACGGCAAAAGGAACCAAAAGGACTTGGACATGCCATATGGTGTGCGAGAAAATTTATTGGAAATGAACCTTTTGCCGTCCTGCTGGGAGACGACATCGTCCGGGCAGAAACACCATGCCTGAAGCAGTTAATTGACCATTACGATCAATATGAATCATCGGTGTTAGGGGTGCAGTCGGTCAAACGGGAAGAAGTAAGCCGGTACGGCATTGTCTCAGGAAGCCCCGTCACGAAACGTCTCCACGCTGTGGAGGGGTTAGTAGAAAAACCAAAAATAGAAGAAGCCCCATCGAACTTAGCCATATTAGGGAGATACATTTTAACGCCAGCCATCTTTGACATACTAAACCATCAGGAACCTGGCGCCGGAAATGAAATTCAGCTGACCGATGCTATCGCCTCCCTAAACCAATCGGAACATGTATTTGCTTATAATTTTGAAGGCACCCGCTACGATGTCGGTGAGAAAATGGGTTTTATTAAGACAACTCTTGAAATCGCGTTAGAACGCGAAGAACTGCGTGAAGAATTATTTACTTATCTGAACACCATTTTAGATAAAGAGTTAATGTCAAAATGACAGGGACGTGAGAAGAGTGGTCCAAAAAGTTCTGTTCACAGCCACCGTCGACTATCACTTTAAGGCCTTTCATCTTCCCTATTTAAAATGGTTTAAAGAACAAGGCTGGGAGGTCCATGTCGCAGCGGGTGGGAATATTGAGCTCCCATACGTTGATCAGAAATACAGCCTGCCTATTCAAAGGTCCCCTATGCACAAAGAAAACATCACCGCTTTTCGTCAGCTGAAGAAAATAATAGATAACAATGAATATGATTTAATTCACTGCCATACCCCCATGGGCGGAGTACTGACAAGACTTGCCGCCCAGGAAGCGAGACACAAAGGAACAAAAGTGATCTACACCGCTCACGGCTTTCATTTCTGCAAAGGCGCCCCATTAACGAACTGGGGACTATACTATCCAATTGAAAAAGGTTTATCCTTTCTCACCGATTGTTTAATTACGATTAATGAAGAAGACTACAGGCTGGCCGCTGCTAAACTAAAAACAAGAAGAAACGAGCTGGTCCACGGGGTCGGAGTGAATACGGAAGAATTTAAGCCCGTCAGTCATGAACAGAAAATGGAGTTAAGAAAGTCATTAGGCTATCAGTCTGATGACTTTTTATTAATTTACGCCGCTGAATTTAACAAAAATAAAAACCAAAAGTTTCTATTACGAGCATTTGCAAAAGCAGCAAGAACCGTGCCGCAGATCAAGCTCTTGCTGGCAGGTGAAGGTTCGACATTCAATGAATGCCGGGAACTCACCGTTCGTTTAGGAATTGAGAATCGAGTGAAATTTTTAGGATTTAGAAAAGATATGAAGCGTCTGTTGGCAATGAGTGATGCTGCGGCAGGATCAAGCCGTCGTGAAGGGCTTCCAGTCAACATTATGGAAGCGATGGCTTGTGCACTCCCCATCATCGCAACCGACAACCGTGGTCACCGCGAACTGATTCACCATAGTGTGAACGGCTGGCTGATCGAAAAAAACGACATTGATGATTTTGCCGGGAAAATAGAGTTCCTCGTCCATCATCCACAAGTGAAAAAGCAGCTGGGTAATGAAGGTAGAAAAACAATCCTACAAACATACAGCGAACAAAAAGTATTAATTGAAAAGAGAAAAATCTATCAATCTTATATGAAGGAAGAGGAGGTGGGAGCTTGGGCAGTCCGTTAAGAGTACTCCATGCCGTCGTTAATATGAACCGCGGCGGAGCGGAAACCTTACTCATGAACTTATACCGAAATATCGATCGATCCAAAGTGCAGTTTGACTTTCTAACCTGCAAGCCTGGGGTGTTTGATCAAGAAATTGAAAATCTGGGCGGCACGGTTCACCGAATTCCTTACGTTACAGATGTCGGTCATCGGGGCTATAAAAAGGCTTTAAAAAGATTTTTTCAATCCCATCAGTATAAAATTGTTCATGCTCACATGGATAAGATGAGCGGGATTGTTCTTCAGGAGGCCGAAAAAGCTAAGGTGCCTGTCAGGATTGCTCATAGTCATAACACGCAGAGTGAAGGCGGCATGTTAACTAAACTGTATAAAAATTATGCAGCCAGCAGCATACACCGATCGGCAACTCACAGATTTGCGTGCTCCCGGTCAGCGGCTGAATGGCTGTTCGGACGGAAGTCATCACAAGTTCATTTATTAAAAAATGGAATAGACTGCCGGAGATTCCTCTATTCTGCAGAAAAACGATTAAGGGTGAGAGAGCAGTTAAATTTATCGCCAGAGACTTTTGTCGCAGGGCACGTAGGAAGGTTTAACTATCAGAAGAATCACAACCATATACTTGAGATCTTTTGCAGGTTCTTAAACACACATGAAAATTCAGTACTGCTATTGGCCGGAGACGGGACTTTAAGAAATACGATAGAAGCCAAATCAAAGCAGCTTGGAATAGAAGATAAAGTTAAATTCCTTGGTGTGCGGGAGGATGTAGATGAGCTTCTGCAAGCTTTTGATTTATTTCTTTTTCCCTCCCTGCATGAAGGACTGCCTGTGACATTAATCGAAGCACAAAATGCCGGACTACCATGTTTGATAACAGATACCATTACTAAAGAAGTGGATATGGGGATGGGACTTGTGGAGCATTTACCTTTGTCACATATAGATCCCTGGATAACGGCAATGAAAAAAGCGGCCGCCACCCCGGATTCCAGAGTCGTGGATACGGCTTTATTAAAAAGGAATGGCTATGACATTAAACAATCAGCCGTGCAGACACAAAATAATTACATTGTTTTAGGGAGGGTTGTAAGCTGAAACTGCTGACAGTATTTACCCCTACCTATAATCGCGCATTCTGTTTAGAGAAATTGTATAAAAGTCTTGTAGATCAAACCAATCAAGATTTTATATGGCTTATTATAGATGATGGATCTACAGATCACACGAAGCAGCTGGTGGATTTATGGACAAAGGATAATCATCTGACGATAAAATACATTTATCAGGAAAACCAGGGAATGCATGGGGCTCATAACACAGCTTATGAGGCGATCGAGACCGAACTTAATGTGTGTATTGACTCAGATGACTTTATGCCTGAGGATGCTGTTGACAATATAGTATCCTGCTGGAAGGAATATGGAAGTGAAAAAGTCAGTGGGATAATTGGACTTGATTCATATACCGATGGAAGGGTAATTGGTACCGGACTCCCGTCACACCTTACACAGTCGACACTTTTTAATTTATACAACAAACATGGCGTAAAAGGAGATAAAAAACTCGTCTACCGTACAGAGTTGACTAAAGAGTTTCCTTATCCAGTTTTCAATAATGAAAAATATGTAGGCCTCGCTTACAAGTATTTTAGACTTGATGAGAAATACGAAATGCTGCTTCTTAATCAAGTGTTGTGCAGGGTAGAATATTTAGAAGATGGCTCTTCACGTAATATGCTGAAGCAGTATCGCAGAAACCCTGAAGGATTTGCGTTTTATAGAAAGGAATTAATGACACTTCGTTTTGCGGGTGTCTTTTTTAAATTCAGACAAGCAGTTCATTATGTATCAAGCAGTTTAATGATGAAAAACAAACAATTATTAGTTGAATCACCTCAAAAAGGAATGACGATCCTGGCCCTGCCGTTTGGATGTCTTCTATATTTATACGTAACAAGCCGGACTAAAGACGTTCTTAACTAAGCAGCGGATTGTCCAGCTGCTTGGAAAGGAAACACATTATGACATTACTTTGGATGAATTTATTTCTCGTGTTTGGATTAGTACTGCTGGCTAGAGTGTTGGCGGTGGAGGTTCATACGAATACATCTGTCTATTTTAAACCAAATAAATTGTTTATATTTATTGCTCTAATATCAATTGCTGCTGTTTCAGGATTAAGGTCAAATATAGGTGACACCTACTACTACATGCACTCTTTTGAAGTGAATACATTTACGTGGGAAGTGATTCAGGAACAGAAAGATATCGGCTTTGGTATCCTTCAAATGGGACTGCAGTCTCTGTCTCCTGACCCACAAATATTAATACTTACCACAGCCGTCATCACTAACGCTCTGATTGTAATGGTTCTTTACAAATACTCCCGCATGCTGGAGTTAAGTATTTATGTCTATATAACCGGCGGGTTGTTTCTAATCACAATGAATGGAATCCGTCAGACATTAGCTGCTGCCATCGCGTTTGCAGCCATTAAATTTTTAATTGAAGGCAGCTTTAAGAGATATGCGATGGTTATTATGTTTGCTTCACTGTTTCATCAGAGCGCACTCATTCTGCTCCCGGTCTATTTTATCGTGCGGGTGAAAGCTTGGTCTAAAGCCACCGCAGCTTTAATAGGATTGGCGGTATTCCTTGTAATAGGGTTTGAACAATTTTCTTCTGTATTATTTTCAGCTATTGAAGATACACAGTATGGAGAATACAAAGATTTTGCCGAAGGCGGCGCGAACTTTCTTCGCGTAGCTGTAGAGAGTGTGCCGTTATTTATAGCATATCTCGGAAGACATAAATTAAAAGAGATCATGCCGAACAGTGATGTCATTATTAATATGACGCTGATTGGATTTGTCTTTATGGTCATCGCTACACAAAATTGGATTTTTGCAAGGTTCTCTATTTATTTCAGTCTGTATCAACTCATATTAATTTCCTGGATCATCCCTCTGTTTCAGAATAGAGACAAAAAATTTGTTTATTTAGCCATTATTGTCTGCTATTTCGCTTATTATTTTTACGAGAATGTCATGACATTAAACATTCAATATGAAAGCAATTATTTAATATGGTAGTTAAAGGAGGAAAGTAACATATGACCATTTTGGTAACAGGTGGAGCGGGATATATCGGCAGTCATACGTGTGTCGAATTATTAAATGAAGGACACGACATTGTAGTTGTAGATAATTTTTCTAACAGCCACCAGGAAGCCTTAAGAAGAGTAATGGAAATCACGGGCAGGAAGTTTCCCATATACGAGCTTGATCTTTTGGAAAGAGAAGAGCTTGAAGTTGTTTTTGAAGAAAATGACATAGAGGCCGTGATCCATTTTGCTGGGTTGAAAGCTGTTGGAGAATCGGTGGAAAAGCCATTATGGTATTACGCTAATAATGTAATCAGTACAGTCATTTTATGTGATGTCATGAAAGAATATAATGTAAAAAATCTCGTGTTCAGTTCTTCAGCAACTGTATATGGTGATCCGAGTGAAGTGCCTATTACGGAAGAGCACTTACTGTCAGCGACTAACCCTTACGGACGTACGAAGCTGATGATTGAAGAAATTTTAAGAGACTTGCATCTGTCGGATTCTCAATGGAGCATCGCGCTTCTTCGTTACTTCAATCCGATAGGAGCTCATGAAAGCGGGAGAATCGGAGAAGCACCTAACGGCATTCCAAATAATTTAATGCCTTATATCTCTCAAGTGGCTGTGGGGAAGCTCGATCGGCTTAATATATTCGGGAACGATTATCCGACTAAAGACGGCACAGGAGTAAGAGATTACATTCATGTGGTGGATCTGGCAAAAGGTCATTGCAAGGCGTTGAGAAAGATTACGGATGAAGCCGGCTTAGAAGCTTATAACCTGGGAACTGGTCAGGGATACAGTGTTTATGAAATGGTAGCTGCATTTGAGAAAGCATCAGATCGATTTGTACCTTATACTATTTTAAACAGACGTCCTGGAGATGTTGCAGCTTGTTATGCAAACCCTGACAAAGCAGAAAGAGAACTCGGCTGGACGGCAATTAGAGGAATCGAACAGATGTGTCAGGACACCTGGAAGTGGCAGGTCAATAATCCAAATGGTTACGAAGAACCAGCCATAAAAGATCCGGTGCTTGGCAGAGCAGCGGATTTATTTATTCCAGCCAGTAAGTAGAAGAGGAGACGTAATAATGAAGCGAACGATCGACATAGTCATATCTTTCATTCTCTTACTCGTTTCTTTTCCTCTTATGTTCGGTGCAGCTCTTTTAGTGAAAACGAGTATGGGTTCTCCTATTTTGTTTAAACAGGAGCGGCCGGGCCGGTTCGGACAGCCTTTTTATCTGTACAAATTAAGAACGATGAGGGAAGGAGATTCATCAGATGAAATGCGCTTGACAAAGGCGGGAACGTTTCTAAGGAAATATAGTTTGGACGAACTTCCGCAGCTTATTAATGTTATTAAAGGAGAAATGAGTTTAATCGGGCCAAGACCCCTGCTTATGGAATATCTACCTTTATATTCGCAAGAGCAGGCAAAGCGTCACGAAGTAAAGCCGGGAATTACGGGATGGGCACAGGTTAATGGAAGAAATGATATATCTTGGGAAGAGAGATTTAAATTAGATACATGGTACGTAAACCACCAAAGCTTCGAACTTGATATGAAGATTCTATCGATGACCATTCAGAAGGTTATCAGGAAAGAAGGAATTACACCTGAAGGGCGTGGGGCGATGGAAAAATTTAAAGGCTCCAAGGAAGTGATGTAGAATGAAGCTTATTTTAATTGGAAATGGAGGCCACAGCCGGGTCATTCAAGACATAATTACAGCTAGAGGAAAAGAGAAGCTGGCAGCTATTCTGGATGAGAAATACTCTTATGGATTTATCGAGAATAATATTTATTTTGGCCCTGTAAAAGACATCGAGCACATGATCGATGATTCCACGAAAATCGTAGTGGCGATTGGTAACAATGAAACCAGAAAAAGGTTAACTCAGAAATTTAAGAGGCGACAATTTGCTACGTTGATTCATCCCGCTGCGATGGTCAGTCCGTCAGCTTCTATCGGAAAGGGAACGATCATTATGGCACACGCTGTGGTGAATGCTGCAGCGAAAGTCGGGGAGCACTGTATAATCAATACCGCTTCGATCGTAGAGCACGACAGTAAAATAGGGGATTACTCTCATATATGTCCCAATGTAACATTAACAGGTCAGGTATCGATAGGGGAAGGCGTAGACATGGGGGCGTCTTCAACAGTTATTCCTGGAATAACTATTGATCAATGGTCAGTAATAGGGGCAGGGTCCACTGTCATACGTGACCTGCCTTCTTACAGCAGAGTAGCAGGATCGCCAGCTCGAAGTATTAAAAAAGCGGTGCCGTTCAAATTTCTGCATCGTACAGGGGGTGACGCATTTGAAAGATTCAAAGATATTCCTCTCCCCACCGCACATGACAGGAAATGAGCCTTTTTATATAGACGAAGCGTTTAAGAGTAACTGGATTGCACCAGTTGGACCGAATATTGACGCCTTCGAAAAAGAAATTGCGGATTATGTAGGAGCTAAAGGAGCAGTGGCTGTGAGTTCAGGGACAGCCGCCATTCATTTAGCTCTTTCTATATTAAATGTACAAAAGGGTGACCGGGTATTCTGTTCGAGTCTTACTTTTGTTGCTACAGCCAACCCCATCTTGTATCAAGGGGCCGAGCCTGTCTTTATTGATTCGGAACCCGATACGTGGAACATGTCTCCAAAAGCACTAGAAGCAGCTTTAGTTCAAGCCGTTAAAGACAATAAGCTGCCAAAAGCTGTTATTGTGGTTCACCTCTATGGACAGAGCGCTAAAATGGTTGAGATCTCCGCGCTTTGTGATGAATACGGGGTGCCATTAATAGAAGATGCTGCAGAATCACTTGGTTCCACTTATAAATCAAAACATACCGGCACTATAGGAGACCTGGGTCTATACTCCTTTAATGGGAACAAGATTATTACAACCTCGGGCGGGGGGATGTTGGTTTCGGATGACATGGAAGCCCTTAGAAGAGCCAAGTTCCTAGCCACTCAAGCTCGCGATCAAGCCGTCCATTACCAGCACAGCACCCTCGGCTTTAATTACAGAATGAGCAACCTCCTAGCGGGTGTCGGAAGAGCCCAGCTTCAAGCGATTGAGCATCGAGTGGCAGCAAGACGCCGGTTATTTAAACGATATGAACAGATGCTGTCCTGGCTGCCAGGTATCCGTTTCATGCCGGAATATAACGGGACAAAGTCGAATCGGTGGCTGACTACATTTACGATTAATCCGAACATCTCCACTGTCACCAATAAAGATATTATAGAAAATCTAAGCTTAAGAAGCATCGAAGCTCGCCCGGTTTGGAAGCCGCTGCATCTGCAGCCTTTATTTAAAGGGTGCCAGTATTTCACCCATGAACCATTTAACAGTGTATCCGAGAAGCTTTTCGTCACTGGAGTTTGTTTACCATCCGGATCGAGTCTCAGCGATCTGGAGCAAAATAGAGTGATCGATTTAATTCAAGAAACGTTCGAGAAAGCCACAAACAAGGAAGGTATTGTATGACAAAAAAATTGAGGTATTTATGAATGATAGGAACAACAATCCATAAAATTCGCCGTGGCAAGGGAATCTCATTATCAGAACTGGCCAAGAAAGCCAACATCTCAAAGTCAAACTTAAGCAACATAGAACGAAACGTAAACAAGAATCCGTCCATTACATTAGTAAAGAAAATTGCAGACGTTTTAGAAGTTGATTTATATGATCTGCTGCACCCAGAACGCGACATCCACCAACAGCTGCCCCCTTTAATTGAGTACGAATGGGTTCAATTCGTTTACGACTTAAAAAAAGCAGGAGTTCAAAAGGAACAGCTGCCGGAATATAAGCACATCATTGAATTTATTCATTGGAAGAAACAACAAGAAGATGGCTAGAAATCTTATGGGGATTTGAGGGGAAAAACATGGCTCAATCCAAACCTATAAAAGTTCTCCAAGTCACAGGAGGCATGAACCGAGCTGGAACCGAGACGATGTTAATGAACATATACAGAAACATAGACCATGACAAAATTCAATTCGACTTTATTTCTTACAGTCGGAAAGAAGCTCACTATGACAAAGAAATTGAAATGCTGGGGGGCAGAGTAATCCGGCTGAACCAGACGAATTCAGTGAAAGAACTCTATCAAGTAATGAAAAACTATGGACCATATCAAGCTGTTCATTCTCATACTCTTTTTCATTGTGGCATTGCAAATATGGCTGCTTTACTAGCTGGAGTGAAAGTTAGAATCGCCCACGCGCACACAACGGATGACGAACATACTCGGCTGATCAAGAAATTATATATATCGGGTATGCGGAAAGTCATTAAGTATGCATCGACGAATTACTTAGCCTGCAGTAAGCAATCAGGTAATTATCTATTCGGAAAACAAATGCTGGAAAAGAACGAATACTCTTATTTTCCAAACGTGATCGATTACTTTTCTTTAATCGAAAAACCGCAGCAGAAAGTCAATGAGTTTAAGCTGCAGCATGGGTTAGGAAACAGCCTGGTCATCGGTCATATCGGCCGCTTTATCGAAGCAAAAAATCACACCTTCTTATTAAAGATAATGAAAGTTATTGTAAACAAACACCAGGATGCCAAACTTTTATTAGTCGGAGATGGAGACCTTAGAAGTCAATTGATAGAGGAAGCTGAAGAGCTGGGAATATTCAACAATATCAGATTTGTCGGGGTCAGAAGCGACATCGAAACGATGCTTCACAGTATGGATGTGTTCGTTTTCCCATCCATTTACGAAGGGTTAGGATTAGTATTACTCGAAGCGCAGGCAAGCGGAACTCAATGCGTTGTGTCAAATGCTATTCAGCCGGAAGCTGATTTAGGATTAGAATTGGTCTCCAATCTTTCATTAAGTGATGGACCCGAAAAATGGGCAGAAGTAATTCTGGAAAAAGCAGGACAGAAAGAAAAGAACATCAACAAAATTATTAACAGTTTTGAATTGAATCGATACAGCCTCAACGCAGGAATCTCCAGGCTGTTAAAAATTTATGGCGGGAAACAAGGAGAAAACTATGAAAAACCTGTTAATTACCTCCTTTGATATGGAAGTGGGCGGGGTGGAACGGAGCTTAATCAGCATGTTAACTCACTTCGACTATGAGAAATATAAAGTCGAACTGCTGCTCTGCAGCCACACCGGAGAATTTATGGACATACTCCCACAAGAACCAACGCTTCTAAATGAGATTCCTTCTTACAAAACATTTAGGATGTCGATAGGACAAGTGATCAAGCAAGGAAAACTTCCAATAGCAATAACAAGACTCTTAGCCAAATACCGTGCCAGCCAATCTAAAGGGGTGGAGAACGGGTACAAGCAAATGCAGTACATGTGGAAATATTCCTTACCCTTACTACCAAAAGTTGAAAAAACCTATGACGTAGCGATCAGTTACCTTTGGCCACACTACCTGGTGGCGGAAAAAGTAAAGGCAAAGACCAAAATTGCCTGGATCCACACTGATTATTCTACTGTGGATACGGATCAAGGGATGGACCTTGAGTTATGGGACAAGTTCAACCACATCATCGCTGTTTCAGAACAATGTAAACAAGCCTTTATCAAGAAATATCCCCCACTTAAAAGTAAAGTTAAGGTGATAGAGAATATAACCTCTCCTCATTTGGTTCGAACTCTATCAGAAGAGAAGCTAGACAACCCGATGAAGAATGACAATAGGTTCAAAATAATAACCGTGGCCCGCCTGTCGCATGCCAAAGGAATTGACCAGGCAGTAGAAGCTATGAAACTGCTGGCGGATAGAGGGTATAATCAGCTGGCCTGGTACGTTGTCGGCTATGGCGGGGACGAGGAAAAGATAAGAAAGCAAATTAAAGACAATAACTTAGAAGATTGCTTTTATTTGTTAGGCAAAAAAATCAATCCGTATCCTTTTATGAAAGCAGCAGATCTATACGTTCAGCCTTCCCGTTATGAAGGCAAAGCTGTGACTGTAGGAGAAGCCCAGCTTCTAGGAAAGCCGGTAGTCATCACGAATTATCCAACAGCACCAAGCCAAGTCGAAGATCAAGTGGATGGATTCATCTGTTCGTTGTCTCCTGATGGGATTGTGGACGGTATAGAAAAGCTGTACCACGATAGGGAATTAAGAAGTAAGTTGGAACGTAATTGCAGCAATCATAACTATCATAATGAACACGAACTGGATAAACTCTATCAACTAGCATAGGAGGTGTAAGAATTGAATCAAACAGTCAGCGTTATCGTTCCTATCTATAAAGTAGAAAAATACATTCACCGCTGCATAGACAGCATACTTACACAATCCTATCAAAAATTAGAGATTATTCTAGTCGACGACGGTTCCCCTGACCGCTGCGGTGAAATTGCGAATCAATATGCTGATAAAGATCCCAGAGTCAAAGCCTTGCATAAAGAAAACGGCGGTTTGTCAGATGCGCGTAATTTCGGAATGAAGCACGTAACTGGGGAATTTACGATGTTTGTTGATAGTGATGATTGGCTTGAACCGCAAGCGATTGACCACATGATTCATCATATGCTCGCCTTTAAAGCTGATGTAATCCAATCAGCTTTTTATTATGCGCATAAGGATCATCTCCTGTTTGATCAAAGGTATTATTCAAAAAACGGAGACCTTCTTATCTACGATAATGAAAAGCTAATGTATGAACTCGTAAAAAATGAAACCGTGAAAAACTTCGCCTGGGGCAAGCTCTATAGAACCGAACTCATTCGCGATCTGGAGTTTGAAAAAGGGGTATTGTTTGAAGACGTGTTCTGGGCTCACAACGTTATGCATCGGGTAAGAACCTTCATCGTATTGAATGAACCTTTATACAACTATTACCAGCGTAATGACAGTATCGTGGCTAATTATACAATTAGAAATTTAGACATAATTAAAGGGCTTAAAGTCAGGCACGAATTTCTGGAAAAAGAACACACGAGTCTGACACAAGAATCCTATAAACAATTATTGAAGAACCTGCTAATTCATTATAACCTCCTGCTTTTAAATCGTAAGGTAGATCAACAAAGAATGCATCGAAAGGAAATAAAAGAGTATATTCGTCAGAACTATTTTAATTTCAAACAGGCGACCGAAAATGACCAGCAGCTGAGTCTTCAACTGCGTTTATTTTATAGAAATCCATATTTGAATGTCGCTTACTTGAGCCTGCGAAAAATAACGAGGAAATTAAAAGTGTTCTCTAAACAAGCTGGACTTGAAAAAATAAGCAGGGAAGGAGCAAATGCAGTATGAGCCTCCTCAAGAAATTCCTTTCCTATCTCATCATTTATTTCTTTAACAGCTTTCCTATTAAAAAGAATAAAGTCTTCTTGTTTAGCTATTACGGCAGTCAGTATGGATGTAATCCAAAATATATTACAGAGTATATGCTTCAGCATAATAACAGCAAATTCGATGTCGTATGGGCCTTTAATGACCCAGAAGCCTATAATCTAGATCCTCGAATAAGAAAAGTAAAAGTAATGTCCATTAAGTACTTTTATGAACTTTGTACATCTAAAATCATCATTACCAACTTTAGAACCACTGATTTATTTGTGAAAAGGAAAAAACAATATTACATCCAGACATGGCACAGCTCGATGCGGTTAAAACAAATCGAGAAAGACGCAGAAGAAACACTCCCTGAACATTATGTAAAGATGGCAAAGAGAGATTCTAAGCAGTGTGACTTACTGCTCTCAGGATGTGAAAACAGTACAGACATATTTAGAAGAGCGTACTGGTACAATGGAGAAATTTTCAAACATGGAACTCCGCGGAATGACCTTTTATTTGGAGGAAGAAGCGGATCTGACCTAGTAAAACAAAATCTTAATTTATCAGATAACACAAAGGTTCTATTTTATGCCCCTACGTTTAGAAGAAAGAACGATACCTCAGTTTATGACTTGGATTATCAGCAATTACGACAATCACTCACCCAACGATTTGGAGGAGAGTGGACGATTCTCGTTAAATTTCATCCTCATCTCCTTTCATTAAAAGGCGAGCGGATGGGAGAAGGTGTCATAAACGTCACGGATTACAGTGATATACAGGAGCTTTTATTCATTTCTGATGCACTGATAACAGACTATTCTTCCCTAATGTTTGATTATGCCATAACCAAACGGCCCTGCTTCTTATATGTGCCTGATCTGGAAGAATACATGAGGAAAGATAGAAAGCTCTACTTTAATGTAGTAGAACTCCCATTTGTTAAGGCAGCTTCTAATCATGAACTCGCTAAGAGAATTGAAAAGTTTAACGAAAAGCATTATCAGGAGGAACTGATTTTATTTCTAGATGAAATTGGCTCTTACGAACAAGGTCAGGCATCAGAACAAGTAGTAAAACAAATGGAAGAAATCTGCTTTAGTGAAAAGAGAGGAGAAATATATGAAGCCATATAAAATCGGATACACAACCGGGGTCTTTGATTTATTTCATGTGGGTCATCTAAATATTTTACGTAAAGCGAAAGAACAGTGCGATTATCTTATCGTTGGCGTAAGTACAGACGAACTCGTTCAAGAATATAAAAACAAGCAGCCTGTGATTCCGTTTGAAGATCGCAAAGATATTGTGAGCGGAATTAGGTATGTCGATCAAGTGATTCCTCAAGTTAACAGGGACAAAATAGCTGCCTGGGAAATGTTGAACTTCAATGTCATGTTTGTTGGGGATGATTGGAAAGGTGACAAGTTGTTTTTAGAGGTTGAGGAAAAGTTTAACCGGGTTGGGGTAGATATTGTTTTTTTTCCTTATACGAAGGGTGTTTCTTCGACTTTGGTGAAGGAGAAAATTGAGTTGTAAAGTGGGTGAGATTATGAATCCAGCTATAAGTATAATTGTTCCTGTTTACAATGTTGAGCCTTATCTTAGAAGGTGTTTGGATAGTATTCTTGCACAAACGTTTACTGATATTGAAGTGATAGTTGTTAACGATGGATCTACTGATAGAAGTGGCGAAATTTGTGATGAGTTTGCAGAAAAAGATAAAAGGATCAGGGTAATTCATAAGAAAAATGGAGGGTTAAGCTCAGCAAGGAACGCAGGATTAGATATAGTTAAGGGTGAGTATATAGGTTTCGTGGATAGTGATGATTATATTGATATAAATATGTATAAAAAGTTATATGAATTATGTATATATACAAGAAGCGATATCTCTATTTGTACATTTGGGGAAGTTAATGAAAAAAATGTATCGGTACCTAAAAAGGAGAAAGATTTAATACTAGAAATGGATAACAATGAAGGCTTAAGACAACTTTTTAAAGGGGAAATTTATCGCTTTTCAGTCTGTAATAAATTGTTTAATAGGAAATGTATATCAAACATTAAGTTTCCAGTCGGATTTTTACACGAAGACTTAGCAACTTCATATCAAATGTTTGCTAAAGCAAACAAAGTTGTATTCACTAACTTCACGGGTTATATGTATTTTAAAAGAGAAAACAGTATCCTAACTACTAATTATAAGGCGGATAGGCTTATAAGCTTTTCAATATGGGATAAAATAATTTCTTTTATGAGAAAGGAATACCCCGAGCTATCAAAAGAATACTTTTCTTCCTTTGTATTTTGGAGTATAGACAATAGTTACTATATAGTAAGTCAAATAAGGAGCGAGGAAGAAAAGATGAAATTTTTGAAGATTATACAATCCCATATAAAGAATCATTATAAACAAGTTATGAAAAATGACTTATTATCCATTAAATATAAGTTTTTAATTACATTAATAAATTACAACCCACGTTTATTTTACTTTCAACATAGGATCAATACTTTATTAAGAACAAAATATTAATAAATTCAAGGAGGGAAAATGAAACATTATTTACAATTAGAACAGAAACTCTTTGTTAGTAAAGATATGTTATTTATTAAGTTTATATATATACTAATATTTAAATGTAAACCATTTTTGCCAAATGATTTTAGAGGAAAAATAAATAAAATAATTTTGTACATTAAGATTTTTTTGAAGTCTAGATCTAAAGTGATCAGTTTGCCTTTGAAAGGAGACATAGCTTTAAAGGTAAGCGATATTAATTACAAAGTAATCTCTTTAAGAATTAAAACCGTATCATTTTTGTATGAAAAACAATATTCAAATTTAGTAGAAAATCAATTCTATTTAAGTAAGCTCCAAAGTATGGTTCATGTAATAAATTGGGATGAAGAAAATAGAATATTAAATGAGTTGTATATTAATGGGATGCATCCGACAGCTAGTTCTTTATTAAACAATCATAATTCTATAAAAAATTTAATGGAAAATTTAATAAATTCGTCTGAGGTGAAAGAAATAAAAACTGAGGATTATATAAATTATTTGTTTAACCAAATAAGAAAAGAACTAAAAACAAATACAATTTATATAACAGACGCTCAGAAGAAAAAAATTAACGATTACTGCTATCAAACGTACAAGAAATTAATAGATGAGTTGACTTTAAAAAAGGTTCCTCAAGTAATTAGCCATGGAGATGTATCATGTAAAAACGTAATTATTAAAGACGGAGGTTTTCATTTGATAGATTGGGAGTATTGCAATTTCCGCTCTCCATACTTTGATATTAATTTTCTTATTAATACTCTCCTTGATGATGACTCTCGGTATTCAAAAGAAATTAATGATGTGAAGACATTCAAAAAATCGATATTACAAAATTTAAATTGTAGAAGAGATATATTTGATTTTTTTCAAGTTGATATATATATATTGGAGTGTCTTTTTATGATGGAATATATTCTTCTAGTTTTAAATCAAATAAAATACCGTGATTTTGCGAAAGATATCAATAAATACATTATTGAAAAAATTAATATAGAGTAGTTAAAGAGGCAGGGGAAAACATGAAAAAGAAATTATTATTTGTTATCGAATCTTTAGATGTTGCTGGTGCAGAAAAGAGTTTAGTAACATTACTATCCTTATTGGATTATAACAAGTACAGTGTTGACCTAATGCTTTTTTCGCATGGAGACCCCCTTGAAGAATTTGTTCCTAAAGAAGTTAACCTCTTGCCAGCATTAGAATACATTAAATTTTCAAATTGTAGTTTTAAAAACTCTCTAAGACATGGATTCCTTAGTGGAAATTTTAAAATGCTTACTTCGAGAATCAAATATTCTTCAAGAATACGGTTAAAAAAGTATAGTAACGCAGAAAAAGCTAGAATATATTGGAAAACAGTTTCAGATGTTATTGAAAATAACACAAGTAAATATGATGTAGCAATTAGTTATTCACAGGGAGTCCCTACTTTTTATGTTGCTGAAAAAGTGCAAGCTAAAACAAAAATTGCTTGGGTAAATGTTAGTTATCATTTAAATAGAAAAGAAAAGGAATTTCAAGAAGTATACTATAGAAATTATAGTAAAGTAATCGCAGTTTCAAAATCAACAAAAGAAATTTTCGCAGAAACTTTTCCAGAAAACAGGAACAAATTAGAAGTGATTTATGATATAAATCATCCTGATCTTATTTTTAACATGGCTAATATAGGGGATGCTTACAAAGATGATTTTGATGGGTATCGCATTCTAACAATTGGTAGATTAGCTTATCAAAAAGGTTATGACATTGCATTAGATGCTTGTGAAAGACTAAGAAATCAAGGGATCAATTTTAAATGGTATGTATTAGGAAAAGGTCCATTGAGAAAAGAAATTGAAGAAGAAATTGAGAAGAGAGAGTTAAGTGACCACTTTATATTACTTGGTGTCAAACCAAATCCGTATCCTTATATTAAAGGTGCGGATTTTTATGTACAAACCTCTAAGTTTGAAGGTTTTGGATTGGCGATTGCAGAAGCAAGAATGTTAAATGTTCCTATAGTCACTACTAGGTTCGATGCAGTTTATAACCAAATGATAGATAACAAGAATGGGTTGGTCGTGAATATGGATGGTAATAGTGTTTTTAATGGAATTATTAGGTATATTGAGAACCCATTATTAAAAGACGAAATTATTAATTTTCTCAAGACAGAGAAAAAAGGTAATTTCGAAGAAGTTAATAAGTTTTATAAATTGATAAAGTAATAGTATTAATACAGAAAGATGTGTATATATGAAGAGAAAAAGAATATTAGTCAATGCTTACTATAACATAAACTTAGGAGACGATTTGTTTTTAAAGGTTCTTTTTGAAAGATACCCAAATGTACAATGGGAACTTTTAACTACGAAGAAAAAATATGAATTAATATTTAAGGAATACAAAAACGTCAATCTTATTAAACAATCTAGTTTAAATGTACTTGTGAAAAAAGTAAGGTTTTATAGGAGATTGGACAACTTGTTATTTTACTATTTTAGATATAGTGCCTACGTTTATATAGGTGGTTCAATTTTCATGGAGGGAAAGGGGTGGGAAAAATTCTTAAAAGAACGAATGGAGGTCCCCTTAAAATTTAAAAAATCCAAGAAACCTATATTTATTATTGGAGCAAATTTTGGTCCATTTAAAGATTCATATTTTATAAATGAACATCGGGAATACTTTAAGTTATTTGATGATATTTGTTTTCGTGACAAATACTCGTACAATATTTTTAGTAATGAACAAAATATTAGGTTAGCTCCAGATGTGATTTTTGGGTTAAAAAATGATTCAGTCAGTTACAAAGAAAAAAGTGTTGGTTTTTCCATAATAAACTTGGTTAACAGAGAAGGATTAAAAAAGTATGAATCACAGTATAAAGATAAGATTGTAGAATTAATAAAAAGGTATATAGAGAAAGGATTTGAAGTGAAATTATTTTCTTTTTGTAAAAAAGAAGGTGACCTGGAAGCAATAAAACAAATTATAGAGTCTTTAAGATTCAAACATAGAAGGAAGATTAAGATAGTGAGTTATGAAGGAAATATAGATAACTTTCTAAACGAATTCAAAAAATGTGAAATAATATTTGGTAGCCGTTTTCACTCCATCATACTTGCTTTCTTATTCAATCAAAGTGTTTTTCCTATTATATACAGTGAAAAAACGTATAACATACTTAACGACCTTGAGATGACTTCAAACTACTCTTATATAAGAGATATTAGTAAGATAAATGTAGAAAAAATAATAGACGAGGTTAGTAGAAACAAATTAATTAATAATAATATATTCGAAAAATCTAAAAAACAATTTAAATATTTAGATAAATTTGTTGATTAATGCACTTTATTTTACATTAACTCTTATGTTAAAAGAAGGTGAAATAATGAAGAGAAGCATAGTTTTTATGGTTAAAAACATGAATATTGGTGGAACAGAAAAAGCCCTTCTGAATTTGCTCTCTGAAATGTCAAAAGATAGATATGATATTACGATTTTATTAATGGAAGAAAAAGGGGAGTTTTTGACACATATACCACAACATGTTCATGTAGAAGTTCTAAAAGGTTTTTCAAAAATTAAGCGAATGATTAATCAACCTCCTAAACAAACAGCTATCTCATTATTTAAAGAGGGAAGTGTTATAAAAGCTTTGAGTTTTTCTTATTTTTATTTTTTATCGAAAATATTTAGAAATAAAGATATATATATAGGGTATTTAGCTAAACACATTCGTTATGAAAATAAAAAATATGATATAGCAGTAGCTTATGCAGGTCCTATGGACTTCATAAGCTATTTTATATTGAATAAAGTTTCAGCAACAAAAAGGATACAGTGGATACATTTTGATGTCACAAAAATAGGATTTAATCATGTAAATGCTCTAAAAAGTTATAGGAGTTTTAACAAAATTTTTGTAGTCTCGAAAGAAAGTCAACAAAAGTTAAAAGAATTACTGCCTAGTATATCAAATAAAATTTTTTGGTTTCCTAATTTTATCTCCCAAAAGGTTATTCAAAATTTGGCTGAAGTAGGGAGTGGGTTTCAAGATGATTTTAATGGCATCAGGATCCTTACTGTGGGAAGACTCAGTAGAGAAAAAGGGCAAGATTTAATTATTAAGGTACTTGCTAAATTAAAGAGAAAAGGTATTCATGTTAAGTGGTACTGCATAGGAGAAGGCATTGAACGTAATAATTATGAAAAATTAATTGAACATTATGGCCTTCGAGAAGATTTTTTATTGTTAGGAGCTAAGGCGAACCCATATCGATATATGAAGGATTGCGATATATATATTCAGCCATCGCGTCATGAAGGATTCTGTATTACCTTAGCTGAGGCCATATGCTTTAACAAACCAATTATTAGCACAAAATTTTCTGGAGCATATGAACAGTTAGTGCCTAAAAGGAAAGGGGAAATTGTTGATTTTGATGAAGACCAGCTGGAACTCATGATTCTAGAGAAAATTAAGGAATTAAAAAATTATCAAAATGAGTCCGTACGAGGCTAGTGAAATTGCTAATATGGATAATTCTTAGAATTAGGGTAAATCGTTCGAAAAGGGAGGAGTGAAGCAATAAAATGCCTAGTATAAGTGTTATAGTACCAATTTATAATGTTGAACCATATTTGGCTTCATGCTTAGATTCGATACTATCCCAATCGTTCTCTGATTTAGAAGTTATACTTATAAATGACGGCTCTGAAGATAGTTGCGGAGAAATTTGTGAAAAGTATGCATTAGCAGACAATAGAGTAAAAGTAGTTCATCAAAAGAATGCTGGGGTTTCTTCTGCCAGGAATAAAGGAATAGACATTTCTAATGGTGATTATTTAGCATTTGTGGATCCTGATGACACTATCGAGTCCAATATGTATGAAGTGATGTTTTTAAAGGCTAAAGAAAATAACGCTGATATGATTGTTTGTCCTATTAAAACAATAAACTCTTTCAATAAAACAGAAACCATATCTTCTATATGGACCAAAGCAGAGGGGCTATATAGTAAAGCTGATATTGAGGAAAACATAATCATATCATCAATAGTAGAACAAAAAACATATAGCTTAGTATCTAGCGTAAATAAGCTATACAAAAAGTCTTTATTTAGTCACTACGAAATTAAATTCGATGAAGACAAAAGTCACAGTGAAGATATGATATTAAATTTTAAGATATTACCATTATTAAATAGTCTGGTTTTCATTCCCCAACCCTTATATAACTATTTTGTTAGAAGAGAAGATTCATTAACTCAAACTTTTAGAGAAGACTTTTATGATTATATTGTAGTTAATAGAGAACTCTTCTTAAATAGGTGTTGTGAATATAAATTATTTAATGCACAAGAAAAAATAAGATACAAATATGCAGGTATTACACTATCATATTTGGAAGATATTATGAGTTGTTCACTTCCAAACTATAAAAAATTAAAAATGATCTCAAAAATAGTTAACGATAATGAATTTATTAACGATATCCGTTATTACCATTGTCCCTCTATATTTACAAAGTTATTAAAAGCTATATGCAAGTTAAGAAATGAGAAATTAGTTTACTCTCTTATTGTTTTAAAAGTGAAAATTAAGACAGTTACCAAGCTTAGAGATGCTATTTTTAGTTGAAGAAAAAAATCTTTTGTGTAAGGAGTGAAATAGTTGTTAAAGAACTTCAAGAAGTTACAAACTTTATTTAATAAACAAGAAAAAAAGAAGCTATTATTATTGTTTGGAATGATGGTAATTGCTGCAATATTAGAAACCATAGGAATAGGTTTAATTGTACCCTTCGTAGGTATAGTAACTAAACCAGAACTAATACATGACCAATTTATACTTGCATACTTTTATGACTTGTTTAATTTTAATAGTAATAATGCATTTATTATTTTTGCAGTTATCGTACTATTATTAGTATTTGTATCGAAAAACTTGTATTTATTATTGTTTAATTACACACAATTTCGAGTAATATTAAATCAGCAAGTGAAATTGTCAGCAGAATTATTTCAAGAATATCTGACCAAACCATATACTTTTCATTTGAAACGTAACACTTCCGATTTACTTAGAAATATTAATTCAGAAGTACCAAAAGTTTTTCAAGGTATAATTATGTCTAGTTTTCAACTGTTTACTGAAATATTAGTAATTGTTTGTGTGTTAACTTTACTATTTATAACATCTCCAATTGCAACAATAACAGCTTTCACTTTATTAAGTGGAAGTGTTTTTATTTTCTTTAAAATTTTTCGAAAGAAGATTTCTTTACTAGGTAATGAACAGCAAAAGGTTTCTGGGAAGATGATTAAGTGGGTAAACCAAGGTCTAGGAGCAAGTAAAGTAGTGAAAGTAACAGGTAAAGAAAGTTTTTTTATTAATGCATATAAAGAGCAAAGTCAGATTAAGGCAAACAATAGTCGGTATATGAAATTGTTAGAACAAGTGCCTCGTTTATTTATAGAAACATTACTGGTTTCTGTAGTGCTTATTACTATGGTTATTATTGTGCTCCAAGGTAAAGATACTTCTGAAATTATATCTACGATGGCCCTATTTGCTATGGCGGCTTTTCGTCTGATGCCATCAATAACACGTGTAGTAGCAATGATTACCACAATTAAATATAGTCAACCTGCTCTATCGGTAATTTACTATGATTTATCGAGAGAAAAAGATTATATATCTTATAGGAATGAATTAGGGTTTAAAAAAGATATTATTAATAGAGGAGAAAAAACTTATAAAAAGTTAATTAAATTAGAGAATATTTCTTTTAAATATCCAGGGCAAGATAATTATTGCGTAGAGAATGTGTCACTAAATATTCCTATTGGCGATTCAGTAGCTTTTGTAGGTCCCTCTGGTGCTGGAAAGACTACATTAGTTGATATAATTTTAGGGATATTACAACCTGAAAAAGGGGAAGTGAAAATTGATGGAGAAAGTTTAACAAGTCAAAAGTCTTTATGGCAGCAAAAGATTGGTTATATTCCCCAATCTATTTATCTATCAGATGATACCATCAGAGGAAATGTAGCTTTTGGAATTGAAAGTGAGAAAATAAATGATAAAGAAGTTTGGAGGGCATTAGAACAAGCACAGTTGAAGGAGTTCGTGAAAGACCTTCCCGAGAAGTTAAATACAACGGTAGGGGAAAATGGAGTAAGGCTATCCGGTGGTCAACGCCAACGTATCGGTATAGCTAGAGCTCTATATCATAATCCGGAAATTTTATTTATGGATGAAGCCACCTCCGCATTAGATAATGAAACAGAAAAAGAAATTATGAAAGCGATTGATGGTTTAAAAGGTGAAAAAACATTAATTATTATAGCTCACAGACTAAGTACAATTAAAAATTGTGATACAACTTTTGAAATTAATGGAGGACATTTAGTTTCTCCCCAATCTAAACAAAAGAAATCAGTAATGTAGTCACCATATTATAATAAAGGTGAATATTTATTACCTTTATTATAATTTTCAGGTAAACCTTTTATATTGTCATTAATTCACGATTTAATGGATATAAAGGATAGGCTTGTCATAGTTAAAAATAATTCTCATATAACCGCTGCATTCATATACTGAAACTAATTGGTTCAAAAGGATGTGGGATAGGTTAAATGAGAATTTTAAATTCTGTAACTGGTTGGTTGAACAAAGCCAAAACAGATAAAGAAAGTTTAGACAAAAATGGGAGCATTACAAATAATAATTTTAAAATTACAGAGGAGGAATTGAATTCAACCGTATGTAATGATATCTCTACTTTAGACTGGGTTGAAGGATCAGAATTGGTGGAAATAGAAGACACACAGCCACCTAATGAAGTTGAAAATATTTATGTTACAAATGTACTTCAGGAAAGCCTGACTTTACACTGGAGTGCTAGCAATTCTAGTGACATTAAAGAATATAATATCTATTTGCAAGAGAACTTGTTAGGTACTACCTCATCCTTAAGCTTTCAAGTTACTTCTCTAAGTGCTGATACAGAGTACACTTTCTTTATTAAAGCAGTTGACCAAGACAACAATGAGTCTATAGGGGTTAGTTTTACAGTAAGGACAGCTTCTTTAGAATTTTACTTGCAAATGTCAGGAACCGATAGCTTCTTTAGGGCGCCATCTTCTCTTCCGCTGTACAATAAAATTGTGGTAATTGGACTCATTTCAGTTAAGGATAATGGAGATTTATTTTACTCAGGCTCTGGAAGTTACTCAGTGATGTCAGGCGCTAAAAGAAATATAGAAAAAATTGAAATTAACGGAGATGAAATTCCGGGTAATTTGGGTAACTACGTTCCGATTGGAGAAGATTGCGAAATTATTCATTATTTAAGTACACCAAAAAGCGGCAGTTTAACATTATTCGGCTCGAATAGCTCTAATTCTATGCCTGGAAATATCTATAATATTGAAGTTTTTCATGATGATGTATTAATTGCTGAATACGATACTTCGGAAGGCAATGTGTTGGATCAATCGGAAAATGGTCATGATGCTTCTATAAATGGGTCTCACAGCTTTGTTGAGATCGACTAATCCAGGGGTGAAGATGTGCTAGGTAAAATTAACCGCTTAAAAGATAATTGTGATGACAAATTTATTTATCCTTTAACTGTTTCAAAAGCAATTTATGTGAACGAGACTCAAAACCTGCAGAGTAAATTAGCAGATATTGACCAAAAGTTTGAAGATTTTTCAATCGAAGATATTAAGGATATTGACTTTAATAATGTTGATGAGCGAGGACTAATTGCATATCAAAACGGTAGTTGGAAGGTAGTCCCCGACATTACCAGTAGCTATACTCTTGAATTAGAGAAATGGGAAGTATCTAACGAGGGAATAGATGCTGTTAATACTTCTCAACACTTAAATGATGCACTTCAGTGGGCAAGTCAAATGGGATACAATGAATTCGTTTTGCCAGATGGTACCTATCTTATTGATGAAAATAATCCAATATTAATACCCAGCCGAATGACGTTTAATTTAGGTGGCTCAAAGCTTCGTATACAGGATAATGGTCTTGAAAGGTATACTGTTATCTTAATTGAAAATAACTCAGAATTTATTAGGGTAACGAATGGAGATATTGAAGGCGATAGATACACTCATGATTATGAAAGTATCCCAGGAACTCATGAGTGGGGGATGGGGATTACAGTTGAACACCACTCAAGATATATTCATATTGACTTTCTTAATATCTATAATTTCACAGGAGACTGCATCTATACAGAAGCGTTACCGAATTTCTACAACATGAATGCATTCGATCATTGGGAACAAGGGAGTATTGATACAAATAATGGTGAATTGTTCAGCGATTCTTCAAGGATTAGAAGCAATAGTTATATCTCTTTACCAACTGCAGCTATAAATATTTATGGTTTTTTTAATGTGTGTGGGAATAGCTGGGGTGATTTTGGCCGTGACATTGAAAGTGAAACCTTTGACGTAATATTTTACGATGAAAACAATAACTTTGTAGATTCCTTAATTAGAGCTAAAGTATTTGATGATATTGAAATTCCTGAAGGGGCAACAAAGATCAAACTGTCTTACTATCAAGGTACACTTCCCACAGATACAGAAGGGACAGCGTTAAGTTTATGTGTATCTTTATGTCCAAGGTATGTTTATATAGAAAAGTGTGATCTTCATCATGCCCGTAGATGTGGAGTCGTTCCCACAGGAAAACATTTGTTTATTAATGAAAATAAAATCCATCACATTAGAGGAGCTTCCCCTGGTTGCATTATTGACGTTGAAGATGGCTACGGATTAAACCAAAATATTAGAATTTACAATAATCACTTTTATGATTCCAGAATTGGAGTTGCGTTTGTAAGCACGCAACATGTTTATTTCTATAGTAATTATATGGATAGGTTGGGACAAAGCACTGTCTGGGGTGAGTGTAGGCAAGTTCATATAAAAGATAATATCATTAATTCTTCTAGCTGGGATCTTCAGGGGGAAGCACTTTTTAGCGGAAATACAATGTTTCACTCTTCAGTAGGTTCAAGGAGTACTGGAAGACATCTAATTAGCAATAATTATTTCTATAACAGTTCTTTAGGCTTAGATAAAAAAATAGCTTATACATCACTAGTGAATTCTAATTATTTTTTTAGAGATTCCAATAACATTTCGGCTACAAGCGATAGTAATAACCTACAGACTTCAGGAACTCCACAGATGCTTCAAGACAATGTTTTAGATGAAGCACGGATATACAATTATTCAGATGAAAATGGTTGGATGTTTACCAACAATTATCTAAAGCTCACACCAGGAACTTTAGGGGTAACTATTGCTCCAGGCGACTATAGAGGATGCTACTTTGACTGTTCAGATTTGGATTCACCATTACAATTCAGAGTCAACTCAACCGGCTACAAATATGAATTCAAAGACTGTACATTTAATGAAACCGAATTTTTCGCAAGCTATGATCAACCAATGGACATTTTAAGGTTTGAACAGTGTGAGATTAACAGTACTCAGAATAGATTTGTATATTTCCGTGATATGAATGGAAAAGTGGAGTTTCTCAATAACCGTTTTAATATGGCACCAGTCGATGATAATCCAGACAATATTATTTCGCTGCTTACTTCTCGGTTTGTTTCATGTGAAAAATTTCTTGTGAAAGGCAATACTTTTACTTCCTCAGGTGAAGCGATGCAAGTCATGCCTTTATCGGGATATTCAATACCTGATTTTCAGTTTCGGGATAATGTATTAGAAAACACAACGATAAATCCTAACAATCAAGATCTTATCCTATCTAATAATTTGATCAATGGAATTAAAGATCCTTACTTCATCGTTTCTTCAGCACCTACCACGGGATATTTTAGGTATAGGCAAAAGTTAGAAGAGGCAAACTTGGAGCCTGGAGGGTATATAGGATGGATTTGTATTCATGAGGGTACAGCAACCGATTTAACCTGGCAGTCTTCTACGAGTTATATTGCTGGAAGTACTATCCACCACAACGGACTGGTTTATGAAGCGTTGAATGCTGGAACATCTTCTGATTCAGGTCCGACACACACTTCGGGAAGTGAGGAAGATGGGGAAGTTACCTGGGAGTATAAAAGTGAAAGAGCCATCTTTAAACCATATGGTTTGATAGCAGATTGAAGTATGATTAAAACATGAAAAAGAGTGCTGAGATCTCAGCACTCTTTTTCATGTTTTAATTTTTTTTAATCAAATGAATTAATTGTGCAAATTTTGAAAAAATAAGAAGAAATATTTGTTTTCAATATTGTGTTCTTTATAAAAGTGTGATAAGTTCTTTATATAGAATAATAGCGTATGAAACGTTATATAATTACTACAATAAACAAATTCTTACACATAATCGTTCGTTATTAAGAATTTAAATTATTTATAAAAGAGTGGGGATTGCTATGAGCGCTATTGCTGGAATTATAAACCTTAACAATGAGCCTGTTCCTATGATGCATAGTAATTCCATAATGGAATCTCTACAAAAATACCCAGCCGATGACATACAAACGTGGAATGATCGCAATATTTTCTTGGGCTGTCACAGTCAATGGATAACTCCTGAGCAGGTGGGTGAGAAGCTCCCATATTATGACCCAGACCGAAAATTGTGCATAACTGCAGATGCTATTATCGATAACCGTGAAGAATTATTTAATGCCTTAGGTGTGAGTAAGGCTCTTAGAACAAATATGCCGGACAGTAAATTAATCTTACTTGCTTATCACAATTGGGGGGAAGACTCTCCAAGATATTTAATCGGAGATTTTGCTTTTATGATTTGGGATGAGCGAGAGCAGAAGCTTTTTGGGGCAAGGGATTTTTCAGGAGCTAGAACTTTGTATTACTTTCAGGGCCATAACAGTTTTTCTTTTTGTACCACAATTAAACCACTACTAGCATTACCTTACGTTGAAAGGGAGATTAACGAAGATTGGGTAGCTGATTACCTGGCAATTCCTGATATGTTTAACTCTGTAGATTTGTTTTCAACTATCTACAATCAAGTTAATCAAATTCCGCCATCTCACACAATTACAGTAACTAAATTAAAACTATCCTTTAAGAAATACGATCATTTCAGTTCAATAAAGAAGCTAAGGTTAAATTCTAATGAAGAATACGAAGAAGCGTTTAGAGAAGTATTTAAAGAAGCGGTGGATGCAAGGTTAAGAACTACTAAGGAAATTGGGGCGCATTTAAGTGGAGGATTAGACTCTGGAGCAGTGGCAGGATTTGCTGCAAGTTCTTTAAGGGATAAGAAAAAGACCATTAAAACATTCAGTTATGTACCTATTAAAGAATTCAAGGATTGGACTCCTAAGACAAAAATCCCTGATGAGAGGCCTTTTATTAAGAATACTGTTGAATACGTAGGCAACATAAGAGATCACTACTGCTCTTTTGAAGGTCATAATTCTTATACAGTGGTGGATGATTGGTTGGATACATTAGAAATGCCTTATAAATTTTTTGAGAATTCATACTGGATGTCTGGGATTTATAGAGAGGCTGCAAAACAGGATATTAGTATTTTATTAAACGGAGCAAGAGGTAACTATACGATTTCATGGGGATACGCACTTGATTATTATACTAAATTGCTAAAACAGTTTAAATGGATTTCTCTTGTTAAGGAAATGAATGCATACAGGCATGTTAAAGGGACAGGTAATAGAAAAACATTAGCCATTATAAGAAAGAAGGCATTTGCAAAACCGGTAAATAATTTAGGGGAATTTAAATCTATTCCTAGCATAATCGATTCTGAATTTGCCGATAAAACAAATGTTTACAATCGTCTACGAGAACATAGTATTGATTTCACAGGGACTAACCTTCCTAATACTTACGAAGCTAGAACAAATCAATTCACAAAACTTTATTATTGGGGAAATGGAACAAGTGCTACTAAATTATCACTAAGATATTCTTTATGGAACAGGGATCCAACGAACGACTTAAGAGTAATTAAATTTTGTTTATCTTTACCTGATTCCCAATATATCCAAAATGGTATGGATCGTTCAATTGTTCGTAGAGCTACAAAAGGTATATTGCCTGATAAAGTGAGATTAAATTTTAAGTATCGAGGGCTCCAAGGTGCTGACGGAACTCAAAGGTTGGGGTCTCATTGGAATGAGTTAATTAATGAGTTTAAAGGGTTACTAAAAAATTCTTCAGTGGTTCAATATTTAGATGAAAATGTCATTAAAGATTCTCTGAATAAAATTAACGGAGAGCTTAAACCTGAATTAATTTTTAATCATGATTTTAAAATGTTAATGAGATTATTAATCTTAAATAGATTTCTAATAAAAAACTCATTAAAGGAGGTGAGAAAATGAGCCGCAAATGGAAAGAGCCTAAACTTGAAGTCCTTGATGTAAATCTAACGATGGCAGGACCAGGACTTACTATACCTGATGCTGAACAGCATGATCCAGACGAAGATGTGCACCACGACAGTTAATGTGGATAGTCGAAATTACTGGCCCTCTCGGGGGCCTACATATTTTATATAACTTTTATAACAACTTTACAGAAGGGGGAGTTATGCATGAGTGCTATAGTCGGGCTGCTACACTTAGATAATAAGCAGTTTATCCCCACAGAAAACATATACAACCTAATGAAAAGCTTTAATAGTTATCAGTTTGACTCAAAAAGAGAATGGACAAAGCACAACGTATTTCTGGGCTGCCACGCTCAATGGATAACCCCTGAATCTATAAATGAAGTCGTACCTTATTACGATTACGAAAGAAAACTAGCTATAACATCTGATGCCATTATTGATAATCGAAATGAGCTTTTTGGTCAGTTAGGAATTTCCCAAACAGAAGGAAAGCTGATTTCGGATACTCAACTCATATTGTTAGCTTACAGCAAGTGGAAAGAAGAAGTTCCCCGGCATTTGGTAGGTGATTTTTCATTTATGATTTGGGATGAATCTGAACAGAAGCTGTTTGGTGCTCGAGACTTTTCAGGTTCACGAACACTTTACTTTTATAACGATCCCCAGCGATTTGCATTTTCTACGACTATGGCTCCTTTGTTTTCTCTGCCTTTTGTGGAGAAGAAGATAAATGAAGTTTGGCTGGCTGAGTTTCTTTCCATTCCTACCATGATAGAAGCGGTGGATATGACTTCTACGGTCTATACATCTATACACCAAGTACCTCCTTCGCATAGTATTACTGTTCAAGATGGGAACGTAGCGCTTAAGAAATATGACACGATTGGTGAGGTTAAAGAATTAAAATTAAACTCTTCAAAGGATTATACTGAGACATTTCATGAAGTTTTTGGACGTGCTGTTAAAGATCGTTTAAGAACTTTCGGAAATGTTGGATCTCAGTTAAGCGGTGGCCTGGATTCTGGTTCGGTCGTTAGTTTTGCGTCTAAAGAGTTAAGTAAAGAAGACAAAGTGCTCCATACATTCAGCTATATTCCTGAAAGCACTTTTGAAGATTGGACGCCTAACTATTACATGCCAAATGAAGCAGATTTAATTAAAGAAACGATAAACCACGTTGGTAATATCGACTCTCATTTTCTTCAGTTTGAAGGAAAAAGTCCTTTATCTGAAGTCGATCAATTTATTGAATTAATGGAAATGCCTTATAAATTTTTTGAAAATACGTATTGGCTTAAAGGGATTAATGAAGAGGCTCAAAAAAGAGGGATAAAGGTTCTCTTAAATGGAGCTAGAGGAAATCATTCTATCTCCTGGGGATCCTGGAACTTAAATATGGAATACTACACTTCCTTACTAAAGGGGTTGAAATGGAAAAAGCTTTACAGGGAGCTTAATGAATTTACTCAGACCTATAAGACAGGAAAATCAAATATATTACCTATCTTAGCAAAAAAAGCTATTCCTAAATCATCCATCCATTCAGAGTCAAAAAGTCAGCTATCTTCACTTATCAATCCTTCTCTTGCCAAGAAAACAGATGTATATACTCGTTTATTAGATTACAACAAGAGTGTATACCCTGATTCTATCAAAGACTTGACTAAATACAGAAAAGATTATTTTCAAAAGCCTTATGTATGGAATAAAAGTGGAGTAGCAGAAACAAATCTATCGTTGCGCTATGGGCTATGGAACCGCGATCCTACAAATGACATTAATGTTATCAAATTTTGCTTGTCATTACCTTATGAGCAATATGTTAAGAACGGGGTGGATCGTTCATTTATACGTGAAGCTACCAAGAACTTTCTTCCTGAAAAAGTGAGGTTAAATTACCATGTTAGAGGGTTGCAGGGGGCGGATACGATTCATCGGATGACTGGCAGTTGGAAAGACTTTAGACAAGAAGTTGATTGTATTTGCAGAGACTCCGAATTAGCTGAAATTTTGAATATACAGCTTATACAAGAAGCGATGAATAGGCTGGGAACTATTCCAAGACCGGAAATGGTATTTGAAGAAGATTTCAAGGTGCTCACTCGTAGTTTAATTGTCTCAAGGTTCATTAAATCGATAGAAAGAAAGGAGGTGATGGGGATTTGAAAGAGTGGAAACAGCCAATTTTAGAAGTTTTAGATGTCAGTATGACAATGAATGGTCCTGGTAACGCTAATGCAGATTGCTTTGACATAGGCGAAGCACCAAGAGGGGAGACACATCCTGGGCAATCAAACGCTAGTTGCTTGGGCAGTTAAGTATTATGTGCCCCTATTTCAGAAAAGGGATAGGGGCACTTTCTAAAAGAGGAGGAATGAGCCGTCATGCCTGTCACCTCGAAACAAATTATGTACACGGCATTCGGATTTAATATAATGAGTGAACTATCTTTGCCGGAGCTATTGGAAATTAATCATAAAACCGACTTTGATCTTTACATTCAACAAAAAGATTTATTAGATGAATGGAATGTGAAAACTGTTCAGAATCGGAATTTTTATGTTGAGGCTAAAGAATGCCTTTTTAGAATACCTAATGTAGCCATCTATAAGATTGAGAATGGTAAGCGCATTTATTTCCATGCTTTTGACGAGGCAGAAGAGGATCAACTTCGTCTTTATATTTTAGGAACGTGTATGGGCAGTGTCCTCATGCAGCGCAAGATTCTTCCGTTACATGGAAGTGCTGTAGAGATAGATGGGAAAGCCTATGCTGTTGTAGGTCATTCCGGGGCAGGCAAGTCGACTACAGCATCAGCAATTTTGAACAGAGGATTTCAATTAGTTAGTGATGACGTTATTCCTGTTACTGTTGAAAACGGTATCCCTATGGTAACGCCCGCTTACCCGCAGCAGAAATTGTGGCAGGAGAGTCTTGATGGTTTCGGCATGGAGTCTGAACGTTATCGGCCGATTATAAATAGAGAATCCAAATATGCGATTCCAGTGTCAGATAAGTTTTACTCAAAGAAGCTTCCGTTAGCTGGGATCATAGAATTAGAGAAAGTTGACGGGGAAGAGATTCAATTTGAGCAAATAGAAAAACTGCATGGTTTACACACTATATTTAATCATACGTATCGAAATTTCATGATTCCTCGAATGGGACTGGTAGATTGGCATTTCAGCGTATCGGCACAAATTTGCAGCTATATAGATCTATATACATTGAAGCGGCCTAAGTCGAGGTTCACTGCTCATGAATTAACTGATTTGCTCTTATCAAAACTGGAGGTGCATAAGGTTGGAAAAACAGTTGGAACTATCACTGAATCTTTTAGTCAGCCAATCTGAAGGAAACATAGTGAGTGATATGGGAAACGAAAAAGTAATGCTAAGCGTTGAAAATGGGAAATATTACAACTTAGGAGAAATGGGGGGAGTGATTTGGGAGTTAATTGCGTCCCCTGTGAAAATAGACAAAGTTGTTGATTCCTTACTCGCTCAATATGAGGTTGAACGCCCTGAGTGCGAAAGGCAGGTTACTGCTTTCATAAATAAATTATCTGAAGAGGGGTTAATTGAATTCCATCGGTATGTTTCTCTAGAAGGGAATTAATAAAGATGAACAAGTTGAGAGCGTTTCTGCAAATGGATGTAAGTAGTAAAAAGCTTATGATAGAAGCTTATTTTTTGCTTGCCTGGGCACGTTACCGGAAGAGTATTCCATTTGAAAGGCTGGCCCCTTCTCTTGGATCAGCTTCAGAGGAGACAAGTACAAACTCACTATTAGAACGAAGAGAGCTGGCGAAAATCTCTCAATCTATTCAAATTGTCAGTCGGTATACTTTTTGGGAAAGTCAGTGTATGGTCAAAGCGATTGCAGCTATGAAGATGCTTGAAAGACGTCAGTTGAGTAGTACGTTATACTTTGGTACGGCACGCGATGAAAGTGGGGAAATGATCGCTCATGCATGGCTGCGTTGTGGTCCTTATTATATTACTGGAGCTGAGGGAATGGAAAAGTTTACAGTGGTCGGTAAATTTGCTAAGCGGGTAGGAGGACAGCAGCATGAGGCAAAGACTGAACTTATCTAAGGTGCCCATTGAACTCAAACTCATTATCAGCCTTGTAGAATGTGATACTTCAGACCAAGTCGAAAATATTGACCTCTCTCTTTTTCATGGAGTGAATTGGGATGTTTTTATAAAGCAGAGTAGACACCATCGTATTTATCCTGTTCTTTATAAAAAGTTACAGTGGTGCAGCCCTGAATTGGTTCCTGATTACGTGGTACAAACTGTAGCTGCTGATTATAAGCGAAATACCTTTCAAATGCTTCATTTAAGTAAAGTAATGGAGCAGCTGAGCAAATTATTCTCTGCAAAACGGCTTCAAATTCTATTCCTTAAAGGTCCGCTGCTTGCATTAGATTTATATGGGGACTTATCTTTACGTACTTCTAACGATTTAGATGTACTTGTTCCTATAAATCAATTATCTGATGCTGAAAAGTTATTACAAGATTTAGGTTATCAGAAGGATGATTATATTGAAACGATCTTAAATGATTGGAAGTGGCGGCATCACCACGTTACTTATATTCACCCTGGAACGGGTGTGAAAGTAGAAGTTCATTGGCGTCTAAACCCGGGACCTGGAAAAGAACCAGGGTTTTCAGAATTGTGGGCGCGAAAGAGAAGTATGAGCTTATCGAAGCAGCCAATTTACATTCTTAGCAAAGAAGATCTGTTTGTATTTCTCGCATCTCATGGGGCCAGACACGGTTGGTCTAGGCTGCGTTGGATCGTCGATATACACCAATTGATGAAAATGAAGCTTGAGTGGGAAGAAGCTTATAAATTACTTAAGAAATATGGAAATAAGCATACTGGATTTCAAGCAATCTACTTAGCGGAACAATTATATCATACTTATAGTAAAACTATTCCTAATCAAAAAACAAATAAATCCCGGAAATTAGCTCAACAGGCTGTTTACTATTTAGAGTCTATGATTAATCTACACTCTGAACCATTGGATCCAGAGGTAGCTAAATACCACAAGCGCCATCTATTTGCATTGATGTCGTTTCAGCAAAGAGTGTATTTTATTTTAAGTTTTTTATATCCTTACCCCCAAGATGCACAAACACTGCCACTGCCGAAAAATCTTCATTTTTTGTATTTTCCATTGCGTCCATTTATATGGGGATGGAGGAAAACGAGAAGGCTTGTCTAAGAGAAGGGAGGGTTATTTATGAACCACGTTCTTTATTTCTTGAAGCAAATCCACGCTTTTTCCGGAAAGATTCTGTACGTTAACATACTGGCTATGGCCGGTATTGGTCTGCTGGAAGGGGTAGGTATTTTATTACTGGTTCCAATGATTAGTATGAGTGGAATTATCGACCTTGGTACGGGGAGTATGCCATTTGCGGGTTTGTTTACGTTTCTGGATAGTATTCCTGAATCTATTGGTCTGCCGCTTATCCTAGCCATATTTGTACTTATTGTGATCAGTCAAAATTTGATTAACCGCAGGATTGCTGTACGTAATGCAATTATTCAACAAGGCTTTTTAAGACATTTACGTGTGAAAACCTATCGTTCGATTTTAAATTCCAATTGGAGTTTTTTCATCCGTAATAGAAAGTCTGATCTCATTAATATATTGACAACTGAAATCGGTCGGGCTAATGCAGGTACCCATTCCGTGCTGCAGTTTCTTGCTTCGCTTATTTTCACATGTATTCAAATCGGTCTAGCATTTATTCTTTCTCCTAACATTACGATCTTCGTTTTATTGTGTGGGATAGTTCTGCTGTTTTTTAATCGTCGATTTCTTAAGAGATCCTTGGCATTAGGTAACCGAAACTTCGAACTTGGCCGCCGGTATATCGGAGGGATTACGGAGCAGATTAATGGGATAAAAGATGTTAAAAGTAATACATTAGAAAAATCTCGTATGAATTGGTATGAAGCTATTACAGACCAAATTAAGAAAGAACAGGTTGAATACACCCACCTTAAAACTACTTCTCAATTCTATTATAAAGCTGCTTCAGCAGTGATTATTGCTTCCTTTATTTATTTTGCTTTTACCATGTTTAACGCCCAGGCGGCTCAATTGATGATGGTAATTGTTATCTTCTCCAGGTTGTGGCCTAAGGTGGCAGGGATTCAAGCTTCATTGGAGCAAATTTTCACTAGCTTACCATCTTTAAGAGCAGTCGAAGCACTTCAGCAGGAATGCAGCCTGGCACGTGAACATACCACAGATATATCTAGTGTAAGACCTTTAATAGTAAGTAAGAAAATAGAATGCCGTGATGTTTCCTTTCGTTATCAAGATCAAGCGGATTACGCACTAAAAGACATTAATATTACCATTCCTGCAAATCAAATGACGGCATTTGTAGGTCGTTCAGGAGCGGGGAAAAGTACGCTGATTGATTTGTTAATGGGATTAAATCAACCGGAGCAGGGTGAGGTGATCTTAGATGATCAGCCATTAACAAGCGATAATTTATTAGCGCTCCGCCAAGCGATAAGTTATGTACCACAGGATCCGTTTTTATTTAATATTAGTATAAGAGAAAATCTCACTCTTGTATTACCTGAAGCTAAAGAATATGAACTGTGGGAAGCGCTGGAGTTTGCTTCTGCTGCTGATTTTGTCAGGTCGTTACCTCAAGGACTAGATACGCTGATAGGTGATCGTGGAATTAAATTGTCCGGCGGGGAAAGGCAGCGTCTTGTGTTAGCGCGAGCTATATTGCGTAAACCTTCTATCCTTGTGCTGGACGAAGCAACCAGTGCCCTGGATACCGAAAATGAGGCAAATATTCAAGAAGCAATTGAAAAGCTAAAAGGCAAGATGACTATTATCGTTATTGCTCATCGTCTTTCTACAATTAGAAGCGCAGATCAAGTTGTAGTATTGGACGAAGGGAAAGTGGTTCAAAGAGGCGGCTTTACTCAATTAGCTGAACAAAAACGGAGCATGTTCAGTCATTTACTGCAAAACCAATTAAAAGCAACCCATTAGGAGTAAGGAAAAGTGAAAAAGGTCGTGCGAAAGATGCTCATCATAATTATTGTATTGGTCATATCTTCAGCCATTTATATTATCTGGGATAACCAGCAAATAAAATTAGTAAAACAAACCGTTGAAATTGAAGAACTTCCGAGTGATTTAGAAGGTTTTTCTATTCTCCAAATCACGGACTTACATGAGAAAATCTTCGGCGGTAATCAAGCTAAATTAATTGAATCAATCAATGAACTTGACTACGACGCGATCGTTTTTACAGGCGATATGCTGAATGGAGCAGACAGTAAGAATTACGAGCCTTTTTACACTTTAATCGAAGGTATAGAAAATAAGGATTTTGCATTTTATGTCCCGGGAAATGCTGACCCTGAGAATTACTATATTGATGGTGACAATCAATATGTAATGGATGAGTTTGTGGAGGGGATGGAGGAGCGCGGCGTAAGTCTTCTTGAATCCGCTGCTTATGTGGAGAAGGATGGAGCACGGGTCCGGTTTGACATGTTTGAGGCTTCTATTCTGCATCCTGACCAGGGGGTCGTAACCGCTGAAGGGAGAGTGCGGCCACAATATTCACACACGAGCCAGTATCGTAATCATCATCGGCGCTTAGTTGAGGAAGTTCATCATATGAATGAAGATGATCATGATTTGCTGGTTGCTTTGAATCATTATCCTGTAGTTGATGAAAGAATAGAGCAGCTGCAAGGCGGGCGGTATGTCTGGAGGGATTATGATTTAATTATGGCCGGTCATTATCACGGCGGTCAGATCCGGGTTCCTTTTATTGGAGCTCTGTTTGTGCCGGAACCATGGGGACCGAGAAGCGGACTGCTGCCGCCTCGTGACAGGGTGAGCGGATTGTGGGAATATAATGGCACGCAGCAATACGTAAGCCGTGGTCTTGGAGCGAGTAATTTTATTCCTTTTTTAAAGTTCAGGGTGTTTAATACGCCGGAAATAAACTTAATTACTTTTACAAATCTGTCCTCTTCCTAGGGCAGATTTTTTTGAAAAATAGAACTTTTTTAGAGCAGCGCTTACATTGAAAAATCGTTGTTTTGCTACTAGTATGAGCGGGTATCTCCGGAAATGGAATTATTTTTATATAATAAAAATCAGCCATTCAGGAGGTAGTCTTCATGACTAAAGGAAAAAGTATACACGCTTTAATTATTCTTATGTTTACTCAGTTTATTTCGGGCGGAGTAACAAATACGAAAGGGATTGTGCTCGATAAGGTGGAAGAAGATCTTGGATTGAATATGGATGAGTTCGGACTTGTCGTATTTATTTTCCAATTAGGATTTACGTTAGCCAGTTTAATTATCGGTTATTATACGGATAAAAAAGGACTGCGCATTATGACAGTCATTGGTTCCATTATTATGGGGCTTGGATTTTTAGGGACTGGATTAGCACCTAATGTGATGTTTTTCTTAGGTTTCTACATGATTGTTGGTTTTGGGCTGGGATCGTTAGGGGTTGCATCGAATGCGATTGTACCCGCAGCGTATCCTAATAAACAGCGCCAGATGTTTAACTATGCGATGGGTGTTTATGGGCTTGGTATGGTACTGTTCCCGCAAATTTTGAATTTCTTATTTCAGTTTGCTTCGTGGAGAGTCTTTTACCTTGGTATTGCGGTGATTCTCGTAGCGGTTATTATTTATGTTACTTCAGTGGCGTTCCCGTCCGGCAGGGCAGAGAAAATTGATTTGAAGGCCTTTATCCCGATGTTGAGGGATGCGCAGTTTGTCTTTCTTATGGTTTTTCTCATGCTGCAAGTATCGGCAGAAGTATCGTTTACAAACTTTTTCCCTACTTATTTAAAGTCGCTTGATTTAGGCGGGTTGTCTACGGATGAAAAGGATGACATGACGGCAACGATACTGTCGTTATTCTCTGTATTTTTCATGATTGGCCGATTGGCAGTTGCGTATCTGTCGAATTGGATTAATGAGCGGATCATCTTAATTACATTCTCAGCAGGGTCTGTCGTAATGGTAGGTATCAGTTTTCTATTCGCTGACAGCTTTCCATACTTGTTTGCGGGAGCAGGGCTGTTCTTCTCTACGCTTTTCCCGACAGCCACGGCATTTGGTACGCAGCTGTCAAAAACAAGTGGTTCAGCGTTAGGTCTGATTTATATTGCTTCAGGAATCGGCGGAGGAATTGCCGGTTATATTGTCGGGTTGGCTTCTGATTGGTTCGGACAAAAGGGCGGATTTAGTATTGTTCTGGTCTTTCTGGTTATGATGTTGATTGCATCGCTGTTCTTAGACAGTAAGAAGTCAACTCAGGAAGGATATGCTTCCTCCTAAACAAAAACGTCGAAGAATCTCCAGGGATTCTTCGACGTTTTTAATTTTTGAAATAGGCTTCGATGATCATCTGCAGGGTACTCTCGGATAGGTTAAGGTGCCTAACATTCGTACCTTTGATGAGCTCCTGTGTGTTGTAGTCTTCAAATGTAACGTTCGCAGCCAAATAAACGCGGAAAATATCGATCATACCGTTCAACTGCTGTTCTTCCGGGGTAAGGTCTGTAATGTTATTCGAATTGATGAGGTCCAGTTCCTTAAAGCTCAGTGCAGATTTAAACATATTGAGAATTTCTACGTTGCTGGGTGGATTCGGATTCGTAATGTTGTAGATCTTATTTGGCTCTGCTTTAGTTACTGCCAGACTTAAAATATCTGCTACATAATCAACAGGGACAAAATTAGAAGTTCCTTCGTCGTTAGCAATCACCCGGTATTTAACATCCGGGTTGTCTTTATCTTTTCTTGCGACCCGGCGTTTGAATATATGAAGCGCGCGCATGAACCCGTACAGAGTAAATTCAGAATCGGCTTCCCCGGTTTTTGAATCTCCAACGATGATAGCCGGACGGAAAATAGATACGTCCATTTGATCTTTATAAGAAAATACAAGATGCTCGGACTGTACTTTACTGGCCTCATAAGGATTGTGATACTCAGCATCGATAGGATACAGTTCTTCTACGCCTTTACTGCTCTTTCCAACCGTATAAGCTGTACTGATATAGAAAAACTTCTGGACATCAAGAGCTTTGGCCAGCTCCAGTGTATTTTTCGTTCCTTCGTAGTTGATTTCAAACAGCTCATCGCTCAATTCCACATCGAATTTTACGAGAGCTGCAGAATGATAGAAGCACTGCATGCCGAGGTGCTGTAATTTATCAAATTGTTCCTGTGATAACCCACAATAGGGGGCTGTAATGTCGCCTTTAATCAAATGGATTCTGTTCTGTTTATCTTCAGAAAACTGATTAATCAGACGTTCACCTTTCGCAACATTCCGTACTAATACATAGACGTGATGATCGGTATCATCCATCAAATTGTTAATCAGCTTTCCCCCGAGAAAACCAGTCGATCCCGTTAAAAATAAATTCAAATTCTTCACTCCTGGAGCAATACTTTAAGAAATTTGCTTCGTCGGCTTAACGCTTTGATTTCCTTTAAGAAAATCAAGAGTCAGCTTATTAAATTCCTTATAGCGCTCAATATTACAAACATGTCCACACTTCTCAATCAGCTTGAATGTGGCATTGATATCCTGCTTCACATCTTTTTTTAAATTCTTAATAAAGAGATGGTCTTCACTGCCTGATACATAAAGCTTTGGGATACTTTTAGCTAGTTTTGGTACCAGGTCATAACTACGGGCAACTTTATCTATGGAATTGAACCAACCGATAAAATCCTCCCGCTTCATTTTCTGTGCTTCCTTAATAAAAATATCTCTTGAAGTCTTATGATTCGCTTTAGGCATAATAATATGAGCGAAAAGATAATAGATCCATAAATGAGGCGTAATGGACTTAAACATCCGCCCAATCAAAAGTAAAAATTTAGAGAAAAGATTAAATCTCGTAATTGCGCCAGACAGCACCGCACTCTGAATACGCTCGGGATGGCTCTTCATCATATAATGAAGAATAACGGAGCCAAGCGACACCCCGACAAAATGTGCCCGCTGGATATTTAAATGCTCAAGTGTTTTAATGACTTCCTGCGCCACTAACTCATGTAGAAACTCTTTCCCGTAATGATCTAAGCTGGGGGAATTACCGTGACCAGGTAAATGAATCGTAATGACGTTAAATTGCTCGCGATAATACTTTAACTGTTTATAGAAAATGTTAGAATTCCCGCCCATGCCGTGCAGCAGCACTAAATCTTCTTTGCTACTAACTTTGTTATATACCTTATATTCTAACACGTGGACCCTCCTGAAATACGAACTATATTCAATTCGATTGAAGTCGTAGTGGTTCGACAGAATAAACTGCCTCTCCTCATAGTAAAGCATAGAAGCGCAGGGGGCTAGCCTTAATAGGCGAATTCTTAATTTTTTTGTGAACTTTGTGAATGTGGACAGATTTTCAGGATGAATATGGTAAAAAGGAAGCGTTCTAGATGAGTTATTGGGGGCAGCTGGCTATGTGAAAAGAGGGTATCAGCGAAAATCTGAATTTATCAGCTTTAATTGCTCAAGATTTAAGACAGCATATATATATTTTTGTGCAAAATTACGGACTTGTCCAGGGAGATTCTCGACTCGAACGCCCCTTTGTACATCAGTGTGCTGCTTATCACTAAAGTCAATAATAGCGCCATTATTAGTGAAAACGACAAATGATTCCATTGCCGGTAAAGGGAGCTCTCTTTCCAACAGCCACTGCCTGTCTGCCTGACTTAAATGGCTCGGTATTCCGGTTTCTGCACCGTCCAAAACACGGACTAATTGTTGGCGGTCCATATCAAAAGTATTTTTTTCCTTCCAAGTTCTTCGCTTCTAAAATAAGGATGCAGCTTCTGCTTAGAATGAGTGCGTCAATTTGGACAACAACGTCATTGAGCAAGGGGAGGCGGACATCGTGGAAAATGGAGAAGGATTCGGTTTGGGGGAAGTGGGTGAGGCAATAGCGGAGGAAATCTTCATCGTTGGCTCCTGTAGACCGGCAGTTTACATATTCTTCAATATTTTTTCGGCTGGGGTGCTCGATAGGCACACGCCTGTGGAGAGCTTTAACTTGTTCATAAAAATGGGTACATCACTCCTTTCCCTAAATTATACCTCAACCTTAAGGTGATTTCTGGTAAAATAGTGTGAAGAAAGGAGATGCTTCTAATGTCTTATGATTTTGAATGGTCCTGGAATCTCCCTGAGATCATTCTCTTAGTTTTTGCTTATGCAATCCTCATCACGATTTTCACGATCACGTATAAGAAACAGTCCGAAAAACCTCACATTGGAAAAGCTCTGCTTGCAGCTTTGGTGGGGATTTTTTCATTTTCCGTTAATTTTCAGTTTCAGGGGTATCCGATCAGTATTGCGATTTTGCCTTTGGGCGTCGGTATTCTTTATTTTTTCATTAAAAGAAGAAACGAGGACCGATGGCCGTTATATCGCCGCTATGCCTGGATGGGATTTGTGTTTAACTATGTTTTTTTATTAACCGGACTATTAACACCGCTATTATTTGATCTTATGTATGATAAAAATGATCCCACTACATATTTAGCTCAGACGGATGAAGCAGAGGTGCATTTATCCCACGAATCAGCGGAACCGCAAACCTTACATATCGAAAGGTTAGAAAAGGAATTGGAAAATGCTCAAATTGAAGAGTTTGACAGTATGAGGTGGCACCGGGAAGCAGAGGATCGTGAGGAGAAAGAGAGATTTCCTTATGTTTTATCGGGAGTGCAGGCTGAATCAGGAAGCGATTTAAGGGCAGTTACTTTTGTAGAGAAAGATGGAAAAGGGCTTCTCATTCAAACGGAGGAAGACCAGTTTTATGTGAGAACTGAGCAGTCGGTATTAGAGGAGGGGGAATAACATGAAGAAGAAGTTTATAATAGGGATCCCCATACTTCTTATCATTATTATCTGCTCCTTTATCTTCTTCAACCAGCGTATACCGGAGAATCTCCCCGAAAACAGTACACTGATAGACGAAATAGAATCTACCTTAGACGGGCGTAAAGTTGATAAAATTCTCGACCGTCAACTGGTAGGTGAGCGGCATGCTTTCTTTCCTTATATAGGGGAGAATGGCAGACGGGGGATAAGCGTTTGGAGTGTTGAGAAAGGTAAATGGACTTTAGGAGCCGTGAGTAACGGTGGAGAGCCTGCCCTGTGGAAAATAGACCAAGATAATCCAGATACGTTTTATTTCGTATGGAATTTACATCCTGATGACCAGGTGGAACAATTGGAAATTTTCTTTGAGAGAGAACGCAACTTTAACATTTCTGGCAGCCAGCAGAGATACATACCACAAATATTTTCTAAGGATGAAATGGAGAATAATAAAGATTATGGTGTTCAGGCGATCCCTGAATCATGGAAGGAGTTGTTGGAGCAGCAGGCTTCTTTAGAACAGCCACAGAAAACAGGACCAGCCGCTATGTTTAACCATTCAGAATCTATTCAGCCTTTGCAGTTGTCCTATGTTCCTTATAATGAAGAGGGAGAACATATTCAATTAGATGAAAAAGGTGGACAGTATAGTTTCTATAATGGGGAACAACTTGATATGATTCCATGGGTGGATCCGAGTATGCTTAAAGAAGAACAATTACAGTAACTTGATTCCAACCTCTCCCTGTGCTATTTTTAAATTAATGCCACCTCAGCGCAAAACAACTGCGGGAACTTAACCATTCTCTACTGGGGTGGCAGGTTACATAGTAAAGCGGGATTCTATTTCAGAATTCCGCTTTTTTTATGGTCTAAGCAAACCGGCCTGCGGATAAAAAGACCACCTTCCTCCGGCTGTTTTGCTTATGCGTGTCGTGTCTACCAGTGCGCCTTTGTTCTGCCAAATTATGCCTTGTGAACCTGCTCATGACAGTGAAAACGCTTTAAAATTTAGAGAAATAAGAAAAAATATATAATTTTCAGAATAGAGGTTGTTATCAGGTTATAACCGGTATAGAATACTCCTTACATTCAATTTTGAGAGGAGGCTTGGCGATGCTTACATTTGTTGCATCCATCTTACTATTACTAGCAGGCTATTTTATATACGCAAAGGTGGTCGAACGGATTTTCGGTATTAACGACGAGAATCAAACGCCTGCCTATTCACATAATGACGGTTTCGACTATCAGCCCATGAGCTGGTGGAGAGCGAGCCTGATTCAACTCCTCAATATCGCTGGGCTTGGGCCGATTTTCGGTGCTGTAATGGGCGCACTGTATGGTCCGGTAGCATTTATCTGGATTGTGATCGGCTGTATTTTTGCTGGAGCGGTTCATGATTATTTCAGCGGGATGATGTCTGTACGACATAAGGGAGCGCAATATCCAACTATCGTTGGGAAATATTTAGGGAACAATGTGGCCAGGGTCATTAATTTGTTGTCGATTGCTTTGATGATTCTTGTAGCAGCTGCATTTACGGCAGGTCCTGCTGAATTAATTGCTCAAACAACGCCACTTACGTTTTTTACTGCACTTATCATTATTTTTGCCTATTTCTTAGTGGCGACGATGCTGCCTGTTCATAAAATCATCGGAAGAATTTATCCTATTCTTGGTGCTGTTCTTATTTTTATGGCTGTCTCGATCGGGGTCGGGTTATTCTTCTTTGAGAATCCGGTTCCTAACTTGACGGTTAGCAATTTGCACCCTGGAGAGCTGCCGATGTGGCCGCTTCTTATGGTTACGATTTCTTGTGGAGCTATTTCAGGCTTCCATAGTACGCAGAGTCCAATTCTTGCCCGTACGCTGAAAAAAGAGAGTGAAGGGCGGAAAGTATTCTACGGAGCTATGATTGCAGAAGGGATTATTGCCTTAATCTGGGCCGCAGCAGGTATGGCTTTCTTCGGAAGCACAGGCGGTCTTCAGGCTGCACTTGATGCGGGAGGACCGGCAGGAGTAGTCAATGAAATCAGTTCAACCACGCTTGGTACATTTGGCGGTGTGCTGGCTGTCTTGGGAGTTATTATCCTGCCAATAACTACTGGGGACACGGCCTTGCGTTCGTCACGGATGATGCTCAGTGAGTTGTTGACAAAGAAAGACGCTGAAGAAGCTGTCCCAGGAAAACTAAAAAGCGCACTCATTGTTTTTGTTGTCGCGGCTCCGGCCTTTTATCTATCAACGATTGATTATAATTTTCTTTGGAGATATGTTGGCTGGTCTAACCAGGTTGTTGCAACGGTCATGCTTTGGACGGGAGCTGTTTATCTCCTGCAGAAACAGAAGTTTCATTGGATCTGCAGTGTTCCGGCATTGTTCATGACGGCAGTCGTCAGCACATATATTTTCTATGCTCCAGAAGGATTTGCACTTCCTTATGACGTTTCCATGGTTATTGGAGGCATCATTTGGCTGGCTGTTCTTGGGTGGTTCATTACTCAAGTTGTAAAAAACAAATCTGTAAAACGTACACGGCGTTCTACGGTTGCCACAGAAGCTAGCTGACGTGAAGCCTGTCTCCATTGTGAGGCAGGTTTTTTTGTGTACTATGAAATTATAAAATTCCAAACTGTGGATAATTTTTATAGAGCGACATCCAGCTCCAGCGCCCAGACACTCGTGTCATAAGCTAATCCCTCCTGTGAAAGGTTAAAAACACCTTCCTCCGGCCGTTATGCTTTTATGTTTCGTGTCTGCCAGTGCGCTTTAAGCTTTTGTTATCGAAAAAGCTGTCCTGTTTGGGCGGAAGGACAGCTTATTGATTATCGTCGCAGCAGTTGAATGGAGTCAGGTGATCGACGTTAAACTTCTCGATCGAATGAACGAGCTGAATACGGAGTTCTTGTTCTAAATCCTCTCGTTCTGATTGAGGCAGTGTTGAACTCAGTTTCTTAATCTTGGGCTCGAATCTTTGAATGACTTCTGACACTGCCTGCTCTTCATTGTTTTTAGCCCGAAGTAATAGGTGATACAGTTTACTTTCCACTTTCCTTTTCCTCCTCTATAAGATCGAATACCGTTTCCTCCAGCCTCTGGATGCTTTTATCTAACCTGAATAAAATGAAGGAGGCAATGGCAATCGGGAAGCCAAAGCTCTCTACGGCCTGTACCCACAGATCTAATCCCATATTTGCTCATCTCCTTTAAGAGTTAGTCGCAGTTTAGTCATCATGCGCCGGTATGTTTTAGAAACGGACTGCTGGGAGACTTCCAGTTGATCCGCAATTTCTTGAAAGGTGAATCTCTCGACTGCATAAGTGTAAAGGACATATTGCTGCCTGTCCGTTAGTTTCTTTACAGCTCTATACAACTCTTTATTTTCCAGAGATTCAAATAGATCACGTTCCGTTAGATGTTGAATCACATCCTCATCTGCAGAGATCATTTCGATGTCCTCCACATTTATCGATTGCTGATGACTATAGCGTTTTTTATGATAATCTTTAGCCTGCCGCCACAGCGCTGTGGTGACATAATTTACAAAACGCGCTTCAATTTGTTCAGGGTCATACAATGGATTTACATACCTGCAGTTTTTGGTCGAAGGCTTGTTTATGGCAGCTGCGAAGACGGATGTATTTTTTTGCGCCATTGCTTGCTGTTTTTCAAATTCTTTCCTCATTTGCCACCCTCCTTACTAAAGAATAAGGGTTGAACGTGAAAATTCACAACCTACTTACGAACTAGTGTTCGTGTTTTTGTTCGAAAAAATACCCCTCTTTTTATATAAAAGGGGAATTTAGGATTCAAATTGTTTCTTATATGCTCTTTGATAGAGGAGAAACTGAATTCCTGTAATACTGACAAAGAGGCCGATTGGAACCGGCCATTCAAATGGGGCGTCGCGCGCTGTGCGCAGTAAGTAATACAAGACTACGCATAAAACTCCTGTAAGTACCGGGTAAACGTAAACCTGCCATTTTCTCATGAGATATCTCCTTGTTATGTTCTTACCCGCTACTCTACATTAATCAGGCACGGACGACAAATGGAGTGCTGGTAAGGTCAAAATAAAAAACCAGCAGAGCCCCCACTCTGCTGGTTTACTAGAGTTATTCTTCAATTAATCGATCCTCAAAAGCATCGTCAGGATTGATTGTTTCACCTTGATCACGAATATTACGCAGATAATCGGCAAACAGCTCGCGCTGGAAGTCAGGGTCAGCTTCCCATTCTACTTCGCCGAATGTGTAGTATCCGTCCCCTGTACCTGTAGATAGGAAGTTGTTCGTTACGACAGAGAACGTTTCATCATTTTCTTCTCCTTCGGTATACACAGGAGTTCCATCCCACAATTCGATAGAGGAGACGCGCTCCCCGTCTTCTTGAGAAGGATCATAGACGACATTCATCCCAGAAAACTGAATTTGCATGAAGTTCCAGTCGTCCTCAGCTGGTCCTTCGAAAATATCCTTAATCTGTTCGCCTGTCATGTCTGCTGTTACATTATAATTATCAAACGGGAGAACTTCAAACACGTCTCCATACGTAATTTCGCCTTCTCCGATATCATTTCGGATTCCGCCGCTGTTTTGAAAAGCGATGTCAGTCCCGGCAGTTTCCCGCATAGCATCTGTAATCATGTTACCCAGCTGACTGACGCCAAGATCGCCGTATTTACGATCACGGGTAATAGGTCCTTCTGTAGTAGATACTACTTCACTTGTAACTTCTTCAACCTCATTTTGATAATAGTCTACGATATCCCTTACGCTCTCGTCTTCTCCAGCAAGGTGAGAGTAAGTTTCCAGCATATCTACATCTGAGCTGTAAATTTCTTTAGAATCACGGTCTACGAAAAGCTGGATGTGACCGACGGCTTTCGTATACTCATCAGCTTCGACAACAGGAATATCATTAACGTGTCCGGCTACACGCTCGTGGGAGTGTCCGCCCACTAAAGCGTCAAGTCCGCCATTTTCCGATCCAGCCAGGTCGGCAAGCTCGCCCATGATCTCATCGGTTTCTTCTTCGTGCCAGCCTGGCAGGTGGGAAGTTACCATAACCATGTCTGCTCCCTGTTCCTTCAGTTCAGCGGTTAATTCTTCAGCGATTGGAGCTGGAGTAGGGAATTCTAATCCTTCGACATGAGTGGATAAGGTGGTTTCTGGAGTTTCGGTTGTGGCAAAACCGATGATCCCAACCTGATACCCTCCGATGTCCACCATGGTGTAAGGCTGTGCCCAGTCAGGACGCTCGCCTGTATCTTCTTCAAAAATATTAGCCCCCAAAATTGGGTAGTCCGCATCCTCTAACCGGTCTTGAAGAACATCTACACCCCAGTCAAATTCATGGTTTCCGATTGAACCGGCATCATATCCAATATCATTCAGTGTTTCAATAGTAGACAGACCATCGAATGAGTTGGAGATAAGGGTGCCCTGCATCGTATCACCGCCATCTACTACCACAGTTCCATCACCATTTACTGAGCGGAAATCTTCGATCAGCCCGCCTACCATAGCCATGCCGCCCTGCTCGTACTCTGAATCTTCTTCAATATTTCCGTGGACATCATTGGTAGATAGAATATCAATGACATCGAAAACTAATGGTTTAAAAGAGGCAGCTACTTCTTCACGGTCCATGGGCTCGTTCGGATTAAATTCGTCTTCAAATGAAATGTCAAATGCACCGGCAAGTAAAGCGTATGCCACGTAAGGCTTAGCCTCCTCCGGGATGGAATCTACATCGTTAAAATTATTCAATACCTCTACGTCGGTGTCAGGCTGTTTGCCGTTATTCATAGCAAGCGTAAATACTTTCGCCATATCCAGCTTAGTTATAGGTTCGTTCGGATTGGCACCTTTTCCTTTATTAGAGGAGTCGGAGAAGAAAATATCTTTAGGATTTAACCCTTCCATTTCATCTGCACGCTGCAGCATCTTCTTAACTTCATTTCTCGTAATCTCTGAATTATTATGTACCTTACCATTACCTTTTTCCTGCATAATATTCTTCTCGATCATCAGCTCTGTGTCACTCATGTTAACTGCATCAAAGTTCGTATCAGCTTTGACTGAGTCGGCCTGATAGAGACTCAATGCCATAACAGGTGCGGCAAGAACGGTTAGAAACTGTCTCTTTTTCATAGATTCCTCTCCTTCAAATGTAATAGTAAACCTTCTTTAATGTAACAGAATGTTCACAATTTAAAAATCAATCAATCTACTTAAATTTTACATACATAGGAAGGTATTTTGATATCTTTTGTCAATTTGTGTAATTGGACCTGCAATTTTCTATTTCAGAAGACGCTGATCGTGTAATAACGACTATAATTATTAAAAGTTGTCTATGAGTCGTAAGAAATAGTCGGATATAACCTTTATTATGATTGTAGTCAGGGACTTAAGCTCTATGTGAGAATTAAGAAAAACAGAGGGCATTGATTACATGAAATAGGCGCTGCTAAAATAATGAGCGGGAAAAGTAAGGGGAAGAAACTATTGGCAGGTAATAAAGGACTGTTTCAAATGAACTAAAAAATCCGCTCCCGAAAGAAGCGGATTAATAATTATTTTAGACAAGTTCCTTATCAAGCTCGTGGTCTTTAACAAAGGCTTTTGGAAGCAGTGTATTGCTAAAATCAAATGCCTCCATTTCCATCCCCTGCTTCGCTTTGCGGGGAAAGTCAGGATTGGCCAGGGCACTTGTCCCAAGAGAAATTAAGTCGGCCTGTTCATTTTTCAAAACCTGTTCAGCTTTCCATGGATCTCCCAGATTTCCATTTGCAATAACAGGAAGACGGCTGAATTCTTTAGCTGCCTGGGCAAATGTCCGCGTACCTTTTCCAAAAGAAGGTTCCGCAGCATCTGCATCTGTTACGTGAATGTAATCAAGTGAAGTTACCCCGAGCTTCGTAAAGATGTGTTCGGCTTCTTCTTCACCGCCTGCCCATTTGTGCTCTCCATCTGCGACTTTAGCCTGGGATAGACGGATCCCGACTAGATAATCTTCGCCGACTGCATCGCGGACGTCTTCAATTAGTTCCAGAATAAGGCGTAATCGATTGTCCAGTGAGCCGCCGTATTGATCTTCCCTTTGGTTAAGATAATCAGTTAAAAACTGGTCGAGGAGATAGCCATTTGCTCCGTGCAGTTCTATTCCGTCAAACCCTGCTTCTTTAGCACGGAGACAGCTCTGTACAAAAGCTTCCTTTATTTCGTTAATTTCTTCTTCACTCATGGCGCGCGGGCTGGGGAAGGGACCTTGACCGCCATAGAATTCGAGTTGATCTCCTTTAGGTGCTACCGCGGAAGGAGCGATGGTTTCGTCTGTATAATCATTTCCCTGGCTTTGACCGCCGGCATGCATGATTTGCGCAATAAACAGTGCTCCGTTATCCTGAACAGCTTCCACCACCAGCTTCCATGATTCTGTGTGACTGCCGTTCGCTAAGCCGGGCTGGTTGTAGTACCCCTGACTATATTGGTCATCCGGGTAGATTCCTTCAGAAATGACAGCACTGAAACCGCCTTTTGCGTACCGTTCATAATATTTTTTCATCGTTACGTTTGCCCGTCCATCGTCTTCTGCGCTGATTCGTGTCATCGGGGCAACGACCAATCGGTTGTCCAATGTGGTATTTTTTAATTTAAAATCTGAAAATAATTGATGATAATTCATAAATAAGCCTCCTGAATTCAATATTTCATTCATACTAACGGCAAAAAGTCTCATATTCAAGATAATTGCTCAGCGGGTATTTAAATTTTCCATACCCGCTTTTAAAGCCTGATAAAAGTGTAATCAATTGTTTGTACAAATGCCTGTTCGGGAATGTTTCCTATATGTTTACCGAAGGAGGTCGATATTATGAAAGCTCTATTCTTAAATGCATCATTAAAAAAATCCGATCAAACCTCTAATACAGAAGGTCTGGCTCAGGAAGTGATTGATCTGTATTCTAAAGAGGGTGTTGAGAGTGAAGTGGTGCGTTTAGCCGATTATAATATTCCATATGGGATCGAAAAAGATTTAGGGGAGGGGGATGAATGGCCGCAAATCTTTGAAAAGGTCAAACAAGCCGATATTTTAATTTTAGCTTCTCCTATATGGCTTGGAGAGAAAAGCAGTCTGGCTGCAGTAGCCATGGAACGACTGTATGGAAGCAGCAGTGAAACCAACGAAAAAGGACAATCCATATATTACAATAAAGTAGCTGGCGCAGTTATAACAGGGAATGAAGATGGTGCCAAAAATGCTGCCGCTTCCCTGCTGTATGGTCTTTCGCATATTGGTTTTGTCATACCTCCAAATGTGGATGCCTACTGGGTAGGAGAAGCTGGTCCTGGGCCTTCTTATTTAGACGACGACGGCCAGGAGAACGAATTTACGAAGAAGCATGTAGAAATGCTTGCTTACAATACGATGCATCTGGCTGAAATCTTTAAAAAGAATCCTATCCCTCCTAAAGGGAATGTCATGGAGTAAAAAAACGGACGTCTCCTAATTGGAAGATGTCCGTTTTACATTGTATTCGATAGCTCTGTAACTTTTTTCATTATCTGTGAATACTGCAAGTTCATGCAATTTTTCTAAAAAATATTTTTTATCTAAATCATAAATGTGGTTTTCGAAAACCTGCTCCGTTGTATTTTCAGCAAAATCCCATAGCGTGGCGTGTTTATCGCTGCCAATTGTCTGTGCGAGCATACCCATTACAGCAATAAGCTCAGTAATAATAGTAAGGTGGCCTGTGGCGGCGTTTCTAATTGTGCTGAAGCCTGTGTGTAGAAAATATTCAAAGTCTTCACGGGGGACGATAATTCTTGTTTGTTTATTTTGGTCGTGAAGATAAGGGCTGAACGCCACCTTAGACTCAACGTCTGCAAGTAAATCAGAAATATGATGAATCGTCGAAATTGCCGTTTGAGGATCTGAATTACCGACAGCTTTAACAGCGATCTCACTTAATTTCATTATCCCCATTTTCATTTCCTGAATTTCTGTTTTCTTATGACCTATTTCAATGAGATCCATATATGTGTCCTCGTTCACACTGCTTTGTCCCGGTCCCCAATAGGAGAAGAGGACGTTTTCTTTTAATGTAAAGTCGCCAATTTTTTTATGCATTTTAATCACTATATTGTCTTTATCAGCTTGGTTAATCATTTTCTTGAAATAAACCGTTTGAAGGTAACCTGCTTCAGAAGTTTTTACTGACATTTCTCCTTCTGCATACTTCTCCATAAGATCACCGGCTTCTTGTCTGCTGCTTTCTTCAAATCCATATTTTTGTGATTCTTTTATAGTGGACTTTGATGTGTTTTTCATCGCATAGGTGAAGTTGTGCACCTGCATCCAGCTGGCCGCATGATTAATAAAGAAAATAAATGTGATGATCGTTAACGCTGCAAGCATTACAGACATGACAGGAATAGCTGAATAGAGCTCATTTTCATTATTAGTAAGAAATAGAAAAATGAAGAGCACATAAATAAAGCTGCCATGAAAAATGCCTAAAAGATGCTGGGTGGTCTTATCAGCAATAAAATTAAACATCATTCTCGGTGAGAACTGATCACTGAAATTGGTTAATACGACTAATAAAGAATTCAACGTAAATGCGCTCAGAGTCAATATTCCGCCTATTAACGCACTTACTAGAATTTGAGTCGCATCTCCGCCTGCGGTAAACCACGGGTGGACGAAGTTAGAGATATTTAATTGAAGGTCCAGGAAAATAGTGAATACAATGATCGCTGTCGAAGCACCAATATAAATAAGCGGCATTGACCATAAAGTCATCTGAAGTTCATTTTTTCTCTGACGATGTGACATTTGTAAGTATTTCCGGATTTCCAAAGGGAAGAAGTTCATCCACTTTTTCTTCTTCATTATTAATCCCTCCTGTTGCCTGCTTTTACGTCTTTCCCCGATCGCTCTAAAAATAACCATTATTTATTTTTGAAAATATTGTTTAATCATTCATCGGGGAAGGAAAAGTAAATTAAATAACAGATGTCACTGAAAAGGAGCTTGTATATGAATGAAATTCCCCGGGATCATAAACTGGATCAATCGATCAACGTATTGCGGGAAGGGTATCAGTTTCTGCCTAAACGATTTGAACGATTACATACAGATATCTTTGAGACTACCCTGCTTGCTGAAAAAGTGATTTGCCTGACGGGCGAAGAAGGGGCCGGGTTGTTTTATAATACAGAAAAGTTCAAAAGAAAAGGGGCCCTTCCGAAGAGAATTGAGAAATCGTTGTTTGGAGAGAATGCCATTCAAAGTATGGATGGAGACCCTCATGAGCATCGCAAGCTTCTATTTATGTCTTTAATGACGCCCGAACGGATGAGCAGCCTTTATGACCTAACCTCGCAACAGTGGAAATTAAAAGCAGGCTCCTGGAAGCCGGAAGATGAAATTGTTTTATTTGAAGAAGCGAAGGACGTGCTGTGCAGAGCGGTGTGTCAATGGGCGGGTATTCCGTTAGAAGAAGATGAAGTTAAAGAAAGAGCTGAACAGTTATGGCTGATGATTGACGCTTTTGGCGCTGTAGGAACGAGGCATAGAAAAGGCAGAAAAGCACGTACTGAATCTGAGAAATGGATGACTAAAAAGATATTGAGTGTCCGGGCGGGAGAATTGGCAGCCCCGGAGGATTCAGCTTTGCATAAGATGGCATTTCATCTTGATATAGAAGGGAATCACCTTGACGCCGGGATGGCAGCTATTGAATTGCTGAATGTGATAAGACCCACCGTAGCGGTAGCGGCCTATATATCGTTTGGGGCCCTGGCACTTCATGAGAATAACGAATTGAAACATTATTTAAGAAGCGATGACAAAAATATGGAGTTCTTTGCAAAAGAGATCAGGCGCTTGTTTCCCTTTGTTCCATACTTAGGTGCCCGTGTGAAGAGAGACTTTGAATGGAATGGGTTTACTTTTAAAGAAGGGCGTTTAGTTCTACTGGATATACACGGCACAAATCATGACAAGAGGCTGTGGGAACAGCCGAATCGGTTTATGCCGGAACGATTTGAAGAGTGGAAGGGAGGATTATTTGATTTAATTCCTCAAGGAGGGGGAGAGCATTATAAAGGACACCGGTGTCCTGGAGAATGGATCACCATGGAAGCCATTAAAGCAAGTATAAGGTTTTTAACAGAAGAAATAGAGTATGACGTTCCTTCTCAAGATCTCAGCTACAGCTTAAGGAGGATGCCTTCAATGCCGAAGAGCGGCTTCATCATTTCTAACGTCAGACTGAAGGCTGTACAGGTATAGAAGGAGCAAAAGGAGCAACACTAATACACAGCATGCTTTCTGAAAGAAGGAATTCTATGACAAGTGTATGGGTGAAAGTTTTTGTGCTCCCTGTTTTATTAATACTTGCTTCTTATTTTTTAGACAATGTTCAATTTGGCGCCTTTTGGCAGCCGCTGCTGGTAGCGGCTGTGCTTATTCTAGTTGGCGTACCTATGGAAAACAGGTGGCTGAGGAAAGGGAATCTTATTTCAGGTGTCCTCATGGATGTCATCAGTGCTTTCTTTATCATCTGGGGATTATCGAACATGTTTAACACAGCTTCTGTCACTTTTACAGGGGCCTTCCTTATTTCTTGCGTTATTGGTTTATGTGAGCTCGTGCTTCATAAATATTTATTAAGCAATGATCAGCCTGCTCCTGTATCTGACTAAATAGGAAAAAGCCGTTATGTGGTTCAGTTCAGCAGCCCAGACGGCTTTTTTACTTGGAAAGCTCGTAAAAGCGTATGGTGTTGTCATAAAGCTGATTATAAACTTGCTTCTTGCCCTTTTGTTTAATTTCACAGATTTTATTAATAGATTGGTGAATCATTTTTGGGTGTGTCCATTCTCTGCTAGTGAACTCCCACGGACCGTCCGTTTCTACCATTAATAATTCCAGTGGATACCGTTTAATTAACTGTTGAGTTCTTTCTTTGTATAAGCAGTCAGGGGTAACTGAAATATAATAACGCTTATCCACCATTCGTTTCAGCGTTTCTGTGCTGCCTTTAAACCAATGAAAATGAGCCTTTCTTACAGAATACTTTTCTAAAAGATCACAAGTAACATCAGCATCATCATAGATCGCATGCAGCACAACAGGCTTGTGATATTGGACTGCTTTTCTAATAAATGCTTCGAGAATTTCTTTATACGCATCAAGCGGGAGCGAAGAGTCTTCCTGACGCAAATAATAAGGGAGACCGACTTCGCCTATTGCAGCGATCCTGGTGTGATGTTGGTCTATAAATGATAAGATCTGGTCAATCTCTCCTTCAGCCGGGAGTTTCTGTTCGGGATGAAACCCTGCGGCCATGGAAACTTCTTTATATTCATTGGAAAGCTGCAGGTTAGATCTGCAGGAATCAAAACCGCTGGAAACACTGAGTAAACCCTTAACATGATAAGTATCCATGTCACGCAGAATTTGTTCCCGTTTTTCTTGATCATACCAATCAAGGTGAATGTGCGAATCAATGATAGGGAAGGTCATGGCTGTCCTCCTTTGTGATATGTATAATTCTAACGTAAATCAATGCACAGTAAATAGGTTAGTCTTATATGTTATACTCTTGCTAAGAGAAAAACAGCTAGAGAGGAGCCTATTAATGTCAAAAATTTATGTCATCCATGAAAATGATGAATGGACAGATCATCTAGTTAAGCGTTTAGAAGAAATTGAAGCACCTTTTGAATTATGGCATGTAAATGAAGGAACCATAGATTTATCGATTGAACCGCCTGAAGGAATATTCTATAACCGAACGAGTGCTTCTTCTCATACTAGAAACCACCGCTATGCTCCTGAATTTGCGGAAGCAGTGCTTGCCTGGCTTGAAAGGCATGGACGGAAAGTGGTCAACGGAAGCCGGGCTCTAAGGCTTGAGGTAAGCAAGGTTAATCAATATATGGCTTTAAACAATACAGGGATAACAACGCCCAAAACAATTAGTGCCGTAGGAAAAGATAACATTATCAAAGCAGCAGAGAAACTTAACGAACCTTCGTTCATTACGAAGCATAACCGTGCAGGAAAAGGCCAGGGCGTTCAACTCTTTCATTCTATGGAAACATTGAAGGAGTATGTTTATGGAGAGAATTTCGATCAACCTGTAGATGGAATTACATTGATTCAGCAATATATTGAAGCCCCTCAGCCTTATATTGTTCGCCACGAGTTTGTCGGCGGCCGTTTTGTTTATGCCGTGAAAGTCGATACGTCTGAAGGCTTTGAGCTCTGCCCGGCGGATGCGTGTACCATTGAAGATATGTATTGCCCGACAGATCAGCCTCAAACGGTGCCGGGTGCCAAGTTTCAAATATTAGAAGGGTATTATCATCCCTTACTGAACAAGTATGAGCAGTTCTTACGAGAGAATAAGATTCAAGTTGCCGGTATTGAGGCTATACAAGATCAGGATGGCAGGCTCTATACCTATGATGTAAACACCAATACGAATTATAATTCGGATGCGGAACGGACGGCAGGCATTTATGGGATGCTTGAATTAGCCAGGTACCTGAAGAAGGAATTAAATAATACTTTAATAGAGATTGATTAACACGATCACCTTCATCATCTGATGTACGATGCTGGGGGTGTATTTTTTATAAATTGTGTTAAACTTGTCGAAGGAAGTCGAATACTTACAAACGTTTAATTTCGGAGGGTTTTAATACTTGAATGTTTTCCGCTTTTTGCTATTTCTGCTTCTTTCGTTTTTTTACTACTTCGCGGTAAAAGAAAAAGAAGTAGAGAAGCTTGAAAAATTAGATGCAGGAGAAATTGAATGATTTAATGAAGAAGACCGTGCAAATTAATTGTGCGGTCTTTTCTTTTTCTTCATAATTTCTCGAAAAGATTAAGGTATATTAGTAGGTACGAAAAGGATAAAAGAATCTAGGTTTACTCATTTGGAGGAACTGTAATGCGCAATAAAATATCGGTCAAGTTAGGATTATTATTTTTGGGGCTCACTTTAATCGTGGAGTTTATTTTGTTTGTGTTTTTATATACAAGTATATCGGAAGACCGGATTGACGAGGTGATGGAAAGACTTCAGGCTAGAGGGAACAGTCACCGTGATGTATTAGTAAATAATTTCACCGAATCAACGTTTGACCATGTAGCTTTAATGGAATCGGAAGCCTCTACGGATGTCGTCATCCTGGACGAAGATTCAGATGTCATTGCTGCCTCCACGGAAGTTAGAGAAGAAAAGCGCGCTATTATTGAAGAGCATCAAGCTATGGGCCATAAATCTGAAGAAATGATCGAAGAGAGGTGGAAGACAGAGCCCTACGTTGCAACAATTTCTCCCATACTTGTAAACAACGAAGTTCGAGGCTATGTATATATGTTCTCACCTTCTGAAGAGATATCCGACATTATGTCTCAGCTGACCCGTCAATTTATACTTGCCGTAGCAATAAGTTTGGTAGTCACGGTTCTCATTGTAATGATATTAACGAAGCGGATTACGAAGCCTTTAATCCAAATGAAGGAACAAACAGAACTGCTCAGCCAGGGGAATATGGATATCCAGGTTCATTATAGTCAGAAGGATGAATTAGGAGTGCTGGCTGAATCGATACAGAGGCTTGGGAAGGATCTTGATCGCTTGAAGAAGGAACGCAGTGATTTCCTGTCAGCAGCAGCACATGAATTGAGAACCCCTTTAACCTACTTAAAGGGCTATGCTGATATTGCTTCTAAGCCTGGACTCAGTAACGAGCAAAAGGATAAATACATTGGCATCATCAAGCAAGAAGCTGATCAAGTAACTAAAATGGTTCAGGAGTTGTTTGAACTGGCCAGAATTGACAGTAATGCTTTTTCTTTAGACAGGCAGATCACCAATGCGGTTCCGCCCCTTAATGAAATTAAGGAGAAGCTCTTCCCGGTATTAAATGAAAAGACCATGGATTTATTTATAGCTGGAGATTCTAATGCTGAAGCATATATTGATCCAGTACGTTTTAAACAGGTAATGTTAAATGTGTTAGATAACGCTATTTATTACAGTCCGAACTGCACCAGTGTTCAAGTGAAGGTAGAGAACACAGACCGATACATTAAGATAGCTGTAAAGGATGAAGGTAACGGTGTTCCTGAGGAGGCCGTTGATCATTTATTTGAACGGCTTTATCGTGTGGATCAATCGCGGTCGCGGGCCTATGGGGGGGCAGGGCTCGGCTTATCCATAGTGAAAGAAATTATTCATGCACATGGAGGTCAAGTGAAGGCACAAAACGATTCAAACCGGGGATTAGTAATCACGATGTTATGGCCAAAGGAGAATTGAGATGACACGAATTTTACTAATTGATGATGAACAAAGAATGCTCGACTTATTAACACTGTATTTAAAGCCTCATGGTTACTATTGCGAGACCGCCAGTAGTGGAAGAGAGGCTTTGCAAAAATTAAATGATCAGTCGTTTCAATTAATTTTATTAGATATTATGATGAAGGATATGAACGGTTTTGAGACGTGTAAACATATTCGAAGAAATAAAAATACCCCGATTATTATGGTGACGGCCCGGGATCAAAAGCAGGATATTCTCCAGGGCTTCCGGTTAGGAGCGGACGATTATATTACGAAACCCTTTGATGAGGATATACTGCTCGCGAGAATGGAGGTTTTGATCCGCCGCCAGGAGAAGAGGAGGACAATTTCCACTGATGGATTAGATTGGAACGAAGAAAACCATCAGCTGTTATACAAAGGAAGTGAAATAAACTTAACTCCTAAAGAATTTAAGCTTCTCGGTCTTCTTATGCAGTATCCGGGGAGGGTATTTGAACGGGATCACCTGCTTGAACTTATATGGGGGCATGACTCCTATACAGAAAGCCGGACAATTGATTCGCATGTCAGGAACATTCGGGATAAGGTAAGAGTTTTTGGTTTTCCGATTGATGGTTATTTAAAAACCATTTGGGGGGTAGGCTACAAATGGGAGAGTACTTCCAATAAGTAAATGTCACGAAGTATATATATGGGTTATTCCCATTCTACTCACCATGCAGAAAACATGAAGGACACGATCATGAGGCTATGGAAGATGGTTTCTATATCGTATTTGTGAAGAGCAGCCCAGAGGATATTGTAGCTGTGATCAAGCTTTCAAAAAACACGTACCGGAAGATAATGCAGAATCTTTGGCGGGCTGCAGGTTATAATGTCGCAGCCATCCCCCATGTGCGGGAGTTTCAGCTCCAATTGGAAGTCCAGCCATTGGTGTTGTTCTAATGAGTGTCAGCACAGTGGTTGTGGTCATAAACGCCAGACTTCGTAAATCGGATTTAAAAACAACCATCCACTCGGGTACAAGAGTGGATGGTTTGTTTAATGTCGTTTATTCAGCCATAGAACGCCGGACTTTGCCAGGCGTGGCAGACGCCCTGTCACAGGCTGCTGCATCATATTTCCGAATCCGTCAGATTTACCTAAAGATCCCAATGTTCCCTTCAATTTAATCTCTTTTGGCTTAGCTGGTTCTTTATCATTGAGAAGGGAAGCAAGCACTTCTCCGATCTGCTCCCCCTGCTGACCGGCAAGCTGTGCACTAGGAGAAAAAGTAGACGATGCACAATCTCCCACGACGTACACATTCTGACGTTCAGGGACCTGGTAAAAGTCGTTGATAACAATTTTATCCTGGTCGTCCTTCTTAAATGGAAGTTCACGTACTAAATAATTGGGCCGGACACCGGCTGTCCATATCGTCACGTCATTAATGTAGCAGACACCATTATTACAAACTCCATCCTTTTCCACATAACCTACGCTCGCGCTGTGCAACACCTCTACATCGTTGCTGGCAAACCATTCTTCCACATAATCCTGAATCTTCTTATCAAAAGCTCTCAGCACGGTTTCACCACGATCTAATAAACGAATGTTTAAGTCAGGCCGGCTTTCTCTAATCTCCGAAGCGACTTCGATACCGCTCAGTCCGGCGCCAACTACTGTCACTTTTCCGTAGGCATTTAAGTTTCCGACGGCGAAGCCCGCACCTCTTGCATTTCCGAAAGTTTGAACACTTTCTGTATATTCTTTAGCTCCTTCGATCCCGTGATAGTTGTCTTCACAACCAAGACCGATGATTAAATAGTCATAAGATATGATTTCTCTATAATCTTTAATTAAAATTTGTTCATTTTCTATATCGATTTGATTAATTTCGGTAAAGACATAGTCTACCTGTTCGTGTTTAGGAAATTCCATTCTTACATTTTTATCTGCTTCTGTTCCTGCCGCAATCGTGTAAAATTCGGTTTTAAGTGAATGGTAGGGATTACGGTCAATTACAGTGATATGTACGTCTTTAGGCAAGCCTTGATCAAGTAAAGTCAATAAGGCTTTCAAGCCGCCGTATCCGCCGCCAAGTATGACTAGTCGTTTCAATTGGGACACCACCTTAGGTTGCTTTAAATTAGAGTGTGCTCATTTCTCAAACGTTTATCCAACGGAAAACGCTTTCGCTATACATTCCACTAATAGCCTACCAAAAAACATGACATAAAACTAGAAAAAGTATAGGATTCTTAATATTTGTTGATAATAAACAGCTGTTTTCAGTTTAGTTTTTCTAGTTTCAAACTCTGATTCAAGGGTAAGGTATATTATAGTTAAATAGACGTAAGTCAGATGGAGGGTATCGTATGAGTGAAAATAATACAGTGATTGAGGAGTCGCTGACAGCGCTTCTTGAGGATGAGAGCTTTTTGCCTGATTTAAAAGCTCAGACGAGGAGACAGGCATTTAAATCATTGGTTGCTATATTATCTACACCAAATCATATACATAAGTCTTTTTTACGAGTAGCACTTGAGGACGGTACCATTGTAAGGGTGCCTTCTTTTCGGGTTCAGCATAATGACACACTCGGCCCTTATAAAGGAGGGATCCGATTTCATGAATCAGTAAATGAAGAAGAAGTCGCCAACTTAGCCAGGCTTATGACACTGAAAAATGCTCTTCATGAGCTTCCCTTTGGCGGCGGTAAAGGGGGCGTGATTATTGATCCCCGTGAGTATAGTGTGAAAGAATTGAATTTAATTTGTAAAAAGTATGTACAATACTTTAATGATATTCTTGGGCCAGACAAGGACATTCCTGCGCCGGATGCAGGGACAGGAGAACGGGAAATGGATTGGATGATGGCCGAATATAAGAATACGCACCCGGGTCTTCCATACCGCGGAAGTTTCACTGGTAAAAGCATTATTAATGGTGGTTCGCTCGGACGTAAAGAAGCTACAGGTAAAGGTGTTTACTTTTCTTTCAGGTATTTAATGCATAACTTCCTTAACGATAATGAAAAGTGGCTCAGAGAACAAGATAACCTGTTTGCTGAAACAGCATTAAGTAAAAAAGACAGGAAGCTCAATATAGCTGTCCAGGGGTTCGGAAACTTAGGGGCTGTTGCTGCTAAAGAAGCATTCAAATGTAATGAGCTTCAAAACAACATCGTGGCTGTCAGCGATCGGGATGTTATGCTTTATAATTCTGATGGTTTAGATATACCTGCTCTTGTAAGATACGCACAGGAGCATGGAGGCTCTCTTCCTGATTCTAATACCGCTTTAAAAGAAAATGAAATCAAGGCTGTTATCAATGATCGCGACGAGCTGCTTGAGCTTGATGTGGATGTTTTAATTATGGCTGCTTTAGAGAATCAGATTCATGAGGAAAATATGGATAAGATTCAAGCTCAGATCATTGTCGAAGGGGCCAACGCACCCATAACAGTAAAAGCTGATAAATATTTAAGTGACAATGGTATTTTAATTATCCCTGATATCTTAGCCAATGCCGGCGGAGTTATTGTGTCTTACCTGGAATGGATTCAGGGAAGAGATACTCAGTTCTATAAAGAAGAACAAATTTATAAACTGTTGTTTGATAAAATGCAGAAGACGATGGATACGATTCTGCCGCAATTCTTTGGAGATCCTTTTCCACTTCGGCAGAACTGCTACATTCATTCCGTAATGAAGCTTTCAACAGTGTTATTTAGACAAGGTAAATTATATTAGAATCATGTACTTTGAACAATACGATATTAATCCAGGAATACCCGGACAATTCATTCGAATTTGATCAGGTCTTACTGTATTTAGCGGCTGTCTAAGTCTCCCTTGAACTGACCTTTTTAATAAAGGTCAGTTTTTGGTTTGTATAGGAAATTATAAATACCCAACTGTGGATAATTTTATAGAGCCACATCTAGATCCAGCGCCCAGACACTCGCGTCATAAGCAATCCGTTCTGCGGAAGGGTAGACCACCTTCCTCCAGTCGTTTTGCTTATGCGTGTCGTGTCTACCAGGGCGCTTGCGCTTTTTTGAGTGGTTTTAATATATTTAGGCAAAACTATTGACTAGGTTGTAAAGAGGCTGTATGATCATTAAGTCAACTATCCCGATGGAACAGGTAGGGTTTAAATATGAAAGGAGAATGTGAAATGAAAAAGGCTGGTTTATGGCTGTTTGCGTCTTTATTAATACTTATTATCTCGGCATGCGGGTCGAGTGAATCAGAAGGTGGGAACGCCTCTGAAGAAGATCAAAATTTATATGAGCAGATTCAAGAAGAAGGTGTCCTCACGGTTGGAACTGAAGGCACCTATGCTCCTTATACATTCCACGATGAAAATGACGAGTTAACTGGTTATGATGTAGAAGTTGCTAAAGAAATCGGTAAACGTTTAGACCTTGAAATAAAATTTGAAGAAACTAAATGGGACTCGATGTTTGCAGGTTTAAATAGTGAGCGTTTTGATATGATTGCAAACCAGGTAGGTATAAAGCCAGATCGAGAAGAGAAGTACAGCTTTTCTGAGCCATATACGTACACAGCAGCTGTACTTGTAGCAAGAAAAGATAATGAAGAGCTTCAAAGCTTTGAAGATTTAGATGGAGCATCGTCTGCTCAGTCCCTAACAAGCAATTACGCTGACATTGCAGAAGAGTATGGAGCAGAGATAGAAAGTGTAGAAGGACTTAACCCTGCCATTGAGTTGTTAAGGAATGAACGTGTAGAAGCTACTGTTAACGATCGTCTTTCCGTACTGGATTATCTTAATCAGACAGGTGATAATGCTGCGATTGAAATAAAGGATCAAGAGGACGATGCTTCTAAAAACGCAATGATGTTCCGTCAAGATAATCCTGAACTGGTTGAAGCTGTTAACGGAGCATTGGATGAAATGAAAGAAGATGGAACTCTGGAAGAAATTTCGAGAGATTGGTTCGATGAAGATGTATCTGTACAGTAGTTTTTTGAGTGCCGAAAATATAGAAATATTACAAGACTCCTTTCTTCCTTTATTGAAAGGGGTCTTGTCCTATACAATACCGTTAACGCTTATCTCATTTATTATTGGTATTCTAATAGCTGTGGTAACAGCAGTCTTCCGTATATCAGGGATAAAGGTTCTCTCAGCTGCTGCCAGAGTATATGTCTCTATTATTCGCGGGACTCCTTTACTTGTTCAATTGTTTATTGTCTTTTTTGGATTGGGAAATCTGGGAATAGATGCTTTGAAATTTGAGCCGTTTACAGGAGCAGTCATTGCTTTTTCTTTAAATACGGGTGCCTATGCCTCAGAGATTATCCGGGCGTCTATCTTGTCGATTGACAAAGGGCAGTGGGAAGCTTCTTCTTCAATAGGGATGTCTTATCTTCAATCCTTAAAAAGAGTCATTCTTCCACAAGCAGCCCGAGTATCTATACCACCGCTTTCTAATTCATTTATTGGGCTGGTTAAAGAAACATCATTAGCTTCAACTATATTAGTAAGTGAAATGTTTCGAAAGGCGCAGGAAATTGTGGCGACCACCTACACACCATTGCTCGTCTACGTGGAAGCTGCAGCAATCTACTGGGTCATATGCTTTGTACTGTCTATTATTCAAGAACGGATTGAGATTCGATTGAACCGTTATGTGAAAACGTAAGGAGTAGTCATTATGATTTCAATGAAGAAAATCACCAAACAATTCGGTGACTTAGTTGTTTTAAAGGATATTAATTTGGAGGTTGAAAAGGGGAAGGTTGTCGTTATTATCGGTCCGTCCGGTTCTGGAAAAACTACACTTTTGCGGTGCTTAAATATCCTCGAACAACCGGAAGAGGGCTCAATATCCATCGATCAGCAGACCGTTGACTTTACTAAAAGGATAACTAAGAAAGAAGTTCTTTCTTTTAGAAAACAGACAGGGATGGTATTTCAAACTTATAATCTATTTCCTCACTTTACAGCAATAGAAAACGTGATGGAAGGCCCTGTTACTGTACAAGGTGTAAACAAAAAAGCAGCCCGAAAAAAAGCTGAAGAACTTCTTAAAAAGGTAGGGCTTTCAGAGAAAGTGAATGTTTATCCCCATCAGCTCTCAGGAGGTCAGCAGCAGCGAGTGGGAATTGCACGTGCCATGGCTATAGATCCTAAAGTGATGCTGTTTGATGAGCCAACTTCAGCATTAGATCCAGAATTGGTTGGTGAAGTGCTGCTTGTTATGAAACAGTTAGCCGAAGAGGGCAGGACGATGGTCGTTGTTACTCATGAAATGAAATTCGCTAGAAGTGTGGCGGATGAAGTGATATTTATGGATCAGGGCCGGATTATTGAAAGAGGGAAGCCGGATGAAGTATTCTCCAAGCCTAAAGAACAAAGAACAAAGGAATTCTTGAATTTAATCAATCAGTAAGAAAAAGGTGCCTCAAGCTAGGCCACTGAAAAACTGAAGGTCTGAGAAAAGCAGCTTTCTTAAAAAGCGGTCTGCGTGGAATTTAGTTTTCATACAGACCGCTTTTCATCTAATTTCAAGAGGTTTGTGCCATCTATTTCTTCATTAAATTCAAGAATAATGGACAGCTAACATCGAATCCCTTATTTTTATGTATTCCTTTCATTGGACAAGAAAAAAAGTGACTTTCTTTTATATATCAAAGAAAATCACACCTTCTCGTTTTACCCTCTGTTCATGCCACGATGAGCGTTCGGTGGTGACGCCTGGTCGATTAAAACCGGCCACGTCCTGTGGCCAACATCGACACTAGCACGTCCGGTGCGTCGCGGGAACAGCGCGAGCCGAAGATCCACTTGGTCAAGTGATCTTCTTGACCAAGTTAGCTGAGGCCGTGCCCGCGGCAAGCATCCACCGATAAGCGATTCGTGAGAAGCAACAACAAACTTTAAAAGCAGAAAGGACTTTTTCAGTGGCCACCCTCAAGCCGGGGTGCCTTTTTGTTTATTCCTGGTCCTAAACTGTACGCCAATTAAATACGTCTGTATCGCTTTCTTAGTAATTAGACAATTAATCCGTACGAGTTTAAATCCTTTATCTACTATAAGTCCTCCTTTACACTAAGAAAGATACTAATGACAAAAAGAGGGTAAAACATGAAACAAATACATAGTAATATACTGCAGTTTAGAGGAACTCATTACGAGTTTGGATATGAGCAGGGAAGGTTATTAAAAGACTCTTTAACAGTGAAAAATCGCGAGAAACAGTGGAGAGTGCGAAAGCCTAGGTTTATTGTAAAGGAAGAGGAAGTGAAATCGGCCATTACTACATTCGCTCCATTGTTATGGGATGAACTCCTCGGTCTTCGTGATGGTTTGGACTGGCCGATGGAGCGTGTCCTGATGGAGTATGGCGGCTACCGTATTGATTACAAACGTTCCGGATGTTCCATTATGACAGGAGATGGCTACTTCATTCGTAATTACGACTACATGCCGAAAACCTATGAAGGACGGTACATATTTTTTCAGCCGACTGATGGAGGAAATGCTATTGCCGGCCCCTCCCAGCGAATTACAGGTCGTATGGATGGGATGAATGAGCATGGGCTTGTCATCGGCTATAACTTTATGCATCGAAAAAATCCAGGCGACGGGTTTATCTGCTGTATGATTGGAAGATTGATATTAGAATCATGTGCCAATCTGGATGAAGCCGTGAACATGCTGAAGGTAATTCCACATAGGCACTCTTTCAGCTATATTGTTTTTGACCGCAGTAATCAGACTTTCGTAGTCGAGGCTTCTCCGCGCGGAGTGGAAGTGCGGACTTCTGATGTTTGTACGAATCACTTTGAAATTTTAAAAAAGGAAAACAGAAATCACCTTAAAGATTCGATGAAAAGACTGAATGCTATAAACGCAGCACGCGGGCATATTAATAATGCCTGCGAGGCGTTTCGATTAATGAATGATACAGACCAAGGTGTTTTTTCAAAGCAATACAGGAATTGGGCAGGAACTATTCATACGTCAGGTTATCTGCCTGATGAAATGAAGACATGGTTTGCATTGGGCGGGGATCAGCCGCCCACAGAGTTTGATTTTGCACTATGGTTAAAAGGTAAGAATTTCTCCGAGGATAGAATAACAGGCGAAGTGGACACTGATATTCCTTTTGTGCATATGGACGAAGGGGCTTATTGGACAGGACGTAAGTGACGCGCTCATAGAGAGTGCGTCTTATTAATATCAGGCAAATATAGGTTATCACCAGGATCAGAGACCCTAATCTGACATGAGAGACAAATAGGATTTACTGATTTTTGAAAAAAGATGTTTAGAAACTCTTCCTTTGAGGAACAGCGTATTATAAGAGAATGATTAGAAGGACATTTTAGGTAAGGCAGCCTTATAGATGATATGAAGAATACACTTGACCACTTGAAGGGAAATGTTAGATTGGTAAGGTTGTAGCGGTAAGAGCTGGCTCGTGTCAGCTCTTTTTGTTGGCTGTTAAGCTGTTTTAGTAAAGGGGTGATGCTTTGCATGTTAATATCATTCCGTATATGAGAGCGTTTCTGACGAGGAAATTAGAACCGTCTTTTATTGTAATGTTTGGTTCGTATCAAAACGGCGGGGAGAGAGGTGAAAGTGATATTGATCTTGCTTTTTGCAGTGATATAAACCATTCTTCTTACAAACTTTTCTTAATTGCTCAGCAATTGGCAGAGTTGATTGATATTGAAGTAAACCTTATAGATTTGCGAAATGCTTCTTACGTATTTCAGACTCAAATCTTTTCAAGAGGGACGGTTATTTATTCCGAGAATGAATTTTTACGCATGGGCATGCAGATGAAAGCCTTTAGTATGTATGCTCTACTCAACGAAGAGCAAAATTGTATCGCTAATCGCATCAATGAAAGAAGGGCGTTGGATGAAGGATGAAATAATCGTAAGGAAAATAAACTCTATGGAAAGAAGCATTCAGAAGGTGTACACGGTTTATGATGATAACCCGAATCAGCTTTTGGATAACATTAAACAGGATTCTATTGTGCTTAACATCCATCGGGCATGTAAAGCTGCCATTGACTTATCCATACACATTGTAGCTGAGTATAATTTAGGCGTTCCCCAGAGTTACCGGGATTCTTTCGATATTTTATATGAAAGAGGAATTATAGATCATTCATTGAAGCTCAAAATGAAAAATATAGAAGAATTCCGGCATGTGGCGGTTGGTGACAGCAGAAAACTTAATTTGAATGCTCTAAAGCGTACGATTGAACAGGACCTGAAAGATTTATCTATATTGGGAAAACAAATAATAAAAACGAATGCATAAGAGACAGCTTACTAAAGCTGCCTCTTTTTTTAGCTTGTTTTTTTGTGGACTTCCTTCATTTGCTCGAGGTGACGAATTTCGTGCCATCCTATAAATTCCACCCATTGCTTTATGTTTAAATCCCCGAAAGCAGGGTGAGGGAAGGCATATTTCTTGAGTGTTTCCTCGTCTTTATTATGGATGAGAAACAAAAGGGCTTCTCTGCTTTTAGCTAGAGCGTCTATTGCTTCCTGCCCATTCTTCATTTGTCCTTTAGGCTGTACGGCTTCCGGGGCGTCTACTTTATAATCTCGATTGGTCGTTTTGTGAATAGGCTTTTCACTTGTTTCCTTTGGTGAACCTTCTTCAAATGCTTTTCCAATTTGGTAGCTGATTAACTGTTCCATCAAGAAAAGGTGTTCTGTAATTTCTATAATGGACCAGGATGCAGGTGTGGGTCTTTGGTTCATTTGTGAGGCGGGAACTTCTTTAATAAACGAAAGAACTTCTTCACGTTTTTCTTCAATTCCATACATGCTTATCATCCTTTCACTGGAAGCGTGTTTTGATTTTACCATATTCACTTCAAAGATTCTTTTCTCACCCCTTATTACACGTTCCTTATATTTAAATTTGTACATAGGAATTATTGCTATGTATGATTGTAGAATCAGTAATAGGTGAGAGAGTAATATTCTTTCCGCAGTTCTATTTTTCAGAAGCCGCTAAAGAGGTCTGGCTGAATGAGCAGCTGATTGAATTAAACGACTTGAATAAATGTTAAAAAAGCAAAATCTCTATATAAGCTGAGATTAAGAAAGCTCAAGTATCATTTATCGGAAGGGATGAGGCTGAACTTACGAATACTTTAAGTAATGTTATGATTCATTACCAGGTCTAAAGATCTGTATCGATTATGGACCAATTCATAGGGGAAAGCTGCTATACTTCTGTTATAGTAAAAGGTGTGAAGGATTCAAAGGAAGATCAGCCTAAAGTGTTTGAACTCTTTTATCGAGTGGATCCTTATAGGAGCGAGAGCAGCGAACAGTAATGAAATTGTGAATTGTCATGAATGGTAGTTGATATTAGAAACTGATGGAAAGTGTCATAATTTCACTTTAAGCTTCCCTCTATAATAATAGGAAAGATATTCTACTCTACATGTTCCCTCTTTTTACTGCATGATTATGTAAATAATATAGGAACTATGTTGTATATTATTTTATGCTTTGGTCTGATAATTTAGAAAAGGACCATTCCACACGAATTGCCATCGCCACCATTTATTTGGCTGAATTTTCAGAAACATAAACTTCTATACAAATTCATATATAGGAGTAAACGAGCTTTTACAACTACGAGAAGGAGGCGTAAATGTATGAACTTAACCATTAAAATATTTATAGGTTTAATCTTGGGTGCAGCTATTGGTTTAGTCTTAAATCTTACTTCACCAGATTTATTTAGTACATTAAATACGTATGTGTTCGATCCATTAGGGACTATATTTCTTAATTTAATTAAAATGCTGGTTGTTCCGATTGTATTCTTTTCGATTACCCTTGGAACAGCTTCTTTAGGTGACCCAAAGAAACTGGGGCGTATCGGAGGTAAAACAATTGCTTTCTTCCTGGTTTCAACAACGGTTGCGATCACAATTGCTTTATTGCTTGCTTTCGTATTTGAACCAGGCAATGCAAACATAGATACATCAGGGGCGTCTTATGAGCAGGAAGAAGAATCTCCTGGCGTTGTGGATACATTTACTAATATTATTCCAGAAAATCCACTGCAGTCTATGGCAGAAGAAAATATGCTTCAAATTATTACGTTCTCTATCTTTATAGGGCTGGCATTGGCTATGCTTGGGCAGAAGACAGCAGGCTTATACAGTCTTTTAGAACAAGGTAATGAAGTCATGATGTGGCTGGTTAATCTAATTATGCGTTTTGCGCCTTATGGTGCATTTGGATTACTGGCTTCTGCAATTGGTGAGATGGGAATTGACGGGATGAAAGCGATGCTTGCTTACATGCTTCTCGTTTTGGCAGGATTAGTTATTCACGGGGCTCTTTTCTATAGTTCGATTGTCTACTTTATAGGTAAGATGAACCCAATTCACTTTTTCAAAAATTTCTTCCCTGCAATGACTGTAGCGTTCAGTACGTCAAGTAGTAGTGCTGTCCTTCCAATTTCAATGAAAACAGCCCAGGAACGCCTTGGTGTTTCCAAACCGGTGAGCAGTTTCGTACAGCCGCTGGGAGCTACTGTTAATATGGACGGTACAGCAATTATGCAAGGGGTTGCTACACTATTTATTGCACAAGTGTACGGCAGTGAACTTTCCTTCGCTCAATTAATTATGGTGGTATTAACGGCAGTGCTGGCAAGTATCGGTACAGCAGGTGTGCCGGGCGTAGGATTAATTATGCTTGCAATGGTTCTGAACCAAGTGTCTCTTCCAGTTGAAGGAATTGCGCTTATTCTAGGTATTGACCGTGTGCTTGATATGGCTCGTACAGCCGTTAACATTACGGGTGATGCAGCCTGCGCGGTTGCCATTGATAAATCAGAAAAAGATAAAGGGGCACCGCCTAATACGGCAGAAGAACCTGTATAGTGAAGAGGAGCTTGCTCAATAAGAGTAAGCTCTTTTTCATTCAGCTGTTTTTAATTGGCGGCAGCAGGGAATGAAACAACTATTATAGCTTAAAGAGGTGAGAGTAGAGTTGAGTGTTCTTTTAACGAAGGAAGATATGACCAATTTAGATAAAGTTCCTGCCTGGGTGAAAAGAGAGTACGAAACTTTTCGCGATGTGGTGACAGATAAAACATTTCCCTGTTACTTTGGGATGTCGGGAGAAAAGCGCGGAGAATTGAGATATTCTTACATTACGCATGATAACTGGGAGCACCTGCCTGACACATTAGAGACATTTATACGGTTATTTGATGACCAGAAGCGTATGATTCGGCATGGTTTCTTTCTTTTCGTAGAACCAGAGAAGGAGGAGAAATCCATCCCTTATTACAGAGAGTACTTCTGGAACATTCTACAGTATTTACATAATCAGGATCCAAAACCTTGGCCAAAGGATTATCCAACTGACCCTGACCATCATTTATGGGCATTCTCCTTTGCGGAAGAACCTTTTTTTGCTTTTGGGAATGCTCCAGCTTATCATCAAAGAAAGACGAGGGACTTAGGAAACAGCCTTGTATTAGGCTTTCAACCCCGTCGTATCTTTGAAGGTCTTGAAGGCACCTCAGAGGGCGGGGTAATGTCTCGGGAAAAAGTAAGGGAACGGGTGGAAAAGTGGGATCAGCTGCCGAAGCATCCTAATATAAGCCACTACGGGGATCCTGAGCATCGCGAATGGAAGCAGTATTTTATCGGGGACGACATAGAGCCGCTGCATGGGAAATGTCCTTTTTCCCATAAAAAGAACGAAGAGTCGTAATTTGACTCTTCGTTCTTTTTTAACATGTTTACTAATAGCGTTGACACTTTCACAGTTGTAAATTCGGAGTAGTACCATTGCTTAGGAAGCCCGGTCTACAGAAGAGGCAGATGATTCTTTTTCCTTCATTTTCCGGTAGATAGTAGCGGCTACAGGGCCGGAAATATTATGCCATACACTGAAAATAGCACTCGGAACTGCAGCTAAAGGACTAAAATGAACGGATGCAAGTGAAGCTCCAAGTCCAGAATTCTGCATGCCGACTTCAATTTATACAGCCCGTTGTTTTGCCGGTCCCATTTTAAATAATTTTCCTAGTCCATATCCTGTCAGGTAGCCAAGTAAGTTATGCACAACCACAATGGCGAAAATCATAGGTCCTGTCTCCATAATCTGCTGCTGGTTCGCTCCAATCACTGCGGCAACGATCGCTACAATAGCTGTAACTGACACGAGTGGTACCGATTTAATACCTGCTTCCACTTTTGTCCCAAGTATGGCCCGCACAATCAATCCTAGAATAATAGGAATCAAGACGACGTTTACGATTGAGAGAAACATGTCATAAGCTGATACAGGAAGCCACTGACTTGCAAATAAAAGCATGAGTGCCGGAGTTACAACAGGAGCGACGTTATCGCTACAGACAAAGCCGTATCTCCTTTTGATAAATACGTCATGACGTTCGAAGCTGTACCGCCAGGGCAGCATCCTACTAAAATCACACCTGCGGCTACTTCTGTAGAAACAGGTAAGACGGTGACTAGAAGGAATGCGAGAAGTGGCATCAAAGTAAATTGAGCAGCTACTCCTATGGCCACATCTTTAGGACGGCGAAATACTTCTTTAAAGTCATTTTTTGAGAGGGTGAGTCCCATGTCAAACATAATAATTCCCAGCAGGGGAACGATGTAAGGAGAGATCCATTCAAAGGCGGAAGGATATATAAAAGATAATACCGCAAATAATAATACCCAGATTGCAAAAGTACTCCCTACAAAACTGCTGATTTTTTCTAACGTACGCATATGTACTCCTCCTTGATGTAAAAGAAATATAATGTCAGATTATACGTTATTTTCAGACAAAAGAAAGATGTACTGTATAGAAAAAAAATGAAAAGAATGATAACCTACCGAAATTTTTATCGTTTTGTAAAAAAATCGTAATCGTAATACCAATAATAATTGTGGTAAAGTGGATAGAGTCAGGGTTTAATATGGTACATACTTCGATTAGAATTCACAACGCAGAGAAGGAGTGAGTTTTTGTTTATTCGCTCGTATTTTATTCCGCTCGTTTTCTTCATAACGAACGTAATTTTACTTATTATATTAACTTTAGAAGTATCAGGAGCTCTTCCTCATAAGCAGGGCGGACTAGGCTTCTTTGTACCTTTTCTTTCATTTCTTTCTTTCCAGTTTATAAGAGGTGAACAAAGAAGAAGGAATTATGTCAGCAGGGGCTTAAGTACTTTGCAGGCTATAAATACATTTACATTCATTATCCCGTTTTTAATATTTATTACATTTTTAATTAGATTCATCTAATCTCTCTTGAATTTCCTTAACTTTCCTGTAGAATAATAGTATCCTAGACAGGGAAGTTTTTTTTACATTAATAAATGAATGACTAATCATTCATTTAGGTTTGGAGAGATACAACACTAACTCTGAATTTAATTAATTTAGTATTGTTCGATGTAATACAGGTGAGGGGAATATAAATGGCTGAAATAAAGGAACTACTGACGGATGAGGAAATAAAAATTGGTTTTCCTGTAATGAAGCAGCTCCGAACTCATTTAGAGCAACAAGACTATGTCGATTTAGTAAGAGAAGCTATGGAAAAAGACATGTATCATTTATTCGGCTTGTTTGAAGGTGAAGAAATTGCAGCCCTCGCTGGATTCAAAACTATGATCACATTATATTATGGAAGGTTTGTCTGGGTATGTGATTTAGTTGTTAGAGAAAATCTTCGTTCAACAGGTTATGGGCAGGAGCTGTTGACTTTTATTCATCAATGGGCAGAAGAAAAAGGATACCATAAAGTGGCTCTTTCCTCCGGTCTGCAAAGAGAAGAGGCTCATCGTTTTTACGAACAAAAAATGGGTTACGACCGAGTAAGCTATGTTTTTATGAAGAATATGGAGAGATGAAATGAAAGAATGTATTTTTTGTAATCTATTTAGAGATGAGGAGCAGCTGGTTATAGATGAAACCGAGACCTGTTATTTTATACAAAAAGAAGACGAACAGGAGGTTTTAGAAGGAAGTGGTCTAATTATTCCAAAAGAACATAGAAGAAATGTATTTGAACTGTCTATCCAGGAATGGGAGGATTCCCGGGAATTACTGCTGAAGGCGAAGAAAAGACTGGATGAGTATTATGTACCAGATGGATACAGTATTGGCTGGAATACAGGGGAGGCAGGCGGGCAGTCGATTCCTCATGCCCATCTGCATGTGATCCCGCGATTTGCAGATGAACCACTTGCGGGGAAAGGTATCAGATTCTGGATTAAACAGGCTGAGAATAAGAGAGCATTTAGGAGAAACAAGTAGAACAAACACAACGTAAAAAGAGTTTTGAAAAAAAGTAAATTTATTTGGGGAAACGTAAAACTTTTTACTATGAGCAGTCGTCTAAGTTCATAGGGTTAAGATGTAAAAAATTTCATAGTAAAATGGATATAAGTTCTAAAGTTTTCCTGTTTATGCTAAAATATTTTTGGTGAATATTTAGTCATCCAGAACTAGACAACTGTTTTTAATTCCATTATTAGAGGTGACATAAAAAAAGTGAACTATAACGTAACAATTGATATGGAAGGACGAGGGGAGTTTTCTGATTTTATTTATCAAAAGCTGGCACAATGTAAGAAAGAATATTCTACTTATCTCGCAAAAAACAAAGAGGCTGTTCAACCGATCAATATGATGGTTTCTAATGAGGAACAGAAATGGATGGGTGGAATTTCTTCAGAGTTGTACTGGAATTGGCTGGAGATTAATGATTGCTGGGTGTACGAGCAGTACCGTGGAAAAGGAATAGGCACAGAGTTGCTGCGTACTGTCGAGAACATGGCACGAAAACGAGGCGCAGATTATGCGATGCTCACCACCTTTGAACATCGTACAAGGAAATTCTACGAAGCCAATGGTTACAAAGTGGTAGGTGAAATTAAAGACTATTTCCCAGGCACAAACTTCTACACATTAAAAAAATCTTTATAAACAGCCGGAAAGGAAGGTTGTTGTGGATTGGGTTATGTTGAGGACTTGAGAAAAATCGTAGGGCATCGCCCATTAATACTTACGGGAGCCGTAGTAGCGATTCTAAACGAAAAAGAAGAATTGTTGTTAGAGCAGCGAACTTATCCTAGTGGAGTCTGGGGACTTCCTGGAGGACTGATGGAGCTTGGAGAATCAATGGAAGATACGGCGAAGCGAGAAGTACTTGAAGAAACTAATTTAGTTGTCGAGAACTTAAAGTTGATCGACATTTATTCAGGAAATGAATTCTATACAGTTGCAGAAAACGGTGATGAGTTTTATTCAGTTACTGGAGCATATTACACTACTTCCTTCCAAGGGGAGATTGTATCAAGCAAAAAAGAATCGCTTCAGTGTAAGTTTTTCCCTAAGCATCAGCTGCCAGACCAAATGGTAGGAAGTCATAGAAAAATGATTGAAGATTTATTGAACATATAAAGTACATTTAAAAAGACAGGGTCTTCTTCTGATAAAGAAGACCCTGTCTTTTTTATAGTTTCAGTCCGCTTCTGCTCTTAAAGCGGCGCAGCAGAATATGGCTTTCCACCCGTGTAATGCCCTGCAAAGCATAAAGTTCTTTGTTAATGAATGATTCTAACTCCGTGAAATCACTAACTAACACGTGCATATGTAACGTACTTGGTCCTGTCATTTGATAGCAGCTGGCGACATAAGGGTTGTTCGCGAGATTCTCCGCTACCTCTACCAGAGCTCTAGGTTCACAATCGACTTCAAAAAAAGCAGAAACTTCCTTCCCGACTTTTTCGCTGTTAACGACGGCTGTGAATTTTTCTATTACCCCATTCTCAATGAGTTGATTGACCCTTGTACGCACTGCAACACGGGAGAGGTTTAACTGTTTACCGATATCCGCATAGGATAGTCGCCCATCTTCAGTTAACAACTTTAATATCCTTTTATCTATTTCGTCAATCTTTCTTTGGTTTATTTCCATTTTATCCACCTATCTTAAAATTCAAGTTTACGTATCAAAATAGTAGCATGAAGTATTTATTGCATCAAACTTGCATTTCAAAAAAACTCTTTAAATATTTAGAAATATCGCTTATAATTATTTTACCGAATGTTAATTAAAAAGTCTATTTAAATTAACAATGATTATTTTTTAGTTAATTTATAGATTGAAAGTAATTTTAAGTAGACGAATAATTTAATGTAAAGGGGATTTAGAATGAAGAACTTAGATTATCTTTATCAGCCTTACACTTCTAGAAGAATGGCAGCAGTCGCACAAAAGGGAATGGTCTCTACATCACAACCACTAGCCTCACAGGCAGGGTTATACATATTGAAAAAAGGAGGAAATGCAATAGATGCAGCAATTGCAACGGCGGCAACTTTAACTGTAGTTGAGCCTACTTCTAATGGAATCGGTGGTGATGCATTCGCGCTCGTATGGGTTAAAGATAAACTTTATGGCTTAAACAGCAGTGGACAATCGCCTTCCTCTATATCTATAGATGATTTGAAGGCACGCGGATATGATGAAATTCCTAAGTATGGTTTAACTCCAGTGACTGTCCCTGGCGCGCCAGGAGCGTGGGCAGAGTTGTCCAGGCATTTTGGAAAGCTTCCTTTAACAGAAATTCTCGCCCCAGCAATTGAATACGCTGAAAATGGTTTTCCTATCAGTCCAATTTTAGGTAAATTTTGGGATTTAGGCATCAGAAAATTTAAAGATGAACTAAAAGGTGAAGAGTCCCGTTATTGGTTTGAAACTTTTGCTCCCGATGGCAGGGCACCTAAAATAGGAGAAATGTGGCGTTCACCTAACCATGCAAGTACACTGAGAAGAATTGCTGAATCGAAAGCTGAAGATTTCTATCATGGAGAGTTGGCAGACAAAATTGATGCTTTTTCTAAAAAACATCAGGGATACATAAGGAAAGAAGATTTAATAAGATTTAAACCAGAATGGGTAGAGCCAATATCAGTGAATTATAAAGGCTATGACGTTTGGGAAATACCCCCAAATGGTCAAGGGATGGTTGCACTCTCTGCATTGAATATTATGAATGGATTCACTAATCTTAATAAAGAAGACGTTTCTACCTACCATCGTCAAATCGAGGCGATGAAATTAGCATTCGCTGACGGAGAAAAGTATATTGCGGATGCTGCTCATATGGAAGTTAGACCTGAGCAACTTCTAAATTCCAAATACGCTCAAAAGCGCAGAGCTTTAATAGGTGATGAGGCAGGAACTCCAGAAGCGGGTGAGCCACCTAAAGGAGGAACTGTATATTTAGCTACGGCAGATAATGAGGGGAATATGGTCTCTTTTATTCAAAGTAACTACATGGGTTTTGGAGCCGGAGTTGTGATACCGGGTACAGGAATATCATTACAAAACCGCGGCCACAATTTTTCAATGGATCCTGAACATGTTAACTCTTTAGAGGGAAATAAACGTTCTTACCACACTATCATACCGGGATTCTTAACTAAGAATGGTAAATCTGTGGGACCATTTGGTGTAATGGGAGGGTTTATGCAACCGCAAGGGCATCTTCAAGTTTTGATGAATACGATTAATTTTGGGTTAAATCCTCAAGCCGCTTTAGATGCGCCCCGCTGGCAATGGATAAAAGATAAAACCGTCTTTGTAGAACCTGACTTTCCTTCACACCTTGCTCAGGCTCTTCATAGAAAGGGGCATCAAATTGAAGTGCAATTAGATAGTGATGGATTTGGTAGAGGTCAGATGATATGGAGAGATGAAGAAACTGGAGTATTATTCGGCGGTACAGAATCAAGGACAGATGGTACAATATCTGCCTATTAAAGGAGTTGGGTGTCTAATATGCAGCAATGGAATCTCTTCCTTGCCTTTTTTAGAGTAGGGATATTCGGGTATGGAGGAGGTCCATCCTCCATACCCCTGGTTCATAAAGAAGTGGTTGAGAAATATAAATGGCTTTCTGACGATGATTTCGCAGACATTCTAGCATTGGGGAATTCTCTTCCTGGACCTATAGCGACAAAAATGGCTGGATATATCGGGTATAGGGTTTCAGGATATGCAGGCATGTTCAACGCGATATTAGCGACGATAATCCCTACTATTGCTGTACTAATTATATTGTTATCATTTCTTAACAACTTTAGAGAGCTGAGCTGGGTTAATGGAATGACACAGGCGGTAGTTCCTGTAGTTGGAGTCATGTTAGCCACGTTAACATTTGATTTCATTAAGAAATCTAAAGAGAATCTGGGGTTGTGGATCACTGTATTATTGGCAGGGGTCTCGCTTTTATTGATAGAAGCGGCAGGAGTTCACCCAGGTATAATCATTTTATTACTTTTAATTTATGCCCTGGTACGGCCTGCCCGGAATGAGAAGGTATTGGAGCAAAGTAATAAAAACAAGGAGTCCTCATTATGATTTACTGGCAAATATTCGTTGCTTTCTTTATCCCCGGGATAGTGGGGTACGGCGGCGGACCGGCATCCATCCCTCTCGTTGAGAATGAAGTAGTGGGCCGGTTCGGTTGGATGTCGGTTAACGAGTTTAGTGAAATGCTGGCGGTAGCCAACGCACTGCCTGGACCTATTGCAACAAAAATGGCCGGATTTATTGGCTATGAACAGGCTGGAATATTAGGAGCGTTTATCGGAGTTTTTGCTACAGTCGCACCATCTCTTATATTGATGATTGCCTTATTAAGTTTATTAAATAAATTTAAAGGTTCACCCCGTGTGAAAGCAATGACCTCGTTTATTCGTCCTGTTATTGCTATATTGCTTGGTGTTATGGCGTATCAGTTCTTTGCGACTTCTTACGGATCCGCTGGACTGATTCAAACGATGTTTTTAATTGCAGTCAGCTACATTTTATTGGAACGGGTGAAAATTCATCCCGCATTCGTCATTGCAGGATCCCTATTTTACGGGGCTGTGTTTCTTGGAGGATAGATATTTTATTATTTGAATCATTTACCTGAACTTTTTCGTATACAATAAGGACGAGACAAGAAAGGGGCGTACAGGAATGAGCAATTATTCTATTAATGAATTTATTCGAAAAACGAAGCAGGATGAAAGTGAAAATGAGTTCTTTGAATTGGAGACACCGCGTATATTAGAAGTGAACCTCTCTGACCATGTATGGGCTAAGGCAGGTTCAATGATTTCATATAATGGATCGATTAAGTTTGAACGTGAAGGGATTCTTGAACATGGTGTCGGCAAAATGTTTAAAAAGGCTTTCTCTGGCGAAGGCAGTTCCCTTATGAAGGCTGCAGGCAGAGGGCGTTTATACTTAGCAGATCAAGGAAAAAAGATTACGATTTTTAACTTGGATAATGAAGCCATTACTGTAAACGGCAACGACCTTCTTGCCTTCGAACCAGGGGTTTCCTGGGATATTAAACTCATGAAAAAAGTAGCTGGAATGATGTCTGGTGGATTGTTTAATGTTACGCTCGAAGGAAGTGGGAGGGTGGCGATTACATCTCATTATGAACCGCTGACTTTACTGGTCCGGCCGGGGGAGCCGGTAATAACGGATCCTAATGCCACAGTGGCCTGGTCTGGTCACTTGAAGCCTGAGTTTCGAACGGATGTCAGCTTGAAAACCTTCATTGGACGGGGCAGCGGTGAATCGATTCAGATGGAATTTAAAGGGGAAGGGTTCGTGATTGTGCAGCCTTTTGAAGAAATTGTGACAACAGGGAGCGGGTCTTAGTAATTTTTTTAGAAAATGAAGCAAGCGCCTTTACTTCGAGATCGAAACATTGTATTATATAAAATAACTTAAAATTATAACGGAAACTTCTTATCCAGAGAGGCGGAGGGACTGGCCCTTTGATGCCCGGCAACCATCGAATCAATCTAAGGATTGATAAGAACGGTGCCAATTCCTGTAGAGTGTTATTTCACTCTAGAAGATGAGAGGATCGTACGGAATATTACGACCCCTTTTCTTATACTGGATAAGAAAAGGGGTTTTTTGGTAGTTTATACCGTCAAACTCTCTTAGGTAGAAGTTTTTTGTTAATGGAAAGGGAAGATGACAAATGGCGACAGCAATTTTTGGAGCAGGATGTTTTTGGGGAGTTGAAGCATTCTTTGAGCGATTTGAAGGAATTACACATACACGAGTAGGTTATACGGGCGGCCGTGTGCACAATCCAACCTATGAACAAGTGAAAACGGGAAGGACGGGGCATGCGGAATCTATCCGTATAGAGTATGACCCGGAGATTATCACATATGGCGGTTTAGTTAATATCTTTTTTGAAGCACACGATCCTACAACTAGGAATAGGCAGGGTGCGGATGTGGGGCACCAATACCGTTCCGCCATTTTCTATCAGGATGAAGCAGAAAAAGCGATTGCTGAAGAAAAAATTCAGCAGTGGACGAATAAAGGAATCTTCAAGCGTGAAATCGTAACTGAGGTTACACGTGCTGGAGAATTCTATGACGCTGAAGAGTACCATCAGAAATATGCACAAAAGAATGGTTCCTTTGCTTGTGGAATCGGTTAATAAATTCAAAAGAGCTCCCCCTCTCGCGCGAGAGGGGGAGCTCTTTTTTTATGGAGATTTTCAATGAGAATCTATTGTATAGAAGTTTCGATTTCTTTATTAAATTTCTTCATTCTGTCCTTAATAACCGAAGTATCCGCAAATAAATCGTGGATTCCCTGATGCTTCTTCGTAAAGATAACCACTAAGTAGGGAAGCCCGATAACAGCCATACTGATATAACGGCCGATGAATTCTCTGAAGATAATCTGCCCTTTTGTGAGCTGATCGCCTTTGAGGGATTCAACTGATAAGCCAAGAACCATTTTTCCTAGAGTTGCCCTGAAAAAGAAAGTCATAAGGATAAAATAAAGGAAGAACACAATGGATTGAGTAATATTTGCTGCACTGAAAAGTTCGATCCAAAGTTCAGCTTCTGAAAGGTTTGTTAACCTTAACAGCGGCCTCGTAATAATCGAGTTTAAACTCCAAATCACGATTAAATCAATGATGTACGCAAAGAATCGCGGTGCAAATCCTGCATAAACAATACGATGAATTTCATTTAAGTTTGAACTGACAGCTTGGTTTAAGTGATTGGGTTGATGAGTCGGTTCTACTGTGTCCATCTAATCCCCTCCTTTACTCAGAATACATGTACATTAATCTTGGACCTTGACGCTGTTCTATCATTTCATTAACCCATTTCACTTCACTTGTAGGCAGGAAGCTTCTGACATCGATCGGCATGCCGAATAATGTTTCGCCACTTGGGTTATATTCGATGACTTCAGGGTCGCCGCCGACCTCTTCTTTAAGAGCAGCCAATGCATCTTCTTCAAAACCTATATCATCAATCAGCCCGTTATCAACTGCTTGTTGACCCGAGTAAATCCTTCCGTCAGCAATTTCTCTAACTTCATCTTCAGGCATATCTCGACCTTCACTTATGACATTCACAAAATTTTGGTAGGATTCATCTACTAATGTCTGTAGAATTTCTTCATCCTGCTCCGTCATTTCTCTGGTCGGGCTCATAATATCTTTGAATTCTCCGCTTTTAATTGTGTTGAATTCTACTCCATATTCATCTGCCAGCTCTTCATAGTTTACACTCTCCATAATTACGCCTAAGGAGCCTGTAAACGTTTCTTCAGAAGCATAAATTTGGTCTGCGGGAGCTGATATGTAATAACCTCCGGAAGCAGCCATGCCTCCCATCGATACATATAAAGACTTTCCTTCTTCTTTTAACTCATTAAGCTTATCGTGAATTTCGGCACTTTCAAATACGCCTCCACCCGGCGAGTTTACGTACATTAATACTCCATTAATACTGGAGTCTTCTTTAATCGCTTCTAATTGTTCGAGTAATGCTTCGTGATTATACCCTTCACCCATAAAAGGGTTTGACCCTTGTCCGCTCATAATTGTTCCTTCTACAGAAATACGGGCAATTCGTTCGGACGAAGACCCGGATTCAACTACTTCTTCTGTAGGTCCCTCAGAGCTGTTTCCTCCAAATAAGCCGTCGGAGGTGTCTGAAAACGTATTAGATGTTAAAAAACTAATGCTTTGAATCAGGATGGCAATCACTAATAAACTGGCAGCAATCCCGATAGCAATTAATCGTTTCTTCATGATTATCTGTCCTTTCTTTAATGCATTGAACTACAATCGTAGCAAAAAATTGTCAAATAATATATAGTTACACGAAAGATCATTTGAATAATTTGCTACGTGCTGCTTTTCCATTCTGGGTATAGAATGCTCATCTCAAATAAACTCCAATACTCATTCTCAAAGCGCCGGTGGTCCCGCAGAAGACCATCGATCTTAAGACCAGCATTTTTGTATGCCTGAACCGCTGGTTTGTTAAAGTCAAAGACTCCTAGCGTGACCTTATGCATATCGAGTTGTAGAAAAGCAATGCTTAAGATCTCTTCCATCATGCGTCGTCCGACACCCTGTCCCCTTGCTTCCTTATAAACTAACACTTTGCCCACTCGAACTGAGCGGTTGTGGCGGTCAATATTTTTTAAACCTATATGTCCTACGGTTTGATTAGTGTTTAAATCCACAGCTTTGTAAATAAAAGTTGTACTGTCTTGTTTATTAGCTTCATGTATATAGTTATCTAATTGTTCATATGTAAGAGGATAATGAAAATCAGGGCCTGCCCACTGTAACAGGAAGGCTGGAGATTCAACACAGTTGATCAACTGATCATAATCCTGTTTTTGAAAAAACTTTAAAGAAATCATGCCTTATCACCTTTCTTCTACTTGACGAATGGATTATTTTCGCTTTTAAATGGAAAAGAGATTCATTATAGAAAGTAGGGAAACTATTCGATACTATTATATACTCTTATTCCTTAGTTTGACGATTTTGAGTGCTTGTGGAAGTGGAAGGGACGAAGTTGAGATTGACAGGGATCAGCTGGCTGATACGTTATATATTCAAAAGGTAGAAGATAATCAAACGAGGGAAGAGCAGAAGGCTGCGAGACAGGAAGAAGAAATCAACGATGAGTTATTAAATTTAATAGAAGGCATGGAGATTGAAAAAGGTAGTGAGAATGAAATAAGAGACAGTATGGGCGAGCAGGAAACGTACACTTACAGCTTTTCAGATGAGGGTGAGCTTGCAGCCGGTGCTGATGCTGATTTCAGTTTTGCTGTATTAGAGGATGGCACGTTCTTATTACCGAAAAATGGAGACGATTCAGGGACGATCAGCTATCAATCCACTGAAAAGCACCCTGAGCTGTTAAATAAAATCAATCATACAGTAGATATCAGTTTTTAATTACAACGTCATTTAGGCGGGAAGGGAGGGTGTTATGTGGCTGAATGATGGGATATTAATTCTTATGGCAGGCTTTATGGCTGCAGGTGCAATAGACTACTCTCTTCTTCAAAATCGTTTAGGCCTGGGCGGGCGGTTTAAGGAAGCCTTTCATATGATGGGACCGCTGGCTTTAGCGATGGTTGGAATTATATCGCTGGCACCTGTAATTTCAAGTTCCCTTTCTCCAGTAGTTACACCTTTCTTTGAATGGATAGGTGCAGATCCAGCAATGTTTGCGTCTATGCTTTTGGCCATTGACATGGGGGCTTATCCTCTTTCAGAAGCTTTGGCAGATGACAGTGAGGCGGCTGTTTTTTCGTGGGCTTTTCTAGGAACGATGATGGGGCCGACTTTAGTCTTTACCATTCCAATCGCCTTGACCATTATTCAAAAGGAAGATCAGCGGTACTTTGCACGTGGTATATTGATTGGACTAATGACGATCCCCTTAGGATGTCTAATCGGCGGAGCTTTGGCAGGGTATGAAGTGATTTGGATGATTCAAAACCTGCTTCCAACGGTTGTCCTGGCAGCCTTCATTGGCGCAGGACTATGGAAATTCACGAATGTAACCATCACACTTTTTTCTAAATTTGGTAAAGGGATTGAAATTGTGATTATGATCGGTTTGGTTTCTGTGATTATTGAGACCTTGACAGATATTACAATTATTCCCGGTCTGGCTTCTTTAAATGAAGGGGTGGAAATCGTAGGAAGAATTACCGTGACGCTTGCTGGGGCCTACCCGCTTGTTGCTTTTATTAACCAAAAGGGTGAAAAGCTTTGGGAGAGGTTAAGCAGCCGCATAGGCATTAATTCGGTTTCAATGACAGGCTTTATTGCTTCACTGGCCCATCATCTGCCTATGTTTGCCACAATGAAGGATATGAATCCAAAGGGGAAAATAATGAATGCGGCATTTGCTGTAAGCGGAGCTTTTGCCTTTGGCAGTCATATTGGTTTTGTTGCAGGAGTGGAGAAAGACGTAATAGCCGCTGTGATGGCTGGGAAATTGAGTGCAGGATTACTCGCCGTCTGGCTGGCGTGGAGCACTTCTCCTGAAAATTAACGAATCCTATGTCGCTTTTCTTCAATCTTGGCTTTAATTCTATTATACTTAGAATATACTATGGCAAGGGAGTTTTTCATATGAAAACGGCAATGAAAGACCGCTACAATGAATACTTGCAAAAGTTTAAAGAAGCCACCCCTCAGGAAGTTCAGAGCAAAATGAAAAATGCCATTGATGACTTAAAAAACTCGGATGACGGAAAAGGATTGAAAGAAGGAGACAAAGCTCCAGACTTTTCACTGCCGGATCCAAATGGGAATCAGGTTAATTTATCGAATCAGCTGGACGTCGGACCGGTCATTTTAACTTTTTATCGGGGCGGCTGGTGCCCTTACTGCAACATGGAGCTAAAAGAATATCAGCGTATATTAAGCGAAATTCATGATGCCGGTGGAGAGCTGATCGCAATCAGCCCTCAAACACCAGACTATTCCTTAAGTACGGCTCAGAAAAATGAATTAAACTTTCACGTATTGAGTGACAGGGGAAACAAGGTCGCCCGGGACTATCAATTAGTGTATCCAGTTCCAGATTATCTTGCAGAAATTTATAAAGAAAAAGGATTGGATGTTGATCTTCACAACGGAGATGAGTCGTGGGAGCTTCCTGCTGCCGCAACTTATGTGATCGACCGGGAAGGAACCATTGTCTTTGAATATACGAAAGCCGATTACAAAGATCGGGCTGAGCCATGGGAAGTTCTGGAAGTGTTAAAGGAGAAGACTAAATGATCACGAAACACACCCTTTAATAGAGGGTGTGTTTTCTTGGGTGGAAGGTGTACAAAAAATGAAATTATACAGTGCTTTAATTGGCTTAAGTCTTATTTGGGGCTTGTCCTTTGTTTTTATTAAGTGGCTTGTAGAGCCTGCAGGTGTATGGGGGACAATTTTTCTCCGATGCTTGGCCGGAGCAGTTGTTCTGCTGCCGTTTCTGTATATGAAACGCAAAGAATTAAAGGGACCGATTCCATGGAAAGCCTTATTGTTTGTAGGGATCTTCAACGCGGCGGTTCCCTGGGGGTTTATAGCCTGGAGTGAAACTGAAATCAATAGTAATACAGCTGCGGTATTAAATGCGCTGACCCCGATCTGTACAGGGCTGGTCGGTTTTCTGTTCTTTTCAATTCTATTGAAAAAGAGACAATGGGCGGGGATTGTTCTTGGGTTCATTGGCATATTAGTATTGATGGACTTTAATGTCTTTGACCTTTTGAATGAGAGCTTTATAGGAATGGGAACAATGATCCTGGCAACGGTGTCATACGGATTTGCTTCTCAGTTCACGAAAAGACATTTACAGCACACGTCGATTCTGCTTATTACTACATGTTCTCTGCTGATCGCGTCTTTAATTGGCTTACTTGGCATGATTGTTTCAGGTGAAGCGGGCGCATTAGAAATCGGTACAATTAGCTCTCCTCTAGTTTGGGTTTCCATTATCGGACTTGGATGCTTCGGATCGGGTTTTGCCCACCTCTTATTTTATTACATGGTGAAGAATGGAAGTGCAGAGTTTGCGACTTCAGTAACGTATATTATTCCGGTTACGGCGATGATCTGGGGGTATGTTTTACTGGGTGAGCCGATAACAAAAAATTTAATCCTGGGACTGGTAATCATTTTTGCCGGGGTTTATTTAGCAACACGAAAGCCTCGTAAGCAAGCTGCTGCTATGGCTGCTTAATCTTCTATTTGGTATATTTATTGGCATAGCTGCTGGCTGTTATTGAATCTGGTTTTATTTTTGGTTCAAGCCCTAGTGATTCAATGCGCGCCACCATTTCATTTACGTAAGCTTTCGTACGGTTCCTATCCCCGGCTCCTATATCAATGTGCCCTTCAATGGTCAAACTCGCATTTTGGTAGATATGAGGAAGTACGATTTCTATTAATTGATCAATTTTTTCTTTTGTAAACAAAGAGGCGATCTCGACTGTAAGGCTTGTTTCATAGGAAATCCTTTCATGCAGGACCTTCATAGTTCTCGGAACAACTTCTTTGTGATAGCAGGCCCAGGCTCCTTTGCCTATACGGTGGATGACAATTCCAGTAATAAATAATGTATGATTCGTGTGAATTTGAGAGTCTGTGCCCAGCATTAACTTATAATTACTTACAGGCTCTTCCTTCATAAATGTTTGAATATGTGAAAAAACTTCCTCGAAATTCATTGTTGGATGGGACAAATTTTGAAATATCATCGGTTCCATCTTTGTTCCTCTTTTCAAACGGCTGTCGCAGCCTGTTTTTACTATACTATTCATTATTTACTATTCCCGTGTTTTCAATATTAATAAGAGGCTGGGACATAAGTAAAGCATTTTGACGGAGCGATAGTGTGAATGCTCTTTAACATAAATAATCCGAACTGATTTCTACAAAATCATTCGGATTATTTTAAGATTTATTCAGTTCCGATCTCTTGGAAGTTTCCATTAAGTGATAAGGATATCTGTTTGTACAAGTGCAGCCTAGAAAATAAAAATCCAAACAAGTACAATGGTGATAATAAACGCAATGGCATAGATCCGAGTTAACAGTCTCACGCTCGAGTCTTTAACAGGACGATCTTTCTTCAGGCTTGTCAGGTCTGCTTCCGGGGAGCTTTCATCCCTTTCTCTTTTTGTCATCTCGCGTGCTACTTGAATCGTACCTATAAGAGCAATAACGCAGACGAGTATTACAATTGCGTAGTAAAGTGGATACATCAATAACTGCCCCTTTTCTCCTCAGGTGACTAAATTTTACCATGAATTCTTAGGTTAGAGAAACTTATGATGAAGTTCCCTTAGATAAGTCGACTGGTCGTGCTCTTTTTACAAACAAGGATAGAATAAGCCCGGCTAATGCTACACCAAAGGCGACAAAGTAAACGAGCTCCACTCCTGAAACGGTCGCCTGTGTCAGGGCCTGCTCAGAATTTGGGTTGGACGCTTGATTGAGTACAGATTCTTCCCGGGCCGTCAAAATGCTAATAAACACAGAGACACCAATGGCCCCGGACACGGGCTGTAATGTATTCATAATCGCAGTACCATGGGGGTAAAGCTTCTTAGGCAGCTGGTTAAGCCCGTTCGTTTGCGCCGGCATCATAATGGCCGACACAGATAACATCAGCAGCATATAACTTATAATGATGACGTATATCGGTGTGTTCTCACTAACTTGACTGAGCGAAAACATCGTAGCTGATAAAACGGCAGCGGCCGGAATAATCAATTTTCTTGGACCGAATTTATCAAACAGCTTTCCCATTACCGGTGACATAAGACCATTGAGCAATGCGCCTGGAAGCAGAATGAGTCCGGCATCTGCTGGGTCTAAAGCTAAAGGCCCCTGCATAAACATGGGCAGGATGATTTCAGACGAGAACATCGACATCATAACGATAATAAACATAACGAGAGCAATCGAATACATTGGATATTTAAACACTCGGATATCTAACAGGGGCTCTTCAAGTTTTAACTGGCGAAAAGTGAAAATAACTATGGTAGCAGCCCCGACTAAAATTAAGCTGTATACATGCGGCTCCATTAAGCCGGCTTCTCCTTCTCCTGCAAAACTAAAGCCAAGTACAATTCCGCCAAATCCTATAGTAGACAATAGAATGGAGAGGATATCAGCTTTAGGCTTTGTCACTTCCCCTACATTCCTTAAATACTTAAATGCGAAAATAATGGAGAACAAAGCGAAAGGAATAACAGTGATAAACAAGTATCTCCATCCTAAATGCTCAACAATAATCCCGGAAAGTGTAGGTCCTATTGCGGGTGCAAACATAATGACAAGTCCAATCATCCCCATAATTGCTCCGCGTCTTTCAGGCGGAAATATGAGCAGGAACGTATTGAAAATAATCGGAATTAAAAGGCCCGTTCCAACCGCTTGAATGAGCCGGCCTATAAGAAGGACTGCAAATGTAGGGGCTAAAGCACAAATAATGGTCCCAATAGTGAAGACCGTCATTGTCCCCATAAACATCTGTCTTGTCGTAAACGTCTGAAGCATCAAAGCTGAAACGGGAATTAAGATTCCCATAATTAACATGAATCCGGTAACCATCCATTGAACCGTAGGAGTTGAAATATCAAAAACATCTTTGAGAGTAGTAAGGGCAATGTTTAGTAATGTCTCATTAAGTATGGCAAAAAAAGCACCTATAATGAGAGAGAACATAACTGGTTTTACGCTGAAATCAGGGTCGTCAGCCAAAAACTCGTATTCTTCGTTTGATTCATTTCCTTCCATATATGTAATCTCCTTTTTTGTATGTGTTCACAATAGACTATTATATAGGAAAGAACAGGTCGATATGAAGATTTTGCTCAAATACTTTTATAGGGACATATAGAAGGACGAATACAGTTATTTTTAGCTCCAGCGACGCAGTTTTACAAAAGCTACATTTCTTCCGGAGCTTCAATACCAAGAAGCTGCAAGCCTTCTTTGATCACAATCGTGAAACTAAATACTAAGGTTAATTTCGCCTGCTGATCAGACCCGCCAATAATTTTGGAGTGGGTGTAAAACTGATTAAACGTACGGGCCAGCTCCAGCAGGTACTTAGCTGTTTTACTTGGGTCATAATTCATGTAAGATTGCTCAACTACATGAGGGAAGGCTTTTAGCTGCTTGACTAACGGCCAAGTAATCTCTTCTTCCAGGTGCGGATCCGCATGCTGCTCATCAAAATCTCCTTTCTGAAGGAGGGAGCGGGCGCGCACATAGGCATACTGGAGATAAGGAGCGGTATTGCCTTCGAATGTGAGCATGTCATTAAGAGAGAACTCTACGTCATTACGACGGTCATGTTTTAAATCATGAAATATTACAGCACCAACTCCAACTTGACGGGCTGCATCATTTTTGTTTGTTAACTTAGGATTTTTCTCTTCAATATTAACTTTAGCTTTATGAATAGCTTCTTCCAGTACTTGTTCTAATAAAATCGTTTTGCCTCTGCGTGTGGACATCTTAGAGCCGTTTTGAAGCATCATACCGAAAGATATATGTTTAATGCTATCAGCCCAGGGCAGTTCAAGCTTGTTAAGAACGTGCTTAATCTGCTGAAAATGCAGTGATTGTTCATGACCTACTACATAAAGAGCTTCATCAAAAGAATAGCTTTGATAACGATCGATTGCTGCAGTTAAATCACGAGTAGCATAAATGGTAGTGCCGTCACTTTTTTTGATTAAACAAGGAGGAAGACCTTGCTCATCAAGACGTACCACTTGTGCACCGTCGGACGCCTTTAATAAATGGCGTTTTTTTAGTAAGTCCACAGTAGCTTCCATTTTATCGTTATAATAGGCTTCCCCGCGTGTGAGATCGAAAGTTACACCGAGCAGGTGATAAATTTTATCGAACTCTTCAAGGGAGGCGTCTTTAAACCACTTCCACAATCTAAGAGCTTCTTCGTCCTGATGCTCTAGTTTCTTAAACCAGAGACGCCCTTCTTCAATTAACTGAGGATGATTTTTTGATTCTTCGTGGAATCTTACATAAATCTTAGTCAGTTCGGCTATTGGATTTGATTGTATACGTTGTTCGTCTCCCCACTTCTTGTAAGCGGCCAGTAATTTACCAAACTGCGTACCATAATCACCAATATAATTAATTTTAATCGTTTCATATCCGCAATGCTCGGCTAAATTAGCAATAGCATTTCCGATTACAGTGGAGCGGAGGTGACCCATTGAGAATGGCTTGGCAATGTTAGGTGCTGATAAGTCGAGCACGACCGTTTTTCCTTTACCGAATTGATGCTTCCCGAAGTTCTCACGCTCCGTAAGTATTTGTTTAAGCGTATGTTCGGTTGTGAATTTTTTATTTAGGAAGATGTTGATATAGCCACTGACAGGTTGAACGCTCTCAAATAAATCATGCTTCAGCTGCAGCGCAAGTTCGTTCGCCAATTCTTGAGGCGGTTTGCGTAAGGATGGTGAGAGTTTGAAACAAGGGAATGCCAAATCCCCCATTTTTTCAAGCTTAGGGGTTTCGATGTGATCATAAATCCATTCTCGTGGGAATTTCTCACCAAGTATGTGGGATAACTGCAGGGCCAGTACGTGCTTCTCCATATATATTACCTCCTTCAAATATAAAAAATCACCTCGTCTCAAGAAAGAGACGAGGTGATTGCTCGCGGTGCCACTCTTATAGCTGCACAGGCAGCCACTCGAAGTTAATAACGGGGATCATCCCCGGCCGTGTCCTACTGATAGTTCAGACTGGCTTCTTAAAAGTCCGGTTCACTTACGATAGACTGACAGGCTTACACCATCCCTGACTCGCTTTAAGCGTCTCATAAGTTACTCTCTTTATCACAGAAATTAGGTATTGAGAAGATTATAGCGGAGTATGCTAAGGAAAGCAACAGCTGTTTACACCAAGTTTCTTCTATATAAATAAATAGACCCATACGAGGTTTTAGATTCAACCGGCCAGATTAAGGATGGTTTCCAATGAGGCATGGTAAAGCAATTAGAAATAAGCGTTAAAGGGTGGTTCTTAAGTTTCAGTTCGAGCTGATCCATAGCTCTTGGATAGAGGTAGGTGTAGAACAAATCGTATGCGGACAAGTCTTCTCTCATAAAATTCTTTCTTCTGATGACCAGGTTGGAACGACGCTGAATTACATTTCTTCTTATGAGTAAAAAAATCCAGGGGATGATGGCAGATTCGTAGGCTGTCACTTTAGCATCTGGAAATTGCTCAGCTAACGAAAACGCCATAGTGCCAAAGCCGGCTCCTAAGTCCGCAACAGATTGAGGTGCCATATTCTTTGAAATGTTTAGAATGGCGGATTTCTCTTTAGACGTAGTCGGCGTCGGGGTTATTCCATTTCTAGCTGAATCAATTAAAATAGTGAGAGTAACTCCTACCGTAAAGATTAACACTAGTATAGTTATATACGTCATAGCTTCACCTCTTATAATTAGTATAAAACACACAATCTTAATAAGGAAGAGTTCGGTGTTACAATAAAAGCGAGGTGAGATCATGCAAAAAGCACATTCAATAGAAGAAGAACATGAACTAGTGGATAAGGAAATGCTGGCTCTCGTTTATATTTCCCAGCCCGGGTGTTCGGTTTGTCACTCACTGCTGCCACAGGTAGAAGAATTGCTTTCAGAGTTTTCCCGGATCACTTCCATACATGTAGATGCAGCACAAGTGAAGGAAATTGCCGGGGAGTTTACTGTTTTTACAGTACCCGTTGTCATTCTGCTTTCTGAAGGAAAAGAATTAGATCGAATGGCACGTTTTGTACCGCTAGGAGAATTACATGAGAAGCTCGTCAAATATAATAAGCTTGTTCAGTAATGGCCTTTGCTTTGCGAAAGGTCTGAGGATGATGAAAACTAAAAGTAGGGCTGCTTCTGGGGGAGAAGTGGGAATTTTCATATCGGAGGGTTTAGGAAACGACGATACTTTTGTGAAGATGTGGACATGGTGAGATCCCGGGCGGAACCTGAGCTCTTTTTCAATCGACTGGCAATCAATATTTCTTTAAAAGCTGATACTGACAGAATTTTCGGAAAAAACAGATGTAAACCGCATGGAAGTTCTAAAAGATTAATCTCCATATATCCGCATGAGTCGGAATTATTTGCGATGAGAAGCGATGAATGAGATATATCTCTCCATGAAACCGTTTACGCTCATTAATTGGACGTTATAGACATGACTTGCGAAATAACCCTTGAACTAGTTTTTACTAGTGTTATGATAAAAAACGTCATTGATTAGAGCGAACAAAAAATGCGAACGGGAGAGATGTTACCCAAATGATTAAACAGACAATTGCTTTTCTAGGTGCAGGATCTATGGCAGAAGCTATGATTTCCGGAATGGTTGAGTCAGGAAACATTCCTGCCCACCAGATCATTGTGACAAACAGAAGCAATCAAGATCGTTTAAACGAAATTCAAAGTAAATACGGTGTACGCACTGTTTTAAAAGATAATTTAAACTATGGTGAAGTTGACCAATTCATATTAGCAATGAAGCCTAAAGATATAGATGCAGTCCTTGAAGATTTAAAATATCGTATTGATCCAGATCAAGTACTTGTTTCAGTATTAGCCGGAATTTCTACTTCTTATATGGAAGAACGCTTAAATGACGGGCAGCAGGTAATTCGTGTCATGCCTAATACGTCAAGTATGCTTAGAGAATCAGCAACAGCGATCTGTCCAGGATATTATGCAGGTATGGATAATGTAATGGTGGCTAAAGAATTGCTGCAATCCATTGGGGAAGTTTTTGTAATAGAAGAAGATAAAATGGATGTTTTCACAGGGATTGCAGGAAGCGGACCAGCTTATTTCTACTATTTAATGGAGCACATCGAGGAAACAGGAAACGCAGAAGGAATGGATCGAGAAACGTTGCGTGAAATTGGAGCACAGACATTATTAGGAGCCGCTAAAATGATGCTCGAGCGTGATGAAAGCCCAACAGAACTAAGAGAAAACGTAACATCACCTAACGGAACAACTGCAGCTGGACTTGAGGCTCTTCATCAAGCAGGTGGAGGAGAGGCGATTTCTGAAGCTATTAAAGGAGCAGCCAGCCGTTCTAAAGAGATGAGTAAAGAACTGGAAGGCATGCTTGTCGGTTCTAAATAAAAGTCAAATCAATCAATAAATAAACCATTAAAATATAGTAATTAATAGGAGTGATAATTTGGTTAACGGCACGAACAAGAAACGTGTAGTTATAAAAATTGGAAGTAGTTCATTAACAAGTCTTCACGGTGAAATCAGCCGCCGTAAGCTCGAAAAACTAGTAGATGAGGTTGTACGCATTAAAGATGATGGGCACGAAGTACTGCTCGTATCATCTGGTGCAGTGGCAGCTGGCTACCGTAAGCTGGGCTGTCTGACACGTCCTGATTCTTTACCGGAAAAACAAGCGGCAGCGTCCGTTGGCCAAGGATTGCTCATGGAATCATATTCAGATTTATTCTTATCTCACGGGTATATGGGATCTCAAATCTTAATAACACGCAGTGATTTTTCTGATGAAGACCGTTACAACAATGCGCGAAATACAATTAATGTGCTGTTGGAACGTGGTATTATCCCAATCGTGAACGAAAACGACACGATTACGATCGACCGTTTGAAGTTTGGTGATAATGATACATTGTCAGCCAAAGTCGCGGGCTTAGTAGATGCGGATGAACTGATCATCCTTTCTGATATAGATGGCCTGTACGATGCAGATCCTCGTAAAGACAGCAATGCTAAGCTGCTGGATACAGTCCACGAAATTACTCCGCAAATTGAAGCAGCTGCCGGAGACCCGGGCAGTGACGTAGGAACAGGCGGAATGAAGTCTAAGATAGATGCATTTAAGATTGCTATGGCTTCAGGAATTACCTCTTTCTTAGGTAAAGCAAGTACGGAGAACATTGTTTATGATGCTGTAAATCGTAACGGAGTTGGAACGTACTTTGAGCCTGCGGCTGAACGTGAAAACTTAAACCAGAAGAAGCAGTGGATTGCTTTTAACTCTGGTCCGGAAGGGAAAGTGACGATTGATCACACGGCTCGTGAAACCATCGTTGATGAAAGAAAGAACCTTCTGCCGATTAATGTACACCATGTAAATGGACGATTTAGAAAAGGTGCGGTTGTACGCATATTTGATCTAAATGGAGAAGAAATCGGACTTGGTGTCGTAAATTATTCGTCTAAGCAGCTAGAACAAATGATCGGACAGACTGAGGAAGAACTGTCTAATTATGAAATGGCTGCTATTGAAAGTAAAGATTTAGTTTGTCATTTAGAAGTTAAACTGCCGGTAGGTGTATAGTAAAGCAGCATAGGGTATCGGCATAGATCTGCCGGTGCTGGATCATTCCACCTTTTGTGTACCCAAATTTTTCAAGGAGGTCTTTGATGACACAAACAAAAAGTAATGTGAACGTTGAGGCACAAGCGATCGAAGCGAAGAAAGCTTCCAAATCACTATTGGTACTTTCTGAAAGTGAGAAAAACGAAGCACTGAACCATTTAGCAGATGTATTAGAGAGAGAGTACGAAACCATTTTACAGGCGAACGAGAAAGATCTTGAGAACGGAAAAGAGAAAGGGTTCTCCGAAGCTTTTATGGATCGACTGTCTTTATCAAAAGAACGTATTGCTGATTTTGCTAATGGGCTGCGTGAAGTAGCTAAGCTTGAGGATCCAACGGGAAACATTCTGTCAGACTGGACATTAGATAACGGCCTTCAAGTTGAAAAAGTAACGGTGCCGCTTGGTGTTATAGGTATGATTTATGAAGCACGTCCTAATGTAACAGTAGACGCTACAGGACTTGCTCTGAAATCAGGGAATGCGATAGTTCTTAAAGGAGGATCTTCCGCTATTCATTCCAATGGGGCTATCGTCGATGTTATTCACAAAGGTCTTTCTGAAACTAAAATTCCTAAAGAAGCTGTTCAGTTCATTGCGAGTACTGAACGTGCAGCAACAAATGAACTATTTACTATGAAAGAGCACATCGATGTTCTTATCCCACGCGGAGGCGGCAAGCTGATTCAAGCTGTTGTCGAGAACGCTACTGTGCCTGTGCTCGAGACAGGAGTGGGAAACTGCCATATCTATGTAGATAAAGAAGCAAATGTTGAGAAAGCTATCAATATACTAGTGAACGCCAAAACGGATCGACCAGCCGTTTGTAACGCAGCAGAGACCCTGGTTGTGCACGAAGATTGGCTAGAGAAGCACAGTGCAGCCTTAATTGACGCACTGCAGCAGCATGGAATCAATGTACACGGCGATGAAAAAGCCGTAAGCGTCATTCCGGGTGCTGTTCCTGCGGGTCATGAAGACTGGGCGAATGAATATTTGAACACAGATATCGCCGTTAAAACAGTGAGCGATTTAAGTGAAGCCATTGCCCACATTGAAACGTATGGCACGAAGCACTCGGAAGCGATTGTGACGGAAAATGCTGATACCGCTCATAAATTCTTGAGCCTCGTTGATGCAGCTGCCCTGTATCACAATGCGTCCACACGCTTTACCGATGGCGGAGCGCTGGGCTTTGGAGCAGAAATCGGAATTTCCACTCAAAAACTTCATGCCCGCGGACCAATGGGGCTGCCGGCGCTGACAACGATTAAGTTCTTAATGAAAGGCGACGGCCAGATTAGATAAAGTAGAAGGGAAGCTGAGGCTTCCCTTCTTTTTTGTCGCTGGGGCGGGGTGGGCTGCTGACTGAGGATGGGGAGATAGTGCCCTATCTATATAAGATAGCTCCCTAACTGAAGTAGATAAGTCCCTAACAAAAAAGATAACGCCCTAACAGAAAATATAGTAACTTAACAAAAAAAAATACTTCCTTGATTGTACGGGTTGCGAATTGTGAGAGCAGACTTCTGTTAACAATTTCCTTGCCACCTTCACAGACTTTAACCCCGCAAACCTGCGGAATTCTGCATCGATTTGAAAACTTGAAATTCCATCAAATAAAAGAAGATCTTTTAAAACGCGGAACGTATCTGAAGAAAGGTATTGAAGATAATGATCAGCAGTGGTTTCGCCGTAGTGGCCGGCGGAAGATTTAAGAAACTGTGCCTGAACATCGCTTCGTTTGGGATGATCAGGCAGTAAACGGTGATATAATTTTCGAGCTCTATATGTGGTGTAGTGCGATTTCTTTTTATAAAAATTCACGCTCCTTCTTTCTATTAGTTGCTGCTCTTCTTTTCAGAATCATTTATTTAGGATATGATAATGTAATCATTTACTAAGGAGGGAGTCTTATGCGTCAGTATGAGGCAGTGCATAGGATTACTGAGAGCTTAAAGCAGGATGAACTGGTGAAGGCGGTATTTTTAAAAGGGTCAATGGGGAGGGGGGAAGAGGATGAGCATTCAGATGTGGATTTGTATGTTCTTGTAGATGATGAAGAGGAGTTTCTTCCAAAGCGGTTCCGCCATTTAGAAGTTTATCGGCCTATGATTTTTTATGATGATATTTATATTATAGCTCCTCAAATTATTGTGGTATATGAAAATTTACTTCACGTGGATTTGTTTACAGTTACTGATGAAACGATTATACATAAGGATGATATTAAAGTGTTGTATGACCCCGGCTCAAGGATGGATAAGCATCAAACCTGTCAGAATTTAATACTCTCAGACCAGGAATTTGTAGATGCCGTCGATGATTCGGCATTCTTTCTACTTCAATATAAAAAAGCTGCTGATCGCGGGAATGATCTTTGGTCAGTAAAAATGCTGACTAATGTAATGGAAAATATGACACGGGTGCTTCTGCATAAGTATTGCCCTGAGAGAGCTCAATTAGGATTAAAAACGATCGAACGGTCTCTGGATGCAAGCTTAGTCCAGGAATGCAGGGATATATTTAAATACAATACGATCAATGATCATTCATGTGCTGCTTTTCAAATTGTTGAAATGTTAGACCGGGAATTTGAATGGATATCGAGTTCATTGCCTCAAACGACATTTACAGATTCTTTTCTAAAAAGAATGATCGTTGAAGTAAAGCATACCCGCCCTTAATAACCAGGGCGGGTTATCTTGTTATTCTGAAGGGATCCAGTCCGGGACATTCATAATTCTAGTCCACATTGGTTCTGGAATCATTACATCCTCACCTGGATCTTTCGGCATTTTAGTTCGTACGGATTCGCCGGACCCGACTTTCTGAACCCAGTCAGGTTCTATAAGAAGTTCGCGCCCTAACGAAACAAGGGAAACAGTTTCAAGAGCGTCTTCCACTTCGCCGGCTGTATAAAGTGAGCCGACGCCCATCACTGGGATTCGATCGCCAATGCATTCAGTAATACGCTTAATAACAGGGGGTGAAGAATCCTTATCCCTCATAGAAGACTGATGAAAGTCAGCTAAGGAAACGTGAAGGTAGTCTATATTCTGCTCAGCCAGGACATCAACCAATTGGAGAGTATCTTCTAAAGCAATCCCTGGTTCTTCCCGCTCTTCCGGGGACAATCGATACCCTATGACAAAGGGGGAATCACTATGAGTTTTTACAGCTTTTTTCACAGATTCTATTACTGCTAAAGGGAAGTTCATTCGCTTACGAACATATCCTCCCCATTGGTCTTCACGTCGGTTAGAGTGCGGAGAGAAGAATTGCTGCAGCAGGTAAGTATTCGCTCCATGTATTTCCACTCCATCAAACCCGGCTTCGATTGCTCGACGCGCTGTATCTCCAAAATCCATAATTGTCTGCTCAATTTCTTCATTTGTTAATTCGCGAGGTGTTACAGCACCTTCCCTTTCCGGTGGCACAGGGCTGGCACTGACCGTTTCATTATAAGGAACGAGCTTTGGAGGACACATTCGGCCTCCATGATAAATTTGAAGAATTGCTTTTGATCCTTGTTCATGGATGCTTGCGGCTAACTTTCTAAGACCGGGAATCAATTCATCGCGGTCAGCACCAATCTCTCCTTCAAATCCTTTCCCTTGAGCATTGACGTTTGCGCAAGCTGTGATGACAGCGCCAACGCCTCCTGCCCGCCTGGCGTAATAATCTAATTCTTTAAGTGAAACTGCTCCATTGTCCGTGGATAAGAAATTAGTCATCGGAGCCATTAACACCCGATTTTTAAATTCAACCCCAGAAGGCAGCGTTAAAGGCTGCGATAGTTTCATTTGAAAGCCTCCTTCCTTACTCAGACCATTCACAGTTTAGCATCAAAAGGAATCACTGTCGCTATTACTGTTTTTAATTACAAGAAAATTTTATCGCTGAAGCTCGGAAAGTTGACAATTGGTTCCAAGTTATTTTTAATAGTTTTTAGATTGTAATTATTAAAAAGTAGTTTCGTTACTTTGAGCGAAGGGTACTTCACTTATGCATCCATCTATTATGCGCAAATCTATTCAAGGAAAGAGAGGGTATTATGTCAGACCAAAATTATAAAAAACGTATGACGACCAACCAGGGTGTACCTATATCTGATAATCAGAATTCTAGAACTGCAGGGAGAAACAGTCCGACTCTTATAGAAGATTACCAAATGATTGAGAAAATTGCTCATTTCGACCGCGAACGGATACCTGAACGTGTAGTGCACGCGAGAGGGGCCGGGGCTCATGGAGTCTTTGTTACTAAAAATAGTATGAGCAAATATACAACAGCAGATTTCTTACAGGAAGAAGGCAAAGAAACTCCTGTCTTCACACGTTTTTCCACGGTTATACATGGGAAGCATTCTCCAGAGACTGCACGGGACCCTCGAGGGTTTTCTGTTAAATTCTATACTGAGGAAGGAAATTATGATTTTGTAGGCAACACACTTCCAGTCTTTTTTATTCGTGATGCTATTAAATTTCCGGATGTTATTCATTCCCTTAAGCCTGACCCTGTTACAAACGTACAGGATCCGGCCCGCTACTGGGACTTCATGTCTCTTTCACCTGAAACTACAAACATGATGCTGCACTTGTTCACAGATGAAGGGATCCCGGCGACCTATCGTAATATGCGCGGATCGAGCGTTCACGCATTCAAGTGGTATAACGATAAAGGAGAAACATTCTACATTAAACTTCGCTGGGACCCTAAAGAAGGGATTAAGAATCTAACTCCGGAAATGGCGCAGGAGGTTCAAGGGAAAGACTTTAACCATGCGACTGTGGACCTTTACAATGCCATCGAGGAAGGTAACTATCCAGAATGGGATCTCTATGTACAAGTTCTGCGTCCTGATGAGTTAAACGACTTTGACTTTAACCCGCTTGACGCAACTAAAGACTGGTTAGAAGAAGATGTCCCCTGGGAGCTTGCAGGAACGATGATGCTGAATAAGAATGTAGACAACTTCTTTGAAGAAACTGAGCAGGTAGGTTTTAACCCGGGTGTTCTTGTGCCTGGCATGCTTCCATCTGAGGATCAGCTTCTGCAGGGACGTCTATTCTCTTACTCTGATACCCAGCGCCACCGCGTAGGACCGAACTATCAGCAGCTTCCTATTAACCGTCCAAAAGTCGACGTGAATAATAATCAGCAGGAAGGCTTTATGGCCCGGGATACGGGTATCCGCCACGTAAACTATGAACCTAACAGCCATAGCGGGGAACCAGCTCCAGTTGATGGTTACGAGGAGCCGCCTCAGCCTATCAGCGGAACGGCCGGTCGCGAAATCATTGATAAGCCCAATTACTTTGGTCAGGCCGGACGTATTTACCGCGGGTATGATCAACAGACGAAGGACGGGTTAATCCGTAATATTATGATGGATTTTGATCAAATTGAAGACCGGGATATTGTTGGACGGATGATTGCGAACTTCTACCAGGCTGATGAAAGTCTGGGCAGGACACTGGCTGGAAAATCAAATATTAATCTGGAGCAGTATGTAGGCAATACAGTATAAACTTGTCTATTTATTAAATCCTTACCTTTCATTTGAAAGGTAAGGATTTTTTTGTATGGGAAGGATTTATATAGTTTATGAAGAAATTGTATTGAATAAAGGAGGAATATTATGTTTGTCGAACTTTTTATTGTTTATCCATTTATCAGTCTGGTGCTCGGTGGAATATCTGCATTCTTTTTTAAAAGCATACATATAATGCCTGTGACCATAGGCGTTATATGTATATTACTAATGTTCACCTTGTATAATTTAAGCTTTTGGGTGTGGTGTGTCTTGTACCCTCTTTGTGCTTACGCTGGAGGTACGGCAGTAAAACAATCTGTCGGAAGGAGGTGGGCGGGTGAATAGAAGAGGAGCCGCGATTGCTTCATTAATATTAGGAATACTTTCAATTCTTTTTCCTTTTCTAGGATTAATTCTCGGCATAATAGGCATCGTATACAGCCGTAAAGTATTAAAACTGCCAAAGGAGGAGGATGATTATAAAGGAATGGCGAAAGGAGGGATGATCTGTTCTGTTATCGGTGTATGCCTGCAGGTTTTCTTTATCCTCTCCGCCTTACTTGGAATCGTATTATTTATGAATGTCGCATAAGTCAAGTTAGAGTTGGGACTGCATGTCTCAACTTTTTTTGCTGGAAATTTTATAGCAGCATCCGCACCCGGCTTCCAAACATTCGTATCGCAGGCAATCCGCCTTGGGGAGATGGCGGACTGTTTTATATTAAGAGACTCGTGTCTACCTGAGTGCTTACGATATTATTCCTAAATTAATGAAATGAATTGTTATTCACTTATTACTTGAATTATCAGAAATTTCGGTATAAAATGGAAACAACATACTAACCGGTTGGTATGTAAACTGGGGAAGGAGACCGAATAAGTGAACTTTGATTACTCAGAAAAAGTGAAAACCTACCAGCAGAAGCTTACAGATTTTATGAATGATTACATCTATCCGAATGAAAAAAAGTATGAAAAGCAGTTGAACCAACAAGAGTCCAGGTGGGCTGAGATCCCGCCAGTTTTGGAAGAACTGAAGGTTGAAGCAAAAGAACAGGGGCTTTGGAATCTTTTTTTTTCGGATGATACATACGGGGCTGGACTGAAGAATATCGAATACGCTCCTTTGTGTGAAATTATGGGCAGGTCTTTATTAGCTCCAGAAGTCTTTAATTGTAATGCTCCGGATACAGGTAATATGGAAGTGCTTTCGAGGTATGGAAGTGAAGAACAGAAAGAGAAATGGCTTAAGCCTTTATTAAATGGACAGATCCGTTCTTGCTTTTCGATGACAGAACCTGATGTGGCTTCTTCGGATGCGACCAATATCGAGGCAAGGATTGAAAGAGATGGCGAGGAGTATGTTATTAATGGAAGGAAATGGTGGTCGTCAGGTGCAGGAGACCCACGCTGCGAGATTGCTATTTTTATGGGAAAAACGGATCCAAATGCAGCAAAGTATGAGCAGCAGTCTATGATTCTAGTCCCCCTCGATACTCCTGGAGTGTCGATTAGAAGAATGCTTCCTGTTTTTGGTTATGACCATGCTCCTCATGGTCATGGAGAAATTGATTTTAACGATGTACGTGTACCGGCTTCTAACATGATCTGGGGGGAAGGAAAAGGCTTTGCCATTGCACAGGGAAGGCTTGGACCGGGCCGTATCCACCATTGTATGAGATTAATTGGCGCCGCAGAGCGAGCACTTGAAGAGTTATGTAAGCGCGTACAATCTCGTGAAGCTTTTAAGAAACCAATATCCGAGCAAGGTGTGGTACAGGAATGGATTGCGGATTCCCGCATTGAACTTGAACAGGCCCGGCTTTTGACGTTAAAAGCTGCTTATATGATGGATACAGTAGGAAATAAAGCGGCCAAGACTGAAATTGCCATGATCAAAGTTGTAGCTCCAAACATGGCCCTTAGAGTTCTCGATCGTGCCATCCAGGCACATGGGGCAGCGGGAGTAAGTAATGATTTTACGTTAGCTGCTCAGTGGGCGAACTCGCGGACGTTAAGATTGGCTGACGGACCTGATGAAGTCCACCGCAGGCAGCTGGCCAGACTTGAGTTATCTAAATATAAGGAGTGATATATGATGCATGTTATGGAGTTATTCAAACTAAATGGGAAGACGGCTATCGTCACTGGCGGAGGCCGGGGGTTAGGCGAGCAGATAGCCGAGGGCCTGGCGGAAGCGGGGGCGAATGTGGTTGTCTGTTCAAGGAAAAAAGAAGCGTGTGAAGATGTAGCTGAACGATTGGAGTACGCCTACAAGGTGAAAACTCTCGCGCTGAGCTGTAACGTAACAGACCCTGAGGATATTAAGGATGTAGTCGATCAAACTCTAGCTGCTTTTGGGACGATAGATATTTTGGTAAATAACAGTGGTGCAACGTGGGGAGCTCCAGCCTTAGAAATGCCGTTGGAAGCCTTCCAAAAAGTGATGAATGTAAATGTGACCGGAACCTTTTTAATGTCGCAAAAAGTTGGCGAGGTCATGGTGAAGCAGGAATCCGGCAAAATTATAAATATTGCTTCAGTAGCGGGACTTGGCGGCACTGATCCAAGATTTATGGATACAGTAGGTTATAACGCCAGTAAAGGTGCAGTTATTACATTTACAAAAGATTTAGCTGTAAAGTGGGGTTCTAAGAACATCCAGGTAAATGCGCTGGCTCCGGGATTCTTTCCTACGAAAATGTCCAAAGGATTACTTGAACAAGGTGGAGATTTTATATTAGATCGTACTCCACTCGGCCGGTTTGGAAATGAGGAAGACTTAAAAGGAGCAGCACTGTTCCTTGCTTCAAAGGCTTCCAACTATGTAACTGGAGATGTTCTCGTTGTAGACGGGGGTATGCATGCTTCATGTTAAAGACAGATGAGAAGGCTGGATTGCAGAAGAAGGACAGGATGATAGATACGTGTATTGCTTTGTTTGGTCAAAAGGGATTTAGAGAAACCTCAATTCAGGATATTGTCGAAGCCAATGGGATGACGAAAGGAACATTCTATTATTACTTCAAAAGTAAGGAGGATGTTCTTGTATATATCCATGACACATTTATCTCGGAACTGCTTATGAAACAACAAAAAATCATCCAAAACGATGATTGGTCTTATAAGGACAAACTTTACGCCATCGTTGAGATGATTATTTCTAATATTGCAGAAGGTGTAGATAGTGCGATGGTATTTTTTAGAGAAATCCGGCACTTAAGTGAAAAGAAAACAAACGAAATTCTGCCAAAGCGGGACCTGTTTCAAAAGAACATTGAGCAAGTCATAGAGGAAGGTATAGAAAAAGGGGAGTTTAGAACTGGACTGAGAGCAGACATGCTTTCCTATGCGATATTGGGAATCGTGAACTGGAGTTACTTCTGGTACGAACCTGGAGGTGAAGTTAAAGAAAAAGAACTGACTGAGATTTATATGAACATGATTTTAAAAGGGTTGGAGGAAGGTTAAATGAATGTAAAAACTATCGCAGTTATAGGTGCAGGTTCAATGGGACATCAAATTGCAATGCTGAGTGCTTTAGCCGGGTATAAAACAAATCTTCAGGATCTTAAGAACGAAGCGTTAGAAAAAGCAAAGCTGGATTTAACAAAGATAATGGACAAATGGGTGGCGAAAGAAAAAATTACAATTGAAGCAAAAGATCAGGCTTTTGAGAATTTATTTTTTACGACAGATATACGTGAAGCAGCCGGGCAGGCCGATTTAGTTATTGAAGCCGTTGTTGAAAAGCTTGAAGTGAAACGGGAAGTATTTGCGGAATTAGATCAAATTGTTCCCAGCCATACGGTACTCGCTACAAACTCATCAACCATAGTCAGTTCTTTAATTGCAGATGCTACCTCACGCCCTGATAAAGTGTGCAACATGCATTTCTTTTTTCCGCCGCTTGTGATGGATTGTGTGGAAGTAGTTAAAGGAGAGCACACTTCCGATCAGACGGCTCAGCTTGCTATGGAAATCTGCAGTCAATTGAATCGCACGGCAGTACTTTTACAAAAAGAAATCTCCGGTTTTATTGCAAATCGTATTCTTTTTGCTATTCAAAAGGAAGCAATGGCACTTTATGAAGGCGGCTACGCGAATTATAAAGATATCGACAAAATTACTAGAAAAGCACTGAGTCATCCAATCGGACCTTTTGAATTAATGGATTTGTCAGGAATAGATGTTGGGTATTATGTGATGCAGCAACAGTACGCAGAGACAGGGGACCCAAAGGATAAACCATCTAAAACCATTACTGAAAAAGTAGAAGCAGGAGAACTGGGAAGAAAAACCGGAAAAGGATTCTACGAATATGGAACGAAAGTTAACCGTTGAGGGAGAGAAAGACATGCATGAGACTGAAATCCGAGTCCGTTTTTGTGAGACTGACTTGCTCGGTCACGTAAATAACAATAATTTCTTTGTCTATATGGAAGACGCGCGGATTAAATTTTTTAATGATCTAAAACTGGTAGATGATGATTGGAATTTCATATTAGCTTCTATAAAATGTGACTTTATAAAACAGGTGTATTATGGACAGAAACTTATTATTAATAGTGGTGTCGTCAAAATAGGAAATTCCAGCTTTCACTTAGAACAGGGGATGTATGAAGAAACCTCGGGAGAACTTGTGGCTAGAGGGGAATCAGTGGTCGTTCAGTATAATTTTAACGAGCAAACCAGTCAGCCGCTCTCTAAGGAAATGAGAGAACGGCTGGCAGCTCATCACCTGGCAGCTAATTAAAGGAGGCTGAGTATGAACCATACACCTGAAACGCAAAAAGTGAGAGAAGGGGAAGAGCTGGACATTGCTAAAGTTGAGAAGTTTCTTCAGCAAAATTTTGCAGAACTTTCCAAAACAACTCTCCAAGTCCGCCAATTTGGAGCAGGACATTCAAATTTAACCTATGAATTAAAAATGGGAGACTGGGAGGCAGTACTTCGTCGTCCTCCTAAAGGCCCGGTAGCCCCTAAAGCCCATGATATGAAGAGAGAGTACAAAATCATGGAAGCTTTACATGAAGTATACCCTTTAACACCGAAGCCTTACGCTTTAAATGAAGGGGATGTGTTAGGAAAGCCTTTCTTCATCATGGAACGCAGACACGGCCTCGTGTTTAATACTGAATTTCCTGAAGGAGTGGAAGGCTCTTCAGTATTGGGCAGAAAGCTTTCGGAAACGATGGTGAAACGACTGGCTGAACTTCACGCGATTGATTATGAGAGAACAGGTCTGCGCCACATGGTCAAACCTGAAGGATTTATGGAAAGACAGGTACACGGTTGGATTAAACGGTACGACAATGCTATGACCGATGATGTGGTAAACGCTGATCGTCTAAAAGAATGGATGCTTGAAAACCTTACCCAGTCGGCAGAGGCTTGTATCATTCACTATGATTACAAATTGAACAATGCCATGTTCGATGAAAGCGGTGAAATGGTGGGGCTGTTTGACTGGGAGATGACAACAGTTGGTGATCCTTTAGCTGACCTCGGTGCGGCTATGAGCTATTGGATTGAACATGATGATCCAAAGCTTCTGCAGACCGGACTGGGCAGCCCCCCTTTAACTGTGAAGCCAGATTTCTATACGAGGAATGAATTTATTGAAGCGTATGCTGCGGAGAGTGGAAGAGATGTGGAAAATATCCATTTCTACCTTACTTTTGCCTATTTTAAGTTAGCTGGCATTATACAGCAAATCTATTATCGGTATAAGAAAGGTCAGACGAACGATCCACGGTTTGCCCGCATGAATGAGTTTGTAAACAACCTCATTCAGCATGCGGAAAGAACAGCGGGCATATCTGATGAGTAATGTGCAGTTGATATTTAAAAAAGAAGATATAGTGCCTGAGCAGATGAAAGGAAAGGTTGCTGTAGTGTTTGATGTATTATTTGCCACTTCTACGATAGCTGCAGCATTAGCAGACGGGGCAAACTCGGTCATTCCAGTTTATGATCAGGCACAGGCAAGAGAAAAAGCAAGATCGATGGATGAACCGTTTGTATTAGCAGGAGAAGAGCAGGGACGAACAATTGAAGGGTTTCACCATCCCCTTCGCTCCTATTTAAATCCAATCGTAAAAGGAAGCCATTTAATATTATCCACAACAAATGGCACGGTAGCCATCAACCGCTCAAGTCAAGCTGATCATCTTTATACTTCTTCTCTATTAAATAATAGGGAGATGGCAAATTATTTAATAGAGAACCACAGTAGTGAAACGATTGTTCTTGTTTGTTCAGGGTCTAGCGGACACTTTACAATGGAAGATTTCTATGGGGCTGGAAGCTTGTTATCTTATTTAATTGAAAAAGGATCGTTCACCCTGTCTGATGCGGCTTATACAGCTTTGCTTTTTTATAATGGTTTATCTGTTTCACCTTTTGATCTGCTTCGTTCGAGTAAGATAGGCCAGATTCTTCTTCGACTTGGGATGGATGAGAATGAAATTAAGTTTGTCGCTCAGGAAGGAGTTCTTCACACTATTGCTAAATATGATCCTGCTACTCGACAAATTAAGGAGGTAGAGAAATGAATCCAGCTTACTCTTTAGTTAAAGGTGGTGACTTTCTGTTATCGGATACAAGGCCAGAATCAGTTTTTACGCCCGAAGACCGGACTGAAGAGCACAAGATGATTGCAGACACAGCTCGACAATTTATTGCCCGGGAAATATATCCCTGCCGGAAGGAAATTGAAAAGGGGGATTTTCAATTAGTCAGTAATAAAATGAAACTGGCAGGAGAACTTGGGTTGTTAAGTCACAGCATACCAGAACAATACGGCGGTCTCGGGCTCGATAAAATCAGCAAGGGTATTGTCGGTGAGGCACTGGGTAATGCAGGTGGGTACAGTGTCGCTCACTCAAATCACACGTGTATCGCTACTCTGCCCATTACTTACTTTGGAAATACGTCACAAAAGGAAAAATATCTTCCTAAATTAGCCAGCGGGGAGTTTATCGGGGCGTATTGCCTGACTGAACCGGAAGCGGGTTCCGACGCCTTGGCCGCTGCAACAACCGCTCACTTAAATGACCAAGGGACACATTACATTCTTAATGGGACGAAAATATATATCACTAACGCATCGTTTGCCGATACGTTCATTGTGTACGCCAAAGTTAATAGGAAGTCATTTACGGCATTCATCGTTGAAAAAGGGTTTAAAGGTATTTCCATAGGACCTGAAGAAGACAAGATGGGGATCAAAGGTTCATCCACCTGCTCCGTAATATTGGAAGATTGCGAAGTTCCTAAAGAAAATCTTTTAGGAGAAGCGGGGAAAGGGCATCTGATTGCATTAAACGTACTAAACCTTGGTCGATTTAACCTCGGTTTTGCAACATTGGGAGCCGCTAAACACAGCCTGAAGCTTGCTCTTGAACATACAACCGAGCGCAAACAGTTCGGCCGATCTATCGCAGACTTTAATGCTTCAAAACAAAAAATCGCCCATATGGGTGCTCATATTTACGCAGCGGAATCACTGCTTTACCGTACTGCCGGATATATTGAAGGAGCATTAGGCGGATTTGAAAATTCAACAGACTATGATTCTATCGCCAAAGCGATGAATGAACATGCTTTAGAATCCGCTATTTGTAAAGTAACAGGATCCGAAACACTGGATTTTGTAGTAGATGAATCACTTCAGCTGCATGGCGGAGCAGGATTTATTAAAGAATACGCTATCGAACAAGCTTACCGCGACTCAAGAATAAATCGAATTTTTGAAGAGACAAATGAAATAAACCGTCTGCTCATTCCAGGGAACTTTTACAAAAAAGCAGCCAAACAAGAATTCGAGACAGAAGCACTTATGGAAAAAGCCTTTCATTCTTTGCGTCAAGGAATTAATAATAAGGAAGAAAACGATTTGGAAAAATTGTCTCAGGCCGTCCGTTTGTTTAAGGACCTATACCTGGCAGCGTCTGGTATTGCTTATAAAGTATATGGAAGTGCCATCCAAACAGAACAGGAGACGCTGATGAATCTGGCCGACCTTGCGATAGCTGTTTATGAAAGTGAGTCCGCTCTTCTAAGGACTATAAAAGCAATTAATACATCTGACCGCTATGCCCGAATCAAAACAGATTTAGCGTTCATATTTATTGAAAAGAAGGCTGGTGAAGTTCAGCAAATTTCGAGTGGCCTGCTGTCCTGCTTATTAAACGGAGAAGAACGGGTCCAGTCGCTGCGAAACACTGCACTATTATTAAGTGAATTTAAATTTAAAGACACTATAGAAAAGCAGCGTTCGGCCGCAGATCACTTCATTGAATTCAAACAATACAATTTATAGATGGAGTGGGGTAGACAAAGGGATTATAAAAAAACATTTACTTTAAAGAGGGAGTGGAAGTGAAATGAATAAGTTAGGAAATGCTCACTTAAACGTTAGCGTAAATGGTCCGGTTATGTCTTGTGTCTTGAATCGTCCAGATAGTCTTAATGCCTTTTCAGATCAAATGATTTCCGGACTGCAAGAGGCTATTCAAGCAGCAGAGGAAAATAACGAAGTGAAGGTTGTTGTGCTGTCAGGAGCAGGCAGGGCTTTTTCGGCAGGCGGAGACGTGAAGAGTATGGGGGAAGCGACCTCCAGTCACTTATATGATCATGTCGGCGAATTGAATAAACTGATTTTAATGATGAAGGACTTACCTAAGCCTATTGTCGGGGTTGTGCACGGTTATGCAGCCGGCGCTGGATTTAATTTGGCCCTTTCCTGTGATCAAATTCTTGCTGGGGAAGAATCAAAATTTGTTCTGAGCTTTGCTCAAGTAGGACTGGTTTCTGACGGTGGAGGTCATTACTACCTTTCAAGAATTCTAGGGCCCTACCGTGCGAAGGAATTGTTGTTTAGAGGAGATCCTGTTCCTGTAGAAACCGCTGTGGAGTGGGGCCTCGTAAATAGAGTATTCCCGCTTGCCGAACTGGAGGAAGGGGCAATGAATTATGCGCTTGATCTTGCTAAAGGACCGGGGAAAGCGATAGGTATGATGAAGAAGCTGGTAGACCGTGCTGAACGTACAGATCTTGCTGACATTTTAGAACAAGAGCGGATCACGCAGACGATGATGATTAATACAGAGGATCATAAGGAAGGCGTCCAGGCTTTTAAAGATAAAAGAAATCCAGATTTTATAGGCAGATAAGGAGGAGTTAAATTGAAGTCAGTACTCTTTAAGGAATATGGAGGGCCTGATGTCCTGCAAACAGCAGAGGTCACTAAGCCTGAACCAAAAAAAGGAGAAGTTCTTGTTAGAGTTACAGCAATCGGAGTGAACTATGCGGACACAGCCAGACGTGAAGGAGCTTATGTTGTACCCACTCCGCTTCCTTTTACACCTGGAGCTGAAATAGCTGGTGTCGTTGAGGAAGCTTCCGAAGGGGCGGAACATTTTTCAAAAGGAGACCGGGTGGTCACACTTATCTCCTCTGGAGGTTATGCAGAGTATGCAGCAGTGCCGGCTGAAACATTGATTCGAATACCTGAAGGGTTAGATGATGAATCTGCAGTTGCTCTTCCGCTTCAAGGATTAACAGCTTACCATTTGATAACTACAATGGGCAGGCTTGTAAAAGGAGAAACCGTGTTAGTCCACGCGGCAGCAGGAGGAGTCGGCTCATTAGCAGTACAGCTTGCCAAGCATTTCGGTGCGGGGAAGGTGATCGCAACCGCAAGTAATGAAGAAAAACTCGCTCTGGCCCAGGAATTAGGCGCCGATCATTTAGTTAATTATACGAACACTAATTGGCGGGAATCCGTGATGGAAGCTACAGGTGGAAAAGGTGTAGATATTGCGTTAGAAATGGCGGGCGGAGAGATATTTCACGAAACCATCAAGTGTATGAGTGCATTCGGAAGACTAGTTATTTATGGAGTGGCCAGCGGTAATCCGGCAGAAATGTATCCGTCAGGACTGATGAACCGCAACTTGTCGGTTATTGGTTTTTTCCTGCCTCAAATAATGAAAAAGCCGGCTTTATTTGAAAGGAGTTTACAGGAATTACTTACGTTGGTTCATGAAGACAAATTAAAACTGACAGTTGGAGGGATTTACAAGCTGGAGGAAGCGGCCCGGGTCCATGAACTTATGCAAGGTCGTCGCACCAAAGGTAAGTTAATCCTGAAACCATAGAATAAACCGTCCTTAAGGGCGGTTTTTTTATGAAGCCAGAAGGAGTTTCTTGTAAACTATCGAATTAGTTTAGTAGAGTAAGATCTTGTATAAATTTGACGAAGGAGAGAGAATAAATGTTTGTACATAAGATAGACGATGAATTATCTTTAAAATTAATGGAGATGAAAGATGCGGATGAGCTCTATGAGTTAACGAACACCTCACGAAACCATCTCCGCACCTGGCTGGGCTGGGTTGACGATAATGAATCGATTAAACATACTAAAGAGTTCATACAGATGGGTTTGAATAAATACGCAGCCCATCAGGGAATCTCTGCTTGTATTCTATATAAAGGTAAAATAGCGGGGGTGATCGGGACCCATGCTGCCGACTGGACCAACCGAAGCACAAGTATTGGGTACTGGCTTGGAGAAGAGTTTATAAATAAGGGAATCATGACTCGTTCGGTAAAAGCATTAACAAACTACCTGATCAAAGATCTACACTTAAACAGAATTGAAATAAGAGCTGCAGAAAGCAATAACTCCAGCAGAGCGATTCCAGAACGCCTCGGTTTCACAGAAGAGGGACGACTGAGACAAGTTGAATGGCTTTATGATCACTATGTGGATCACGTAGTTTACAGTATTCTTGCTGAAGATTGGTCTGTAAGATGAAGTGGGTGCTTATACTCATTATCCTTGTGATCTTTGGAATAGGAGGCTTTTTTACCTTTGTCAAATTGAATCCACCTTTAATTAATGGGGGGTATGGGATGAGTGAATCGGATGAGACTGTGGTGATTTCACTAGGGAATAAAGGAATGCAGGATATTTATTTTACAGATGTCCATGTCAACTCAGATGAACCGCCAAAGGAGACGGCTTTTCAAGTTGTCGAAGGAGGAAGCGGCTTTGTTATAAGTGACAATTTTCAAGATGAAGATGAATTTGAAGGTCATTTTCAACCAATTAAAAGAACAGTTCTTCGGGCTGGCACTGATTCCGTTCCTTACGATGATGAAGATATTATCTATGGATTGAGTGTAAGCAGTGGTGAACGTATTGAAAAAGTGAAAGTTACTTATGAATACTTCGGACTAAGGTTTCTTAAAGAAATTTCAGTAGAATAGTAGAGAAGGAAAACTTGTCCGTTTCTGCCTGGAAATACAGGGACTTCATCAGCCCCATGTATTTTATAATGACTTCTCGTTGTATGCTTTACCTTCTCTTGCCGCAGCAGCCACCAGATTTATAACCAACTCTTCTTTTTATACTTGCGGAATCTATAACAGTAGGTTCTGATTTATCTCTTTTAACGATAAGTGGTGCTGTACTTCGTTTCGCTTTTTTTGATTTCAAGCCTGACCTCTCCTTCCCATTTTACTATAGTATAGTCTGAAGGTTGAAATTGGAGAGGGCTAGTGTATTTCTAAAGGATAAGAATAGTAAGTATGATTAAATATTTGAAAACATTTAACGGCAGGAGGATTATTTTTATAGGAGATAATGATCATTTTCACTTCATTATCATGATGTTCTATGTCATAGCTTGAAGGTATAGGAGAAGTCGTTGGGTGTGAGTGATAGACAGCTAGAACTTCCTCTGACTTCTCCTCTATTCTCTTCAAGGTCTGTTCCACCACGGATTGACTTACAAAAAAACGATGAACTGACTTTGCTTCGTTTACAAGGGGCCAATTAGTATAGATCGTAGAGCGGAAACCAGTTAAAAGTCCACACACCTCATAGGGCAGACTCATTCTGCCTAGCTTAATCATGTCATTATATATATCCATTGGAATGATAAGAGGATTATTTTTTCTCATATTGTTTCCTCTTCTGGAAAAAAGAAAAAAACGATAGAGCTTTTTCTCTTGCGCCTGACTGTTCAGTATCCTTGATTTCACCTTGTTTAGTGGAGGCTATGGTTTTGGATCGTGGTTTGTTATAGATGAGCTGTTGTCTATCTTTTTTTTTAGGTGAATTCTTATTAGATGAATTAATAACGTTTCGCTTAGAGTTCTTGTTTATAGTCTGGCTTCCTGGAACGGGCGGCTGTGGGTAGTTTGAACGCTTCTGAGGATAAGGCTTCATGGCAGGATCATAGATTTGTTTAGAAGATTTCACCATGTCTCGCAACTGTCTGAAATTGGCGGGCTGTGTATTCCGTTTTGTTTGGTCTGCCGGCTGGGCCGTACCCAATCTTTCTTTTAATCCTTTTAATTCTTCTCTTACTTCTTGTTTTTCTTTTCGATCTTCCTCCATATATTTTTCCTGAAGGATGAGCATATGATTCATACTTTCAACAAGATCAGCTAATGGAAGCTTTTCCAATTCCAACGTGATCGAATGAACATCGTCTTTTAACTGCTTGATGGTTTCTTCGAGTGACTCAAGTCGGTTTGAGAATTGTTCAAACTCCATACTGTTTCTATCTATTTGTTCTTCTTCCATTTGTTTTAAAGCACCTTCCATCTTTGAAAAAATTGTATTGCCTGTACTCAGGTTATCTTCTGACAGGAGACGTTCTTTTTTGATTGTTTCCAGTGTAAGTTTATAAGCTTGAATTCTTTGTTTCATCTTCACGATTTCCTGTGAATCAAACCCTTTTTGCTTTTCCATCACTCATCACCCTTTGGTAGCCCATAATTATTCTATTGACTGTAATTGGATTCGTGACAATAAAAATGTTTAACCTCGACAAACGCTTCTATATTATATGTGGGTTCTATTAAAAACATATGCCGCCAGTGAAACATAAATTAACATATTTGAAGGGCACAGCGTGCTGTGTCCTCTCGTGTGATATTCCTTAGGTGTACCACATAAGATGGAGGGAGGAGCAGCCTCTCTTTATTTTGTTGAAAGAAGGTGAACGTGATGGTGGATGAATTAGACAAAAGCATAACCTTACTCCGTAATCAGAACGAAATGTACTTCAAGCAACTAAAGGATTTAATTATACAACTTAAAAATAAGAATCGCATTCAATTATTATCATACTTTACATACTCTTTAAGTATTTCCCACGATCCTGGTCAGGAGAGCCTTTGTTTTGGTTCATACCATCTGACTAATACAGGGACGGTGCCATTAATTAATCCTTATATTTGTATTAAACTCTCAGAGAATTCACCGTTCACTTTATCGGGGAAGTACACATATGACTCGTCTAAGCCTTCGTCTAAGAATCCTGGAGGCTGGCAGCGGATGAATGAGAAAACAGACAAAGAAGAGTTCTGGTTAAAACCCATAAATACTGAGGTGATTAACCCGGAAGAAACGATTTCCTTCTCAAACTTTCAAGTGAAGTGGATTTCAGACATGGATTACGCGGGCAGTGTTTTGGGGTTTGCTTACAGTAAGGAAGTTCCAGAGGGGGCAGCAGTACTTAATCCGATTAGCCTGAATGGTACAACTTTTTCACGGGGGGATAAAGATGACCAAACATCATGAGCAAGATCAGAAGCTTCTAGTGAAGCATCTCATTCGTCAGTTTATGAGGGACCAGCTGAAAGACCTGAAAGAAAACAAGAAAAGTCGAAACAACAGTTTCGTTTTTTTAGAAAACAATACATTAAACATGCTGATTATTCATTTGTTAATGAATTTTGAAAAGCAAACCCCTGAAGTAAGAGGGGAAGGTGACGGACTGGATTCAACGAAATGGATTGAAGAGTTAAATCAAGTGATTAAACAGAGTGAGGAAGAGTTCACTGAAGTAATTTCTCTGCTTAAGGAGAAAGTTTGAGAACTTGCACATTATAGGCAGATTTTTCATACACATAGAAATATAGGTGCCTAGAAAAATTGGTTTACCGGAGGTTGAAGTATGAAAAGTGATCCTATCCAAATGCAGCAGAAGCTGATTTATTTTAAATCAGAGCTGGATAAATACAAAGAAAAAGTTAAGGATTACCAGGACAATTATCATTATTCTCAGCTCGAAGCATTAAAGAAAGAGAATGCTTACTTACTTGAGCAGAACGAAGAATTCAGCGTGCAGTTAAATGCTGCCAGGGGAGAGCTTGATAGACGGTTAAAGGGGCATGACAGGGAAATAAATAGTTATAAAGAAAATAAAGAAAAGCTTATAAATGAAAAAACAGCGGTGCAGCACAAGAATTCAGAGTTGTTTCAGCAACAGCAAAAACTCTTAAGCGAACTAAAAACATTAAAAGAAGAACTATCGACTAACCGTTCGCGGTTGTCTCAGCAGCAGAATGATATGGCAATGCTTCAGGCGAGCTACGTTAACGCTCAAAAAGAATTAGAGGAGAAAAATAAAGAATTAAGCACCGAAAGAATTGCTAAAACGAATGCAGTGGATAAGTTGAAAACTCTTGAAAATAACTGGATAGAAGATAAGGCATATTTTGAAGAGAATATGGAAGCGTTGACTCTTGAAAACAATACGCTGCAAACCAAAGTAGAGCAATTGGAAGAACAATTGAAACAAGCGGTGGCTGTTCCCGAAGAAAGCGAAGAGCTAATTGAGGATCAGGATCTGCAATTTCTTGCCCAACTTGAAACTCAGGTGAAGGATTTATTAGGCTTTTCTTCAGAGTTCGAGGAGGATGAAGATTCAAAAGTAATCTTTATGAGAGTTCTAGAGAATAAGCTTTCAGAGCTTTCGAATGAAATTGATGATATAGAATCAAAAATGATAGAGGAAGAAAACAAAAAATCATAAAAGAACCCCCTGATGCGGGGGTTCTTCTGATTATTTGCTCATATAGTGTTCAAGTTCCCAATTACTTACCTGCAGGGAATACTCCGTCCATTCTTCGTCTTTCTCATCAATATAGACTTTGGAAGTGTGCTCTCCAAGAGCTTTAAGAAGGACTTCGTCTTTTTGAAGAGCTTCAAGTGCTTCCTTAAGGTTTGTAGGAAGAGTAGGGATACTGTCATCTGTTACTTCATATAAGTTACGAGATTCAGCTTGACCTGGATCCATCTTATTACGGATTCCTTCAAGACCAGCTTGTATAAGCACAGCAAGAGCCAAATAAGGATTAGCAGTTGGGTCCGGATGACGTACTTCAAAACGAGTTCCCAGTCCACGGGTAGTCGGTACACGGATCATACAGCTGCGGTTAGAGTGAGACCATGCCACACTTACAGGAGCTTCATATCCTGGCACAAGGCGCTTGTATGAGTTAACGTTTGGGTTAGTAATGGCTGCAATACCGCTTGCGTGATGAAGAATTCCACCCATGAAATATTTCATGGTCTGGGAGATTTCATCATCTGTTCCATTATCATAGAATGCGCTGTTTCCATCCTTAAATAAAGACAAGTGACAGTGCATACCGGATCCGTTATCTTCAGTTACTGGTTTTGGCATAAATGTAGCGTGATAATCATGGTTAGTAGCCACATCTTTAACCACACTCTTGAATGTTTGAATATTATCAGCTGTTTTCAGAAGTTCGTCAAAGCGGAAGTTGATCTCGTGCTGTCCTTTTGCAACTTCATGGTGAGATGCTTCCATTTCGAAACCGATTTTCTTCAATGTACGTACGATATCACGGCGGACATTGTCTCCTTTGTCTTTTGGAGAGGCGTCAAAGTAACCTGCGCGGTCGTTCATTTTACGTACCGGGTATCCTTCTTCATTTAGTTTGAAAAGAAAGAATTCCGGTTCAGGACCTACGTTTACCGTATAACCAAGATTCTTAGCTTCTTCTACTGCCCTTTTTAGTATAAAACGGGGATCACCTTCAAAAGGCTCTCCGTCCGGTGTATAAATGTCGCAAATGAAACGCGCAATCGGGTCTTCATCCATTTCCTGAGGTAATACTAAAAAAGTATCTAAGTCAGGATAGAGATACATATCACTCTCCTGGATATCGGAGAACCCTGAGATGGATGAGCTGTCGAACATTGCTTCATTTTCTAGTACGGTTTCGAGTTCTTCGATCGGGAGCTCTACATTCTTTGTGTCCCCCAGCATGTCCGTGAACTCGAGGCGGATGAATTCCACTCTTTTTTCATTCACTTTCTGCTTGATTGTTTCTTTCGTGTAAGTCATATTTATTACCCTCACCTTTGTTTAATTTTTCGAGATTTACGAACCAGATAAATAGTCTGTAATCTCTAAATAATCTTATGTTAAGAATTCTAACATAAGATGTTCTGTTTTTCTAACAATAATTAATAATTTTCCCTTAAAAATTTTTGTTAAACCAATTTATTGCGAAATTTTTGGTATATTGACGAAAAATTTTTGTTTGAAAGATCTACTATTGAGGTAAAGGTCAAAAAAAGAAAAAAGGAGTGAATATAATGCCTTGGGATACGAATGATTATCCAAGTTCATTGAAAAACCTTGATACTACAGTGCGGAAAAAAGCTATAGATATTGCGAATGCTATGATCGATGAAGGATACGATGAAGGCAGAGCCATCCCCATTGCTACCGAACAAGCAAAAGAGTGGTACGACAGTGCAAGTAAGAGTGAAATTGACCAAGTTCGCAATATGAGCGATAAACAATTAAAACAGCGTGACGAAAATGCAGAGCACAGCCGTCCAGAGCTGTTGGATAAAGGGGAGCATGTGGTCGCTCACGATAAAGGCTGGGCTGTCCAGTCTGAGGACGCCAAAAAAGCTTCTTATGTATTTAAGAATAAAAAGGATGCAGTTGAACGTGCAAAAGAAATTGCTAAAAACAAGGGAACCAAGGCCATAGTACACAAGAAAGACGGCAGCATTCAAAATCAGACGTCATTCGAAGAGTAAAAAAACCCGCGAGCCGGGACTTGGCTAAGGTGGAGAAACTTTAGGAGTCAGTGTGAAAAACCGGGTATAAAATCTTTGTGATTTTATACCCGGTTTTTGTTTGTGTAATATTGAGTTCGCACTCGTAGTCTGGCAGACAAATTAATTAAATTGATTTGAATAAGGAAATAAAGCTGAAACTACTTCCTGAGTCAGGCGTCTTTTTTACTGTGAAAATAATGGGCTCACGTATGATAGAATAACAGCAGGAGAGAAGGTGAATCATGAACGGGCAAACGCGAAAAGACATTAAACCAGGGTTGGAAGTTGATATTGTACTAAAGAAAGATCAAAGAAGCGGGAAGTTAACAAGAGGGGTTGTAAAAGACTTATTGACAAAGTCTCCCTCTCATCCACATGGAATTAAGGTACGATTAGAAGATGGACAGGTAGGAAGAGTAAAGAATATTTACGAAGCAGGAAATTAACAGGCTTTATTCCATTAGAAAAGCGTGACAGACGATAGTCTGTCACGCTTATTTAGTGTTTCGGATCAATGAATATTTTTGCTGATAGGCTTGCGATTCTATCACAAGCGGTTTAATAACCATATTGCCGCGGTTTGTTTCCACATGGTAGTTTTTATCAACTTAAACAACGCAATCCCTACCTCTATTGCATCCTTACAGCTCCGAAGCTGATCCAGTGTGATTAAGTTGTAATAAAACGTAGCAGACTGCCAGTCTCATACTTATCACTCTTTCATTTTCCGAGTTACCTTTTTAGCGAAGGCACTAATAGATAATATTAATACATATTATTGCTGATGTCAACATGAATTGCTGGTTTTCTGTACGGAACAATGGAACTACCACATCTTACATTTTTATAATGGTTCTGCCGCGGGTCTTTCCTTGAAGAATTTGCTGTAAAGTATTCGGCACATCCTTTAATGTGATTTCGGTTTTTATCTGTTTAAATGAGCGTGTCGTTTTTAAATCGTTAGCTAAGCGATGCCATATTTTCTTACGGGTGGACATAGGACAATAAACGGAATCAATCCCAATAAGACTTATACCCCGGAGAATAAAAGGGTAAACCTGTGCAGGGATTTTTGTACCGCCTGTTAATCCACTGACTGCTGCTGCTCCATTATATTTTAATTGGCTTAATATAGATGCGAGCTGCTCTCCACCTACAGGATCCACAGCAGCAGCCCATCGTTCGCTTTGAATTGGTTTTAATTCTCCATCGTACACTTCTTCGCGTGTAATGACGTTTTCTGCACCAAGCTCTTTTAAAAACTCTATGTGTTCTGTACTGCCTGTGCTTGCCTCTACGTGATAGCCTCGTTTACTGAGCATTGCAACAGCCATACTGCCTACCCCGCCTGTGGCACCGGTAACAAGTACTTTTCCATCATCAGGAGTAACTCCTGAATTTTCTATGCGATAAACAGAGAGAGCAGCTGTGAATCCAGCTGTTCCATAAATCATTGCTTCCTCAAGACTGATTCCATTTGGGAGAGGTACAACCCAGTCTCCCGGGATGCTGGCATATTCACTGTAGCCTCCATGGTGGTTTACACCAATCTCATAGCTGGTGGCAATTACTGCATCGCCCGGCTTGTAGCGGGAATCTTTTGATTCGACAACTTCACCTGAAAGGTCGATGCCGGGGATTATAGGGTAATTTTTAACCAGCGGATTATTTGGTGTTGTCACCATTCCGTCTTTATAGTTCACGCTTGAATAGTGGACTTTTATAAGTACGTCACTATGGGGCAGGTCATCCTTTGATAAATAATTAAGCTGAGTTTCTATCTCTCCATCCTCGTTCTTATCAATTGTATAAGCTTGAAATTCAGACATAATATGTCTCTCCAATCTATTTACTGCTTTTATTGTTCTTTAAGTCTTCCTCATACTTTTCTTCCGTGGAAGAATCGTCCTTAGACTGGCGTCCTTTGTTAATTTCGCGTTCTTCTTTTCTCATATCTTTATCTGGTACGGGATCTTCAGGTCGTTTCTTTTCTTCTTTTAATTTCTCTTCAATTTCTTTAGAACTATAATTGGCTTTATTTTTATTTTCTTTACTCATTACCTTCACCTCCGATACCTGTACTTCATGTTCCTTTTTTCAGCAGTAATTAAACAGCTTCACGTCTTAAAAAATAAAATTACTGCGTCATTTATTTACAGGAGTAGACAATTTCGGTAGTTGGTACTGGAGACTAAGGTGATGGAAACTTGCTATATTGCCATTGATGACCTGCTTTTAAGCAATACATACGCCAACTCTATGAACTCAAACTTTCATGAGATCAAATCACGAAAAAAACCTCTGAAAGTATACAGAGGTCATTAAGATCCATTATTCTTCCAACGGTTGATGTACCGCTGTATTCTGGATGAGTTGACAATCAGATCAATGACTCGTACTGATTATTACTCCGTGAAGAATGATGCCTAAGAGAGTAATCATAACAATAACAATATGGCCGAATATTGTTGAAGGTTCAAAGTCCTACTGAGGCTCAACTATTTTTAATTATAATATCTTTGAAATTGTAGATTTGTTTAGGTGGCGGCGGGATGTGCTAAAATGAAACAATAGATTATGATTAATCTTTCTCTTATTCAGCTTGGGTTGTGATCTTATTTTTAATAGAGAGGGATATTTAATTGAGGCGTGTGTTCAATCGAATGGTGTGGTCTATATTTCTTGTTCTATCAAGTGGGCTGACTGTTTATTCTTTAATAGAAATACAAGAGCGAAGAGCAGGTGTGTATTATGTGGATGAAGAAAATAAACTTCCCGATGAGCTTCATCCGACCGTAGAAGACAAGAAGAATCAATTGATCGAAGAAGCGGCCGACGAAGGAATTGATGTTGTTATCACGGATGAGGTTCGATCAATAGAAGAACAGGATGAAATTTATGAAAGAGGCCGTTCTAGGGAAGGCGATATTGTTACGAATGCTGAGGGCGGAGAATCCTACCACAATTATGGGTTAGCTGTTGATTTTGCTTTAAGAACGGAAGAAGGAAATCTTTCATGGAATACAGAACGGGATGGTAATCAAAATGGGCAGGCTGATTGGGAAGAGGCTGCAGAAATAGCAAAGAGTCTAGGATTTGAGTGGGGAGGAGACTGGGAATCATTTAGGGATTACCCTCACTTGCAAATGGATTTTGGGTTAAGTGTCCGAGAACTCCAAAACGGAAAACGCCCCAAAGCAGAGCCTTTGGATGATTAAGATAATGCCCCTGCCTCGATTGATGAAGGCGGGGGCATTTATCTGGGAGTTAATCATTTTCATAAGGCTTGATCATAGCGTGAATGGTTTGAATATAAGGTAATGATAAATTGTGTTCATCTGCTAGTCGCAGAGCCCCGCCATGAAGGTGCTCCACTTCCAGGGTAAGCCCTTTTCGGCGATCCTGGTGCATGGATGAAGTCATTGATTCATCCAGTTTGTTCAGGTTATGGAAGGCATTTTCCACATCTTCCTCAGTTAGTTTAACATTATGAGAAGTAGCAAGTGTCTTCATTTCATTTAACATTTCTTTCGCGATAAGAAACGTTTCAGGGTGATTTCGAATATCTCCGATCGGTAAGTTTACAGCCGTTGTTATCCCTGAAAATGAAGTAATAAACATATATTTCTTCCAAATATCTTCTAATATATGAGGACTCTGCCTGCCGTCCATATTAGCCTGGTTACATGCAATTCCTAATTCTTCACAAATTTGCTGCTGGGATGGGTGAAGAGGTCCGAAGACTAAATCGTGGAAGGAACTTGTATGCTCAACATGTCCTTTTTCGTTCAGCGTAGCAATGATGTAAGCAAGTCCTCCAATGACGGCTTCTTCTCCAAGTTCCTGCTGCAGTATGGGTAAATGCTCCATCCCGTTTAATACGGGTAATACTTTTGCTCCTTTTTGGTTGAGCTGTTTCAGCCATGGCAGAGTGCCGGGAAGATGATACCCTTTGACGGAAAGAAAGACTAAGTCAGCCTCTTTAATCTCCCCAGGATTCTCCACGATTTGTAAGTTATTGACTTCATAATCACCCATTTTACTATGTAGAGTTAATCCGTTTGTCCGTAGTTGTTCTGCACGACCCTCGCGCACCAGGTAAGTGACCTCATGCCCGGCCTCCTGCCACCTCGCACCATAGTAAGCTCCTAGTGCACCTGCACCCAACACTGTGATTTTCATATTGATTCCTCCTTACTTTACACTAATCTGAATTTAGAGCTGATTACTTTGTCCATTTCAATAATATCTTTAATATGTTGATTTAAATAAGAAAGCATATCGTTTGAGCCTGTCTTCTTCATAACCTCATAATAATGGTCTGCGTTTTCAAAAATGGTTTGCCCGAGCATTAATTCTTCATCATCTTCTAATTCGAATAAGTTGAGCATGCCCATAGTCCCCTGCCGCCCAGTCAGTTCATTAGAATAGTAAATGCTATGATCTAATGTTCCGTGAGAAATGAGAATGTCTCCTGTTTTCTTTGACATTTTAAGAAAGCGTTTAACATGGGTCTTTTTCACCCTAAAAAAGCAGATTACGGTATAAATAAAATTCACTCTCCTTAATTGGAAGGAACTACTGGGACTGTACAGCTTAGACTTCAGACTCTGCGTCATGAAATGTAGATGTAATTAAAGATGTAAAGTCAACAACCTCACGTAACTGGTCGTATGTTTGTTTGATCAGGTTATCCTGCTTCATTTGTTCCATCGCCTCATGAAAATGTTCTTTAGAATGGAATTCAATCTTACCTAGAAAGACGACTTCTTCGTCTCTAAGGTCAAATAAATTCAACAGTCCCATTGACCCCTGCTTACCCGTAAGAACATCTTCCTCGAATAAATACGCCTTACCTTCATAGGACTGGATAAGAGGTTTTAATTGATCGATAAGTTCAATAAAACGGGGAACGCTTTGACGGTGAACTCGAAAAATATACAATGATACAAACATTGTCATCACCTCATATTAGATCTTATTTTTTTGTTTCAACAGCAGCATCAATGAGTAAAACTAATGCAGTAATTGTATGCATGACCCAGCCGATAATCGGTATGGCGCCAATGAAGCTTGTGATCATTCCCAATATACTTCCTGCGCTGAATCTAGAGTCTTTGATAGAAAGAATTAACGTAATCGTATGCAGGACGAACATAAACAACAACGGTGTCCATGACATACTGACAATAAATGTGCCGCCTGCTAAAGGGATGGCGAGGAGCCCCTCACAAATTCCGGATACCCATTTTAGTATAGTAGTGCGATTCATAAGGCTATTCCTACTCCTTTGCGTTAGTCTTGCATTTAACTTTCTTAGTACTATTTCGCCAGCTTACGGCTAAAACCTTTTTATTTCAACAATAAATAAAAAGACTAACCTATTTCTAAAGGTTAGTCTCTTTCAATTGAATCGTATTAGATTTGGGTGGGTTTGTCCACTTATATCCTTCGTTACTTAGCTGCTTTTTCAAGCTTTTGAATCATTTTAATGGACCGGCCGGTACCGATGGCAACTGATTCCAGTGGACTTGGGGCCATGTGGACGGGTACATAGATTTCTTCAGAAAGCCATTCCTGCATGCCTTTGAGCAGCGAGCCGCCGCCCGTAAGAATGACACCGTGGTCGACAATATCTCCACTTAATTCAGGAGGGCAGTCTTCCAGTGTCGCGCGGATGGTTTCCAACAGTTGTTCCAGTGATTCTTTTAAAGCCTTTTGAACTTCATGAGAAGAAAGTTCAATCGTCTTAGGAAGTCCTGTTACCATATCTCTGCCTCGTACTTCCATTTTCTCTTCCGGGTGATCTACTAGAGCATAGCCAATCTCCATCTTAATCTGCTCAGCTGTTCGTTCACCGATCAAAATGTTATAGGCCTTTCGTACATATTGAATGATTTCTTCATCCATCACATCGCCGCCCATACGGATGGAGCGGCAGGAAACTACCCCTCCAAAGGAGATGATAGCCACTTCGCTTGTCCCTCCACCGACGTCAACAATTACGTTGGCTACGGGTTCATCAACCGGAAGGTCAGCACCAATGGCGGCTGCAATAGGTTCTTCAATTAAGTGAACCTGTTTGGCTCCATAACTTTTAACGGCATTATGAATGGCTCTGCGTTCAACAGACGTCGATCCGGATGGTGTGCAAATGACTACGGTTGGCTTACGCATGGATACACCTGATTTACGGCTCACTTTTTTCATCAGTTCTTTAAGCATTTGAGCTGTCATGTCATAATCAGCAATTACACCGTCACGAAGAGGACGGACCGGGATAATATTACGCGGGGTCTTTCCTACCATTTCTTTTGCTTCTTTACCTACGGCTACTACGCTTTTTGTATCAGTATTATAAGCAACAACGGACGGTTCGTTTAACAAAATTCCTTTAGACTTTGAATAAATAAGTATATTAGCAGTTCCTAAATCAATTCCTATTTCTGCAGTTGATAACATGTAAGTCGTACCTCCAAAGATGACAGATTCTTATACATTCTTTCTCCTATGCTACTTATTTTATGGGGGTGATCGCAAGAGGAATTTTATGGACTATCTTACCGGTAGTCTGTAAGGCTTACTCGCGTGTATAATGATTGTAAGCAACTATTAAGGGGTTTTCCAAATGAAAAGGTATCTATCACACGAGGAAATTATCGAAAAATCAAACCGAATAAATGAATCATATGAACTAGACCCGCAAGTCTTTGCCGATATTGTTGATGATCTGCTTGATAGTGATGCTGATACGGAAGAAGTGATTTTAAATGGATTTCAGAAGCTTTTAACAGAGGTGAATCATGAAATTGGACGTATGGAGAAGCACGCTGGCATGGAGGCCAGCTGCTTTAAAGGGTGTGCATTCTGTTGTTACTTTCCAATCATAGTAAGTAAAATGGAAGCAAAAATGCTGTTTCGTTCTATAGAATCCTTCTCGCATGAACGAAAGCAGTATATTTACGATCAATGGGAATACTATTATTCAACTCAGGCGGATAAACTAGAACAGGCGATGAAATTAGATCATACAGATGAAGAGATTAAGTTTGACTATAAGAAGCTGAATTTACCATGTCCTATGCTTGATCCAAAAACGCAGGCGTGCATGGCTTATGAGGTCAGACCGATTCCCTGCCGGACGTATTTAAATTACGCTGACCCGAATGTATGTGCAGAGAATCATTTGCCGAAAGAACCATTCAGCTATGAATTTTTGTATAATGATTATTTTGCCTCATTAAATGAAATCATCCAGGCCTTATACGAAAATGGTGAAGAATTATTCGTGGAATACCCATCTGATGCGTGGAGGTATGATTTTCTGCCCGCATGGATTCAAAAGTGGAGGGAGGGGACGATCGATGAAATATAAGCTGTTGTCATTAAATGTTGGAAAGCCTGAAGTTTATGAAACAGATAAAGGAGAATTGGAGAGCGCCTACCGCAAGAAGCCTGTGGAGGGAGCTGTCTTTTTAAGTAAGTTAAACTTTATTGGGGACGAGCAGGCGGATAAAGAAAACCATGGAGGGGAAAACCAGGCGGTCTGCCTCTATCCAGCTCAGCATTATCGTTTCTTTGAAAAAGAATACGATCGTACATTTTCCTATCCTTCTTTTGGGGAGAATATAACTGTAGAGGGGATAGACGAGCGGACGACAAATATTGGTGACGTCTTCACCCTCGGGGAAGCAGAACTGCAGGTGACCAAACCCCGAAAACCTTGCTATATCATTGCAAGAACACACGGGATCGATGATTTCCCTAAAAGAGTACTGCAAACCGGATTTACTGGCTTCTATTTTAAAGTAGTGAAAGAGGGAATTGTCCAGGCGGGAGATAACTTGATTTTGAAAACTCCACACCCAAATGGTGTAACCGTCTCGGATGTGAATGATGTGAAGTATGATCATCCTCATGATCAAGAAAGAATAAAACGCATCCTTGAGGTCGAAGCGTTTCCTGAAGAAGATCGAAAGTCGCTGGAGAGACGCTTACCTTAATAAAGGAGATGAAGTAAATGGATTATGGTCATTTGATAGAGGAAAAGATCAAGCAATCCATTAAACAAGGGGACTTTGATGACCTTCCGGGCAAGGGGCATCCTCTTCCAAAAGATGAACTGGCCTATGTTCCGGATGATATGCGTAACAGCTATCGAATCTTAAAAAACGCTAATATGCTGCCAGAGGAAATGCAGCTTAAGAAAGAAATTGTTCAGCTTGAGGAAATATTACAAAAGAACGGGGAACATTCTAAAGAGCAGAAACAGCAGTTGACTGAGAAAAGGATTAGGTTTAATGTGCTGATGGAGAAAAGGAAGATGCAGAGCAGTAAGGCATTTCAGCAGTACAGTGGAAAAATGAACCGTAAATTAGGATGGTGAATTCCTTAAGTGAGGTGAGGATATGTGTGGAAGATATACATTAACAGCTCATGAAAATGAGATAATGCAGCAGTTTCAATTAGATATGCCTATCCCGGATATACAGCCGCGATATAATATAGCGCCTGGCCAGAAAGTCTTAGCCATCATCCACGATGGAAGAGAAAGACGAGCAGGTTATATGTACTGGGGTCTTGTCCCTTCCTGGGCAAAAGATCCTAAAATAGGCTATAAAATGATCAACGCCCGAAGTGAAACGGCTCATGAAAAGCCCAGCTTTAAAAAGCTAATGTCCTCGAAGCGGTGCTTGATTGCAGCAGATAGTTTTTATGAATGGAGAAAAGAGGACCAGGACAAAATTCCTTTTCGTATAAAACCAAAAAATCGTCAGCTGTTTGCCTTTGCGGGCCTTTGGGATCAATGGAAATCAGAAAAGGAAGAACGGTTTACATGTACAATATTAACCAAAGCAGCCAATGAATTTATGGAGGATATCCATCATCGGATGCCGGTTATATTACCAGAAGATCAGCAGAGTGAATGGATAAAGCCTGTAAAGTGGCAGCCGGGTGAGGCTGCGCAATTTATTGATCAGATAGACATGGATCCTCTTGAATCAGACCAGGTGAGCACGTACGTAAATTCAGCTAAAAATGAAGGAGCACAGTGTATTCAACCTATTAAGTGATAGGGAAGTTGTTAGTTGTTAAGACGCTTTTAATCAAAAGAGGCTTTTGGAACCATAGGAGCATGAAATCTTGTGGGACAGGACATCCTAGATCCCACTTGGTTTAGTGATAATTTATCGAAAAGGTTTTAGGAAACAGCGAGATTCCTAAGGGGGAGATGAATCAGGTGTGAACACGGAGGGCTTGATAAGCCTGAGGAGGCACCCCGTTCGCCCTTAGAAAGCGAGTGGTTTCCTAAAATCTTTTCCTCTTGTCTATGCAAGGAAAGTTGACACTTTCGAGTAAACAAGGGTTTCTCAACAAACTGAAAAATCAAGGCTGCAGCAATTCTGCAGCCTTGATTTTTATAAATTTGATCTTATAAACTTATTCAGCATTATATCGAGCACGTTTTTCTTCTTCTTTTTCTTGTTTGGCAACTTTCAAGAACTTGTTAGTTTCAGCAGCTACTACTCCTGATAAGAGAAGCAGCCCGATTAAGTTTGGAAATGCCATTAAGCCGTTCATAACATCAGCGAAAAGCCATACGGTGTCAAGCTGCGCAACGGCACCTACGAGAACGAACAAAACGAAAATCACCTTATATACTGGTAATGCTCTGTCTCCTGTTAAGTAACCAAAACATTTCTCACCGTAGTAAGACCATCCAACAATGGTGGAGAAGGCGAAGAAAATGACACCTAAGGTTACGATATACATCCCCATGTCACCTAAAAAGAATTCAAAAGCGCTTGTAGTAAGGTCTGCGCCGTCTCCTGCATAGTCAGTATCAAAGGCCATAACAATTGTAAGTCCTGTCATTGTACATATTAAAATCGTGTCAATGAATACCTGCGTCATAGATACTAAAGCCTGCCGTCCCGGATAATCCGTACGAGCTGCCGCTGCTGCGATTGGAGCAGAACCTAAACCAGCTTCGTTTGAGAAAACACCCCGGGCTACACCGTAACGGATAACAGTACCGAGGATCCCTCCCCCTACTGCATTGGCAGAGAATGCATCAGAGAAAATTGTCCCAAAAGCCGGCCCTACTAAGTCAAGGTTCATAATAATAATAATAAGTGCGCCAAGTACATAGAAAATGGCCATAATAGGTACGAAAAAAGCAGTTACTCTACCGATACCTTTAATTCCTCCGATGATCACTAGTGCAGCAAAGAGAGTAAGAAGGACCCCTGTGACCCATGGATTAATACTAAACGTAGAATCCATAACATCCGACACAGTATTAGATTGGACCATATTCCCGATGCCAAAAGCAGCGCAGGCCCCAAACAAAGCAAATAAGATACCGAGCCACTTCTGTTTTAGCCCTCGTTCTAAGTAGTACATTGGACCGCCTGACATTCTTCCATTTTTATCGGTTACTCGGTATTTTACAGCTAGTATGGCCTCCGCATATTTAGTAGCCATTCCGAATACGGCAGTAATCCACATCCAGAACACTGCTCCCGGCCCACCGAGCACAACAGCTGTTGCCACACCGGCAATATTCCCCGTACCAATTGTTGCAGCTAAAGCTGTTGTTAAAGCTTGATAATGAGAAATATCCCCTTCTTCATTTTTTTGTTTCTTGCCTGGTTTAAAAGCGAGTTTAAGTGCGTATGGTAATGTCTTAAATTGGAGGAACCCGAGACGGAGAGTTAAATAAACCCCTGTACCTACTAATAATATCAACAGCACAGGTCCCCAGACAAATGCACTGGCAGCCTCTAAAAAATTGTAAATTGCCCCTAATTGTCCCATTTTTCATCCCCCTTATTAGTAATTAAAGCCTGTATATATAAAATATTCCGAAAACTAACAAGAAATGTCAAGCTAATTAATAAATGTTAATGAAAATATTTGGTTTAATGTAAATAGATTTAGGTTAAGCAATATTATAATGCCTTAGGAAGACAGGGAGAGTGCTTCTCTTTTTCGTGATATAATGAACGTGAAATATTTGAGCATGATGGGGGAATATAAGTATGATTAAAGTTTTATTCGTATGTTTAGGAAATATTTGCCGTTCACCCATGGCGGAAGCTGTTTTTAGAAAGCTTGTAGAAGAGGAAGGGCTGGAAAAAGAAATAATAGCCGATTCTGCTGGGATTGGGCACTGGCATATTGGGAAAGGGCCGCATACTGGAACCCGAAGTATATTAGATGAAAATAAGATTTCATATGAAGGAATGACGGCCCGGCAGGTAGAGAATTTAGACTGGGACCGTTTTGACTATATTATTGCAATGGATCAGCAGAACCTTACTGACTTAAATGCTATACGGGAAAAGAACGATGTCGAAGTTCAATTATTTATGGACTTTGTAGATCATGAAAACGAAAAAGATGTACCTGATCCATATTTCACAGGTAACTTTGATTATGTTTATGGGTTAATACAATCAGGGTGTCAAAGCTTATTGGAGCATATTAAACAAACAAAAATAAAGGAGGAATTATAATGGGAGAAACAAAATTGTTAAAAGGAATTGCAGCAGGAGCACTGATTGGCGGGGCAGTTATGCTTTTTGATAAAAATACGCGTCAATATGTAATGAATAAATCTAAAGGGGCAGGTGTGTCCTGCCAAAACTATTTGCAGCAGCCTTCAGAAGCGATTCATGCTGTAAGGTTAAGTTATGAGTCTTTCTCAAAGAAATTAAATAAGGGGATAGATGACATATTAGTGCTTCTAAATAAAGCAGAAGAAGCATTAAATAAGATAGGGGAGATGGACGAGAAGGTGAATAATAAATTAGAATCGGTAGACAATTCTAAAGAAGCCTCATAGTGTCCGCAAAAGGGGGGAAAAGGAGACTTTGATACGTTTTAGTAAAGAGCTGTTTAAACAAATAGGAGAAAATGATGTTCCAGGATCAGCAGCTCAACTGGCATACTTCTTCTTACTGTCTCTTTTTCCATTTATGATTTTCCTTATTACATTGTTGGGTTATCTTAATATTGATGAAGAAAGAGCGCTTCTTATGATCAGCACGTATGCTCCCCCTGACACGTATGAGATGATTTCGGAAAATGTTTCAGACATTTTAAGGGACAGGAACGGAGGCTTACTCTCTATTGGTATACTCGGAACGTTATGGGCCGCTTCTAATGGAGTCAACACCCTCATTAAAGCTTTTAACCGGGCGCACCATGCAGATGAGAAAAGGTCGTTCCTTGTATCGAGACTTATTTCGATCCTATTAACAATTGCGATGATTGTAGTTATTGGGGTAGCTTTTTTGCTCCCGGTGTTAGGAAATGCCATAGGCGTCTACGTCTTTTCTATGTTTGGTTTATCGGAAGATTTTCTTCGGACATGGGATACTCTCAGGTGGGTTATATCTTCAATTATATTTTTTACTGTTCTATCCTTTCTCTACTTTATGGCTCCCGATCAGCCAATGAGAATAAAAGAAATTGCCCTTGGTGCGCTTTTTGCTACAGTAGGCTGGCAGTTAGTCTCCCTGTTTTTCTCCTTTTATGTAGAGAATTTAGGGAATTACTCGGCTACCTATGGAAGCCTTGGTGGTGTAATTGTCTTGATGATTTGGTTTTACTTGTCTGGTATAGTTATACTTATTGGCGGAGAAATAAATGCTCTTATTCATAAGAAACATAAAGGCCGTCATCCTTTTTAAAAGTGACGCTGTTAATCAAATGTTTATTTAAACTGGGTTAAAGCCTATGCTGTGTAGGTGGTCGGAGGTCGGCGTGTTTCCCACAGGAGAACCGTAACAATTTTATAATAAAAGAGGCAGCTGGATTTCCAGCTGCCTCTTTTATTATTGTTCAGGAATTTTTAAATTTCGAGCTGTGATAAATGTCTCGAATAGCGGCATACGAAACTGGCATATTATAAGCAATCCGCCTGGGGTCAGGGGAGGTCACTTTCCTCCAATCATTTCGCTTATGCTTCCGTGTCTACCCGGACGCTCGTGCCTTTATTCTTTTTGACGGCTGAAATTTTGTTGAAAACTAAGCAACTTAACATTTTATGTGTAGTTGGTTACAACTTTATATTAAGTATAATGATTATAATTTAATACAAGTTATTACATTACCGTGACAGGGGTTAAAGTTGATCTCCTATTCTTTAAGAAACTATAAATTTAAATTAAGCATCAAGGTTGATATGAGGGGATGCTGTTGCTATATTGGTTAAGTATGAATTTTAGAAAGGTGGAGCAAATATGAGGAAATGGTTTTTATCAATACTTATTCTCTTGTTGGCTGTTGTACTGATGGCTTGCGGTTCAGATGATAATGAAGAGTCTTCAAATGAGGATGAAGAGACTTCAAGCAATTCAAAATGGGATGAAATCCAGGAAGAAGGAGAGATTGTAGTTGGAACCTCCGGGACACTTTATCCCGCTTCTTATTACCCTGAAGAATCCAATGACGAATTAACAGGGTATGATGTAGAAATTATAAAAGAAATAGCTGACCGGCTTGATTTGGAAGTTTCTTTTGAAGAATATGGTGTGGACGGACTCTTGTCTGCGATTGACAGCGGAAGAGTCGACGTCGTCGCGAATGACATTGAAGTGACTAATGCGCGGGACGAAAACTATGATTTCAGTGAGCCTTATAAGCATTCTTATGCCACTATGATTGTGCGTGAAGATGATTTATCTGGAATTGAATCTTTAGAAGACATTGAAGAAAAAGTTCACGGTGGGGGCGCAACTACAATTTTTGCCCAAATTGCAGAACATTACGGAGCAAAAATTAAGTCCTATGGAAACGTAACAAACGATGTATATTTGCGTGATGTAGAAAATGGGAGAACTGATCTGATTATAAACGACTATTTCCTGCAGTCTCTTGCCCTGGAAGCACTCCCGGAACTGGAAGTAACTCAGCATCCGGATCTTCAATTCCATCCCAGTGAAACTGCGGTTGTCATGGGAGAGGGAGAAGATGATTTAAAAGAGAAACTGGATGAAACCTTAAATGAAATGCGTGAAGATGGCACCCTGACAGAATTGTCAGAGGAGTTTTTCGGTGGAAAAGATGCATCAGAAAAGCCTGAAGAAGAGGTAGAAGAGATTGAAGGACTTGACTTATAAGGGTGTAATTTCATGTTTTCAATGGATATTAATGAAATAAACATAGATAAATTGTTTGTGCCGGAGCGAGCATGGGAGAACCTTCCTTTTGTACTGGAAGGCGTGCCTTATACAGTTTTAGTAGCCATTTTAAGTATGGCAGCAGGCTTGGTTTTAGGTTTTTTCCTTGCTCTTGCACGACGGTCGAATTCTCGTCTGCTGCGCTGGCCTGCCCGCTTGTATATTTCATTTATGCGCGGAACTCCTATTCTAGTTTATTTATTTGTTTTGTACTTCGGTCTTCCTGTTCTCGGTATCACCTTTTCCGGTCCCACTGCAGCAGTGATTGGGTTTGGAACGAACAGTGCTGCTTATATAGCAGAGATCAATCGAGCTTCGCTGGCTAGTGTTGCACAGGGACAATGGGAGTCGGCACGGGCATTAGGATTTTCCTACTGGCAGACGATGAGGCGGATTATCATGCCTCAGGCAACCCGGATTGCAATTCCTCCACTTGCAAATGTGTTTCTTGATTTACTAAAAGCTACATCGCTCGCGGCTATGATTTCAGTTCCAGAAATTTTAAATAAAGCTCAGGTTGTTGCCGGCCGGACGAATGATTCGATGACTCTTTATATTCTGGCAGCTATGATTTACTGGCCGTTAACTATGGTCTTCTCAGCGCTGCAGGATTATTTAGAAAAAAGATACAACCGTTATTTGTAGGTCAATACTGCTGTTGATGAACATCATGTTTAACTCAGCTTCTAAAAAAGCAAGCTCCCATTCTAAGGGAAGCTTGCTTTCTTAGCCTGCAAATTCAAATTCTTCATATACATAAGGTTCCTTAGGAGCATCAATAGTCTTTATTTCTGTTGGTTCTATCATAGGCAGCTCCCAATCATTATGTTCAACCTTTTTCACAGTTCCTGTTACTTCAATCCACGTATCATTTTTATATTGGTCAAAATTTTGTCCATCTCCTTGAACTAATACTCCATAGACCCCGCCATCGGCCACACAGCAGCTGATTCCGAATCTGCCTACTACTAACCGATCGTCCGGAAACCCATCTTCTCTGAATACAAACCCATTCATTTTAATTTCTTTACCTATATACTGATCAACCTCTTCTTCGAGAAGAGAGATTGTGCCGATATAATTATCTTCACTCATCGTAAAACGATCAGCAGAAGAAAGCTCTTCGTAAAGATCAGGGTAACGGTCTTTTGTTGAAAGAATTGCAGGGTCGTCCTGCTCTTCAGATTGGTGGACAGGGTCGGATCCGGTTTCGGTACCGTCTTCTTCACCTTCGCTCACCTCTGAATTGCTGTAATTATCGTCATCTGCGGAAGCGGTGCGAAGCTCATATTTAAAACCTTTATTTGCTGCCTGAGAGCTTCCTAGAACGTGGTCAGAGAATAGCATACCTGTGATGATAGGAACAATAAATAAAGAATAAACAAGTATCGAACGAGTTTTGGATGACGAGTAATCATGATTATGTCCACACTCACAGGCATGGCCTTCTTCTGAGTCACTTTTAAAAAACTGAATTAACCCAAGGACAGCGATGACTGCCAGTGCAAAATACATATAGGGCATCATGCGTGGGGCTATAAACTTTTGTATATCTCCAGAGATCAGCAGTTTAATAATGAAAAGACCAAATCCAAGCAAGATCACACTTCGTAAAAAAGAGTGTGTGTTTCTACTCATGCTGAACCCTCCTATTAATAGAGTAAGTCAAATAATATAGTAATGATATAAGTAACTACAGTAACTATAGCAACGAAAGAAATGACGAATCTTTTTCTAAAGTAAGCTGCCATTAGAATAGTGTTCTTTAAATCTGTCATCGGTCCATAGACCAGGAACCCTAAAATGGAGCTGCTGGAGAATAAACCATTGAAGGAAGATGCTACAAAGGCATCGGCTTCTGAACAGAGTGATAAGAAATAGGCGAGTCCCATCATGACTGCTGGCCCAGTAAAGAAGCCGCTTCCTACACCCACTAATAATTCACGGTCCATGAATGTTTGAATCATACTGGCAAGCAGTGCACCTATAATTAAAAATTTTCCCATATCAAAAAATTCATCACTGGCATGGTAAAAAGTTTCTGCGATTTTATTGCGGTGCTCGTGCTCGTGGGTCTTACGGACCAATCCTTCTGGTTCTTTAAGCTGCCAGCTATTTTTGAACCGGGAGTAAATAATACCTCCTACAATAATCGCTACGATGAAAGCTAATCCCATCCTTGCCCATGCTATTGTCAGGTCAGTCTGAAAAGCGTAAAACGTGGATAAAAATACGATTGGGTTTAAAACAGGTGCTGACACTAGTATGACAATTCCTACATGAAGCGGCATTCCTTTTTGGATCAGCCGTCTCACTATAGGTACAATTGCACATTCACATACAGGGAAAATGGCTCCGATCGTCACGGCTGGGAAGAGAGCCAGTATTGGATTAGAAGGTATGAACCGTTCCAGCGTTTCTTCTTTGACAAAGGATTGAATCAGGGCAGAGACAAATACACCTAACAATACGAAGGGTATGGCTTCGAGCACTATGCTGAGAAAGATCGTATTCATATCAAGTAAAGAAGGAATAACCTCAGTTATCAATTCAGCGGGGAAGAGGTCTCCGTAAATGAACAATAGAAAAAACAAGAATAATAGTATGTAGCCCCATTTATTGTTAAGAGATTTTTCTTGATACAAAGCTTGTCCTCCTTTATTATAAGTAATGAACATTAATCGTAATTATTACTGTTTAAGGTACGCCCCCTATTTTTGCTTGTTTTTATATAAAAGTCAATAGGGTGTTTTACTTCAATATATGTACGTATTATAATTTAATTCGTAATCATTCTTGTTTTGAAAGGGAATTTATATGAAACCAAATAAAATCATAGATATGGAGCAGGTCTCTTTTAAATATGACAAAGAGCTGGTCGTGGAGAAGGTCGACTTAGTGATTGAACGTGGCCAATTCCTGGGTTTGGTGGGACCTAATGGCTCAGGTAAATCTACGTTAATAAAATTAATGCTAGGGCTTATTAAACCTGATAGAGGAACTGTTAAGCTGTTTGATCAGCCGATTAAGCAGTTTAATGAGTGGCAGGAAATTGGATTTGTCTCACAGAAAGCAAACAGTTTTAATTCGGGCTTTCCAGCTTCGGTGATTGAAGTCGTTAAAACCGGCCTCGTTTCCAGGATAGGAGCTTTTAAATTTTTTAACCGAAAGCATAGAGAAAAAGCCCTGGAAGCTCTACGAACTGTAGAAATGGAAGAATACGCAGACACTAATATTGGCGAGTTATCAGGGGGACAGCAGCAGCGTGTATTTATTGCTCGTGCGCTGGTCAGCGACCCTTCTCTGCTGATTTTAGATGAGCCGACAGTTGGAGTAGATGCTAAGCATGTTACAGCTTTTTATGAACTGCTGAGGAAGCTGAATCATGATAAAGGTATATCCTTGTTAATGGTTACTCATGACATTGGGACGATTACGGAACATGCTACTCATGTTGTCTGTATGAATAAGACGGTTCATTTTCATGGAGCTTCTGAGGAGTACAAGGAGTTTGATGATCAGGATTTAAATCGGTTATACGGCCATTCTGTGCAGCAGTTGAACCATAATCACGAGCATGGGGTGAGCCAGTCATGATTGAGAGCTTTTTGCAGTATGAATTCTTACAAAATGCTGCCATAACAGGAATGCTGATAGGGATTGTTGCCCCCCTGCTCGGAGTCTTCATTGTCGTAAGGAGACTTTCCTTAATAGCAGACGCGCTTTCTCACATTACGTTAACGGGCATTGCGGCAAGTCTTTTAATAGAAAAAAGAGTAACAAGCGTTAATGAACTTAATCCTATTTATATGGGGATGGTATTTTCTGTTGGAGGAGCAATTTTAATCGAAAAACTTCGTAAGCTTTATAAGCATTACGAAGAGTTGGCTATACCGATTATTTTGTCAGGCGGTATCGGTGTCGGAGTGATTCTTATTTCCTTAGCAGACGGTTTTAATACAGATTTATTCAGCTATTTGTTCGGAAGTGTAACCGCTGTGAGCAGCTCTAATATGTGGACAGTAGTCTGTATAACTATTGCTGTATTAATTATCGTTATTCTTTTCTATAAGGAGTTGTTCGTTCTTTCCTTTGATGAAGAGCACGCATCTATTGCAGGAGTGAATGGACGCTGGATTCATTTGTTATTTATTGTTATGGTTGCATTGGTTATTGCTTCATCTATGCAGGTCGTTGGTATTCTGCTCGTATCGGCTTTAATGACGCTGCCGGTGGCTGCTGCCTTAAGAATCGCTTCTAGCTTTAAGCAGACGATCGGCCTCTCCATTGCTTTTGGAGAATTCTCGGTTATCTTAGGGCTGATTTCTTCCTATCAGCTAAGTGTACCGCCTGGAGGAACCATTGTAGTGATTGCTATTTTAGTGTTGATCATGGCCATATTGTATAAAAAAGTAAGAAATCATCTTTATGTAAAGGGTGAACCAGTATGAACCTTGAGACTGCGATTCAAAAGTTAAGGGAGAAAGGCTATAAGAAAACGCGTCAACGTGAGCGGATTCTTGAAATATTCGTTAACCAGGACCAATATATTGCGGCCAAGACTATTTTAAAGGAGATTCAGGAGGATTTCCCTAGTGTAAGCTACGATACCATTTATCGTAACTTATATTTGCTGACGGATGAAGAGATCCTGGAGGCTACAGAGTTGAGCGGGGAAAAGCATTTTCGTCTCGGTTGTGATACTCACGGTCATCATCACCATTTTATCTGTACAGACTGCGGGAAAACTAAGCCGATCGATTTCTGCCCAATGGAGAGCATTAATGAGAATTTACAAGGTTATGATATAGAAAACCATAAATTTGAAATTTATGGAAAGTGTCCGGTTTGTCATTAACGATTCGATAAGGTCTATTGGAAGCCCATAGACCTTTTTTTGATGTGTTTTTTAAAAAGTAATGATTACTGTTTACAAAAAGTAATCATTACTATATACTTTTTTATCGAAGAGCAAGGAGGAGAACGGCAATGAAAAAGAAAACGATCGGCTTGATATTATTAATGGTTATACTTATTCTAGGCGCTTGTGGGGATCAAACGTCTGAAGAAGATTCAGGAGATGAAGGGGAACCGCTGAAGATTAATACTACTGTATACCCTCTTCAATATTTCACTGAACGGATTGCAGGAGATGCTGCTGAGGTTGAAACCATTCTACCACCAGGTTCTGATGCTCACTCCTATGAACCATCTACAAAAGAAATGGTAGAAATGGCTGAAGCAGACGCTTTCATCTATAATGGAGCAGGTCTTGAGACTTATGCAGAAAAAATATCTGAATCAATAGATTCTGAAGATGTAGAGATTGTAGAAGCTTCGAATGGGATTGATTTATCTGCTGGATCCCATGATCATGAAGCTGAAGACGACCACGAGGAAGAAGAGCATGCTGGTGAAGAAGATGACCATGCTCATGAGGAAGAAGAACACACTGATGCAGAGGAACATGATGAAGACAGTCATGAAGGAGAGGACGCTCATGATCACGAAGGAGAAGATCCTCACATCTGGCTTGACCCAGTGCGTTCTATTGAAATTGCAGAAAATATTAAAGAGACTTTAGTAGAACTTCAACCTGAATCAGAGGAACAATTCGAAGAGAATTTCAGCGAGTTAGAAGAAGACCTCAACGCACTCGATGATGATTTCCACGAGCAGGTAGAAGAGCAGGAGAAAAAGGAAATTATCGTTTCTCATGCTGCCTATGGTTATTGGGAAGAAGCATACGGTATTGAACAAATTGCTGTATCGGGACTAAGTCCGTCTAATGAGCCTTCTCAGAAAGATTTGGAAGATATTATAGCAGTGGCAGAAGAACATGATATCGATCATGTGTTATTCGAGCAGAACATTACACCGAAAGTATCTGAAGTGGTTCAGGGCGAAATTGGTGCTGACCCGCTGCGCGTACACAATCTCTCTGTGCTCACTGAAGAAGATATTGAAAATGATGAAGATTATTTCACTCTAATGGAGCAAAACTTAGAAGTTCTTAATGAAGCTTTGGAAGAATAAAGAATGAGCTGCGTATCGGTCGAACGATACGCAGTTCTTTCTTATACTGTTGTTTGTGCTCCCGACTTAAAAATAGTGGAAGCAAGAACAATGAGAAGCAGGAGGACAATGATATAGAAAAGCGATAGTCCCGGAAACACGTCAATTATGATTCCTGTGAGAAACGGACCACCTATACTTCCCAGACTAAAACTCATCCCGCATAAAATATTGCCGGCGGGGAGCAGTTCTTTAGGCAGCAAATCCGTCATAAATGAAATACCAAGTGAGAAAAGGGAGCCGACAAATAGTCCACCTATCGCAAATGTAGCAAACAAGCCTATGATGGAGGACTCTAAGAAGGCAGCCAACGTGAAGGCGAGAATGCCTCCTGTAACAACACATATAATAACCTTTTTCCTTCCAAGTTGATCACTAAGGGCCCCAAGCGGTATTTGTGAGAGCAGACTGGCTGCAGCAAAGGCTGGAATAATCAATGAAAGAATGTTCACATCGTGTCCGATTCTCATTCCATATACAGGAAATATTCCATGTAAGGTCGCTTCTAAAAATCCATAGGTCATGGGCGGAAGAAAAGCAACCCACCCCAATTTAATAGCTGTGCTGAATCTTTTCAAAGAACTGGAGCCATGAGCGGTTGTATACTCATGCGGGGGCATTTCGTTTTTTACCCAGGCCATTGTAATCCAAACGATGAAGCTGAGCAGGGCGGATACTATAAATGGCAGGTACATACTTATAGAGAGCAGATTAGTCATGAGCGGCCCCAGGGTAAAGCCTGCACTAAAGAAGAGCCCATAGTAGGCAATGCTTTTCCCTCTTGTTTTTTCTTCAGCTGTTGCAGTTATCCATGTTTGTGTCCCAAAGTGCAGGATTTGATCACCTATACCAATCAACATACGAAGCGCGAACCAAAACCATAAAGACTGCCATATAGGAAAAAAGGCTAAAGATATAAAAACGAGCGCCCCTCCCGCCATAATGACTGGTTTGTATCCAAATCTCTGCAGAGGTTTCTCCATGAATGGAGAAGATATGAGTATACCTATATATAAAGCAGTAGCGTGCAAACCATTAATAGAAGAAGACACACCATTCTGTTCCAGGATAACGGCCAGTAAAGGAAGTAACATCCCTTGAGAAAATCCTGAAATCGTAACAAGACTAATTAGTATCCAGAATCGAGTTGTGTTTGATACCATATGTAAGACCTCCCTGATCATGGTATGGATAACATCCTTATTATCCTAAACGATAGGCAGAACTTCGAGCAACACATTTATTAAGGAAAAGGTTAAATGACTAAAGAAATCGGTTACAATATATATAAGGGGAAGATAATAAATTATAGGAGGGGTTAGGGTATGGATTTTTATATTAAAGAAGAAGGGGTCCGGACTTCATTTGATTATGGACAGCTGGACATATCAGGAGACGAAGCTTACGGCTTTCGCCCTTTTCAACTCATGGTTGCTTCTGTTGCAGGCTGCAGTATCGGTGTATACAAAAAAATTCTCGACAAACAGAGGATTAACTATGAAGACATTAAAGTCACCGCTGATGTAAAAAGAAATTCTGAAGAAGCAAACCGCATTGAACGTATTCATTTACATTTTGTTATTAAAGGTTATCGTCTTAATCAAGACAAGCTGTTAAAAAATTTAGAAATATCCAGTAATAATTGCTCCATGGTCCAGTCGGTTAATGGCAGTATCGAAATTGAAGAAACTCTTGAGTGCATTGAGTTGAGCAAGTAATATAGAAAGAGTATCCTTAATAAAATTTTTGTTTCAACAGCCCGAAAGAGCATATCCTTTTATAAGGATGGCTCTTTCTTTATGGTATGAATTTTGAGCTGTGGGTAAATTTGCATTGAAGTGCGTTCCGAACTCTGCGTCAACAGCAATCGTTTTGTTCATGACTATTGCCTGAAGATCGCTTGCGTCCTTGTTCTATGCTGCTTATACCATCCAGTTTTATAAACCTTTACATAAAGTCTGAGGAGTGGAGTAATGAAAGCTTTTGCAATCAAAGGGGTCTTTTATTTCATTGGATTAATTATTATTTCATTAGGTATTTCTTTAACTATAAATGCTGAGCTGGGTGCAGGGGCCTGGGATGCTATGAATGTTGGTCTTACCGAAACTTTCGGGTTAACCGTAGGTAACTGGGTTATTATTATTGGAGCTGTATTAATTATAACCAACGCGTTGATCACTTTTGAGCGGCCGGATTTGTTTGCTATTATCACAATTATAGTTGTCGGAAAAATGATTGATTTTTGGTTGATCACAGTGTTTGAAAGTATGGTAATTGATGGTCTGATCTACCAGATCCTCACACTTATTACGGGGATATTTACCATTGCTGTCGGTGTCGCTCTTTATTTGCAGCCTAAGTTTTCTTTAAATCCGATTGATAATTTCATGGTTGCTTTACAGAAGCGATTCGGTTTCAGCCTTACTGTCTCTAAGACGCTTACCGAAGCTTTTGCTTTTATTCTGGCCTTATTATTCGGAGGACCGATCGGGCTAGGCACCATTATTATTCTAATATGCATCGGCCCTTTCATCCAATTTTTGGACCCTAAAGCAGAAAAAGTTATGAACCGATTACTCTCCTCTTAAGAATAGGCTGTGACCATCTTTCACAAGATATAGAAAAAGAAAGGTGGTCAGATCATGAGAGTAAAATGCGTAGGACTTATTGTACTTTTTAGTTTGTTTTCAGCTGTTATTCCTTTAACTGGTGCTGCTGAAAACAAAGAAAATAAAGAGCAATCAGAAATTCCTAATCATGTTCTCAATATATCAAAAGATAACACTTATCCAAATTCAACTGAAGATCAGGAGGTTTTAGAGGCAGAGAAACTAACGGACGATCTTATCAACGATTCCGATGTAAGAATCTCAAACCCGGAACTCATTAAGATGCTGAACGAAACCTCCATTCGTCCTTCGCCGTTTGCGGTTGGTTACCGGGGAGAGATTTTTCTGGGAAGATGGCCGTTATCCTATGAGTCGAAGGAAAGAAATACGAACTGGGAATATCAGGAGATCAATGTAAATGAATTGAATAACCAAGGCGGCCAGCACACAGAAGAAATAAGCTATGAACAAAAGGAAGAGAAGCACGTAAAAGGCGGCTTAACTACAAAAGCCTCTCATAGTGATCAAATGATGAAACTTATCCTTCTTGAAGCCCAGAAGAATACAAAGCTTCCCCTATCTTTTCAAAGCGTAATTGGCAGAGGAACGAAGCAGAATAATAAATATTCTGTACCTGTTAACAAAATAGGGCTGCTGCACGCATATGCACCGGCGGTTAACGAAAAAGGGGAAGTTGCATTTGGTGATGTATATATCCAGCTGAAAGGTTCAAAAATGAGCATTGATGTTAAGAATGTAACCAGACAAGGGATCGGCGCATGGATCCCGGTGCAGGACCACGTCAGCTACTCCTTTGAATTAAGATAAGTCGTTCTCTTGATTATAATTGAATTGAACACGCTGCTCTGCCATGGCAATTTGATGATCGTACATTGCTTCTGCCAGGATGTAGCGTGTTTTTTTTGAAGCTGTCCAGTAGACCAAATCGTGTACCAATCCAATCACTGTATATTGATAGCCGCGGTGTTCATCATTTAAAGAAGACATACCATAGACTTGAAAAGGCTCGATAGTATCACCTTTTAAATCCTTTTTCAAATACTCACCAAGCTCTTTATTCAACCTCTCGCAGGCTTCTTCGAGCACTTGAATCACTCGCCTTGGATCTTCGCGGAAATTTGTCGTGACATGCTCGATTACACGCATATGTTCAAAATTATAATTTTCGATAGTTTGAATCTGTCCGTTACTGATTGTTAATAACTTGCCACTCCATTCGCGAAGCTTCAAAAATCGCAGTCCAATATCTTCAACGATTCCATGGTGTTTATCATTAAGGGTAATAAAATCACCTTTATGGAGCTGCTTTTCGTAGAGAAGGAATAAGCCTGAAAAGAAATCCTTAATTAAGCTTTGTGCGCCGAAACCGATAATTACCCCGAGGACTCCGGCACCTGCCAGAATCCTTCCGATCTCAATCCATTCGGATAAGATAATAAAAATAAAGCTCAGGACGGCTGCATAATTAATTAATGAATACGTCATAGCTTCTAGCGTGTGAATTTTACGAGCTTCAATAAAAGAGGCCTTAGAAAAAAAGGTGCGAAGCAGTTTTCTTAATAGAAATACAACTATGCCAATAGTTACGGCGGCCAGGATAATTCTTAAAACGAAGTAGTTAGATAACAGTGAAAAGAATTTATTGTCGAAAATATCCAAAACATTCCCTCCTTCAACAAATTAAGCATGGACAGTATAAAGCCTTTATACTATGATAGGCAAAGTGAAAGTAAACGATACCTTTATAAAGGAGTGTCTCCCGTTTGACACAGAAGGAAAAAATTACAGATTTAAAAATTAAATTATCGGCCTTTATGAGCCGTTTAGACGAAATAGAGCCCGAAGAGACATCAGTTGAAGATGTCGATGAATTAATCCGTATGCTTGAAGATCTTGAACGGAAATTATAGAAGTTAAAAAAAGGAAAACTCTCATTGCAAAGTGGGGGTTGATTTTTTTGAAATAGTCCTTTATTATGGTAAATCGCTAATGTGATAAAAGGGTTGTTGAGAGGAGATTAAAGTATGGCACTGGCTGTCATTGTATCAGTACTTGTACTGACAATATTAAGTTTATTAAGGATTAATGTAATCATAGCGCTCATAGCTGCTGGATTAACGGCTGGAGTTATGAATGGACAATCGATTATAGATTCCCTTGAATTAATAGTAAGTGGCATGGGGGATAATACGAGTATTGCTTTAAGTTATATCCTGCTTGGGGCTTTTGCAGTTGCTATAACGCAGTCAGGGATAACTAATATTCTAGTGGGGTATTTACTGCGGGTCCTAAAGGATATGCGGACATTAACTGTACTCGTGATTGCCGCAGTGGCAAGTCTTTCGCAAAACGTAATACCTGTACACATTGCGTTTATCCCAATCTTAATACCGCCATTACTTCAGTTGTTTGACCGAATGAAGCTGGACAGGCGTGCTGTGGCTGCAGCGTTAACATTCGGCTTAAAAGCGCCATATATTATGATTCCGGTAGGGTTTGGCTTCCTCTTCCATGAAACGATTCAAGAATCACTGGAAACGAGCGGACTCACCTTATCTATTGGCGAAATTGCTCAATCTCTAATTATTCCAGGATCAGGAATGATTGTTGGTCTACTTATCGCTGTGTTTTGGACATACCGCAAAAAACGGGAGCCAAAAGCAGATGATGCTGGTCATGATATTGAGTCAGTAGACTCATTTGAACAGATGAAAACGGTCTCCTTCAACGTTAAACATGGGTTAACATTGGTCGCTGTAATCGTTACTTTATTTATTCAAGCTTATTATGAAGATTTAGTGCTAGCCGCTTTAGCTGGTCTGGTATTAATGTTCTTGTTTAGAATTGTACCTTTCAGGCTAGGGGATCGTGTAGTCACTGATGGCATTGCTATGATGGGGACTATTGCTTTTGTTATGCTGATTGCCGCAGGCTATGCGAACGTTCTTACTGAAACAGAGTCTGTCTCTGCGTTAGTAGACGCAAGTTCGGAGTACTTAGGATCGAATCAGCCTTTGATTGCTTTCATATTACTTTTAGTTGGATTAGTTGTAACGTTGGGAATAGGTTCTTCGTTCGCTACAGTACCGATTCTGGCCGCTTTATTTGTTCCAATTTGTATCGGGGCTGGTTTCTCGCCTTTGGCGGTCGCTGCTCTCGTTGGAACGGCTGGAGCATTAGGAGATGCAGGTTCACCGGCTTCAGACAGTACGCTTGGACCTACTTCTGGTTTGAACGCTGACGGACGACACCACCATATCTGGGACACATGTGTGCCGACCTTTATTCACTATAATATCCCACTCTTTATCTTTGGGTGGGTGGCTTCATTAATTCTTTAATGATCAGGGCATGCGGAATATCTTCCGCATGTCTTTTTTATAGGATACATTTTTCCGCACATACTAAGAAAAAAAGCAGGTGAATGGTATGGCGAAGTGGATAAGTCTTGTCGTGTTGTTCGTGTTTTTCTCTCCTCTTTCAGTCAGTGCGGAGGGATGGGGCTTTGAGAAAGATAAACAAGGGAATGCACCGGATGTAGGGCGGTATGGTCCAATGATTGAGGAGCATGACGGTTTTTTTGTCGACAACTCTGGAGATAAAGTAGTCTACTTCACATTTGATAATGGTTACGAGCAGGGGTATACGGACGATGTACTAAATGTTTTACGTGAACAGGAAGTACCTGCATCTTTTTTTGTAACAGGACATTACATTAACAGCGCCCCGGATCTGGTGAAAAGGATGGTAAAGGAAGGTCATATCGTAGGAAACCATTCCTGGTCACACCCAGACTTTACAACGGTGTCTAAACAAAAGATAAAGCAGGAGCTTGAGCAGGTGGAATCAGCTGTAGCGGAGATGACTGAACAAAATACAATGACGTTTTTACGACCGCCCAGGGGTACATTTAACCCAAAAACTTTAGAATGGACTCGAGAACTGGGATACATTCACGCTTTTTGGTCGGTAGCATTTGTCGATTGGGAAACTGACCGTCAGAAGGGGTGGGAGTATGCTTTCAATAATGTTATGGAGCAGATCCATCCTGGAGCGGTCATTTTACTACACACGGTTTCTGAGGATAACGCAGAGGCTCTTGAGCATCTTATTATTGAATTAAGGAAAAGAGGATATGAATTCGGCAGTTTAAATGATTTATTAGTGAAAAATTACTTCCTTTTCCAATAGTAAGGCTATAAGTTTGATATAATAAAGATCCGGCCATTTTAATAAATGAGGCAGGATCTTTATTTTTTGTACTTAAAATGAATTCTTTTACCTGAGGTGAAGTTATGTGGAAAGAAGTTATTGAGTCGATTCCAGAGTATGATTTTGATTACACACTTCACAGATGGTCGTTTGATCCTGTGACCCACTTAAATTTAAAAGCAAGGTGGGTCGACGTTCCTGTTCGAATGAACGAGGAGACCCACGTGGTCCGGGTGGAAGGAATTGGGACAACGGAGATGCCTGCATTTGAGCTTTCCAGTGAAGACAATGCAATGAAAGAAGAACTCATTCAACATATATACAGCTTGTTCCATTGGGGACGAAATCTAAGTGAAGTAGACGCACATTTTAAAACTACGAACTTAAAAGATTTATTTGCCGCTTATAAGGGTACACCTATTGTAAAAGACTTTCACCTTTATGACTGTTTGATGAAGGTTATTATCCATCAGCAGCTCAACATGAAATTTGCTTATACGCTTAGTACCAGGTTTGTCAATACCTTTGGATTTAATAAAAGAGGAGTGTGGTTTTATCCATCGCCTCACACCGTTGCTTTGCTACATTATGATCAATTAAGAGAACTGCAGTTCAGCCAGAGAAAAGCCGAATATGTAATTGATACTTCGCGTTTGATTGCAGATGGTGAAATTGATTTAGAAGGTCTTGCTCAACAGTCTGATGAAGAAGTTATAAAAATATTGACTAAGGTTAGAGGAATCGGGCCGTGGACCGCTGAAAACTGGCTTATGTTTGGAGTAGGAAGAGAGAATCTATTTCCGAAGGCAGATATAGGTATACAAAATGCTCTAAAAGATTATTTCAATATGGAACGTAAACCAAACAGCGAAGAAATGGTTGATCTCAGTGAAGGCTGGGACCCCTTTAAGAGCTATGCTTCTTTAACGTTGTGGAGGAGTATTGAAGGTTAACTTAAAGTTTTATTTTTAATTTCTATCTGGAAAAAGTGGTATTTCTACATTTTTTTCGGAAAAGAAAATGTAATATAATATACAAAATCCTATTGTTTTACGTTATAATAAAACCCATATTGGAAAATATTGAATAGTATAGAAATGAGGTCATAATTTTGGTGATAAAAGAAAGGTATTCCGATCATCTTTATAGCGGGGAATTGCTTGCCATTCTGGAGGTTAGTAGTACTCCAGCTTGTCTTCTAGATGTTCATCACCAGACCGTTACACTTAATCGTACGTTATCTGCTGAACTTAAGATCGGTGAAACCAAGCTTCACCTGTCAAACTGGCTGTCTTTGTTTCAAATTCATAATCGTGGTGAAATCTATTCTGTGATTCACCAGTCTTCTGAATGGAATGAAACAGAGTTAAGTGTGTCTATTCCAATTGGTAACCAGTATAAAAGATATTCATGTAAAATGCTCCACCTTTCCAACGGGAATATTGCCGTCATTTTTTCCCCACCTACTAACAAAACTAATAAATCTTCCCAAAAATCTTATCAAGATCCCATAACAAACCCTTTACCTTCCAACACTATATTAAATATGAGCGATGCCTTTAATACTAACGCGATTTCTACGAGAACGACTCAAGTTAAAGAACGCTTAGTCCAGGCAGCTGATTACTTTCCATACGGATTAGCTATGCTGAACAGCAATTGGGAAGTCATCTATGCCAACCCTAAGATGGAAGAAATGGTAGACTTATGCCTTTCAGATTATTACAGAAAGAAATTATGGGATTTATTCCCTGTTGATGACTACAAAAGTTTTTTTCAGCATTACTTAAGAGCTATGGAAACTCAAGAGCCGGTTGAGTTCCAGGGTTACTTGCATCGAACTGGAATTGTACTGGAAGTAACGGTAGTTCCGAGTGAACAGGGTATAACTATAATTGCAAAGGATATTAGTAAGTATAAGCATGAACTTGAATCAATGAAAAGAACGGAAGAGCGGTTTAACTTGTTATCCAGTAACATTAAGGAAGCCTGCTGGATCTGTTCACCTGACCTGGGAGAAATGCTTTATCTTAGTGATGCCTTTACAAGCATTTATGGTTTAGATAAACGTGTTGTTCTAGATGATCCTCCTCGTATTTTTGACCTTATTGATGATGATTATCTCGAAATCGTTAAAGAAGCAGCAGTAATTATGACCCAGAAAGAACATATTGTTGAATTCACAATCACGACTCCAGCAGGAGAGAAAAAGTGGATTCGAATGAGAGGATTTCCTGCAGAAGACCAGGGCAGGAAGTATGTAGTGGGCATTGACGAAGAGATTACGAAAATTAAGGAAATGTCCCTTCTGGAGGAAAAGTCGCGCCAGCTTTCCACAATTACTCAAATGGCTGCCGGTGTTGCTCATGAAATTAAAAACCCGCTTACGGCAATTAAAGGCTTTTTACAAATCGGAGCTGCGAATCCTGATCTTCGGGACAGCTACCACGATATCATTCTGGATGAAGTGAATCGGATTGAATCAATTGTACAGGACTTTATGATGCTGTCTAAGCCTAAATCTTCAGTCCAACTGGAATACGTAAACTTAGAAGCAATTATTTCTTATGTGAGCCGTTTATTAGATCCAGATTCCAGCAGTAAGGAAGTCATGATCCATTACACATGTGACTCCAGCTTAAAAGGTTTTTACAGCGAGCCGAAAAGACTGAAACAAATCCTCATCAATTTGGTAGCCAATGCAATGGAAGCCATTGATGAAGATGGCGAAGTTCAAATTGAAGCAGTCATTCATAAACAAGAGCTTATTATATCGGTTGTTGATAATGGCCTCGGTTTATCTGACCAGGAGCTGTCTAAGCTAGGTGAACCTTTCTACACTACTAAAGAGAAAGGCACAGGGTTAGGCATTATGGTCACTAAAAAAATGATAGATGATCTGGATGGAGAAATAAAATATCAAAGCAGTAAGGGAGAAGGTACTTGTGTTACTGTTCGACTTCCTTATCGCACGTAAGAACAGCTGAGAAGCTGTTCTTTTTTTGTATGAGAGATTATTAATTGCGTGCGTCATAAGCCATTCGCATTATGTAAGGGAAGCCGGCTTTCTCCAGACTTTTCGCTTGCGCGTTTCGCCTCTACCCCCGGTACTTTCACTTTGTTATGCGTATTGTCCGGAAAATTATAAGTGATTATCGATATTTATGCACCGAATGATTAAGATAATTTTCACAATACTATGTTATTAATCGCTTACATTGATTTATTTATAAATTTTTCTTTATAAAGGTTTACAAGCAGTAAAAAGGCTTCTATAATCCCGTATGTACTGTTCGCCGAATGGAGTGTATAAAAAAATTATAATAGAAGGAGGCTTACTGATGACAAAAAAACTACTATCATTTCTATTAATGAATCTAGGAGCATTCGCCGTAGCCGTAAACGTTCATTTTTTCTTATCTCCAAATGATTTAGCCACCGGGGGCGTGAGCGGTCTCTCCATTGTGCTTAATCAAGTATTCCCTGAATTTACGCTTGGGTCCATTATGATTCTCCTTAACATTGTACTGTTTATTGTAGGTTTTATCTTTTTGGGATTTCAATTTGGAACAAAAACCATTTATGCAAGCTTTGCTTTGTCCTTTATGGTGTGGGGATTAGAGACTTTTTTCCCAATGCAGCAGGCGCTCAGCGATGATATTCTCATTCAATTAATCATTGGACAGATCATTGCCGCCTCAGGAATGGCAATAGTTTTTCATCAGGGAGCCTCTACTGGCGGAACCGATATCATAGCCATGATTCTTAATAAATATTTCTCAATAGAAGTAGGGAAAGGCGTTTTATTTTCGGATATAGCAATTGCTGCTTCTTCCATTTTCTTATTTGGTCCATCGGTTGGAATGTACGCTTTCTTTGGTGTGATTTTAAATGGTCTGGTTATTGACTATGCCTTACAGCAATTTGATCATAAGAAGGAAGTTGTAATTATTAGCCGCGAAAGCGAACAAATTCGTGAATTTATCGTAAAAAAACTGGAAAGAGGAGCAACCATTCATCATGCTAAAGGGGCTTTTAACCAGGAAGATAAAGAAGTTATTACTACAATTATGAATCGTAAGGATTTTACCAGGCTTAAAAAGTATATGCAGGCAGTAGATGAGAGGGCTTTTATCACCGTCCATTCTATGAATGAAATACTTGGTCAGAATTTCAAACGATTAGCGTAGAATGAAAGCCATTAGAGCGTAACAGCGCTCTAATGGCTTTCAGTTGTTGAGGAACCAACGTTTTCTCTTTCATCTCAAAAGTGTGTTCACATTCCTTGCAGAATTAGGAGGAAAGGGTTTTAGGAAACGACTCCCTTTCCAAGGGCGAACGTTGCGCCTCCTCAGGCTTATCAGCCTTCCGGGGTCACACCTGATTCGTCTCTCCCTTAGGAGTCTCGCCGTTTCCTAAAACCCTTTTTCGATAAAAGATCACTAACCAAGTGGCGTCTAAGATGTCCTATTCTACAAGACTCCATGCTCCAATGGTTCCGAGAGCCTCTTTTGATTAAAAGGAACACAACGATTCCTGCGAGATTTTCCGCCTGACCCTCTTAAAAGCGGTACTTTTTTCAGTTCCTTTTCTCTAGATTCTAATTGAGGAACCATGAGTACCATGTGTACATTCATCCAACCTTCTTCAACAGGCTGGAAAGCCATTAGAGCGTAACTGCTCTAATGGCTTTTTGAATGGGACGGGAAATTGGCAGGTAAATATCCTTGAAAGGACCATCGGGTTCTGTGCCCAGTCTTCCTGCCGTTTCACTTAGGCGTTTCTTGTCTGCCAGGGCGCGTGTTCCTTTGTGTTAACAGGGCTTTCACACTGCAGTATATCTTAATTTTAATAATTTTGAAAATTTGATATAATAAATGTGGTTAACTGTAATCAGGTGTGAGGAGGAATCGATTATGAAAAGAGAAGAATTATTAGCTCCTGAGAAATACAATATTGTACAAGAGATGGAAAAGTATACAACTGATCCTAATAGAAAAGCATTAAAGTGGCTCGACAGTGATGGTAATCGTGATGAAATTACATATGCCGATTTAATGACGAAGGCTGACAAAGCAGGAAGAGTCCTCTTAAACAGCGGACTTCAAAAGGGAGATAAGGTATTAGTCATGATTCCGCGGCTTATTTCTGCTTACGTAGTATATCTAGGAGCTTTAAAAGCGGGTCTCGTCGTTATTCCAGGTTCTGAAATGCTCCGTCCGAAAGACTTATCCTTCCGTTTGTCGCACAGTGAAGCAAGAGCAGTAGTATGCTTTGAACCGTTCACTGACCAGTTTAAAGAGGTGGATGAAATAAAAAATGTAACCGCTTTCTCTTTGGGTGGGTCCAAACAAGGATGGTTAAGCTTAGATGATTTAATGGAAGACGAGCCAGGTGAACTGCAGATGGCAGAGACTGCACAGGATGACATGGCCTTCCTTTCTTATACTTCAGGTACGACTGGAAATCCAAAAGGGGTTGTTCACACCCATGGGTGGGGATTTGCTCATTTGAAAACAGCGGCTGATCAATGGCTGGCAATTGAGGAAGGTGATACGGTATGGGCAACAGCTGGACCAGGTTGGCAAAAATGGGTCTGGAGTCCATTTCTGTCTGTTTTAGGGACTGGGGCGACAGGGCTTATATATCAGGGTAAGTTTGATGCAAAAACGTATTTAAACTTATTAGACGAGTATAAGGTGAATGTTTTATGCTGCACACCTACAGAATATCGATTAATGGCCAAGGTAGATAATTTGGATACTTACAGTCTGCGCACTCTTCACAGTGCAGTTTCAGCCGGAGAACCTTTGAATCGTGAAGTAATCTCCACTTTCCAAAAGTATTTTGGAGTTACCGTCCGGGATGGTTATGGACAAACTGAGAATACACTATTAGTAGGTATTATGAAAGACATGGAAGTGAAGCCCGGCTCAATGGGACGGCCGACACCAGGGAATACAGTTGAAATTATTAATGATTTGGGAGAGCCGGTTAAAGCCGGAGAAGTTGGAGACATAGCCGTACATCTCGAGACTCCAGCTTTGTTTAGAGAGTATTATAAAGATCCTGAACGTACAAAAATGGCCCAGCGAGGAAATTATTACATTACGGGGGATCAGGCTTCAAAGGACGAGGATGGATACTTCTGGTTTGAAGGCCGGAGTGATGACATCATTATCAGCTCTGGTTATACGATTGGACCTTTTGAAGTAGAGGATGCTTTAGTAAAACATTCTTCAGTCCAGGAGTGTGCAGTGGTAGCAAGCCCCGATGCCGTCAGGGGAAATGTAGTTAAGGCATTTATTGTATTGCAGGAAAATGTAAAGGGAGATGACGGTTTAATAAAGAATCTCCAGGACCACGTGAAAAACTTGACCGCTCCTTATAAATATCCGAGAAAGATCCAATTTGTTTCTACTCTTCCAAAAACGACGTCAGGAAAGATACGCAGAGTTGAATTAAGAAAACAGGAGCAAAGCACCATATGAGGAAATTGCTGTGATTAGAGAAGCTGAGATAAAGGATTGCAGGGAGTTGGCGTATTTAATGAAAACTCTGGGCTATCCCACAACCACTCAATCTATGGAAAAACGTCTAAACACACTCCTTCCTCGTTCTGATTATCAAACGTTCGTCTATGAAAGAGAGCAGAAGCTATTAGGCATGATCGGAATGATGTTCAGTTACGCTTATCACACCGAAGACACCCACGTTCGGGTAATTGCTTTTGTTGTAAGTGAACAGGCACAAGGTAAGGGGATTGGAAGACTTCTCTTGAATGAAACTGAACAGTGGGCAAGAAAGAAAGGGGCCAATCGAGTAACCTTAAACAGTGGAAACCGTTCAGAACGCAGTCAAGCCCACTCGATTTATAATCATTTAGGGTTTGAAGGAAGAGCTACAGGTTTTTATAAAGAAATTGAAAGTGAGCCCTATCCTTGAGTGCAGCACTCAAGGATATTTTTTGTTTATTATAAAAAATAGGAAATAAACTGAAACTATTTCCAGGTGTTGGCCGTATATATAAAGAGATTTACATAGAGGTGAGGATATGAGGAAAAAGAGTATTCTTATTGTATTATCAATTGCGATATTGGTTGGATTGGGAACCTTTTATATAAACAATAATTATTTCTATAACCCTGTGACATTTAAACAAGATCCTGTCACCCCACATGAGTGGAATGATTACGAACGCCCTTTAGAAATTAAGATTTATTCTTTTGAAGACGAAAGGGAAAGTGAAACGATTGATGAAGAAGAAGAAATCGAAGAACTATTATCAGAATTAAAAGAAAGTCCATCTTCTGAAGATGTAGAAGCTACGGCTACTGATGTCAGTGGAGGACTTACCTTAACTTCCAATGATCGTACGTTGTTAGAAGTACTGTTTTACCCGGAACACTGGGAAATTTTGAAGACGGACGGTCCTGCTTTTGAAATAACTGAATCCTTAAAACAGTTAGTTAATCAATTCCAATAAGGCTGGAAGGCAACGATAATCGTCATCATTCAAAGACAAATACAATGAAGCGGAATACCAAACGAAGACTCCTGCGGGACCTGTTAATACATAAAGACCCGATCAGATTCTTGAATGAATTGGTCGGGTCTTTCTTGGATTAATGTCGAATTGTTCCCCCTTATTTCACTTTTAATCACCGTATCTGATATACTTGATTTTATTGAAAAATGCAAAATGAGGTGATGAAATGAGAAACAGACGCTTTACTCATATATTTAATACATTAGTCGGTGTTCTCCTCTTTATTGAGGGAGGTGTTTACATTTTTTCCAACAATAATGAAGGTGATCTGCATTTACAAAGCATCGTTATGACTATTGTACTGTTTATAGCGTGGGGGATTTCTTACCGTAAACAAACGACCAGTGAAAAACAGAATGCCTGGCTCATATTTACAATGGTCGTTATGATCCCGATGATCCTGCCATTCCTATTCTTTATTTAGAAGAGCCAGCGGATCAGACCTGCAGCGGATAGAATCAGTCCTGAAGTCATATAAATATATCCGAAGATCTGATGTTTTCCTTCTTCACTGCTGATCTCTACAGAACCGGAAAAAATAAGAAACATAATAATAAGTATATAAAGGGCAAGGTAGGTGCTCTGCCAATTGTGGTCAGCAACTAACAGCCATCCCCCTACAGGCAAGGCAGTGTATAAAGGAAGATACAAAGGATCAATGTCTGGTAAAGCTTCTTTAAGTTTTTTTAACATAGAGCAGCCTCTTTCTTTTGAGCATAATAATTGAGCGGTTAAGCGTAATTCTTATAGAATTACGCTTAATTTTATGCCTTCGAAGTCCCCGGTTTTTGAACTATATTTCTATCTTAAACGATTAGAAGTCTTTATTAAATACAATCCGGTAACAAATCATCGTATGTTTTTTTAATAATTCTGTATTGTAAAGTTCACTTTGCATCATCTTAAGAACGAGGGAGATTCTTTAGTGTGAGAACAAATCTATAGTTATATCGAGAAATATGTCAAATGATTCAGATATATGTCGAAAATTGCGTTAGTTTTTGAAAGGATAGGGTATTATACGTATAAAGTTTGTTTGTCCCCTGTATTTACATTTGTTATACTTTTTCAATGTGTCTGCCATTCCTCTCTAATACCCGCTAAATTCCTCATTTAATAAAGAACTGGTTAACTTTTTAAAAAAGAGAAAAAGAAAGGGACGATTAAATTGAATTCGAAGCTCATTGATTGGGGCACGTTTATAGGTGCACTCATTCTTTTATTTGGTGTGACTGTACCTTTAATTCTTTTCCCTGAGGGTGGAAAAGAAATAGTAAACCAGGCAAATGAATTTGTAAGTGGTAATTTTGGTGTCATGTATATGATTATGGGACTGCTCATTTTTGCATTCTTAATCTTTGTCGCTTTTAGTAAAAACGGTCAAGTTAAATTAGGTGATGAAGGAGAAGAGCCTGAATTTAATACTTTCTCGTGGGCTGCCATGCTTTTTGCAGCAGGGATAGGCTCCAGTATCCTCTACTGGGCTGTGATAGAATGGGCTTATTATTATGAAGGACCTCCTTTTGGTGTAGAAGGCGGCTCTCAGGAAGCCATTGAGTGGTCTACGGCTTATGGAATATTTCACTGGGGACCGATTGCATGGGCGATCTATACGTTACCGGCTTTACCAATTGCATATTTTTATTACGTAAGAAAGAAACCTGTCCTTAAAGTAAGTGAAGCTGTACGTCCTGTGCTGGGCCGACGGGTGGATGGTCCTTTAGGAACGCTTATTGATGTATTGTTTATGTTTGGTTTAATGGGTGGTGCTGGAACGACCTTAGCACTTGGCACACCTATGATTGCTGAAGGGGTTAGTGATTTAACTGGATTAGAAGTCACATTAACTTTACAAGCTTTCATTATGATTATTTGTACGACGATTTTTGCGATAAGTGCATACTCCGGTTTGCGCAGAGGAATTAAAGTATTAAGTGATATCAACCTTTGGCTTTCTATTTTCTTACTGGCCTTTATTTTCTTTGTTGGACCCACAAGGTTTATAAGTGAAACGACGTTTAATTCATTAGGGATTATCATGGACAATTTCTTTAAGATGGCAACCTGGATGGAGCCTTTTGCCAACCTTGGAGATTATGAAGAGACGTTATTTCCTGAATCATGGACCGTTTTCTACTGGGCATGGTGGTTAGTTTATGCTCCGTTTGTCGGGTTATTTGTAGCCAGGATTTCTCGAGGACGTACCATTAGACAGATGGTTCTCGGAACAATGATTTACGGTACACTGGGATGCGTGCTTTTCTTTGGAATCATGGGTAACTTCGGGCTTTATATGCAGGTGACTGGTCAGTTTGATGTTATAGGATTCCTTGATTCCAATGGTGCGCCGGCTACGATTATTGAGATTATAAATCAACTGCCTTTAGCGAAGTTTATCGTATTAATCTTTACTGTGCTGGCGATTATTTTCCTGGCCACCACTTTCGATTCTTCTTCCTATATACTAGCTGCCGTTGTGCAGAAGAAGGTAGAAGGGGAGCCGCTTCGCTGGAACCGCTTATTCTGGGCCTTTGCTTTATGTATTATGCCGATGACGCTAATGTTCTTAGGAGGACTTGAGACGCTTCAAACGGCAAGTATCGTCGGTGGATTTCCACTGATCTTCATTATGTTTTTACTAGCCTGGTCATTTATGAAGGCTTCGAACACAGATATTCGTGCATCTGATAATTATGAATCTCCAACGATCCACATTGAACGTTGGAAACGAAAAGAGAAAAGAAAGAAAAAACGTTCGGCTTTAGAAGTATTAGAAGATCGAAAAGATGAAGATTAAATAGTAGTAAAGCGGCATCCCTGTTGAAGGGATGCCGCTTTGTTTCTATGGAATATAATCCAAATAAGAATGTAGGGTGAAGTCATCACTATCCATTAAAAACTGTCTGATTAAATGGAGGTGGTCCCCGCCTATAATTACAAGGATTCGATCATCCGGCTCAGCCAGCCGCGATATGTTGGCTGTAATTGCAAGATCACGTTCATGCCACTGCTTCAGCCACTTTACTCCAATTTGATGCTGCCGGTCGCCAACACGTGTCAGTTTCATATAAACCCGCTGCAGCTGTGAAATGTAATCAGGATCATTAATGGAACATAAGGTCGTTCGCAGCGAAGAGTTGTCCTCCATTTCTTTTAACCTTTGCTGTACTTCTAAAATTTCATTAAAAAGATCCGGTTGATGTTCTTTTGCCCATTTAAAGACCTGGTCTAAAGCTGGCGTCGTCATATCGACGATTTCATCAACCGGGTAAACACGAGGGTGTTCTAAATATGCTGCAAGAGGAAAAGCAAACTGTTCAATTTCATCATAACTGGGAATTAAATCTTCATTTAGATATTGATTATATTTACGATCCAGCTCTTCTTCTATTAGAAAAGGTTTTTCTACTGCAATTTTCGTTGGGTTAAATTCTTTAAGCTTGTCTACTATTTGATGAATTTGGTGTTTCTGTTGGTTAACGATATCGGGGTCCATCGAGAAGTGAAGGGTACCCATGAGAAGGATTTCTGGTTTCATCATTATTGTTATTCAACCTTTCTTATTTGAAATGAGGAATGACTTCTTCACCGATCTCTTTAATAACGTCTTCTATATTTCTGGAGCTTCCTGAAAGCCCGAACATTATATGATTCACCCCAGTTAAACGATACTGCTCGAGAATTTTAATTAAACCGAGCCGTCCAGTTTGATATCCGGCGGGTATTTTTTTTATTGGGGCGTTCCGATTTTCTACCAGGTCGAGGGGTAGAGGCATAATGAAAGGACGGAAAGCGTGACTGCCGTGATAGGCCTGCACTTTATCCCGGTAGGATTTAATGAGCGGCAATTGCTGCACAGGTCTTTGCGGATAAAACATCCAGCCATCACTGTGTTCTCCCACGAAGTCCAATGTTTGCTGGCAGTATCCAGTCATGAGCATGGGTATTTTACATTGAGGTTTAGGGACTAAATTTGATTTCTTCATCGTTCCAAACCGGGATTTTATTTCAGGGAATTCCTCATATAAGGCTTGATTTAAGTCATTAAATGCTTCTCGGAACCATTCACTTCGCTCCATTATCGGGATACCTAATCCTTCAAAATCTTTGCGCCGGTCTCCGGATGACACGCCCAGTAAAAAACGATCTGGAAATAAACGCTCAATACTTGCCGCTTCTTTAGCCGTTCTTAAGGGATGACGTAATGGCAGAACTGTTGCTGCCGTTCCAATATTAATTGTTGAAGTATGGCTTGCTAAATACACAGCGTATATAAAGCTGTCATAGATCTGCCCTGTTGCAGGGTCTTCAAAAGTGGGGTCCTCAAGCAGTACATCCTGCAGCCAAAGCACTTGAAAGTTCAGCTGCTCCGCCATCCGGGCTCTTTCAACCTGGCGGACCATTGCCGGAACTTGTTTTTTATAATTTTCAAGAGGAATGGTCAGACCGAAACTAATCTTGTTCTCTTGAAATGCTTTACTGTAACCTTTATGATATTCTGACATTTTCATCACCTCACCACGTCCAGTATAGAGGACAGTATTTTAAAACAAAAGTTATTAAACTGTTACATGAAAAAACCCATTTCCTAAGACAAGGAAATGGGTTTGCGTATTGTGTGTATTTTTATTAGACGATGTAAATAAGTACGTATAACAGGCCTGTGAGAAATGCGGAACCACCTAAACCATAGATAAAATCTGTAGAATCGTATTCAGCTTCGTGTCTCATTTTTAAAAAGCCCCTTTCTATGGATGATTTCCTACTAAGCTAGTGACTGTTGTACTAAAAGGTTTCCCCGGTGAAAATGTTCTTAAACTAAAAGAATCATTTTTCTGTCTACTTCTTAATAGTCGACAAATTGTTACAAAAATTTCATTTGTGTAACGTAAATGTTTCATTTATGTTACAAGCTTAGTGTAACACAACTGTAAAATGCTGAAAAGGGTTTTTGAAAACTTTTTTTGTGTACCGGGTACACAAAAAGTGGAGATGGGAAGGGAAAGGTAGGAAATGAGAAACCCAACAGCTGGTCAGCTGTTGGGTTCTTGTGGTTTATGTTGTTTGAGCAGGTTGATGATTTCCTGGTGGTGGTCGTCTAGCAGGGCAAGTCCGTAGTGATAGTACGCCCCTGCTTGTTTCCCCCAGACGACTTCTGCTTTCCACTCTGTGGTTTGCTGAAAGAAAGCAGTTTGTAATAGTAGACGTACGTGCTTATTAAAAGGCATCTTAAGTTTGGTAAAAAGCAGCAGGCCATTTGGGCTGAGATTAAGTATAGTTCCGCTTCCGTGTGAGGTCTGAACTGGGTAATCTTTAATTTGAATAATCGTAAATTCGGTAGGGGGAGGGGTTTTAAATGTGTATCGTAAACTCTCCTGCCTTTGATAACGCATCTGACATCTTCCTCTCAAATATGGTTGTCCGACCTTCTTACTACTATAGTAAATTAAATTTTTTCCTGCGAAAAGTGTTCAATAGGACAGATATCGATTTCATGGAAAATTCTGATACAATTAAAGCAATCACTTATGGAAAAGAGGAATGAACATGAATACATATGAGCCAACATGGGATCTCGATATCATCTTTGAAGGAGGAAGCGATTCCGAAGAGATGAAACAATACGTTCAGGCCATTAAAGATAAACTTTCAGCATTACACCATTTAATAGAAAAGTTCACTCCTCCTAGAATTCCAGAACAATCTTCAGACTTAACGAATGTTGTTCATCAGATTGAAGATGTTTCTATGAGGATAAGGCAGTTCAGTGCGTATATCAGTTGTTTAACAGCTCAGGATGTCAATGACGACAAAGCGAATTACTGGGTAACTGTGAGAAGTGAGATAGGGGCCCAATTTAAAAATATCCAAACTCAATTTGATCAAAAGCTTGTTCAGATTGACGCAAATATATGGAAATCTATTGTACTGGATCCCGATTTAGCAGAGATTGCTTTCGTATTAGAGGAACGCAGAGAGAAAGCAAAGGATAAATTATCAATCGAACAAGAATCGATTATTAATAATTTAGCTGTAGATGGTTATCATGGATGGGGCCAGATGTATGATACCATCGTTGGCAAAATGAAACTCGAACACGGAGGAGAGGAGCTATCCATTGGGCAGGCTGCAAATAAACTAAGTGATCCTAAGCGTACTGTAAGAAAAGAGTTGTTCCATAAATGGCAGCAAGCCTGGGGAGAACAATCTGACCTATTCAGCGAGACGCTTAATCACCTGGCCGGTTTCCGGCTGCAGACCTATAAACACCGCGGATGGGATCAAGTGTTAAAAGAGCCTCTCGAATATAACCGCATGAGTGAGAAAACATTAAACACCATGTGGTCTGTAATTACAAAATACAAACCTTACTATAAAAAGTACTTTCAAGAAAAAGCCCATTGGCTTGGAGTCAATCAACTCAGTATATATGACGTTCATGCACCAGTAGGCCATACCGAGAAAAAAATGGCGTATAACGAGGGTGCGGAATTTATTATTGAGCAGTTTGAAAAATTCAGTCCGCTGATGGCAGACTTCACACGCAATGCTTTTGAAAAACGCTGGATAGAGGCAGAGGATCGCCCTGGTAAGCGGCCGGGAGGTTTTTGTACGAGTTTTCCACATAGTAAAGAAACACGAATATTTATGACTTATTCAGGCACCCTGTCAAACGTGGCAACATTAGCTCATGAGTTAGGTCATGCCTATCATCAGCACATTATGAATGAGCTGCCAGTATTGAATCAAGGTTATGCAATGAATGTAGCGGAGACTGCCTCAACATTTGCAGAAATGATTGTTGCGGATGCTGCAGTGAAAGGTACAGACAATCCAAACGAAAAGTTAACGCTGCTCGAAGACAAAGTTCAGCGCAGTGTGGCTTTCTTTATGAATATTCATTCCCGTTATTTATTTGAAGTGCGTTTTTATAATGAGCGGAAATCGGGTACTGTAACTAAGAATCGTTTAGATGAACTTATGATTGAAGCGCAGGAGGAAGCTTATCAGGAGATGCTTGAGGAATACGACTCGACCTTTTGGGCTTCCAAGCTTCACTTCCATATTACGGGCGTTCCATTTTATAATTTTCCTTATACATTTGGTTATCTCTTTAGCTTGGGTATTTATGCTAAAGCAAGAAATGAGGGACAGGATTTCGAGAAAAAGTACATTGCACTCCTGCAGGACACTGGGAAAATGCGTGTGGAGGATTTAGCAGAGAAGCATCTTAATGTAAACCTTGAAGAAGAAGAATTCTGGGAAGAAGCGCTGAAGCTATGCGTGGCTGATGTAGAAGAGTTCATTGAGCTTAGTCATCATTTAAAGTAAAGGAGTGAGTCTGATGGAGGAACGAATATCTGAATCGAAGAAACAAGAAAGAGTGGATACACTTGATCAGTGGAAACTGGAAGACGATAAATTCATCGTGAAACGTTATCGATTCAAAGACTTCTTAAAAGGGATAGAATTTGTAAACAGAGTAGCTGAATACTCCGAGGACATTCAGCATCATCCATTTATAAGCATCGATTATAAAATGGTCACGATGAAGCTGACTTCTTGGAATGCTAAAGGCCTGACCGAGCTCGATATTGAGTGTGCCGATAAATATGATGAATTTTACAAACAGATAACCTATTGAAAAAGCCGCTGGTTTTAAGAAACCGTTGAAAAAAATAATTGCTTTTATAAAAAGGTAGAACACCTAAATATAGTTGGTGTTCTACCTTTTTGACTTTAAGGCACTTTAATGGCTGCGATATTTACCAAGGCATTATTGTTATTCTAATAATTGGATATGTTCTTTTGTAAATAATGGTGTGTCTCTTAGAGGATAAGCTGAACATTCTATTTTTTTCTCTGTAAAAGGATGGATAAAGGTGAGCTTTGCTGCGTGCAGTGCTTGTTTGCAGGAAGGGTTCTCTTCTCCGCCGTACAACGTATCTCCCAGTAAAGGATGCCCTTTAAAGCTGAGGTGGACTCGAATCTGATGAGTTCTGCCGGTACTGAGCTGAAGCTTTAATAGAGTTGCTTTTTTCTTATCGTCGTACATTATTGCTTCATAATAAGTTTCGGCGGGCTGGCCGCTCTGAGAAACTCTTCGGCGTACCGGATGATGCCGGTCCTTTCCAATCGGTTCGTTTATCTTCCCTTTAGCAGGTTTAACTTTTCCTTGAGCCCAGGCTAAATAAGTACGCGTAATTTTCCTTTCCTTCAACAGCTCGCCTAATGTGGCAATCGCCAACTCATGCTTGGCAAAAAGAATGGCTCCAGAAGTATCACGGTCCAGGCGGTGCACATATTTAGGAGAGGCTTCAATTCCGTTTATTTGAAAATAAGAGGCTGTAGCGTTCACCAATGTATTGGATTGCCCTGGCTGGTTAGGGTGAGTGTCGATGCCTGCAGGTTTATTTACGACAAGCAGATGATCATCTTCATAAATCACATCGATATCCATATAGGTCGGGGTCACTTCCATTTCCTGAGGAGCAAATACCCGAATTCGAAGCAGGTCTCCAGATTGTACACGGGTCTGCTTCCAATGTTTAGACTCATTATTTAATGTGACACTTCGATCTGAGCGGTATTTATGCAAAAGCTTCCTAGGCACGAGTAGTTCTTTTTTCATAATTCGTTCAATGGTAAATTCATTCCACTTTGGCGGAATAGTTATTTCTAACCATTCTCCAATCCGTTTTGTTTTCATACTTACTTCCTTTCCGTTATATAATCCCGGTTTTTGGATCATAAAAATATATTTAATCTGGCTGCTGGACTGCAGTTAGCCGGCTTTACGCTCCATGATCGCAGGAAACATCAGGCTTGTTCGTGCCAGTAAATTCTAACAAGAGGATAAAAAGCCCTTTCCTTTGTAATAATTATGCGGTGTTCATATTATCCATATTGTACAAGGTCAGCGCGATGAACAAAAGCCGCCGTTGATATCATTCGTATTTTTGCTTATTATGTGTAAAAAATGACAAATAAGTGTATATTACCTATTGTTATGTTTTAAATTATGTTATACTAGATAAGTTGATTAATTAGCATTGTGAAAGAGGTGTGTGCTTCATGCAACACAGAAATGATATTCGTAACATCGCGATCATCGCACACGTTGACCATGGAAAAACGACTTTAGTGGACCAAATGCTTCACTATTCCGGAACATTCCGTGAAAACGAACATGTTGATGAGCGAGCAATGGACTCTAATGATTTGGAAAAAGAACGTGGAATTACAATTTTAGCGAAAAATACCGCCATCAATTATAATGATGCGCGTATTAATATTTTAGACACGCCGGGTCACGCCGACTTTGGCGGGGAAGTAGAACGAATTTTAAAAATGGTGGACGGCGTATTGCTCGTTGTAGACGCCTATGAAGGCTGTATGCCTCAGACTCGTTTTGTGCTTAAAAAGGCTCTGGAGCAAAAGCTGACGCCAGTTGTCGTATTAAATAAAATTGACCGTCCGAATGCTCGTCCGGAAGAAGTGGTGGACGAGGTTCTGGATCTATTTATTGAGCTGGGTGCTGATGATGAGCAGCTTGATTTCCCTGTAGTCTATGCCTCTGCATTAAATGGAACGTCCGGAGACGAACCGGAAGACCAGACAGAAACAATGGACCCGATCTTTAAGCTGATCATGAACAACATCCCTGCTCCTGTGGATACGAAGGAGGAGCCTTTACAATTCCAGGTAACTTTGCTTGATTATAATGATTACCTCGGCCGTATCGGTGTAGGGCGTGTGTTCCGCGGAAGCATCAAAGTTGGCCAGCAGGTTTCATTAATGAAGAAAGACGGAAGTGTGAAAAATTTCCGTGTCTCCAAGCTGTTTGGTTTTATCGGCTTGAAGCGGATCGAAATTGAAGAAGCTCAAGCTGGTGATATTATCGCGCTGGCTGGGCTAGAAGATATAAACGTTGGAGAAACCGTATGTCCTCCGGATCATCAGGAAGCTATGGAGATCCCGCGTATTGATGAACCTACCCTGCAAATGACGTTCCTTGTTAATAACAGTCCTTTCGCAGGCCGTGAAGGTAAATACGTGACTTCCCGTCAAATCGAAGAGCGTCTATTAACGCAATTGGAAACTGACGTTAGTTTACGTGTGGATCCAACAGATTCTCCAGATGCGTTTACGGTTTCCGGACGCGGCGAGCTTCACTTATCTATCCTTGTGGAGAACATGCGCCGTGAAGGATTCGAGCTGCAGCTGTCTAAACCTAAAGTAATTCTCAAGGAGATTGATGGAGAAACTTGTGAACCTGTTGAATATGTACAAATTGATACTCCTGATGAATACCAGGGTGCTGTAATGGAATCCATCGGTCTTCGTAAAGGTGAAATGCAGGATATGGTAAACGACGGAAATGGGCAGGTCCGCCTTGAGTTTCTTGTACCATCCCGTGGACTGATTGGATATTCTACAGAATTTATGACGCAGACCCGCGGCTATGGAATCTTAAACCATACGTTCCATGGTTATGCCCCTGTAGCTAAAGGCCAGGTGGGAGGCCGCCGCCAAGGAGTTCTTGTTTCCCTTGATAAAGGTAAAGCTTCTACGTATGGAATTATGAACCTTGAAGATCGAGGAGTAATTTTCGTTGAGCCCGGTACAGAAGTGTACGAAGGTATGATCGTAGGGGAGCATAATCGTGATAATGACTTAACGGTTAACATCACGAAAGAGAAGCACTTGACTAACGTGCGTTCTGCTACAAAAGATAATACAACCACGATTAAGAAAACTCGTCAGTTGACGCTTGAAGAAGCAATCGAGTATCTTGACGATGATGAGTACTGCGAAGTAACGCCGGAAACGGTACGTCTTCGTAAGAAATTCCTTAATAAAAATGAACGTGAAAAGGCTGCGAAGAAGAAAAAGCTTCAAAACGCTGATGTTTAATAGACCGCTTTAGCGGTAAAAGGCTGTCGAGTTTCTCGACAGCTTTTTATATTGATTTTTCGTCTAGTGATAAATATAACTATAAAAGATTCCACAGCAAACAGTTTAGGTGAGCGAGGAATCAGCACGGACACCTGCAGGATCATTGACCGTGACCATATAATCTCAAAAATTTTCATTAGGCAGGCAGCAGCCACAATTCATATTATTCCGGTTTCGTACCTGTTATTTGGAGAACGGCTGCTCTGATTTACTTCCTGGATACAGTAAATGCTATTTGAGATTAAGCTATTTTACTTAAAAAGACTGACCGTCATATTGACGATCAGTCTACTTTTACTTCTTCTTCTTTATGTCCGTGAATGTCTTCCTCAGGTTTTTCATAATGAACATTTATGAGGTACCCGCCGGCAGCAGGAAAGTCAAATTCAGCCTGATAAGCTCCCGGCTCCACTTCCTCTGCTTCTATAAATTCATGCTTATCCAGCTGGTCGGAGCTGATTTCAAAACTTACTTCCCCTTGTTCAAAGGGTTCCCCGTTTTGTTCAATATGTGCCAGTAATTCAGAGTTTTCTTCTGAAGACAATTCTTCCTGTATCAAGTGTACCGCAAATTCTCCATCTTCATGGGCATGTGAACCTTCTTCATGCTCGTCTTCTTCGTGAGAACTGTCATCACCAGCTTGTACCTCTACTTGAGGCATAGTGTGAACGTCTCTGGCCTGAGTATGAGCAATGACTTGATAAGTACCATCTTCTTCAAATTCATACATTAATTCATAGACACCATCTTCTGTATGTTCTGCTTCTAAGGTCTCTGAGGTGTCTTCCCTTTCTGTATCTTCCCAAATTTCAAATTCTACATAATCTGCATCCTTAACAGGCTCTCCGTCTGCCGTAACTATCGCTTGGATCGGCGTTTCTTCATCGACAGGCAAAGGTTCCTCATCGAAAACAACTTCAACCTCAGGCTGTACAACTTCTTCTTCGTCAGCGGAACTTGAATCATTACCTTCCTCCGTTCCACACGCAGTTAACACAATAAAACACACGAGCATAAGCAGCTTTTTATTCATCATAAAATCTCCTTTTAACCTCACTAGAAATAGAGTATCATTTTTTTTACTCTTTCGCACAGGACAAATCGGAACTATTTTATGACAAAAACAAAAAGCTGACAGAATTGTCAGCCTTCGTCTCCCCATTTATACGTATAGAAATTTTCAGATTGGACCCATCTAAGAGCTTCTGGATCGTTTCTTTCTAAACCTTCGTCTAGCATTTCCAGCATACGGGCCGTTTGGGAAATGTGAGCCCGCATGGCGTTTAATTTTTCTTCCTGCACGTGCCGGATGTCGTGAACAATATCTGGCTTTCCTAATTCGTCTTCTGTGTTGTTGGCAAATGCAACGGCATGCAGGGCAGGACGCATATCCGGTTCAATTTCTCCAAGCGCCCCAACTACTGCGCGGGCTGTTGCTTCATGATCAGGATGGACGGCATAGCCAGGGTAGAAGCTGATTACGAGAGAGGGCTTCAATTCATCTACTAGGTCAGCCACCAGCTTCTTCATATCTTCATCATCTTCGAATTCTAAGGTTTTGTCTCGCAGACCCATCATTCTTAAGTCTTCAATCCCCATCGCTTCCGCCGCTTTTTTTAATTCTTCTTTTCGAATCACGGGCAGAGTTTCGCGTGTGGCAAAGGTTGGCATCCCCAGATTCCTGCCCATTTCTCCCAGGGTGAGACAGGCGTAGGTTACCGGAACGCCTTTTTTTATATACGAGGTAATTGTCCCTGAGACCCCGAAGGCTTCGTCATCAGGGTGGGGGAAAATTACAAGCACGTGCTGTTCATTTTCAATCATAAGAAGGTCACTCCTTGAAACGGGTTCTAATATTCATTATTACGTAAATAAATCGTTAATGAAAGCTATTTGTTTTAAGAGTGCCATTGAGTGCTATATCTATATGATAATTTACTCCCCTTTTTCTTATTCTTTCGAGACAATATCCTGTTTGAAAAGGAAGTTACCTATTGAATGAGGTTTACTGCCATAATTTTTCAGGAACATAACAACGAGAAGCATATTGAGGAGAGGAGTTTATATATGGAGAAACAAGTAGAACAGTTAGTCAGCTGGCTTAGAGAGAAAATTGAGGGAGCAGGAGCAAAGGGTGCACTAGTAGGTGTCAGCGGGGGGATAGATTCTGCAGTCGTCGCTTATTTAATAAAAAGAGCATTTCCTGACAATTCCCTGGGTGTGCTCTTACCTATAAATAAAAAAGTAGAAGACCAGCCAGACGCACTGGCAGTCGTGGAAAATGCAGGTTTAGACTATATAGGAATTGAACTGACGAAAGCTTATGAAGAAACGTACGGAACTATTGAGGGTGAGTTGAGAAATAAAGGTGAATGGAATGAAGACAATGCTCAATTGAGAGGCGCTAATTTGCAGGCACGTTTACGAATGAGTACTCTTTATGCTGTGGCACAAAACTACGGATATTTAGTTGTTGGAACGGATAATGCAGCAGAAGATTATACTGGATATTTCACTAAATATGGAGATGGCGGAGTAGATTTAGTCCCATTGATTCATATGAGAAAAGAAGAGGTTAGAGAAATGGCCGGTTACTTAGGGGTAACTGATACAGTGCTTAATAAAAAGCCGAGTGCTGAGCTGTGGGAAGGACAATCTGACGAAGAAGAAATGGGTATTTCATATGAGGCAATTGATGCATACTTAAGAGGAGAGAGTATTAGTATGGAGGAAGAAGAGACGCTTAGCAGACTGCACGAGAAAAGTGAACATAAGCGGCAGATACCTGCGGGTCCTCCTGAGTTTAAAGAGGAGTGATGAAAATGGCTGATCATACCGCCTTACTCATTATTGATATGATAAACAAAATGGATTTTGATGGAGGAGAGGATCTTCTTGAGCAATCCAGGGAAATTGTGAACCCCATTAATGAATTAAGAAGGCAGGCCAAACAAGCTGGTGTGCCAGTCATTTATGTGAATGACAACTTTGGACTGTGGCAGGATAATGCGGATGAGCTGATTGCTGAGTGCAGGAGGGGTCCGGGTGCTTCCATTATTAAAGAAGTGATGCCGGCTGACGATGACTATTTTATCATTAAACCGAAGCATTCCGGTTTTTTTGGGACTCAGCTGAGTATTCTACTGGAACAGCTTGAGGTTAAGAACCTTATTCTAACAGGAGTTGCAGGGGATATATGTGTGTTGTTTACGGCCAACGACGCATATATGCGCGATTTTATTCTCTGGGTGCCTAAAGACACAATAGCTTCTGAGAAAGTGGAGGATAATAATAACGCCCTTCAGATTATTAAGCGTTCTCTATTTGCCAATATTCAGAGCACAACTGAAATATCAATGAAGGATGCCTTTAAGAATGGTGAATGATTCCGGTTAACGGTTGAGGACTCAGTGGTATGTCATCCGCCGGGTCATCAGCTTGACCGTTCATTAGAAAGATCCGCCTTTGATGCTGGGCAGTGGGTGATATCTTTTTTCATGGTAAAATAGAGAGAGATTCTAAATGAGGGGAAAGGTGAAATATGAAGAAGCGTACCAAATGGTGGACAGCTGTTCTTGTCACTCTCATGCTGGGTATACTCGTTTTACCAGAAGCTTACGCCTATTTCACCCAGAGGAGCTATGAAAGCAATGCAGTTGCTGATTCCGAGACCCCTGAAGGCTTTGAAACTGCTACATTTGCCGGCGGATGCTTTTGGTGTATGGAGGCGCCTTTTGAGAAATTAGCCGGGGTAGACGAAGTGATTTCCGGCTATATAGGAGGCAGCCAGACGAACCCTTCCTATGAAGAAGTATCAGGCGGTGAAACAGATCATGTTGAAGCCGTACAAGTATATTTTGATCCAGAAGTCATTACTTATGCAGAACTATTGAGCGTATTCTGGCGGCAGATCGATCCGACAGATAAAGAAGGCCAGTTTGCGGACCGCGGTGCTCAGTATACAACGGCAATTTTTTATCATTCTAAGGAGAGGAGCAGAAGGAAGAGGCAGAGCAATCGAAGGCTGAAATGGAAGCATCTGGACGTTTTGAAGAAGAAGTAATAACACCGATTAAACAGGCTGAAGATTTTTACCGTGCAGAGGATTATCATCAGGATTACTATAAAAAGAATGAATGGCGTTACGATTATTATCGGGGGAACTCTGGCCGAGATGATTATTTAGAGGAGACATGGGGAGAAGATCGTGAACTGGATCTTCCTTTAAAATAAGAAAAGCCTCTTGAGCTATGGCTCAAGAGGCTTTTTAAAATTGCTGCCCGCTTGTTTCATCATCATTTGATGTTTCTTCAGGCGCAGGATTAGAGTCAAGATCAGAATAACCTACATAACTAAATGCAATAACAATTGTTAATAATATACCGAACAAAAATCTTCTCATTTCTTTTCCCCCATGATGTTTCATTTCACATGTGTAGTTTCAATTAATCATCCATACATCTCACTCTTAGTGTAGACACATTTACTCGCATCATGAATGTCGAATTTTGTCTAATATTAGGAAACACAACTATATTTTACTGACTTTTATCCTGCATTGCAACAGGAATACCAGTATTTTTTCAAAAAATTATGAAACAAGTTTTAGGCCGATAACCCCGATGATTATACATGTCACGAAGAATATTCGTTTCATATTGACTTGTTCTTTAAAGAATAAGATGCCGAGAAGCACGGTTCCGGCTGATCCTATCCCTGTCCAGATACCATAGGCCGTACCTATGGGTAGTTCCCTGAGAGATAACGATAAAAAGTAGAAGCTTAAGAAGCCTGAAATTAGAGCAAACATGCTTGGCTTCAGCTTACTAAGTCCATCTGACAACTTTAAGAAGAACATCCCGAGCATTTCTCCCATGCCAGCAATTACTAAAAACATCCAAGCCAAGGTTATCCCTCCTTTGCGGTGTGAGTTGTTTCATTTGAAGTGTCAGAAAGCTTGAGTCCAATCACCCCAAAGATTAAAAGCACAATAAAAAAGACCTTTCCAGTGCCTGTTCCATCACCGAGAAATGTCATGCCGATCACGGCAGTTCCTGCAGCGCCAATTCCTGTAAATATTGCATATCCTGTACCCATATCAATTAACCGTAACGCTTTTGTGAAAAAGTAGAAACTAATAAAAATAAAAATGACGGTCGCCACTGAGATGAAAGGCTTAGAGAACCCTTCAGACAACTTCAGACCGACTGCCCATCCTATTTCAAACACTGCTCCAATTAACAAGTAAACCCATGCCATTTTTTATCCCTCCTGACTCGCTGCCTGAATTCCAAGCCAGAAAATTTTAAAGCTCGCCTTTTGTCGTTCGACAAGTGTCTCTCTGTCATAAAAATTTTCTTCTAAAAAGAGTCCGTCAATCATCGTATAGAAGGTTGAAGTCAATTCATTTAACTGCAGCGGCCGAATCACACCTGTATCCATTCCTTTTTGAAAGATGGGTCCGATAATCTTAATAACCTGCTCTTCTGTATTCAGAAAGACCTGAAGAATCTGATCGGCGAATTCTTCGGGAGGGAAGAAAGTGAAACGTTTAAAAAAAGCTCCCTCAGTCGAATAGGACATATGATCCACATATAGATTAAAGACCTCGTGGATTTGTTCTTTTATCGATCGGTCCTGCGTATATTCTGTAAAGCCTTTTAAGTGTTCGAGTTCCTTTTGTGCCACTTCTTCGAGGACACGCAGGAAAATTGCTTCCTTGCTCGAGAAATGGTTGTATAATGAAGGTTTCTTAATACCTACTTTATCTGCAATATCGGAAAGACTTGTGTTTTGATACCCATATTGAGCGAAACACTCTAATCCAGCATCAATTATTTTCTGTTCAGTCATAAATAACACCCCACACCACCTAACTAACGGTTGTTAGTTTAAACTTAACATCGTTTTTTTGATTTGTCCAGCACTTGTTTACACATTGCTACGTTTAGTTTTATAGGAGGAGGGGAATGTCAAACTAAAGGATGAATTGTCGGAAAACTTGGCCACTTAATTTTAAAAAGGATGTGTCAACGTGAATACGTACACGCTTGATCGATATGAAGGAACCCATGCCATCCTGATTGAGACGGATCGGCTGGAGAATAAATTAATGGTATTTAAAGAACGGTTGATTGAATTTGCTCAGCCTGGAGATATTATTGCAATTGATTTTGACCACATGGGTAATCTGCGTCATGTGGAAGTGGTTGTTAAACATAGTGATGAGCCTTTAAGTGACCTTGAAGGCGTTTAGGACACCTTTTTAAAAGGGTGTTTTTTATTTATTGATTTTTTGACTCGAACCGCCATAATAAACAGTAAAAACATTCTGACTGAACAATGCCGCGGTCAAAAGATTAGACGGCTCGCTATTCAGTTCTCGGAAATTATTGATATCAATAATGAATGGGCGGTGCTGCTGAAGAATTTAGTAGTCAATCTGCAGCTGCTTGGAATCGAAGTCGTATTAGCTGGATTGGTTTACGCAAAATGGAATTGATCTTGAAGGGGTTAAATCTTTTATAAATGTTCAGCAGGCCTCGAAGTATTTCTTAAAAACAGTATACAAGCCGTCCTTTAAATAACTACAGCCTGAAGGCATCTGCTTCCTTCAGGCTGTGCCATCTTTAAATGCTGTTTGCGATATCCAATCCATCCTCTAATCGCTCTTCGTCTTCCATTGGTGCGTAGATCACCTGATAAATAACTTGATCTTCATCGTCGTACCATTCGAAAGATACAGAAGCCTCTCCTTCCGTTACACCTGCGATCGCGCCTGACTCAAGTGTCATCCGAGTATCGGCTTCCTGTAAATTATTCTCCGGATTATAAATGGTAGTCACCGTAAGTTCGTCTGCATCTGTTGAAGTATAACGGACTTCAGCCTCATTTTCCACAGAAGTTGCTTCAACCCCATCTACATTAAAAGGAACTTCTTCCGGAAGTCCCAGTGCCTCCTGTTCATTTTCGGATAATGAATCCTCTATGGGCTTAGCAAAGGCCTCGGGGTAATTTTCTTTTAACGAAGCTAAAGATATGTCTTCACTTGATGAGCAGCCTGCAATAATGAAAGTCACACTTATTAGTGCAGCGGCAATATTTCTTTTCATATTTAATGTCACTCCTAGAATGGTGCTGCATATCTATCCAAACATTTATTTTAGCATATGTCATTAATTTTAGAAGAAAAAATGAAACGGATGCAATAGTGGTTCGTAATAGATAAGAGGGAATGAAAATTATGAAGTGGGGGATGAATCATATGGATAGCAGCTTTTCTATTCGTTCTTTTCAAGCAAAGGACTTTGATGCGATTCTTGAGTTAAACAGTCAGGAAGGATGGGAGCAGCTTGCTGCTAATAAGGATGAAACATTTCATGGGTGGATTAATTCTGAGCCGGCTCTTGTCCTGACGAATAATGATGAAGTTGTTGGTTACTTAAGAGGGCTTACAGATGGTTCTGTTAGTTTATTCGTGTGTGAGCTGTTGATTCGAAGGGATTATAGAGGTCAAAACTTAGGAAAGATACTCATTGAAGAAGCCCACAGCTGTTATCCTAGCACACGGGTGGAAGTGCTGGCTACGAGTGAGTCAGAGGGATATTACTCCCAGCAAAGCTTCAGACCTTTTTATGGATTTAGAAAAGCGGCAGAAGAGTTCGTATAAAATAAAGAAACGTAGTGAAGCTCCGTCAATAACTGGACGGAGCTTCACTACGTTTAAGTGTCCATGTAATGAGCCAGTTTGGCAGCTGTTGCACGAGGGACAAATTTAGAAGAAAGAGCCAGCGATTGGTTCAGCCAGCCTGGTATGATCACTCGTTTTCCTTTTATAAATCCTAAGAATCCTTGGTCTGCCACCTCTTTAGGACTCATAGTACGAGTAACCAGCTTTGTATGTTCAGCCTTTGCATTATTAAAGAAATTTGTGTCAGTAGCCCCCGGGCAAAGTGTAGATATAGTAAGTCCTGTACCGCTAAGTTCTTCTCTCAGTGCTTCTGTAAAGGACAGGACGTATGCTTTTGAGGCATAATAAGCAGCCATTCTAGGTCCCGGCTGAAAGGCCGCAATACTGGCTACGTTTAATACACCTCTGGGAACGGTTGAGAAAGGTGAGGTTTTCATATCATTTATGAAATAATGAGTAAGCTCCGTCAGCGCGTGGATGTTCACTTGCAGCATCTTTTTTTGTTCGATGAGAGGCAGGTCTTCGAAAGCTCCATTTAGACCAAACCCTGCATTATTCACGAGCACCTCTATAGTTTTTCCTTGTTTTTTTACTTTCTCGTAGAGATTATGTGCACCCTCAGGGTGTGACAAATCTTCCGCAATTACAGTTACATGGTAATTATTTAATTCAGTCTTTAACTGCTGAAGTTTAATTTCGGAGCGGGCTGTTACAATTAAATCATAGCCGGCTTTTGCAAAAAGATGAGCTAGTTCATAACCAATGCCTCCTGAGGCACCAGTAATTAATGCAGTCGGTTTCACAAAATCTCTCCTTTAAATTATACTATCCATTTTCTTACCCTCAAAAAAGAGAATCGAACCATTATTTATTAGATCTCTTCTTTATTGTTTAACATATTACCTGCAGAAATCAACAAAAACGATGTGTGGTCTTTTGGCGGTTATATATGCAGCATGGCAGATAGGTTTGACGAGAATGAGCTCGCCAGTTCCGCATTTTTTCAGCAGAAATGGTTCCCAATGATAGCATCATCCCCCATATTAAATGTAGTAATCTTCCCAGGATCCATTATTACCAAGCGTTTAAAAGATTCGCACTGGTTGACAATATTATCAGAATTTTATACACTGTTTGAAAGCATGAAGCGTAAGAGTAGAGAATGAGATTAGATGAGTTGAGGAAGAAGGATGAGCTGAGTGAACTAAGGAGTCGACGGACGAAAGAGCTGTCTGATGGTCTTAGTCAAATTTTTACTACCCTTTTTCATCCCACATAGAATACCCTCAACGTCTCATTTTCCATAATCAATTATGGAGAGGTGAGCGAAATATGAGTTTAACAACAATGGAATCATTCCTTAATGACGCTGAGGAATACCACACGATTCCAGTTTCCCAATCATTTTATACAGACACACTGACCCCGATTCATATGTTTCACGCCCTGCGCGATGAGGCTGTATATATGTTAGAAAGCCAGGACCCTGAATCCCCATGGTCTAATTTCTCATTCATTGGTTTAGATCCGATGATTGAAGTGAAACAAGTAAATGGATCGTTTATTATTGATGACTTTCAAGAAAATAGAAGCTGGACAGCTGAATCCTTTAAGGAAGCTTTTGAAAAAACGGTGCAGGATCTAAACGTTAAGCAGGCAGAAGTGCCGCTTCCTTTTAAAGGAGGAGCGGTTGGGTATATCGCCTATGATGCGATTTCCGATTATGAACCTGTTCCTTATCCGGAGGCTGACCATATTGATCTTTCCAATTATCATTTATTATTTTGTAAAACATTAATTGCGTATAATCACAAAACAAAAGAAACAACGATATTAACGTTTTCACGGCTCAATGGGGTCGAGCCTGCTCAAGAATATAAAGCAGCAGTCAGCCGTCTGAAAAGGGTAAGTCAGCGATTGAAGGAAAACAGTTTTCTGCCGGATCTTATGCTGACGGACGAGTCATCTGACTACTCAGTTGAGCTTATCAGCAACTATGAAAAAGAAGACTTTAAACGTGATGTGGAGAAAATCAAAGAATATATCTTAGCAGGCGATATCTTTCAAGCTGTATTGTCTCAGCGTTTTCAAACCAGAACCGAACGGAGCGGTTTTGAATTATACAGGATTCTAAGAAAGGTGAACCCTTCCCCTTATATGTTCTATCTGCATTTTGAAGATGTGGAAGTCATGGGCAGCTCACCTGAACGGCTGTTAGAGGTCCAGGACGGCGAGCTTGAAATTCACCCCATCGCCGGTACGAGAAAGCGAGGGGCTACGAAGGAAGAAGATGATGCGCTTGCAGAAGAGCTTCTAGCTGATGAGAAGGAACAGGCCGAACATCGGATGCTGGTAGATCTGGCCCGTAACGACATGGGCAGAGTAGCTGAGTTTGGCAGTGTGAAAGTGTTCGATTATATGACCATCGGCCGCTTCTCGAAGGTAATGCACATCATTAGTAAAGTGACAGGACAGCTGAGGGATGAGGTTTCCCCGATTGATGCCCTCATTTCTGCTTATCCGGCAGGTACGTTATCCGGCGCTCCTAAGATCCGCGCTATGCAAATATTGCGGGAGCTAGAGCCGACTCCCCGCCATCTGTACGGAGGCGGAGTTGTCTATTTAGGTTTTGACGGCAATATTGATTCGTGTATCACGATCCGAACGATGACAAAAGTGGGCGATCAAGTTTATGTACAGGCAGGGGCAGGAGTTGTTGCAGATTCGGACCCTGAATCTGAATATCAGGAAACAATTAATAAAGCCAGTGCTTTAAAACGAACGATAGAAATAGCTGAGCAGGCATTTGAGAAGAGCAGAGAAGGAGTCGAGACGAAATGAAAAACATTTTAAGTGAAGTTGTAGAGGGCAAAACATTAACCGAAGAAGAAGCGTATAAAGTAATGAATGAAATCATGCAGGGCAACGTAACAACAGGACAGTTGATGAGTTTATTATCTGTCATTCGTCATCGCGGGGAAACGGTAGAAGAAATGACAGGATTTGTTCGTGCTATGCGGGCGAACATGACAAAGCTGGACGTTGCTCATGAAGATATAGTCGATACGTGCGGAACAGGCGGAGACGGAAGTTCAACCTTTAACATTTCCACTGCTGTATCTTTAATACTAGCTTCCATGGATGTTAAAGTCGCCAAGCACGGCAACCGTAAAGTTTCTTCAAAAAGCGGAAGTGCAGATGTGCTGGAAACATTAGGAGTCCCGATTGATACCACCCCGGCAGAAGGTGCAAAAGCGATTGCCGAAAAAGGGATGACCTTTATGTTTGCGCCTAATTATCATCAGGCGATGAAGCATGCCGGACCCGCCCGTCAGGAACTAGGCTTCCGTACGGTGTTTAATTTATTGGGTCCTATGTCAAACCCTGCGAACGCCAAACGCCAGCTTATCGGAATTTATGATACAGCCTATGCCGAGAAAATGGCAGAAACGCTGAACAAGCTGGGATCAAAGCACGTTCTGCTTGTGACCGGACATGATGGACTCGATGAGATCACAATGACAGGGGAAACTGATATAGTTGAGCTGAAAGACGGTGAAATTACCCGCTTTACGCTTACCCCGGAGGATCTGGGGCTGAAAAGCGGAAAGCTTGAGGATATCCAAATTAATACGACGAATGAGAGTGCTCAAATCATCGAGCAGGTGCTGCAGGGCTCTGCAAACGAGAGTGCTTTGACCATTGTAAAGATGAACGCGGCAGCCGGATTATATATTGCAGGTAAAGCCAAAGACCTGCGTGAAGGCGTACAACTTGTTCAACAGGCAATTGAAAGCGGCAGAGTGTATAATTATTTCACATCGATTCAGGAAGAAAGGGAGCGACGTCAGTATGCTTGATACCATCCTAGCGATAAAACAGCAGGAAATCGAACGACTTTATTTACCAGAAGCGGCTGAAGTAGATCACTATTCTTTTGCTGACTCTTTACGTAATTCCCCGAATAAAGCAGGGTTAATTGCTGAAGTGAAAAAAGCTTCCCCTTCAAAAGGAATTATCCGCGACGACTTTAACCATGTAATGGTGGGTAAACAATATAACGATGCAGGTGCAGAAGCGATTTCAGTTTTAACGGATCAGCATTTCTTTCAGGGGCACCGCGACTTTTTAACTGACATTAAAAAGTTTGTGCAGGTGCCAGTTATGCGTAAAGATTTCATCATCGATCCTTTGCAGGTTGAAGAAAGCAGTCTGATGGGGGCTGATGCCATTCTTCTAATAGGAGAAGCATTGGAACCGAAGAAGCTGCATGAATTGTATTTACAGGCGTATGAGTCTGGACTTGAAGTACTTGTGGAAGTGCACAGCGAAGACGTATTAGAAGGTGTTCTCAGTGAATTCACTCCTGAAGTATTAGGAATTAATAACCGCAATCTTCACACGTTTGAAACTAAGCTTGAGCAGACGAAACGAATGGCGCGTTTAGCTCCAGAAGAATCTCTGCTCGTCTCGGAAAGCGGCATATTTACGTATGAAGATATTGAAAAAGTTGTAAGCTACGGAGCGCAGGCCGTCTTAGTCGGCGAGTCTCTAATGCGGCAGACTAATATAAAAAAAGCGGTGAAGGATTTAGTGAACGGGGTGAACGTCTAATGCGTGAACCTTTAGTGAAGCTATGCGGTAATCGCTCGGCGAGTGATGTGGAGAAGAGTGCCAATTCCAATGCGACCCATCTTGGCTTTATTTTTGTAAGAAAAACAAAGCGTTATGTCCGTCCTGAACGTGTAGGGCAGTGGGTACGGCGCACGAAGCCGCAGCAGAAGCTGGTCGGTGTATTCGTCAACCCGACGATGGAACAATTGGAAGAAGTGCTTACATTTGTTTCGTTAGATGTAATTCAGCTTCACGGCAGCGAAACAGTGTCAGAAATTCTGAAGATTAAAGAAGCGTTCGGTCTGCCTGTATGGAAAGTTGTTCATCACAGCGATAATGCTATGCAGCAGATGGAAATCTTTAAAGGAGTAGCAGATGGCTATGTGATCGACTCCAAAGTAAAAGGCGCACACGGAGGAACAGGTGTAAGCTTTGACTGGAGTACAGTTGAGGAGTATGTCCGCGTTGCTAACGAACAGAATGTATCCTGCTTTATAGCGGGAGGAATCACGCCTGATAATGTGGAGCAGCTCCTTGATCATGAGCCTGAAGGCATCGACATTTCCAGCGGTATTGAAACAAATGAACAGAAAGATATATATAAAATACAAGCAATCATGAAAGAGGTGGGCCGACATGTTACAAGCTTTTCCTGATATGAAAGGACGCTTCGGAGATTTCGGCGGTAAATATGTTCCAGAAACGTTAATGGGTCCGCTGCAGGAATTAGAAGAAGCTCTTGATGAAGCAATGAACGATCAAGCATTTTTAGATGAATACCATCATGTTCTAAAAGAGTACGCGGGCCGCCCGACATCATTAAGCTATGCAGATCAGCTGAGCGAACATCTTGGAGGCGCAAAGATTTATTTGAAACGCGAAGATTTAAACCATACAGGAGCCCATAAGCTTAACAATGCAATCGGCCAGGGGCTTCTGGCTAAGCGGATGGGCAAAAAGAAAATCATTGCCGAAACCGGTGCCGGCCAGCACGGGGTAGCCTCAGCAACTGTGGCTGCTAAGTTTGGGCTTGAATGTAAAGTGTTTATGGGTGAAGAAGATATCCGCCGCCAGGAATTAAACGTCTTCCGTATGAAGCTGTTAGGTGCAGAAGTCGTCTCGGTATCAAGCGGTAACGGCACGTTAAAGGATGCTACAAACGAAGCCATACGTTACTGGGTAGCGAATTGTGAAGACCACTTTTATCTAATCGGATCCGTGGTCGGACCTCACCCTTACCCTCGTATGGTTCGTGATTTCCAGCGTGTGATTGGGGACGAGTCGAAGAAACAGTTTTTAGAGGTGGAAAAAGAACTTCCTGACCGCATTTACGCCTGCGTAGGCGGAGGCAGCAATGCGATGGGAATCTTCTATCCATTTTTAGGTGACGCACCTGAGTTGATCGGTGTAGAAGCTGCCGGGAAAGGCATCGACACACCGGAACACGCAGCTACTTTAACAAAAGGAACGCCGGGAGTGATTCACGGGTCAATGACCTATTTAATGCAGGATGTAAATGGACAGATTACCGAACCTTACTCCATTTCTGCAGGATTGGACTACCCTGGAATCGGCCCGGAACACGCCCACCTTTTCCAAACTAAGCAGGTCCGCTACGAGTCCATTACTGATGAAGAAGCCCTGGATGCATTAAAAGTTCTAACCCGGCAGGAAGGAATCATCCCGGCGATTGAGAGTGCTCACGCTTTAGCGCAGGCCTTCAAAGAAGCTGCGGAGATGTCGCCTGAGCAAACCATTTTAATTAACTTATCAGGACGCGGGGATAAAGACATGGCGACATTGATGGAACACTTTGAGGAGGGGAACTAATATGCTCACACAAACATCCTTTCAAGGGAAGCTGACGAAAACAGAAGACTTGTTCATCCCGTTTGTTGTAGCGGGCGACCCTACTCCTGAATTAACGATCCAATTTGCGCTGAAGCTGCAGGAAGCTGGTGCAGACATTCTTGAACTAGGTGTGCCTTATTCCGATCCGCTGGCTGACGGCCCTACCATTCAAAGAGCCGCTCAGCGTGCACTGAAGCAGGAAATGTCGCTGACGAAAGCTATTGATCTTGTGCCGAAGCTGCGTGAAGCGGGAGTGAAGATCCCAGTAGTCATTTTCACGTATTATAACCCCGTGCTGCAGCTGGGCTATAACCGTTTCTTTGAAATGCTTGAGGAAAATGGAGCAGAGGGTGTGTTGATCCCTGACCTTCCATATGAGGAAAGCGAAGAAATTCGCGGGCTGGCTGAAGATAAAGAAGTCGAGTTTATTTCACTAGTTGCGCCTAACTCCGATAAGCGGATCAAGCAGATAGCCGAGCACGCCAAAGGATTTCTATACTGTGTTTCTACATTAGGCGTTACAGGCGGAAGCAATCAAATGTCCGCTGAAACCTTATCGTTTATTAAAAAAGTAAAAGAACACAGTAAGGTGCCGGTAGCTGTGGGATTCGGCGTTTCAACAAACGATGACGTGCAGTTAGTGAGAGAGCATTCCGACGGCGTCATCATCGGAAGTAAAATTATCCGATTAATTGAAGGTGAGCTGGAAGCGTTTGAAAATGGAAAAGAAGAGGAAGCACTCGAACGTTTTTATAAGGAGATTCATGAACTCGTAAAATGAATCAAGAGTAGAGGAGCTGAGCAGAGTGATTTATATGATCGACCACTACGATTCATTCACTTACAACCTTGTCCAGTACTTAGGGGAGCTGGGAGAAGAAGTGATCGTAAGAAGAAACGATGAAGTAACATTTGAAGAGATCGACGAGCTGCAGCCGGATCTCCTGTTTCTTTCACCGGGGCCATGTTCCCCGGATGAAACAGGAATAACGCTCGATGTGATTGATCGATATAAGACAAGTATTCCGATGTTTGGCGTCTGCCTGGGACATCAATCCATTGCGCAGGTATTCGGAGGCAGAGTCGTACGTGCCGACCGCCTGATGCACGGCAAAAGTTCGGAAATCTTTCATGACGGCCGTTCGATTTACAAAGATTTGAATAATCCCATGGAAGCAATGCGATATCATTCTCTAATCGTCGACAAAGAGGACGTTCCGGAGTGCTTTGAAATCACAGCAGCCACCGTAGAAGGAGAAATCATGGGCATCCGCCACCTAGAATACCCAATTGAAGGCGTGCAGTTTCATCCTGAATCCATCGGGACAAATGACGGCATGCAGCTGTTAAAAAATTTAGTGGATCAGCTGAAGGAAGAAAAAGAAGCTGTAGCCGAGTAGTTAGAGAGTGGACCTATCTTTTCGCCTTACATACATGTAAGGCGAAAAGATAGGTTCTTTTGTGGTAAAAGAAGAAATGGTCTATAATTTAAGGCCATTAGAAATTTACGTGATCATGATTGGTTACAATTAACAAGGATTTTCCTTTATCCAATTCTTTTTCCAGACTTTGCGCTTTATCCTGTTCAAAACCTATTTCTTTCATTTTTGATATTAATTTATCATCTTTTCCTCTGAAAATGTTTTTTGTCGCTGTACCAAGACCCGTTTCTTTTACTATGTCTCACATGGTCGTTATCGTGAGCCAGGATGTAAATGTCGTCATCATTTACTCCATCTTTACGGATATTCTCAATAGATTCACTCAAATGTTCGTCATCGTGAAAAACTTTAAATTTAGGTTTCATAAGATCCGCGTCCTTAGTGCATGAGTTTCCCGTTATGAAAATAGCCTGAACGGATGTAATCGAAATGAGATATTGTAAAAAAGAACGAATTTTTTCCTTGATATTTTAAGAGGAGTTATTATATAATAATTCTTGTCGAGAAAAATATACGGGGCATTAGCTCAGCTGGGAGAGCGCTACACTGGCAGTGTAGAGGTCAGCGGTTCGAGCCCGCTATGCTCCACTACTCCAAAACCCTTGATATATAAGGGTTTTTCTTGTTTTTAAATTCCTTTTTTCGGACCTGAAAAGGTGGAAAATTGCGTTTTGGTCATATTTTGGTCATATTTTTTTCACGCTTAATTTTCAGGCTTAATTTGTAAGGACTTCATTAAGTTTAGAGGCTGCTTCTAATTGCATATTAGGTAGTAAATGACTATACGTATCCAAGGTTAATCGTACATCTGCATGCCCTAATCTTTCTGAGACAATTTTAGGATTGACGTTTTGAAGCAATAAAACGGTAGCATGAGTATGTCTTAGATCGTGAAATCGAATAGGTTTCACCTGGGCTTCCTCAATTAGCCTGTGAAATGTTCGACGCAAATTGCTAGAGTTAATAGGTGTGCCCAGTCCAGTACATACAACTAAATCGTTATCTTGGAAAATGTCAGCTGCTAACTGCTTTTCTATGTCCATTCTTTTTTTATATTTTTGGAGTTTGATAACGGCTTTGTCGGGCAAAGAAATGGTCCGTGTACCTGCTCTAGACTTTGCACCCGATTTTAACTTCTTCGCCCCAGGCACTAATGTTTGGCGAATCATTAATAACTTTTTATCGAAATCAATATCTTTCCAACGAAGCCCTAAAATCTCACCTTGCCTCATCCCTGTTGTATAAGCTAAATAAAAAGCCATAAACAAAGGGTCATTTTCCGCTTTAGCCATAAATGTATTTGCTTCTTCCGTAGTCCATACTTCAACGTCCGGCTTAATAATTTTGGGACGGTCAATAGCATCCATTGGGTTTTTAAATAGGAGTTCCCACCTTACTGCTTTTTTGAGGGAATCCTTAATTAAAGTGTGTATTTTTTGGATAGAAGCTCCAGCTAATCCCTTCTCACTCGATAAGTGATTATAAAAATTTTGAATGTGAATGGGCTTAAGGTGAGATAATTTTATATTACCTAGACGAGGAGCAATATGTGCGTCTACTAAGATGACATAAGAATCATACGTCGTTTCTTGGACTTGTCTTTTTTTATCATCTAGCCACTGATCCAGAAAATCTTTATACAATATGGAGGATGGTTCAACGTATAGTCCCTTATTGTATTGAGAAAGAACCTCATTCATCGCTTTGCTTGCTTCACGTTTGGTTTTGAAACCTCTTTTCTTCTTTTGGTGTTGTTTGCCGTTCTCTTTTTTACCTAAGGTGACGATATAATACCAACTGTTACCTTCTTTTTTTATAGAACCTTTCATACTTACACTTCCTTTTGAAAAATATATTTAAGAAAGCTGCAATTGCAAGCGTTGCCATTGCAGCTTTGGGACCTATGTCTGTGTCAGCTAATTCTGATAAGGAAGCAACATTAGATGAACAGATCGAATTCTATCATCAACAATACGAGCAAACTCATGATCACGAAGAATCTATTGAAAAAACGGTTAAGAAGTATAAAAACCTTGAGCTAGCAGGTCAAGATACTTCCATCCAAGCTCAGAGTATATTTGGACTTAACTTTGGTAATGACTCTATTGTATATAATAATGATTCTAATCAATATGTTTACATGGGTTCCTGGGAATGGGATGAATTTGACGTGGGTGACCCATACGACCACATTGGTGTTACAACAGAAAACACTACAGATATGCCAATTACAGAAGTTATTTTTAATGGGTATGATAGTCAAGGGGATAAGAACGCTCACATGAATAGCGAAATAAGCAGTAGTAGATATGGCAGTGTACAATTAGCTGCAGAAAGTGCCGGGGGAGTATCCTTTTGGATTGATGAAAGGGATATAAGAAGCGGTAGCATGTCAGCATACTTAGGTGGGCTTAGTACTAGTACCACAGATGAAGTACGCATAGAGTATGACCATGCCACAACCACCACTGATATTACTGGGATAGGTGGAAGCGTAGATGTGAAATCAGGCGGTGGCTTTAACATTTCATGGGAGAACGGAGTTGACAGCACTTCAGCTATATCTGCTGGCGCAGATTATGGAGATCTTTGATAAAAATATAAACCGATTATACAATAAGTATAATCGGTTTATATTTTGGTTAAGGAGGTGAAATTCATGAAACATTTGTTTATAGTTCTATCCTTCATTTTTATCCTTACAGCGTGCTCTAATGCTTCATCAGAGTCTGATAATAGTTCAAACTCTCAAAATGCTTCTTCAGCTGATCCATTAGCCATCCACTATTCTGAAATACTTGATTATTATGGACAGTTATACAATATAATCGATACTTCATTCGAAGATGATAGAAGTAGTGAGTATTATGAAGGTATTTCTGAAAATGCAAAAATCACACTGCAAACTACTTTAGTATACGACCAAATAGATGATTTATCCTATGAACATTTATCAGACTACTTGTCAGATGAAGATATAGATGCTGTTAAAGAGATAAATAGCAATTTATACGATGCAACATACAATTTAGTTGAAATAATAAAGGATGATGATTTAGATAAACAGACAATAACCCCCTACCTAAAAGACCTTAAATCAGAACTTGATATTAGTGGGGTATCTAGTAAAGATTTAAACTATTTTAATTTAATTAGAAATCCAAGAGGTGTTGCAAAAGAAAATACTGAAGCAGAAATGTCTGAATTAATAGACCAAATGTTAGAGGACTCTAAAGAATTTCGTGAAACTACTGAAGAAATATACACCCCTTGATTTTATATAATCAAGGGGTGTATATTTTATCTCATTTTCTAATTAACCAAAGGAATCTTTTAATTTCGGCACAGACAATCCAAACAATAGTGCTGATCCTTGTTATATTGCTCCTTCTTTAATCTTTGATCTTCATCTAGTTTTTTAGTAGGGGGTATGTTTGTGGAAGAAATAAAATCTATAGAAATTCATCCTGATATCTGGCACCTCTTATCATTTGCTACCTCAGAAAAAAACATTAACCAAGAATATAAATCGTATATACGATCGCCTGCCAGAAAACTTCATGGGTATTTTATTGGAGGTGAGAGTATGGGTTGTATTGGTATTGAATTTATAAATCAAAGGGCGGTGTGAGATAAAACATATTGCAGTATCGCCAAAACATAGAAACAAAAGCGTAGGAAGTAGAATGATTAATTTTATATTAGATAGGATTACAGGTCAAATCATTCATTCAGAGGGAGGATTTAAGAGATAGTATAATATCTTGAATTCGAGTTTTCCAGAAACGGGAGCGATTGTTCAATATGAGCAATCGCTTTTTAGCTAAAGTGCAGATATGTTTAAAAAAAGATAATCACTAAAACTACATAAATGTTATACTTTGGAAAATGTTTGAGGGGGGATTGTTCGAATTGGAAATTGAATTTCTTGGTACAGGTGGTGCAATAACCATACCACGGCCACTTTGTAATTGTAATGTTTGTCTAGAAGCAAGAAATAAGGGGATACCATTTAGTAGAATGGGGCCAAGTATATTTGTACATGGTCCTAATTTATTGATAGATACACCAGAAGATATTTACCATCAAATCAACCGTTCTACAATTGATGATGTCAAGGGGATTATATATTCTCAATGGCATCCAGACCATGTAATGGGAAGAAGAATTATTGAATCTTTAAGTGCGGACTGGGTTAATCATCCCCCTCAAAATAAGAAAATAGATGTTTACATACCAGAACAAGTAAATATAGATTTCGAAACTTTTCTTGGTAGTAGTGACCATTAAAACTTTTTTGAATCTCAAGAATTTGCTAACTTAAATCGATTAAAAGATGGAGAGAGTTTATTCTTAAATAGTACAAAAGTTTTTCCGTTTAGGTTGGCAGAGGATTATGTTTATGCTTTCTTAATTGAAAGCGATAGTAAAAAAGTACTTATTGCTATGGATGAGTTGAATAATTGGAAACCACATGAAGATGTAATAGGTGTTGATCTCGCTATATTACCAGTAGGTATTTTTGAATTTCACCCATTAAACGGCGAGAGATTATTACTAGAAGACCATCCTGTTTTTCAAGAGGAAGCAACCTTTAATGAAACCTTAGAAATCGTCAAAACTCTTGAAGCTAAACATGTAATCTTAACACACATCGAAGAACCAAATGGATTAAGTTTTAATGACTTTAAAGAGTTAGAAAATAAGTTGAAAAGTTATGGACTGAATATAGAGTTTGCTTATGATACGCAATTGGTAAAAGTATAATCCTTTATGATAACGGTAATTCTATTTATCTCGATTTCAAGTCTTAAACAAACGGGAGCGATTGTCAAATTAATTGCATTTTTAATACATCAGGGTAGTGAAATTAAAAAGTTTTATTTCTGGTTCGAAGATATGTAATAAAATGGTACAATTATCTGTAGATTCTGAAAGGAGGCGTTGTTTTATGAAAATGACGATAGCAGCAGATGGGGTGCAATTAATTTAAGGGAAGCGTATAACCCCCCCCCTATAAACTACGTGATCCCTACTTATCATATAGGAGGATCATACTTTGGAACAACAATCTAACTTAATCACTATGACAATTGATAAAGTAAATTTTCAATTACAGGAAGAACATAATTTCGAATGGTTAAAGCAGCTGGGTAAAGTATTTTGTGTATTTGACCAGCAAGATTCAGGTAATATAAGTTTCGGCGTTGAAAAAGATGAAAGGAAATACTTTGTAAAATATGCTGGATCAATGCCTATCGACTTTTCTGGAAACCCAGAGGATGCCATTGAACGTTTGAAAGAGGCTGTACCTGTGGAAGACTCAGTTTCGAGATAATAACTAGTTTTTAAACGATATCTGTACTTATTCGTATATAAGTTAAAGTGATTTTTTTAGGAGTGGTAGCTATCCTAGACCTTGTGATATTTTGGGAAGTTGCAATTGTGGGGGAATAGTTGATGTCATTTAAGAAAAGAAAACCTATGATAATTTTGCTGTATTTAATATTAGTTGCCTCACTAATAACTAATTTCTTTCAGTTCGATTCAAACAATGAGCTTAATCAAACTCTCAATGACACTACCGAAAAAAGTAAAGACGATTTTAAGGAAAGACTTAGAGACGTTGAACGTATAACTGAAGAAAATTTAGAGACAGATACAATCCATAAAAGTGAGTTAACTGAATTAAATTATCTTTTTCTACAGCTAGATAAAGAGTCAAATTTTCTTTTAGCTTTAAATAGTAAAGACAAAGTTATAAAAGAAGGAGAGCAAAACAATTTAGAGATTTTCGGAGTTATAAGCAATTATTTCGCTCGTAAGGGTGCTCAAGTTGATGAAGGAGGAAGTCTTTCTTTACAAAATAAAGAGGTCTTATACCAGGAGATTAAAATAATCCAAGAAGCAACTAGAAATGCAATGAGCGTGGACAAAAATCAGGAAGAAGGGAAGTTCATAATAGAGCTGAACAATACTCTAGAGGAAAGCTATAGGTCAATACAAAACAATCTTTAATAAGTTTTGGATTAGTGAAAGTCTTGATTTCAAGTGTTTCTGTAACGGGAGCTTATCCTTAATAGGATGAGTCCCTTTTTTATGGATGATATTAAAATTAGTAGATGCCCAACTTACTAAACAGTCATCACTTTTAGAAAAGAAAGAAAATTAATTTTTTTCATCTTTTAGTGTGTTAAATTGGTATAAGCCTTTAGTAATGCATAGTGGGAAAGAGGGATTATAAATGGAGAATATACATACCATTTGGCTTGATGATAAAAATGTACATGGAATAATTAAGGTTCACGATTCTATTTTTGAGTTTCTATTCCATCCAATAGTATTTGACGAAATAATAGGGGAGTTTCAAATTATAAATAAGCTATGGTACACGACTTACAATGGCGCAAGAGAATACTTTAGATCCCGCAAAAATACTTATTACGTTGCTGGGAGGATGAAAATACATAGTGCAAGAGAGCTCCCTCAACATATATCATCAGGTCATCTGATTAATGCTTAAAGTGAAGGGCAAATTGTCTCGATACTGAGTCTTAAAGTATCTAGGGCGATTCTTCAGTAACAAATAGTTGATTTTTATTCTTTAAGGAAATTTAAAATTAAAGGAAAAGGTGATTTATATCTCAGATTACACTATGGAAATCAGGAAGTTGATTGGCAGTAGACCCTTAATATTGACAGGATCTACAGTACTTGTATTTAACGATTCTAACGAGCTTTTACTACAGCATCGTTCAGATACAGAAGAATGGGGATTACCTGGAGGGGCTATGGAGCCCGGAGAAAAATTGAAACAAACAGCTGCAAGGGAGCTTTTTGAAGAAACAGGCCTAAGAGCTGAGAACTTTAAGTTTATTGATATATTGTCTGGTGAGGAACTTTACTTTAAATATCCGAATGGTGATGAGGTTTACAACGTTATAAGCATATATGAAGCCCTAGATACATATGGAGAACTAACAATGGTCGACGGAGAGAGTATGAATTTAAGATACTTCTCCATAGACAAATTACCAACAAACATTGATGAAAGGGCGAAATTAATCATAGATAAATATTTGTTGTAAACATAGAAAAACTATATTCCGTTAGGACTCGAGGAAAAAAGCCCTGATATTTGTCTGATTATCTTGAAATCGAGTATTACAAAAACGGGGCTTTTCTTCAATGAGAAATATTTATAGCTGTAAGGGGGGATTAGGTGGAGTTCGTAGCGTTCTTAATTGTATTAATTGCCATGATGTTTGTGACAGAAAAAATTACAAATAAAATACTTAGAGTTGAAAAAGTAAGAATATCAGAAACATCCGGTAAAAACCTTGACCGCTGGGGGAGAGGTATAATTCTGTTAGTCTTTATAATCACACTATGGTTTGTCATTGATTTAAACTCAGACGCTTTAATTAAATATTATTTAATGGCCTACTTAGCAATAATATTAGGATTTCAGGCAATTATGGAATTCACCTTTATTAAGGATTCAAAGCAATATATCAGCACAATGATAATACTTTTAATGAGTCTTATTATTATGTATAACGTCGATAAGTTCCCTTTTTTAGAAAAGATGTTGTGACATAGTGTACGAATATAATAGTTGTTGTTTTGGTTATTTTTTAATCGAGGATATCTCGAAGTCAAGTCTTCAAGAAACGGGAGCAATAGTTGAAGAATGAAGTTAGGTATGGGGGGCCTGTATTTGAACATAGATACTGATTCATTGGTTACTTTCCTTATTATGTGGGGAATACCAACTTTTATGGTTGTTAGAACTTATTTAAAAATGGATTCAGATGATAGAAACTCTGCAAAGAAGGATTTTAAGTCGCCACATTTTGTGTTCACTATCGGCTCACTTGTAATGGGTTATTTTTTCGCTTCTATTGGAAATCTACTGACACTAAATATCATAAAGTTACCTGGAATTTTCTTAATGATCATAGCAGGTATTACAATTACAGTGGATATGTGGAGAAAAAATAAAGTTAAAAGTATGTTAACACCAATGCTTATTGCTGTTGCAATCTTCTTCTTAATTCAGTCGTAGTGACACAGTATTCATTTTTGTGCTAACGGGGGCAATTCTGAAACAGAAGAATTGCCCCCTTCTTAATGTTTTGGGCAGTTAGTTGAAGACTCAGTTTCGAGATAGTGAAACTAAAATCGTTTTATCTCGTACATAAGTTATATTGTTTTTTAAAATACCATTGAAAGGGACTTTATGTTGAGTGATGAAATGGATTATAGAAAAAAAGACAAAGTATTTCATTATTTAATAGCATCCATAGCGTTGATTTCTTGGCTACTATATTTTTTATTTTATTCTCACCTATATACTATTGAAGAAATAAAATCTGGATTAACTTTTATTTGTTTGGCTGCCCCTTCTTATGCACTATGTGTGTTCTTTTATTATAGAATCACCTAGAGCTAATTAGAGAAAGAGCAGTTTAGTAAATTTGAAACTGAGTCTTCAAGATTTTGGGGCAATTCTGAAACAGAAGAATTGCCCTCTTCTTAATGTTTTGGGCAGCATTAGTTGAAGACTAGAATTCGAGATAAATACAAATAATGAGTACCTCGCTTCTTTTCTGGTATTATTTGGATTAATAATGATATAGTTAAAATACTTACAGAATTGAAGGGGTTAAACCGACGAAGCAGGTTAGTGAAACAATTTACTTTCCTATCCGAGAATGGATACAATTTAAAGTGAAATTTGAAATGGAGGTATGAAAGGTGAAAGTTGAAGTTCTTATATTTGTAATAAGCATACTGTTAATGCCCTATTTTTTGTTCGAACTTTTTAGTGACATTAGCAATCAAGCAGGAATAATATCACTAATCTCCCCAATTTTTATGTTGCTATTGTTAATTTTCTCCGCAAGCCTTATTGTCAGTCATTGGAAAGAGAGAAAAGAGAAGACAAGGTAATACTGCAAGAAAATAAAAGTTATTAAGCTATTGGGTGAGTTAGTTGAAGGTCAACTCCACAGTATCTCGGGTTCGAGTCTTACGCTAACGGGGGCTTTCCTGTATAAGGTGACCGGTTAAAAATTTCTGCCTAAAAGAAAGTAGTAACCTTGTTTCAAGTTATTCGTATAAAATATAATACAAAATCCTGAATGGAGGAATTGATAATGAATTTTATAAGTTGGTTTGATTGGATAACTCCAACTAATCCATTTGCTTCATTATTTTTTGGTATTCTTTTTACTATCATTCTAGGTGTTACTATATGGGTGGAGACAAGGAATTTTAAGACAGTTCTTATTACGACTATAACTGGCATCGTTATTACTGGTATAGGAGTCTCCCTTTTAAACGTAATTGGTTATTATTCGTAATAGATAATAGTATCAGTTAATAAAGAAATGGTGATTCATTTCCAAATAAATATCTCAAATTCGAGTCTTAAACAATCGGGGGCGATTATTCAATACGAGTAATTGCCTTTTTTATGGACTGAGAATATTGTGGAAGATTTAGATACAAGGAAATAGTTCAATTTTTAAAAAGTATTGAAAATTATGTAAAGAAACGATATGATGGCGAAATATTTATCTTTATTAATTTTGAGGTGATAATCATGCGTCAAGAAAAAGCTGTTAAAAAGTTAGTAGATAGCTTAAAAGAAGACTATAGTGTTCGAAGCATATTTTTAAAAGGATCTATGGGCAGAAATGAACATGACCAACATTCAGATATAGATTTATATTGTCTAATAGATGAAGAAGAGGTAGAACCATTTCTATCTCGTCGATTGAGTCACCTTAAAGCATACAAAGAAATAGTCTTCTATGATGATATTTTCATTATAGCACCACAAGTTATAGCTATATATGAGGATTGGCTTCATGTAGACCTATTTACAGTAACAGAAAAGACATTTCAAAATAATGATTACTTTACCGTCCTTTACGATCCAAATAATCTAATGAACTCCTATAAGTCCAACCAAAAACTTACTCTTTCAGAAGATGAATTTAAGGATCATGTAACAGACGTTGCTTGGTTCCTGTTTCAATATAAAAAAGCAATGGAACGAGGAAATCCCACATGGGCTCCTGAGATGCTGCGCCATGTAATGAGGAGTTTATCTAGTATCATACTATATAGATATGCTAAAGACCGATCTCAGCTGGGGTTAAAAACTATACTTACCACTGGAAAAGCAAAATAAAATTCAAGAGATTTATGAGTACACCACACCTTCCAATCATAAAATTGCAGTTAAGAAAATATCGTCTCTCTTAAAGTTAGAAATTAACTGGATACAGCAACAGTTTGAAAAAGATAATCAAACCATTCCTTTTTTTAAATTAATGATGGAAATATTTTCTGACTGAAATTAATAATCAGCTAAATGTAGTAGAAGTTATGGCAAGTAGATACTATCTTGAATTCAAATCTTCAAGATAATGGGGCAATAGTGAAATAACTTCGGGTGGATCTAAAGTGGAAAATGAAACGCCCATTCAAAATCAATACCGTTGACTTTATGTTCTAACTGTTATACTATAAATATAACAGCTAGAACATAAAGAGAGGAGGTTACCTCATTTGCTCTTTTCACTTGATTTTGAATCAAAGGATCCGATTTATTCGCAAATTGTGAAGCAAATCATTATCGGCATTGCTAAAAGAGAGCTGCGCCCTAACGAACCGCTTCCGTCTGTTCGCTCGTTAGCATCAGACATTGGTATCAACTTGCATACAGTGAATAAGGCCTATCAGCAGTTGAAACAGGAAGGTTATATTCTGATTCATCGGCAAAAGGGAGTGGTTATTCATCCAGAGGGAGTACCAAAAGCAGATAGCGAGTATAAGGAAACGCTGAAACAAACGCTGCGCCCGATTATAGCGGAGGGCCTTTGTAAAGACCTATCACATGAATCCATTGCAGATTTATATCAAGAAGTACTAAAAGAATTTCAAAGAGAGGAGGATATTAAATGACCATCAATACACTCATTGTTATTTTATCTATTGTCTTGTTACCTGTTGCACTTATCTTAACTTGTCTTCCGTATTTAACACGGAAGACGGAAAGTTTTGGGGTATCCATTCCTGAAATGGTCTATGATACGGAGCCATTACAAATGATCAGGAAACGTTATGTCCGTTCCATGCTTCTTCTGACTGTTGTTTCAGTAGGCGGATTCATTTGGGCTGGATCAATAATGACTGCAAATGAAGAAACCTTAAGTAAAGTATTTGCCACCTTCATTATGCTTCTAATCGTTCTTTCATTTCTCGTCTATTTGAAATTTCATAACGAAATGAAGCGAATAAAAAAAGAGTCTAATTGGACGCAAGACAAGACACAGAAGGTTCTAGTGCGCACAGATTTTCGTGCACAGAGGCTTAACTACTCAAATCTTTGGTATGGTATTCCATTTACAATTGCGATTCTAACCACTTTGCTTACTTCGCTATTTTATGACCGGCTGCCGAATGTCCTGTCGATGCAAATAAACTTTGCGGGAGTAGTGACCGATTCTGTTGAGAAAAGCTATCGTACTGCCTTTCTCCTTCCAATCATGCAGTCGTATCTCATCCTGCTGTTTATCTTTATCAATACGATTATTGCTAAGTCAAAGCAGCAGCTGAATGCAGAGGCTCCTGAACGGTCCTTTCAACAGGTCACATTGTTTCGGAGAAGATGGTCTCTCTTTCTCCTTTTCACTTCAACTCTTTTAACGATAATGTTTTCATTTATGCAATGGAGCTATTTTTATCCGGCAAATCAACATATGGTTCCCATTGTGAGCTTAGTATGCAGCGGGATTATTCTGATTGCTGCGCTTGCACTATCATTTTCAACAGGTCAGGGAGGGAGCCGCATTCAAACGGCTGGAGTAGAGCAATTGGATTCCGTTGATCGAGATGACGATATCCACTGGAAGCTCGGTCAAATTTACTTTAATCCTAAAGACCCGGCGATATTTTTGGAAAAACGCTTTGGTATTGGCTGGACGATAAATTTTGCAAGGCCCATAGCATGGCTGTTATTAATCGGACTTATTGCGACAGCAGTGGGTATCCCAATCCTCCTTACGTTGTAGAGAAAATCTTCCCTTTGATTAGCCCAGTCATGATTGGACTAATAAGTAGACATATAATGAGGTGAAAACATGCAGCAATCTAGAAAACCATGGCGCTCTTTTATATTTTTTCTGTTAGTTGGTGTGATTGCAGTCTTTTCCTTGCTGCCAATGCACATAGAACTGATTCCCCAGCAGCTGGAGGAGCTCAGTGTTCCCTTAGAACTTCCAATTGAAATAATCGCTGTTCTGTCTCTAATTAACCCTCTGCTATTTATTATCGCCGGCTTGCTTATTGGTCATTTTTTAGCTGAGAGAACAGGATTTTATTCTGTGATCTATGAAAAAGATCGATATGGCACGCCTTTGTTAAGTCGATTAGGAGCTATCTTTAAGATTTCCGCACTTTTAGGGGGGATTGGTGGTGTCATCATTGTAGCTGTAGATTTCTTACTTCAGCCCTTCCTTCCAGAAGTCCTGCACATATCAGATGATGAGGCGGCTTTTAATTTCTTTGACCTCGCTACACGGCTCTTGTATGGAGGGATAGCTGAAGAACTAATGCTTCGGTGGGGTGTGATGACTTTATTAGTCTTTATCATGTGGAAGATCTTTCAACGTAGTAAAAATCAACCAACTTCAGTTATTATATGGACTGGTATTATCCTATCTGCTCTGCTCTTTGGATTAGGTCATTATGGAGCCACGGCCGCAGCTACAGACATGACTCCAACTATAATTGCCCGAATGATTTTTTTAAATGGGTTTGGTGGTGTTATCTATGGTTGGCTTTATTGGCGCAAGGGTCTTGAGGCTGCAATGATTGCGCATATGGCTACTCATGTGATCTTTATACTTTTCTCCTAAAGTGTATGTCCGTTATAATGTTGGAATAAAGTCATCCTTTAAATTTGTTAGGAAAAGTGAGTTGGGCTAATTACGTTTTGAACAAATTACCTTGAAATCAAGCCTTCAAGTAAAGGAGGCTTATTTCTAAAAACACTTTGGAAGACTCTTTTTTCAATGCCAACACAAATTTTAGATTGAAACGAGGGAGTAAATGACAGATATAAAAGAAGTTGGTTTTATGTGTTCTATCAGTGATTGAGGAATAATTGTGAATGAATCGAGATTAGATAAAATAGGGGGCAAATATAAACAGGCTATTGATTCTATTCTAGCAACTTTAATTAAATCTTTCCCTTCAAAGGTTCACAGTGTTTATTTAAGAGGATACTTACCACGTGGTTTCGGGATTGAAGGCGTATCTGATATAGATCTACTTGTAATTACGCAATCTCGATAAATCTTACCTTACCAAAGCCCATCTATACAAAAAAGAGACTTCCGAATTCGGAAGTCTCTTTTTTAACTAGTAACTATTATTTTTGAACGTTAGCAGCTTGGAGTCCACGGTTACCTTCAACAATTTCAAAGGAAACTGTCTCGTTTTCTTCTAATGTTTTGAAACCTTCGCCTTGAATAGCAGAGAAATGAACAAATACATCGTCTTGCCCTTCTACTTCAATAAACCCAAAACCTTTACTTTCGTTAAACCATTTAACATTACCTTGTAACATAAAATGTTACCTCCTGCGTGGAACTGATCCACAATGTATTACTATTATTGCTCTGCATATTCATTCCAGACGAAAGTGACTTACTAGTTACTTTTGCTTTCATTTTTAAACGAACAAGAATAATTAATTTTAATTGTACCAATAAAGATTATTCCCGTCAATGGCTCTGCTGTCATTTTGGCTATGAGTACTACTTTCATGTTAAAGCAATAGACGAGTGATTAACTGAACGAAGCTGCAATATTTCAGTGATATGTCTTGAATTCAAGTCTTCAAGTATTGGGGGCGCGCGACAAGTTCTGCTATAAGCGCTTTTCAGCGCGAAAAAGCAGGGAATTTATTGGCTTAAATTTCAACTATACAATGAAGGATGGGAATGAAGGAACCAGGTTTCCCGAAACCATCCCGTTAATACTCCTGCATGCGTTGAGACGGACAGGTCTCTTGGTATGAAGCACAGGTGAAGGCGGCAGAACAAAGGCTAAAGCCATTTGCAAAGAAAAGGTATGCTTGAGGATATGTCGGACGGCTAAAACCTAGTTAAGGTGAGAATCGTTCTTTGAGATAGGAACTGACGAACTTCCGAAGGTAAGGGTCTAAAGTTACGAACGTAAGGAATCTTACGTGTCATCTTACGATGACGTGAGTGGTGTGGAGTAAAACTGCTCCATCTGAAAGACGCTATACCGAACCAAGGCGGTATCCAGCTCACAGGCTTACAGGAAGCACCTAATTCTAGTAATGATAGCTACGTTGTATGGTACTTGGAAAGCAAGGAACGTTGAATCAAGGGCTGTCACCCGAAACGGTTGCTATAAAGCCATGCTGAAAAGCATTTATCCTTGTGAGGGTAGGGGAATGACTGATGAAACTTCTGTAATAGAAGTGGAGGAATAGCCCCAAGTCTAGAGTATGAAACGATTATTTTCCTAACGTGAATGGCACCGATCGGGTAGGAACGTGGGAACATCACTCCAAAGGAGGGATGCCACAGTGTCAACGCTGCGAAACTGGGATTATTATAATATGACGGAGACCTTTACGGATCTTTATGAAAAAGCGAGTCAGGGACATACGTTTTCTTATCTATATGAAACCATCATATCGAGAGAAAACATCCTGCTCGCCTTTCGCATGATAAAAACCAATAAAGGATCTAAAACACCAGGCACCGATGGGAAAACTATCGATGACATGAAAGAGCTCTCCGAAAATGATCTGGTAAACGAAGTCCGAACGAAACTTAGAAACTATTGCCCGAAGAAAGTTCGCAGAGAATGGATTGAAAAAGACAACGGAAAATGGAGACCCCTTGGGATTCCGTGCATCCTGGATCGAGTGATCCAACAATGCTTTAAACAAGTTCTCGAACCGATTGTAGAATCTCAATTCTTCAAACATAGCTACGGATTCAGACCTCTCCGGTCTGCTCATCATGCTATGGCAAGAATACAATCTTTGATTAATCGCGGTCAACTTCATTACGTCGTTGATGTAGATATTAAGAGTTTCTTTGATAACGTAAATCATCGTCTATGAAAGAGGCAACTCTGGAACATCGGTATTCAAGACCGTAAGGTACTAGCCTGTATCTCAAAAATGATCACTTCGGAGATTGATGGAGAAGGAGTACCCGATAAGGGTTCGCCACAAGGTGGAATTTTATCCCCTCTTCTTTCTAATGTCGTCTTAAATGATCTAGACCAATGGGGTGCCGACCAGTGGGAAGTATTTCCCCTGACGAAAGCCTACAGTTCAGATGATGCCAGAAGGCGAGCGAGAAAACAAACGAATTTGAAACAAGGATACCTGGTCCGGTATGCTGATGATTTTAAAATCCTATGTCGGGAAGGAAAGACAGCGCAAAGGTGGTACCATGCGGTACGTCTGTACCTCAAAGAACGTTTGAAGTTGGACATCTCACCAGAGAAGTCCCAAATTGTAAACTTAAGAAAACGAGAATCAGAGTTCTTAGGGTTCACCATTCGTGCGAATAAAAAGGGTAAGAAACGAGTGGCCCATACTGGGGTCATTTCTTCAAAAAGAGAGAAAATCAAACAGGAAGCGAAGAAACTCATTCGAAGAATGAAAAGTTCACCTTCTGCTGAGAATATTCATCGTTACAATAGTTTTGTTCTGGGACTTCACCAATACTTTAAGCGAGCGACTCATGTAAATCTTGTGTTCTCACGTCTTGCTTACGATCTTAAACCATTTCTAGTGAACCGTCTTCGACCGGTTGGAAAGCTAGAACATCCTTTTCAGCCACCGCCTTTTTATAAGAAAACCTTTAGCTTAGGAACGAAAACGTTCAATATCAATGGTATGTATCTGTTCCCTATAGGCAATGTGAAAACATTTCATACGAGGAACTTCAGTCCAAAGCTTTCGCTTTATACAAAGACAGGCAGAGAACAGATACACAAAAGTCTCCGCCCGGATATCCAGAAAGAAATCGGTCACTTAATGAAGTCTTCTCTACCGAAACGAAGTATCGAATACCTGGATAATCGTATTAGCCGGTATAGTATGAAGATGGGGAGATGCGAAATTACAGGCGAATATCTACACGCTTCAGATGTTCACTGTCACCACTATGTTCCAAAGAATCTTGGAGGAAGCGATCAGTTTCAAAACCTGCGTATTCTTCATAAAGATATTCATCGACTTATCCATATGAAAGATATAGAGAAAATAAAGGTTTATCTTAAACAATTACCACAGAACCGATTGATCTTAGATAAGATCAATCAATACCGAAAGGTATGTGGGGTGGAAGGGATCGAAGCATCCAGTCTCGAAGAGTAACATAGGAACTTATAATTTAGTACATACCTTTAGATGGAACGCCGGATGCTGGGAAACTAGCACGTCCGGTGTGGAGCAGGGGAAAAGCCAGAGATAACCTCAAACGCTTACCTATTGCTAACTATTGCTTAAGAAGTTATTGACCTTACATAATCGGTGTAACTAAGGAGAGAGGTAATACAGGTTTGTGAAACAATAAATTTGGAATTACAATATAAAAACTATTTTACTAGTATTGAGGGGGACTCGGGTTATGGAGTCGGTAACTGTTTATCATTATGATGCTTTTAGTAAAGAACCTAATAAGGGGAATCCAGCGGGAGTAGTTTTAAATGGTGATGAATTAACAGATATAGAAATGCAAGAGATTGCTTTTAAAGTTGGGTTTAATGAGACAGCATTTCCGGTTAAATCGCATCAAGCCGACCTTAGGATAAGATATTTCACACCTGGTCATGAAATGAATTTATGCGGTCATGCAACAATAGCAACTATCTATGCTTTAAAAAGTAAAGGGTTATTGGGAGATAAAACAGTGTTAACCATTGAAACAAACGCTGGCATCCTACCGATTAAAATCAACACATCTGCTTCTGGTGAAATATTGATAACTATGCAGCAGTCTTCACCCCAATTTAAGCTATATACAGGTTCAAAAAAAGATTTAGCTAACTCAATTGGATTAACAGAATCAGAACTTCATGCTGATTTACCAATAATTTACGGAAGTACAGGTACTTGGACTCTACTCATACCGATAAAACAACTTGATGCCTTTAAAAAAATGGAACCAAACAATAAACAGTTCCCAGAAATTTTAAAGGAAATGCCTAAATCATCTGTGCATCCTTTTTGTCTGGATACTTATGATTCAAATGCTGATATGCACGCTCGACATTTCTCATCGCCATATTCAGGAACAATTGAAGATGCAGTAACTGGTACAGCTTCAGGGGTAATGGGGGCGTTTTATGCAAAATACATAAAACAAAACTTTAGTGAACCTATAAAGCTTACTGTTGAGCAAGGGCATGAAATTGAAAAGGATGGCCGGGTTATAGTAGATGTTTCAAAAAATAACGAATCATTTGATGTTCAAATAATTGGAAGTGCTGTTTTAGTTAAAGATTTTCAAGTTTTGTTAGAAAAGTAAGTTTGTGAATTCACTTACTTAAAGTAACAGGTACGTTAGTTTAAGTTTCAATATGTCTCGAAATCAAGTCTTATAAAAACTGGGGCAAATGCTCAACAAGGGCATTCGCCTTTTCTTATTAAATGGCAGGTCTGTGGAAGACTCAGTTTCGAGATAATAATATTTTTGAAACAAAATGCCAACTTTTTGTAGGTTCAGTTGGGAATATGTAGTTGGAAATAAAATGTTATCATGAACTGTGACAAGATGTTTTTTAAAAAGGAATTTGTAACTTCTTAATAGAATTTATAAAGATGATCAGATAATAATTTTTAATAAATAAGGAGATAAAACTATGACAAAAAAGAATTTACTAAGAATGGACAATGTCGGCATCGTGGTAGAATCACTTGATGATGCAATCTCTTTCTTCGAGGAGATTGGCTTGAACCTCGAAGGCCGAACCACTGTCGAAGGTGAATGGGCAGGTCGCGTAACCGGATTGGGTCCTCAGTGCGTAGAGATTGCTATGATGGTTACCCCAGATGGTCACAGCCGACTTGAACTTTCGCGATTTCTTACCCCACCTACTATAACAGATCACCGCACTGCTCCTGTAAACGCCCTTGGTTATATGCGTGTCATGTTCACTGTTGAAGACATTGACGAAATGGTGTCCAGGCTCACTAAGTTTGGGGCGCAGCTCGTTGGAGAAGTAGTTCAGTACGAGGACACTTATCGTCTCTGCTACATTCGTGGAACCGAAGGACTTCTAATTGGTTTGGCGGAACAATTGGATAACAAATAAGTAAGTGAGGTTTTTAAAAATCATTTACTGAAAATACATTACTGAAGTAAAAAAAACAGGGTGAAAGTTACTCGAAGAAGTAGAGAAGTAAATTCAAACGAAAACGTTATATACCAATCCGTCTCAATTTGAAGAAAATTCTTATTCAATAGAGTACTCGCCTTTTTACAGGAATACGCACCTCAATTTCACACTCCCACACTCCCTTTTTAGTCCAATTTTATTTTACTATTTTTTAAGGTGATGGGTGGATTAAATATTTTAAAAAATTAATTCAATGGAGGCGGTTAACCTTTACTTCGTAAAAAAAATCAGCTAAATAAGGTGGAGGATCAATGCATTCTATTAAAATAATGTTACTAGGTGTTGCACTAATGCTTTTGGCAATATATATTCCTGAAGTTGTGTTTAGGACAGGTGGTTTTGAGATTTTTCTATTAGGTTTAGGATTTATTGTTGTAATAATTGGCTTATTTATAAAAGATGAGAAAGAAAATTCATAAATATCTTATTCAATTATAGGGGAGCGATTGTTCAATATGAGCAATCGCTTTTTGCTAATGGGCAGGTTTTTGCAAGAAGGTAGATAAGCTAATATAACATAAGATACAAAACTAATTTACTTGGAGGGAATTAAATTGTTTATTGTTAATGTTGAAGGTGCAATATTTAAAAATGGGAAATGGCTAATAATTGAGCGTAGTAAAAAAGAAGAACATGCTGGCGGATTGCTTTCTATTGTTGGTGGTAAGGTTGACAATGAAGGGAATTCTTCTAATATCTTAGAAAGAACCGTTAAGCGTGAAATAGTTGAAGAAGTTGGTGTAGAAGTAAAAGATAATTTGAAATATGTTCATAGTACATCTTTTATAACTGATAAAGGTGAAAAAGTTGTAGATATTGTTTTTTTGTGTGAATACTCTTCTGGTGAAGCTTTTCCAAAAAGCCCAGATGAAGTTGAACGAGTATTATGGCTATCTACCGAAGAAGTGTTAAATCATCCAAAATCACCAATTTATTTAATAGAAAGTATTAAACGTGCTGAAAGATTCGTTGACTCTGCTTTGAATGCATAATTTAATTATTAAAATTTTGGAGTGGTGGTATTGAATAAAATCTACGTTATTAGACATTGTGAAGCTGAAAGACAATCACCAGATTCCCAACTTACCAAAAAAAGGGTTTAAACAGGCAAGGGAATTAGCTGATTTCTTTTATGAAGTAAAGGTTGACCGAATTATTTCTAGTCCATTTGTTAGAGCTATTCAAACAGTAAAACCATTGGCTGATAAAGTGAACTTAGATATTGAAGTTAGTAAATTATTATCAGAACGGACACTTAGTAATAAAAATATGTCCGATTGGCTGGAAAAACAAAAATCAACATATGTTGACTTAAACATAAGGTATGAAGGCGGTGAGACAAGTAGAGAGGCTATGAACCGAATTGTTAGTGTCATTGAGGATGTTATTAAAACTGAACCTCAGAATACTATTATTGTCACAGATGGTAACATAATGTCTTTGCTATTAATGTATTATGATGATAATTTTGGATTTGAAGAATGGACGAACCTTAGTAATCCTGATGTGTTTGAATTAAATTTAGAAAATAATCAAGTTCTCTAGATTACTGCCAGGAGATACATACTTTATCTTCAGCACCACAAGTTAAAAATGCATTAGGTTTACCAGATGGTTCGCTTGAAGACACAAAGGCATTTGTTAAAGGAATAATTCAAGAAGAAAAGGAAGGGAAATCCTTATCTCGATTAATTTTAGATCAATGATATAAAAGGAATCACCACATTAATGTTTATTGATAATGAGAGAAAGTCTTGCCTTATTGGTTCATGGATCGGCCATAATTAATGGGGAAAAGAATACAACAAAGCATCTAAGGGGAGTTAAGTTAATAAAAAGCAGAGTACAATAATGACAGCTGTGACCACTACGAAGTAATTCAATTTCAACTTTGTAATAATTAATTTCCATGGTGCAGAAAATAGCGTAATCCATATTCAATATGGATTACGCTATTTTTTTAGGTTTTATCTAGTAGTTACCATTAAACGTTCAGGATGAGAGAGGACATGGGGGCTGGGGCTTAATCGGTAGCAAGTCTGTAAGTACGCTTACAGAGTGGTTCGGTTTGTAAAACAATACTATTATTATAATTTTCAGAACTTATTGACGATTCTTGTCGGATTGATTACCGTTGTTATACGACGCTAGTAAGATCTCTTATATAGAAAGGGGGAGTGTGGATGGTTAAGAAGTTGCTGAATGTATCCATTCAAACAAAAATTTTAGGACTGGTGACTGGGTTAATTATTTTTGTGATCGGTTTATTGTTAGGGGTGTTTACTTATTTCGATACACAGCAAATCTACTCTAACAAAAAGGATTTAAGCTTACAGACAGCCACTACATTATCGTTTATGCCAACTGTAAGCCAGGTATTGGAAGGTGAGGAATCTTACTCTGAATTACAAACATTATCGGAAAGGATAAGGATGCAGTCAGGAGCAAATTTTGTAATTGTCCAGGATAAATTCGGAGAAGTCATTTCGCATCCCAATCAAGAGAGAGTGGGGGATGTGCAGAATTTTGAAGATGGTTATAAAGCTCGTGTCTTTGGAGGCTATTACTACTTGACTTCAGAAGAGTTCTTAGGCAAATCTATCGTTGGAAAAGCTCCGGTATATTCAGGAAGCGGTTCGGTATCCGGTGTGGTAACAGTAGGATATCAGGTAAAAAACATAAAATTAGAGATAATGGAACGTATGAGAGATATCCTTACCTTTTCTATTTTTGTTGTTATTATTGGCGTCCTCGCCAGTATTTTTTTAGCGAGACATATTCGGAAAGATACGATGGGCTTGGAACCAAGAGAGATTGCGACCCTTTATCGGGATAGAGAAACAATTTTCTCATCGATGAATGAAGGGGTTATTGCTACAGATGGAAATGGAAAAGTGACAATGCTGAATGAAGCGGCTAAAGACCTTCTCCATCTATCGGACAAGTCGTTGAATGGGTATCTTGTAGATATTATGCCAACCGTCCATCTTGATAAAATCATTAGTAAAGAAAAGCAATCGATCAGTTATGAACGCTACTTAAACAACAGATTCATCATTCTCACCATTGCTCCTATTCTTGAAGTAGACCGGGTTCTAGGAACTATCATAACATTGAGGGATAAAACGGAGATTACAGAAATGGTCAATGCTCTATCGGAAGTGAAAAAGTATTCGGAGGATCTGCGTGCACAAACACATGAATTTGCAAACAAGATGCATATGATTTCCGGACTTTTACAACTGGAAGAATATGAAGAAGCCTTCCAATTGGTTCAAGAAGAAGTTGCAATGATAGACAACTATAACCGGATGATTTTTGAAAGAATAAAAGACTCCAAGGTCCAGGCTATTTTGCTTGGTAAAATTAGTAAAGCGTCAGAAAAGAAAATCAACTTTGATTTGGAAAAAGGTAGCTTTTTGAGTGAATTGCAATCTCATATAGAAGTAACTCATCTAACTATGATTATAGGAAATTTGATTGATAACGCCTTTGATGAAGTGTTGAATCAATCTGAACGCTACGTTACTTTTTTTGCATTGGACATAGGAAAAGATGTCATTTTTGAAGTGAGTGATAATGGATCAGGAATTCCTAAGACCAAAATAAATGATGTGTTTAAACCTGGTTATTCCACTAAATATAGCGACGTTCAACGAGGGTATGGATTATATAATGTGAAAAATAAAGTGGAGGAACTCAACGGATCCATTGAAATTCACTCAGATGAGAGAGGAACGATTATAAGTGTATTCATTCCAAAAATCAATTTGGGGGGAAGCGTGTAATGATAAAAGTTATGATTGTGGAAGATGATTTTAGGATTGGCAATATCCATGAAAAGTTCATTAATAATATAGAAGGGACGATTTGTGCTGGCAAAGCATTATCCGGCGAAGAAGCACTGTCTATACTAAAAGAAATGGACATTGATCTGCTGTTACTGGATATTTATATGCCAGATTACTTAGGGACGGATTTAATAGATAAAGCGAGAGAATACAATCCGCAGCTGGATATTATCATTGTGACAGCAGCTCAGGAAAAAGGGTTTTTGGAGGAGTGCATGAGAAAAGGTGTCTTCAATTATTTGATTAAACCGGCAACTTTCGAACGCTTTCAGGAAGTGTTTAACGATTATAAACAGCGCCAGCAATTATTAGAAAAGAGATCAGTTATTGATCAGGGTGTCGTCGACGAACTTTTTACCACCCTTTCAGGAAAACGCCAGTCTAGCCATGAGTTACCTAAGGGAATTGACCGGATAACTTTGAAAAAGGTTCTGGATACGATGAAGACTCGTAAAAAAGGGTGTACGGCGGAAGAAATAGGTGAGCATATTGGCATCGCAAGATCAACAGCAAGAAGGTACCTGGAATATCTAGTGGCTGAAGAAAGAGCAGAAGTCGAGCAAGTATATGGAATAGTCGGAAGGCCGGAAAGACGGTATCGCTTAATCGATTGATATCTCCATGAACAATATGAACAAAATCGACTTTATACAGATAATCTCTTTTATGATTATAACGCTGACATGTGAGAATATTCGTACTAATATGACAATTAAGCAATGAAAGCACTTACAAATTGAAGGGGATGAGATTATTTTGAAAAAGTTATTAGGTATTTTATCTTTATTGTTCGTTATGTTCATCATGGGTTGTTCATCCGACGGTTCTACCGAAGGTTCGGAAGATGAAAGCAACTTCCCGGAGAAAGACATTGAATTTGTAGCTCCTGCCTCACCAGGTGGTGGATGGGATGGAACAGCCCGGGCGATGCAGAAAATCTTAACAGATGAGGAAGTTGTGGATGAAAACATCAATGTAGTTAATAAACCAGGTGGAAGTGGAGAAGTTGGCTGGCAGTACTTAACTAGTAAAGACGCTCATAATATTACAATTAATTCTAGTCTTGTTATTACAAATAATCTACTTGGCCAAAGTGAACTCACTTACAAAGATTTTACTCCATTAGGAGTGCTGACAACTGAGTGGATCTCTATCGCAGTACCACCTGAATCGGAGTATGAAGAAGGTTCTGAAGTGATGGAGCAACTGAAAAAAGACCCTACATCCATGAAGATTGGCGTTGCGCCAGGTTTGGGAAATAATGACCACTTATCATTTATACAAGCTGCTAAAGAATATGGGGTAGATGTCCCTAAGTTGGAATTTCAAATTTATGAAAGTGGCGGTGACGTTGTTTCTGCGCTTTTAGGTGGGCATATCGATGTTGCAAGCATGTCTGTTTCTGAAGCGAAAGAGCAGCACTTAGCTGGTAAATTCAAAATGATTGCTGTTTCATCTGAAGAGCGTATTGAAGGGTTGGAAGAAGTTCCAACTTGGGAGGAGCAGGGCGTCGATATGGTATTTCCTCACTGGAGAGGTATCATGGGGCCACCAGATATGACGGAAGAAGAAATTGCTTATTGGGATGAAAAAATTGAAGAGATGGTTGAGACTGATGCTTGGAAGACCCTGTTAAAAAATAATGAATGGCAGTCATATTATAAGGACAGCCAGGAATCAAAAGAGTTCTTACAACAGCAAACAGAGAACTATGAAGATCTTTTGAATGAGTCAGGATTAACAGAATAGCTTATTCTGGATGGGCTGCTTCTCACTGTTCTCCTACATGATGATGCAGCCTTCTTTTAGCTAAAAACGGGGGGTGGAACAGGTGGTTCGATTATTCACACCTTTATTCTTAAATATTTTATCGATCGTTTATTTGATTCTAGTAAGCCAGGTTCCCGAATCAAGAACCGGAAATCCGAATGGACCGATTTACTTTCCTATGGCCATTGGAATATTTATGCTTCTGTGCAGCATTGTTTATTTCATCCAGGAGTGGAAACACAGGAAGGAAGAAGTGGCGGAATTTAAAAAACTTATGGCTGGACGTACGCCATTTCTCATTGGCTCTACCATTGTTTTAATTTTGATCTACTCCTTTTTATTTGAACGTATCGGGTTTCTATACTCTACGATTTTATTTCTGGGTGGCCTGCTTTTCACCGTCAATGGGAAAAAGCACTGGCTGCAAAATATACTGATTGCAGTCATATTTTCATTCATTTCATGGTATTCGTTTGCTGAACTGCTTCAAGTAAGCTTACCGTAGAGAGGGGGGGACGAACATGGGAGTTGATTTTCAGAACGTTATAGAAGGTTTATTAGTATCGATTCAGCCTATAAATTTACTCTGGGTATTAATCGGTGGTTTTTTAGGGACAGTCGTCGGGATGCTGCCAGGTTTGGGTCCTGCAACAGCCGTAGCAGTCCTGATTCCCATTACGTTCGGAATGGATCCGACCAGTGCGCTGATCCTAATGGCAGCCATCTATTATGGGGCCATGTACGGGGGTTCACGAAGTTCGATTCTATTAAATACACCCGGAGATGGTTCTGCGATTGCAGCAACTTTCGACGGCTATCCAATGTCACAAAAAGGGCAGGCAGGACAGGCATTAACACTTTCTGCTATTGCGTCATTGATTGGTGGGATGTTTGCCATTATCGGGTTTATATTATTGGCGAAGCCACTGGCTACGTTTGCTTTACGATTTGGTCCGGCCGAATATTTTATGCTGATGATATTCACCCTATCAGCAATCGTTTCCTTGTCAAAAGGAAATATGGTTAAAGGTTTCATTTCAATGAGCGTGGGATTGATTCTTAGTACAGTAGGAATTGATTTACAGACGGGGGTCCATCGATTTACCTTTGATGTCCCGCAATTAAGTGAAGGGATTGATTTCCTAGTCGTCATTATCGGTATCTATGCCGTTGGGGAAGTCCTATATAATTATCTTGCAATCGATTCTTTGAAAGCAGAAAAGAAAAAAGTCGGTAATAAGTGGATTACGAAAGAACAATGGAAAGTCTCGAAATGGCCAATGATCCGAAGTGGTCCGCTAGGTTTCCTGATTGGGGTCCTTCCTGGTGCTGGAGGCTCGATTGCCTCCATGCTTAGCTATACTACAGAAAGACAGTTATCTAAAAATCCAGAAAACTTTGGTAAAGGGGCACCAGAAGGTCTGGCAGCGCCTGAATCTGCTAATAATGCTGCTTCTGTTGGTGCCTTCATTCCGTTACTTACGATGGGGATTCCAGGTTCCGGTACAACTGCAGTTATTTTAGGGGCGGTTATCATGCTTGGTCTTCGTCCAGGACCATTATTATTTGAAGATAACCCTGAAATGGTTTGGACGCTCGTGAACAGTATGTTCATCGGAAACATCATGCTCGTAATTCTGAACATTCTTTTGGTCGGGTTGTTAGTAAGAATTCTCGATACCCCTCCTAAGATTCTCTATCCGCTTATATTGGTGCTGGCTTTCATTGGTACCTATACACTAAGTTATAGTATGGTAGATTTCTATATACTGATTATCTTCGGTTTCATTGGGCTGTTTATGAAATTGCTTAAATTCCCTATTGCTCCATTGATACTTGCCGTAATAGTAGGTACCGATATGGAGCAGAATTTTCGGAAGAGCCTGGTTGCACATGATAACTATCTTAATATCTTTTTTGCGTCTTCCATTGCAACAACTTTAACAATCTTAACGATACTGTCTGTGATGTATCCATTCATTCTTGGTTGGATTCAAAAAAGAAGGCAAAAACAAGCCTAATATTAGTCCCCAATCCAAGCATGAAACTGGGGGATAAAAATGAATAAAACATGGGTGTTATTATCGTTGGCAGGGGCGATTTATGCAGTGTTCTTCTGGCCGTTTGCCAATTGGGGTGTGACCATTCAATCCGTAGCAGTGCTGGTCATCATCCAGCTGTTATGGATTGGGCGTGTTTTCAAGCTTGCGTATAGTTCCATCATTCTAATATTGTTACTGTCTTTTCATTTTTACACGTACGATGAAACGTTGAGCTATTTCGGTTCCGGTTTGGTTTGGCTGTTATTTTCCACATTTATCTTAGCGTATGCTTTCATCCAGACAGGGCTGGCTGCTAGGGTTTCCCTTTACGTCCTGAGTCTTGCCAAGGGATCGGGCAAACTTTTGATTCTCGTCTCTTTCTTATTAATGTTCGTCCTTACTGTGATGATTCCCTCGAATATTGGAAAAGGGAGCCTGGTCAGTTCGGTGCTTGATGATCTATCCAAAAGCCTGAAGAAGGTATATGAGGTGAACTATATCCCAAAAGCATTATTTATAGGGGTGGCTTATGTCAGTGCTATATCTGCAGCGTTTGTCCCAACCGGGGCAAGTTCGACGATCTATGCTTTTGGAATATTTTCTGAAGTTTCTTCAAGTATTACCTACATGAATTGGCTCTTGTATTTCAGTGTCCCTATGCTTTCATTCGTCATGGTATTGTGGGTGGTTTTTATTTTCTGGTATCCAGAAGAAAAGATCGAACCCATACATGTGAAACAACTGATTGATAGAAAGATGGAGGAAACTGGCCGATTAAACTCAAAAGAAATACGGATGATGGGGATCATGCTGGTGACGTTGGGATTATGGATGACACAACCCGTACATGGCTATTCGATACCTCTGGTCGGACTATTAGGTGCCAGCCTGGTAGTTTTCCCTGGGATAGGTGTAATGAAATGGGAAGAGGCAACCAAGGGAGTAAATTGGGATATGATGATCTTTTTTGCGGCGACGCTTATGCTTGCAAACATGCTGATTGATACAGGCACTGTTGAAGTTTTTGTTTCATTTCTTGTCAGCCATTCTAATGATCTGTCTTCCTGGATGTTTGCCGTTGGACTCCTCATCATTACATCACTGATTCGTGTGGTGTTTGTCAATGTACTGGGATTTATGACGATCATGCTCCCGACGGCTATCACACTAGGGGAAAAGCTTGATAGTATCACTCCGCTGACTCTTGCAATGGGAGTGTATTTGATGGGCATACCGGGATTTCTGTTAGTGACACAATCTCCCGTTCATTTAATTAGTTATTCTTACGGGTATTTTACCACTCGTGATTTATTCTTGGTTGGGTTAATAGCGATGCTCATCTGGATTGTCATTGTCTGTTTAACTATGATCTTTTATTGGAGCTGGATCATTTGAAAAGGAGGTAATTCGTGTTATGACTTGGTTGACATCAAAACAGAAATCACAAGCCGAACTGGCAAATGAATTTCGTGAGTTAATCCGTCAGCAGTCAGTTTTAAAAATCATGGGGGCCCATGATGGGATGTCCGGCTTGATGGCAAAAGAAGCTGGATTCCGTGCGCTTTATTTATCAGGGGCAGCTTATACTGCCAGCAAGGGCCTGCCAGACTTAGGGATTTTGCAGTCTACCGAAGTTGCCGAGCGGGCAAAAGAAATTACCAGAGCCACCAATCTGCCGCTGCTGGTAGATGTAGATACTGGTTTTGGCGGTCCATTAAATGTAGCAAGGACAGTCAAAGAGATGGCCGAAGCCAACGTGGCGGCTATCCAGATGGAAGATCAGAAGCTTTCTAAAAAATGTGGTCATTTAAATGGAAAGCAGCTGATTTCCTTGGAAGAAATGGTAGAGAAAATAGAAATGGTGAAAGAAACCGTACCAGAAGTCGTTCTCGTAGCAAGAACAGATGCCTTTGGAGTTGTGGGAAAAGAACAGGCTCTGGAGAGGGCAAAAGCTTATGAACAGGCAGGCGCAGACGCGATTTTTCCAGAGGCGCTAAGCAAGGTAACAGATTTCAAAGAGTTTTCTGAACAGCTCAATGCTCCTTTGTTAGCAAATATGACTGAATTCGGGATAACCCCATATTATACAGCAGATGAATTCGAATCTATGGGCTACTCTATGGTGATTTATCCAGTAACATCCATACGCCTTGCTGCCAAAGCTTACAAGGATGCTTTTAAGGAAATATTTAATCGAGGAACACAAAAACATCTGCTCGATCGTATGCAGACGCGAGAAGAATTATATGATGCCATTGGTTTAGCTAATTATGAACGTCTCGATCAGAAGATTGCTAGTACCGTTTTGCCGGAATACGGGGAAAGAGAGTGAGTTCATGAGTAACTATCATTTCGATGAAGTCATTGAGAAAATTGCAGACTATGTATGGAGGGAGGAGGTTGGGGATAAGGAATCACTGGAAACAGCCCAATATGTTCTGATGGATAGCTTGGGTTGCGCGATGCTTTCTTTAAATTACGAAGCCTGTAACAAATTGTTAGGCCCCATTGTCCCTGGGGGGACGATCGAAACTGGTGCAAAAATTCCAGGTAGAAAGGAGATGCTTGACCCTGTACAAGCTGCCTTCAATTTAGGAACTATGATTCGCTGGCTCGATTACAATGACTGCTGGCTGGCAAAAGAATGGGGACATCCTTCTGATAATCTAGGTGGAATACTCACGGTGAGTGATTATATCAGCAGGAAGAATGAAGCAAGTGGTAAGGATCCATTAACGGTAAAGGATGTATTAATAGCTACGATTAAAGCACACGAAATTCAAGGAGTGCTTGCGCTTGATAACAGCCTGAACCGTCAAGGACTCGACCATGTTTTATTTGTTAAAATAGCTACAGCTGCAGTAGCTACACAGATGCTTGGCGGGGACAAAACACAAATCATGAACTCAGTATCTAACGCCTGGATCGATAACTCTAGTCTGAGGACGTATCGTCATTACCCGAACGCGGGATCGAGAAAATCCTGGGCAGCAGGGGATGCGACCGGCCGTGGGGTATGGTTAGCTTTTCTTAGTATGAAAGGGGAAATGGGCTATACAACGGCCTTGACTTCTCATGACTGGGGGTTTGAAGAGGTGCTGATGGATGGCCACCCCATCACACTAAACCGCGAATTTGAAGACTATGTAATGAAAAATATCCTATTTAAAATCTCATTCCCTGCGGAATACCACGCCCAGACCGCTGCAGAGTGCGGCCTGGATTTATATGAACAAGTAAAAGGACGTTTTGAGGATATTGATACCATATCAATTCGAACCCATGAATCTGCAGTACGTATCATCGATAAAAAAGGGCCGTTAACTAACCCGGCCGACCGGGACCATTGCCTGCAATATATCACAGCCATTGCGTTGATATTTGGAGAGATAACAGCTGACCATTATGAGGATCACATTGCAGAAAATCCATTGATAGATGAGCTCCGCAGGAAAATGGAAGTAGTGGAACAACCAGAATTTAGTGAAGAGTATCTGGATCCGGAGAAACGCTCGATTACAAATGCCGTTAAAGTTTATTTCAAGGATGGAAGTGCTACCGAAGAGGTGGTTCGAAGGTATCCACTTGGTCATCGTATTCGTCGGGACGAAGCTTTGCCGGAGCTACATAAGAAGTTTCGTTATAATATTTCTACCCAGTTTTCTGAAGAAAAGCAAGCGGAGCTCAACCAGTTATTTGCGACACAGGATCTCATGAACGCTACAGTTCCTGATTTTATGGATGCCTGGGAATAGGAAATATTTGAAGTTACTGCCCTTGATATCAAGGGTTTAGCTTCCCCGCGAAAGTCAGATTGACATACTTTTGACATACCTGGCTAGAAAAACACTATAAATCTAAAGAGCCTCTCATGAGTTCACTGAACTTTTGAGAGGCTTTTTCTTCCATATTGTGATATGCGAATATATATTCATGGTAGTATTATATATCCGGCTGCATCAACGGCATTGCCGCCCTGTTCCAACACCTTCATACCTACTTCCGTCGCAATTTCACTATCCGATGTCACACCATATGAGCCATCTTCTTTCTCCGTTTTCGTATCATTTAATGAAAAGTTTTCTGACTGACGTTTGTCCATCTCATCACGATTCTGTAAAAACAGGATCAGGAATATGGATAGGACGACAATTAAGGTGCTGATGATAATGATACGGTTTCTTCTTAACATTACATTTTCCTATACCATACCGATTACAAAGAGAAGCACCGTAACCGTAAAACCGATCGTGGCATCTTTCGTGGTCCTTCTTTTATGTGTTTTGATCGTTTTCAACATCCATTGGCTAAATGTCAGTTTGAATTCTTTTTTTTCCGCTTTCTTTCTCTTTTTATAATTTAAAGTCGCTTCCATTTTTAAATTCCTCCTCCAATAAAGCTTGATAGAGTTACTACGCCAAAGGTGACAGCACTTAACATCATCGTACTAGCCGTCGTTGGCAGCACGCCCTGTTTCTGAATCGTATTTGCGATCAGACCTGGGATAATGACACCGATAGCCATCATGCCTTCCACAATCGCCGGTGTGGAATACATTGGAACGACCATGTCGAATATGATAGTCAGTGTAATACCGACCGTTAACATCGCGGTAAATTTTCTTCTCCCGTAGAGAATAGTAAACTTCGCAATGACTTTCATCACAATCAAATAAGTTAAGAAACTAATCATAAATACAACTGCAATACTAACCGGAAATGTAAACAGCATTGCGATATAACCCGGCACTACCAGCCCTGCCGGCAGAATGCCTGTTTTCTCTGTGTAAAGCAAGCTGAGAACGATTCCAGCCACCAATGCTAAATATACATCTGAAACTTCAAATATAAACATCGTGCACTCCTCTCTAAGCCGTAGCCTTTTCTATTTTTTTCTGTTCCAGTCGTGTAACAAGTTCTTCGGCTCCGCCGTGAATGTTTCCCATTCCATAAATTGTTTTTCCTGACATGTATGGCCCTAAGACTCGCACAACCTCCTCTGTTTCATATTCTTCTAAATCTAGAAGGTTTTTCACTGGCAAGGCTCCATTTTTATATGCATTGACAATTGGTTCAGTGGTCTCCCCTATTAAAATCAATGTCTCGGCCGGGAGATAAGGAAGGACCTGGCTAGCAAACTGTTCCGTGCGATCCACACGATCCGAGCGGCAGTTCATAATCACCACAGGTTCATCGGTCGGATAACTCAGCTGTTTGACACGTTCCCAAATGTTTAAGGTAGATGTGGGATCATTGGCAGAGAATCCATTGACCAGGAATGTCGGATCTTCCTCATCCCCAATCGGCAGGGTCTGCATCGCTCCTGGATCCGGCCAAGCTTCAAGCATTCCTTGACAAGCTGTTTCATGATCAATTCCCAATATATCGGCCACAGCCAGAGCAAGGGCAGCATTTTCTGGGAAAACCATGTACTCAAATTTCTTCAAAAAGTCTTCGGAGATAAGCGATGTATCGCAGACATGTACCTTTGTGTTGCGCTCGGCCGCAATCTCTCTAAAGTGAGGCACATAAGGACTTTCATTCACAATTAAATCTCCGTCATACGGAATCGCGTTTCCAAAGGATTCGGCTACTTCTTCAAGAGTCGGCCCAAGAACATCCATGTGATCCTCAAGGACGTTGACGATCAGTCCGATGTTCGCCTGTAACAGTTCTTCCTGGAAAATTACCTGGTAGTCCGGCTTAACGGCCATACATTCACTTACAAGCGCATCTGCATTCAGCTGTGCTGTTTTCTCAAGGACTTTCCGCTGTTCCCCGATGTTGGGTCCTTCCAGCCTTCGTTTGATCGGCTCTTCCTGTCCGTCAAACCAATACAGCATTCTTGCGTCGGTTCCTGTCGTTTTCCCCACGGTTTTATAACCTGCTTTCTGTAAAACTCCCGTGATCAAACGGGTCACCGTCGATTTTCCGCGGATGCCGTTGACGTTTACTCGGACGGGAATGCTTTCAACATTCCTCTTGTTCCTCACCTTTTCCCTGGCCCCAAGGAAAAAAGCTGAAAAACCTAGTAGTAATATTAAGGTCAGTACAATTCCCATGTTTCCCCTCCTGTAAGCTTTAGATATTTGTGACCTGTTGACAAATATAATAGAAAATTGGCGTTTATAGGTTACATAAGTGTAAAAAATTATATTCATTACATTAAAATATAAAACGGTACAGATTAGGACTTTAAAACTTTATTTATCGAAAATTCAGACAAGAAATCCCTTGTAAATTATTTGTTTTAGGTACAAAAAATCCTATAATCTGACGATAAACTAGTGATAGAGTATCAATAAATAATCTAATAGTATTACCAGTAAATGTTTGTGTTTCCTATTATTATGTAATATTTTTATAAAATTCTTATATCTGGCTTTACATAATCGATTAACTTTAAAAAAGGGGAACTGCAAAGAAGCTCCACTTTTTCTATTCTTCCGAAACCCAGCTTCCATTCCGACGTGGGTCGCTGGCTCCGTAAATTTTCGTTAGGTATAGGTCTACTCCAGTAAATCTCGAAATCAAGTCTTCCAATATTGGGGAGCATTTGTTCTTTCACTAATGAGCAGTTTAGACTAAAAAAGGAATCTAAATAAATTTTGAAAAATAGGGGCGATTATAAGGTTCTGGAAGCAGTAATCTTGCAAGTGAAGCAAGGTATGGAAGAGGAATTAGAGGAAGCATTTTTAGAGGCATCTAAAATCATATCATCAATGAGAGGTTACATATCTCACGAATTACAACGATGTATGGAGGTTAAGGGGAAATATTTATTGTTGGTGAAATGGGAAGCTTTAGAAGACCATACAGTTGGGTTTAGACAATCGAAAGAGTATCAAGAATGGAAAAGCAAATTACATCATTTCTATGACCCATTTCCAAAAGTTGAACACTTTGAGAAGGTTCCACTTTAATAGGTTATTCAAGTAACGGGGAGCGATTTTGTGACTAGTAGCTTCTGTCGAATGGCCTCAAAACAAAACACAGACCAAAGAAAATTTTTGGTCTGTGTTTTCGCGTTAAGTTTCATCTTTAGAAGTGATATAAGTCTTTACTTTTGGCGGTTCATAGGAATAAAATTGGTCTAATAAACGAGATGGATTCGGGTCTGATAAAGCTATAGACAGATACTTTTCGTTTAGAAATTGCTCTTTTGTCATGTATTTAAATAAAGCTAAAAGTGGATCAAAATAACGATTAACATTCAAAAGGCCGCATGGCTTTTGATGAAGTCCTAATTGCGCCCAAGTAAAAATTTCAAAGTACTCCTCCATAGTTCCTGGACCACCTGGTAAAGCAATAAATCCATCAGCTAGTTCTGACATTTTGGTTTTTCTTTCATGCATAGATCCAACGACAATTAGTTCAGTTAGGTGTTTATGGGCGATTTCCCTCTTTTCTAGAAAATCTGGCATAACACCAATCACGTGTCCGCCTTCCTCTAAAATCGTATCTGCAAGAGCTCCCATCATTCCTACACTTGCCCCGCCATAGACGAGAGTAATCTCTCTTTGAACCATTTCTTTCCCGAGTTTTTTTGCTCCCTCTATGTAAGCTTCAGATGCTCCAGGGCTTGAACCGCAGAATACAGCTATTTTTTTCATTTTATCCCTCCTAAATTCACCATGAGTATTATACAAAACTTAGACTCCTTTGTTAAACTATTGCTAAAGTGAGGAGGGGTAAAAATGGATGTTACCGAATTTCAACAATGGATCAAAGAATATTATGAAACCAGAGGGTGGTCTGAGTTAGATAGCTTTATACGGATTGGCTTTTTAGCTGAGGAAACGGGCGAGGTAGCCCGGTCCATAAGATCCCTTGAGATAGGGAGAGACCGTCCGGATGAAAAGGATGAGTCTTATGAAGAAAATAAACAAGAGTTAACGGAAGAGTTGGGGGACGTATTAGGGAATATCATTATAATTGCTAATAAATATGATATTCCCTTAGAACAAGTGTTCCAAGCCCATAAAGAAAAACTTTCACAACGATATGCTGGTTAATTTAGAAGAACCTCTCATCTAATGGGGGATTAATCAATGGTAGATTTGAATCCTGATTGTTAAGAGGTGCATAAAAGTGGATATAACAGTGGTTTTATCTTATTTAGGAGTTGTAGTTTTTCTTACATTGATGCCAGGTCCGGATATTTTATTTGTTATAGCTCAAAGTATCTCTCAAAACAAAAAGGCTGGAATTGCTACTGCATTGGGACTCTGTTCTGGTTTAATTGTCCACATAAGTGCGGCCGCTTTGGGAATATCTGCGATTATATATCAATCTGCAATTGCTTTTGCCATTGTAAAATACGCTGGAGCTATTTATTTATTATTCCTATCTTTTCAATCATTTAGAGAAAAAGATACGAATCTCAATGGAACTAATAATAAACGATTGTTCAACTATAAGGCATTGTACAAGAAAGGGATTCTGATGAATATTTTGAATCCTAAGGTTTCCCTTTTATTTTTAGCGTTGTTACCGCAATTTGTAAATGAATCCATAGGGAATGTAACAGGGCAAGTATTTATTTTGGGCATGATTACAATGCTTCAGGCACTAGTTATTTTTGTAGGGATTAGTATTTTATCTGACAAAATACGCTATTTATTAGACCACAACTCTTTTATTGCAAAAAGAATAAACGTAATAAAAGGATCAATATTGGGGGCTATAGGGTTACAGATAGCATTTAGTGAGAAATAAACCAAAAGTTATATAGGACTCAGGAAAGACTTTGGTCTAAATATGAGGTAAACCCGAGTAGTTATGTAGAGAGGTTATCTCGAAATCGATTTTTAAACAATCGTAGATCTGATTTGTAATGGCGATATCCATCACGATCTGTGGTGGTATACGTCAGTTCTTCCTCTCGTGGGCAGACGTAAATATCGCGATCTTTATCATATTTGTATTTCCACTTAGCTAGAAACCCTTTTCTCGTTTGAAATCGACGGTGGGCAATAACTCCAAATACATCTCTTTGAGCGAGGCCGTGACAAATGGGGTTGGTCAAGTCTTCCTGCCACCATACGGTGGTCCATAGCCTGAAGCACGATTTCATCGAAGACTTCCTGAAAGATGTCGGTATCTTTAAAACGTGTTCGACGATTCCAACTGATCGTCAAGTGATGAGGCACTGCGTCCGTTAGGTTCAACCCCAAGAACCATCGGTAAGCCACATTGGTTTGGATCTGACGTTCTAACTCACGTTCGGAACGGATGCCATAAAAATAACCGATGAACATCATTTTGAATAATACAAGTGGATCCAGAGATGGGTGTCCATTATCTTCAGAATAGTAGGGACGTACTTTTTCGGGGATAAAGGAGAAATCTATGTATTGGTCAATCTTACGAAGTAAGTGATTTTCCGGCACAAGCTCTTCAATCGTTACGATTTCCATTTCATTTTGTCGTTCTTTTCAGACTGAAACAAAAGATCACCGCCTAAACAGATTTTTATCTATAGGATAACAAATGAAAGCGGTGAAAAACTAAAAGAAATCAGAAAAAAACAGGCTGTCGAGACTTTCTCGACAGCCTGAGACTTATTATTTATTAAATAATAAGTCTTTTTGTTTTGCTGGTTACTTTGCCTTCTCATTAATAAGTTAAGGGTTTGCGAAGAGAAGGTAAGAAAATCAAGTTGACCAGATAATAGGGAAAGTTTCTTTGAGGAAAATCTTTTGATCTGCCCTCACTTTTGCTGAGTAATAAAGCATACCATCAACTTCTATGCGCTTTCCGTTTTGTATAGAGAAATGGCGTTGCCCCGGTCTCACTGTAAAAATCACATCTGCACGCTTATTTCCGTTCTCGTCAAGAATTAACCAAGTTAACGTATGAGAGTTGTCAGTTAGGTTGACCGGCTTAGCTATAAGTTTCGGATCATCATTAAACTTAATCCCTTCAGCTAATATTTTAAAATGCTGTTGAATGTCCTCTCTCCAGTCTATAAAAACTCCAAAGGTTTCTTCGTATGCCATCAATTCATCCCTCTTTCTTCACGTATTTTTTCAAGTGAAAGTATTTTAGCGTAATTATCCAGTTGTATTAATTATTAGCAACAGACTCTTCATTACCCCGTATGTAAGCTTTAACTTCATGTACAGACAGACCTAATCTCTTTGCTTCTTTCATGAGCTCGATCCACTCTGGGTCTAATGACGAAAGTTGTATATCAATCGTAGTACTCACAGACTCCTCTCCCTATTTGGAAAATTATAGTCTGATAATAGCATAGGTAAACAATCATAATTTGTTGCTTTTTGTAATCGATTTAAATTTCCTGTATATATGAAACGGTTATATTACACTTGTTATGATACCAAATATAAAGGAATTAGGATAAGAGCTTTAACTTTAATAGGATAAGCTCTTTTTCTATGCTCTAAGTTAATAGTGTAAAGGTAACTAGAAAATTTGTTATTTTTTTAATAGAGTTAGTTTGGACTTTCTCATTTTCTGTAATAAGGAGAAGAGAGACTATTTATATTGGATTAAGAAGAGGAAGTGATGACTGTGTAGCAATGATACTTATGAGACAATGAAAGGGATGCACGGCGATTCATTTTTTTCACGTTGCTCATCTGTATAGGGTTTTATTTTTGTTGGAATTATAATAATAAATACCTCTCGGGAGGGAATAACATTGAAAATATGGCTCATTTTCTTGTTAAACCTTGTTTTAGCTACAGGCATCACCTATATCATGGATTATTTACAAGGGATACCGGTCAGAAATGCGGTCTTTCAAATTTATAACCCTGTTTACACACTTTTATTTTCACTTGTTCTTCCTATTTTGTTTTTATTGATTTTGTCTTTAATAAAAGCAATAAGAAAATAAAGTACAGGAAACCCCACAGCAAAGAGGGGAAAAATAGAGGTAAGAGCAAATTTTCCTTCATCTAAATGGGCAGGGAAATTATCTGCAATAATAATGGATGTATATAAAATAACGATAGCTGTTGGTATAATCAACCTTTCTTTGTTTTCTACTTTGAATAAATCTGACATTGCAACAATAGCGGCATAATAAAAAACAGCAATTTTAAAAAATGCCCCAATAATTAATGCTAGGACCGCTAATACATCTAGATGTTCAATAAAATCCATGATTTCTACACCTTGAATCGCACTCAACAAAGGAAATTGCGCCGTAGTCATGACATCTACCCCAAGGACAGCTAAATTTATAAAAGTAGAATAGGTAATCAGAACACCGCTTATCAGAATACCGGCAACACCTGTTTTTAAAACTTTTTTTCTGTTATTGATATAAGGAAGCAAGAAAGTAAAAGCCACCATTTCACCAAAGGGAAACATAATGGTGTTGGTGTAAACTGCTTCGACGACAGGATTCCACCCAAACTCTAATATAGGGGAGACTTGCTCCATTTTTACCAATCCAGATAAAAAAAAGGATAAACTTCCAAAGAAACCTAAAATTATGACTAGTTATAGAGGATATAGGCGATTGAAAAGATCATTAACCCACTAATAAACAAGTGGGGGGTTTTATCTAAAACGGAAGTACCAAGAAGTCCTCCTACATCACGCAAGTCCCTTGATGCTGCATAAACAAGGAAAGGGATATAGAGTAACCCTATAAACCCTCCGATATACTTGCCTAATAACTTTTGGGAGTAACCAATTAGAGATAGATTGGGATAGCGAGTATAGAGATAATAGTAAATAAGAAATAGCATGAGCCCTCCAAAAATTCCGATGAATATGGCAAGCCAGGCATCTTTTTTGGCATCTAAACCGCTTCCCACAACCAAATTTGTCCCAAACACAAATAAATTAAGTAAAGCAAAGAATTGAAGCAAGCTTATTTTTTCCTTTACCATTTTCCGCACCTCCCAACTTTCGACTAGTTTATAACGCCTACTGAATTTTCTACTCTTGATTGTATGATTTAGTTTTCATTCCTGTCTTCATTACATAAGCGTCTACTTTAATTTTGACTTCCATTTCAGGAAAGATATCATTATAATCTTTTTTGATTTCTCTCCACAGTTTTGGATTTCCACGATTGATAACCTGTCCAAAGCCAAAAACGTCACTATTCTCCTCTTTAGCTATTTGGATTGCGCGTTCGATCTCCTGTTTTGTATTATCTTCTATTTGTTTTTCAAGTTGTTCTAATTTATCTCGATTAGATATATCCATTTTGCAAAGAACTTCTTCAATTTCCCCTTCTTGCTTCACATGGATATCAATCGATGGGGTCCCATTTGCTTCAGTGGCTCTAAGAGAAGTGCGTGTATCTGTCACATTAAATGAAATAGCATTAGTTTTTTGTTCACAACTTAAGTTAACGATTGTGCTGTCAATTTTGTTGATGACCCATAGAATTCCGCGTGCCTCTTCCCTATCTATCCAGCGCATCAACTTCCCTTTTTTAAAGATAGCTAATCCCTCTGATTTAATTAGAGAATTTGGGGTGGTTTGTTCAATATTTGTCGTACTTTCCCCGTCTTCTGATTGCCCTAAAATACTAACCCCGCTTGCAAGAGGTTCGATTCCATCACTGGTCATTTTCTTGACGAATTCCATAATTTTTACTGGGAGTGTTTCCCCTAACGACTGTCCTGATACTTTACTCGTCTTCACAAGCTTTTGGGCAGGGATCTTTTCTAATGGAGAAAGGATACTTAATATATTTTTGGCGGAATTGTCTTTTGCGATAAGGACTCTTGGAGTAGATCTAAACTCCTGGTTTCTTTCCAATAAATCAAAGATATCTTCAATTCCACTTCTCGCTAATTCTTCACCGAAAATCACCGTTTGGGTATAAGGGAAAAAGATTTCCCTCGGAGTTTGTTGAGATACCCTCCTTATGGCTGATATTAACGTATCTCCTTTAGCTGAATAAATAGTTGTGGTAGAAGCCCGACCAGAAGTAGATTGCTCTCCACCAACGACCTCCGCTGGATTTACAAGTTCAATGGTCACTTCATACCTCCCCTCTTCTTCCGCCTTATCTATGCCTAAAGCCGTGACAATTGAAAAATCATCCATTTCCCTACTATTCCAGCATCCTGAAAGAAGAGATGTAACCACAAGTAACATGATGATAATCAACCCTCGTCTGCTAGCCATTGGTATCACCATCTTTGTTCAATTGGTTAGCTTTTTTTACAGTATTATCCCGTTTCATTATAATCTTTTGTTCTAACTTTTTTGGAAGCCTTATGAATGTATCTGCCTGAGCCGTAAGATTAAAAGGAGATAAGGGTTCTAAATATGGGACTCCAAAAGAGCGTAAACTATTCATATGACCTATAATCAATATGACAAGCAAAGTCATTCCGTAGAAACCCGCCGTTGCCGCTGAAATCATTAGAATAAAACGGAGAATCCGTGCTGGTATACCAATGCTAAATGATGGAACAGCGAAACTAGAAATAGCTGTAATCCCTACCACAATAACCATTGCTGGGGAAATGATTCCTGCTTGGACAGCGGCTTCTCCAATAACAATGGCCCCCACAATAGAGACCGCTTGCCCAACGGCTCTCGGCATACGCACCCCTGCTTCTCGTAATATTTCAAAGGTGATTTCCATAATTAAAGCTTCAAAGAACGCTGGAAAAGGTACCCCTTCTCTCTGAGCAGCAAGGTTAATAAGTAAAGGAAAAGGCAGCATTTCCTGATGAAAGGTCGTCAACGAGATATAAATCGAAGGGGCAAACAACGAAATAAAGAACACAAAGAACCTTAATAATCGTAAAAGACTAGCAATATCTGCTCTTTGGTAGTAATCTTCCGGAGATTGAAAAAACTGAAAAAATGTCGCAGGAGCAATCAGTACAAATGGTGTTCCATCGATTAAAATAACCACTCTTCCTTCAAGAAGATTTCCTACTGCAGCATCTGGACGTTCTGAATTGATTAGCTGTGGAAAGGGGGTGCTCGTCTGATCTTGGATAAACTCTTCAATATTTCCTGACTCAATGATAGAATCTGTCTCTATTTTCTCTAATCTATTTCTAACTTCTTTCACTAATTCATCTGTAGCTATACCCTGGATGTACATAAAGGCAACATTTGTTCTGGAGACTTTTCCTATTTCAATATTTTCAAGCCTTAAATTAGCATTTTTAATTCTCTTTCTTATCAACGTTACGTTTACTCTCAAAGACTCAGTGAACGAATCCTTAGGACCTCGGATAACTGTTTGGGACGTCGGCTCTTGAATCGAGCGTTCTTCCCATCCTTGGGTTTCCCCGTTGAAGACCTCGTTCCAGCCATCAATCATAATCACGGTATTTCCTGAAAGAATGGCTAAAACTAGACTATCCCAGTCATTAATCACCTTTATATTAGATAATGTTAAAGCATTCATTCTTAGATCGTTAAAGACGTCCTCTTTTGGTGTATATTTATCAAACTCAGATTTATTAAGCATTAAAGATTCCATTATGAATTCGTTTACCAAGGTTTGATCAACAAGCCCATCCATATAAATAGAAACGATTCTGATGTCTTTGTTTATCCCCGTGTTCAATTCTCTTATGACTATTTCAGAGCTGTCTTCAAACTCTTCTAGTAGTTTTTTTAAGTTTTGAGAAATATCCTTAGAGATATGGGATACCTTTTGCTTGTCACTTACATGATTCTCTTGCTTCTTTTTATGAAATGGATTCCAATTAAAACTCATGATTTCTGCCCCTAACGATTAATCTGACTCTTTCTACATCCTTTCCATAATAGGGTAACTTTTATACTTTATCTTTAAAGGGTTAGTTTCATCTTCTATCAGATCATAATTGTGTGATTGGAGAGGCTGCACTGAGTTGGACAGTTTCGTTAAGGTCAGATACACTTTACTAAATATCACAGTCGAGGAGAGCGGAACCTTACCAAAAGAAATCGTCGTACGTTTACTGAGGTTTTTAAAAAACAGACGTTCAGCTTTGATAGCTTCATAAAGGTGGACACTTTTTATTATGAGCCAAAGGATATTCAGCCTTCTGTGTGGTTGAAAAATATAAAGATTATTAAAGATCACAACTCGATCATCTCCACCGTTCAAGAACAATCCTTGGAAATGACTTATGAACCCTCGCTTGATGAATTTGAAGCTTGGAGAACTAAATTCTTCGCGAGTTTACATGAGGCATATAGGCGGTTAATGAGAGGAGAGTATTATTACGCTCTTAAATGTATAGATCGTTTAAGAGTTTCTATAAGGTTAATAATATAAGTTTTTAAAAAGTTAAGTTAGAAAATCATATACAATATCTTATACATTGCTGAGTTGGCGGGGTTTTTAGGTGAAGTGTTCGTCTATGACTCGCCTTTTTTTTTGTGAAGTTTTGGAAATGGTAACGGTAAACGATAAGTATTAAAAGGTACACCATCCACCTTCATTATATCTCTCAATTGAGTAACCGGAAAAATCATAATACAATATTTCAATACAGGACTTCCATAATTGGAAGTCCTGTTATTTTTATAAATATCAACACCAAACTTTAATAGAGCCTTTTTATAAGAGAGAAAGAAAAGAAGGAAATATTATTAATGTTTCTTCAGGACCAATGTGAAAGGTTAACCTTTTGCGGCTTAAGGTAAGCGACTCATGTAAGTCTTGTGTTTCCACGTCTTGACCGTCTTCGACCGATTGAAAAGCTAAAACCTCCTTTTAAGCTATCTCCCTTTTATAAGAAAAAATTTAGCTTAGGGACGAAAACGATTTACAGCAATATGTGGCTGATCTGTTCCCTATAGGCAATGTGAAAACATTCCATACGATGAACTTCAGTTCAAAGCTTTCACTATTTACAAATAAAGGAAGAAAACAGATGTACAAAAGTTTCCCTCCAGATATACAGAAAACGTTCAGTTTCCAACTTGCGTATTCTTCACAAAGATGAAAGGTATAGGTACCATAAAGTTTTATCTTAAAAAGGATACCACAGAATCGATTGATTCTAGGTAAAGTCAATCAGCACCGAAAGGTATGTAGAGTGGAAGGGATCGACGCATCCAGCTTTTTATTTACATTCCCCAATTCGATATTGTCCTAATAGCACTTTTAACTTCCCCCAGAGAGAATTCTTTTTTGATTTAAAATATAACCAGCCCTAAAAGCTGTTTCTAAGACATTTACTTATAATATTTAATCTTTTCGAGCAAAATAGTTTAAAGACCATTTAATATCTATTTGATACATAGAACATAATAGCAGTCATAAAAGGGTGAGATTACAATGTGGGAGAAAATTTCTTTTTACCTTCCAGAGTGGGAGGTTTTTTTACAAGCTTTTTCCTTATTTTTCATTCTATATTTAATCTCAAAAATTTCTAGTTGGATGCGTGATTCAAATGAAGATGGAGATGGGTGATAATGAGACGTTGGAAATTAAATAGGAAACGTAGTCTAGAAAAAAACGAAAACCAAAAAACGGAAGAAATTTCAGAATATTTCACTGGAGAGTTTAGCAAAGATTTAGAAGCTATCAAACAAGAAATCGGTCATAACTATGACGTGCGATTTCATGAGTTCAATTTAGGAAGCACAGATACTCGTGCCGCTATCATTTTCATTGAAGGCCTTTCAGACAGACAGTTAATTGATAGGCATATTTTAAAAACATTAATTCAACCCTTTTCAGAAAACACAAAACGATCATCTGCTAGAAATAAAGACTATTTTTCCCAAGATTACATCAAAAACCATATCCTTTCCATTAGTGAAGTAAAAGAAATCGAAACTCTGCAAGAGCTTGTGACAAATGTTTTAATGGGGCAGGTGGCCCTTTTAGTGGATAGGGCTTCAACTGTATTAATTCTTGGTACTACAAAAGGAAAAACACGGAAGCTAACGGAGCCTCCTTCCGAAGAATCGATCAGAGGACCTCGAATTGGTTTCACCGAAAAATTAAGCGATAATAGCGCGTTATTAAGGAGCAGTGGAAAAAATGAAAAATTAACATTAGAAAAATACGAAGTGGGAGAGCGATCAAGGAAAGACCTCGTGGTTGCCTATATCGAGGATATAGTGGATCCTCAATTAGTGAAAGAAGTAGATAAAAGAATTCAAAAAATAGATATTGATAATGTAGTGGAATCAGGGTTTGTCGAGCAGTTAATTGAAGATGATTATCTTAGCCCTTTTCCACAAGTTCAAAACACGGAACGGCCTGATCGAGTTATGAGCGCATTAATGGAAGGACGCGTAGCTATTCTATTGGACGGGACTCCATTTGCCTTAATTGTTCCAGTGACCTTCAGCATGATGTTCCAAGCTCCAGAAGATTATTATGAACGCTGGATACCAGGATCTCTCGTTCGCCTATTACGTTTTTTTGCAGCATTTATTTCTCTTTTTGGTCCATCTTTATATATTGCCTTTATATCCTTCCATCAGGGGTTAATTCCAACCGACCTTGCAATTACTGTGCTAGCGTCCAGGGATGGAGTTCCATTCCCTTCTATTATTGAAGCTTTAATAATGGAAATAGCCATTGAAATTCTACGGGAAGCCGGACTTCGTTTGCCAAGCCCTATTGGACAAACGATCGGGATTGTAGGTGCCTTAATAGTGGGAGAAGCTGCTGTACAAGCAGGAATTGTCAGTCCAATGATGGTCATTGTCGTGGCTATCACAGCCATTTCGTCTTTTACTATCCCCCAATACAGTGTAGGGATTTCTTTACGATTCCTTCGGTTTGGATCTATGATATTCGCCGCAATACTAGGATTATACGGTGTCATCTTATTTTTCCTTTTCCTTTGCAGCCATTTCGTTAAATTGCAAAGTTTCGGTGTGCCTTTTGCCAGTCCCTTTGTCCCTTACCGGATAAGTGATTGGAAGGATTTATTTATTCGCATGCCCCTCAAAATGATGAAACGACGTCCGAAAATGCTGCATCCTAAAGACCAGGTTCGTAAAAAATAAACGTGATAGAAGGATGGTATCCATGATAAGTCTGCAGGCAAAAAATCAATTAACAGCCTCTCAAACAGCAGTTATTTTAACTAATTATACCCTTGCAGTCGGCATTCTGACTCTTCCCAGAGCTGCAGCACAGGAAGTGCAGACACCGGATATCTGGATAACTGTTCTTCTGGGTGGATGCGTCTCATTGGTTGCAGGGGTTATCCATGTGAAATTGAGCCAACAGTATCCTGGAAAGAATTTTTACGAATATAGCCAAAACCTTGTAGGAAAGGTGTTGGGTTCATTACTAAGTATATTTGTGATTGTCTACTTTTTAACTCTTTCTGCATTTGAAGCTCGAACGGTTGCAGAAGTGGCAGGGTTTTTTTTGCTAGATGGAACTCCAACCTGGGCTATTCTTATGCCTTTTATGGCGATAGGTCTTTATCTAATCAACAGTGGGATTAACCCCATTGCTCGTTTATTTGAAATAATTTTCCCTTTGACGATAATATTATTTTTACTGGTCATTTTCATGAGTGTGGGAATATTTGAGTTAAATAATCTGCGCCCTGTTTTAGGATCGGGGATCATGCCTGTATTAAAAGGAATAAAAACCACAGCTCTAGCATTCACAGCAGCAGAAATAATGGTAGTCCTTGTGGCGTTTATGGAAAAGCCTGAAAAAGCAATAAAGGTGGTTCTAGTTGGGGTTGGAATCCCCACGCTCTTTTACTTGATAACGGTAGTTATGGTAGTAGGAGGATTATCCATCGAAGTAGCGCAAACATACACATGGCCAACAATTAGTCTCATTCAAAGTTTTGAAATCACTGGTTTAATTTTTGAAAGGTTTGAGTCCTTTCTATTAATTATATGGATTATGCAAATTTTCGCTACCTTTACGATATCATTCTATGCTGCTTCGCTGGGACTGTCCCATCTGTTTAAAAGAGAAACCAAACCAATGATCTATCTACTAATACCTTTTATTTACATCGTGGCCATGATGCCTAAAAATATTAATGAATTATTTAAGCTTGGAGATATTCTTGGGTATTTTGCATATATATTGTTTGGATTATTTCCATTACTACTCCTTATAGGTTCATGGGTGAAGGAGGGAAGACATGAAACTAAGCAATAATTATAAACGGTTTGTTTTTATTCCTTCTATTCTTTCGCTTCTATTTCTAACCTCTTGTTGGAGTACAAATGAAATTGAGGATTTGGGGCTTATTTTGGGGGTTGCCGTAGATTTAGAAGAAGAGAAAGGACAAGAAGGAGAGAACGTCATCACTCTAACCAACCAGTTGGCCACGTCAAATAGTTCGAATGCTGGTATAGAAGGACAGGGCACCCAACAAAACGCATATAAAAATGTTTCTGAAACTGGCAGTTCGCTGATGGAGGCTACGCGTAATTCATTATTGGAAATTGAGGAAATCCTTCTTGCTCATCATGTAAAGGTCTTAGTTATAGGAGAGGAACTTGCAAGTACAACAAGCTTACAACAAACCCTTGATTATTTCATAAGAGAACATGAAATAAGACAAAGTTGTCAAATATTTATTGCCAAAGAGAGAGCTAGTCATATTCTTGAGACGAGTGAACCATCTGTTGTCCCATCAATGAAACTTGCCCAAATGACCAAAGCACACGATAGAAACTCCAAAATACTAATGCCTATTCATCTTTCTAAATTGAATAGGAAAATACAATCTGATGCTAGCTTTCTTTTGCAAAATGTAATTTCGGATCAGGGTGAAATGAAGTTTGATGGAGCTTCAGTGTTTGATGGGAAAACAAAAAAACTACAGGGTCTTTTAAATAAAGAAGAGGTAGAGGGAGTGAATTGGATAACAGGAGAAGGAAAAGGTGGTTTAGTGAAGAGCTATGTTGAAAAGAAAAGCACCCCCATTATATACGAAATATTGTCAATGAATTCTAATATACAACCACGCGTGAACGGAAACGATATCTCTTTTGATGTAGAAATAGAGTCTGAGGGACGTATTGGGGAACAAAAAGAAGCTACTTCAATAGATCCCTCTTCAAATGAAACTCTAATAAAAGTAGAAGAAAACATTGAAGAAGAAGTACAAAAATTGGTGAAAAGTGTATCAGAAAAGACACAACAGGAATACCAGGTGGATGTTTTAGGATTTGGAGAAAGTTTAAGAATTGAATACCCTAAAGTTTGGGAAAAAGTCAAAAAAGACTGGGATAAAACTTTTAGTGAAGTACCGATCCAGTTCAATGTAAATGTTACTATCAAAGATTATGGAACATTAGGGAATAAATAAAATATTTCAACGCAATGGAATATAAAATTACCAAGCCCTCGAAAGAAAATCATAATTTTACACTTTGGGATAGAGCCTTTCATAGCTTTTGCTCACTATTATTGGTGAGCTATCTTATTTACAAGCTAATGGAATAATACATTAGATACCTCACACCTAAATGTTGAAACCGATTCTTTATTCATTCGTTATATTTACTAGCAGTTCCCGAGTGAAATTATTGATATTACAGATTCTAAAAAAACCTAACGGATAGAAGGACTAAGCAAGCTTTTCTGTCAATACATTCCATTTTGGCTTAATAGCTAACTTTGCAGACGGAAAATATTGCCTCGAGGGGGATCATAGTCAGCAATTCATTATCTTTACTTATGGGGCTGAAAGACTCCCGCTTTATTATATTCGTTGAAAGTTCTGGGGCATCTGGCTCCATCCTACAAATAAGGTCGCTTTTCTTCCTTGAAAGTTTAGCTATAATCGGTCCGCCATTTAACCCGTATGCTCCTCTATGCATAAAATGCTTACGGCTATTTATAAGAGAGTAACTTTTACATTTCAATTGATCTTTTAATTTTTCATATGATGATAATAATTGGAGCTCTCTTTCGGAAATCCAATGCCACCCGCATATAGAGTCTAAGGAAGCAAAGGTTGGAACTACAATAGTAGAAGGGTGGAGGGGATGAACAGGGGTAAGAGTGATATACCTCTGTTCTTTAAGGTGCTTTTCAAATTTAAAAATAATTGTCTCAAAAGTTTGTTTTCTTTTATCGACTCCCACTCCTCGAAAAGGAATCCCGTTTTTAAGTAATAGAATAACATAGGGTTCAGGAGGGACTTGAAATTGTTTATTTAGATGTGTATTCTTCACTATCCAACTTTCCTCCTTCAAGTCATTTTGTTCAAAGTACCATTTTCTTCACTTGTCATTATCGATTCCACCATCGTTTACTTCGTTATGGTCATTGAACAAGACATTCTTATTTTTTACAAGTATTTCTACAAAATTCTCTCCTACAGAACGGACTTCTCCACGTAATTTTTCATTATTTTTTAATGAAAATTCAACTTCCCATCCGATCAACTGTTGTAGCTTGTATTTTAAATCTTGCAAGAGGATAAGTTCATCTTCAGAAGATATGGCACATATTTTTTTTGGATGTTGCACAGGGCAAGGGTTTACACATTCTTTGGAGAAACAGGTAAAACATCCGATCTGACAACCACACATTGGACAAAAACCTTCACTCACACCAGGATCCTCCTCAAGTCACCCTTGTGGGCAATCTAAACGTGTATTGCTGCCTTTTATGCATGATCTACTTTATGTGTTTTAGACTATTTTGAATGGGCGTCTTTACTTAGGCTGTATGCATAGGATCAGTGTCGGAAAAAAATCTTTAAACCTTTTAAATTTGTCCAACTTATGTACATGGGAACCTTTCTATATAGGGCAGTAACCTCTTTTAATTCAATAAATGAACATTAATTTTGTATTCGCATTTAATAGAAATATAATATTTATGCTCATATTGTATGGTGATAAATGATATAGAAAGGAACCAAAGATTCATGCAGACCATGGTTTTTATAGGAACAAATAAATCGGGTTCAAGTCGTGAAGCTATTAAAGCTGCTGAACGATTGGGCTATTTAACTGTACTTTTAACCAATCAAAATAAATTTTTACGTAAACGAACAGATTTTCCGGATGTTCACGTCATGATGCTTAGTGATCTCACTAAGGAACATGTCATTCAGTGTATTTTGGAGCTCCAGCATCAAGGTAAGCAAATTGTAGGTATTTTAAGTTTTATTGAAACTTATGTTCGAATCGCGGCGGAATTATCGGATGAATGGAAGTTGTCTTCCTTTTCGGCAGAAGCTATTAAGAAAATGGAAGATAAGATTGAAACTCACTGTGTTCTTCAAGGAGTTGCTACACCAACATTTGATGTTTTTCATCCTGAAAATTCACTCCCAGCGTTTTTAAACAGGCATAAAGAAGGAAAATGGATTGTTAAACCCCCAAAATCTACGGGGTCTAATGATGTAATGTTAGCCAATAATCAAATGGAGTTAGAAAAAGCTATCAATGAATTATTAAAGAAACGTCGCGGTCGATCTATATTGATAGAGGAATACTTGGAGGGACCTCAATACTTAGTGGAAACGTTAATCCACGAAGGAAAGGTTCTTATTGTCGCTATCATAAAGCAAGAGTTCTCGGAGTATAACCCTTTTGTTATTACAGGTTATTCCGTTCAACCACATTTTTTAGAGTGTTTATATAGACGTTTATATGAAGATATAACATCCATTATCCAACTTTTTAATATCAAAGAGGGGGCGTGTCACTTAGAGTTGAGGCTGGTTAAAGGAAAATGGAAGCTAATCGAAGTCAACCCACGGATCTCCGGAGGAGCGATGAACGAAATGATAAAGAAGGCATATGGTATCGACTTAGTTGAGCAAACTATACGTCTGTATTTAGGACAAACACCTGATTTAACAAGGCAATGGGAAGAACATATTTACACTCATTACGTAACCGTTGAATCGTCAGGAAAATTATTAAAGATAACAGGCCGTAACCGTGCTTCAAGGTGTCCAGGAGTGGAAAAAGTCCATACTAAACCCAGGAAGGGGACCTTTTTGCAGCCCCCCAGTTCAATGGGGAAGAGATATGCTTATGTTATGGCAAAAGGCGATACTACAAAACAAGCTAAAGTGAACGCTCTTAAGGCTGCTAAAGAACTATATTTTCATTTAGAGAAAAAGGAAGAATGATAATGACTAGCATTGGAATGCTCTCCCATCGTGATGATCCAAGAACTGCATTTAAATCATATGCTTATGCAGCATCTGCCAAAATGGAAGGAGCTGACTTTTTCTTTTTTTCCCCCGGGAGGGTAAACTTTAAGGAAGAAACCATCCTTGGATGGGTTTACGAAAGAGGGGAGTGGAAAGAAGTTATGGTCCCTTTTCCAGACGTGATTTACAATTCAAGCTCACCGGTGACCCCAAAACAAGAAGTCATCGTGGAGGAGCTGCGACAACGTATTCCGTTTACAAGTAATCCTATCGGCAACAAAATGAGTGTATACAATCGAATTAAAAAAGATCAAACTTTTTCAAACTATTTGATACCCTCTACACGCCTTACTACATTTAGTGAGATCACAAACCTTTTCAAGGAGTACTCTGATATTATTATTAAACCTTGTGCGGGTTTCCAGGGGAATGATATTTCGTATGTACAAAAAGATAATAAACAATATACGGTTTATCGAAACCAGTTAAAGCAAGTTATGTCAAAAAAAGAATTCAAAGAGTTTATCAATGGATTAATCGAAAACGGAGATTTTTTAATTCAACCCTTTATTAAGTGTAAATTGAAAAACGGATTATCCTACGATTTTAGATTACACACTCAAAAGGACGGAGAAGGCAAATGGAAAGTGACCACCATTTTTCCAAGGATTGCCTCAAAGGGAGTGGTAGCTAATTTAGCGCAAGGAGGTTACTCTACTAAATTTGAAAGTTTACTACACAAAGAATTTGATGAAAAATATTACGATATCAAAAGAACTTTAGAACAATTTTCTCTGCAATTCTCCCATCATTTTGATGGATTGTATGAGGAACCTCTTGATGAATTGGGGATTGATATAGGAATAGATTCAAACCAGAAAATTTGGATTTTCGAAGTTAACTGGCGGCCAGGTGTCCCTGCCTTATTTAGTTTGGAAATGGATGTGGCTAAGAACCTGATCCAGTATGCATGCTATTTGCACAGACAAAATAAAAAGAAGTAGTACACCGGGAGTCGCTAGCCTATATTTAAAGGTCACCCCACTGCCCTTTCGTATGTAAAGTCAAGGAGGTCAGGTTTCTCGGCGAAGACGTAGCTATCTTAAGTATAAGTTACCTATATAATGAAGAAACTGTTTTTATAAAAATTTGGGGCAGAATTATATTATTCCTGTCCCATTTTATTTAACCTATATTCGATGCAATTCCTGAAAATGTTGATTTAACAGGGTTTTGAGCATTTAGGTCCTACCTAATTAGGGTGCCTACAATAGGCTTCTAAGATTTTGAGCATAAACTATTTAGTTAGTGGACAGAAGTGGACCATTTGTGGACCAAACTCATTAAATTACTTATAAAATGGACCGATTCACTCCTATTCATAAAAGTTGATATAACATTAATTATTATCAGAACCAAAAAAAGTAACCTTGAAAACTAAGTTCTCAAGGTTACTTTTTTGGTTTATTCAGGAATGATCAACTCTTGTCCTATCCATAAAGGATCCCGTGAATCCATACCATTAGCTTCTGCAATTACTTCAGAAGTCGTGTCATATTCGTTTGCTATCCCCCATAAATAATCGCCTTCTTTTACTGTATGGACTTGTGTTTCTTCTCTAGTTTGACTCAAGCCGATTTCAGACCATTTAAATAATGATCCAGGGTCCGTTTTAAGGTCGGGTGCATATTCATCATGGCCGACAATGTGATCCCTGTCTCGTTGAATGGCGGGATGGCGCTGTTCAATATCTTCTAACAACTTATCTAATGCTTTGTACTGATCTTCTGTGTATCCAATGTCCGCTGAATCTATTGATTGGTACGTTTCCGGAGACATCATGGAGGACATTTCCTCCTCTGTGCCGAGGGCTAATAATTCAATTCCAATTGAACGTTGGTTCATGTCGTTGTCATACTCGGGAAACCCTGAAAGGCTTCCGTCCCCGGCGTGAAAAGCGGCACGGTCTTCATCGACCAGTTGATAGATCTCTCCATCTCTTCCAATCATGTAATGAGCGGATACGCCATAATCAACAAAATTGTCATATATATCATTCGCACTGTATGGATTCTGTGGTGTCAAAGCCGCGTTTGAAGTGAAGTGCGTCATCACATGAGTGACTTCCTTTGTGCGTTCCTCCGAATTTTCTAATGGAAGAGAAAGATCCAAGATCTCTTCTTCCACAGGGATCACCAGTTCTTGCCCGGCATAAAGATAATCGGTGGTCTCCATATCATTAGCTTCTGCGATTTCCTCCATGGTTACATCGTACTCTAGCGCGATGACCGATAAGTATTCGCCTTCCTCTACCATATGTATGGTCGTCTGTAGATCTTTTTCCTCTGCTGAAACTGATAATGGCACCGTAATTGCTGCTGTTATGAATAATGAGCAAAAAATGATCCAAAAGCTGTTTTTCTTCATCCACTATTCTCCCTTCTAGTACCTTTTCCCTGTTCACAAAAAAAAGCGAACGGGGTCGTGTTATTAAAACGGTGATATCAAGCAAAAAAAGAGCGCCTTTATTAAAAGCGCTGCAATTTTCTCAGTAATTACATCCATGTTTTGGTTAAAAAGTAAAACAAATAGATTAGTCACCAATAGTTCGGTGGAAGTATTGAATCAAAACAGTTAATTCTTATTCAAATCTTCAACTGTTTCTCCTTTAACTAATACAGGTTGATAATAGGTTTGGTTTAATAAATCCCTGGACCCTTTTAGTTTTTTTATGACCCAGTCAGCTGCTTCCCGTCCCATTTGTTCCTGGGGGTGCGTTAGTGTTGTTAGTTTGATATTAGCATTTCTAGCGATATATGAGTTGTCCTGGCCGATTATTGATAACTCATCAGGGATCGAAATTCCTAGTTGTCTGCATACGTTTACTACTTCTAACCCAACTTCGTCATTGTAGCAGACAATTGCCGTTAACTCGTCTCTGTTCTCGGTTAAAAACTTTTTTAAGTTCGCATATAAGTCCAGTTTTGTTTCTGTATCAAAAGAGAGTACATGCTCTGGTTGAAACCGTAATTTTGCTTCTCCGAGCGCTTTGATATAGCCCTTCATTCGATACTTCCCTTGTAAATCATCTTTTTTTGAAATAAGTCCAATTTGTGTGTGCCCTTTGGAAATCAATTCTTTTGTTGCAATATAGCTGGATTTTACGTCATCAAGACAAAAGAAGGGCACTTCTAATTCTTCATAATAAGCATTAATCATTGTGAAAGGCACATCTTGTTCCTTAAACGATAGATAGTAAGCAATATTTGGATTGTATAGATTGCTTTTCGTAGGTTCAACAATTAACCCATCCACTCCGAATGACAACATCATCTCCAGAGCCTTTCTTTCTTGTTCTACGTCATTATTTGTACTGGCTAACAGTAACGAATAATTTTCCTCGTTCAATCTTCCTTCAATCCCGCGAATGATAGAGGGGAATATGTAATCCGAAATATAAGTTGTGATTACTCCTATTGTTTTATTATTGGATTTCCCGCTGGATTTTGACTGATATTGATTACTTACATAAGTCCCGGATCCTTTTTCGCTTTTTAAAAATCCTTCATTTGATAGTTCTAAAATAGCTTTACGAACGGTTTGTCTACTAACACTGTAAATTTCCCGGAGAGCGGATTCCGTTGGGATTCTTTCTCCTATGTCATATTCTCCTGAAAGAATCTTACTTTTTATATCATCAATGAGGACCATATATTTTGGTTTCACTACAATCACCTTTTTCCTAGTTGTTCGCCATTGAATTTGTATAACTCCAATTATTTGTACGTACATATTATATCATGTTTTTAAAAAGATTTATACGTTGCCTTCTGTTGTAACAAATGCTGGTGTTTGCTGTTTTAAAGAATATAAATTAAAAATTCTATACTGCCGTAATGGAAGTAGTAAGAGAAATATAGCGTGTATTTGTAAGTACATATTTTTTAATTATTGACATATGTACGTACAGAAATTATACTGAATTTGTAATTAACCTTAACCAAATACAGAAGGCGTCTTTTTACTATTTAAAAAATTGAAACCGCTGCCAGAAAGGAGATTACCTTGGAAAATAAAGAAAAAATTGCTAAAGGCGAGACATCACTCGGAATCGAATTAGGGTCGACACGTATTAAAACAGTGTTGGTCGATAAAAATTTTAAAACAATTGCATCGGGTAGTTATGGTTGGGAAAACCGGTTGGAAAACGGAATTTGGACGTACAACTTATTGGATTTAATCACTGGATTGCAAACCGCTTATAGTGAAATGAAACGAGAAGTTGAACAAAATTACGGAATTACTATTCGGAAAATCGGTTCGATTGGAATCTCGGCGATGATGCATGGTTATATGGCGTTTGACAACACCGGAGAGCTGCTTGTGCCATTTCGGACCTGGCGGAACGCAACAACCAGTGTTGCAGCAGGTCAATTAACCGATACATTTAAATTCAATATTCCGGAACGGTGGAGTATCGCCCACCTCTATCAAGCGATTCTAGATGAAGAGAGGCATTTACCACGTGTTGATTACATCACTACATTATCTGGATTTATTCACTGGTTACTTACCGGGGAAAAAGTCATTGGCATTGGAGATGCTTCGGGGATGTTCCCAATTGATGAATCGACACAGAACTACAATGAAACGATGGTTAAGCAGTTTGATGCGTTAATCGCGGACAAAGGGTACTCCTGGAAGCTGGAAAATATTCTGCCTGAGGTTTATCTGTCGGGCGAGGGAGCCGGTGAATTGACGGATATCGGCGCAAAAATTCTGGATCGATCAGAAAATTTACAACCAGATATCCCGTTCTGTCCGCCCGAAGGGGACGCAGGGACAGGAATGGTTGCTACAAACAGTGTGAGCAAACGGACAGGAAACGTTTCAGTAGGGACTTCAATTTTTGCCATGACGGTGTTAGAGAAAAAACTTTCAAAAGTGTATCCCGAAATCGATTTGGTAACTACACCAAACGGTAGTCCGGTAGCAATGGTTCACGCGAATAACTGTTCAAGTGATATCAACGCCTGGATCGAATTATTCCGAGAATTTTATGAAGCGATGGGACAAAAGGTTGACACGAATGAATTATTCACAGTGATGTTCAATCAAGCGTTGAAGGCTGATCCGGATGGCGGTGGATTACTTAGCTACGGTTATTACTCAGGTGAGAATATTACGGGATTAGAGGAAGGCCGTCCACTATTTGTTCGTTCGCCTGAGAGCAACTTTAACTTAGCCAACTTTATGCGTACCCACCTTTTTACGGCTTTTGGTGCTTTGAAAATTGGGATGGATATTCTGATGAAGGAAGAAAATGTATCTGTGGACAGCATCCTGGGGCATGGTGGTTTATTTATCACCCCTGTAGTCGGACAGAAAATTGTGGCAGCTGCGATGAATACTCCGATTTCTGTAATGGAAACAGCAGGAGAAGGCGGGGCCTGGGGAATGGCTGTTTTAGCTTCTTACATGACGAACAAAGGTCAAGATGAGAGTTTAGAAGATTTCCTTGATCGAAAAGTTTTTTCCGAGGTTGAGGTAAAAGAAATTCACCCGGATCGATTTGATGTGGAAGGGTTTGAAACTTTTATTAATCGATACAAAGAAGGATTAGTGATTGAGCGGACCGCTGTAGATAATCTAGTGGAGAACTGGAGGGGTTGACGTGTTAGAACAACTAAAAGAAGAAGTGTTTTACGCGAACTTAGAATTACCTAAGCAGGGACTGGTGAAATACACGTGGGGAAACGCAAGTGCGATTGATCGTGAAAGCGGCCTATTCGTGATTAAACCAAGTGGTGTCGATTATGAAACTATGAAAGCCAGTGATATGGTGATAGTCGATTTAAAAGGCAATGTAGTGGAAGGAGAACTAAATCCTTCATCAGATACCCCGACCCATGCCGTACTTTATAAACATTATCCAGAAATCGGCGGTATCGCACACACTCACTCAACCTGGGCGACGATCTGGGCTCAAGCAGGGCTTGATGTCCCAGCCATGGGAACCACTCATGCTGATACATTCTATGGCTCCGTCCCATGTGCACGATTTTTAACACAGGAAGAGATTGATCGTAGTTATGAAACCGAAACCGGCAACGTGATCATCGAAACTTTTGAAGAACGCGGCCTGGATGTTTTAGCTGTTCCGGGTGTCTTACTTCATGGTCATGCACCGTTTACCTGGGGGAAAGATGTAAATTCAGCGGTACTAAACAGTGTGGTGCTGGAGGAAATTTCGAAGATGAATTTATTTGCACGCGAATTAAATCATTTTGCTCAAGAGCTGCCACAGCGCATTTTAGATAAACACTATTTACGAAAACATGGAGAAAATGCCTATTACGGGCAGAAGTAGTCCAAATTTTAAATAAAGAATAGAGGATAACTATGTCAGCAATAGAAAACAAAGAATTTTGGCTTGTCGTAGGATCACAGCATCTTTATGGGGAAGAAGCATTAGCAGAAGTTAAAGCACACGCGCAAACAATGACAGATGCTTTAAATGAAAGCGGTGTTTTACCTTACCCTGTTGTATTGCAGGATTTAGCTGTGAGTGCAGATAAGATTACAAATGTAATGAAGGCAGTCAATTATCGTGACGAGGTGGCGGGTGTTATTACGTGGATGCATACCTTCTCCCCTGCGAAAATGTGGATTCGCGGTACAAAACTATTACAAAAACCACTGCTCCATCTAGCCACCCAATTTAACGAAAGTATTCCATGGGAAACGATAGATATGGATTTCATGAACCTGAACCAATCTGCTCATGGTGATCGTGAATATGGGTTTATCAATGCCCGTTTGAATAAAAATAATAAAGTTGTCGTCGGGTATTGGGAACGTCCGGAAGTCCAAAAGCAAATTGCTGAGTGGATGGACGCAGCCGTTGCTTTTAACGAGAGCTTTAACATTAAAGTTGCTCGCTTCGGTGACAACATGCGTCACGTGGGAGTCACTGAAGGGGACAAAGTGGAAGCGCAGATCCAATTTGGATGGACCGTTGACTACTACGGCATCGGCGATCTTGTTCAATACGTGGATGCGGTTAAAGACGAGGAAGTTGATGCCCTATTCGACGAATATGCAGAACTTTATGAGTTTGATTATGGAACGTATAGTCAAGAAGACTGGGAAGCAAGTGTAAAAGTCCAGGCAAGCTATGAAATTGCGATTAAACGTTTCCTTAATGAAGGCGGTTACAACGCATTCACCACTAACTTTGAAGATTTACATGGGATGAAACAGCTTCCCGGCCTTGCCGTTCAACGTTTAATGGCGCAGGGATATGGATTTGCTGCTGAAGGAGACTGGAAGACGGCAGCGCTCGATCGTTTACTAAAAGTGATGAGCCATAACCAATCCACCGGCTTTATGGAGGATTACACTTATGAGTTAGCAGCTGGTCAAGAATCCATTCTTCAATCCCATATGCTTGAAGTGGATCCAACGCTTGCAAGGAGCAAACCAAAAATCATCGTATCTCCTCTAGGTATCGGTGATAAAGAAGATCCAGCTCGTTTAGTCTTTGACGGCAAAGCAGGTGACGGCGTCGTTGTTTCAATGGCCGATTTTGGTACTCATTACAAACTATTAATCAACGAGGTTTCTGCATTTGAGCCCACTGTTGAAGCTCCAAAGCTTCCGGTAGCCCGCGTGCTCTGGGACGTTAAGCCCAATTTCCAGGACGGGGTGAAAGCCTGGATAGAAAATGGGGGCGGCCATCATACAGTGGTTTCATTAAATCTGACAACAGATCAAATTATTGCTTATGCAAAAATGGTTGACCTGGAGTACGTAACAATCAAGTAAAACTTCTAACCTTCAAGGGGGGTGCTGCACCTTCCCTGGAGGTGAAGAAGCAATCAAAGAATTCATATATCGAAATGAAATCGATCGGAAAACATATAGGTCTTATTTTTTTCAGGAGAATTGAAAACGCTTTATAACTAGATGTGAATCTATGATTTAGTTTTTGCACGGATAATTAATACTATAAGGGTTGAGGAGGAAATCATATTGCTTAATGAGAAGAAAGTTTCAAGTCGCTTCATATATTTTTTCGGTGCTTTCGCAGGCATTCTCTTCGGTTATGATATCGGCGTTATGACAGGTGCTTTACCCTTTTTGCAAAATGACTGGAACCTTGAAAACAGCGCGGGTGCCATTGGCTGGATTACCTCTTCAGTGATGTTGGGAGCAATTTTTGGAGGTTTCCTGGCCGGAAAGCTTTCTGACCGTTTAGGACGACGCAAGATGATTTTAATATCTGCTGTTATTTTTGTTGTTGGGTCTATTTTGTCAGGGATAGCTCCTCATAATGGGATAATTTTTTTAGTTGTTGCACGTGTTTTATTAGGATTGGCCGTTGGGGCTGCTTCTGCATTGGTACCAGCCTATATGTCAGAAATGGCACCAGCCCGTTTACGGGGACGATTGTCAGGAATTAATCAAACCATGATTGTTTCTGGAATGTTACTTTCATATATTGTTGATTATTTATTGAAAGATCTGCCGGTAACAATGGCATGGCGGATGATGCTTGGTATGGCTGCCGTACCTGCTTTGATCTTATACTTTGGTATGTTGAGGTTACCTGAATCACCCCGTTTCTTAATCAAGAACAATAAACTCGATGAAGCCCGTAAAGTGTTGGGCTATCTTCGCTCTAATAAGAAAGAAATTGATTCTGAAATTGTACAAATTCAAAAAACTGCCCGTGAAGAACAAAAGCATAACCAAAAAGTGTCATGGGGTACACTTTTAAGCAATAAATACCGTTATTTAGTCATTGCCGGTCTAGGCGTTGCTGCTTTTCAACAATTCCAGGGTGCAAATGCAATCTTTTATTACATTCCATTGATTGTAGAAAATGCAACAGGGAATGAAGCTAGTTCAGCGTTAATGTGGCCGATTATTCAAGGAGTAATTCTTGTACTTGGTTCCTTACTCTTCCTAGTGATTGCTGATAAGTTTAATCGTCGTACCTTACTAACAGTTGGTGGAACGATTATGGGGCTGTCCTTTATTTTTCCGGCAGTATTGAATTTACTCCTTCCTAATGCCAGTCCTATGATGGTGGTTGTGTTTTTAAGTATCTATGTAGCCCTTTATTCATTTACGTGGGCTCCTTTAACCTGGGTGATCGTTGGAGAAATTTTCCCGCTGGTCATTCGAGGGAGCGCGTCGGGATTAGCTTCATCATTTAACTGGATTGGTTCTTTCTTGGTTGGATTACTATTTCCAATCATGACTGCATCAATGGCTCAAGAAGCCGTTTTTGCAATCTTCGGTGTTATTTGTTTACTTGGCGTATTATTTATTCGGACATGTGTTCCTGAAACTCGCGGTCGTAGTTTAGAGGAAATTGAACAAATTGGGGAAGATAGACAAGTTAATGGAAAGAGGGCTGAAATAGGACTGTAAGGTTTATAATTCGAAGAAATTAACTAAAGAAGATGGAAAGCTCGAATTAAATGATACTTGTTGACTGAGATCGTCAACAAGTATCATTTTTAAGTTCAATCCTTATAGAGTTTTAAAACAATGATTTTCTGCGAGGAGGACTATTTTGTAAGCATTTCCAACTGGGTCTTGTTCCGTATAGACATCTTCCAAAAAAGTGGTAGAATTTAAATAGAGCAGTTGTAAGGGAGTCTTATTCTATGAAACTATGGTTTAGAAAGATATTTGTTGTATTCGTCGCGATCATGACGCTGGGCATGTACATCCCGCCTACAGATATAGAGATGGATGCTTCGGAGAAGAAAGAGGTTTCTTCTAAAGAAGATACCGGCTTGAATTTTGCAGATGAAGAAGCAGCAGAACCCGGGGAACCTGAGGGGCTTTCATCCGAAGATTATATACATAGTTTGACAGCACAGGCTAAAGACCGGATGATTTCTAAAATGGGGCCGAGAATTATTGATAAAGTTGAAGCTGACTTTGAACATGATATTCTTCCAAAGATGGAAGAGGTTATAGACGATATTGTTAGTGATTCAGGAACTGAGGAAGTTTCCTATTATGAGATTACCGAGCAGGTGACATCGGGTTATGGGGAAAAGGTATTTACCATTATTGATGCACGCACAAAGGAAGAAGTTGCAAGATTTGATGTCAGACGTGACAATCGCCCGGGCGATGGATACTGGTTCAATTTTCATTATCATTTAAGTGAAGATCAGTTTGAGGAGCATCACCCGCTTGGTGAAATTTATTGGGATAAAAATACACCGCCTAAATGGATGTCTTAGCAGAAATCACCTTTCTATAGGAAAAGGTGATTTTTATTTTGAATTTTCTGATATAAATAAAGATTTACCATTGACATTTTGGGTTGAACTACATAAACTTATAAATAACAACGTTGTTACATTTCCTTCTTTCCCCCTGTAACTATTTTTTTGATTAAAAATAACAACGTTGTTATTTTTTGTTTATAAGGAGTGTGATGATTTTCATGCCTTCATTAAATAAAGTAACTGCACGAAAATTGACAACCAATACTGATAAATCCTTACTACAGAAAGAGCTTCCTGAAAAAGTTATTCAATTCGGAGAAGGAAATTTTCTAAGAGCTTATATGAACTGGATGCTGCAGCAGATGAACAAGCAGCAGCTGTTCAACGGAAGAGCGGTGGCGATTCAGCCTACGCCTCATGGTAAAGTCGTTCCTAAGCTGAACAAACAGGACGGGCTCTTTACTACGATTCTTCAAGGAATTGAAGATGGTGAAGAGAAGCAGGAGATTGAAGTGAATTCTACAATTTCCAGAAGTATTAACCCTTATGACGACTGGGAGGGGCTGTTGAAGTTAGCTGAGTCTGATTCCATTGAATTTATTTTTTCCAATACAACAGAAGCCGGGCTGGCTTATAAGGAAGAGCCTTATCCTGAGAAGGAATCACCCCTCTCTTTTCCAGGGAAATTAACGGCTTTATTGTATCGTCGCTATACTTACACAAATGGAGGGACGGGATTCACGATAATCCCTTGTGAATTGGTGGAGGAGAACGGAAATCTTCTTAAATCGATTGTGCTTCGTCTGGCAGAAGAATGGGAGCTTCCGGAAGCTTTCACAGAATGGGTGGAGAACCGCAACACTTTTTGTAACACGCTGGTCGACCGTATTGTCCCCGGCTATCCAAAGGACACGGTGAAAGAGTGGGAGAGCAGATTAGGATATGAGGATACGCTGATGGCGGTAGGAGAGCCTTTTCACCTTTTCGTCATTGAAGCCGATCCTTCACTGGAGGAGAAACTCCCTTTTCAAAAAGCCGGTCTCAATGTGAAATGGGATAAGGTGAAACCGTACCGTGACCTGAAAGTCAGCTTATTGAATGCTCCTCATACCCTGCTTTTCAGTGCTGGATTCTTATCAGGACTCAATACGGTAAGGGAAGTGATGGAGGATCAGACGATTTCTTCATATGTCCGCCGGGTTGTTTTCGAGGATATTCTGCCTCATCTTTCCTTTGATTCCCAGGAAAAAGAGGCATTTGCTGAATCCGTCATTGAACGTTTTCAGAATCCGTTTGTGAAGCATCAACTGGCAGATTTAGGATTAAATGCGGTCCAGAAATTAAAAAGCCGTGTGTTCCCTTTATTAAAACAACAGGAATATGTCCCTGCGGCGATCAGCTATTCTCTAGCAGCTTTATTTCATTACTACAAGCCTTATACGATTCATGACGGTCACTTTATGGGACTTCAGAAAGGCAGACAATATAAAGTTCGCGATGATGAAGTTGTGCTGCAGACATTCATTGATTTCTGGAAATACAAACAGCAGACGAAAGACGATATTGCTGATTTGTTAAGTAATCAAAGCCTGTGGGAACAGGACCTGTCGCATCTTACGGAAGATGTGTTTTACTACTTTGAAAGTATTGACCTAAACGGGGCAAAGGGAGCAGCTGAGCTATTGCTGCAAACGGCAGCGCCTATAGAAAATCATAAGTGAAAAGGAAGGGATACAATGAAGAATTTTATGGATGAAACGTTCTTGCTAAACAGTGAAACAGCTGAACGATTGTATAACAATTATGCCAAGGACATGCCGATTATCGATTATCACTGTCACTTAAGTCCGAAAGAAATTTATGAAAACAAGGCGTATAAAACCATAACAGACATTTGGCTGGACGGGGACCACTACAAGTGGCGTTTGATGCGGGCGAATGGCATGGATGAGAACTTAATTACAGGGGATGCCGATCCTTATGATAAATTTCTTGCCTGGGCTCGTACCGTGCCTAAGTCAATTGGAAATCCAGTGTATACGTGGACACACCTTGAGCTCCAGCGATATTTTAATATTTACAATGCGTTAAACGAAGATTCAGCTCCGGAGATTTGGAAGCGGGTTAACGAGCAGTTAAATAAAGAAGATTTCGGTGTACGGGACTTAATTAAAGCCTCAAATGTGAAAGTGATTTGTACGACGGATGACCCTGTGGATACGCTGCAATACCATAAGCAGCTTAAGAATAGTGAGTTTGAAACGACCGTTTTACCAAGCTATCGTCCGGATAAAGGGCTTGAGATTAACCGTGAGGGTTACCTGAGCTGGGTCGAGAAGCTGGAACAGGCCTCAGGGGTTTCGATTAACAGCTACGAGGATTTCCTGGCTGCCCTTGAAGCTCGTGCCCGTTATTTCCATGAAGTCGGAGGAAGAGTGTCTGATCACGCCCTAGATGAAGTTGTTTATGAAGAAGCAACGATGGAGGAAGTTTCGAAGATCTTTAAAAAGGCGAAGAAAGGCGAGAAAGTCAGCAAGGTGGAGGAAGCAAAGTATAAGTCGTTTACGCTTACCTTCTTAGGAAACGCATACGCTGAACTCGGCTGGGTGATGCAGTATCACATTAGTGCCCAGCGTAACAACAATACAAAGATGTTTCATAGATTAGGGCCTGATACAGGTTATGACAGTATGAATGACGGACAGATTGCCAAGCCGCTTTGTAAGTTGCTGGATGCACTTGAGCGAGAGGATGCTCTGCCGAAAACGGTGCTGTATTCTTTAAATCCTAAAGACAATCCAGTGCTTGCTACCATTGCAGGCAGCTTCCAGGAAGGCGGAGTGCCAGGGAAAATGCAGTTCGGTACAGCCTGGTGGTTTAACGATACGAAGGAAGGTATGCTTTCACAAATGAAAACGCTTGCTGATATGGGGCTGCTCAGTCAGTTTATCGGCATGCTGACAGATTCACGCAGCTTTCTGTCGTATACGCGCCATGAGTACTTTAGAAGAATATTGTGTGAGTTACTGGCGACCTGGGTGAACAATGGCGAAGTTCCAAATGATGATGAGCTGCTTGAACCAATAATTCGAGGGATTTCCTATGAAAATGCTGAACAGTTCTTAGGATTGCAGCCTCAGTCTCAGCAGCTAAACGCGTAAGTATTCTGCGAGGAGGATAAACCGTGGAAGATATATTGAAAATTAATGAACAAGATAATGTCGCTGTAGCTTTAAAGGATCTGCCCCGCGGCACAAAAGTGCAGGTGGAAGCTGAAGAAATCGAATTGATTTCTGATGTTCCAAGAGGTCATAAGATTGCATTAAAACCAATGGATAAAGGGACAGATATTTTGAAATACGGTTTCCCAATCGGCCACCTTGAAAAGGCGGTGCAGCCTGGGGACTGGGTGCATACGGATAATACGAAGACCAACCTTGAAGGCGTTCAGGATTATCAATATGAACCGAAGTTTGCAGATAACCCTTTTACGAAGGAAAACTTAACGTTTAATGGCTATAAGCGCGGAGATGGCCGTGTCGGCATCCGTAACGAGCTGTGGATCGTTCCTACAGTAGGGTGTGTTAATGGAATAGCAGAACAGATTATTAAGATATTTCAATCTGAGGTTGGCGACATAGCCCCCTTCGATAATATTCAAGTATTAAAGCATAACTACGGCTGTTCCCAGCTGGGTGATGATCATATGAATACGAGGACGATTCTAGGTAATGCTGTAAAGCACCCAAACGCAGGAGGGGTCCTCGTACTGGGACTGGGCTGTGAAAATAACAGTGTGAATGAATTTGAGCAGTCTCTCGGTGATTATGACCGAAGCAGAATCAAGTTTCTTACCTCTCAGGACGTCATGAATGAAATGGAGGAAGGGGTTAAGCTTCTGCATGAAATCTATCAGGCAGCTAAAGACGATCATCGGGAAGAGGTGCCTCTCTCAGAGCTGAAAGTCGGCCTTAAGTGCGGCGGATCAGACGGGTTCTCTGGCATCACAGCAAACCCGCTGCTTGGCAGACTTTCTGATTACCTCGTTGCTCAAAACGGGACTACTGTACTAACGGAAGTACCAGAAATGTTCGGAGCTGAAAAGCTGTTGATGGAACGAGCAATTAACGAAAAAGTCTTCCACAAGACAGTCGACCTTATTAATGATTTTAAACAATATTTTATTAAGCACGATCAGCCGATCTATGAGAATCCATCTCCAGGGAATAAGGATGGGGGCATTACGACCCTTGAGGATAAATCGCTCGGCTGCACGCAGAAAGCGGGTACGTCTGTCGTTACCGATGTACTGAAATATGGCGAAAGGCTTGAAACGAAAGGTTTAAACCTGCTCAGCTCGCCGGGAAATGATTTAGTCGCATCCACGGCGCTTGCAGCGGCTGGCTGCCAGATTGTTCTTTTTACAACAGGCAGAGGGACCCCGTTTGGATCCTTTGTCCCGACGATGAAAATATCAACGAACACACAAATCTATGAAAATAAAAAACACTGGATCGATTTTAATGCGGGCAGTTTGCTGGAAGGGAATGCTCCCGATGATGTTCTTCAGGATTTTATCACCTACATCGTCAGTGTGGCTAGTGGAGAGCTTGTCAACAACGAGAAAAATGACTTTCGTGAGATTGCCATCTTTAAATCGGGAGTCACGCTCTAATAAAGGAGGAACTTAGTATGGATCAGCTTTTAGACGAGAAAAAAATTATTGCGATTATTCGGGGGATTCCGGCGGGTACAGGGCAGGCGACAGCACAGGCCCTGTATGACGGCGGAGTACGTTTCCTTGAGATTACGTTAAATACAGATGGGGCGCTTGCGATGATTTCGGAATTGAAGGAATCGTTTCAAGGAAGGATGAAAATTGGAGCAGGGACGGTTTTAAGTGTGGAGGATGCTAAAGCTTCCATCGAAGCAGGGGCTGAATATATCGTTTCCCCTCATTTTGATGAAGAAGTGGTCACCTACTGTCTTTCTAAAGGTGTTACGGTGTGGCCGGGAACGATGACGCCGACAGAAATAGTACGCGCCACAAACCTTGGTGCCCCTGCAGTTAAAGTGTTTCCAGTCGGGGCTCTGGGCGTGAAATATATTAAAGACGTACGTGGTCCGCTTAATCATATTAAAATGATCGCTACGGGCGGCGTGAATCTGGATAATATTCAAGACGTGATTCAATACGGTGTCACAGCTGTTGGATTAGGAGGAAATCTAGTAAACAATCAGCTGATAGCGGAAGGAAAATACAGTGAAATTACGAAACTGGCAGAGCAGTACACCGCTAAAGTAGAGGAGGCTGCTGTTCATGGGTAGTTATGCGGATGTCGTAACGATTGGGGAAAGCATGGTCCTTTTTCAACCCTACAATGGCGGAGGGATTAAATACGCTCCGTTATTATCCAAGTCGGTAGGAGGAGCAGAATCTAACCTGTCATTCGGTTTATCCCGACTGGGGAAAAAAGTGAGATGGATCAGCCGGGTAGGCAGTGATCCTTTTGGAGAACTTATTTTATCTACACTTGCCGGTGAAGGAATTGATGTGAGTTACACTGAAAAAGATCCACATGAACCGACGGCCCTGTATTTTAAAGAAGCTACAACACCGGGAGATCCAAGCGTGTATTATTACCGCAGGAACTCTGCTGCCAGTCAATTTTCCAGGCAGAATATTAAGCCGGAATGGTTTGAACAGGCCGGTCATTTGCATGTAACCGGGATTACTCCTGCTTTGGGAGAACATACGGTGGAATTTATGAAGGAAGCGATGCGGCAGGCAAAAGAGCAGGGTCTGACCATTTCCTTTGATCCTAATCTGCGTAGAAAGCTGTGGGATGATCACACTGCCAGAGAAGTGCTTCTTGAATTGATTCCTCTTTGTGATATATTCCTGCCGGGGATGGAGGAGGCTGAATTTCTGTTAGGAGAACAGTCTCCTGCTGCCCACGGTGAGGCTTTTCTTGAAATGGGTCCTTCGATAGTAGCCATGAAGCTCGGTGAAGAGGGGTCTATAGGCTTTACGAAAAATGGTTCCTATGAGGAAAAACCTTATAAAGTGAAACAAGTGGTCGATACGGTAGGTGCGGGAGATGCATACGCTGCTGGCTTTCTGTCAGCATTATTAGAGGAGAAGAATTTTTTAAATGAAGAGAAGTTAGCGGAAATACTTCCAAAAGCATTAAAGCGTGCCAATGTGACAGGAGCATTAGCGACACAGTTCCACGGGGACTGGGAGGGAGCTCCGACACTTCAGGAAGTGAACCAGCTGATGAATGATCAGCAGGCCGTTACGCGATGACAATGGGGAAGCCTTACTCAGCTGAATAACTGATGAGGCTTTTTATACATCAATAAAATTTTAAGGAGGTTTTTGGAATGAGTATAGGGGTGCTGGCCCATTTATTTGGGAGGATGTCGTATAAGGAGCTTGCTTCCAAGGTGGGGGCAAAAGGGTTTCCTCATGTGCAGCTCGCCCTTTGGAAGGCGTTTAATGATTATGATTTTAATAAGCCGGGATTACTAAGTCCGGGGCTGGCGGAAGACATTGCGGAAGAGTTCGACAAGCATGATGTTTCCATTTCTGTATTAGCTTGTTATCTTCACTTCTTTCATGAAGATGTACAGCTGAGAAGGGAGAACATGGAACGCTATAAAGAATTAATTCGTCACGCGAAGTTCTTTGGCGCACCAATGGTCGCCTGTGAAGTAGGAAAACTGCAGTCGAAGGAGCTTACGGGTGATGAGTGGTTAATTTTAAAGACGAATATTGAAGAGCTGGTGGAGGAGGCCGAGAAATGGGGCGTCTATATCGGCATTGAGCCAGCGAATGATCATTTAATCGGCACAGCAGAACAGCTGCGTCATATGCTTGAGGAAGTACCGTCTTCTAACATTGGAGTTGTATTGGATCCAGGGAACTTAGTGCATAATGGGAACTTTCATAAGCAGGATGAAGTAATTAGAGAAGCCTTTGATTTATTAGGAACACGTATTATTGCCGGTCATGCCAAAGATCGTATCATTGGTGCTGACGGTCAGATCAAAACCGTTGTTCCAGGAAAAGGTGACTTGAATTATGAATTGTATATGGAGCTGCTGGAGCAGTATAAGCCGCAGACGCGAATCATAATGGAAGCTGCGAAAGATTATCAAATGCTTGAAGCTAGAAGTTATATAGAGAAGATGCGTGAACAGGCTAAAGTCAAAGCGTCTGTTACACATCCACTAACCAATTAAGGAAGTCTTTTTTAATGGGGGGCATTAAAAAAGGAGAGATGTGAAGAATGAAGAGATGGACAAAACGATGGGCGGTCACAACGATTCTAATATTGTTGTTCACAAGTTTTAATGTAACCGCTTTCGCTGAGGAAGGTCCCGGCGAAAACTCTGAAGACTGGGAGTTTGGAGCTTTTGGTTCCAATACAAGCGAAGGAAGCAATCCACCCCCGTCATTTAACGAGGATGGATCTGTCACACTCGAAGCATCAGGAGGGAAAATAGCCAGCAGTGAAGAAGGGTTATCCTATTACTATACGAAGCTGCCGGCTGATTCTAACTTTGAAATAGAAACAACGGCTTACGCTGATTCCTACAGTCCTGACAGCCAGCGTTCATTCGGCTTGATGCTGAGGAATGGGGTAGGGGAAAACGGAGACAGCGGAAAGCAGGCCTCTGAATATGTGGCAGTCGGGGCATTAGATGATGCAATGAGAGGTTTCTACAGTCAGGGAGGTTTAAGCAAGCTGGATGTCTTCTCTGATAATACAGCTCCAGGTCCTGGCGAAACGTATGATTTATCCATTAAAAAGTCAGGGGACACATTTGTTGTTACCTCTAATGGACAAAGTGAGACAGTTACTTTAGATGAGGCCTTTTCTGAGGATATGTATTTAGGGTTTTATGTAGCACGTAATGGAACTGTGACATTTAGTGATACGAATGTCGAGCAGTCTGCAGAGGTTTCAGATTTAGAAGTAAATGCAGACAATATGAAGACGGAATACTTAATTGATGAACCTTTAGATTTAGAAGGACTTGAGGTTCAGGCTGTACAGGAAGATGGCAGCACGGAAACGTTAACGGAGGAAGAGTATATTGTTACAGGGTTTGACAGTAGTGAGCCTGGTACAAATACCATAACTATCAGTTATAACGGAATTGAAAAAGATATTGACTTAACCATCGCAGAACTGCAGTTAACGGATATGTACATCAATTATTACCCTGCAAAAACAGAGTATTACGTAGACGATCATTTTGACTCTGAGGGGCTGGAAGTGATCGGTGATTATGAAGATGGTTATCAGGAAGAAGTGTTATCAAGTGATCAATACTCCTTTTTCATCGACGGTGAAGAAATAGAAGATGGCGCGCAGTTAACGGAGCCTGGGACTAAATCAGTCACTATTGAATCTTCTCAAAACTCCGACGTGTCCGCTTCATTCGATATCGAAGTGAAGGACGAGGAGGTTTCAGCACTTGAGGTCATTCAGCCGCCTACAAAAACGCAGTATTTTATAGGAGACGAGCTTGACCTGGATGGTCTTTCGGTAGAAGCGGCTTATAGTGATGGAACGACAGAACGGTTAATAAAGGATCAGCTTGATGTTTCTGAACTTGATACAAGTACGGAAGGTGATAAGGAAGTATCCCTGTCCTATAAAGGGCAAGAGACAACTTTTACTGTAAATGTAAAAGAAAAAGAGTCAGAGGGGATAAAGGTTACAGAATTCCCTAAAACGACATATGACCTCGAAGAAGAATTTGACGCTGAAGGCATCGAAATTTCTAAAGTCTATGATAACCGGGATGAAGAACCATTAGAAGAAGATGACTACGAGCTTTCTGCTTCGGAATTTAATTCTTCCAAAGAGGGTGTCTATCCAATTACAGTCACTCCTGCGGATGATTCAATTGATCCCATTACGTTTGACGTAACGGTTAGGGACCAGGGAGAAGTGGGTTGGCAGACGATCCAATTCGGCCAGTCTACCGGAAGTGATACAAATTACATTACAGAAGAAGATGACTCAGTAAGGATTGTAGCCGAGCCCGGGGCTGGAAAAATCACCGGTGACCATGATGGAATTACGTACTATTATACAGAGGTCGATGCGGAAGAGGACAATTTTGAACTTTCCGCTGATATTAAAGTCAATGAATACGCGAAGAGTCCAAATCATGATGGACAGGAATCATTCGGTATTATGGCACGGGACGCAATAGGAGAAGAAGATAATTCCAGCGTCTTTGCGTCTAACATTGCTGCCCTTGGCGGATTTAGCGGCGGCACTCAGGAAGAAAATGGAACACAGCTTTTCATTCGTGATGGAGTAGAGTCTCCAGACGGAGCGGGCAGCCAGGGCATTCAAAAGACGATGCTTAATGATGAGAAACCTGAAGCGGGTAACACTCACCCTGAACAGGATTATCGTTTAACGTTATCCAAAACGAACAGTGGATATACTGGCAGGCTGAACGACGGGGAGGAGGAGATTTTCTTTGAACCGGACATTTTAAATGTACAGGATTCCAAAATCTATGTAGGATTCTATGCCGCTCGTCTTGCTGATATCGAAGTAAGCGATATCGATTATTCAGTCACATCTCAAGATACAGATCCTCCAAAGGAAGAAGCTCCTGAAGAGCCTGTTGAGCCTGAATTCAGTATAGAGTCCAGAAATAAAACGTCAGAATCTGAGTATGACCTGCTGCTTGACTCCAATGTAGATGGCGTTGTCAGCGTTAAGCAGGGGAATGAAGAAATTGTTAGTAATGAAGCAGTTGAGCAGGGAGAATTGACGAGTGTTCCAGCTGAATTAGCAGCGAATGATGATACGAACTTCAGCATTACTTTCCTTCCCGATGATACACAGAACTTGACTTCATATGGGAAGCAAGTGAAGAACTTTACCGTTTCGATGAAAACGTTAAATGAAGAAGGGGATATCCATGTCACCCCTTCAGCAGCAAGTGACGGAGACGGGACAGATGAGAATGCGGTTGATCTCGATACTGCTGTAGAGTATGTACTGCCTGGTCAAAAAATCGTACTGAGCGATGGCGATTATGTCCGGGACTCTGCATTGGAAATCGCAAAGTACAACGATGGAGCAAAAGACAATCTGAAATATTTAACAGCAGAGGATGGAGCACGTCCTGTGATTGATTTTGACAAAAAGTCTGAAGGTGTTGTATTAAGCGGTGATTACTGGCACGTTAAAGGAATCGACTTTGCTCGTTCTGCCGGTAACACAAAAGGATTTACCGTAGGTGGTAGTGATAACATTGTAGAGGACAGCCGTTTCTATGAACATGGTGATACGGGACTGCAGATCAGCCGTACCGACACAGATGCTCCGAAAGAAGAATGGCCGTCAAACAACTTAATTTTAAACAGTGAGTCGTTTGATAACCGTGATCCTTCTGATAACAATGCCGATGGTTTTGCTGCCAAGCTGACATCGGGTGAAAACAATGCTTTCCTTGGCTGTATTGCCCACCATAACATTGATGATGGATGGGATTTATACACCAAAGCCGGAACGGGAGCTATCGGTCCGGTATTAATAGAAGACAGCATTGCTTATGAAAATGGTGCTCTTACAGATGGAACAGTCGGAGACGGTGACAAAAATGGCTTCAAGCTGGGTGGAGAAGGAATCCACGTCCCTCATATTCTGCGCGACAGTATAGCATTTAATAATGGCGCAGATGGTGTCACCAGCAACAGTAATCCGGGCGTTATTACAGAGGATACCATCTCTTATAACAACGCTGGGCGTAACTTAGCATTTACCACGTATTCCAACATCGAAGAAGATTTTACAGTGGATAAGTTTATTTCGTATCAAAGCGATCATTCAGGTGAAGATCAATATCCTGAGGAAGCCGTATCTGATGATAACTTTTTCTTTGATGGCAGTGTAAGTCAAAATGAATCAGGAACGGAGCTTTCAGATGACAATTTTGTCAGCCTGACACCTGATCTGCCATACGAAAGAGATGAGAATGGTAACATTATAAAAGGAGATTTCCTTAAATTCCAGGTTTCTGCAGATGCAGAATGGGAGCCTCCAGTTATTAAGAAAAAGGAAAAAGGGAAAAAGAATGAGGGCCATAAAGGACCGAAAGCCAAGGCGTATCTTAGTCTCCAGGATGGATTTGAACTAGAGGACATTAATATGGAAACCATTCGCGTAAATGGGGAACTTGAACCAATATCGAAACAGAAGAAAAAACAGATAGGTGACTTTGACAAAGATGGATCGAACGAATACGAGGTCCAATTGTCCCGTGATCAGTTAGCTTCTATTCTCGAGAAAGGAGAACAGGAAGTGGTACTCACAGGCGAGTTAGACTCAGGAATTCCATTTAAAGCAGCTTCAGTAATTACAGTGAAATAATAAAGAAGAGGGGATCCCCCTCTTCTTTATCAGACTGTCGAAAAAGTTTTGGTGTATGTGCACATGGTATCTTATTGTTCCTCTAATAGAACCTGAAGAAAAAGGAACATGAAAAAGCGCCACTTTTAAGCGGGGCAGGCGGAAAGACTCCTCGGTCTGCGACCTGTGGGGCCTTTCCAGTCTTCTTATCCCGCAGGAGTCGTCACTTTTTCTGTTCCTTTTAATCAAAAGAGTCTCTCGGAACTATTAGAGCATGAAGACTTGTGGAAATGGACCTCATAAATGCCAGTGGGTCTAGTGATCATTTATCGAAAAAGGGTTTTAGGAAACGGTGAGACTCCTAAGGAGAGACGAATCAGGTGTGACCCCGGAAGGCTGATAAGCCTGAGGAGGCACACCGTTCGCCCTTGGAAAGGGAGCCGTTTCTTAAAACACTTTCCTCTTGATCACGCAAGAAATGTTTACACTTTAGACTGAATTATGTTTTCTCAACAAGCTGGATAAAGAAGAGGGGATCCCCCTCTTCTTATTTTTCATGAAGGTATGAAAATTATTAGAAAGAAGGAAGAATCGTGAATGCTGGAAAAGGTCGTTTAACATACAAGCAGCTTTGTGCATTTTTTATTCCGCTAGGTTTTTCGGCCAGTTTAACGTCCATTACACATGTAATTATTAACGGGACGCTGAGCCGGGGAGAAAACGCTGCCTTTATCATAGCCTGTTATGCTGTAGCCTTTGCCTTGTTTGGCATTATTGAAAGACCAATTATAGTGTTCAGGCAGACATGTTCAGCGCTTGTAAAAGACATGCAGTCCTTTAAAGTGCTATCTGTCTTTATGGTCATTCCTATGGCTGTCATTCTAAGCTTTTGTCTATTAATGGTATATACATCGTTTGGCGGCTGGGTATACATGAACTTATTTAATGCCGATCCGAATATGGTCGAAACAATCTCAGATGCCTTTGCCATTATTTTGTTTGTTATTATTTTTTCAGGGATCAGAGGAATCTACCAGGGGGTAATTATCAATCACCTGGAAACAAAATGGCTGACTATTATGGTTGTCGTCCGTTTATTGATCATGTTTGCTGCTGCCTATTTATTTGTCTATTTTGACTATATTACCAGTGCCACTGGATCGGTTCTATTTTTACTCGGCATGCTGATTGAATGTGTGATCAGCGTGTGGAAAGGACAAACTATCCTGAAGGCTGACTATCAAGAGCAGGTAACAAAATTACGTAAACGGGAAATCGCAAATTTTTATCTGCCGTTAGCCTTTTATTTTGTCATTCAAACCGTACTTATTCCTGTGATTTATGTATTTTTATCAAAAACACATAATATTGAAATGGGCATTGCGTCGTTTGCTTTAGCCTTCAGTATCACACAAATGCTTTTAAGCTTCTTTATGTACACCCACCAGCTCGTCCTTCAGCTTTATGAAGTAAATAAGGAAAAAGTCGTCCGTTTTATTGTCTTTCTCAGCTTGATACCTACACTCGCGCTGGCTGTTCTGTGCTATACCCCTGCAGGGCTTTGGTTTATGGGAGAGGTTATGGGGGCGGATGAAGAGCTGGCCATGACGACAATCGCTGTTCTTAAATTTTTTATGATCAAAACACTCGTGTTTCCATGGGTTGATTTCTTAAATGGCTTTCTAATGCTTCACCGTAAAACGAAACGAATGGCCGCTGCTCAAATTGTGAATCTAATTACAGTCATTGTGACAGTCTCTCTGCTCGTTACCTATTTCCCAGGCTTAAACGGGATTAATGGTTCCATCGCCGCTTCCCTTGGAGAGCTGGCAGGACTTGTCACCGTTCTTATTATTGTTTATAAAATGACTGCAAAGAAAAAAAGAAAACTTTCTCAAACCGCATAATGAAAATTCTTGGAACAAAAGTAAACATTTATAATTTTTCTAATTGTGATATAATTCGATTAAAAACGGCAGGGGGGAGGGAGACATGAAGCTTAAACCTTTTTACAGCAACTTTAAAATTAAAGATAAAATATTTTCTGTTTCTCTCCTTTTATTAATGATATTTGGTTTATTGGGCTTAATTACGTATCATTATTTTACTTCTCTCTATGAGGAAAGAATTTACGAGGAATCAGCGGATATGCTGCAGCTGTCTTCCTCTGTTGTAGATAAAGAATTAAATGTGATTGAAGATTTATCCTTTCAGATAAGCACAGATGCCGTGATACAGAATTATATAGACACCATCAACAGAAATAAGTACACCTTTGAAGGTTACCAAACTGAATCAAGATTGCTGGAACGATTGCTCACCTATGCGTCGACGAGAAAATACATTTCTTCGGTGCAGGTGATTGACCAGATGGGGGAGAAGCATACGACGGGATACAATACACAAATTGAAAATGATTCCCGTAAAATAAGAAGACTTCTTGCCGATACACAGGGTGCTAATATTTGGACGACAATAGACGGGGAGAATGGAATTTCCTCTGCACGGCTTATCCGGAAAAAGGAAAATTTAAGTTTAGAGGACATAGGGACCTTAATTATTTCTATCGATATGAACAATTTCGTGGAAGAAACCCTTAACTTTTCACCAGATAATAAAGACTTTGTTATTACCAGCAATAATGATATTTTCTATCAGAGTAGCGAAGGGGAATGGGAAAGGGACGATTTTTCTCACAAGAAAACTGGAAGCGGTTACAACACAACTGAAATTGATGGGAAAGAATACCTAATTTCCTATTCACACTCCCAATTTTCCCAGCTTACGTACCATCATTTGCTGCCTTACGACAATATAACGAAACAAACCGACGCTATTAAAATAATTATGATTGTCTGTTTTCTGTTAATGCTGACTTTAACCATTTTATTAAGCAGAAGAGCAGCTAAACAAATATCCAAACCATTGGAGTCGTTATCAGCGCGTATGAAGAAGGTGCAGGATGGTGACTTCGAAGAGTCTATTCCTGAGGATTACTACAATGATGAAATTGGCGAGCTGCATGAGAATTTCAGGCTGATGCTTAATCGAATCAATGAGCTGATTAAAGAAAACTATACTAAACAGCTCATGATAAAAGAAACTGAGTATAAGGCACTTCAGGCTCAAATTAACCCTCACTTTTTATACAATACGCTGGATTCAATTAACTGGCTGGCGAAAATTAATAAGCAGGAGAAGATTTCCGTAATGGCCGACGCCCTTGGCAATATGATGAGAAATATCATTAGTAAAAAGGCTCCCATGATTACCATTAAAGAAGAATTGGATATTGTCCGTAATTATATAACGATCCAAAAATACCGTTATGATAAGCGGCTGGACTTTTCCCTGGATATTCCTGAACAATACCACAACAGTCAGATTCCTAAACTGTCCATCCAGCCGATTGTAGAAAATGCGATTCAGCATGGCCTTGAAGAAATGATTGATGAATGCCGGGTCACTGTAAATATTTCTGAAAAAGAGGAAGGGCTTGAAATTTCAGTTTCCGATAATGGTCCGGGGATTGAGGAGGACAAGCTGGAGGGGATCTATCGCGGGGAGATTCGATCGAAGAGCTCGGGAATTGGTCTTAATAATATTAACGAACGTATCAAAATGATGTTTGGCGATGCTTACGGAATAACGATTGAAAGTGAAGCGGGCAAAGGAACAAAGGTTAAGATTCTACTACCTTATATGACGGAGTGAGGCAAGTGTATAAAGTATTACTAGTCGACGACGAAATCAATATTTTAGAAGGTATAGCGGCAATTGTAGATTGGAAGTCCTGCGGAACGGAATTGACGGCCAAAGCTAATCACGGTCAAATGGCGTTAGAGATGATTACTGAAGATCAGCCGGATATTGTAATTACTGATATTAAAATGCCCGGTCTCAATGGAGTGCAGCTTATCCAAAAGGTACACAGCCTTTACCCTGAGATACGGTTTATTGTGTTATCCGGACATGATGAATTTGAATTTGCTAAAACAGCGATGGAATGCAATGTGAAGCATTACCTGCTGAAGCCAAGCAATGAGCAGAAGATTGAAACCGCCCTGAAGCAAGTGGTTGAGGATTTAGATGAAGAGGTGGATAAAGCCCAGTTTCTTGAAAATATGCGTGACCACCTCCAACAGGTGATGCCTAAAGCGAAGGAGCAATTTTTAAAGGATTATATTACAAATAAAAAATACGGTGTACAAGACTGGGAGCATTATCGGGAGTTGTTTGAAATTGATACAAACTCTAAAGAATTCAGGCTTGTTGTAATTAAAATAGACGATCCATACGAGTATGAACACTTATTAGCGCTTAAAAAAATTGTCGTGGAAAAGCTTGGGGAGGAGCAAGTTCCTTTAGAAACGACCATTGGGGATAAGATTGTCGTGCTAGCTGAGATGAGCTCATTAAATGCAATTATTGAAAAAGCTAAAGAAGCAAAGCAGGATTTTACAAGTTTTTATCCGATAGATTATACAGCGGCCATTAGTGATCTTGGAAGTATTAATGACTTAAGAGCTTTATATAATGAAACGTTAAATTGCTTAACTCAGCGGTTTTACGTTTCTGGCGGAAGCATTATTACAATGCAGGATTTAAAAAAAGTTGAGACGAGCATGGAAGAATTGCAATATGATCATGAAGATCTGATTTATGCGATTAGAAGCGGTAACACCGAAGCGGTCCTCCAATATTTGAATGACTTTTTTGAAGAGGTTAAACAGAAAAATTATGAAGTCAGTCTCGTCCAGTCCCACTGCCTTGAGTTGTTTATGTCGATCATCAGACAAGCGGGTAAGGAAGGGATGGATAATTATTTTAAACAGATCTTCATCTTTCAGGAGTACGATAAATTTCATGAAATCAGGCAGTTTATCGAAAAAGCAGCGACTGAAATTTCCGAGCATCACTATGAACGGACGAAGCAGACTCAAAGCAATATTATCAACCGCGTAGTAGAGTTTGTTGAGAGAAATCTGGACGACCCCGAGCTTTCATTATCCAGAATTGCATCCGAAGTCCTCTACATGAATTCAGATTATTTAGGAAAGCTGTTTAAAAAGGAAAAAGGCGAACGGTTTTCTAATTTTCTTATCAACCGGCGAATTGAAAAAGCAATCGAAATGATTGAGCAATCGGAAGAAGTAAAGATTTTTGAGGTTGCTGAAACGGTTGGATTTGGTAATAATCCCCGCTACTTTGGACAGGTTTTCAAAAAATATACAGGAGTAACTCCTACACAATTTATAAATAATAAAATGAGCGAGTAGCTTATAGAAGCTCTCGGAACCATTGGATCACAAAGTGGATAAAGGATCTCTTTGACACCGCTTGGTTTAGTTCTCTTTTATCAAAAAGGGTTTTAGGAAAGGGAGTCGTTTCCTAAAACCTTTCCTCATGTTTAAGCAAGGAATGGTTACATTTACGAGAAAAAGAAGAAAACGATGGTTTTTCAACAAGTTGAGCAGCTTATAGTAAACTCTATAAGCTTTTTTTGATATAAATCTTCCTTATTCGATCGTAATTTCACTAATGTCTGTTTTTTATACATCGATATCTGAAAATTTTATTTATTATAAAAACGAATAACTTTATGATAGATTCATGAAACAGAAAGCGCTTTCAAAATTCATGAGGGAGGTCTTTGAAAAGTGAAGAAAAAGTTCTGGGCTATTAGCTTAGCCGCAATTATGTTGATTAGTATTCTTACAGCTTGTTCAGATTCAGATGGAGCATCAGGAGACAGTGAAGAAGAGGATGGTGTAACCACTCTAAACATGTCATGGTGGGGATCTCAAAGCCGCCACGACCAGACACAGGAAATTATTAAGAAATTTGAAGAAGAAAATCCGGATATCAAAATCGAATCAGAATTCACAGGGTTTGACGGTTACTTTGAAAAAATGGCTGCATCCGCTTCAGGGAACAACCTGCCGGATATCATGCAGCAGAACTTTGGAGAGTACTTAAATCAATACGCGGATAAGGAGCTGCTTGCAGACCTTACAGAGTTTGTTGATGATGGAACAATTGATGTAGAAGGCGTTGACGACACCATCATGGAATCAGGTGTGAAAAACGATAAGCTTCTTGGTATTCCAACCGGAACTAACGCTTTAACCGCTTTTTATAACAAAGACATGACGGATGAAGCCGGGGTAGATATCTCTGATGGAGAGTGGAGCTGGGAAGATTACGAAGAATATACCACTGAGATCAGTGAAGCAACTGGCGAATATGGCGCAAGACTTATGGAACCGCAGAACCTATTTGAATACTACTTGAGAGAAAAAGGTGAAAAGCTGTTTAACGAAGATGGAACAGCTCTAGGATACGATGACGATCAGCTTTTAGTAGATTATTTTGAAAGAAACTTAGAGCTGAAAGAAAGTGAAGCTGTACCTGGTTATGACACTATTCAACAGATCAAAGGCGTTGAAGACGAGTTGATTGCACGTGGTGAAGCAGCATTTGACTTCAGATGGTCCAACCAGGCCACTGCTCTTGATAGTGCAGCAGATGGTAAGCCGCTGGAAATGACTATGCTTCCAGGCTCCAACAATGATCAGGGTATGTACTTAAAACCTGCCATGCTGTGGTCTGTAGCTGAAAATTCTGAGCATAAAGAAGAAGCAGCGAAATTTATTGACTTCTTTGTAAATAACGTTGAGGTTTACGAAATTGGCGGTTCTGACCGTGGTGTTCCAATTAAAGAAGATATTCGTGATGAACTGTCTGCTGACTTAAGTGAAACTGACCAAAAAGTATTTGATTATATTGAAATGGTAACGGAGAATAGCTCTCCAATCGATTCCAACTTCCCTCCTCAGTCTTCTGAAGTATTAGGAGAACTGCAGAAAATTGACGAACGTGTCATGTATGGAGAGCTTTCTGCAGAAGAAGGGGCTGAACAGTTTAGATCGACAGTTGAATCAATTCTTGCTAGATAAATGTAATTTAAGGGAGGGTGGCCCTGGGGATAGCATTCAGGGCCACTTTCTTATAATAAAAGATCGCGAAAGAGGTGAGTGCGATGATACCAAAAAAAGATGGACATGAAAAAGTGGAACCACAGCATCCAGCGAAAAAGCCTAAAGATAAGAAGCAAATTAAAGCAGTGCCGCCTAACAAGAAGATCAAATCAGATAATAAAAATGTAACAGGCTATTTATTCATATCGCCCTTTATAATTGGATTCTTATCTTTGACTCTTTTTCCTATCTTATATTCTTTGTATTTGTCGTTTACTGATTTTGATTTAATGGGTACGCCGAATTGGATAGGTTTTGAGAACTATGAGCGAATGTTTACAAATGACCCAACCTTCTGGCAGGCGATGAAAGTAACATTTTTCTATGCAGGTATTGCCGTACCTGTGCGTCTGGTATTTGCCTTGCTTGTAGCTTTAGCACTTAATAAAGTAGTCGAAATGGTTGGACTATATCGTACGCTGCTCTATCTTCCATCTGTAGTAGGAGGAAGTATCGCCGTTTCCATTATGTGGCGTCAATTGTTCGGGGACGATGGAGCATTTAACTCCATACTTGCGACTCTTGGGCTGCCGACTCATTCCTGGTTAGGGGATCCGGATACAGCGATTTGGACATTGATTGTTTTATACGGCTGGCAGTTCGGATCATCCATGCTGATCTTCTTAGCTGGTCTTCGTAATATTCCGAAGACATTCTATGAAGCGTCAAGTGTAGATGGAGCCGGTCCGCTGCGTCAGTTTTTCATCATTACGATTCCACTGCTGACGCCAGTTATACTGTTCAACACGATTATGCAGGTTATTCAAGGGTTTATGGCCTTTACTCCAAGCTTTGTTGTTACAAACGGCGGTCCTGTCGACAGCACCCTGTTGTACGTTCTTTACATGTATAGACGAGCATTTGAATACTTTGATATGGGATATGCTTCCGCGATGGCGTGGGTCATGCTTATTATCATTGCGATCTTCACGGCTCTAATCTTTAAGAGCTCGGAACACTGGGTGCATTACGAATCAGATGCCAAATAAAGAAAGGAGAAGGCGATATGAAGAACAAAGCAACAAAAAAAATTATTCAACACGTGTTAATGGCAACTTTTGCTTTAATCATGATCTACCCGCTCATTTGGATGATAAGCAGTTCTTTAAAAGAAAGCTCGAGTGTCTTCGTTGATTCGCACTCTCTTATTCCTAAGGGATGGCACTTTGATAACTATATTGAGGGATGGAATGGGTTTGCCGGCATTACTTTCAGCACCTTCTTTTGGAACTCTACAGTAATTACTGTGATTGCAACAGTCGGAAGTATTGCTTCCTCAACACTGATTGCCTTTGGATTTGCCCGTATTAAATTCGCCGGCAAAAAGATCTGGTTCGTGTCGATGATGCTTACCATGATGCTGCCTTTTGAGATGGTTATGATTCCGCAGTACATTATGTTTAACGGATTTGGCTGGATTGACACCTATTTACCGTTAATTTTACCAACTTTCTTTGGGATACCATTTTTCATCTTTCTCATTATGCAGTTTATCCGCACAATTCCTATGGAGCTCGATGAAGCGGCTAAAATCGATGGGTGTAATACGTTTGATATCTTTTTCCGTATTATCGTTCCGTTGATCGTCCCGGCCATGATGACTTCAGCGATTTTCTCTTTCTACTGGAGATGGGATGACTTTATGGGGCCGCTGATTTATCTTTCTACACCTGAGAAATACCCTGTTTCACTAGCATTGAAATTATTCTCCGACCCTAACTCTGTTACAAACTGGGGTGCAATGTTTGCGATGTCCACATTAAGTATACTGCCGATTTTCATCATTTTCTTTGTTTTCCAACGGTATATTGTGGACGGCATCAGTTCAACAGGTATGAAAGCCTAAATCAATTTATAAGGGGAAGAAGCGTATGAGTATAAATCAACAAACGAATGTAAAAGAAAATTTAAAAACACCTCTTGATTGGGGTAAAGCAGCCTGTGATTCACTAATGGCTTTCTTTGAGCCTTCTGAACTGCCTCCTGATGGAAGATGGCACTATCACCAGGGGGTCTTCCTCGAAAGTATGCGTCAATTAAGAGAGATTGTCGGGGGAGAAGACTATTTAAACTACATTAAAGCTTACGTTGACCATAACATCGATGAACATGGTAACTTCCTGTGGAACCGTAAAGAACTTGATGCGATTCAAGCAGGCCTGCTTCTGTTTGAGCTCGATGATAAGTTCGAAGATACACGTTATCGTAAAGCAGCAAAAAAACTTAGGAATATGTTTCCTACGTTAAACACGACTTCAGATGGAGGGTTCTGGCATAAAGACGGCTACCCCTATCAAATGTGGCTGGATGGTTTATATATGGGCGGAGTCTTTTCGATGAACTATGCGAAAGCTTACAACGAGCCGGAACTGATTGAGATGGTTCTGGAGCAGGAACGTTTGATGCGAAAGCACACGCTGGATGAAGAAACTGGTTTGTATCATCACGCCTGGGATGAAAGCCGTGTCCAGGGGTGGGCAGATTCAGAAACAGGAAAATCCCCTGAATTTTGGGGGAGAGCAATTGGATGGTATGGCATTACGTATAATGAAATATTAGACTTTCTTCCTGACAATCATGAATCACGGGAAGAAATAGCCGAAGCACTTAGAAACCTTGCTGAGAGTCTCGTCAAGTATCAGGATCCAGAGAATGGAATGTGGTATCAGGTGGTTGATAAACGTGAAAGAAGTGACAACTGGGTTGAAACCTCTTGTTCTGCATTGTTCATTTATACTATCGCCAGAGCGATCCGCGGCGGCGTCCTGGATGAAAGTTACAAGGAACATGCCATTAAAGGTTACCGCGGTCTGTTAGACAGGATGCAGTTTGATGAAGAGGGTCATTTCATTATGCCGGAAATTTGTATTGGAACTGGAGTGGGCGATTATGAACATTATATTAATCGACCGAAAACAGCTAACGATTTACACGGAGTAGGCTCTTTTGTCTTAGCAAGCATGGAAATGCAGCACCTCCTGCCTGAACTCTAAATATTAAATAACTATTAGAAACTGGAGTTGGAATCATGAGGAAATTTGCGGTTTGTGGAGTAAGTAAGCGTGCCAATGACATGTTTATTCGTCCAATGGTTGATACATTTCGGGCTACAAGCAAGCTTGTCGGGCTTCTCGATCATGATTCAAAGCGTTTTGCAGTGTGTAAATCTGCTTTCCCAGAGATCGAGCATGTACCTGAATTTAGTGCAGCTGAATTTGAAAAAATGGTAAATGAAACAAACCCTGATGTTATTATTGTCGCCAGCCGGGATGACACTCATGTGGAATACATTATTAAGGCACTTGAACATGATCTTGACGTTATTACAGAGAAGCCGATGACAACAACAGCATACGACAGCCGGCGGGTGATGGAAGCAGAGCAGAACAGCAGAGGAAAAGTAACCGTAACATTTAACTATCGTTATAGTCCTTATCACATGAAAATTAAAGAGCTTGTGGCCTCTGGAAAAGTTGGCCGGGTCACGTCGGTGGATTTGAACTGGTATATCGACACTTATCACGGTTCCAGTTACTTTCAGCGCTGGAATCGAATGAGAGAATTCTCAGGCGGTCTATCCATTCATAAATCCTCCCACCATTTTGATTTAATTAATTGGTGGTTAGATCAGAAGCCAGTGCAGGTATTTGCCTTTGGAGCTTTGAACTATTACGGCTCTGAAAGCGAGCTTAACCCTGCGAAGGTTGATGGACGCCATTGTAAGACTTGTCATGTTAAGCATAACTGTTCGTACTATACGAGGTGGAATTCGAGAAGCAACAGTGCAGTTGTTAAAGATGATCATATTGATTCTGACGAAGCAAGGAAAGATGGATATACAAACTATCGTCCTGATCAATGTGTATTTGACTCTGAAATTGAGATTGAAGATACGTACACGGCAACAATTCAATACAATAAAGGGGCTTTGTTAAGTTATTCGATTAATTTCTCGCTCCCTTACGAAGGTTACAGGCTGGCGATTAATGGTACAAAAGGAAGAATAGAAACAACCGAATTTCATGCCCCTTCACGGGTTCCATTTCCAGTACCTGAACAGACCGTTGAATACTTTCCTTTATTTGGTTCAAAGGAAACCATTCACGTGTTGAAGCAGGAAGGAGGACACGGAGGCGGAGACCCGATTATACAGGAGGATCTCTTTATGGGGGAAGATCCTTCAAGGCCGTACCGTGTGCTATCCGGTAGTGAAGATGGAGCTTATGCAGTTACAACTGGAGAAGCCGTCTGGAGGTCCGTGAAAGAAAAGCAGCCGATTAATATTGAACAATTACTGCATGAGCCGTCATACAGCAGCTGATTTTGCCGGCTTTGCCTAGGAGGTATTATGATGAACGCAGGACGTTTACTAACAGGGGTTCTCGCCTTATGTAACTGGATCACACACTTTGCTCTGCTTAATTTAATGTGGATCGGATGTACATTACTGGGAGGAGTGGTTTTTGGAATTGCTCCAAGTACGATCGCTTTATACACGGTGTCAAGAAAAGCAGCCAGAGGTGAATCAGAGTTCCCTTTAGTCAAAACATTTTTCAAAACGTTCAAAAAAGAATTCTTCCGAGCTAATGGTCTGGTACTCATCTTAACTCTGATCGGTGTAGTGTGCTTTTATGATCTGCATTTCTTTAGACAATTTGAAGGTGGATTCTATGACTTTATGTCTACCGTGGCGTTAGTTTGCTGTTTAACGTTTCTAATTGTCCTTACGTATATCCTTCCCGTATATGTTCATTATGATTTGAAGGTCACACAAGCGATCAAGCAAGCCTTATTTATCGGATTCTTAAAGCCCAGCAGTCTGCTTCTTATGATCATTACGAGCGTTTCCACGTATTACTTCTTTATCTCGTTTCCCGGGTTTATTCCGATCTTTGGATTTACGATCTTTGCGCACTTAAATATGTGGATGGCCTTAAAGTGTTTTGAGAACATCGAAGAAGTGAATGTGACGGCTGAAGCAGCTTAATGCAGAACACAAGGTCCATTAAACGTAAGGACCATCAGCTTGCGGAGAAACTCCTCGTTTCTCGGCAAGCATTTTTTATACGTTCTGTCTGGATATTATTGTTCATTTTACAATAATGGGAGGCGTACTGCGGGAGGTGCAGAGAGGTCGAGGATGATTGTCGTTTAAAATAATGCAGAAAAAGGAGTAAGCTACTATTAATATCTATTATAATAGATGAAGAGACTTTCCCAACAGACTGAGGGTCCTCGAAATTTGAGGACCTTGTTTATTTAATTAGAAGCTACTATTGCGGGGTGAACGAATATGGAAATTCTATTTATTTTTCTTAACATTATAATACCTGTCTTCATTTTAATAGGGATTGGCGCCCTTATGCATAAAGCGTTTAAACTTGATTTGTTTACTCTTGCGAAGCTGAATATTTATTTTCTCAGCCCTGGTTTCGTGCTGGTTAACTTGTACGAGTCTTCCTTTTCTATTGATCTGCTCGGGCAGGTCATTTTATTTTTTGCCATATTTATCTCTTTTTTATATGTCGTTGTTCAGCTTGTTGCAAGAGCAGGCAGGTATAAAAAAAGTATTAGAGGGGTATTTGCGAATAGTGTATTGCTATATAACTCGGGGAACTACGGCATCCCTGTTAACGATTTAGCATTTAAACAGGATCCTTTCGCCGCTACCATTCAAGTCATAGTGATGACATTGCAGAATGTATTTTCCTACACTTTCGGAGTGTTTTCTTTAAGAGCAGTGGAAGAAGGGAAGCTGCGTGCACTGATAGGGCTGTTAAAAATGCCGGCTATTTATGCGATGGCTGCAGGTATTCTTCTAAATGTGAGTAACGCTCAAGTCCCGGAGTTTATTATTAAGCCTGGAGAGTATATTGCTGATGCGATGGTGGGGATTGCACTCATTACACTGGGCGCCCAGGTGGCCCAGCTTACGTTTAAGTTTAAGCTGCTTATTGTATATTTAAGCATTATAATCAGGCTGATTCTCGGACCAGCCTTAGCGGTGCTGATTATTTGGATGCTGCAATATGACGGGATGCTTGCCCAGGCGCTGCTTATTTCATCAGGCATGCCGAGCTCCGTTAACAGTGCGATCATCTCACAGGAATATCGAAATGAACCGGAACTAGCGGCACAGATTGTTTTAGCCTCTACGATCTTTAGTATGTTTACGGTTACTCTTACTATCTATTTCTCTCAATTGCTCTTTTGATGGGGAAGTCTCACATGATCGGCTAAACGGATGGGCAGTCTTGCAACAGCCCCGACTACTATTTCCGCTACTTCTTTTGCTCCATCTTTGTTGAGGTGAGTATCATCCCGGACTCCGTCTGGGTAATGAGGGGAGGAATTTTTATCAAGCCACATAAACAGCTGTTTTGCTTTTTCTGGACCGAGGTTAAGGAGCAGCTTCGTGGATTGTTCTGTTAAATCGATCAGATGAACCCCTTGTTCGCTGGCAAGCTGTCTCGCAGCCTCTGGATAGTCTTCATACGTTTCATAAAGACAGCCGTCAGGAGTAAACTTACGTCGTTGAAGAGGTGTGATAAGAACAGGTACAGCATCATTAGCTCTAGCGGTCTCAATATATTTTAGAAGATAGTGCCGGTAAGAAGAAAAAGGCTCTGTATGGCGTGCTTCATCAGGCTTACTGTCATTATGACCAAATTGAAAAAAAAGGTAATCTCCGCTGCTCAGCTGTTCAGAGATGGCTGAAAGACGTCCTTCGTGAATGAAGCTTTTTGAGCTTCTGCCGTTGACTGCTTTGTTACATATAGAAACCTCATTCGTAAAAAATTGAGGGAGAAGCTGTCCCCACCCAGCTTGGGGAGAGCTGGCTGGTTCATGGTCGGCTACAGTAGAGTCCCCTGCTAAATAAATTTCTATTTTATCCATGAATTAACCTCCATTGATTGGTTGACATGATTCAGTAATTTTTAACTCTGGTTCAAGAAATATTCTTTTTTCCGTTTCTTCCCCGTTAATTACATCCATTAACACTTCAGCAAGTTTTTCGGTAATAAGCTGAAGTGGGACACCCACGGTAGATAATGGAACTTCAAAGTTTTCGGTAGCTGGGATATTATCGTAGCTGATGATCGAAATATCATGAGGAATTGAGAGGTCACTTTCATAAACAGCCCGTAAAATCCCTTTAGATAAATCGTGACTTCCGCTAATAACAGCTGTCGGCGGCTCCCGGTCTTTAAGCAGCTTTTTCGTAGCTTCATAGCCATCATATTGCTCGAGATCTGAAACAGATACGACACGCGAATAATATGGATCTAAACCAAAAGACTTGACCGCCTGCTTAAATCCATTAACTTTCTCCTCCTGCAGACGATCTTCCTGCAGAAGATCACCTACATAGCAGATCCTCTTATGACCGATTGACATAAAGTATTGCACCGCTGAACGAATGGCTTGTCTGCGGTTTACGTCCACGGTTGGGAAGGGGGATTGGTCATGTGCAATACCATACGTAACAATTGGAACTGTAGAATTAGCCGGTTCTTTAGAATTACGATCATCGAATGCAACAATTGCATCCACCTGATAACGGTTAAATGTATTAATGGCAAACTCCATCTCATTAATGGAAATGAGAGTAGTATAGGAAAGCTGTTCTAATTGTTTATTCAGGCCGGTAATTAACGCAGAATGAGTGACCCTTTCAATCGTAGGCCAGACAACACCAATTGTATTGGATTTCTTTGATACTAAACTGCGTGCAGCAACATTAGGCTGATAGCCCAGCTGCTTTGCAATCTCAATAATTCTTGTTTTCGTTGGTTCTTTTACAAGCGGACTGTCTCTTAACGCTTTAGATACTGTAGAGTAGCTGACTCCTGCAGATTTAGCGATATCCTTTATAGTTACCCCCATAGTCGACCTCCATCTTTTTTCTCAATTATAGTAAATCAATGAAATAAAAACAACGTTGTTTTTATTTGTTATTCATTAGATAATTTAATATTTAACAGGTTCTGCGTTGACAAAGAAAGCCTTTACATTTACAATAATAACAACGTTGTTATTCAGAAGCAAATCCATACATGACAAAGTGTAATAAAAGTAGTGGAGGAGGCGTTTAAACAAATGAATTCATTATTTTCTTTAGAAGGTAAAACGGCACTCGTTACCGGAGCAAGCCGGGGTCTGGGTCAGGGTATTGCGGTAGGACTTGCCAAAGCAGGAGCTGACATCATCGGAGTAGGAACGAGAAGTCTTGAAAATACCAGAAAAGAAGTCGAAGCCGCCGGCGGGACTTTTTACGAACTTATTTCTGACTTAAGCAAAGAAGATGCAGCTGAGAAACTTGCTGCTGATGCAATTGCTGTTAAAGGCAGGGTAGATGTCCTCGTAAATAATGCAGGTATTATCCGCCGTTCTGAGGCAGAAAATTTTTCAAACGATGATTGGTTCGACGTCATTAACGTTAATCAGCACGCTGTTTTTCAATTAAGTCGTGAAATTGGAAAGCATATGCTTGAAAATCAGTCCGGTAAGATCATAAACATAGCTTCTATGCTCTCCTATCAGGGAGGATTGAAGGTTCCAGCTTATACAGCCAGTAAACATGCCGTTGCAGGACTGACTAAATCATTAGCGAATGAATGGTCCAGCAAAGGAGTTAACGTAAATGCTATTGCACCAGGGTATATGGCAACAGACAACACAGCACCTATAAGAGAAGACGAATCCCGCAATGCCTACATCACGTCGCGTATTCCACAAGGCAGGTGGGGGACGCCTGAAGACCTTCAGGGGGCTGCCGTTTTCTTAGCCTCCGATGCTTCTGATTATGTGAACGGACATGTGTTAAATGTTGACGGAGGATGGATGAGCTCTTAGGTACATGGGACTGATAATCTAAAATAAAGTAAAAGGTCATTTTTATAAAGTTAAAAAACGAGAGGAGAATGAACATGGAAGTAAGATATGCAACAAATCCAACAGATTTTAAAAATTATGATGGGGAACGATTACGAAGCGAGTTTCTGGTAGAATCACTGTTTGTGGAAGGCGAGCTGAACATGGTGTACTCCCACTATGACCGTGTCATTACAGGAGGCGCAGTGCCTACAGTGAAACCATTAAAACTTGAAGATCAGGAAACCTTGAAAACAGAATTCTTTTTAGAGAGAAGAGAAGTAGGAATTATTAACATCTCTGACGGAAAAGGAAGAGTAACGGTGGATGGGGAAAGTTATGACTTAAATAAGCGCGACTGTTTATACGTTGGGCTGGGAAATAAAGAAGTAACATTAGAAAGCGTCGATGCTTCAAAGCCGGCAAGGTTTTATTTAGCCTCTGCGACGGCACATAAACAATATCCGACTAAAAAACTCCCTATTGAGGATGCGACGCCGACGAAGCTCGGTTCTGATGCAGAATCCAACAACCGTACGATTTACAAGTACATCCATGAAGACGGTCTGCAAAGCTGTCAGCTGATGATGGGAATGACGCTGCTGGCTCCAAACAACATGTGGAACACGATGCCGCCTCACGTGCACGACCGCCGTATGGAAGCCTATCTTTATTTTGATATGGATGACGATTCTCGTGTCTTCCACTTCATGGGCAAACCAGACGATACACGCCACATGGTCGTTAAAAATGAGCAGGTCATTTTATCACCTCCTTGGTCGATCCATTCAGGTGTAGGAACGAATAACTATACCTTCATTTGGGCGATGGCGGGTGAGAATTACACTTTTACTGATATGGACCATGTGAAAATGGAAAACCTTAAATAAAGTCAGCCGGTTCAACAGCAGAATACTGTTTGTTGAACCGGTTTTTTGTATCTGCAGACAGAAGGCGGGGGAAGGAATGCCCATAAAAGCGTGTTATTGGCCCATATATTACTAGATTCGCCCATAAAATTCACGTTTCGCCATAAATTTTCATTATCGCCCATAAATTATAAAATACCGCCCATAAGAGGAGGGGAATAGTGGAAAGCGTTGATCGGTATCTAAATAGACTGTATGAAGAAACGCTGAAACGTAAAACTTTTAATAAAAGGGAAATGCTTAGAGATTTAAAGAATGCGTTAGGTTCTTTTGATAAAACTAAAAACGCAATAAAACAACTCGAACACGTGACATTCGATAAATATGAACGAGAGCTGGTGCAGATTCCGACAGTTGATGGGTTAGATACGGTGATATATGTTCTGACACCTAAAGCTCCAGCTTCATGTAATCGAAAATATCCGGCAGTATTAGCTTTACATGGCCATGGCAAAGGATTTTCAGAAATGGTAGGAAACTTAGAAGAGCCCACCCCTCACCGCAATTTTGCTTTAAGTTTAGTGAATAAGGGATTTAAAGTTTTTGTGCCGGAAGTGATTGGGTTTGGTGAGCGCAGGCTTACTGGGGATAAAAACAGCGGAGAAGCTAATTCCTGTTATACACTGGCTGTAAACTTACTAATGAATGGAAAAACGTTAGCGGGAATACGGGTAAGTGAAGCGGAATGTGTTCTCGATTATATTAAAGAGCAGGCAGATGTGGAAAAAAAACATATTGGGGCAGTGGGATTTTCTGGGGGAGGTTTAATAGCTGCGCTTACTTCGATTCTGGATGAAAGGGTGAAAGCTACAGTTTTAAGCGGGTTTGTTAATACATTTAAAGGGAGCATCCTGCATACGAGGCATTGTATAGATAATTACATTCCTGGTTTATTGCGAGTAGGGGAAATGCCGGAGTTAATTGGCTTAATTGCTCCGAGACCTCTTTTTATTGAAGCTGGTATGAAGGATAAAGTTTTTCCATTGGAGCCCGCAGGAGAAGCGGTTTACAGGTTAGAAATGATCTATGAAGAACTTGATGTCAAAGAGAATTTTTCAAAGGATTTCTTTCATGGCGGGCATGAAGTAAGTGGGCGTGAAGCGTTTGAGTGGTTAAGGTGCCAGTTGAAATAGAAACACCGGCCTTCTGCTATGCAAGGGCCGGTGTTGTTCTTTAATTCGATATTAAATTAGGTTGATTTTTTATGGGTGTTTTATCTTTTATCTCCTCATTGTACAGATGACAGGCTACATAATGCTCTTCTTCTACTTCCTGCCATAACGGCTTAATCTCAGCACATGCTTCCATGGCAAGTGGACACCGTGTTCGAAATACACACCCACTCGGCGGGTCGATAGGACTTGGAATTTCGCCTTCAATAATAACCTGTTCCCGGCTGTCTTCAATATCAGGATCGGGTATTGGGATCGCTGATAAGAGAGCCTGTGTGTAAGGGTGAAGCGGCTTATCGTACAGCTGTGCACTGCTTGTAAGCTCCATCATATGGCCTAAATACATAACCCCGATGCGGTCGGAAATATGCTGAACCATTGAGAGGTCGTGAGCAATAAACAGGTAGGTGAGACCTTTGTCTTCCTGCAGACGTTCAAGCAGATTGACGACCTGAGCCTGAACGGATACATCAAGAGCAGATATGGGTTCGTCCGCAATGATTAAATCAGGGTCTAATGCGAGTGCACGGGCAATGCCAATACGCTGTCGCTGCCCGCCGCTGAATTCATGAGGGTAACGGTTCGCGTGGTCACGATTCAGTCCTACTTCCTCCAGTAACTCGTAAACTCGAGCCATACGCTCTTTTTCTGTTTTATAGAGCTGGTGAATAATCATCGGCTCAGAGATGATGTCAGCTACTGTGGAGCGTGGATTCAAAGAAGCGTAAGGGTCCTGGAAAATCATCTGCATTTGTTTCTTTAACTGAAAATCTTCACTAACTGACAGCTCATGAACGTTTTTATTATTAAATAAAACTTCCCCATCTGTGCGTTTATAAAGATTCATAATGGTGCGGCCGGCTGTTGATTTGCCACAACCTGATTCACCTACAAGGCCAAAGGTTTCCCCTTTATAAATATCAAAGCTGACTCCATCCACTGCTTTAAGAGTCCTGTCTTTTCCTAAATTAAAATGCTTTTTTAAATTACGGACCTGCAACGCTTTTTCTTCTTTCATCTTTGATCCTCCGCTTCTTTCCAATACCTCCTGGCCGAGCATAACTCACTTTCATAAATCGTTCCTTTTAAGTCGATAATTTCTACATTTTTTCCTGTTTTAGGAGAGTGGATCATTTTCCCATCTCCATAGTAAATGCCGACGTGATGGATATTGCCGCTGCCGTGATTATGAGCGAAGAATAACAGATCGCCCGGCTCTATTTGGTTTAATTCTATCTTTTCTCCAGAGACAGCCTGATCCGTGGCATCTCTCGGAATTTGATACCCATTTGCTTTATGCATGTTGTAAGCAAAGCCTGAACAGTCATATCCATAAGAGCTCATACCGCCCCAGAAATAAGGGAGGTCCACAAAGGTTTCTCCCGCTTTCAGAATTGCAGCCCCATCTCCTCTAGGGATGTCTTCTTTGGAAGGATAAACGGAAACATCCTGTTCGGGGACAAATCCGGTGCCGTGAGGAGTACGTACCTTAATAAATTTATCTTCGTGGGCAAGAGCAGGCAGGGAGGTAAGATAACTGATATCAAACATCGGCTCGCCTTGATCATCAATAAGAAGCGTCGTATTCTTGTTTACTACGGCAACGCCCTGTCCGATCCATTCATGTTCCGGGACTTCGATAAGCTGATCAATTGGAACATATCCTGGGTAACCGCGCTCATCTTTTAGGGAAGGCTGGGTAGGGATGACGACGCTGGCCCATTTCCCTTGAATATGATCAACAATCACTTCTTCACCATATAAAAGCTGGGATTGGACTAAATTTTTATCGCTTAAAGCTAAACTTGTTTCATAGGTCAAGCTGTCTAACCATTCTTTAATTTTCGTAGGGTTAGATACACCTGGTAAATCTATATTGCGAGGAGAGTCCTGTGAGGTCCAGACAGTCGCGACTGGGACTTGGACTACCCATGTGGTACGTGTTGCTTCAGCTTGTGACATTATGTGTGCCTCCTCATGTTTGTTTTGAAAGAATACTATCTAATTGAATATTTTCAATCCCTAACCCGTGATTTGAAGAAAAAGTGATATGACGCCCTTTATAGTCGATTCCACCTTGTAAGGGATCCGCTCCAAGCATAAGTGGAGCGTCGAAATCAAACCTGGTAATGTTTCTCTGGCTCGCTGCAAGATGAGCTGCGGCTGAGATTCCTAATTTGGTTTCAATCATACTCCCGACCATACAAGGGATTCCGTATGCTTCTGCAAGCTGGTTAATTTTTAATGCTTGATAGATTCCGCCTGCTTTCATTAACTTAATATTAATAAGATCTGCACTTTCCGTTTGTAAAACACGTCTTGCATCTTGTACTGAAAAGACACTTTCGTCAGCCATGATGGGAGTGAACGTGTGATTCTTAACTTGTTTAAGGCCCTCAATGTCATATGCTTTTACCGGCTGTTCAACGAGTTCGATGTTGTAATTCAAATCCTCCATCTTTTGTATTGCAAAGATCGATTCCTTTACGCTCCATCCCTGGTTGGCATCGAGACGTATTAAAGGTTCCGCACCTATCCGCTCACGTATAGCACCAATTCGTTTAATGTCCTTGTCAATTTCATCTTTACCAACCTTAATCTTTAATACATCGAAACCATTTGAAACAAATTGTGCAGCATCTGAAGCCATTTGTTCCGGCTCATTTATGCTCACTGTATAGTCCGTTTCAATTGATTCATGATACCCGCCGAGGAATAGGTGGAGAGGGAGGCCGCAATACTGTGACAGGCAGTCATATAATGCCATGTCTACAGCGGCTTTTGCACTCGTATTCCCTACGACTGCATGATGAAGCATTTCAAACAATCTCTCTGTCTCTACCAGTCTTTTCCCCAAAATCACAGGTTTTAAAATACTTTCTATCGTATATTGAATACTTGCTAAACTTTCACCTGTAATGACATGAGTAGGCGGTGCTTCTCCCCAGCCGGTTGTTCCGTCTGTACATGTAACTTTTACATAAATTGACTCAGCGACGGTTACCGTCCTTAGTGCTGTTTTAAAGGGAGTATGAAGTGGAACGGCTATAGAGTAAGTATCTACGGTTTGAATTTCCATGGAATTCTTCCTTTCTTCAGTCAGGAGACGCCGGGCTGAATGGTCAGTGATTTGGTCAAGCTTGATATAGACGCAGTGCTTCCCAATGGAACGGCATAATGGGGCAGACAATGTCCGATTTTAAATCCTGAGATGACAGGGGAATCCAGCTGCGAAAAATAGTGGCCAAGTACTTCATCTAAGAGCAGGGATTCCTCTCTCTTCTTCGGATCTGCATCTTTAAAATCTCCAATGATAATTCCTGAAGCATCTTCAAGCTTGCCGGCAAGCTTGAGTTGACTGAGAAAAGAATCAATCCTGTAAGGTTCTTCTCCAACATCTTCTATAAGAAGCAGTCGTTTCTTTGTATCAATTTCATAGTCGGACCCTATTGAATTAACAAGCAGAGACAAATTCCCTCCCACAAGTCTGCCCGTTGCTTCTCCGGGTGATAGAATCTCGAGAGAAGAGATGGATTCTGTATATTGAAGGAGTGTAGGCTGAAATAATTGAGCGAACATTGATTTTGAAAGCGGATCAAAGTCATCTTTCCCTATATCTGAGCTCAGCATGGGACCGTGGAAAGTGACAAGCCCTGTTTTCTGCCTGATCGCTGTATGTAAAAAAGTGATATCGCTATAGCCCCAAAAAATCTTAGGGTGTTTTCTTATGAGTGAATAATCAATTGAATCAACGATTCTGCTCGTTCCAAAGCCTCCGCCTGCACAGAAAACAGCATCGACATCCGGATCAGCAAACATCAAATGTAAATCGTGAAGCCGCTGCTCATCTCTGCCGGCTAAATAACCGTATGTGCTTGATACGTGGGGAGCGATTTTTACGTGAAGCCCTAACTCATTAAAAAAAGGAATTGCTTTATGTAAGTTAGATAAATCCGGAGGACTGGCGGGCGCAATAACTCCGACTGTATTGCCGGGTGTTAATCGTCTAGGATAAATCATGAATGGTTCCTCCCGTTTAATAAAAAGAAGGGAAACCCATACAATACGTATGGGTCCGCCTTTGTTCTTATATTATTCTTTCGTTGCCCACTTCAACTCAAGATATCCTACAGGATGACGGACAATGCCGTCTACGTTATCTTTTTGAAGGAATACTTGGTTGTAGAAGTGAACAGGGAAAATCGGCATTTCATCAAATAGAATCTTCTCTGCTTCATACATATGTTCAAAGCGCTGTTCATCATCAGTTTCTTCCTTCGCCTGAGCAATCAGATCATCATACTCTTCATTAGACCAGCCTGTACGGTTCATCGAAGAATCCGAAGTAAAGCTCTCTAAGAAGTTGATCGGATCCGCATAGTCAGCTAGGAATGAACTTCTGGACAGCTGATGCTCTAATGCTTTCTGATCTTCAAGGAAGACGTTCCATTCAGTATTCTCCAAGCTGACATCCACGTCTAAATTTTCGCTGTACATCTCTTGAATGGCTTCAGCGATGCTCTTATTAGTATCATCCGTGTTGTATGAGAGAGTGACTTCAGGGAGCTCGTCATATCCTTCTTCTTCCATACCTTCCTCCAGCAGCTGTTTCGCTTCTTCAGCGTCAAATTCTACCAGGTTTCCATTCTCTTCACGGAAGTCATTTCCATTCGCATCATTGAACCCTGGAGACACAAATCCATAAGCCGGCTCTTCACCCATTCTCGTTACATATTCAACGATGTCTTCCTGGTTAACAGCCATAGCAAAGGCTTTGCGGATTTTTTCATTTTGAAAAGGTTCTTCCTCTACATTAAAGCGGTAGAAGCTGTTACCTGCTTGTTCATCAATCGTTACTTCCTCACTATCCAACAGTTCATCAGCCATATCAGAAGGAATTTCAGAGTTGTCGAGCTCTCCACTGTCATACATCTGATATTCGGTGTTGGAATCATCAACCATAGCAAAATGTACTTCTTCTAATTCTACGGTATCCGCATCCCAATATTCCTCATTTTTCTCTAGAACCATATTATTGTCATGCTCCCATTCGGCAAGTGCAAATGGCCCATTTCCTACAAAGCTGTCTGCTTCGGAATACCACTCTTCGTCTTCACCGGCAACATCCTGGTTGATCGGGAAAAACGCAGGATTAGAGATTATGTTTAAGAAATAGTTCGTCGGAGATGTAAGAGTCACTTGAAGCTCTTTTTCGTCTACGGCTTCAACCATGACATCATCTTCGGAGCCATCACCATTGTTGAATTCTTCTCCGCCTTCAATAAAGTAGCCAAGAAAAGCAGCAGAGGAAGCAGTCTCAGGGTTTAGAAGTCGTTTCCAGGCAAATTCAAAGTTTTCTGCTGTGACGTCATCACCGTTTGACCATTTGGCATCGTCACGAATTGTAAATGTATATTCCGTGCCATCTTCTGATACTTCTATGTTTTCAGCCGTGGCTTCTTCAGGCTCGTGTTCTTCGTTTAGACGAGTCATTCCTTCCATTAGATTATTTAATACGTTCCATGAAGCAGCGTCAAAACCAATGGGAGGATCAAGGGATGTCGGCTCGACCCCGTTATTTAAACGAAGTGTGCTCGTATCATCACCGGAGGATTCTTCGCTGTCGTTACCACCATCTTCCTCACCCGCATTTTCATCAGCCGTACAAGCTGCTAAGACAACAACAAGTAAAACGCCAAGCAAAACGGTTAACCATTTTTTCATTGTTTCTCTTCCCCTTTCAAGTTTTAAATGGTGTTCGCTTTCTTACGTTGAAGCTATATATTTTTTAGCCCTTTCATCCTGAAGCCAGCAGTCCACTGCATGGGTTTCACTGAGCTCTGTCTGAAAAGGATAAACACGTGAGCATACCTCCATGGCTTTTGGACACCTGGCGGTAAAAGGGCACCCCTGCGGAGGGGAAAATAAATCAGGAGGTGTACCAACAATAGGAATTAATTTTTCTCCTTTTTGGTCCAGCCGCGGAACAGAATTCAGTAAGCCCTGGGTATAAGGGTGATTGGGCCGGTAAAAAATTTCCTGCCTTGTTCCCGTCTCAATTACCTTGCCTGCATACATGACCGCGATTCGGCTGGCGATTTTGGCTACTACCCCTAAATCGTGTGTAATCAATATAATCGAAACCCCGGTTTCCCGCTGGATTTTTTGAAAGAGCTGCAGGATCTGCGCTTGAATGGTCACGTCCAAAGCTGTGGTAGGTTCATCTGCAATTAAAAGCTCTGGCTCACAAATTAATGCCATTGCAATAACAATCCGCTGTCTCATCCCACCGCTGAATTGGTGGGGGTATTGTTTCATTCGCTCATCAGGGTTAGGGATTCCTACAAGATTCAGCATGTCAATCGCTTGATCATTGGCTTGTTTTGAAGAGATTTTTCGGTGCTGCTTTAAGCCTTCGGTCAGCTGATTACCTATGGTTAATGTAGGATTCAGTGCTGTCATTGGATCTTGAAAAATCATCGATATATCTACACCGCGGATTTTTCTTACTTGCTTGTTGGACAGCTTCGTCATGTCTTCTCCTTTAAAATGAATCGAGCCTTTTTTGATTCTGCCGGGAGGGGAAGGGATCAGCCGCATGATGCTGTTAGCTGTTACGCTTTTTCCACAGCCTGATTCGCCTACAATGGCGAGTGTTTCCCCTTTGTATAGTTCTAAATTGACTCCACGCACAGCCTGGACTTCGCCTCCGTATGTAACGAAGGAAACGTGGAGGTCTTTAATATCAAGTATTTTTTCCATTGAGGTTACCTCCTTAACTTCGGATCCAGGGCATCCTGCAGACCGTCGCCCAATACATTAAAGGCGAACATCGTCGCAGATATGAAAAAAGCAGGGAAGAACAGTCTCCACCAGTGGCCGGACAAAATAGTACCCAGGGCATCATCAGCCATCACACCCCAGCTGGCAAAAGGGGATTGAATTCCTAACCCTAAGAAGCTAAGGAAAGCTTCAGCAAAAATGGCTGTAGGTACGGTTAATGTCATCTGCACGATAATGGGACCCATTGTGTTTGGTAAAAGGTTCTTTCGTATTATTCTTTTTGTCTTTGCTCCAAAAGACTGGGAAGCGAGCACAAATTCATTATGCTTAATTTGAAGAACCTGACCACGGACGATTCGTGCCATGCCGACCCACCCTGTAACCGTTAAGGCGACTATAATGGTTAACAAGCTTGGTCCCAGAACAACGAGAAGCAAAATAACTACGAGTAAATATGGAAGTCCATATAATACTTCAATAACACGCATCATCAGGCTGTCAGTCCGCCCGCCTTTATAGCCGGAAATTCCGCCGTATGTAACGCCAATAAAGAAGTCGATCAAGGCAGCCATCAAGCCAACGAACAAGGAGATACGCGCTCCGTACCATGTACGGGTGAATACATCCCGGCCAAGATCATCTGTGCCGAACCAGTGGGTGGCGGAAGGAGCCTGGTTTTGATTGGACAACACCTGTTCAGATAAAGAGTGCGGAGATAAGATTGGTCCTAAAATGGACATCAGACTTAAAAAGATGAGGAAAATAAGACCAGACATTGCCAGCTTGTTTTTTCTAAGTCTCCTCCATGCGTCCTGCCAGTAAGAAAGCGAGGGGCGCACTACCGTCTCTGCCTGGCTTGAATCCTTTTCCAAAGGCTTAAACCAATCATCCGGAATTTCGTCTTGTGCTGATTTCTTTTGTTTAGCAGTCTGGATCATATCACCCATCTCCTTTCTCATGAAGTTTGATTCTTGGATCCAATAGTCCATAAGCGATATCGACTAAAAACAGCATAAAGACGAGAAATACACTGTAGAATACGGTTGTCCCCATAATGACGGGATAGTCGCGCTGATTAATGCTTTGTACGAAATATTTACCCATACCTGGAATTGCGAATATTTTTTCTATCACAAACGTTCCGGTTAAAATGCCGGCCATAAGAGTACCTAAGATTGTTACGACTGGCATAAGGGCATTTTTTAGTGCGTGCTTGACGATAACTTTAACAGGGGAGAGGCCTTTCGCCCGGGCAGTTTTTATATAATCCTGCGTAAGTGTCTCAAGCATGCTCGAGCGGGTCAGCCTTGCAATAATTGCCATCGGACCTGTGGCCAGTGCGAGAATAGGGAGGACCATATGGGCTGGTGAATTCCATGTGGCCGCTGGAAAAATCCCTCTATTGACGGCAAGTTCCTGGATAAGCATCGTTGCAAGTACAAAGTTCGGCACAGATATGCCGAGCACAGCGATAGTCATAGCGATATAATCAATGATTCCGTTATGCCTGAGAGCAGCAAAGACACCTAACGTGATTCCAGATACGACAGCTGTTAATATGGTCCAGATTCCTAATTCAGCTGATATTGGGAAACCGCGGCCGAGTAAAGAATTTACGGTTTCTGTCGGCTGCTTAATAGATGGACCGAAGTCAAAGGTGGCTATTGATTTTAAATAAAGTACATATTGCACAATCAAAGGCTCGTCTAAATTAAAGTGAGCTTCAAGATTCTGCTGTACAGATTCATTGGTCGTCCGCTCTTCGTTCAAAGGCGAGCCTGGGAGCAGATTCATTAGAAAAAAGGTTAAAGTTGCAATGATTAACACGGTAACAACCATTAAAACAAAGCGCTTCATTATGTATGCGGCCATTTATGCTCCCCCCCTAATTAAATGTTGTCTTCATGGCAAGTTCAGTCATCACGAGCATGGCCTGGTAGGCTTCTAATATGTCTTTCGCCTGAAACGAAACTGTAGTTGAATCAGGCTCTATCTTTGTCCCCGGCATTAAACCGGCCCATTCGGCTTGTCCGTAGTTTGTAAATTCTATTCGCAGGGTCGGTGTCGAGGGTGGGGTTAACGGTCTGATCTTCTTTCGGTTATGTATAGCCTCGGATGTTTTAGCTTGAAGAAGTTCCCCGGCCTTTTTTGGTGATAATGTTTTTACTGATGACCTAGAAATGCTCTCTTTTACAGGTGTTGTAACCACGTTAGGAATAAGCTGACGTGCTTCCTTCCCTACACGATCATCCCCCGCCACCATAATGAGAGGCACGTCATAATAACCAGCGACGTATGCATTCAATCCCAGTTCACCTACAGCTGTCTCATTTATGTAAAAGTTACGAACTCCAAACGTCATGGAGTGAGACATTACGCCAGGCTTACTGGCACGGGCATGATAGCCGAGAAAAACAGCCCCGTCAAAGGTAGCATCAAGTCCTTGGACCATGGAGTACGGTTTAACATCTCCCGTTATGAGTAACGCCTCCGGGTGAAGATCCTCTGACAGCAGGTTATTCATTTTCGAATGACTGTCATTGACAAGAACTTCACTGGCATTAAGGTCAAATGCAGATTGAATGACCGCATTGGCTTCGTTAGTCATTATTTTTCTAGCCCGTTCATAGTTATGTTTGTTTGAATCTACAAAGGTCGCGTCAGGAAGCCCGGTTATGCCTTCCATGTCGACGGATAGATAAAGCTTCACATCGATGCTCTCCAATCTGTATAAAAAATTAGTAATTTTCTAATAATTTTATCAACATTTTACAAAAAAGGCAATGAGGATTGAAAAAATATGACAAGAAAACCCTTTTAATAGTGAAAAAGATTTTTACGCAGTGAAGTGATCGGGTTTCCAGTTTTTTCATATTAACCGACAGAGGTACTCAGAGGATGTTTTTCTGTTTTAGAGATAATTTTTTGGGGAATAGATTTTTAGTGGGCGGCTTAAGCTATAAATAGTCGCGTTCACTGCTTAATTCAAGGTTGAGGAGGACCGGATGTGCTATTTTCAGGAACTAAAGTTTCGGACCTCTCTAAAACATCGATTATTATAATCGTCATTGGATTGTTAATAGTAGGCAGCGGCGCCTATCTTTTTATGGAAATTGGAGATGAAGTTTTAGAACAGGAGAAATTTGCAGTAGACTCTGCAGCATCAAATGCTGTTAATGCCAGCCAGACTTCGTGGCTGTCAACTTCAATGGGATGGATTACAGAAGCAGGTTCAGTTACTGTAATTACAATCATGTCGATCATTTTGTTTGCCTGTTTGCTATTTGTTCTCCCTTACAGTAAGTGGGTTGCTATTTACTTTGCGGTCAGCATGATTGGCATAAGTCTTTTGACTAAAGGCTTGAAAGCAGCCTTTGGCAGAGAAAGACCGGATTTATTGGAGCAATATGACGGCACAGGGTTTAGTTTTCCAAGTGGACATACGACTGGATCGGCTGTGTTCTATGGCTTCTTAATTTACCTTATATTAATAAGCCCATTAACCAAGCCGGCAAAGTGGCTGATTAACCTTGGACTGATCGTAATCATTTTATTAATCTCGCTCAGCCGAGTATATTTAAGCGTCCATTACTTAACGGATATATTAGGAGGACTGGCGTTAGGGTTTTCCTGGCTGCTTATCTGTATTGCCGCTTTGGAGATTATGCTCTGGCGGGGACGAAGAAAAAGCCTGACGAACTAATAGAAAGGAAGTTGTACAATATGCTTTATATTTTAGCTATATTTTTACCACCAGTAGCTGTATTATTGACAGGACAAATTGGAAAAGCCTTATTAAACCTGCTGCTCACAATGATCTTCTTTGTTCCTGGAGCTATTCATGCGGCAGTCGTAGTAAAAGACCATTATGATAAAAAGAAAGCACATTAGGCTTAATGCCCAATGTGCTTTCTCAGACTGTCGGGAAAGTTCTCGACAGTCTTTTTCATGTCTAAAATCTTTAAAATCTTGTTGAAAAACCCTGATGTTCTATCAGCCATGCTTGAGGGTACTGACATTTATTTTTATCCGCGAAAGTTAGAATTTATCCGCGTTTTTTACATTTTTAAATATATCAGCGAAAATCAAGTTATACCCGCGATCCAACTTATCATCCATGCTTATCCTACACGCCTCGTTTATTGCCCCATAATAAAGCATGAACCTGAGGCAGAACACGAACGTGGTTCAACGCTGCTGAGTCCATCACCTTATCAATTAACCACTCGTATTTGGTCAGAAGTTCCGAGGCGAGCTGCTCTGGCTGTTCCTCTTCTAAATCGTCATTCCCTACTTGAAGAAAAAAAGATATGTGAGGGTATCGCATATGCACCTCTTCAGCGTAATGAAGATCGTCATCGTTAAAAATGACTACCTTTAAGCTAGTGTGTAAGAGCCGGTTGTGCTCTGCCAGCTTTTGCATAATTTCGTCGAGGACAGTCCAATTTGTTTTCATCAGAGAACTCGGGGGCTTCGGAGAGATGGTTAAATCATCAATGGATGCAAACCAATCCTGCCAACGACTTCCCTGTGTTTCGAGAGCCACTTCAACATGTTGGTCATGAAGCATATTAATGAGCTCGGATAAATTTTTTAATAAAGCCGGATTCCCGCCTGAAATTGTCACATGATCAAACTTGTCTCCTCCTGTTTCATGGAGCTCCTGAATGATTTCCTCTGCGGACATCCGGCGTACTTCTTCTTTCGCACTGCCGTCCCATGTAAAAGCGGAATCACACCATGCACAGCTGTAATCACAGCCAGCCGTTCGAACGAACATAGTTTTTCGGCCCACCACCATGCCTTCGCCCTGGATTGTAGGACCGAAAATTTCGAGTACCGGGAATCTATTCATTTTTCATCCACTCCCTGCGTACTTCAGCATAGCTGGTCGGCGTTTCATAGAGCTTCACAAACTCTACTTGATAATCTTCCCGCTCCTGCACCAATGCTTTATCCATTTTCTCGTAAATCCAGACCACCATATTTTCAGCTGTAGTATTCATCTTAGGAAGAGTGTCATTTAAATAGCGGTGATCCAAATAAACCTCTATTTGCTCTTTCCAGATCTTCTTAATATCGCCAAAATCAATAACAAGTCCGATGTCATCCGTGTAGCCGCTGATACCAAACACAGCTTTATACGTATGGCCGTGCAGGTTTTTGCATTTACCTTCATAGCAATGAAGGTGATGCGCCGCATCAAACGTAAATTCTTTACTTACAAGTACGCGTTTGTTGTGATACTTCAGCTCGTGCTTTTGAATGTCTTCATGAATCTTTTGTAAGTTCTCTACAATCGTAAAGCCAAACATTACTCAGCCACCTCAGCTTTCTGCTTAAGATAGGCATCTAAACCGTTCCTGCGCAGTTTACAAGCAGGGCATTCCCCACAGCCATCCCCTCGCACGCCATTGTAGCAGGTGAGTGTATATTCACGTACGTAATCAAAGGCATTTAATTCGTCTGCTAATTCCCAGGTCTGCGCTTTATCAAGCCACATAAGCGGAGTATGAACAACGAACTCATCATCCATAGAAAGGTTTAACGTAACATTAAGTGACTTAATAAAAACGTCACGACAGTCAGGGTAGCCGCTGAAATCCGTTTCACATACTCCTGTGATTACATGTTTTGCTCCAATTTGTTTAGCTAAGATTGCCGCAAAGGAAAGGAAAAGAAGGTTTCTCCCAGGGACGAACGTAGATGGAAGCTCACCGTCTTCTCCGTCTTTTACATCTATATCATGCCGTGTCAATGCGTTTGGCGCCAATTGGCTGAGCAGTGACATATCGAGCACATGATGTTTTATATTTAAATCGTTTGCAATCTCTTTAGCTGCTTCAATCTCTTCATTATGACGCTGGTTATAATCAAAGGTGACCGCTTCGACTTCATCATATTTATTTAGAGCCCAGAACAGGCAGGTCGTACTGTCCTGACCACCGCTGAACACAACTACTGCTTTATTTTTCTTCATACAAAAAATTCCCCTTTCAATCGTGAAAAAGAGAATTCCAGTAACCCAAAAACCATAAAAAAACCGCACCTAAGGCAAGGTACAGTTCCATCCTTAGTTTTTTATAGAGGGTGTAGCTAGAACCTCTCCTGCTTAAAAACAGACTTATATTTAATTTCTTAGCACATTATAACATATTGTCAGATCAGTGAAAGCTATTCTAATTGAAAAATCAAATACATATATAAGTCTGTAGTCTTAGAAAAGTTAGGTCTGCAGATCAGTGTCTAATTCAACGGAGGAAGGTATGATTAGATTATGAAATATATGTAACAAAAAAATTTATTTACAGGCTATAATTGGATTGTGATGTAAAAAATAACAAAATTATCATTCATTTGATTTATGAGGAGGACGAAGTATGAAGTGGCTGGAATTTATTGTTGAAAGAAAGATTTTGGTGGGGTTAATGGTTGTTTTAACTTTATTTATTGGCGGCTATTCCTTACTAAAGCTTGATCAGGAACTAATGCCGGACGTCACTATGGATGGAGCTTACATAGAAATTTATGCAGGTGAAACGGCAGCAATTGAAGTAGAACGGTCGATTACTACACCATTAGAGCAGCAGCTGGAGGGTGTAGAAGGTGTAGAAGACATCAGTTCCACTACAAATATGGGAAGGAGTTCCTTTCAGTTGACTTTCTCACAGGGGGAAGGGGATGAAGTTTATAAAGAAGTTGAATCACTTGTGAACCAGACAGCATCAGAGAACGATGTGATTGACGATATTGAAGCGGGTCAATATGCGACAACACAGGGCTACGAATTTTATATGGACATTTCCGGCGGAGAAGCGGAAGAAATGAATGCCTTCGCTGAAGACGTTTTAGAGCCCCGCCTGGAGAGTCTCCCGGAAGTAAGAGACGCGGCTGTCTCCGGGCAGTCTGAACATGAAGTGGCTATTGAGTTTGATCCGGAAGAGCTTGCAGATCGGAATCTGGATATTAATCAGGTTGTGGGGATCATTGAGCAGGCAAATAATGAAGCAACCCTTGGGGAACTGAGTGAGGAAAGTGACTCTCCTTCACTACGATGGACGGATCAGCTTAACAGCGTAGAAGAAGTAAGTCATATTGAAATTCCTGCTGAAGAAGGATTTATAGAGCTGGACGAACTGGCAGAGGTGAGCCTACAGCCAACAGATTCCTCCTCTTATGTCTGGAAGAATGGAACGAGTGATTTTCTTTTTGTAGAAGTTGGGCGTGTATCAGAAGCCACTCAAATTGAGATGGCGGATGCAGTAAGAGCTGAAGTTCAGGATATTCGAGATGAAGGTCTGATCGACGGTTTTGAGCTTAACGAAATGGTGGCTCAGGCTGATTATGTGGAAGAGTCTCTTGACGGGGTGACTTCAAACATAATAATCGGTGGTATTTTGGCCATAGTTATTCTGCTTTTATTTCTGAGAAGCGTAAGGGCGACGTTCATTATAGGAGTTTCCATCCCGACATCTATTTTATTAACGTTTGCTTCGATGTGGCTTTTTGATTACAGTTTTAACATTTTAACTTTGATCGGGCTCGGATTGGGTATAGGGATGATGGTGGATTCTTCTATCGTAATACTCGAATCTATTTACCGTAAGAAAGAGGCAGGGCTGGCTGACATGAAAGCAGTAATGGAAGGAACGAAAGAGGTAGCTACTGCAGTAATAGCCTCCATGCTTACGACGATTGTCGTGTTCCTGCCTATCGGTCTGCTCGGCGGAGAAACGGGACAGTTTATGATTATGCTGTCTGTCGTGGTGGCCATTACATTAATAAGTTCGGTTATAGTTTCGTTCACAGTTATTCCATCATTATCGGAGAAATTCCTTAAACTGCGTAAGCCGGCTGCATCGAAGAAAGAAAGCCGGATCATAAATAAATACAGCAGGCTTGTGGACTGGACAGTGAGAAAGAAACGTCACAGTCTTGCAGTGATCTCCGTATTTGCTTTAATGTTTATCGGTTCTTTATTTTTAATAACCAAGGTGCCTATGACAATAATGCCGGATATGTTTAATCGGTATTCAGAATTGATGGTAGACTTAGACACGGGTTTGACAAATGACGACAGGGAAAATATTGCCCGGGAAATGAATGAGACGTTATCCGACATTCAGGATGTAGAGTCAAACTATGTTATTGATATGGGCGGAATGTTCTATACTATGATCAATATGACGAAAGACGAGGAAATCACTCGAGAACAAGACGAAATAAATGAAGAAATTCTTAAATCATTAAGAGAACTGGAAGAAGACCAGCCGATTCGATCTGTAGAGAGTATGATGTCCGCAGGGGGAGGCGGTTCTCCGGTACAGGTAAATATTGAGGGAGAAAGATTTGAGGAACTGCAGGAGATCTCTGACGAATTCAAGAAAGAGCTTGAAGGAATAGAAGGGATTGTTGGTGTAACAAGCTCGAATGAACGAACATCTACTGAACAAGAAATTTCTGTAAATGAAGATGCGATAGATGAGGCAGGTATATCAGAAAGTCAGGTTAGACAGACCATTGAGCAAGCCTTTCTGGAAATGCCAATTGGAGAGATCAATGTAGACGATGAAAATGTTCCTCTTACAGTTAAATGGGAGAACCCAGCCTCTTCAGAGTCTGCGCTGCTCGATTTAGAAGTAATAACAGTTGAGGGAGAAGAAAAACTTTCTAATTTTATAGAATTGGTCGAGGTTGAAACCCCAAACGAAATTACTCACTCTAATGGGGAGCGGTTTATGTCACTGACCGCTGATATTGAAGATACTGATTTAGGAACCATTAACCGGGAAGTTCAAAGCGTCATTGATGATTTTGAGACCCCGGCTGGATACAATCTCTCGGTTGCTGGAGATCTTGAACAGCAGCAGGAGCTCGTCCAGGAAATGCTGATCATACTAGGTATTGCTATCTTCCTCGTGTATTTAGTAATGGCTGTACAATTTAACCATTTAGCTCATCCGCTTATTGTTATGTCTGTCATACCAATGACAATTGTAGGTGTTACATTAGGACTGTTCCTCACCCAGCGCGAACTGAGTATTATGTCAGGAATGGGGATCATAATGCTGATAGGAATTGTACTGAATAACGCTATTCTCTATATTGACCGTACTAATCAGTTAAGAAAACAGGGCTATGGAGTTGAGAGTTCTTTAGTAGAGGCCGGAAAAAACCGCATTCGCCCAATCTTTATGACAAGTTTAACGACAGCTGCAGGCATGCTTCCACTGGCTTTAGCTTCGGGCTCTTCAGGGAATTATCAAGCCCCTATGGCTACTGTAATTATTTCAGGGCTGCTATTTGCCACGGTGATTACACTGTTTTTAATACCAGCTGTATATCGACTCTTTACCTATATGCCCCTTCGATTTTGGAAATCAAAGAAAAAGTCTGGAGAGAGCGTTGAAGAAAGAGAATCGGCAAGTTAATCGTACAAAAACCGAACCTTGAAACTTTCAGGGTTTGGTTTTTTAAATCTTAATAAGGTTGACATAAATGAAACGGTGAACTCAATTGAAGCGTCTTATATTATATAATGAATTAACAGTATGAGGGAGGAGCGTGAAAGATTTGGACGTGTGGAATTTTTGGCAGGGTAAAAGGGTCAGGCTAAGGGGTGTAGAACCTGAAGATGCCGATGTTATGTTTAATTGGGATGGCGACAGCGAGGCAATCCAATCAGTCGGATCCATTCCTTTTCCTCATTCCTATAAGAGGTTAAAGGAGCATGTAGAGGCATTGTCTAAGAAAGAGCCCGAAAGCGACCACTATTCATTAATAATTGAAAGCGAGGAGAAGGAAGCAATTGGTATGATCAATACATTTGATTGTGACCGAAGAAATGGAACATTCAAGTATGCCATCCTAATTGCCAGACCTTATCGGGGCCGGGGTTATGCTAAAGAAGCCGTTCACTTGATCATGACTTATTTCTTTAATGAACTAAGTTATCAAAAACTAACGAGCATTGTCTATTCATTTAATAAGTCATCTATTCAGATGCATGAGAACATGGGATTTCAAAAAGAGGGACAACTAAGAAACATGATTTTTACCGGAGGCCATTATTATGACTTTCTTTACTTTGGAATCACTAGAGATGAGTTTAGTGAAAAGGAGTGGGTTTGAATCGATTACGTGAGGGGATTAAGAGAGTTGGTTGGGAGAAGTCCTCTAATTTTAACGGGAAGTGTCGTTATTGTCGTTGATGAGGAAAGAAATATTCTGCTTCAGCACAGGAACGATGGAACGTGGGGGCTCCCGGGAGGCCTTCAGGAATTAGGTGAGAGTATGGAAGAGACGGGGAAAAGGGAAGTAAAGGAAGAAACAGGGCTGGAGGTAAGTGACTGTACATTCTTAGATATTTTTTCCGGGGATAATTACTTTTTTAAACTGGCTAACGGAGATCAATTTTACTCCGTCACAGCTGTATTTGTCACTAACACATTTAGAGGAGAGTTAAAAAACGAGCAAAAAGAAGGAAAAGAAGTGAGGTTCTTCAGTGCAGACTCCCTCCCCGATAACATAAAGAATGAATATAAAGACTATCTCAATAGCTGGAGAAAATTTTATTAGACAGGAGTTGCTTTATATGAATAAACAATGGCTGGATTGGGCTAAACAAATACAATCTACTGCTCAAGCGGGACTGGCTTTTTCTAAAGATAAGTATGACATAGAACGCTACAGACAACTCATGGAGTTAAGCGCGGAAATTATGTCCACTTATTCAAACACTACGATGGATTACATATTGAATTTATTTGAACAGGAAGAAGGGTATTTAACACCCAAAATAGATGTTAGGGCCGTGGTTTTTAGAGAAAATAAAATATTGCTCGTGAAGGAAAAAGTGGATGAAAAGTGGGCGCTTCCTGGAGGTTTCGCAGATGTAGGTGCTTCGTTAACGGAAAATGTTGTAAGGGAAGTAGAAGAGGAAACGGGGTACCAGGCCGTTTTTAAGAGACTGCTGGCGGTTCTAGATTATCATAAGCATGCCCATCCTCCTCAGCCATACCATTACTATAAATTCTTCCTGGAGTGTGATATTTCAGGGACAGCAGCTGAAGATACCCTGGAGACGAGTAATGTAAGCTTTTTTAGTCGTGACCATCTTCCTGAACTCTCAATCAGTCGTAATACAGAATCGCAAATGGAACTTTTTTTCGAGTATTTAGACAATCCGGTCAAGCAGCCTCTAGTAGATTAATTTGGAATTTTTTATAAAAAAAGTAATAAAAATGTTTTATTGTGATGGAAACAGGTTATCGAATAATGCGGGATGAATAGGAAAATTTTTACGTTGCAAGGATGGTGCACAAGGTTACATAAACGTAGAAGTACTATTTCAGCTTGCTAAATTATGATGAGGGGTGTTTCCATATTGAAAAAATTGTTCTCTCTTTCGGCAGCTGCTGTGCTGGCTGTCATACTTCCAACTCAAGTTCTAGCTGATGATAGTGCTTCAGAAATTTTACAGAAATCAAATGAAGCGATGACTGAGCTCGAAAGCTATTCCAGTGAGACGAGCATGGAGCAGACGATGATGATTGCTGGTGAGACGGTTACCACAAATTCTGTGGCAGAACAGGATATTACTCTTGACCCGTTTGCCATGTATCAAGTTACTACAGCCTCAACACCTGAAGAAGATGAAATGCAGCTTGAATCCTATTGGACTGAGGACGGATTTTTTCAAGAAGATCCCGAGGAAGGGTGGATCGAACTTCCTTCAGAGGGTTTGGACGAGCTGAGGAGTTTAGCTATGGCAGAAGACCAGGTTGAGCAGGCAGAAGAGCTGGCGGAAAATATGAATGTAGAGGATCAGGGTGATACTTACCTATTAACTTATGAAGGTGATGGAGAAGCTCTAATGGAAGAGTCACAGGAAATGTTTAGTCAGGGTATGGGTGAAGAAGATTCAGCAATGATGGAAGATATGCTGGGTGAAATGACGATCAATGAAATGAGTTATGAAGTAACCATTGATAAGGAAAATCATTATATGACTCATTTGATGATGGATATCGATATGGATATGGAGATGGAAGGTGAAACTACAACTTCTGAACAGTCTATCGAGATGACTTTAGATAATTTCAATGGAGTAGATGAAATTACGGTGCCTCAAGAGGTGATGGATGAAGCCGTTCCATTGGAAGACGAGATGGACGAAGAGTCGGCTGAAGCGGGGGGAGAACTGCCGGATACAGCTACTAATCTACCTATGCTCATTCTAGCAGGTGCTGCCGCAGCGGGGCTGGGCGGACTGTTGTTGTTTAGGAGACGTCAAGAAACAATTGAATAGTAGTTATTGTTTAATAAGAGGCAGGCCTATTAAATAAAAGGACCTGCCTTACTTTAGTTTTTATGTAGAACAAACAGAGATGCTTGATCTAATAATTCAGGCAAATCCTCCGGCATAAGGTGGCCCTGGTTCTTTTTCACAATTAACTGACATTCGAGACCCTGCCTCTTCATAAGTGAATGAATTCTTTGGACATTTTCGTAAAAAGGATCCTGATCTCCTGTGATAATGACTCCTCGTATATCTTTACTCTCATGTGCCTGAAGGAGTTTCTCTATTTTTGCGGTATCCTGGAAAGAAGGGATAAGAAGAACAAATTTATTAAATTCTTTATTGGCTAAACAGTGTGTCAAAGCTGCATCTGCTCCTTGAGAAGCTCCTGCTACAATGATTTGTTTATTCAGCGTAGAATATATACGTGCAAATTCATTATAAGCCTGACTGATTTCGTCATGAGCTTTATCCTGTTCGTCCCATGTGTAGCAATTCCAGCTGAATAATTGGGAGGATTGAGGAAAAGCCATAAAGTAATTTTGCTTTAAAACAGGGTCCTGCCAATGGCTTATATAATCTTCTGCGTTTGATCCCCGCATGTGAAGCGAGAAAATACAAATATCTGCCTTTGGATTTCCTAAAATATTAAGTTCTGGTTTGGCTGCCTGTTTTTCCTGCTGAAACAGCCGGTCACATTTTTTTATAACGTTTTGATAATCTGGAAGACTTTTTAATGAAGCTAACTCAGGATCATTCTCTAAAATTTCAGGATTCCACCACAATCCTTTTGATAGTACTTCATTGAGTTCGTTAAGTGCTTTTTCTTCTTCTCCTAAGAGACAATATACATCCGCTTTCCATTGGCCGATTCGATCGATTTTCCATGGGAATCGGGATTTACCACTTTCTAATTGAATGATCGCTTCAATGTAATTCTTCTCCTCGGCAAGTTGAATGATTTGTTGTTGAAACGAAACAAAGCTGTTCTCCATTTACACACCTCACCAGCATTTTAAAATCCTATTTTAATAATATCTTATTTGGAAGATTAAGTATATTGTTAGGAGATTCCTTTGTATAGTCCTGGTATACCAGCATATATTCACTATAAAGGAAGGGAGTGTGTGTTGTGGTCTATATGTTTGATCGTGGACAATTCATTGAAGATACAACTCTCAGCGTGAGTGTGAAGAACAAGGGTTTAAATTATGGGTTAGGTGCGATCGATGGCATACGAGCCTTTTGGAATGAAGAGCATAAACAGCTGTATGTGTTCCGCTTAGAAGATCACATCAATAGATTTCATAGTTCTTGCGATAGTTTGTTCATTCCCGTTCCTTACACAAAAGGTGAGCAGTTTCATTTGATCAGAGAGCTGCTATTGTTGAATGAAGTCACTCAAGATGTCTATATACGTCCGATTTGCTTTAAAGGAGAGAGAGAATTAAGACCTAGATTAAGTGATCCTTACAACCGCCTTTCTATCTATGTAGACTTCTCTGAATATGAAGCGAAACCATCTTTAAAGGTGTGCATCTCTTCCTGGACTAGAATAGCCAGCAATGCTATTCCCCCGCAGACTAAATCAAGTGCGGGCTACTTGAACTCCGGGCTTGCGATTCAGGAAGCTGAAATAAATGGATACGATGAAGCTGTTTTTTTAACCGCAGACGGACATGTAAGTGAAGGAGCTACGGAAAATATATTCATTGTTGAAGGCTCGACCTTGATAACTCCTCCGGTTGCTGATGATATTTTTCCGGGAATTACACGGAGCACAGTATTTGAAATAGCTGTGAAGGAGCTGGGATTATCAATAGTGGAACAAAGCTTTACAAGAATTGAGTTGTATGAGGCTGAGGAAGTGTTTTTTACAGGAACAGCTATAGGTATTAAACCCGTAGTAGAAGTAGACCGCCGCGTGATAGGAAGCGGTCAGATCGGCCCCGTCACTCGGAGAATTGAGAGGTTATATGAACAGATGATAAGAGGGAATGTGGCAGCTTATTTAAATTACTGTACCGCTGTTTATTAAATGCAGCAGGGGTTTACAATGTAGGGAAAAGTAAGGAAATATTTTTTGAAGAGGGATCTGAGACGGTCATGAGGTTTAAAAGTCTTCCAAAAAAGAAATAGACCTGTATGTAACTTTAGGAGAATAAGTCTAATGGAGGAGGACATTATGAGGTACCTTGTCGTGTCGGATATTCACGGAGATATTGAAAAGTTTGAGCGTGTCCTGAAAAAAGCGGAGTATCAGCCCGATAAGGATCAGTTGATTTTGTTAGGTGATTATGTTGATCGAGGTCCTGACTCCAGAGAAGTAGTTAAGAAGGTGAAGCGGCTTGTTGAAGAGGATGGAGCTATCGCGCTTAAAGGCAATCACGATGACTTGTTTATTCGCGCAAAGCATGAATCAAAGGCTATGGAGCTGTGGAAGCTGAATGGAGCTTCGACCACTTTTCAATCGTACAAGCACCATATGGAAGAAGTTTACCACGATCAGGAATGGATGAGAGATCATCTGGACATGTATTATGAAACAGAACATTATATTTTTGTCCATGCTGGTTTAAAACCGCATATTCCTCTTGAAAAGCAGGAAGAGCATACTATGCTGTGGACAAGGCATACGGACGAAATTGGTCTTGGGAAAACCGTAGTGCACGGACATACCCCCGTTGAAGATGTTGCTTACTATAGAGATCACATTGATATTGACACAGGAGCTGTATATGGAGGCAAACTAAGTTTATTAGAGCTTCCTTCTCATCAAGTGTATACAGCCTAAAGACGCGGATCGGCAGAACGCGTCTTTTTTTGATAGATTCTGTATAACTAACTACTGCTGATGGTTCCTATCTTAACAATGAACTTATGATTTTCCCCTTTCCTTTGGGAAATAACGGAAATATAAGTTTATTATATGGCTTTTCAGTATATTAACCTTTTAGGTGAAACCATCGAAGGACTTAAAGTAGAGTCAGTGCCCTCATTTACTAGTCCCTGTGTAAGGACAATTAAGCTGGAAAAGTTATGTTGACGCTGAACAAAGGAATTTGTATAATTAAATTACAGAATAGTTTGACAATTATTCGTTCCTCTTTCAGAAAGCGTCAGGTCAGCTTTTTTCATAAAAAAGCAAAAGGAGGAAACAGCAAAGTGGAGCACGATCCGAAGAACCCACTGCCTCCAACAGACGGAGGAACCCCGCAAGTAAAAAAATCTTCAACGGGTCTTGAGGAAAATGTAGGTGGACTGCTTGCTTATTTATTAGGTTTTATTACGGGGATTGTCTTTCTCCTAATTGAGAAAGAGAACAATTTTATCCGCTTTCATGCCATGCAGTCTCTTATTGTATTTGGCGGAATCTTTGTCTTAGGTTTAGTGGTTAATTTTATCCCTATTATAGGAATATTAGTAAGCCTGCTCATTGCTCCTCTATCTCTTGTTCTATGGATTCTATTAATGGTTAAGGCGTATCAGGGTAAAAGGTATCATTTAATGATTACTGGAGATGCAGCTGAAGACTTATTAGAAAAAATGAAATAATAATCATTAGATCTATACAACTATGTACAGTCCATGGACTGTGCTTTTTATTAGAAAGAAATCTACATAGTAGTTAATAAAAAGAAAATTAAGGGAAGGGTAAGAAAAAAGCTTCCAAAAGGTGGAGGATTTCATAATGGCTGCTAAATTTATGAGGCAATTGGATAAGATGGGCAGAGTTGTTATTCCAAAGGATATTCGTGATGAATTACAGTTAAAGGATCAGCACCTGAATGTTTATGAGCTCGAAAGCGGGCGCGGGATTAAAGTAGTGAAGGAAAAAGGTAAAGAAGAAGGAAAGACGCTTGATCGTTATGGACGAGTTGTAATCCCTGTTGAAATAAGGCAGCAGCTAAACTGGGAAGAAGGCAAGCAGGTTGAGATCAGGGTTCTCAATAATGAAGTGGTACTTAATGATCATTCGCAGTATTGTATAGTCTGTCAGAGTGATCAGTCTCTCACGCAGGTGAAAGGCAAGTATTTATGCGAGGAATGCTTAGAGCAGGCAAACAGAAGTATGGGCGGACGCTGGTCTTCTGTATTTAGCGGATTGCTTCATGAATACAGGGAGCACTGCAGAAGTTCACTTACTTTTGAAGATCCAGAGGACATTCATCAAGCAAGAGTGAAGGGAAGACGTTTGGAGGCACTGCTCCAATCTTTAAAAGTTCCTAAAGATCATGAAATATTCGACCCTTTAAAAGAAGCTCATAAGCTTCTAGGCAAAGTGAGAGAGAGTGACGTGGCAATAGAAGCTTTCATCCGCAGGGAAGAAAAGGAAGAGAACCAAAAGCTGGCTCAAATTTATAGACTGCTTCATCAAAGTATAGACGAAAAGAGGAGAAAGCATAGGGATGAGCTGAAAAAATTATTACCTGAGGTAATAAGTGACGATTTCTATGATAGCTGGGAGGCTTTTCTGAAGGATGAATTACACAATTACGTAATGATTTTCAAAATAAACCGCAGGCTTGAACAGTACGAACATTCCTTTAATGAAGCAGTAGATGAGTTTAATAAGGCATGTAAAAAGAAAGGACGAACCTCCAAGCCATCACTTAATGCATTACACAATGTACGTATTGAATCGAAATATCTCCGTTATATCTACAGGTATCTCAACGAAATGTATGAAGAAAACTATAAAAAGCAGGCAGATTATTATGAGGATATTCAAGATCATTTCGGAGAAATAAACGATTTGAAGGATTGGCTGAAAGCATTTAAGAAGCACGAGGATCAAATAGCTGCAAAGAAGAAGCACATAAAAGCGGTCAAGCAGCAGTTACAGGAGGATCTCGCAAAACGAATGGATGAAGTGAAAATAGAAAAATTAGAAGAAGGCAGCTCCGAGTAATTGGAGCTGCTTTTATTATGGGCAGGCACTCACCTCATAAAATCGCCTTCCCGCCGTACCGTGTCTGCCACAGGGCATAAGTCTTTATTCTGAATTGACTACTTTTCACACTTCTGGGCATTTACACATATGATGATTTGCATAAAGAGGTGGTGAAGGATGAAGGAGAAAATGAAGAGACATAATCACGACCCCTTTGCGGTCGAACAGGAAGAGTGGAGGAAAAGGCAAATTAAAGGCCGTCTTAAACAAATACTTACGATATCTTCGCCTATATTCATTTTGCTGCTTTGGGAGTTTTTATCACGTACGGAAATAGTGGATCCAAGATTTTTTCCTCCTCCGACTGAAATTGTTGGAACTTTTTTAGTAATGGGAACAAGTGGAGAGTTATTTGATCACATTGGTATTTCTTTATTTCGAATCTTTGCAGGTTTTTTGCTTGGTGTTATACCCGCGGTTATTTTGGGGCTGATTATGGGGCTCTACTCACCAGTCCGTCATTTCTTCTCTCCGTTAATTATGGCACTTATGCCAATTCCAACCCTTGCGCTCCTTCCCATTATATTAATTATTTTTGGGGTCGGCGAAGTTTCAAAGATTGTGACGATTGCGGGAAGTGTGTTTTTCCCGGTAATTATAAACACAGTGGCAGGGGTTGTTAACATAGATCGAATTTACTTGGATGTGGCAAAGAACTATGGTGCGGATTCAAAGAATTACTTCTTTAAAATCGCACTGCCGGGGTCCCTTCCTGTCATGCTTGAAGGCATCCAAATGGGGCAGGCCATTGCCCTGCTTACGATTGTAGCAGCCGAAATGATGGGGGCTAATTCAGGGATAGGGTATTTGATCTGGACTTCTTATAAAGCCTTTTTGTTAAAAGAAATGTATGTAGGGCTAGTGCTCATTTCATTTTTTGGTTATTTGTTTTCACTGATTTTACGAGGCTTCCAAAATAAACTACTGCCATGGAGGTGAATGAAAAGTTGGTTAATTCAAAGATCTCCATTCGCCATTTAACAAAAGTGTTTTACAAAAAAGGAAATAGTGTGACCGCCCTTAAGGATATCTCAATGGACGTCAAGGACGGTGAATTTATTTGTTTAATAGGACCAAGCGGCTGCGGAAAAACCACGCTGCTCCGCATCCTTGCTGATTTAGAAAAGCCAAGTATTGGTGATTTTACAATTGATCAACGCAAAGAAGGTCGTCCTCTGCAGTCTATGGTTTTTCAGGAACGCGGAGTAATACCATGGTTAACGGTAGAAGAGAATGTGGCATTCGGACTGAAAATGCGGCATCTGCCAAAATCCGTTATAAAGGAAAGAACAGCTTATTATTTAGAAAAAGTCGGGCTGGACCGATTTGCGAAATTATACCCTAAAGAATTATCAGGGGGAATGAAGCAGCGGGTAAGTATCGCAAGGGCATTCGCAAATGATCCTGAAATTCTGTTAATGGATGAACCATTTGCTGCGTTAGATGAACAGAATAAGTTTATTCTACAGGAAGAACTGCTGAGCATATGGGCAGAAACGAAGAAGACTGTATTGTTTATAACACATAGTATTGACGAAGCGCTTCTGCTCAGTGACAGGATTCTGCTCATGAGCACTCAGCCTGGTCAGATTATTGATGAAAAGGTAATTGATCTGCCGCGGCCCCGTAATATGGAGCAGGTAAGAGCCGATCCTGTTATGGCAAAGCATTTTGTAGATATATGGAATCATCTGCATGATGAGGTGCAGAGTTCACGAGTGAAGGGGTAAGAAGGGTGATTTTAATGAAAAAGTGTCAATTTCTATTATTCATACCACTGCTGTTATTAGTTGTATTGATAAGCGGCTGCTCTTCCAATCAGGCAAGTGATGAAATAGAGGAGGATATTAGTGACGGCAATGCTTCAGGTGACTTAGCACCATTAGATGAGAAAGCATCAGTTTTTATTGCTGAAGATGGTGCTGCTTCCGGCGCAGGCTTCTACATCGCGAAGGAAAAAGGATATTTTGAAGAATACAATATCGATGTTGAATTTACACAGTTTGCTAACAGTGATGATATGCTTCCTGCTTTAGCAGCCGGGGAAGTAGATATTGCCGGAGGCGTATCCACATCATCCTTTTTTAATGCCATTGCCCAGGGAATAGATGTAAAGATTATAGCTGACAAAGGTCACTACATTGATGGAAACTCTTACTTCTCGTTTGTTATTCGAGAAGATCTTCAAGATGAGATTAAAGACTATTCAGATCTCAAAGGAAAACGGATTGCCGTTTCATCAAGAAATGCAGTAGACGATTACATCTTTCAGGAAATGCTTAAGCACGCGGGGTTAACGGAAGATGATGTCGAATTCGTGCTTATGTCTGATTTCGGAAATATGCTGGCCGCAATGGGGAATGGATCGATTGACGCCGCTCTGCAGATTGAACCTTTGATTACGCAGGGAATCGAACAAGGCCTGCATGTTCGTTTAGGTGATGCAACTGATTTTGCTCCAAATGCCCAAATTGCAATGGTGCTGGGATCGCCTAAATTCATTCTTGAAGAAGAGGATGTTTCCCTGAGATTTATGGCGGCCTATTTAAAAGGTGTACGCGACTACAATGATGCCTTCCAAAATGGGGAAGGTAAGGATGAAGTTATTGATATTATGACAAAGCATACCGCTTTAAAGGATCCAGAAATATGGGAGAAGGTTTCGATCACAGGCTTGGACCCGAATGGTGAAATGTTTATTGACGACATTAAGAAGCAGTATGATATGTATGAGCAGAATGGGGCTACCCGCGGTGAATTTGATTTCGATACATCCATTGATACATCAGTGACCGAGAAAGCCGTCGAGATTATCGGTGAGTACGAAGCAGAATAAAGAGAGGGTACAATGAAAAATGATCAAAAGTACATTAAAGCGAGTACTTTTGATCATTTTTTTGAAAAAGATAGACAACCTATATTAATGAAGACATTTGAGAAGGGAGGGTGAGCGATGGGCAAGAAGGCTAAAAATAAAAGCAAAGAGGATTTAAATGCTTTAAGACGCGAAAAAGGTGATAAGAAGCAGCATGATGCAAACACACCGACAAAGTGATCAAAATAATCAGTTAGTGAACTCGAGTATAAAATGATAAGTTTTATACTCGAGTTTCCATTATGAAGAATTAGAAAAGGAAACTATCCATATTCGGATAGTTTCCTCAACAAGCAAGCTTAATATGTGATTGGCGAGACTGGTCCGAGATCGATGCCCAAAAGCATCCAGATAATTAAGAAGTTTGACCAGGAGATAAGGAAAATTAATGAACATGGGAACATAACAGAAATCAACGTACCAATCCCCATTTTTTTATCGTATTTCTGTGCAAATGCAATAATGATAGCGAAGTAAGTCATCAACGGAGTAATAATGTTTGTTGCTGAATCGGCCACACGATAAGCCATTTGAGTGAGCTCAGGTGAATAGCCGAGCTGCATCATAATCGGTACAAACACAGGTGCCATCATGGCCCATTTAGCAGACGCGCTTCCGATAAACAAATTAATAAAACCTGCTACTAAAATAAACATGATGATTAATGGAATTCCCGACAAGTTAACAGAATCTAAAAACTGAGCCCCAAAGACACCCAGGACGAGTCCCATATTGAATTCTGTGAAGTAGGCGACGAATTGACCTGCTGTAAAAGCCAGTACAATAAACATACCCATCGATGCCATTGTATCGGAAAGCTGATCAGCTACATCCTTATCGTTACGAATGGTTTTCGTCACTTTTCCGTAAACAAGACCTGGGATGAAGAACAAGAGGGCAATGATCGGAACGAGAGAAGTCATAAACGGTGATTGTACAATGGACCCTTCTTCTCCGCGCATAATGCCATTTTCAGGAACGATCAGCAGAGCAGTACCAATAAGACCAATGAGCAATGCAATACCTGCAGCGATAAGTCCTTTTTTCTTAATAGCGTCTAAACCTTTAAGGTCTTCCGTAAACTCTCCTGTATATTTACCTAAACGAGGCTCAACGATTTTTTCTGTTACCCATGCTCCAACAAGTGTAAGTAAAATTGTAGACGCGATAATGAAGTAATAGTTCATCGCAATATTCATGCCTTCAGCGTATTCCGGATCAATAACTGCTGCAGCATCAATTGTTAATTCGCCGAGCATGGGATCTGTAGCTGATAAGAAAAGGTTTGCACTAAAGCCGGCGGAAACTCCGGCAAAGGCAGCCGCTAAACCAGCAAGCGGGTGTCTTCCTAAAGCAGCAAAAATGACAGCACCCAGCGGAGGCAGCACAACATAACCTGCATCTGAAGCCACACTGGACATAATTCTTGCAAATACTAGTCCCAGGGTTACGAGTTGTTTAGGAACAGACAAAACAAAGCCGCGTAAACAAGCGCTGATGAGTCCTGATCTTTCGGCAATTCCTATACCAAGCATAGTGACCAGTACCACACCAAGCGGAGCAAATTCAATGAAGTTATCTACCATGCTTTCAAAGATATATTGAATTCCTTCACCATTCAGCAGATTTGTAACCTCTACTGTTTCTCCTTCTTCACCAGGATGTTCCACACTCACACCCGTGGCAGAGATGATGGCAGATAAAGCTAAAACAGCTAACGCTAAAACAGAGAATAATGTAACAGGATGAGGAAGTTTATTTCCTAAATGCTCTGACCCCGTCCAGAAAACGTTGGAATAATCCTTTACGGCTTTTTTCCATGTTTCATTCTCCCTCTCTAATTCGGAAAAAGATTAAAAGTTATATAATTTTCCGAAAATTGTTTGTAAAATTATTTAATAAAAAACGTAAATATTATTATATTAGATGTTGTGAAAATTGAAATAGATTTAAAAAAAGCTTAAAAAATGAAAAGATTTTGTCATTTTTGCATGAAATTTGCAATCTCGAATGAAGAGAGTTACTTTTTAATGATTTAATTTGATAAAATGAGTAATTTGTTCGATAAGAAGAATTAGTTTATAAGAAATTTATGGAATAAACAGAGATTTAAAATAAGTTATGATATATTTCTTATATGAGAAGAGGAAAAAGGAGGGATGGTATGGGAGTTTTAATCTACTTGGCAGGGACTGCGGTGTCTTTACTGATACTGTACTATATTATTGAATCAGCAGTGAAAAACGGGATTGATAAATCCAGGTTAGGCGGGATAATCGCGAAGAATAATGGAGTAGATCTACATAAGCAGTCGAACACACGTGAGTCATGGCTTGACGATGATTTGGATAACCAATAAAAAGGTATAGGAGTTTTTATATGGATCAAATTCTAATGGATTTTCCTCATGAGTTTGAAACACAAAGATTACATATTCGTCTGCCGCTACCGGGTGATGGGAAGAAAGTCTATCAAGCCATACAGGCCTCACTTCACGAGATCAAGCCCTGGCTTCCATTTGCACAGCACGATCAGACGGAAGAAGAGACAGAAGTTAATATTAGGCATGCCCATATCAATTTCTTGAAAAGAGAAGATCTTCGAATGCTTGGCTTTCATAAAGAGACCGGCGAGCTGGTTTGTTCCACGGGGCTGCATCGTATGAACTGGGATGTACCTAAATTCGAGATTGGCTATTGGGTAGATTCACGCTACAGTGGAAAAGGCTATACAACTGAAGCTGTAGACGGATTAACAAGATTTGCATTCCGCGAACTTCATGCGAAGCGCGTGGAAATACGGTGTGATGCGATAAATCATAGAAGCCGTGCTATACCGGCGAAGCTGAATTTTCAATTAGAAGGCATACTTAGGAACGAGGACGTATCCGTCGACGGCCTCGAGGTAAGAGATACATGTATTTACGCAAAGGTAAAAACGTAATGAGAATCGTACTTGAATTGTTAAGAATTATATTGGTTTTCGGTCTGTTGGGCGGTTTTCTATGGGTTCTGGTAAAGGATATGTATACGTGGAATATAGTCACTATTCAATATCAATGGCTGGCAGGTATAGGGATCTACATCATTCTCTTTATTCTTTATCGGAACGTCTGGCAATTCAGAGGCTGGTACACCAAATTTAGACGCTTCTTTTTTAATGGATGACGGTCATTATAAACAGGGGCGTCTTTTGTATGTATAGTGTTTTTTAGATACACTGTGTGTACAAGAAGCAGCAGGAGGTAGAAAGAAGTGAGAACTCCTTTTAAAGCGGCATCAATTCAGTTTAACCCAAAATTAAATCGTCGTAATGCGAATATAAGAGAGTTGAAATCCCGTGTAAAGCAGGCTGCAGAACAAGGGGCAAAGCTTATCGTCACTCCTGAAATGGCGACGACAGGATATCATTATTTAGACCGCTCTGCCATTAGTACGTATGTAGATACGATTCCCGGCCTGACGACGGATCAGTTCTCTGAAATCGCTGAAGAGTATAATGTGTATATTGTCATTGGAATGGCGGAGGAGGATCTGGAAACAGGTCTTTATTATAATTCAGCCGCTCTTGTTGGGCCGGAAGGTTTTATAGGGAAATACCGAAAAATCCACCAGTGGGTAGTCGAGAATTATTGGTCCTGCTGGGGCGACACCGGCTGTCCAGTATATGAAACACAGATAGGTAAAATTGCAATGATTATATGTCAGGACTCTACTTATTTGGAATCAGCCCGGCTGGCAGCTGTGAACGGTGCGGATATTTTATGCTTTCCTACGAATTCTTCCAGTGCTTCTATTTCAATGCTGCAGCATTGGGCAGAGATGAACGGACTCTATGTAGTGAGTGCAAACCGTTCAGATAAAGAAGAGGATTTTCAAATGATTGGTGCGAGTGCCATCTGGTCTCCATATGGGCACAAAGTGGTTGAAGCACCAATTTCAAGAGTCGAAGAAGGGAGTGGTCCCGACAGGGTGATGGGGAAAATTAACCCTGCTCACTATCAAAACCCTGCCAAAGATCGACTGCTTGAGCGGAGAATGGATTCCTACAAGGATTTGATGTTATTTCTCGGTCCCTGGGATTATACAAAGAATACACAGTCACGGCACATTAAGGCAGCTGCTGTTCAATATGAACCTGTTATTGGCAATAAGGAAATTAATTTGAATAAAGTAATACAACTCATTGAGGAAAAAGTTGAAGAGGACGTCCAATTAATTGTTCTCCCAGAGGTTTCGGTCATCGGACCTGTGAAGACGAAAAAGAAACAGGATATTCATGATTATGCAGAAACGGATGATGGCCCCACCATCCGGGAAATGAAGAGGCTTGCCAAAGAGAAAAAAGTTCACATTGTTTTTGGGTTTGCTGAAAAAGAACTCCCGCACTATTATAATTCAGCTGTATTAATAAGCCCCGTGGGGGAAGTGATCGGCAAGCATAGAAAAATCCACTTAGATGACTGGGATGAACATTGGGCCACACCTGGCAACCAGATTTTTATAACCCCGGTAAATGGTTTTGGCCGGGTTGGCATGATGATAGGATATGATGCAGTCTTTCCCGAAGTGGCAAGTGTGCTGGCTGTAAAAAGGGCGGATATGATTTGTGTGCCGACGAGCTGGAATGGACAATATGGTGTGGAGCTGGCGATGAATGAGAAGATGTTTGCGAAGCCTTATCCTGATGGGACGGTGTCTACATGGGACGCCGTAGCGAAAGGGGCTCAGTCTTTTACAATTGTGGCTAACTTTGTAGGCACGGAGCATGATTTCAAAGGGAGAAGCGCTATCTACAATTTGGATCAAAACTATACAGAAGATGAGACAGTGATCACATCGGGGAAAGAGCAGGAAGTTCTCGTTAACAGTTTTCATACGATGAAGACGGACTGGTGGCTTGATCAGGAGAAGTTAATATTAACGAGAAGAACGGCATTCTATAAGCCGCTTGTTACGCGTGAGCCGCCGTTTTTTTAACTATTAAAAGCAGTCCTCGGTTATCCAGGGACTGCTCCTCTTATTGGGCAGAATTCTTTTCCGTTTTGTTAATAACTGATGTCCCTACAAGGTCACCGGTTACATTTAATGCTGTAGCTCCCATCCCTATGAGAACGTCTACAGAAGCCAGTAGGGCAACTGCTTCCATTGGCAGGCCGACCTGTGTAAATACAGTGGCAATCATAACAATGCCCGCGCCGGGAACTCCAGCTGTCCCAACAGAAGCAAGGGTGCCAACGAGAACCACTTGTAGAATCTCGGCAAAGCTTAATGGATCGTTAATAACATTGGCTGCAAATACGGCAGAAACGGCGATTCGAATCGCCGCTCCGTCCATATTTATTGTCGCCCCGAGCGGTAAACTGAATCCATATAAGCTTTTATTTAGATTTAAGCTGCGGGCAGCATTTAATGTCAGCGGCAGTGTGCCCGTACTGCTCTGCGTCACAAAAGCAGTAACCAGCGGGGTCCGGGCCTCTCTGAAAAAGGAACCCAGGCGGATTCTGCTGATTAACAATATACCTGCATAGATAGCAAGTTGAACTATAATGGCAATATACAAGACCCCGACAAATTTACCAAGCTCTGTTAAAGTATTTACGCCCTGACTGCCTACTACATCTGCAATAATAGCAAAGATGCCAATGGGTATAAATTGCAGGATCCCTTTCATAACAGTGAGCGTGGCTTCATTCAATGCATCTATCCCTCGATAAAGTTTCTCACCTGCTTGATGGTAGTCAGAGGTTGACCGCAAATAGGAGATGGCAATACCAAAAACGAGAGCAGTAAAAATAATGCCTAATAAGTTCAGTTCCGTGAAGGCTGTTACAATGTTGTCCGGGACAATATTTAGTAGTACTTCTATAACCCCCGGGTTATCAGGTGTGTCAAAACTCTCATCTCCTCTTAGCGATGTTCCTGTTCCAGTGTTGAATAAACCAGCCACTGCTATTCCAATAAATATGGCTAAAGCAGAAGTAGCCAGGTAATAAGTGAACACCTTTCCTCCCATTCTCCCCAGACTGCCGATGTTTGTTTGATTCACCCCGACAATTAAAGTGAAGAGAATAAGCGGAAGAATGATGAATTGCAGTAAGCGGAGCAGTAAGTCCCCTAACGGTTCTAACACACTGGCATTTTCACCGAATATGAGTCCAGCGGCAGCTCCAAGTATAAGGGCAATTGTAATTTTTTTAATAAGTGAGATGCGGGTATAAGCACTTAGAAATCCCTTCATTAGAGGTCCTCCTTTTTAAAAATATAATTCTGATCGATTTACTTAGCATTGATTTAAACACAATACCTGATGATGGATGGGATGTCAATTGCTGTGCACTTCTATAAAGTATTCCCCAGATAAGGAGTCTCTGTGCATATGGAGTACTTTTTCATATGACTTTTCATAAAAGATTGTAGTAGGATGAAAATATAAAGAAAGGGGTTGCACGCCATGTATGAAGGGTTACATCATGTATCGATTATTGTAACTGATATCGACCGGGCAAAGCATTTTTATGGAGAAATTCTAGGTTTTGAAAAAAGTGAAGAACGGCCTGATTTTGGATTTCCGGGCGCATGGTATCAGGTTGGTATGACGCAGATCCACTTGATCGTCCATGAAAAAGGAAACACATTGAGAGGGACTACAGAAATCGACAGCCGTGACGGTCACTTTGCGATTAGAGCGAAGAACATGGACCAAGTTATTAATAATTTAGAGAAGCACAATGTTGATTTTGTAAACAAACCTGATAATAAAACGGACTGGCACCAGGTTTTTATAAGTGATCCAGATGGTAATTTGATTGAGTTTAATAAATAGATAATCACTCCCCAAAAGGAGGAATTACTTTGAACTCGTTCATTCGCAGCGATCAGTTTAATTTTATTAAAAATCAAACGGTCCATTTAATCAATGGCCATTCTACCGTTAATGATACAGGGGTTATTCAAGCACTTAAATCCATCTCTGAAGAAAAAGTGTTCAATAAGTTTGAAGGACTGACAGGACCGCAGGCCGATTTGGTTAAGAAAGTAACAATCATTGAAGATCAGGCAGATGCCGTCCTCGTGTTGTCCCAGCTGAAGCATTATGTTATCCCTTTCCCTGAAATACCAGAGGAAAAGCTTAAGAAATTGTTTCCCCAAGAGAAGAAATTTAAAGTCCCGCTGCTGCGGAATGTTGATCGTCGTGAACTTTCTTATTTAGGTTGGAATGATCCTGCTGCTCACAGGAAATTCATCGTATTTCTTGAAGGATCTGGATTGAAGGGGATCACTGGCGATTTTATTAAATCTCTTTCCAAAGGAATTTGTTCGATTTGTAACGAGTACGAAAAAGTGGGGATGTTTACGACTACTATTAAGGAGTCCGAACACCATACTGTTAAAAGAGGGAACTACATTTGTCAGGATAGTATGACGTGCAATCAAAAAATTACTTCGCTGCAGCCCCTGCACGAATTTTTGGAGCGTTTAGAGGTGCAGGGGGAGAATTAGACAGGTCATTTCTTTGTCACTCCTTCCCGGCAGGCATAATATATAAGAGCACCTAAAAAGAAGGGGATCGCATGAGTACGATTTTTGACAATGATCAGTTTGAAGAAGAGAACAGCGGTGATTTCTACGAAAACAACTTTGCTGATCTGCTTCAATTATTCGGGCAGTGGCTGGTTACTGCAGGGGATGCAATTACTCTTGCGGGCCAGTCGATTGCGTTAGCTCAAGCCAAACAAGACGAACTTGAAGAGCAGCAGGAAGAAAAAAAAGAAAGACAGGAACAGAAGAACATGCAGCGGCAAATTGAGGAATTGCAGAAGCAGCTTAAGGAGCTGCAGGACCAGAATGCACGTGGCTATTCGCGTGCCCGGTACTAGTTTGCAAGTTTTATGGAGGCTTTTCTTATGGGAAAAGCCTTTTTTCGTTAGTGTCTGCCGTAAGTTTTACGGAAATGCAGATGATTCATGATTCCGTCATTGTTATTACTTTAATACTAACTAGAGCATTCAACAGAGTAATTCTTAAAGAGAATCATTAAGAAACTTTTCGATTTTACTAAACAATATCTCTCTAGTTTCAGCATTTCCATTAATTAATTCGTGCTGTCCTTCATCCAGGAGTATGATCGTTGCATTCCCAAACCTTTTATTAAGAAAGGAAAGGTTATAAGGCCATTCAACGGTATCATCTTTATTCCCCTGGATAATGAGCATTTCTGTGCTCAGCGGAGGATAATGATGAATCGTTTTATTCCATTCCATTAAAGCCCTTAACCAGCTCAGAGGAATTGCTTTTGGCTGAAGGGGATCACTTTTTAAAAAAGCCACGTATTCTTTACTCATCGTTCTTTTTTTAATTTGCCTTCTTACCCTTTTAATAAAGGGAATGACCTGAATTAAGCCGTAAGCGGCCTTTGTTAAGTACCAGTGGTTTGAACGGACAAGGGGTGCAAGTAAAATGACTTTATCGAAAGGGTGGAATCGGTTTTTTAATAGATAATCTATAATTATGGCTCCTCCCGTACTGTGACCAATAACGTAAAAAGGGTCTGGCATTTCTATTTTTACTTTTTCCATTAATCCCTCAAGTGTAGTTACATAATCAGTGAAGCTTGTAACAGTAGCTCGTTCTCCGTTGGACAAACCATGACCTTGCAGGTCGTAGCTGATCACACGGTAGTTTAATTGGGTTAAATGTTTAATCATTTTATTTAAATGTCCTACGTGGTTTAAGTAACCATGTAAAAGGAAAACAGTCGCTTTACTTTTTTTCGGACTGAAGATTTGAACAGAAATCTCGGTACCATCCACGACCAGCTTACCTAAGTTAAATTCTACATGAGGAAAATCCAAACCGTAAAATTTTAAATAGGCGGCTATTTCATCATTTATTTCTATAGGGTGGTGAAAGTCAAGCTTGTGCTCAAGATTGGTCAGCTGGGCTATAATTTTTTCTATACTCATGAAGCTTTCCTCCTAGGTGATGTATTTCTATTATGAACGAAGATTATAGAACTATTTCTTTAAATAGTAAATTGCAGGGAAGAGGGAAACGTAAGAAAAATAATTTGAAATGAGGCGTCTGTATATGAGGTATGACTGTATTATTATAGGTGGGGGAATAGCTGGTCTGCAGGCTTCTATTCAATTAGGAAGATATATGAGGAGTGTAGCGGTGATTGATAGTGGCGAAGGACGCTCCACTTTGTGTCAAAAATATAATAACATTTTAGGTTTTCCTCACGGCGTTAGCGGTAGAACATTACGTCAGGCAGGACGCGAGCATGCGGAGCGGCTGGGTGTACATTTTTACAACGATGAGGTGCGAGATTTACATAAAAACAGCAGGGAGTTTGAGGCATGCGGGCAACTGAGTTTTAAAGGCAGGACCGTTTTATTGGCAGCAGGTGTTAAAGATCATATTCCCGCGATTGAAGGGATCGAACCTTGTCTCGGTCTATCCGTCTATGTTTGTCCAGATTGTGACGGCTATGAAGTGAAAAACAAAAAAACCGTAGTGCTGGGGTCAGGTGATACGGGTGCTTCACTTGCCAACACTCTAACTTATTGGAGTTCAGATATCACCTTCATCAATCATGACCAGAAGCCTGTATCTGCTCAATTGAAGCGGACATTAGAAGCTCGTAAAGTTATAATAGTAGAAACAGGAGTCCGTAAGATAACGCAGAAACACGGAGAAATTAGTTCTGTCGAAACTATGGAAGGCCGTATCATTAAAGCGGAAAAAGGATTCGCTGCATTTGGAGGAAATATTGTACGGTCGGATCTCGCTGCACAACTGGGTGCTGAGACAAAGGAAAATAAACATTTAGTATTAGATCCGCAGACTAAAATGACTTCGGTTAACGGGCTCTGGGCAGCAGGGGACGCGGCAGCTCACTCAGAATTAGTGACAGCAGCTATGGGAGAAGCGTCGATTGCAGCTTTATGGATTCATAAAACTTTGTTAAAAGAACAGAAAAACAAGGATTGATCAATAGAGGAGGGAGATGGAAAAATGAACGAACAACTGGTTCGTGTCGGGACTACATACCTGCCGGTGAGTAACGTGGAGAAATCTCTTCAATGGTATGTTGAAAAATTAGGAGCAGCGTTAAGCTATAAAGATGAGGAGAAAGCTATTGTAAATATGGCAGGGCAAAGCTTCTTTCTCGTTAGTGCTAAATATGGGGAAACTTCTAATTTCACAGATGCAAAAGGACGATGCCGCTTTGCCTTCACATTTGAAGTGGACGGGGAGGAGGCGTTACAAAATATTCGTAACCAATTTATTGAAAATAGGGTGCAGGTTGGTGAAATAGAAGATCGGGGTCATAAAGGCAGGAATTTTGTCTTCTATGATTTAAATGGGAATCAATTTGATGTCTGGAGTGTATTAAGTAAAGATGTCTAAAAATCAGAGGAAATTGCCACTCTACGTCCAGGTGAAAAATAAAATGATCAGAAATATAAGTGAGGGCGTGTGGTCAGAAGAAGAAGCGATTCCGTCTGAAAGTCAGCTTATGGAGCAGTACAATGTCAGCCGGACCACCATTAGACAAGCTGTTCGTGACTTAGTCCAGACGGGGATCTTAGAAACACGCAGAGGAGCACCGACAAAAGTACGCCGCAGTCCTCGTGAAAATATGAATACCTCCGGGGTGGTGCATCACGAATTAGGGGAAAGGATGACTGTTAAAGTTCTATCAGAAGGGTTTCGTCCCTATCACTATTTTGCCGCAGCTCAGCTGATTTGCTCGGAGGAAGAAGAGATTTATGAATTGGAAAGGCTTCGATTATCAGACGGGAGACCGATTGCGATTCAGCATATGTTCATGCCGAAAAAGGTTGGTGAAAGGGTGGCTGATCAATCGAATGTCATTTTTGATCTCTTTCCTCAGCTCGGACGCCACAATATTCATTATGCAGCGATTAAAGAGAATGTTACAGCCAGCAATGCTACCCGTTATGAAGCTGATCTGCTCGGAATTACCCCGGGGGAAGCATTGATAGATATCGAACGCATCACGTTAGGGCTTGATCAGGAACCAATAGAATATAGTCGTACTAAATACATTCCTTCTTACTTCCATTACAAAATTGAGATAAGTAACTAAATTCATCTTGTTGTAATATGTATTATCTTATTATAACATGTAAGTAATAACAGAAGGAAGGCGGTAAAACTATATGGGAAAGCTTCACAGTATTCGGCATGACAAGACACAGATTGACCTTGTGAGAATGCGTCAATACCGATTAGGCAGAGTACGCGACCAGCTAAAAAAACTCGGCTGCGGGGGCATTGTGATTTTTGATCCGGTGAATTTGCGCTACGCAACAGGAAGCAGGAACATGCAAGTGTTTATGCTGAGAAACCCGGCGCGATATGCTTTTATTCCTGTAGAAGGTCCGGTGACACTATTTGACTTTCCAAACTGCGAGCATTTATCAGAAGGATTAGAAACGATTGATGAAGTACGTCCTGCGATTACATTATCGTATGTCGCATCTGGAGAGAATTTATATGACAACGCTAAACAGTGGGCTAAAGAAATAGAAGACCTTGTGAGGCAGCATGCAGGAGAGAATAAGAAGCTTGCTGTTGATTATATTCCGTCTGTAGGAGCCATCGAATTAGCTAAACGGGGTATCGAAGTAATGGACGGTCAGGAGCCAGTTGAACATGCGCGCAGTATTAAAAATAAACAAGAAATAGAAGCGATGAAAATTTCAGTCCGCACTGCGGAAGAGGGTATGATTCGAATGCAGGAGGCACTGAAACCCGGCATAACGGAAAATGAATTATGGTCTTACCTTCATCAAACGAATATTGCTCAAGGCGGTGATTATGTAGAAACGCGGCTGTTAAGCTCAGGACACCGTACCAATCCCTGGTTTCAAGAATGCAGTGATAAAGTGATTAATGAAGGGGAATTGGTCGCTTTTGATACCGACATGAATGGTCCGTTTGGCTACTTTACTGATATCAGCCGTACATTTTATTGCGGAGACAGCGAGCCGGGTGAGGAGCAAAAGCGGTTGTATCAAACAGCCTATGAACAAGTTCAATACAACCTCAACCTGTTAAAGCCGGGAATGTCATTTAGAGAATATGCCGAGAAAAGCTGGAAGATACCGGAAGAGTTCTTCCCTAACCGTTACTTTACTGTGGCCCATGGAACGGGACTTAGTGGTGAATATCCTTATATTGTTTACCCGCAGGACTTTGAGGAGAAAGGGTATGACGGTGAGATTGAGGAGAATATGGTACTTTCCGTAGAAAGCTATATAGGTTCTCCTCTAGGAAAAGAAGGGGTTAAGTTAGAGGAACAGCTTCTTGTTACGAAAGATGGCGTAGAAAATTTCTCGGATTTCCCTTTTGAACAAAAGCTATTAAAATAACTCTGAACTGCATCCAGTTACTTACGTCCTGTAAGCTTTTTTATAATTTGTGCCCCCTTCAGGTTGGATAAGTGTCCAACCTGAAGGGGGCACTACACTGAAAGCCTGATGAGGCATTAAAATAGGAAGATCGATTAAGTACGGTACGTTGGGTGGGGCCTTGGAAAGGGAGTCGTTTCCTAAAAACCTTCCTGATCATGCAAGAAATATTTACCCATTGGAGCTTGAGGGTGACAGGAAAGCATATCATCCTTTTTTTATAACTGACCGTTATACCAGGTGAAATAATTAAAAACTATTGATAGAGTGATTAATACACCAAGTGCTGTAAACATGAGAAGAGGAAACAGCCAGTCTTTTTTTGTTACATACAGGTTATGGTAGTAGGTACGATTCCTCTCGCCGGTAAATCCTTTTGATTCCATAGCAATCGCTGTCCGTTCGGCTTTGCGGATCGCCCCAGCAAGCAGAGGGATGACAAAGCGCTTATACTGCTTTACTTTTTCTTTGAACGTAGAGGCATGATTCATCCCTCGTATTCGATGGGCGGCTCTTATTTGCTGGAATTCAGTTTTCATCAATGGCAGGGACCGGTATCCGGCCAAAATGCCATAAGCCAGCTTAGGAGGCAGTTTTAACTGCTGGATTAAGCTTAAAATAAACTGTACCATATTCGTTGTGAAAATGAAGAGTAAGGAGAGTGAAGCAAATGCTATGATCCGCAGCGATAAGGAAAGTGCTGTAAGCAAATCTTCTCTAGGTACTCCTATGCCCAATAATGAAATTTGATCTGCCGGACTTCCGGGGGCGTCAGCAAAAGCGATGGAAGACCAAAGCATCCCAAAAGCGAAAATGAAAAAAGTGAATAAATAAATGAAATAATATTTTTTGCGAAATGAACCAAACAGCATCGTAATAAGAACCGTCCACACCACATATAGGAGAGGTGTAATCGGGTCAAAAAGAAAAGCTAGAACAAAGACCAGTCCCAGAATAGTTAATGCTTTTACACTTGGATTTACGTTATGAAGGTACATAAGAAGCCTCCTTCTTCTCAAACAGTTCAGCAAGCTTCATGCGTGAAGGGGATTCTATATGATATTGACTTAGATGAGACTGCTTCCAGAGCTCGCCTGGATGAACATCTGCAATTACCGCACCCTCATTCATAACGATTACCCGTGTAGCCAACTGATCAACAAGATCCATATCGTGCGTTATCATGAGGATGGTCGTTCCCATTTTGTGTTTTTGCTGCAATAAGCTCATAAGTTTCTCTGTAGATCCAGCATCCTGGCCAAACGTTGGCTCGTCAAGTAAGAGTAGTGATTGTTCACTTGTAATCATAGCAGCTACACTCAACCTTCTTTTCTGCCCCTGACTTAGAGTGAAAGGATTTTTATTCTTAACGTGGTCCAGCTGGCAAATCGATAGAATCTCCTCACATTTTTTTGCAATTTCCTTACCGGACTTATCCGTAAGCCGAAGAGAAAAAGCGATTTCCTCGAAAACAGAATCGGTAATAAACTGATGCTCTGGATTTTGGAACACATATCCAATTTGCTGGTATAACTCCCGATCCTTCCATTGGGGCAGTCTTTTCCCTTTAAATGTGACGGAACCGTTTGTCGGTAGTGTGATTCCTGCTAGTAAACGGGTGATTGAAGTTTTTCCACTCCCATTAGCTCCGACTATCGCGATGAATTCATTTTCAATAATACTTATGTCTGTTGATTGGATGATTGTTTTTCCTGCGGACTTCCATGTTAACGCATTCGTTTCTATTAGTTTTTCTCCTAAGTGATTAGGGAGGTCAGCTTGGCTTAAATTGATCTGCTCAGCATTCGCCTCTGCGGCCAGTTCTCTTATCGTTAACGGAAATTGATGATAGGGTATTTTATGAGCAAGGGTTAACTGGGAGGCAAGAGGCATCCAGATACCCTGCTTCTGTAACTCGGAAGCATGCTTTTCGATCCCCTCCCGAAGCGGCCCGTCATAAAGTGGTTCACCATTTCTTTGTAAAATAAAAACACGTTCAAGCAGCGGTATCCAGTCGTTCAGCCGATGTTCAATTACTATAAGTGTCAGGCCGTGCTTTACTTTTAAATTGGTGAGAGTACCTATAAATTCTTGTGCAGCAATCGGATCTAAGTTGGCAGTCGGCTCATCTAACACTAGAATTTCTGGGTCCATAGCAAGGACACAGGCTAAGGCTAATTTCTGTTTTTGTCCCCCTGATAATTCTGCAATATAGGTTTCCTTTTCCTCTAGTAAACCTACCAAATTCAACACTTCATCTATTTTTGTGCCCATTTGAATTGGAGATGTACGTAAGTTTTCAAAACCAAAGGCTACTTCATCTTCAACAGTCAGCATACAAAACTGGGTTTCGGGATCCTGAAAGACCACCCCGACGTGCCGGCTGATTTCTCCTGGCTGATAGTGACGTGTATCTTTCCCGTGAATAGATACTATACCGTCCATACGGCCATCAAGTTCCCTCGGGAAAAGACCATTTAAACACTGAATGAGCGAGCTTTTTCCAGATCCGCTCGCTCCAAGCACCAGGAGCATATCTCCTTCATTTATTGTAAATTGCAGGTTTTGAAAGACGGGAGCTTCCTCCTCCTCATAGGTAAGGGTAAGGTTTTCGACTTGAATCAATTCCTTAGTCATGCGGCATTCTTCCTTCGCTGTTCTTTTCCCAAAGCGAAACTTGAGAGGACCCCGGTTTTTGCTAACGCATCACTCAATGCTTTACCTAATAGTCCAGCGATCAGAGCTCCGCTGATCATCCGGATAATCAACATAGCCAGTACATAGGAGGAGCTTAGTGCAGCGTAGCCGGAAGTGAAATAACTCCAAACAAAGCTGAAGGCAGCCGACATAATTCCTGCCAGCATTAATGTTTGAACGTTATAGAATTTATAACGTGTCAGGGCAAATGCGGATTCCGCTCCCAGCCCCTGAATAATACCTGTTAGAATCAGGATTGGTCCGACCGCATTCCCGAGCAGGACTTCCACCGCAGCCGCAATCGTTTCGGATAAGAAAGCCGCCCCAGGCTTGCGGATAATGTAGGCAGCGATAATTGAAACAATAAACCAAATACCAAAAATAAAATCATAGCCAATTGGACCGAAGAATCCGGTGAGAATTTTTCCTACAGGTAAAAATGCCAGGTAGACGACTGCGAAGACCACGGATAAGGCAGACATTACAACAATTTCTTTCAGTCTCCAATTCTTCATGATCCCTCCTCCTTTGCAGAAGGACTGTTTGCTGAAACAGTCACGGTCATTACTGTATGAGAGGAGCCGCTTTGTTCCGTTTTGCGAAATACGCTTTCGAGTCCGTTGAAAATTTGATGTGTATCCCCGTCAAGCCTGGTGGAGTAATGAGCAGGTGAAACGTTTACTCCATTTTCCTTCATATGGTCTATTTGATGATAAATCGTATCCATATAATGGCCTCCGCCCATTGGATAGAGGGAGAATTTAGCTGCGATCGGCTGTTGAATCGAGTGAATTGATGGTTCATTTACACGTTCACTTGTTTCCGCTATATATGCGTCTCCAGAAGAATCACCTGGACAGCCAATCGAATATGTTCCCTGGAAAGCAGCATGAACGCCGCTTTTCGCAATGGTAAGCAGAATCGCTTTCGTCACATCAAAGACGTGTTCTATTCTTCCTCGAATTGTTGTTGTTACATCATCTGTATGAAGCCAGACCTTCGTTGTATCCACTTCTTGAAGGCTGTCCAGAATATGGTCAATAAAGTGATCAGACATCGGGTGTACTGAAAAAGAGCACCCTGCAATACGTGAATTTCCACATTGTTCGTTCATCATTTTTCCTCCTTTGATTTTTGAAGCACAAAAAGACTGCATCCCATGGGAATGCAGTCTACGATCGATAAAGGGGAAACAATTTTAAGATTTACGAAAGTCGACTGCACTTCCCCACGCTAGTATTATCTAGATCGGGTAATAAGGGTCGGAGTCTTCTCCTCTCAGCCGCCTGACGCAGCTCCCCTAGTGCTTGACGAAATGTTATGCAGTTTAAGTGACTTCATTTTTATGGTAGCGGAAGAATTGATTTTTGTAAACTGTAAAGCCTGCGCAATGCATAAGTAGTAAGAAAGAAACGATTTCAGTTGAAAGTGTATTGTAATATTCCGATTATTACGTATAATTCTATTCAACAGTTGATAATAAAGGAGAATTACATATGAATAGAGTTGAAAGTTTATTGGAAGAACTGAAGAATTCGCTTAGAGACAATCAAGTCTCTCAAAATGGAACATTATTAGAACAGCATAGTCATGATGAGTCTTATCACAAACCAAGTCCTCCTGATATTGTAACTTTCCCTGAAAGTACAAAAGATGTAGAAACCATTGTGAAAATTGCAAACGCTTACGATTGTCCTGTCGTACCTTATGGATTAGGGACGAGTCTGGAGGGTCACGTCATACCTTATGATCAAGGAATTACAGTTGATTTTTCAGAAATGAATCAAGTGCTTGATGTGCGTGAAAGTGACTTTCTCGTCAAAGTGCAGCCCGGGGTAACAAGGTCCCAGCTTAATAAGGAACTTAAAAAATATGGCTTATTCTTTTCTGTCGACCCTGGTGCAGATGCTACATTAGGCGGGATGGCTGCAACGAATGCAAGCGGTACTACATCGGTTAGGTATGGAGTGATGAGGGATCAAGTGCGTGATCTCGAAGTGGTACTGGCTGATGGAGAAGTTATCCATACAGGAAATCTTGCGCAAAAATCTGCCTCTGGCTACAACTTGAACAGTTTATTTGTTGGTTCAGAAGGAACATTAGGATGCATTACCGAACTAACGTTAAAGGTTTATGGTATTCCTGAACATATCGTAGCCGCACGCGCTTCCTTTCTTTCGGTAGATGATGCCGTGGAAGCAGTGGTATCGACTCTGCAGGCTGGAGTCCCAATTGCAAGAGTCGAGCTGGTAGACGAACCGTCCATGAAGCAGGCAAATCTTTTTAGTGAAACAAACTATAAAGAAGAGCCGACATTGTTCCTTGAGTTCCACGGGAATGAACCTGGACTTAAACATGACGTAGAGTTCACACAGGAAATTGTGAAGGATCATAATTGTGAGGAGATCTATTTTGAAGATGACAATGCGGCCAGAAATCGTTTGTGGGAAGCCAGACATAATCTCGCTTATGCCTATATACACGGAAACCCTGGCAAAAAGCTGATGGTCACAGATGTTTGTGTACCTATATCTGAATTGGCAGGAGCGATTAGGCACGCACGTGAATCGATTGACAGTTTAGCATTAAATGGGGGAATTCTTGGACATGTGGGCGATGGAAATTATCATATTTTGCTTATGATGGACCTCGATGATCCTGACGAAGTGAAAAAAGCAGAACAGTTGAATGAACAAATCGTGGAGTACGCGTTAGAAAAAGGCGGGACTTGTACAGGAGAGCATGGGGTAGGCGTTGGGAAAATGAAATACCAGGAGAAGGAACACGGCCCGGCACTAAAAGTTATGGAAAAGATTAAACACGCTCTGGATCCGGCAGGAAGGCTTAATCCTCATAAACTTGTTCATAACAGGGAGGAAACGTTATGAAACTCTTAGAAGCACTCAGTGCAACAGCTGGAAAATATTTTGCATTTTGGGTAGTAGGCATCGCTGTTACAGCTTATTTAATGCCAGATCCATTTCTTTTCCTAAACAATTACATCACCATCCTGCTTGGAGTTGTAATGTTTGGGATGGGGTTAACGCTAAAGCCTGTAGATTTTAAATTGGTGGTAAGTAAGCCTGTCCCTGTTGTTATAGGTGTACTTGCCCAATTTTTGATTATGCCTTTAGCGGCTCTGGCAATTGCCTTTGCCTTTCAGCTGCCAAGTGAATTAGCAGCAGGTTTAGTATTACTAGGAGCCGTGCCAGGAGGCACAGCTTCCAATGTGATGGTTTATTTAGCCCGGGGCAACCTTGCTTTGTCAATTGCTATGACGTCACTTTCAACGTTACTGGCCCCGATTGCTACACCATTTATATTACTGACATTAGCGGGGCAGTGGCTGCCCGTTGATCCAATCGCTATGTTTATGTCTATAGTTCAGGTAATTATAATTCCAATTACCCTCGGGCTGATCATTCGAAGAGTTTTCCCTAAAGCTGTGCATAAGAGCAGTACCGTCGTTCCGCTAATTTCGGTGCTTGCCATAATTATTATTGTTTCGGCTGTAGTGGCTGCCAATGTAGAAAGCATTGCGACTTCAGGTTTAACCGTTTTCTCTGCGGTAATGCTGCATAATTTAATGGGGCTGCTTCTTGGTTATTTAGCTGCTATGTTTATGAGACTTGATGAAAGTAAAAGACGTGCGATTTCTATTGAAGTAGGGATGCAGAATTCCGGGCTTGGAGTAGCCCTGGCTACAGCACACTTTGGACCTCTGGCAGCACTCCCCAGTGTTATTGCAGCGGTATGGCATAATATCTCGGGTCCGATTATCGCCACAATATGGTCAAAAAAGCCGGTCGAATCCAGTGGAGACGGGGTAGTGAACCCTATAAAGGAAAGAGTTCAGCAGACAGGGAGTAAATAGAGAATCGTAAGGTTCAAAAAATAAGTATGGGAAAGGGGCCAACTGTTAGAGGAGGGTGATTTAAAATAGATTGGCAATTTTCTATATAGGCTGAGCAAACTCTGTGCTTTAGAGTTTGCTTTTTTGTATAATTCTAAAAATATGGTGAAATATGTAGTGTGTTGTATTTAAAGCACAAAAAAAGACGGTCGCCCGTCAGTGATTTTTACATATTTAGTAACTAATAACCAATACTAATTTATCAATTTTTAGAAAAATGGAAATAATTTCACATACTATAACGAACGTATGTTATACTCAAATCGCAGGACCTGTATCAGAATGAGTAATACCTCTATGAGGGAGGTGATGGCTTGTGACTCCGTTTGAAGCAATAAGCGTAATGCTCAGCTTTGGGATGCTGATAGCGGTTCTGATACACAATAAACAATAAAGAATTTATCACTCATTCTGACTTTAATCCAAGGTGTTGGGGCACCTTGGATTTTTATTTTCACTACAATTATATGCTAATTTCTACATGATATCAAGTAGGTGTAGTCCTATATCTAAAATACATTGACTTATCCTGACGTTAAACTAACGGGTTTGGTTGGTCAAAATTAATATATGACGCCTCTTTTCGGTATAGAACCTGGAGTGTAATAATTCGAAAAAAAGTTATTTATTTTTTGAAAAGGCGTTGTTAAACAAGAGTGATGATATTTCCCTGAATTAATTGAATTTCAAGTATTTGTAAATTGAATAGGAATTCATGCTTCAACTTGCTAAGTCTTAATTGAATTTCAAGCCCTAAGGAATTATATTTAAAAAATACATGTAACATAACTTGTGTTAATAGAACTGAAGGAGGCAGAAAAGAAGGCATGAAAGAATTGGTCGTCTCATGGAGCGGAGGGAAAGACAGTGCCTTTGCGCTGTATCAACTGATTAATAATAATGAATATAAAGTAAGAGGCTTGCTATCCTCCACTTCATTGGAAAGCGCACGTCTGCCGATTCATGAAGTAACAAGAGAGCTTATTCATTCTCAAGCCGAGGCTTTAGGCTGTCAGTTATATGAAGTGCAGCTTCCGGCTGCAGCCGGTAACGAGAAGTATGAACTTGAAATGGGGAGGCAGTTTAAGGAATTAAAAGGCGCCGGGATAAACGCCGTGGCTTATGCAGACTTATTTCTTGAAGATATTAAAGAATATCGTGAGGGTCTTCTGCAGCGGTTAGGTATGAGTGGGGTTTACCCGTTATGGAAAAAAGACACGGCGGTGGCAGCAAATCAGTTTATAGATGCAGGTTTTGAAGCAGTTGTGACGACTGTGGATACGGATAAGCTGTCTGAAGAATTTGTGGGAAGGAATTTTACTAAGGAATTTCTCAGCTCGCTTCCCGGTAATGTGGATCCCTGCGGAGAGAACGGTGAATTTCATACTTTCGTCTTTAATGGACCCATCTTTAAGAAGAAGGTGGAGTTTACTACAGGTGAAATCTTTCACACATTTGCAGGAAGGTTTGCCCATTATGATTTGAATAAATAAAATGTTGGTGCCAGGTATGCTGCTGATTTAATTGTGTACCTGGTACCGACCAAGGGATCAGAGTATTGTGATATCTTCACTGTTATGGTAATGTTTAGTGAACGAGGTGTCGATTATGATAAAACGAATTGAGACACAAGTGCATCATCATATCAGCTAGCTTTGCTATTTCGATTTAAATAATCGTACATAGGAAGGCTGTTTATCATGAACCGTATGAATTAAGTTTATCTCTTAATTCATGCGGTTTTTTGTATTTTAAAGGAGGAAGAATATTGAAAAAGATGGATTATCAAAATGTTAAAGGCACAGAAGATTTTTTGCCAGACGCGGAGGTAGTGAGGAGAAAGGTGAGAAGAACGTTAGAAGATGTTTTTATTCAGTATAACTGCCTTCCTCTGGAAACACCGATCTTAAACTATAAAGATTTACTGGCTTCTAAATATGCAGGGGGAGCTGAAATCTTAAAAGAAATGTATCAACTTAGTGATCAAGGTAAAAGAGAACTGGCTCTTCGTTATGATTTAACGATTCCTTTCGCCAAAGCGGTTGCATTGAACCCTGACGTTCGCATGCCTTTTAAGCGTTATGAGATAGGCAAGGTGTTTCGTGATGGTCCTGTTAAACCAGGCAGACTTAGAGAGTTCACCCAATGTGATGTTGATATTGTTGGCGTAGAATCTCAAATGGGAGAAGCTGAATTAATTATGATGGCTTTGGATGCGTTTGAAGAATTGAAAATGGACGTCGTCGTGGAATTTAATAATAGAAAGCTGTTAAATGGAGTTTTGGAGGTTTTTGGAGTAAATGATACTGAGAAGAGCTCTATCATTTTAACGTTGGATAAGCTTGAAAAAATAGGAGGGCAGGGTGTTGTTGAAGAGTTAAAGGTTAAAGGGGTATCAACGCTGGCGATTGATCAAATTAAATCACTGATTGATCGCAAATCGATCGAAATTGATTCATTCCTTCCGTATGCTGTGGAGAATGAGAAAGTGAAGAGAGGGCTGGATGAAATCCGGCAGCTCTTAGAGATGTTGGAGTATTTAGGAGCGGGGGATAAGTGCATTTTTAACCCATTCCTGGCTAGAGGGCTTGAGATTTATTCAGGAACAGTTTATGAAATATTCGTTCCTGGATCTAATTTCACGTCGAGTATTGGTGGCGGAGGGAGATATGATAATTCTATAGGAGGATTAATAGGTACAGAGGAGGTATATTCAACCATTGGTATTTCTTTTGGTCTTGATGCGGTGTGTGCAGCACTTAAAGAAAACGATACGTCATCAGCGGAGTCGGATGCTGAATGTGATTATTACGTTATACCGTTAAATACTGAGAAGGAGTCACTGCTGGCAGCGAAAAAATTGAGAAGGCAGGGGGAGAAAGTCGAAGTCGATTTAGCGGGGAAGTCGTTGAAAAAATCGCTGAATCGGGCGAACAGCCGAAAAGCGAAAAAAACCGTAATCGTAGGAGAAGAAGAAGTTCAAAACCAACAAATACGAATTAAAAATATGAAAACAGGAAAAGAAACCATCGAAAAATTCAATTTTTAACCTTTATTGTGTACCGGGTACACAATAAAGAGTGAGTGGTACCGGGTACATAGAAAAAAAGAATTAAACTTGTGGTTTTTCTTCATACTACGTTTGATATGGAGGAAGGGAGGAAGAGGTCTATGGGTAAAGATCGGCAGGAGAAGAAGTTGAAGAATTCTAAAAAAGTAGAATCTGATCGTGATCAGAGTTTGGGTTATCCTGGGGCAGCGAAGATGGAAGGTCCGGAAGAAGCTCGTAAGCGCAGGTAAAAGGAAGGCGTGCCGCCAAAGTTTTGTTGGGGCACGCTTTTTTATGAATGGCTGTGTATAGGACAAACTTGGAACAGGAAAAGCTAAGTTCTAAGGAGGGATTTCTGATGATGGATACGTTTGAGGCCATATCGTTAATGATTAACTTCAGCATGCTGGTGATTGTCATGTTGAAATTCCATGATCATGATCAAGAATAATGCAACTAGAACCTTACTTCCTGAAGCTTCTTAATTTGATTTCTATGAAAAGGAGAACTTGGTTTTTTGTATACTACGCTTAATGTGTTCCCATCTGGATCAAAAAAATCAAATTTCGTCATAGAGCCAAAGTCTTCAATATCTGTAGTTTCCACTTGATTACTTTTCAATTTTTGCTGAGCTGCATTCAGATCATCCGTTTTTAAATTGAAGTAGACATTTCTTTCTCCATCTTCACGCGTAAACTCAGACAGCTCTATATTTTTACCTTTATGAGAGCCAGTGTGGCAGATCCTGCAGGAAAAATATAACCAGTTCCTTCACTCCATTCATCCACTTTAATGAGTCCTAAGTTCTGTTCATACCATGCTTGCGCCTTTTCCAGATTGGTTACTGGAATAAAAGCTCCATTAATTTGAAACATTTTATCACTCCTTGTTCACCATATTAACTTAAGACTCCTTCAATTCCATGAAAAAAGCCTCTCTAAATAATTAGAGAGGCGTAAACTTTCATTATTATTCATCATCCACGATTGGATAAACACCATTTTCATCGTGCGTTTCTTTCCCCGTAATTGGAGGGTTAAACACACATACCATTCGCATATCTGTGTTGGCACGCAGAAGGTGCTCATCGTTCTCATCTAGCGCGTAGATTTCATTTGCCTTAATTGGCCAAACCTTACCATCTTTTATGGTTTCGACTTCACCATCACCTTCGATGCAGTATACAGCTTCCAGGTGGTTCTGGTACCAGATGTGTGTTTCTGTTCCGGCTTTAATCGTGGTGTCATGGACAGAGTAGCCCATGCCGTCTTTTTTTAGCAATAGGCGGCGTGAGGTCCAGTTTTCACCTTTAACTTCATTTTCTGTTCCTAGTACATCTTCTAATTTAACGACTTTCATTATATGAGCCTCCAGTTCCTGTTGTATGGTTTGTTGGGTTGATTAAGAAGTAACTAAATCTTTTTCTTTAGCAATGGATCTTACAGCTTCCTCGATAATAGCAAAGCCTTCTTTTAAAGCTTCCTCGTCAATATTGATAGGTGGGAACAGCTTAAATACTTCATCATCTGCACCTGCTGTTTCCATAATTAACCCTTGTTCAAAAGCAGCGGCTGCTACTTTTTCTGAGAAACCTTCAACACTTGAAGAGATTCCCTGCATAATGCCGCGGCCTTTACGGTATCCTTCCATTTCAGGATACTTCTCCACAAGTCCTTCGAGGAACTCTGTGATTTTTGCTGCTTTATCTTGAATGCTTTTCTCAAAACTTGGGTCATCCCAGTAATTCAGTGCCTCCGTTGCAGTAACAAAGGCCATATTATTACCACGGAATGTTCCATTATGCTCGCCCGGCGCCCATACATCATGTTCAGGCTTAATCAGCGTGATGGCAAATGGCAGACCGTAACCGCCGATTGATTTAGATAAGCAAACGACATCAGGTTTAATTCCTGCTGGTTCAAAACTGAAGAATGTACCTGTGCGTCCTACACCTGCTTGAACATCATCAATAATAAGGAAGATCTCCCAGCGTTTACAGATCGCATCGAGTTTCTTCAGCCACTCTGAGCTTGCTGTGTTAAGACCGCCTTCACCTTGAACAGTTTCAAGGATAACGGCTGCTGGAATTTCAACACCGCTTCCTCCATCTTCCAGATAACGCTCCAAATAATCAAGAGAATCGGAACTTTCGTCAATATAGTTGTCATAAGGCATCGTCACTGTGTTGTGAAGCGGGATACCTGCGCCTTTACGTTTGAAAGAGTTTCCTGTAACTGACAGAGCACCGATCGTCATGCCATGGAAACCATTAGTAAAGCTGATAACCTCTGTACGACCGGTTACTTTACGAGCGAGCTTAAGTGCACTTTCTACCGTGTTTGTTCCAGTCGGTCCTGGGAACATCACTTTATAATCGAGATTTCTAGGTTTTAAAATAACATCATTTAATTTTGTCAGAAAATCTTTTTTTGCAGTTGAAGCCATGTCTAAGCTGTGAGTTATTCCATCATCCGTAATATATTCAATCAGCTTTTTCTTCATGTTCGGATCGTTGTGCCCATAGTTTAATGCGCCGGCTCCACTAAAGAAATCTAGATATTCTTTTCCATCTACGTCCCACATTTTGTGACCCTGTGCTTTTGTGAAGATCGTAGGGAAGCTGCGGCAATATGAACGTACCTCTGATTCTAATTGTTCGAATACGGTTAGATCGTTTTTCATTTTCTAATAATCCTCCTTGAATGAATCATTCGTTGTGAATAAGTTCTTGTTCTATTTGGAAAATGGTCCGATTCTATAAGTTTGTTCTTCCTCATGTTCATCTCCAGGGAATAATTCCTCTGCAAAGCAGTCTGAGACTTCACACTTTGTGTTGTGGTCCCGGGCCAGGCGCTTAAATAATGCCTGTGACGCTTTGTTGGATGGTGTAACGGTGGCTTCCACGTATCGAACGTCTTTGCAGCTCTCGCGCTGCAGAAGACTGTTTAAGAGTCTAGAGGCTACTCCTTTCCCTCGCTGCGAAGCATCTGTACCAACTTGCCAGATAAACAATACATCTTCTTTCTCTGGTGGAATGAAGGCAGTGACAAAGCCGACAAGCTGATCATTCTCTTTAGCAACAATACAGGTTTCCGCGAAAAACTCACACATCATTATATATTTATAGGGTGAATTTTGATCGAGGGTTGAGTTGTCAACAAGCTCCCACATTGCAGAGCCGTCTTCAACGGTAGGTTTTTCAAAGGATAACGTATCTTCAGCTTTTGTGATTGTGGCAGTGTTAGGATTCATTAGAAATCACCTGTTTCATTTCCAATAGTTTAATGACATTGGCCTCCTTTAAAATTATCAGTGACTAACGACAGTTGACCAGAGTTCCCTTTAAGTGAATTCTCCCAATTGGACATCCACTATCTGGAATAAATCTGGAATTGTTAACGTTTTTATAATAGGGGGAAGCGCGAATATAATCAAACCGGCTTAATGGCGATAAATTGGCTTTAATAGTGATTAATGGGAATGGCACACACTAAGTGGCTGTTCCTTCTAGTTTGCTTATGTATAGTTAAAAATACAGAAGATTTGAAGGAATTTGGAAATTAAGTGTATTTTGAAAAACGGCTTAACCCTATGTGTGCCATAGGGTTTGGAAGAATCGCGCGGGGAGCGCATTTATAGCACATTAACTGCACATTTAAATCACGCTGAAATCAAATTTTGGCAACAATCTATGTGCCAAACATGTATTTAGATTGTATTGATGTCAACAATGTAACCGTTTTACTATTAAATTACAAAGAAAAAATTTGAGACGAGGAGTGAGTTAAATGTCTGAACAGAAAAAATCAGGCTTTAGAGCAAAAGTTCAAAGATTCGGAAGCTTCCTCAGTGGAATGATCATGCCGAATATTGCTGCATTTATAGCTTGGGGGATTATTACGGCTTTGTTTATCCCGGACGGCTGGACCCCAAACGCTGATCTTGCCGGCATGGTAGATCCGATTTTATATTACTTATTACCAATTTTAATTGCGTTCACTGGCGGCCGTCTGATTTACGGTCTCCGCGGAGGAGTAGTTGGTGCTATTTCCACTATGGGAGTGATTGTATTCTCTGAGGATGCACCGATGTTCTTAGGAGCCATGATTATGGGTCCGATCGGGGGCTATGCAATCAAACAACTGGATAAGCTGTTTGAAGGGCGGATCCGGCAGGGATTTGAAATGCTGGTTAATAACTTTTCAGCAGGTATCCTGGGTACGATTCTGACCATTCTGTCTTACTACGTGATGGGTCCAATTATCTCTGGACTTACAAGAGCACTTGCTGTCGGGGTTGAATTTTTAGTTGATGCGGGTCTTCTCCCACTGGTAAACATCTTTATAGAACCGGCAAAAGTGCTTTTCTTAAACAATGCGATCAACCATGGGATTTTAAATCCTATTGGTGCGAGCCAGCAGTCTGAACTTGGGAAATCTATTCTTTTCATGCTGGAATCAAACCCCGGACCGGGATTTGGTGTCCTGCTGGCCTTTATGATTTTTGGAAGAGGAGTTTCAAAACAAACTGCCCCAGGTGCAGCTGTTATTCAATTCTTAGGTGGAATTCATGAAATCTATTTTCCATATATTCTATCCAAGCCTGCCCTGCTGCTGGCTGTAATTGGCGGAGGTGTAAGTGGTACAGCTACGTTTGCTGCTTTTGGTGTAGGGTTAAGTGCTACTCCTTCCCCAGGTAGTATTTTTGCTTATATGGCTTTAACACCTAGAAGTGATTATGTTGGAGTTGTATTAGGAGTGCTTATTGCAACAGTGGTATCCTTCCTTATTGCTTCCTTCATTCTTAAGTTAAGTAATCAGGACGACGAAGGAGATCTCACAGAAGCCACTGCTAAAATGGAAGGAATGAAAGGGAAGAAGAGCAGCGTGGCTGGCAGTCTCTCTGATGAAGAGAAAGCTAAAGAAGCAGAACCTGCCGAAACTCGCTCGACAGATGAAGTTCCTGCATTAAATCGTGAAAATGTTAATAAAATCATTTTTGCCTGCGATGCTGGTATGGGATCGAGTGCAATGGGTTCTTCATTGCTGAAGAATAAATTTAAGAAAGCCGGTATTGACATTGATGTCACGAACATGGCTATTAATGACCTGCCATCTGATGTAGATGTAGTTATTACCCACAAAGATTTAACGGAAAGAGCGATTCACATAGTTCCAAATGCTTACCATATTTCTGTTGAGAATTTCTTGAATAGTCCAAAGTATGATGAGTTAGTAGAAGAGTTGAAGTCTGAATAATTATTGGGAAGAAGGGTCTGATTGGTATCAGACTCTTTCTTTTGATATCGATATTAAATTTTGTCAACAATATGAATGAAGTAATTTGCTTTTCTTACTATTGTTTCTCAGTTAGAACAGGGATTATGATTAAGAAGTACAATTAAATATTAAATGATGTCAAAAAAAGAGGAGGTGGGAGCGTGTACATTACCGCAAGAGAACGCAAGATCCTGCAGCAGTTAATTAGTGCCCAAAATGAAATCACAGTGAAGACTATCGCTGATGAATTAGATGTAAGCACCCGGACGATCCATCGGGATTTAAAAGGTGTAGACGATGCACTTGCATCTTATGGCTTAAGTCTTGAAAAAAAATCAGGCAGCGGTCTTGTACTACAAGGAGAGCAAGAACAGAAGCGGGAGTTAGAAAGAGAGATTAATCAGCAGCCTGCTATAGACTACACACCTGAAGAACGGCATGTCATGATTTTATCCCGGCTTCTTGAAGCAAGAGAGCCTGTTAAATTACTTTCTTTGGCTAATGAACTGGGTGTGACAGTGGCGACAATAAGTAATGATCTCGATAAAATTGAAGAGGAATTATCCGGCTTCCACCTTACTCTTATTCGAAAAAGAGGGTACGGAGTTGAAGTTCAAGGAGAAGAAGTAAAAATCCGCGAAGCGATAGGTTTTTTAATTATGCGTCATATGGACGAACTCGAGCTGTTAAATATTCTTAGAGAGAATATTGGAGGCACGGCAAGTTCAACAGTCGATACTGTTTCTGATCAATTACTCGGACTTGTTGATAAAGAAAAACTTGTTCAGATTGAACGTCATGTGGAAGAAATCCGCTCCTCTCTTCCTTATGACTTAGCGGACAGCGCTTATTTAGGATTAGTGATCCATTTGGCTTTAGCTTTAGAACGTATTCAAAAAGATGAAATAATTGAAATGGCGGGAGAGTATTTAGACGAGCTGCGTCAGTCCCAGGAGTTCGAAATGGCAAGCAGACTTATCTCTCAGCTGGAAAACTCGTTTCACCTAACGATTCCTGAGGCAGAAACCGGTTATATTACGATGCATTTAATGGGAGCTAAAGTCCGTTACAGTCAAGACTCATTCCTTGAAGCGACAAGTTTAAGTGTAGCCTTTAAAGCAAAGCAGCTAATTGAGTACGTTTCCGCTCAAATTAGTGTGAATCTTCACGATTCAAGTCATTTACTCAATGACTTAGTTATTCACTTAAAACCTAGTGTGTACCGTATACAGCAAAAAATGGATATTCAAAACCCTCTAACCGAGCAAATTGAAAAAGATTATAAAGATTTATTTGCTATTGTGGAAGAGGCCGTCCGTCAAGTATTTACGGAGTTTCATTTTCCAAAAGAAGAGACCGCCTTTCTAGTGATGCACTTTGCTTCCGCGCTGCTTCACGATACGCAGCTTAAAGGGTTAAGAGTGCTGGTTGTTTGTTCAAGCGGAATCGGCACAGCCAAAATTCTGGCAGCAAAGCTTAGTCAGCAATTTAAAGAGATCGATGCGGTGGAGCACGAGTCACTGTTTGATTTAAAGAATATCGACCTCTCCATGTTCGACCTTGTAGTTTCTACTGTCGGGCTGGTTGAGTTTGACGACTACATTTTAGTGAATCCGATGCTTCCGGTCGGGGATATTCATAAAGTAGAGCATGCTATCCGACGGAAGAAAGTAATCAAACAGACTGAAAAAACAAAAGCAAAGCCCAAGCTGCAGATTCAAGATCAGACGATGAAGAGTATTCAGGATTCTGTATTATCTGTTCAGCGGTATGCTACAGCTGTGCACCAGCTCTTAGATTCGTTAGAGGTGTATAACGTTTCAGGAAGTGCCACAGAGGAAATTATACAAGCAGCAACTAAAAAACTGAAAGTAAGACAGTTTTTAACTCATGCTGACTCTGTTGTTCAAGCATTAATGGAAAGAGAAAAGGCCGGAGGGTTAGGTATTCCAGAAACTAAGATGGCCTTATACCATGCACGGTCAGAAGAGGTAGTACAGCCGCTGTTTACGATTAATCTGCTCGAGAAGCCGCTTCAAGTTCCAGGTATGGATGGAACGGACATGGAAGTCACGACAATCCTCCTTATGCTTGCTCCGCATTCAATAGAAAAGGAAGGGCTTGAAGTGTTAAGTTTTCTCAGTTCATTAATTGTTGAAGATCCTAAAGGAATAAAAACATTAGAGTCTCATGACAAAGCTGCGATCATGCACTACCTTTCAAACAAGCTGCATGAATTTTTTCAAAAGAATTAACTTAAAAAGGAGAATTATAATGTCTGAAAATATTTTAACGACCAATAACATTGAATTAAATGTGAGCCTGAGTGATAAAGAAGAAGCTATCCGCTACACTGGGAAAATTCTTAAGGAGCAGGGGTATGTATCAGAGGACTATATTGACGAAATGTTAAAACGAGAAGAATTGACGTCTACTTTTATGGGGAATCACGTAGCTATTCCACACGGCACTGAGGATGCCAAAAAGGCTGTACTGGAAACTGGGATTTCTATTGTCACGGTTCCTGAGGGTGTTGATTTTGGTGATGGAAATATAGTTAAACTGTTGATCGGAATAGCGGGTAAAGGAGATGACCACCTCGAAGTGCTTTCACAGATTGCTATTGTATGCTCAGAGGAAGAAAATATCGATCGAATTCTAGCGGCCGATACAAAAGAGGCAGTCTTAGCGATCTTTAGTGAGGTGAGCTGAATGAAGGCGGTCCATTTTGGCGCTGGTAACATTGGCCGGGGATTTATTGGTGCTTTGTTAGACCAATCGGGATTCGAGACGATTTTTGTTGATGTAAACGATCAAGTAATTGAAGCGTTAAACCAAAAACAATCCTACCAGGTTGTTCTTGCCGGGGGAGATCAGAAGTTAACCGTTGAAAATGTCTCGGGAATAAACAGTAAATATGAGGAAGAGAAAGTTACAGAGGCTATTGCAGAGGCCGATCTTATTACGACAGCTGTAGGTCCCTCGGTCCTTCCGTTGATTGCACCTGTAATTGTAAAAGGGCTGCAGAAACGAATAATCGCAAGTAAAGGCTATCTTAATGTTATTGCTTGTGAAAATATGATCGGGGGAAGCTCTCTTTTAAAGGAACATGTTTATGAGAGGCTTAATAATGAAGAAAAGAATGAGTTTGATCGATTGATTGGTTTTCCTAATGCTGCGGTGGATCGAATCGTTCCTGATCAAAAGCATGAGGATCCATTAACAGTAGAAGTGGAGCCCTTTTATGAATGGGTGGTAGAAACAAATGGGCTGAAAGGAAAGCAGCCTGAGGTAAAAGGCATTACTTTTGTTGAGGACCTTACTCCTTATATAGAACGAAAGCTTTTTACAGTGAACACGGGACACGCAGCTGCTGCCTACTTAGGAAGGCAGCACGGACATATTACGATTAAAGATGCGATGGACGATGAAGCGCTTGTGGAGAAGGTGCGGGGTACCTTAGAGGAAACCGGGGCAGTGCTGATCAAAAAATATCAGTTTAATCAGGTTGAGCACAATGCCTATATTAATAAGATTATCGAACGCTTTATGAATCCGAGTATTTCAGATGAAGTGACTAGGGTTGGGCGGGGACCAATCCGGAAACTTGGCCCTGAAGACCGCTTGATCAGACCGGCTGCTGAATATGTGAGCTGGATAGGAGAAACTCCTCAATATTTGCCGGAGGTCATAGCAGCTGCTCTTCATTTTGACGATACTAACGATGAAGAAGCAATCAAACTGCAGCAATCTATAAAAGATAAAGGGGAATTAAGGACGTTACAGGAAGTAACCGGGCTTCTGGAAGATCATCCGCTATTCCTCGAGATTAAAAAGTATATAACTACGAACTGATCCAAATAGCAGGGGGAGGCGCAGTATGCGTACTCCCTCATTTTAATTTAATAGCGTATTTATTCGACAGGCAGGAAAACGAATGTTTTGAAAGAATTATAATGGAGAGGGTAAGAAATTTATGAATATAGAATATATATGGGATAGTAAGGTGGAATAAGGTATGACAAAGGTTGCAGTCATTTCAGATATTCATGGAAACAAAACAGCATTAGATTCCGTAATGGCAGATATAAGACAGCGTGGTATTGAACGTATATTTTGTTTAGGAGACCTTATCGGCAAAGGTCCTCAAGGCTCAGAGTGCATTGAAATAATAAAAAACAATTGTGAAAAGGTGATAAGAGGCAACTGGGATGTTTTTATTCAAAATCCAGCAGAGGGTGAGTTTATTCAATGGTTTCAAGATCAGCTCACTACTGAGGACTTTCATTATCTGTCCTCCCTTCCTTTTTACATTGATTTGGAACTTAACGGCCAGCTTATTAGATTCTTTCATGCATCGCCAAGAAGTGAATTTGAACGAATCCTTCCTTTTCATTCGATAGAGAAGCGGTTATCCATGTTTGAAAATAGCGAACACACAGGAGAAACTCCTCCTCCAGACATTGTGTTTTATGGAGATATTCATACAACCCTTTTACATACTTACAAGCCTGGTATTTTGTGCAATGCCGGAAGTGTAGGTAATTCCCTGGATTTAACGACAGCTTCCTACGCTGTCATTGATGGTACATATAGTACGAATGCGATCCAATTTATACGAGTCGATTACGACCGTAACGCAGAATTACAAATTGCAAAAGATCTAGGACTCCCTGGTTATGATGAGTATCGGAAAGAACTTATGCTGGCTAAATATAGAAATGCTGAATAATTCTACTGTGGGAAGAGGTAAAGCTATGAAGATTGCCATAAACTATTCACCTGACGCACAGAAGCTTCTTGATCAATCTTTGATAAATGTAGACCTGTTTAAATGTCCTGATTTTAATTCCGATTTAATTCAGCAGGCAGAGAAGAGCAGGCCTTCATATATACATTTTGACTTGGACGCCGGTCGTGGTGATTTGGAAAGTACGGACTGGGACAGAGTAGAAGATTTCATTACACAGACGAATACGCCTTATGTCAATTTACATTTAGTTGCCTACTCTAATGACTTCCCAGCAATACCCAGTGCCAGCTTAGAACGAAGAGATTTAGCTGCAATAAAGAAAAAAGTATTAAATGATATTAGTTATGCAGTAGATCGATTTGGAGCAGACCGTATCATATTAGAAAACGTTGTTTACCGCGATCAGAACAGTGATATGCTGCATGCAATTGTGACCCCTGAACTGATCTCCGAAATTGTAACTGAATCAAAATGCGGCCTGCTGCTTGATATTGCTCATGCACAAATGACATGTTATTACTCCGGAGAAGATGTATACAGTTATATAAACCGTTTCCCGCTGGCTCACCTTAAAGAGCTGCACATCACAGGTATTCAAAAAAAGGAAGGCAGATATAAGGACAGTATGCCGATGAGTGAAGCAGATTGGAAACTTGCTGAATGGGCAGTATCCAATATTAAAAAGGGACTTTGGAATGAGCCGTGGGCAGCTTCATTTGAATATGGAGGGGTAGGACCGATTTTTGAGTGGCGAACTGATATGAAGGTGATCGCTGACCAAGTCCCCCGATTATATAACCTGATAAAGGATTAAATTGCTTGGATATTTTTAGAGGTAACACTATTTGTTGAATGAACCAATGAAGAATATATATGGCGCATTAATATCAACAGTCCGAATTGTTTAAAAAGCAGGTGTATGATTTATGCCTGCTTTTTTTTTGCTGGAGATAGACACTTTATTGAATAATGGAGTTTAACGTGTCAAATTTACGGGTTTAGTAAAGTATCTAGTTATCTATTCCTATATCATTTCTATCAATAAGCTACATAAAAAAGTTGATAACTGGGTAAGGTCTATTAAGTGGGGGAGAGTTTTTGAAAAAATTAATTATGGGCGTATTATTAGGCGCCGTTGTTGCCGGAATCATAGTGTTCTTAGTAACGGCTGACAATGAAGAGTTTGGCTATGGTTCCGATGATAATGGAGAAGAAGGGGAAGGTGAACGCACCGTTGAAGGTGATTCAGAATTAATGGAAGAACAAGATGGGGTGAGTGAGGTTATTCAATCCTCCTATAGTCAGGGAGATTATAATTTTGACGAACCTCTGGTGATAGAAGATCCCTATGGAGCTGCTCCTCTGACAGCTTTGGCCAAATTTGAAACTGATGAAGCACAGGAAATCACCGTAACGGTTGAAGGCCGTGATGGCGGAGAAGAAATCTCTAATACGTTTGACGGATATGAAACAGAACATGAGATTCCTATACTGGGACTTTATCCGGACCACGATAATACGGTAGTTTTGGAAGCGGAAACAGACGATGGAGAAACTTCTGAAACGGAACTTACGGTAACTACTGACCCTCTTCCTGATAATTTCCTGGATACAGAATTAGTTGAAGCGGATGAACAACGGATGGAAAACGGACTGACATTTATCATCCCCAGTGGGGAATATGCATACGGGGTTGATTCAAATGGGGAAGTACGCTGGTATTCTTCTATGCCGAACAGTCATGTCTTCCAGCGGCTTGAGAATGATAAGCTTGTATTTCTAACCCAGAAGGTAGAACAGTCCGGTCAGTATAACCTTATTCTTGAAATGGATATGCTCGGGCAGGTTTCTTTTGGCTCTTATATTGATGTCAGTAATTTTGAAAACTGGGGTGTCGTTCACCATGATGTCATTGAACTGCCAAACGATAATTTCCTGGCTACTGACCATGATGGTTCAGAATACATTGAGGATGATATGGTCGAAATTGACCGTGAGACAGGTGATATGGTGGATGAATTAAATATGAAAGATATTTTCCCAGAAGAAATGTATGAGGATTATGATGGTGCATCCGCCGATGAAGGAGACTGGTTTCATCAGAATGCGGTCTGGTATGACGAAAATGATGATGATATTTTAGTTTCCAGCCGTCACCAGGATGCGATTGTTGACATGAGTTATCCTGATGGAGAGGTAGAATGGATTCTGGCTGACCACGAGGGGTGGCCTGAAGAATTTGAGGATAATCTTCTTGAACCACAAGGGGAGGACTTTAAATTTCCTGGAGGACCGCACGCTATTATGACGCTTCCAGACCAGGATGATGATCCGGAAACGACTGACGTGATGCTTTTTGATAATAATATCTCCATCGTCAGGGGAGATGAAGGTCAAAGTGAAGAATTCAGCCGGGCTGTCCAGTATCGTATAAATACGGAAGAAATGACTGTAGAAGAAGTATGGTCTTACGGTGAAGATAGGGGTGAAGCTTTCTTCTCTAATATCGTAGGGGATGCTGATTATCTTGAAGAAAGCGGCAACCGCTTAATAACTTCGGGACACGCCTTTGGAGAAGAAGGGGACGACCTCCACAGCCGTATTGTTGAAACAACAGGCGATGAAGAGGCTGAAGTTGTGTATGAACTTAAGATTTCAGGTTTTGAAGAAGGCGAGAGCCGCCAAGCTTATCGAGCCTAGCGCATGCCTCTTTATCCAGAGGAATGGGAGTTTAACCTGCAGAATGAATAAAATGAGAAGATTCTCATGTGGAATGACAAAAATTTACTGTTCACCAAATATGAATACAAAGCAGTGAAGCACGTTAATGCAGAGAATCTGCTAAACACAGAAAGACCCGATCAAATTCAAAAATGAATTGTTCGGGTCTTTCTTAGATTCATGTCGTTTTATTTCTGCTTAATTCTGTTTTGCATCCCATTCTTCATCAGTTGGAGGAGAAGTACGTCTCACAAAAATGGATAGAATTAAAGCGATGAAAGATAACACCGCTACTACCATAAATGCTACATTCACTCCAAATATGTCTGGAGTTTCTACTGTCTGCTGCTGTTCGGCAGTCATAGCAGTTGTTGTCATCACTGTAACTAAGATAGCTGTCCCGACGGAAGCTGCAATTTGGCGCATTGTATTGTTCATAGCAGCGCCATGAGGGATAAGCTTTGGAGGCAGCTCATTTAAACCGGCTGTGGTTACGGGCATCATGACCATCGATAATCCAAACATTCGAATCGCATAGGCAATCATTAAGTAAGTTAATGACGTTTCGGTGTCCAGCATTCCAAGGGCGACAGTTGAGACAGTCATGATAGATAAACCGACGATAGCAAGGGCACGTGCTCCAATTCTGTCAAAAATTCGTCCTGTAATAGGAGACATTAAACCTGATATCAATGCTCCCGGCAGCAGGACAAGACCTGATTCCATGGCCGAGAAGTCTCGCATATTCTGCATGTAGAGAGGGATGAGAGTCTCAGCTCCAATTAAACCCATAAAGCTTACCATTCCAATACCTGTTGTTATTGTAAAGGTGCGTAATTTAAACACTCTAAATTCCAGCATAGGGTGACTCAGACGGAGCTGGCGGGTTATGAAGATGTATAAGATCAGAGCGCCTCCGGCAAGCGCTCCTATTGTAATAAGGCTTGCCCAGCCGTTATTTCCGGCACTGGTGAATCCGTATAATAATCCTCCAAACCCGAACGAGGATAAAATAATGGATATGGGATCAACTTTAGGGTTCTTTATCTCTGTTACATTTCTAAGAATCTTGTAAGCAATGATAATCATGATAATTGCTAGAGGTAAAATAAACCAAAACAGGTACCGCCATGAATAACTCTCAGTGACCCATCCGGATAATGTCGGCCCAATGGCTGGTGCAAATGAGATTACGAGACCAATATATCCCATGGCCGCTCCTCTTTTTTCTACAGGAAAGATAAGAAGAAACACTGTCTGCATAAGGGGCAGCATAACACCGGCACCTGCTGATTGAATAATACGTCCCAGCAGCAGTATGGGGAAGTCAGAAGCAATACCACCTACAATTGTTCCTGCTGCAAAAACAGACATTGCCGTTATGAACAACTGCCTTGTAGTGAATTTCTCCATTAGAAATGCACTAATGGGAATCATGATTCCATTAACCAGCATAAAGACTGTTGTCAGCCATTGTGCTGTATTTTCCGAAATAGACATTTCCTCCATAATAGGGGGGATCGCTGTAATCATAAGTGTTTGATTTAAAATAGTTATAAATGACCCTGCAATAAGCAGAGCAGCGATTAAAACCTTGTTGTAGTTCTGCGGCATCAGACGTCCTCCTCGTATGTCAAAAAAATCTATTAACCTCTCATTATTTAGTGACCTAATGAAAAATTATACTCCTAGAAGAGGAGTGTGACAAATATGTTGATTAACTTTTCAATCATATTTGGAAGGGATTACAAGCTGGTTGTCGAATAAGAGGAAAGGTGAGTAAAGAGGAGGGTGTTAATTGAAGGAATTTGAGGGGGCTTCCGTGTATGATCAGATTGAATTTTTTTCTTCATACTTAAACAAAAGAAACTGTAACGAAAGTCCAAATCAAATGATAGAAGAGCCGGTGTTTGTAGAATTATTGGGAAATGTAGCTGGCAAAGACGTAGTTGACCTGGGCTGCGGTGATGGAAGATTTGGGAGACAATTATTAGAACGGGGCTGTGGTACTTATCTCGGAGTAGACAATTCCGCTAATATGTTAAAGGAAGCTGAGAAAAACCTGGAGAATACTGTTGGTAAAGTCGTCAGGTCTTCACTGGAGGAGTGGTGTTCACAGGAAACTGCTTTTGATCTGGTGATTTCCCGTCTGGCTCTTCATTACATTGATAATTTATTACCTCTCCTATGCAGAATTAATAAAGCATTAAGAGAAGGCGGACGGTTTATTTTTACTGTACAGCATCCTGTTTTAACAGCTTCCATGAGAAGCGCGCAGAAAGAGGGCAGACGTACAGACTGGATAGTAGATGATTATTTTTTCAGTGGTAAACGGAGTGAACCCTGGATGGGGCAGCAGGTCGTTAAATATCACCGTACATTTGAAGAATATTTTCAATTGCTTAATGCTGCCGGATTTGAAATAAAGGATGTAAGAGAGGGCAAGCCGGATCCGTTCTATTTCACAGAAGAAGAATACAAGAGGCGGGCAAGAATTCCGCTGTTTCTTATGATTTCCTGTGTAAAGCCAGGAGGACAATGACGGAGCGGCATTCTTTTTTGGAAGAAGTTAGATGAATGAATGAGGTCTGCCTGCAGGTTTGCGGAACTGGGGACGCAGTACAGGAAGCTGTGAAAAGAGAAATATTAGAGGTCACAAATTTGAAATTAGGGAGATGGATTATTCGGTATTTATTATGGACCTGATAAACATAAGGCCTTCTCTATTAATAATGAGGCTGCTGTGGTCCTAATGCTGTTAGTGAATGAAGACTTCAAGGGAGAATTAGTTAATTTTATTAGTGAAACCATTGCTGCTCAATTCATTTTAAAGACCCATCTTCCCATCCCTGTTTCCATGAGCATAAAAGAATGATAGGCGACTTCCTTTCCAAAAGAGATTGACTTGAAGGCGGTTAACGTGCAGCTAATAGCTTAGGCTGCTGGCTGATCTTCCGTAAGATGTATAGCTGTTCCTGTTTTGATAACATCCTCCAGCTGCTCACTTTAATTTTCACTTAAATCTCCTCCATGGATAGATTTAATTGCTGTATATTAGGTTATACCGTCTTTTTAACCATTTTAAACAACAAAAATTTCTACAATGTTCGCAGGAAAGGATAAAGATACAGATGTTTTCTAAACTTGTAATGCTCTGGAAGAAGCTGGACAGAAGTAGTGCATAAACATCTGGAAATAACTTCAATTTTAAATGTTGTCCTAATAGTCATTTTTTTTGCCATATGCATAATATCTGCACATTTCCTGGGGAAGTATAATGTAGGGTTTAGCCTATCCCTTTATTGGAAAATAGGTAACAAAACTACCTTATACCTAAGGAGGATGAAGATGTCTCACTTAAAGTATCAATCCACTATTGAAAAATTGCATGAGTGTATGGAAGCGTGTAACCACTGCTACGACGCATGTCTTCAGGAAGATGATGTGAAAATGATGGCCGACTGTATACGCACTGACAGGGAATGTGCAGATATTTGCAGCTTTCTTGAACAAGCGTTAACTCGCGGAACTCCATTCGCAGCTGAACTTGCGGAAGCTTGCGCGAAAATTTGTGAAGCGTGCGGAAAAGAGTGCAAGAAGCACGACCACGACCATTGCCAGCAGTGTGCTGAAGCTTGCTTTGCCTGCGCGGAAGAATGCCGGAAGCTTGCAGCATAGCAATCCTAAAAAAGGAGCGATTGCGCAGGCATAGCGCTCCTTTTTTACGGGTTATCTGCTTGTCAGACGTATGTTGTTAATCAACATTAGGGTAAAAATACAAATTAAAAAAATTAGAAAAAACACGTTGACTTTTAAAAATACCTATGTATAATTATAAACAATTAGTAATAAACATACAGAAAACAGACACTAAATAATTCTACGATGAAGAGAGTAAATGTATTTAGAATTCTAGCGAATCAGGGACGGTGTAAGCCTGATATTCGAAATACGTTGAAACGCACTTCTGAGAAGTTCTGGTGAAGAAGCAGTAGTCAGAGCCGGGAGCTCCCGTTATCAGTATATGAGCTGGTCTATTTATATAGACAATTAGAGTGGTACCGCGGATGATACGAAGTCCGTCTCTTATTTATAGAAGAGACGGACTTTTTTGATGGAAAATATAAGGAAATACACAAGGAGGCATTTACTATGGCAAAACCAAAAGTAGTATTAGCATATTCAGGCGGGTTAGACACATCAATTTCGGTAAAGTGGATTCAGGAGAAATACGGATATGACGTAATTGCTCTTGGACTTGATGTGGGCGAAGGGAAGGACCTGGAAACCATTCGTCAAAAAGCGCTTGATGTTGGGGCTATTAAGGCGATCATGGTAGATGCGAAGGAAATGCTGGCAAAGGACTATCTCATGCCGGCCTTAAAAGCAAACGCATTATATGAAGGGAAGTATCCATTATCTTCTGCATTGTCCCGTCCACTCATCTCGAAGCTCCTCGTGGACGTTGCTGAGCAGGAGGGTGCAGTGGCTGTAGCACATGGCTGTACAGGTAAAGGAAATGACCAGGTTAGATTTGAAGTATCTATCCAGGCACTTAATCCTGAATTAGAAGTAATTGCTCCGGTAAGAGAATGGGGCATGAACCGTGATGAACAAATTCAATATGCAGAGGATAAAGGCATTCCAATTCCTGTTAATTTAGAGAATCCATTCTCTATTGATGCGAATATCTGGGGACGTGCCTGTGAAGCAGGTGTGCTTGAGGATCCTTGGATGGAAGCTCCTGAGGCAGCATATGCATGGACGAATCCTATTGAAAAAACACCAGATACACCAGATACAGTTCAAATTGAATTCGACCAAGGCATTCCTGTGGCACTCGACGGTCAGCCGATGGATCTTGTTCCGCTTATCGAAAAGCTGAATGAATTAGGTGGTATGCACGGCGTCGGACGTATTGACCATACAGAGAATCGACTCGTAGGGATTAAATCAAGAGAGGTTTATGAAAATCCTGCTGCAATGATTTTAATCAATGCTCACAAAGAGCTCGAATTTATTACTCTGACTAGAGAGGTTTCTCAATATAAAGTGAATGTTGAACAGCAGATGTCAAAAATGATTTACGACGGACTATGGTATTCACCTCTTCAGCCGGCTCTGCAGGCCTTCGTTGAAGAAACGCAGCAGGTAGTTACAGGTACAGTTAAAGTGAAGTTGTTTAAAGGCCATTACAATGTAGTTGGTAAAAAATCTCCTGTCAGCCTTTATAACGAGGAACTTTCGACTTACTCTAAAGGTGATGCCTTCGACCATAATGCAGCAGTAGGCTTCATTAAGCTTTGGGGACTGCCGACAAAAGTGAATGCAGATGTGCATAAAGCAAAGGAAATTAAAGCAAAGAAAGTACCGGTGAGTGTGAATGAGTAAGCTGTGGGGCGGAAGATTTACGAAGCCGACGGATAAGCTGGTCGAAGAGTATACCTCTTCGATCGGTTTTGATGTTAAATTGGCATTACAGGATATACAAGGAAGCAAAGCGCATGTTGAAATGCTTGGCAAATGTAATATTATTTCAGGTGAAGAAGCCTCCCAAATTAAAGAAGGTCTTCAAATCATTGAAAAAAAGATCGAAAATGATGAAGTCGAGTTTTCAGTAGAAGATGAAGATATTCACATGAATATTGAAAAGCTTTTAATAGAAGAAATTGGTCCGGTCGGCGGCAAGCTGCATACGGGGAGGAGCCGTAATGATCAAGTGGCGACCGATATGCACTTATATTTAAAGGAAAAGACGAATCAGCTTATTAAGTTAGTTGAAGCTGTTCAGCAAGCACTGGCTGAACAGGCCGAACAGCATGTTGATACTATTATTCCGGGCTATACGCACTTGCAGCGAGCTCAGCCCGTTTCATTTGCGCATCACCTGCTGGCTTACTTCTGGATGTTTGAGCGGGATAAAGAGCGTCTTCAGGACAGCATTAAGCGAATCGACTGGTCTCCTCTTGGAGCAGCAGCACTTGCGGGTACGCCTTATCCTGTTGATAGAAAAATGACGGCCGAAGCTCTTGGGTTTGAGAACGTTTATCCAAACTCATTAGACGCCGTCAGCGATCGTGATTTTATTCTTGAATTTTTATCGATTTCATCCATTTTAATAACTCATATTTCAAGGTTGTCGGAGGAGCTTATTCTATGGAGCAGCCAGGAGTTTGATTTTGTTGAGCTTGATGATGCATTCTGCACAGGTTCAAGCATTATGCCACAGAAGAAGAACCCTGACGTGCCGGAGCTTCTACGTGGAAAAACGGGGCGGATTTATGGAAATCTAATGGGTCTGCTGACGCTGCTTAAAGGGCTTCCTCTTGCCTACAATAAGGATATGCAGGAAGACAAAGAGGGGATGTTCGATACGATGGAAACGCTGGACGGGGCATTGTCTTTGCTCGCTCCAATGCTTTCTTCGATGGAAGTGAAGGGAGCGAATATGCGCCAGGCTGTGAATGAAGATTATTCGAATGCCACAGATATTGCTGATTATCTAGCCGTCAAGGGAATGCCATTTCGTGATGCTCATGCAGTCATTGGCCAAGTCGTTCTTTATGCTATTGAACAAGGAAAGTATTTACTCGAATTAAAGCTTGATGAATATCAACAGTTTTCGGAGTTGTTTGAAGAGGATATTTATGAAAAGCTTGCGCCTGACCACGTGGTTGCTGCCCGTATCAGTGAAGGTGGTACAGGATTTGAACAAGTAAAGGAACAACTGAAGCTTGCAAAAACACATTTGAAATAAAATGGAAAGATCGGGACAAAACTGAATAAAACATAAATAATCCGGATGATTTTTAGAAATCAGTTCGGATTATTTATGTTAAAAAGAATTCACACTATCGCTCCGTCCAAATGCTTCGCTTTCCGTGGACACAGCCTCAGATTCATCAGAAAGTAAAGAGCGCTTTCCTGCGGGATCTTCGGCTCGTGCTGTCCCCACAGGAGTCTTCGCATTTTGACTACGCTAATAATCTCGTTTATACAAATGTCTGTTTTTTTGACATAAATGCTTTACTTAAGCCTCAGCGTCTTTTTGTACGTGCTGGAAAAGGTTATAGTTCCCTTTGTTTTGGGAATAGTGATAGTACAAAATAAAAAAAGGAGTGGGTATAGCGGTGACTAAGCATATTGAAGCTTACTTCAAGACGGAAAACGATGCCGAAAGTGCGAAGGCAGAGCTCCAGAAGCTTTCCGTAACAAATGAAATGGTAGAGCCGATTCCTGAAGAATCCCGGTTAACCGGGGTGGTGCCTGTACTAAACCAGAGCCAGTCAGCAGGCGTGGCCAATTTCAGTGACGTGATCAATCCCGAGAAAAGCACTTCACGGGAAGATACACCGCCGGAGGTTAAGCACCTGACCTATTTGCTTCATTTTGATGTAGACAGTAAAGAATATAATGATGCTCTGGCCATATTGAAAACCCACCATGGGCATATGAATCAGGACAAATTGTGATAGGAAGCGATGCTCCTTGCCGGGATCATCGCTTTTTTCATAGGGCAAGTGAGCAGCAAGCCAGACAATTTTCCTTCTACATGTACATACTCGCTAAAAAGATTCCGAGCGTTTTTTGATAGATTTCATCAAATTGTGTGATGGGCAGAGGATTGATTCCTTGACCAAGCTCTACTGTAAACCCTGGTTTGCGAAAATCTTGAATAAACCAGTCCTTGTAACCTGCGAAGCTGTAAACGTATCGGATGGGGTCATAACCGCTCACGCGGGAGAATTCGTTGATGATCCGGCGGGAACCGGCAGGCTCCAGATTCTTATATCCCCAATAAATGACTTCCCCTTGTGTATGAAAAGCCAGTAATTTTTCGAAATTCAATTGTGCTGCTAATTCTGCCATGGCGATGCTTTCTGGTTCTGTCAAGGGCGCGTATCCTGGAAAATCCCTCGGGGCGGGTTGTTTTGGTTTTCGTTCTGCTTCTATTTCCCAGTTAGCTGGATACTGGTTATTTAAGTCAACCCCGCGGATATTCGCTTTCCACCCCCTGAAATCCCTATTTCCGCCATTAATACGCAAGGCTTCTTCGCCAAACTCTCCTTCTGGCGGACCGTGTAAACCAAGATCAACGCCGTCGGGGTCCACCATTGGAACAATCGATAAAGTGATTTGATCGTAGAAAGGGTACATCATATGTCCCCGGATTGCTTCATTATTTGTAAGAGCTAATAAGTAGTTATTAACAAATTCCATAATGACAGCAGAGGTAATCCATTCCTGGGCATGAAAAGCACCATTCCAATGAACTACTTTCTCACCTCTGCCTATTTGAATTTCAATCAAGTCTTTTCCCATTACACTTTTGCCAATTGTCCGCATTCTCATAAAAGGATAGAGATCAGCTAAGTTTTCTAAATCAGCAGCTAAAACTTGAGAGTCATAATTTTGTCTGGGGTTAATAATCGTTGAAGTAACTCTTGATGGAATTTGAATGCTCTGCCCGATTTGCAGTGCTCTCGGGTTTGTATTTGGGTTGACTAATAATAAGCTGTCGATCGAGGAGCGTTGGGTTGAAGCCAATTTATAAAGAGAATCGCCTGCCTTTATGTTATAGCTTTGAAGCTGGTAACCTGGAATCTGAATGGTCTGTCCAATGGATAGGGAAGATGGATTGATAGTGGGATTGGAATGAATAATGAGGGGGAGCGGAACGTTAAATGTATTGGAATAGGACCATAAAGTATCTCCGCTTCTAACTTGAACCTCCATGCACTGCAGCCCTCCCTGAATCATTGATATTATCAATATTATATGGTTTTTCTAAAATAAAAATGTTCATTAATTAATGTGTCCGTTACAATAAGGAGATGGACGCATATTAGAAAGAAGTGAAGAGAAATGACAACCTTTAAGAATATAGGTATAAATGAAACATTGGGACTCAAATTGAAAAAACTTGGGCTGACAGAACCTACTCCTGTTCAGGAAAAAGCGATACCACTGCTGCTTGATGGACAAGATGTCATGGCTGAAGCTCAGACAGGTACAGGTAAAACACTCGCCTTTTTACTGCCGCTTTTACAAATGATTGATACAGATCAGCCCACTATACAAGGATTAATTGTAACTCCTACCCGGGAATTAGCTCTGCAAATCACGAAGGAACTGGAAAAGCTTCGTTCAGACCACACAGGAGTGCTGGCGGTTTACGGGGGTCAAGATGTAATCAAACAGGCAAAAAAATTAGGCCGGACGCACATCGTTGTAGCGACTCCAGGAAGACTGCTGGATCATGTACGCAGAGAGACTATCTCATTAAGCAGCGTAAAGCATGTTGTGTTAGATGAAGCGGATCAAATGCTCGAAGCAGGGTTCCTTCCTGATGTGAAAGAGATCTTATCTGAAACTCCTGCACAACGACAGACGAGCGCATTCTCAGCAACTATTTCTGCTCAAGTGAAGAGCCTGGCTGGTAAAGTAATGAACAAACCTGAAAAAGTAACGGTTCAGGCTGAAAAAGTAACCCTTAAAGAAATTAAGCAGCTCGTTTATGAAACAACGGACAGGGCTAAGCAGGATACGTTAATACAAATTATGAATGAACACCGGCCTTTCCTTGCTGTCATTTTCTGCAGAACGAAACGGAGAGCGGGTAAGCTTTATGGTGCTTTAAAGGCTGAAGGTTTTGAAGTGGATGAATTGCATGGTGATTTATCGCAGGCGAAGCGGGAAAAAGTGATGCAGTCTTTCCGTGACGCTAAAATCCAGTACTTAGTCGCAACGGATGTAGCGTCACGAGGGCTCGATGTTGAAGGAGTAACACATGTGTTCAACTATGATATTCCTCAAGACACGGAAAGTTATATTCACCGCATCGGCCGTACTGGACGTGCTGGCGGAAAAGGTCTTGCTATTACCTTTGCAGCACCTAAGGATAAACAAGCGCTGCACATAATAGAAAAGGGGATAGGTGAAAAGCTGCTTCGTCGTTCAGTATCCACTTTTGCTCCGGGGAAGAGAGAGCAGGAAAGGGAACAGAAAGACCGGTCTCGACGGAGAAGACGCAGGTAAGTAAAAGAAGCGGGCGAGTCCTGCTTCTTTTTATGTGATGCTATAGAAATCGTTAACATTAAGGCTCAGTTTGAAATATGATAAGTTAAAGTTGTAATTCCTAGTTAATCAATAGGAATTATGTAAATTTGAGGAGATGAATCAAATGGGCGTGGAGTTTGTCGACCTTTTTAATCAATGGGCGGACTCTTATGATGATACGGTTTCGGGAAGTGATCCAGAATACAAAGAGGTCTTTGAAGGGTACGATGCTATGCTGCAGGAGCTGGCTGATTTATCAATATCCCCTGTGCTTGAATTTGGAGTGGGTACGGCAAATTTAACACAAAAGATAGTTGCCCAGCATAAAGTAGTAATTGGTATTGAACCATCTGAAGAAATGAGGCGGATTGCAAAAGTAAAATGTCCGGAAGCTGCTGTGTATGCGGGTGATTTTATCCATTTTCCGATGCTGCAAATGCCGGTTCGTTCAATTGTAAGCTCGTTTGCTTTTCACCACCTTAATGATCAAGAGAAAAGGTTAGCCTTAAAGACATATTATGATAAACTGGAACCAAATGGAGAACTTATTTTCATTGATACATTGTTTAAAGATGAGAATTATAAGCTGCAGATGATTAAAGAAGCAGAAGACAAAGGATTTATGAATTTAGCCCAAGACTTAAGAGAGGAGTATTATCCTTACCTGGAGGACCTTGAGCACATGTTTCTGCAGCTTGGATTTAAAGTAACATTTAAACCATTAAACAAATATGCCTGGCTGATCCAGGCGGGAAAAGGAGAATGATGTATGCCGCAAATGAACGTTGAAAGTTTTAACCTTGACCACACAAAAGTGAAAGCCCCTTATGTCCGGCTGGTAGGAGTAACAGAGGGTGATCATGGAGACAAAATTTTTAAATATGATATCCGCTTGAAGCAGCCGAACAAAGAGCATATGGAAATGCCTTCTCTTCACTCGCTGGAGCATTTAATGGCAGAGAAAAGCCGTGACCACCATGATCGTGTCATTGATATTGGACCCATGGGCTGCCAGACCGGCTTCTACCTCGCTGTTCTAAATGATGACAGCTACGAAAATGTATTAAATGTATTAGAAAATACGCTCAATGATGTTCTTGTAGCTGAGGAAGTACCAGCATGCAATGAAGTCCAGTGCGGTTTTGCAGCGAGCCACAGCTTAGAGGGTGCGAAGGAACTTGCTCGTGAATTGCTTGAGAAACGAGATGAATGGACAGAAGTCTTTTAAATATTAGAAGGTGAGGAAATCCGATGGGATACGTTACGAACGTTCAATCACTTGTCGGTCAGACACCGATGATTGAATTGACACACTCTGCGATTCCTAATCAAGCGCGCATTTTTGCAAAGCTCGAATTTATGAACCCAGGCGGCAGTGTCAAGGACCGTCTGGGTTTAAAATTGATTGAAGATGCATTGGCCCGCGGGCTGTTGAAACGAGGCAGCACAATTGTGGAACCGACTGCAGGCAATACAGGCATAGGCCTGGCCCTGGCTGCAATCGGAAAAGGTTTTAAAGTGCTGTTCGTTATTCCGAAGAAGTTCAGTATAGAAAAGCAATCGTTGATGAAAGCTCTGGGTGCGCAAATTGTTCATACACCTACTGCTGAAGGAATGATCGGAGCAATCAAAAAGGCTGAGCAGCTTTGTGATGAAATTCCTGATGCTTTTAGTCCTCAGCAATTTCACAATATGGCGAATCCCAATACGTACTACGACACGCTGGCACCGGAAATTTACAATGATTTAAACGGGCAGATTGATATATTTGTTGCAGGAGCAGGAACTGGCGGTACATTTATGGGTACTGCCCGTTATTTAAAAGAGCAGAACCCTTTGATAAAAACAGTAATCGTAGAACCTGAAGGATCGATTTTAAATGGAGGAAAACCTGGTCCTCATCGAACAGAAGGAATCGGTATGGAATTTTTACCTTCTTATATGGATGACAGTTATTTTGACGCTGTTCATACAGTTTCGGACAAAATTGCTTTTCAACGTTTAAAGGAGCTGGCTTTGAATGAAGGACTGCTTGCAGCCAGCTCGTCCGGTGCTGCATTCGAAGCGGCATTACGAGAAGCAGAAAAGGCGGTTCCAGGGGCAAGAATTGCTACGATTTTTCCGGACAGCAGTGAGCGTTATTTAAGCCAGGGGATTTATGAGGAGTGTAAGCAATGAGGAAAAAGACACGACTGATTCACGGAGGAATAACGAGTGACGAGCATACTGGCGCGGTTTCTGTACCTGTTTATCAAGTGAGTACCTACAAACAGGATGGCGTTGGTCAGCATAAAGGATACGAATATTCAAGAACAGGTAATCCGACCCGGTTTGCTCTTGAGGAGCTGATTAAGGAACTGGAAGGAGGCTGTGCAGGATTTGCCTTTGGGTCTGGAATGGCAGCGATTACAGCTGTAATGATGACTTTTAAACAAGGAGATCATGTTATTTTTACGGATGATGTATATGGGGGAACGTACCGCTTTGTTTCTAAAGTCATCAACCGTTTTGGAATAGAGTCTTCATTTGTAGACACGAGTGAAACGGCGAACATTGAAGCGGCGATAACAGATAAAACTAAAGCAGTATATGTAGAAACACCGACAAATCCGCTGCTCAAAATAACGGACATGAAGAAAGTTGCAGAGCTTGCGAAAAGCAGAGGATTAACGTTTATTGTAGATAATACCTTCAGTACGCCCTATTGGCAGAATCCGCTTGAAGCCGGTGCAGACATTGTTATTCACAGTGCGACCAAATATTTAGGTGGTCATAGTGATGTCGTTGCAGGGCTTGTTGTTGTAAATTCAGAAAAGACTGCAGAAGATGTCCACTTTGTTATGAATTCTACAGGCGGGGTGCTGGGCCCACAGGATTCATGGCTCCTTATGCGTGGTATTAAGACGCTTGGAGTACGAATGGAAGAAATTGAAAGTAATACAAAAAGCTTTGTAGAATTTCTTGAAACTCTATCCGAGGTTACAACGATTTATTATCCTGGCTTGAAAAATCATAAAGGCAGGCAAGTTCACGAAACTCAGGCAGGCGGATACGGCGGTATGATTTCATTTGATGTCGGCAGCGGGGAGAGAGCCGGTCAGGTGCTGCGCAATGTGAAATACTTTACGTTAGCTGAAAGTCTTGGCGCAGTTGAAAGTCTGATATCGGTGCCGGCAATGATGACTCATGCTTCAATACCAGCTCAGAGGCGGGCTGAGCTCGGAATTACAGACGGTCTTATCCGCGTTTCGATAGGACTTGAAGATATTGAGGATTTAAAAGAAGATTTTTTACAGGCATTGAGAAAGTAAAGGGAAAGTCGGTCATATAGTGGCCGTCTTTTTTTGAAGCTCGACTGATTACCATTACATGAATACTACCCATCCTCTTAGACACACTATAGGTAAGTGATGAAACAGGAGGAATGACGATGGATTACACTCATTTTAAGGCTCAACTTGAGGAAAGAAAACGAGAAATTGAGCAAAAAATGATAAAAAATAACCATTATGGGTTGGACCGCGGGTTTGCAAGTGACAGGGCTTCTGGAGAATTATCTCAATATGATAATCACCCAGCAGATTCTGGAACTGAGCTGTACGAGCGGGAAAAGGATATGGCTATGCTGGATCATGTCGAGGAAGAGTTAGAAGAAATTAAACATGCTTTAAAAAGGATGGAGCAGGGGACTTACGGTGTGTGTGCAGTAACTGGGAAACAGATTCCAAAGGAAAGGCTTGAAGCTTTACCAACTGCAAGAACATTAAAAGAATATGCTTCTGCTCAACATGTTCCAAATGACAGAAGTATTGAAGAAGAAGTGCTGGAAGAAATTGATCAGGGGGATGACAGAGAGCCTGATGCTTACCAGCAGGCCGCATCATTTAACGAAAATAGCATGACTTATGAGGACTCTTCTTTGCAGGAAGAGGATGAGGGGGCAGGGTATACTGAAGAATTTGAACCTTTCGTGTCCACAGATATCCATGGATATACAGGGGATGAAAATATTCACCTTGAACATAACCTTCATTATGAAAAGTATAAAGAAGAACATGACGAATGGGATAAATAACAAGAGGTCGGGAGAAAACTGAATAAAACATAAAATAATCCGAATGATTTTGTAGAAATCAGTTCGGATTATTTATGTTAAAGAAGTTCACACTATCGCTCCGTCAAAATGTTTCGCTTTCCGTGGGCACGGCCTTAAGCTTCCTCAGATAGCAAGGAATGCTTTTCCGGAATCTTCGGCTCGTGCTGTTTGCACAGGAGTCTTCGCATTTTGACTACGCTAATCCTCTGCGTTTATACAAATGTTTGTTTTTTGAAATTACTGCTTTACTTATGTTCCAGCCTCTTGTTAATAGCCCACTTCTACAGAAGCGTTGACAATATACATTTGATCATTGGAATCATTTTTTTCTTCAAGAACGATTCCGCTGGTCGTCATCATCCCGCCATCCAGTTTCTCTATTTTTACATCTCCGTAAGGGATAGCCTGTTTTACTTCTTCTTCATCAAGGTTATCGTGATCAGCAGGGAGGGCAAGTTTTACATTCACTTTCATATTATTGAGGTCTTGATCAGGTAGTGCTTCACGGATCCCTGGCATTGAATTGGAGTTTATCGCATTTTGTACGGCACGTATGGATGCATGGGTAATGTTTTGTCCGTGGACATCAATTCCCATACCTGTTTGGATGAACATTAATTTTTCCATTGCTTGAAATCCTCCTATTTCGTATTTATAAAACCATACCCGCAGAACCAACTAATTAAAAGTCTTATTTGTTGAATAAATATAAGTAATCAAATATAATCAACTTACAAAAAGTAAGTGTTAGGAGATGTTAATTTGAATTATTCAACGGCGGAAAGTCCCCATATTAAAGAAGTGACGATTCGAGTGACTGATTTAATGGAAGCGAGACGATTTTATACTGAAGTTATTGGTCTAAAAGTCTTGAAAGAAACAAAGGAAGAGCTTCAGCTTGGCGTTGGTGAGCACGTACTGCTTATGGTACGATCTGGTGCAGAGTTTAAAAAATTATCAGGAAAGGCAGGGCTGTACCATTTTGCATTGTTAGTGCCGGCTCGGGAAGACTTGGCGGGTATACTGAACCATTTACTTAATGTAAACGCCCCTATACAAGGCGCAGCTGATCATATTTTTAGTGAAGCGATTTATCTTAGCGATCCTGATGGGAATGGGATTGAGGTGTATTGTGACCGTCCTAAAGAAAAGTGGCAGACAGAAGATGATGGCTCATTGCCTCTGGCTTCAGATCCTTTAAATGCAGAGGACATATTAAAATATAAGAATCAGTGGGAGGGGCTGCCTGAGGGTACGGTAATGGGACACATCCACTTGCATGTGGCGAGCATTCCTGAAGCCCTTCATTTTTATCATTCAATTCTAAATTTTCAAGTAAAAATCAGGCATGGAAACCAAGCTTTGTTTTTAGCGGCACAAGACTATCACCATCATATAGGATTAAATACATGGGCCGGGGCAGGTGTTCCTTCCAACCCGCCTGAAGCTGCCGGACTTATAGAATATTCATTACAGGTGGCTTCAGCTGAAGAACTTGCTCGTTTAGAAAAACTTCTGCAGGAAAGTGATTATGCCTGCAAGCGTGGTGAAAATTATATATTAGTGAAAGATCCATCTGGAAATCAAATGCGTTTTATACTTTAAAAAAAGCGATCTCAGCTGAGATCGCTTTTTTTTATGATACCGATTGTTTAACAGGATCAAAAATATTCATCGTCCACATTCCGATATCTTCAAATCCGAGCCGCTTGTAAATTGAACCTGCTTCCGGGTTGTCGTAAAAAAGACAAAGCATTTTCTCTTCTTCTAACAGATCCTTACAAAGCTGTTTCATACAAGTACTGGCATAACCTTTACGTTTGTGGTCAGGATGAGTACAAACCCCTACAATCATGGCGGACATCGAATTTTCAGCTGTTGTGGAAGCACTGGAAATGATTTGTTCACCCTGCTGCACGTAATAAATCCGGGCAGATTTTCCTTCTATTCCTTTAATCATGCTGCTTTCACGGCTGGCATCCTGTTCAAATTCAGGAATCTTGTCGTGCAGTTCGATAATTCGAGGCACATCCTTTACGGATGCTAATTTAACGAGCGAAGTTTCCAGGTTCAGTCCAAGCTTATTCTTGCTGTCACATTTCGCGTAATAGAGTGACCGTGTTTTCTTAAGCTGATGGTTGATGTAAGGAAGAATTTGTTCCGTTATGGATTGAATGCCGGAGAGCTGCATAAAGTCAAAGTCTCTATTAATAACATTGGCGAAACCTTCAGCATTAAAGTTCCCACTTGCGTAAGCAATATAATTGTTATGATATTTAAGTAATATGGCACAGAGTTCCTGCTGCTCGTCAAAGTCTCCCCAAAGTGTTTGAAAATCCTGATCATATCCGAAGTTTTCAATATCACCAATGATGAACAAGTTTTCGGCAGGCTTTTCAGCTAATAAGCGTTGACAAGCTGTATCATCTTGTATTGTTAGTTTACGGATCATACTCATTCCCCCCCCCTTTGTTATGTAAATTGTATTAATTTTACCAAAAATAATGAAAATTACAACTGAGATTAGAAATTTTTTCAAAATCGATAAGTTTTAATAAAAGTGGTCACACTAAAACGGAGGCAATAAAAGGGGGATTTAAATGAGGACCATACTTTTAATTATTATAGCTGTAGTGTTCTCGGCTCTACCTGCTCAGGCTGAGAGTGTTTATAGCATTAAGCATAAAGATCGCGTTATGGAGGACTATGAAATTCATATTGATTTTCCAAACTTTGACGGGCTGATCAACAAAAACCTTGAACAGGAAGTAAACGGGCAGATAAAGAGTGAGATTGAAGAGACCATGGAGGAAGTAAAGAGAGCAGGGGAAGAATCTGTAGGTATTCCAGTCTTATATTACGGCGAATCTTCCGTTATAGAGGACAAAGATTTAATTTCAGTAATCCTCATTTCAAACATTACGAAAGGGGACCATTATGCATCCTCCGTGCGGTCGATTAATTTTGAGAATAAAGAAGGGGGAGTCTTCATGAATTTAGAAGATGTGGCTCACCTTGACAAGTTGAATGTAGAGGTGGAAAGAAAACTAGCGCGTGATCCGGAGACCTTTAAAGTGCAGAACTTCGGAGGGGTAAGAAAGGATACTGCTTACTACATTAACGATGGAAAGCTTACTCTCGTCTTTGATAAATACGAAATTGCATCAGGAGTATACGGTACACCCGAAATTAGTATTCCGTACCAACTAGTTAAGAAAGAAAAACCTCAGCATAAGAAGAGCGTGCCCATTCCAAAAACAGTTTAAAAAAGGAAGCATAGGTTATCTATGCTTCCAATATTTCTTCTTCTGAAGTTTGATCTCCGTAATAATGGAACAAATACTGCTCTTTTGAAATCATATATAAATCATAAATATCCACGTCACGATTAATCCATTGATAAATCTCAGGGTACAGCTCATTTGCATTCACAACGTAAGGTAGTTTTAAAGCTGCTTTTAAAGATCTGACGTTTGCACGTCGTATTTTCATAAAGATTCCTTCAATAGTAAGCTGGAAGAAAAGCTCTTCAAAAAATGCTTCCTTTGCTATTTTATTATATCCTTTTCCGAAGAAAGGTTTTCCAATCCATGTCGCAAGAAATCCTTTATTTTCATGAATATCAAATAAGTTTATTGTACCTATTGGCTGGCCCCACTCATCAAGGATCGTCCGGGAAATTAACTCTCCGTGTTCTTCAGCTTCCATAGTCTGCTTGGTGATGAAATAATATTCATCGCTGGTATCTGCTTTATCACGCACATACGGGAAAACTTCAGGGTCAATCATCAAGTCAAACAGAGCTGGAACATCGTGTAAGTCACGCTTTTTCAGCATAAAAAATCCCTCCTTGTTGTTAGAGGAGGGTAATCTGAACGCAGGAAGCTCATGTTCAGCAGGTTCAAACCACCCTCGAATTTTCATCAATTGCTCACAAAAATTCGGGGTGGGAATCGAACCCACTAGAACCAGCTCGTTGGCTGGTGGCGCACCATTTGCCTTCCCTTCGTTCAAGTACATTACTACATGTTATAGTAAGATTATTTTAATCGATTTCTCAGTAAAAAGGAATAGGCGTTTTGTAAATTTTTTTTGTTAAATTTTACTGTATTTAAGCACCTTTTTGACCGGTTAATTTTGTGTAAACGACAAGTCGGTCCTGGTGAGTTTCGGCTTCCTGGTCATACCATCCTGTACACGTAATTACGTTAAGTGAAGGAGTATCAGAAGAGCCGAAAATCTTTCTGACCGGAGCTTCGTCAGCAGGATAAGCGACCACTCTTTCTACTTCAAAAGTTAGCAGAGTATGATCCCCGTGGATGCGGATGTCGTCTCCGGTTTTCAGTTTTTCTAAATCGAAAAAGACTGCCGGTCCTTTGTAACTGTCAACGTGCCCGGCGAGGACAGCATTCCCGGCATCACCGGGCTTCGTACCTGGCTCAAACCACCCCACGTCTTTATCATTATCAGGAACGTCCATCCCGCCTTCTTCAGTTAATCCCTCCTGCGTTACAGGGGCTGAGACATTAATAGCAGGTATTTCAATTTTGACAGGGGTAATGCCTTTATAGGAAGACTCGTCATCGTTTAAAGTAGTATTTTTTTCTACTTCTCGAGGGATATTATCTTTTTCCGCTTTAGTCGTTTCTTCAAAATCGGAAGTTGAAATGACCCTGGCCCCTTCTGAAGGTTTGTCCTGAAGCCATTGAAAGCTGACAAAGAAGACAAGGAAACCGAGAATCAGTGAACCAATAAATGGTTTCATTTCTACGCTTCTTGGCGTTTGCGAAACAAAATCAATCCTGCGCACATTGCTAGAACTCCGAGAAGACCTGCATATAGTACAGGGGTTGTTCCCGTTTCAGATGTTCCTCCCATTCCTGTAGCAGGCATTTCACTTGGCATTTCTTCATTATCCTGCAGCAGGAGAATTTCTGGAGAATCGGCAGTCCCTACAGCGAAGGCACTATATACATTCCCTTCTTCTATTTCAGTTCCAGATAAATCAAGCAGCTGATCTCCCTCTTCAGTACGAACTTCTAAGTCATAGGTACCTGCTTCGAGATCTTCATAATCAGAAGCTGAAGGAAATTCAGCCCCAGAAAAGATCGCATCGCCTTCCATTTCACCAACATCAACCGCTGGACCCTCTGGAATAAGATGGCCCACACGGAGCTTCGCCAGCCCGTCTTCAGCTTCCATGGAATCTTCAAATGCTTCTAATTCCAAATTGTCTACCGTATTAGCTGCAGCGACAGTATAAGCCATTCCACCTTCTACGCTTACATCCGTAGATAAAACGGGGTCTTCTTCACCCATTGTTCCTTCAGCATAAATTTCCACTGAGTGATCACCTGCTGGAAGTTCCATGTAGTCTGTAGCATCTTTAAATTCTGCGCCGTCTACGACAGAGTCCTCATTCACGTACACATCTACTGCAGGAGCATCAGGGGAAGCGTGAAGAATACGGACCATTGCGGTATCCTCGTGACCGTCAGCGTAAGAAACAGAGGCGAACAATCCAATAAACAAAACGACAATTCCCAGCATCGAAAATAATTTTGACATGTTTCCACTCCTTTAAAATTTTTAAATTTTATATAAATTGCTGAAGAGGAACTTCAACAATATATATTTAATTTTGCGAATTTTGTGTAAGTTTTGTGTAACTAACTATACACGTTTTAATAGAAATGAAAACATTATTGTGTGTTTGAATGTGCTGGGGAAAAGTGTGTCATAGAAAAAAGGCTTTGACGTTTGTCAAAACCTTTAAAAGGGTTACTTCTTGTATACAATCTCTCCGTCGATCATTGTCCAGAGCGGCACTGACATAAATTCGAAGGGGTGGCCGCTCCATAAAACAAGGTCAGCATCTTTTCCTTTTTCTATCGAACCCACACGGTGATCCACACCTAAATTTTTAGCGGGGGTGATCGTTATCCCGCGTAAAGCATCTTCTAACGGAAACCCCTCCCTGGTAGCTAATGCAGCACATATGTTCAAGTATTGTATAGGGGTATAAGGATGATCGGTCATTACGGATACCTGTATCCCGTGTTCATGTAAAACCTTATACGTCTGCCAGGTTTTATTACGGAGCTCTATTTTAGACATACGGGTTAATGTTGGACCGACAGATACCTGTAAGTTGCGGCCGGTAAGTTTATCAGCGATTAAATGTCCTTCAGTACAATGTTCAATTCTTAAGTCTAAATCAAATTCATCAGCAAAACGGAGAGCTGTAACAATATCATCGGCGCGATGAGCGTGGATACGGACTGGAATTTCTTTTCTTAAAGCTTTAAGAATAGGTTGGACACGAAGGTCATCAGGATTGCAATTAGGAGCATGATAGAAAGTTTCTCTCAATGTTCCCATAATTCCGAGCCTGGTTATCGATGCATTTTTTGAAGGGGAATGAACCCGTTTTGGGTTCTCGCCCAGTGCCATCTTTAATCCGGCTGTTTCTTTAATGACCATATCATTTATTGAGTGACCTACTGTTTTAATAACTGAAGTAGTGCCGCCGATAATATTTGCGCTTCCCGGCATAATATGAGCGGTCGTGACTCCTGCTTTTCTAGCATGGAAGAAGGCTGGGTCGAAAGGGTGGGCTCCATCGATCGCTCGAAGATGGGGAGTGGTCGCTTCAATTGTTTCGTTCGCATCACTTCCGGCCCAGCCTGTCCCTTCGTCATATAACCCTAAATGGGTGTGAATGTCAATAAACCCGGGAAATAATTGTCGTCCTTCTCCATCGATGATTTCCGCTTTCTCGGGTACAGCTATGTTTTTTCCGAATTCTTTGATCTTTCCATCCTTTATGTGGATACAGCCCTGTTCTATAAAGGGAGTAGTAATAGGGTGGATCCTGACATTTTTAATGAACGTGTGCACAAGCGGCCTCCTCAATTCGTCTTCTCTATATTATACTTCTAAATTAGAAAACTAGAGCATAAAAAAGAACGGAAGTGGCAGCTTCCGTACCTGAATTATAGATATATTTCTGCTTTTTTAAAACTTAAGCGGGATAGAAATTAATTGAAGCCTATTCGTCTAAGATTGATTGCAATGCTGGTTTGAGCTCAGGATACTTAAATGAGTATCCATGTTCGACTGCTTTTTTAGGCATTACAGATTGTCCGTCAAGCAGCAGTGTGCTCATTTCTCCAAGTGCAGTTTTGAGAGCGAACGCCGGAGCCGGAATCCAGTGAGGACGATTAAGAACTTCTCCTAAAATTTGACCAAAGTCTTTATTCCTCATTGGATGAGGGGCAGTACCATTTAATGGTCCCTGGAGCTTTTCTTCTTTTATCGCAAACTGAATCAAGCCCGCTGCATCATCTATATGCACCCATGACATCCATTGTTCTCCGGAGCCAAGATTTCCCCCTGCCATTAGTCGATAGGGAATGATCATCTTCGGTAAGGCACCTTCTTCTCCTAGAATAATTCCAAATCGGACAAACACGGTTCTAACATTTAAATCTGATGCCTTGACCGCACGCTTCTCCCACTCCTCGACAACACTGGCTAAAAAGTCATTACCCGGTTTGGTTGTTTCTTCAGTGAAGGTTTTAGTCTTTGAATTCCCATAATATCCAACAGCTGACGCGTTGACTAACACTCCTGGTTTGGTATGTGATTTTTCTATAATTTCGAGTACCCCTTCTGTGGCATCGATGCGGCTGTTCATAATGGATCGTTTCTTTTCCTCCGTCCAGCGTCCGCTGTTTAAAGACTCTCCCGCCAGGTTGACAAAAGCGTGTATCTCGGGCAGTTCCTCCCACGGTGAGAATTCTTCCTTCAACCAGCCGACAAACGTTATGTGGTTTGTATCATGATGTTTATCGGGGTTTCTCGTTAATATGTACACATGGTGACCTTCTTCAATCAGTGCATTCGTAAGCGTTTGACCTACAAATCCTGTTCCACCAGTAATCGCAATATTCATGAGGTGAGCCTCCTTGGTCACAATTAAATCTTAATCCTATCCTTCATATCAATAAACACATTTAACATTACAATTAACGATTCTTACACGTGACCGAGTAATAGGAAGCCGTGCTACAATAATGGAAAAGGGGTGTTTGTATTATGGCGAAAATCACTCGGATCACGACTCAGAAAAAAAGTAAGAATCGGTACAATATCTACCTGGATCGAGGTCAAGGGGAGGCCTACGGTTTCAGCGTAGATGAAGACATCTTAATTGAGTATACGCTCCAGAAGGATAAGGAGCTTGAAGAGTCTACCATCGAAGCTTTAATCCAAAAAGATACCGTACATAAGGTATATACCCAAACCATCAATTATTTAAGCTATAGAATGCGTTCAGAGAAAGAAATTCGGGATTTTTTACTGAAAAAAGAAACAGACGATGAACACATTGAAGAAATTATACGAAGATTGTACAGAGAAAAGCTGCTGGATGATCTGGAGTTTGCAAAAGCTTTGGTGAGAACCAGAATGAATACGGCAACTAAGGGGCCGCTAATGCTGAAAAAAGAGCTAATTGAAAAAGGAGTTGACGCTTCGCTTGCAGATGAAGCCATTATGGAATTTCCGTTTGCTCTCCAAGTAGAAAAAGCCGCAAAGCTAGCAGAAAAAAAAGTTAGAAGTGATCGTAAAAAGTCTCAAAAACAGCAAATTCAAAATGCCCAGCAGCATCTTATGCAAAAGGGTTTTAACAGCGATGTTATTAAGGAAGCATTATCCAGCCTTCCGGAAGAAGAAGACAACCAGGAGTGGGAAGCGGTCGTTTTTCAAGGGGAGAAACTCCTGCGTAAATACGAGAGGAAGTCGGAAGGCTATGAATTAAAGCAGAAAGTCAAATCAGGGTTGTATCGGAAGGGATTCACCTTTGAAGAGATCGATCGTTTTATTGATGAATATGTAACTGAATAGTAAATGTGCATAAATTTCAGTGCAGATGCGCACAAAAAAAGAGCGCCTCAGAAAGTCATGGCGCTCTGTCTCCTCAATATAATCCTTTAGTTTTTAAATCTTCTATGGCTTCATACACATGGTCAACAACGTATGCTGCCTTTTTCTGAACATCCGGATGAGCGGTAGACATCGCATAGCTGTGCGGCGTGACTTCAAACATAGGGAGGTCATTAAATGAATCCCCAATGCAGGCTGTCTCATCAGGGTTTACTCCGATTGAGTGAAGCAGCGCTTTTATTCCGTTTCCTTTATTTATCATCTGAGGCATAATATCTACACAGGATTCGTGAGAAATAAAGCTGTCAAGCTGCTCGCCGAATTGCTTATGAACACGGCGGTGAGCAAGGATAACATCATCTTCTTTCCCATGCAGCGTAATTTTTGAAGGGGTAATGTGAGTACCGAATTGAGTAATGAGTGCAGGCTCGATAATAATATCCTGAAAGAGCTGCGAAGATATTAAATCAACCCATTCATTATGCTCGCTTGTATAAATTTTATCTTTTGTGGAAACAGTTTTTACCATTGGCTCTTCTTTTATGAAATTCATAACTTCCTTCGCTTTAGCGGCTTCAAAAGATCTGGAATGAATGGAGTTATTATTAACATCATATACAAAAGCACCATTTTGACTGATGCGGTGACCTGTTACACCAACTTTATCGAGGACCTGGGTTATATCATGATCCATCCGTCCGGAGGCTACAGCCAACTCTACTTTAGTGTGATTTAATTCAACTAAGGCTTGAGTATCCTCGGGCTTAATATAGTGATTCATACCTAATAATGTTCCATCTAGATCACTTATGAAAAGTTTAATCATTTTTCTTCTCCTTTCGGCTGCAGACGGCTTTGCAGTCACGATAACGATTGTACAATGAAAATAATGTTATACAAAATACTTTGTTTTTCCTAAGACGAAGGTTGTCAAAATTGGGAGTCAATTATACGATAGTAGATACTGAGACATTGAAAACGTTTTTTTGTCAAATTACGTGGGGGAGCAAATATGGACGAACAAATTACGATAGATAAAGTGCTAAATAATAATGTGGTCATCGCTAAGCACCCATCCTACCAGGAGGTCGTACTTATTGGGAAGGGTATTGGATTCAGCAAAAAAAGAGGTGACTTCATTTCATTTAATAAAGCAGACAAAACATTTTTATTAAAAAATGAAAATGAAAAGCAGCAATATGTGAATTTAGTCCCGCACATTGATGAAGGTTTTATAAATTTCATGAATGATCTGCTGTTTCATATTGAAAAACGCATGGGACAGGAATTAAATGAGCATATTCATGTGGCGTTAACAGATCACCTTGCATTTGCACTAAAGCGGACTCAAAAGAACTTACATTTTACCAATCCCTTCCTGCCGGAAATCGAATCCCTGTACCCTAAAGAGTATCAAATTGCCATGGAAGTCGTTACGATGGTTTTTGATCATCTTGGAGTGCAATTTCCTGAAGGGGAAGTGGGCTTCATTGCCCTGCATATTCATAGTGCAGTAACGGATAAAACATTAAGAGAATTAAACCGCCATAATCAGCTCATTACTAATCTCGTGGAGATTGTGGAAGAAACAATGCGTGTTACAATTGATAAACACAGCGTTGATTATCATCGGCTTGTCCAGCATCTCCACAGGGCAATTGACCGTGTCTATCAGGACGAAAACATTGGAGATGAAATTCGTCTCGCTGACATGTTGAAAAATGAGTATCCTGTGTGTTATAATTTAGCTTGGAAGTTAATCAAAGTGATGCAAAAACAGCTGAATAAACCAGTAGATGAATCAGAAGCGATTTATTTGACGATTCATTTACAGCGACTAACTAATAAATCTTAACGTTACGTGTTACTGATACGATCAGGCATGAGTATCGAAGGATCTGATGGTTACGATATAAGGGAGAGGTGTACCCTGTTTCGTAATGATTGAACCTTTGTACTCATGCCTTTTTTGTGGTCAAATGACGATCACTGTTTCGGCGCCAGGGCTGTTTTATCGCAGCTGCGGCGCCTCCAGTTTCCGAAATTATGAAACCGTTTTATTTTTCTGACAATTGCTGTTTTTGTGTCACAACTATAAAAAATCAAGGAGGAAATACTTATGTTTAAGAATGCTTTTGGTACTTTGCAAAAGGTAGGTAAAGCGTTGATGACACCTGTTGCTTTACTTCCAGCTGCCGGTATATTGCTGGCTTTTGGTACGAGTTTTGCTCAGGATGATTTTACTGACAAGGTTCCGTTTTTTACTACTCCATGGGTAATGACATTACTTGAAGTAATGGCAGAAGCCGGCGGAGTCGTTTTTGACAACCTTCCGCTGCTCTTTGCCGTTGGTGTTGCTATCGGGCTGGCTAAAGGTGATGGAGTCGCCGGGCTGGCTGCGATTATTGGTTACTTAATCATGAACGTGGTTATGGGTGTACTAGGAAATGTAGATGGGGACATGACTTCTGATCCCGCCTATGCGGAAGTTCTCGGGATACCTACATTACAAACCGGGGTGTTTGGCGGTATTATCGTCGGTATTATGGCGGCCGCCTTATATAATCGATATTATAATATTGAATTGCCCCAGTTTTTAGGTTTCTTTGCCGGCAAACGATTTGTACCGATTGTTACCGCTTTTTCCGCAATTTTCTTAGGTATGATTATGCTTGTTGTATGGCCGTTTGCTCAAAGCGGATTAAACGCACTTTCTCACTTAATGCTGGAGGGCAACCAGACGATCTCAGCATTCTTCTTTGGTGTTATTGAACGTTCACTAATTCCTTTTGGATTACACCATATTTTCTATTCTCCATTCTGGTTTGAGTTTGGTACGTATGAAAATGCAGCGGGTGAAATAGTCCGCGGAGACCAGACTATTTTCTTTGAACAACTATCAGATGGCGTTGATTTCACTGCGGGTACATTCATGGTTGGTAAATTCCCATTCATGATGTTTGGACTTCCAGCGGCAGCGCTGGCCATTTATCATACAGCTAAACCTGAACGTAAGAAGGTTGTTGGCGGTATTATGCTTTCCGCTGCTTTAACTTCTTTCTTAACAGGGATTACTGAGCCGCTTGAATTCTCTTTCTTATTTGTTGCGCCTGTACTGTTTGGAATTCACGCTGTTTTTGCAGGACTTTCGTTTATGACCATGGAAATACTAAATGTTAAGATTGGTCAAACCTTCTCAGGAGGTCTAATTGACTTTATTCTCTTTGGAATTATGCCTAACCGTACCGACTGGTGGTGGGTTATCATCATTGGTTTAATCTTCTCTGTTATTTATTACTTTGGTTTCCGGTGGGCAATTCTTAAGTTTAACCTTGCAACCCCGGGTCGTGAGGATGAAGCTATTGATGCAGGTGAAGATAGTGGTGAAGCAGATGATCTGCCATTTGAAATTCTGGAAGCAATGGGTGGCGAGAAAAACATCAGTTACCTGGACGCATGTATTACTCGTTTAAGAGTTTCAGTAAATGATAAATCAAGTGTAAACAAAGACCGTCTTAAACAGCTTGGAGCTTCCGGTGTAATGGAAGTTGGAAATAACATTCAAGCCATTTACGGTCCAGTCTCAGATACCCTTCGCGGACAAATGCAGGACATCATTGATGGTAAAACTCCTCGTAAACGTGAAGAGGATGTAAAAGACAGCACGGCTGAAGCGGGAGCCGTAGCGCCGGTTTCAGACGCCGATCTAGAATTCGTAAGCCCTATTAAGGGTAAAGTATTACCGATTACTGAAGTACCAGACCAAGTGTTTTCTGGTAAAATGATGGGGGACGGCTTTGCAATTGAACCGATTGATGGTAAAATTGTTTCGCCTATTAATGGTAAAGTACTCAATGTGTTCCCTACTAAGCACGCTATTGGACTTCAAGCTGAGAACGGCATGGAGATCCTGATTCATATCGGAATCGATACTGTGAAGCTTAAAGGCGAAGGTTTCACTTCTAAAGTGGAAGAAGGTACAGAAGTGAAGCAGGGACAGACGCTAATGGAAGTTGATCTCGACTATGTCAGCGAGAATGCTGCTTCTATTATTACTCCAATAGTCTTTACAAACCTTGAAGAAGGTCAGCAGGTTGAAGTAACAGCAGCAGGCGAAGTGGATCATAATACAGAGAATATTATTACCATCACAAAATAAAAGGAGAGATTTATCATGGCAGAACAAACGATGAATATTACCGCAGCGGACGGAGTGCATGCCCGTCCGGCAACTGCTCTTGTACAAGTAGCGGGACAGTACGAATCAGATGTAAATATCGAGTACAAAGGAAAATCCGTAAATATGAAATCCATCATGGGTGTTATGTCCCTGGGAATTCCTAATGGTGCAGAAATTAAGTTTACTGCAGAAGGATCTGATGCTGATGAAGCAGTAGAAGCTATTGTAAAAAAAGCAAAAGATGAAGGATTAGGCGAGTAATTTTTTAAAAAAAGAGGAGCAGGCCGCTGGACGGTCCTGCTCCTCTTTTTGATTTAATGAAAAAGCCCATAAATTATGTGAAAAGCCCATAAAGTCGAAAGATCGCCCATAAACGGCCGTTTTCACCCATAAAAATTTATAAATACCCTTAAGTCTCATTTTTCGCCCATAAACCAGATGGTGGGAGCTGTTTACCGGTCAACAAAAATCTCGGAACGTCCATCGTCTTCATTGAAAATCTTTTGTGCCACACCTTCAGGTCCCTTTAAGGAAACCGGATTACTTACGTGGTCACTCTCGTCCCAGAAGGGGGTATTCATTCCACCCATATAAACCGCGGTAGCCTTAAGGGACTCTTTTTCCCATTCCTTTTGGAGGCTTTCTGTGAACCCGCGTACGGCAAACTTTGAAGCACAATACACAGTTTCATTCCTTTTCCCGCGTAGTCCTGCCGTCGAAATAATATTAAGTACTCTGCCATTAGAGCGTTTAAGCAATGGAGCCGCACTCTGGGTCATTAATATTGTTCCTTTAACATTTGTGTTCATCATGACATCAATGTCGTCAGAGGTGTAGGAGGACAAGTCTCCGAAGATGCCGATACCGGCGTTGTTCAGCAGTACATCTAAATGATCAAGCTGTTTAAATGCCTCTTGAACGGATGACGGCTCTGTAACGTCACAAATAATAACCTCGGCTTCTCCTCCTTTTTCTTTAATTTCTTTTTGAACGAGCAAGAGCTTCTTCTCTGTTCTTCCAGTCAGAATGACGTTGTAATCATTTTGAGCGTATTGAAGGGCAAGCGCCCTGCCTAAACCTGTCCCAGCCCCGCTGATTAATGCTTTTCTCATATAATAACCTCCTTAAACGGTAGTATTTATATTGTGACAAAAGACTGATAAAATGAAAACAGTAACATCGTGAGACGTTAACATAAAGGGGATGAAACCATGGAACGACGATACAGTGAATACAGCTATGGTGAATTGAGGAGTGAAGTTGCTCAATTGACAGAGAAGACCCGGAAAGCTGAACAAATGGGAATGGTAAATGAGTATGCGGTTTATGAACGTAAAATCGTAATGGCTAAAGCTTATATGATGAATCCTGAAGATTTCGAATCGAACAGAGTTTATCAAATTAAAGGTGACCCCGGTCACACGTTTCATATTGACTACATGAATGGAGTATTTGCCTGGGGATACCGGATTAATTTAACAGGAGCCGCAGTGGGTGAGAGGGAAGAGGCTCTGCCGATATCCATGCTTGGTGAAAAAGTAAATCAGTAAAAAAGCGCAGCAATTGGCTGCGCTTTTTGGTTTATCGTTTTTTTCTCATCTGAGTTTCTATAATCTGCTCAGATTGAGTCTGTTCGGTTTCGCCATTAACCCGGTGATTTAAGTGCTTTGCTCCTCGATGGAGGGATTTCTGGGTATTATTTCTTTTTCCCATTTTAATATTTGCCTCCTTGATTCACGTCGCGCTCTCTTGAGTGAAGTGCACGTTCCTGTGGTTTAGAATTAATTGTACCATTGGGACGTAATGCTAAATACTCGCTTTGATCATCCGGTGAATGGGTCATTTTTCTGTTAGGAAAGCCTTTTGCTTTGTTTCGCATCGCTCATCCTCCTAAGTGCCACTGAATGGTGACTTTTATAGTGTGTGTAGATGAAGGCGTGTTATGTGATAATATGGTGGGTAAACATTTCCATGAAAGGGGACGATATAATGCAGGATATTCATCAGCGCTTAGCAGAAAAACTATATGAAAAGAATAATTATTTAACAATAGATGAAGCTCGGACGTGGATTGAACTTTTATGGGAAGACTTTGAATCGACCAGGGCTAAAGCTGGTTATGATTACAAGGGGAAGCAGGTTACCGAACAGATTGTTACTCAATGGATTAATTATTACGGACCGAATCTTCACGAATTTAAGGCATCAAATCCAAAATATAAAGATTGGCTGAAGAAAAAAGGGTATGAGCATTAAAAAATCCGGACAGCATTAAGTCCGGATTCTTTATTTTGTTTCAGCAGCAATCATCAGCTTATCCTGCAGCTTTTCTTCTGTGAAAACCCAGCCGGTATATGAATTGATGATCTTTAATTTGTCCCCATGCTCATCATCAATCTGGACTAAAGCAACAAAAGGGTATCTGCCCTTAGAGCGATAGCGCAAATCAATGAAACGGACCTCTGTATACTCGTCAAAATATTCAATATCATACCGGTAGACAGGGGAGAATGACAGAAACGCTTTGATATTAGGATCGGTTAACGCGGTCTTTACAATGGGATCATCGTAATCAATCTCCTTATACACAAATTCATCGTAAATGGTAATGTGACCATTTTCCGCACGGCCTACGTAATAGTTATTCTTTGTTTCGATGGCAATTCTCCATACACTCTGCCGGATAGTAGGGGAAGTAGCAATTTGAACAATATCGTCGAAATGTTCATATACAAGTTTAACGAGTTCACGTTTGTCGAAATATCGTTTAACATAATATAGGGCAATAACAAAATAAATAACGAGCCACATATAAGCAGGATCCGCTCCAAGGTTCCACGCGACAATTCCTGCCAGATGCATCACAAAAATGTAAGGGTCAAAGGTATTAATGAAACCGTATGCGACCCACCTTTTAGTGATGGGGCGGTAAGCTTGTGTGCCGTACGCATTAAATACATCTACAAAAACATGCAGAATAACTGCAAGAAACGTCCACAGCCAAAGGTGTAGGAAATTGACTTCAGGAACGAATAAATAAATGAGAGAGGCAAGGCCGATTCCCCATAAGAGAACAGCGGGAATCGAATGCGTAATCCCTCGGTGGTGGCGGATGTAAACGGCGTTGTTTTTAAGTTTTAAGATGGTATCAGAATCTGGTGCTTGAGAACCGATTAATGTTCCAACGATTACCGCATTTGCAAGCGTTGGATCTGAATGAACCACGGGATCGAGCGTAGCCAAACCGCCAAGAGCTACACCCATAACCACGTGAGTGCCAGTATCCATGAATAGTTCCTCCTTTGGCCGACAACATATACATTGCTTATTAGTAAGGGTGAATAATAGTGAAGCATTATGAAAAAGCTCAAATAATCTTAAATGAGTTCAGTATAGACAACTTTCGCAGCCAATTAATCGATTGGTTTAATAAAGAGCAGCGAAGCCTGCCCTGGAGAGAAAATCAGGACCCCTATCGAGTGTGGGTATCAGAAATTATGCTCCAACAAACTCGAGTTGATACGGTTATACCTTATTTTAATCATTTTATGGAGCAATTCCCAACTCCTGAGGCTTTAGCGAGTGCAGATGAGCAAGACATACTTAAAGCGTGGGAAGGTCTAGGTTACTATTCCCGTGCACGTAATTTGCAAAACGCGGTTCGGGAGGTTGTCGAGTATTATGAGGGGAAAGTTCCAGATAATAAAGAACAGCTTGGAGAATTAAAAGGGGTGGGACCTTATACAAAAGGTGCCATACTAAGTATTGCCTACGATCAGCCTGAGCCTGCTGTTGACGGAAATGTAATGCGCGTCTTATCCCGGATATTGCTCGTTGAGGAAGACATTGCTAAAGCAAGTACGAAAAGCTTATTTGAAGCGTTGGTTCATGAGTTAATATCTAAAGAATATCCTTCTGCTTTCAATCAAGGATTAATGGAGTTAGGAGCCATCATCTGCACGCCTAAATCACCATCATGTCTGCTTTGTCCTGTGCGCAGTGAATGCCGGGCGTTTCACGAAGGCAGAGAGTTAGACCTTCCAGTGAAAACTAAGAAGAAAAAACAAAAGAAGCAGCCTTTTGCTGCTCTGTTTATCGAAAACGATCAGGGCGAAGTTCTTATTGAACAGCGTCCTTCAAAAGGCCTGCTGGCTTCCTTATGGCAATACCCAATGGTCCCGCTGGCAGAAATCGCTGAAAGTGATATTCCTTCATGGTTTCAGCTGGAGTTTGGAATAACAATTCAGCCAGAAGCAGCCATTGATCACGTCCACCATGTTTTTTCCCATTTGATTTGGGATATGAAGGTGATAAAAGCCCATACCTTCGATGGGAAAATGGATAGAGCAAATGCCATTTTTGTCAATAAAGAACAAGTTAAAGATTATCCCTTTCCTGTATCACATCAAAAAATCCACAAGCATCTTAATTAGTCAAAAGCGGCTTTCAGAACTGCTTTCCCATGAAGCTTCGCGTTGAGTTAAACCTCCGCGGAGCTTTATTTCATTGTTAATTTCCCGTAATAATGTTACACCTTCTTGATTCAAATAAGGGGCTGCTTGTGATAATGCGTGATGAAAATATCCTAGTTCAAGGTCCTGCCAATTATCTTTAGGTTCCATACTCAGCGCTGTCATATCCCGGCCTGCATACATAAAAAAGCCCTCCTTTTCCTTGTTATTATTAGATTTTCGACAAATTTTATGCGTGAAAAAAGTCCCCGAATTTTAACGAATAAACAAGTTGTAACGGAACTGTAACGTAACTGTAACGAAATGTGTTGAAGCTTGTCGTATCAACCGTTTTCATAGATTAATAGTGAATTTCCAATGTTTAGCTATATAGACAAGTCATAGAAAAATATGAATAATAGGTAACAGAGCAAAAAACACAGCAAAAAAAGTAGCCTATTCGAACTAGACTAATCTAATAAACTCTAAATTTAATTAAAATTTATCATATAAAAGAGAGGGAAATACGATGAATAAAAAACGTCTTGCAACAACTGTTTTCGGAACAATTGTAGGTGCTTCACTTTTTGGCGGTACAGTTATGGCTGATGAATCACACGAGGTAAAATCTGGAGATTCTCTATGGAAATTAAGTAACAAATATAACACGAGTGTTTCAGACCTGAAATCATGGAATAATTTAAATAGTGATCTTATCCGTGTAGGGCAGAACTTAGTGGTGGACAAGGATTCTTCAAGCGGTTCTTCTAACAGCAGTTCAAGCTCAAGCAGTACATACACAATTAAAAGCGGAGATTCTCTTTCCAAAATCGCTTCAAAACATAGTGTTTCTGTAAGCAGCTTAATGGATTGGAATAACTTAAGTTCTTCTTTAATTTATGCCGGCAAAGAGTTGAAGATTAAAGGAAGCAGTTCTTCAAGCTCAAGTTCTTCGTCAAGTAGTGCAAGCTCTTCAAGCAGCTCCAGCTCAAGTGCTTCAACTTACACAGTTAAGTCTGGAGATACATTATCTAAAATTGGCAGTAAGTATGGAGTAAGTGTTTCTAACCTGCAAAGTTGGAATGGAATTTCAGCACACCTTATCTATGTTGGACAGAAACTTGATCTTAAGAAAACTTCAAATAGTTCAAGTTCTTCTCAGTCTTCCAGTTCTTCCAACTCAAGCAGCTCAGAGAAGGAACAGGTTAAAGGAACATCTACTACTTCAAATACTGGCGTAGTGAGTGAAGCGAAGAAACACATCGGCACACCTTACTCTTGGGGTGGAACTTCTCCTTCAGGGTTTGACTGCAGTGGTTTCTTACAATATGTATTTAATAAAGCAGGAAAAGATCTTCCTCGTACTGTGGCTTCTATGTATGCCGACAGCCGCTTGACTTCAGTGAGTAAATCGAACTTACAAGTTGGAGACATGGTCTTTTTCGAAACATACAAGCCTGGCGCTTCCCATGCAGGTATTTATGTAGGGGATAACCAATTTATCCACGCTGGATCTTCCCGTGGTGTAGAAATCAGTTCACTTTCTAACACTTATTGGAACCCACGCTATATCGGAGCGAAACGTCTTTAATAATTGAAATTGACCAAGCGTCCTTTTTAAGGGCGCTTTTCTTATATTAACTACATTCCACGAGAGCTCCTTATTCTAAACATCAAATTTTTAAAAAAGGGCAGTAGACCCCGGTTGCAAAAAAAAATAACTATTTTGTATGAATGTTTTTGTGAAACCTGCGCACAATAATTTTTGCGGAGGTGATACTGATGGCTAAGCAACCGAAACAAGGTAAAACTGCAGCTGGTACAGATATGAACCATGTAAAACAACAAAACCAACAAGCTGCTCAGCAACAGAACGCTCAACAAAACGCTCAGCAAAACGCTCAGCAAAATGCTCAACAAGCTGCTAAAGGTCAGAACCAATTTGGTACTGAATTTGGCTCGCAGACTGACGCACAACAAGTACGTCAACAAAACCAAAAATCTCAAGCTAAGAAAAAGTAACGCTTGATATTTTAATCTGTACAGGCTTGCAATTTAGCCTGCATCAAACTCCCAGGAGCCGCCCAGATTTGGGCGGCTTCTTATATGTACATAAATTCTATTATTTTCATTCCTATCCAGAAGTCGTTATAATGAATAAAGGTTATTAACGGGATACTACAGGGAAGGGGAGATGAATATGCCCGGCCCGGATTCTGGTCTGCACACAGAAATACAAAGTTATAAACACAATGGCCAGCTGCACCGTGTGTGGGAGAGCACGATGGTGTTAAAAGGTACTAAAAATGTAATTATAGGGGCTAATGACCGTACAAGAGTTCAAGAAAGTGATGGACGAACCTGGATTACGCGGGAACCTGCTATTTGTTATTTTCATTCCAAGCATTGGTTTAATGTAATTGGAATGCTTCGGACAGATGGTGTGTATTATTATTGTAATATCAGTTCTCCCTTTATATATGAAGATGGAATTATTAAATACATTGATTATGATTTGGATATCAAAGTGTTTCCAGATATGACATTTAAGCTGTTGGATGAGGATGAATATGAGGTCCATAAACGGCAGATGAATTACCCGCATGTACTGGATCGAATTCTTTATAACAATGTGGAGGTTCTCATCCGCTGGATACGTCAGCGAAAGGGTCCTTTTTCACCAGAATTTATTGATCAATGGTATGAACGATACTTAACGTATCGCTGAGGGAGAAGCATGCGTACTGTTAAGAGGTGCGCTGCTGATGTTTTATATGGGGAGCTGGGTGGTGCACATTGGAAAGCATTAAGCGTTATTTATCATTTGTTAAACCTTATAAAGGGAAAATTATTTTAACTGTGTTAATAGGTGTTTTGAAATTTTCAATTCCATTGTTAATGCCATTAATTATTAAGTATGTGATTGACGATATTATTAACGAAGATGCAATGCCACAGGGGGAAAAGGTAGATCAGCTGCTTCTCTTAATGGGAGGCGCCTTTTTTGTTTTTATGATCATGCGTCCTCCCGTGGAATATGTACGCCAATACTTGGCGCAATGGATTGGAAGTAAAGTTCTGTACGATATTCGAGATAAATTATTTGATCATATTCAGCGGCTGAGTCTAGGTTTTTATTCCCGTACAAAAACCGGGGAAATCATTTCAAGAGTTATTCATGATGTCGAACAGACCAAAACTTTTGTTATTACAGGTTTGATGAACATTTGGCTTGATATGTTTACGATCGTTATTGCAATTATTATTATGTTGACTATGGATCCGTGGTTGACCCTTGTAGCTGTTGCGTTGTTCCCGTTTTATGGCTTTGCGGTGAAATACTTTTATGCCAGGCTTAGGAAGCTGACAAGGGATCGTTCGCAGGCGCTCGCAGAGGTGCAGGGTCATTTACATGAGCGAGTACAGGGGGTTCCTGTCACTCGAAGCTTCGCTTTAGAGGAATATGAACAGGGACAGTTTGATACGAGGAATTCGAACTTTCTAGATAAAGCACTTAAGCATACGAATTGGAATGCGTATACGTATTCGATTACAAATACTATTACTGACCTGGCACCGCTTCTCGTCATTGCTTTTGCAGGTTATCAGGTTATTACGGGTTCGATGACAGTAGGAACAATGGTAGCTTTTACAGGATACATGGATCGTGTGTATAATCCACTGCGCCGGCTGGTCAATTCATCCACCGTCCTTACACAGTCCATTGCGTCGATGGACAGGGTATTTGAATTCATGGATGAGCGGTATGACATCACGGATCGAAAAGGTGCAAAGCCACTGGAGCATGTGAACGGAGAAGTTACATTCCGAAACGTTTCCTTCAGCTATGGTGAAGAGGATCCGATGGTGCTTAAAAGCGTAAACTTAAAGGTTGAAAAAGGTGAAACCATTGCTTTCGTAGGAATGAGCGGGGGCGGAAAGTCAACTTTAATTAGTTTAATTCCCCGTTTTTATGACGTGACAAGCGGGCAAATCTTAATTGATGGTAAAGATATTCGTGATGTGCAGGCTCGTACGCTCCGGGATAAAATTGGAATGGTGCTGCAGGATAATATCCTGTTTAGTGATTCGATTAAGATGAATATTCAAATGGGGAATCCAGAAGCGTCAGACGAGGAAGTCATTGAAGCTGCTAAAGCTGCAAATGCTCATGACTTTATTATGGACCTCCCTCATGGTTATGACACGCTTGTAGGTGAGAGAGGCGTTAAGCTTTCGGGTGGTCAAAAGCAGCGGGTAGCTATAGCGAGGGTGTTCTTAAAGAATCCTCCGTTATTAATTCTTGATGAAGCTACATCCGCGCTTGATTTAGAGAGTGAAAGTCTAATCCAAAATGCACTTGAGCGTTTAGCATCTGACCGTACAACGTTTATCGTTGCGCACCGCTTAGCTACAATCACACATGCCAGCCGTATTGTTCATATTGAAAATGGAGAAATTGTGGAAGCCGGGACACATGATGAACTGATTAAACGAAAAGGGCATTATTATGACCTTTATCAAGTTCAACAGCTTGATGATCATCAAACGGAATATATGGGAACGTAAGTCCTGTGTAAACCATTAAGATTTGAAATTGGATAAAAAGGGAAGCTCCATAACTAAGTAGTCCCAGCCATTTAAAAAAGCTCAGAGTCGAACTCTGAGCTTTTTTTACTGTTTCATTGTAGCTGGCGGGCTTACTTATCTGTTGTTTGGATATATGTGTTGGGATGGTACTTCTGGTAACTTTTCAACAAACGTTTTAGTTTTTCCAGCTGATAATAGTATTCCATCAGCTGAGAAGCGAGCGGAAGAAAGACAAGTTTATCCGGGTGATGGTTGCTTTCTTCATATTCCTTCATTAAACGTTCAACAAGCATAGGTATATTAGGTTCTTCAATTTGACGCAACGATCTTTTGTGTGTTTCTTTGATACGCCCTTTTAAGCTGAGAATAAGTTTTTCGTGAGCATTTATTAATTTATCAAGTTCTGCGACTAAAGCATCCTGAAATTCATAAGGTATTTGTTCGATCTTATTTTCCAGTCGGTAGAAAGCTTTTAAAACATCAAAAGATTTCTTTGTAGTTGTAATTAATTGCCTGAACAAAACCAGCTTCCGCCCTTTTGAGAACCGGGATCCTCTTAAGTAAGTGCGCTCTTCGGAATAGAGAAGATAAGTATGATCGGTCCAGCGGATATTATCCTGAATGCGAGGGATTTCATATTTTAAAGCAGGTTCATCTGATAGTTGTCTCGTCATAACGCGCAGCCATTGTAAAATTTCATTCGTTGCTGTATCAATTTTTGAAAATAACCGCGTTTCATATTTAGGAGGAACAAAAACCAGATTTACAATAAACGCTGCTAAAATCCCGAGAATCATCGAAGCAAAACGTGAAGCGGCAAAAAATATGAAAGTTTGATCAGTTGAATCCATTAACGCTATAACAGCAACAGCTGCCAATGAGATCGTATTTTCGTTCATCTTTAGGTTCATTGTAAGCCCAATGACGATAATAATTGCAAAAGCTACGATGAACGGGTCATTACCTAATGTAAAAACCGCAATTATGGCAACGACAGCACCAATAATATTGGCTTGAATCTGCTCAACAATCGATTGATAGGATCTATAAATGGACGGCTGAATAGAAAATATAGCTGCAATTGCTGCCAGTAGGGGGTTGATGAAGCCCAGCAGGCTGGCTGCATATAAAGCTACGGCCACAGCTAAGCCGGTTTTCATCATTCGAGCTCCAAGCTTCATATTTCATTCATCCTTATCGTTTAAGAATATTTCTCTTTCCATTATATAGGATGGAAGATGAAAAAATATATAATTTTGAGTGACATGTTCATTCTTTCCCTTAACATCTCGACTTTAATCTCCTTAATTAATAAGCTTGGATGTAAACGAGGTATTTCAGAGTTCTTCCATTAGAATCTAGAGAAAAGGAGAAAAAGCGCCGCTTTTAAGCGGGGCAGACGGAAAGTCTCCTCGGTCACGACAGTTCACTTTTCGCAAATGCCCATAAATTTGCCTATTTGCCCATAATTTGAAATTATTGCCCGTAAAATATAATTATCGCCCGTAAAATCGTGAAATGACCCATAAACTGTGATAAACGCCCATAAATCGAGAACGCTCACCTCCGCGATTCAACGTACCATTAAAGCTATCTCAACAATCTGAAAAAGCGCACCCTTATATAAAAAGGGCACGCTTTGGCCTTCAGCTGTCCTTGGACATTTGTTTGAATGTGTAATCAACGGCCTCTAAAGTTTGATTAATATCTTTCTCGGTATGAGCTGTAGTCAGAAACCAGGCTTCATATTTAGATGGAGCTAAATTTATACCCTGCTCAAGCATCAGTTTAAAGAAACGGGCAAATTGTTCTCCGTTTGTGTTCTCAGCCTGTTCGTAGTTTTCTACTTTCTCATTTGTAAAGTAAATTGTAAGAGCACCCTTTAATCGGTTCACTGTTATATCAATGCCGTGAACGTTTGCTTTATTTAGTATCCCCTGTTCCAAAAGACCGCCTAATCGATCCATTTCTTCATATACTCCCTCTTGTTGGAGTACTTCTAAACAGGCAATTCCCGCCGACATCGAAGCAGGGTTGCCTGCCATTGTGCCCGCCTGGTAAGCGGGACCGAGCGGAGCCACTTGTTCCATAATGTCAGCGCGGCCGCCATAAGCGCCGATTGGAAGTCCGCCGCCTATAATTTTACCCATAGCGGTCATATCCGGTTCAATATCAAGCAGCTGCTGAGCACTGCCGTAGGTGAAACGAAACGCGGTAATCACTTCATCATAAATTACTAAAGCACCCGCATCGTGTGCAAGGTCATTCACTTCATTAAGAAAGCCCGGTTTAGGTTCAACAATACCAAAGTTCCCTACAATTGGTTCGACGAGCACACCTGCTATTTCATCTCCGAACTTTTCCAGTGCTTGTTTAAAAGGTTCTATGTCATTAAACGGGACTGTAATGACGTCTTGAGCAATAGAAGCGGGTACGCCGGCAGAATCTGGTGTACCTAAAGTAGACGGTCCTGAACCCGCAGCTACAAGTACAAGGTCAGAATGGCCGTGGTAGCACCCTGCAAATTTAATAATCTTATTTCTTCCTGTGTAAGCCCTGGCGACTCGAATTGTTGTCATAACGGCTTCCGTTCCTGAGTTGACAAAACGTACTTTGTCTAGAGACGGGACAGCTTCCTTAAGCATTTTAGCAAAACGATTCTCCAATGAAGTCGGTGTACCATATAAAACTCCGTTTTGAGCTGCTTTACTAATTGCTTCAGTAATATGGGGGTGGGCGTGGCCGGTGATTATGGGGCCGTAAGCTCCCAGATAATCGATGTATTTCTGGCCATCCACATCATAGAAGTATGCCCCTTCTCCTTTATCCATGTATACCGGAGTTCCTCCGCCTACACCTTTATAGGCGCGGGAAGGCGAATTTACTCCTCCGACAATATGCTGCTGCGCTTCTTCGAATAATTTTTCAGATTGTGTAAAATTCATATAATCCCTCCATCAAGCATTAAAGTTTTATTTTAACATGAATGATTTAAAGCACATATTCATATTAAATTGTACTGCTGCATATCTAGAGAATAGGCCTGTCTAATTAAGGGGATTGTATTCGATGATAACAATCGTAATTGCGCTTATATGCTTTCTGCTTATAGCAGGGAGCATCAGGCAGTTGTTTACGTCGCTTGAAATCGAACATCATATGTTTTCCTTCCATATTTTTTTAACACTCGCTATGCTTTACACTATTGTCATGATTGGTTTTGGACTTATTTATGCTGTACTGTCTGTGCAGGGAGTGGAGGTTTTTATGCGCACGGTTCACAATGATCCACCTTCCTGGGGGCATGAATTATCAAAAGGCATCTATTTCAGCGGGGTGACTTTATTTACGGTAGGCTATGGCGATTTGATGCCGGTTGGGTGGGGACGGTGGATCGCCATTATTGAAGCGATGATTGGTTATACGATTCCTGCTGCATTAGTAGCAAAAGTTTGGCAGAGTTCTAAAAAGGATAGCTGAGATTGGAACTTTGCTTTCATATGCGATACTCTTAAATAAGAAACGATTTAGGAGGGATTCAAGTATGACAGTAGAAGTAGGACAGCAAGCACCAGATTTTGAATTAACAGCCCACACAGGGGAGAAGGTTAAATTATCAGATTATAAAGGTCAAAATGTTGTATTATACTTTTATCCAAAAGACATGACTCCCGGATGTACAACAGAAGCCTGCGATTTCCGTGATCACCACGAGAGCTTCTCAGACGTCGATGCAGTCGTTCTTGGTGTAAGCCCGGATCCAGTCGAGAGCCATAAGAAGTTTATCGATAAGCATGACCTTCCATTCCTTCTATTAGCTGACGAAGATCATAAGGTAGCTGAAGAATACGGTGTATGGAAGCTGAAGAAGAACTTTGGTAAAGAATATTATGGAATTGAGCGTTCTACATTTATCATTGATAAAGAAGGTAAACTTGCTGAAGATTATCGGAAGGTAAAAGTGGACGGACATGTAGAGTCCGCTTTGCAATTAATCCGCGAAAAATTAGCGTAACCCTGAAGCTGTGGCAGAATCCTGCCGCGGCTTTTCTTTTTTATATTTTTGTAATTATTAATGTTGGGGCATAGGAAATGGGGTACTTTCTGCGGGAACAAGGATTTTGCTCATATACGTTCATCGGTCTCTGTGTTCTCTTTCAAGAAGGCACGCCAGGTATCCTTTAAGACTTTTGATAAAAGAGGTTAGTTTAAGTTGCGGTTAAGTCCAGTTACATATAATAATAGAAGAAAGCAGGATGGGAGGGGTAGTATGTTTATCTTATCAGCAATTAAACGAGTTCCTGAAGAGATCAGGGCTCATTTTGAACAAACCTTTGAGGATGTAGAATTTCTGTTTTGCCATGGGATTGAAGAAGCCGAGCAGCATTTACCTAAAGCAGACGTGTTCGTTACATACGGCGAAGATTTGAATGATGACCGGATTAATGCGGCTCAGCAATTGAAGTGGATTATGGTATTATCTGCCGGCATGGACCGCATGCCTTTTAAAGCTATTGATCAGCGAAATATTCTTGTCACGAATGTTAGAGGAATCCATGCTAAGCCAATGGCTGAGTATGCTATGTCCATGGTCTTGCAGGTAGCGCGCAATGCTAAACGACTAATGGAAAGAGAACGCGATCATATTTGGGACCGCCGGGTACCGATGACGGAGATCAATCAGAGTACTATGGTTTTGCTTGGTACCGGAGCGATTGCTCAAGAAACTGCACGGCTAGCGCAGGCTTTTAAAATGAAAACGATCGGTATTTCAAAGTCAGGACAGTCAAAGGAATTTTTTGATGAAACCTATAAAGTTGAGAGTATGGATGTTGCTTTAAAAGAAGCAGATTTTTTAATCGCGGTCTTACCGAGCACTCCGGATACTAAGTACTTGCTGACGAAAGACCATTTTAAGAAAATGCCTTCTCATTCTGTTTTTCTGAATATGGGGAGGGGAGACTTAGTGAAAAGCGAAGACATACTTAACGCTGTTCGTTCTAGTGATATAGGGCATGCGGTCCTCGATGTGTTTGAAGAGGAACCGCTGCCGGAAAATCACGTTTTCTGGGATGAGGAAAATATTACAGTCACACCTCATCTATCCGGAATCTCGCGTCATTATGTTCCAAGAGGGTTTGAGTTGTTTGAACGTAATTTAAATGCTTACAGGCAGGGAACGAAAATGGAAAACATTATTGATGCTAAACGGGGGTATTAACCATGCGTATTTATACAAGATCAGGGGACAAAGGGCAGACCTCACTTATATATGGTACACGTGTAGCGAAAAATGATTTACGTGTTGAAGCGTACGGAACGTGTGATGAAGCTAATTCTTCTATCGGAGTAGCAATCAGTCATTTAACCAGAGAAGATTGGGATGGGAAAAAATCATTTATCGAAGTAATGCATAAGATTCAAACTATACTTTTTCATGTAGGAGCGGAGCTGGCTACACCAAAAGGAAAAGAAGTGAAATGGCAGCTGAAGAATGAATACATTGAGGAGCTGGAGCAGCATATTGATAAGTGGGAAAAAGATCTTTCACCGTTAAAAAATTTCATACTGCCTTCCGGTCATGAGGCATCAGCAGCGTTTCATATGGCAAGAACCATTGTGCGCCGGGCAGAAAGAACGGCTGTAGGGTTGGAAGAGGAACTAAATAACCCGCTGGTCGTTTCTTACTTAAATCGATTATCAGATCTGTTATTTGTGGCAGCGAGATACGTAAACCATCATTTAGGCGGGAAAGAAGTTTTATTAAACCCTGAGGTGTAATTCATCGATAGATAGTCCTAAACTGTTTGACAATAGATAAACAAGCAGGTTAAACTAATTATAAGGATTCTAATTTAATAATTTTTTAATCAAGAACCAGTAATGAAAGCGAGGTGCATGACGGTGTCAGATCATCGACTTCAAGAAGCCATTGATACTTTAAAAGATTCTGGGGTACGGATAACACCACAACGTCATGCGGTGCTTGAATACCTGCTGAACTCTATGACTCACCCAACAGCTGATGAAATATACAAAGCATTAGAGAGCAAATTTCCTAACATGAGTGTAGCTACAGTTTATAACAATCTACGTGTGTTTAGAGAAATCGGCCTCGTAAGAGAACTAACGTATGGCGATTCATCCAGTCGTTTTGATTGTAATACTTCTGATCACTATCACGCGATTTGTGAATCATGTGGCAAGATTGTTGATTTTCACTATCCTAGTTTAAACGAAGTGGAATCATTAGCTGAACAGGTGACTGGATTTACTGTAAGTCATCATCGCATGGAAGTGTATGGTACGTGTGCTCAATGTAAAGCTAAAGCTGCTCACTAATATGTTTATATAAAAAACGTCCCGCTGATTTCAATTCAGCGGGACGTTTTTTATGTTTGTTGGTCAGCTTCTTTCTTCTGATGCCTTTTGGAATTGTATTTTTCATCAAATTCTTTACCTTCTAAAGACTTGTCTAACGTTAACGGCTGTTTGCAATGCATGCACGCATCCACACGACCCAGCATCTTTGTCGGCTTTTCGCAGCTTGGACACATAATCTGTATCGTTTTTGTCGAGAGCATTCCAATCCAGAAATATACGACCGTACTTAATCCGATAAATCCCATTCCCAGTATCATAAATAGGGCCATCGCCCAGGCAGTTTCTTTAAAAAGAAGACCTATGTACATCACGCCGAATCCCACAAAAATCAGCCAAAAAGCAAAGGAACGAATTTTATTGATTTTACTTTTATATTTTAACTCCAACTGATTTCCCTCCTAGATAGCTTACAACCGTAGTATAGCATTTTTTATAAGAAAAATATATTTATGGAAAGGATTTTGCCATTATATATCGAATATCATTTAAGTAGCGAAATATGATATGGGGGAACTATAATGGAAGATCTTTTGCGGCCCATTTATCAGGAAAGAGCCAGCCAGGCGAATACTCTTGGGATCTTAATTTTAGAAAAGAAAAAACCTGTCAGTCCTGTCACTGATAATTTTGACGTAATTTTGTTTATTATTGTAAAAAATGCTAAAGAACCTTGGTATGTTAAACATTATGAATTTGAAGAGAAAACAGCAGCCATGCATATTGTGGATGAAGAGCTGCTGCAACAATGGATCGATACAAGTTCTTACCGTCGGGCGGTGGAGTGGGTTATAAATGGCTCCATTATTTTTGAAAGAAATGATTATGTTAGTGATTTGAAAGAAAAGCTGAGGACATTCCCTGCCAGTACTAGAGATTTAAAGAAAGCGATTGAATTTGCTAAGTTAATAAGAAGCTATAGTGAATCAAAGGATTTATTTGAAAACGGCCACCACTTGGATGCCTTCAGCCGCATGGTGAATTCACTTCATTACCTGGCAAGGCTGGCTATCATTGAAAAAGGATTTCATCCTGAAGTAACAGTCTGGAATCAAGTGAAGAAGATTGAACCTGAAATTTATAAATACTATGAAGAGCTTATAATGAGTAAAGAATCAACAGATAAGCGGGTTCAATTGATGACGCTGGCCGTGGAACATGCCATTAGTATACGAGCGAGGACAAGTGCCAAGCATCTTCTTAATTTAATGAATGATAGACAAGAGACGTGGTCATTTGGAGAACTGAAGGTTCATCCTGAAATTAAAGAGTATGCCCTTGATCTTTCTTCCATGATTGAATATTTAGTGGAAAAGGGATTAGTAGAGATTGTGCGGCATGATACTAAAGGAATAAATATTTATCACCGAATGTATAAAGTGGCTTTCTATGGTGGAAAATAACCCTTCGAAGCCACCACCCTTTCTTTTAAAAAAAGAAAGGGTTTTTAATTTGGAAAAACTTATTGACTATAGTTTAAAAACCGTGGTATATTATTAAACGTCGCAACAAGAGGTGCGGCATCGCAAGAAAACAAATCAAATCATCCTCGAAAAAGTTATTGACTTCAACTCGTTAAGATGATATATTGATTAAGTCGCCATTTTGAGGCGTCAAACGAAATTTTGATCTTTGAAAACTGAACGAACCAACCAGTACGTCAACATCTTCTTTCTATATAGAAGGAAGTAAAACAAGCACATTCGGTGTGCAGAGCTAAAGGATCTTCAACTAAGTTCGCAACGTCCTGTTGCAACGTTGAAGTCAGTGCATCCGTGCACAAGTAAGTCATTCTCAACTTTTATGGAGAGTTTGATCCTGGCTCAGGACGAACGCTGGCGGCGTGCCTAATACATGCAAGTCGAGCGCAGGAAACCAGCAGATCCCCTTCGGGGGTGACGCTGGTGGAATG
>NZ_JAIZEO010000004.1 GCF_024189315.1 Halobacillus sp. A5 | reverse complement strand
CAGAGACGATGAGGTCAATAGGTCCGAGGTGGAAGCGTGGCGACACGTGCAGCTGACGGATACTAATCAATCGATGACTTAACTACATCCCTTTGTGAAAAATCAACGAATCGTCATGATGTGTTGTCTAACCTCTTATCCAGTTTTGAGGGTTTACCTCAAACCAAATGATGTGGTGGCGACAGCGAAGAGGTCACACCTGTTCCCATGCCGAACACAGCAGTTAAGCTCTTCAGCGCCGATGGTAGTCGGGTTGATCCCCGTGAGAGTAGGACGTTGCCACGTCAGATTTATTTTTCATCTTAATGGGAACTATAATTAATAGTTCACCCACATTATCGCGGGGTAGAGCAGTTCGGTAGCTCGTCGGGCTCATAACCCGGAGGTCGCAGGTTCAAATCCTGCCCCCGCAACCAATTTTTAATCGTAGTACAGACAAAATAGCAGTTTCTTATTAATTCAACGTATGACGTTGAATTATATTAGTAGTTACGATACTTTTAATATAATGGTCCGGTAGTTCAGTTGGTTAGAATGCCTGCCTGTCACGCAGGAGGTCGCGGGTTCGAGTCCCGTCCGGACCGCCATTACATCTTATAATTACAGCCTTAGGGATCAATCCTAAGGCTTTTCTTTTGTTCTTTTTTATTTTCACCTCTTCCTTGGTATAATAAGTTTATTGTGAAGAAGCGTGAGAGGGGTATTTGCTATGGACGAGTTTTCTTTTATCCGGTCGATTCAGCCTGCTGCTTATTTTCAGTCTTCCTTGATTAAAGGAGTGAGTGATGATGCGGCCGTCTTTCGCCAGCCGTCTGAGGATGTTGTGACGGCGGTTGATACGATGGTGGAGGATGTGCATTTCTCTAAAGAAACGATGGATCCTTATCACGTCGGATACCGGGCGTTGGCAGCGAATCTTAGTGATTTGGCAGCAATGGGCAGCAAGCCTGCTTTTTATTTAGTATCGCTGGTCGTTTCAAAGGATTGGTCAGAAGAGGAGCTTAAAGAGCTGTATCGAGGTATGCAGTCACTGGCTAAAGAACACCAGATTGATTTAATTGGCGGCGATACGGTTTCTGGAAAACAGCTTTGTGTATCGATTACTGTATTTGGATACGTGTTAAAAAATAAGGCGCGTTACCGCAATGCGGCTCGTCATGGAGATGTGGTATTTGCGACCGGGACTTTAGGAGATTCACGTGCCGGGCTGGAATGTATACTTAAAGGCAGGCATGACCGGTATTTAATCGATAGGCATCGTCTGCCTTCCCCGCGCGTACGATTTGCGGAGGAATTAGCGTTTTGCCGGCGTGTTGCTTTAAATGATATAAGTGATGGGATTGCCAGTGAAGCGAATGAAATTGCAGAGGCTTCTCAAGTTGATCTTCATTTAAATTTTGAGCAGCTTCCATTTTCTCCTCAGCTGGCTGAGTTCTTTCCTTCTCAATACGAGGAATGGGTTCTGACTGGCGGGGAGGATTTTGAATTGATTGGAACGGTGAATGAACAGGAGTGGCCGCGCGTGCTGGAGGCAGCTGAGAAAACGGGAACTTCTGTGGCTCAGATCGGACGTGTGAAAGATAGCGGAAATACAGGAGCTGTGTATCTTTATAAAGAAGACGTGCGGACTCTTTTAACTAAATCGGGGTATACCCATCTGCAAGAGGAACGTGATTAGCATGACAATGAAGCGAACGATGCTTTCAGAAGACGAAACGAAACAGTTTGCCGAGAGGCTTGGGATATTGCTTACGGCCGGGGACGTCCTCACACTTGAGGGCGATTTAGGCGCAGGAAAAACAACGTTTACCAAAGGGCTGGCTAAAGGGCTTGGAGTTAAACGGACGGTGAACAGTCCGACGTTTACGATTATAAAAGAGTATATGGGCCGTCTGCCGTTTTATCATATGGATGTTTATCGATTAGAGAATAGCGATGAGGATCTGGGTTTTGAGGAGTTTTTCCATGGTAAAGGTGTGACGGTCGTGGAATGGTCACAGTTCATAGAAGAGTATTTACCGGAAGAACGACTGGATATCAGGATCGAATATGTTGATGAAACGACGCGTGTGATCTCTTGTACGGCTCGTTCGTCTCATTTCGAACAAGTGTGCAAGGAGTTGAGTTCATGAATGTACTAGCGATCGATACGTCAAATGATGTGTTAGGACTGGCCGTCGTTAAAGACGGTGTTGTGTCAGGAGAATTAATGACAAACGTGAAGAAGAATCATTCGGTCCGGCTGATGCCTGCGATTGATCAGCTGATGCACGACACTCAGACGAAGCCGGAGGAGTTGGACCGCGTGGCGGTTGCTCACGGTCCAGGCTCGTACACGGGAGTAAGAATCGGGTTAACAACGGCAAAAACGATGGCCTGGTCACTTGGGATTCCGGTTGTCGGAATTTCAAGTTTAGAAGCGGCGGCGAGTCAGGGGAAGCTTTTTTCAGGAGTGATTTGTCCTTTTTTTGATGCGAGACGAGGTCTTGTTTATACAGGGCTGTATGATAATAAAATGAATGTGCTGAAAGAGGAAGCGAATGTGTTGATGACGAATTGGCTTGGCTCGTTAAAGGATATGGATGAACCTGTGCTGTTTCTCAGTCAGGACCTTAAGCTGCATGAAGAGGTCATTACAGAATACCTCGGGGACCAAGCGGTATTTCCTGACGCAGCGTATCACTACCCGCGGCCGTCTTATCTTGCGCTTGCTGCCATAGAAATAAAACCGGCTCCTCTGCATGAACTCGTTCCAAACTATCTGCGTCTGCCTGAAGCTGAAGCGAAGTGGCTTGCTCAACAGGAGAAGCAGTAAATGGCAGCGATTCGACCAATGCTGGAGAGTGATGTAGAGCAGGTGATGGTGGTGGAGAAAGCTACGTTTGCCGTGCCGTGGAACGAAGACACGTTTAGAAGTGAAGTGAACGGAGAGAATCCTTATTCCAATTATTATGTGATTGAAGAAGATGGGCACGTGTTCGGCTATTGCGGCGTGTGGCTGATCATTGATGAGGCCCACGTGACGAATATTGCTATTCATCCCGATTACCGTGGGAAAAAGTACGGCGAGCAGCTGTTTCGTTATTCTTTTGAACAAGTAATTGAAATGGGTGCGATCCAGCTCAGTCTTGAGGTGCGGGTGTCCAATACGGCTGCTCAGCATCTATACCGCAAGTTCGGCCTCGTTCCAGGAGGTATTCGAAAAAATTATTATACGGATGATGGGGAAGACGCAGTAGTAATGTGGGTGGGATTAAAATGAAGGATCAATATATTTTAGCTATAGAAACGAGTTGTGATGAAACAGCTGTGGCAATTGTAAAAAATGAACGCGAGCTGGTAAGCAATGTAGTCGCTTCCCAGATTGAAAGTCATAAGCGCTTTGGCGGAGTGGTTCCAGAGATTGCTTCTCGTCATCATATTGAACAGATTACGATCACTTTAGAAGAAGCACTGACAGAGGCAGAGCTTACGATGGACGATATCGAAGCCATTGCTGTAACAGAAGGACCGGGACTGGTCGGTGCTTTACTTGTGGGTGTAAATGCAGCCAAGGCACTCGCATTTGCCAAACAAAAGCCGCTCGTCGGTGTTCATCATATCGCCGGGCATATATACGCCAACCGGCTGGAAAAAGAATTTGAATTTCCACTGCTTTCTCTCGTCGTCTCAGGGGGCCATACTGAGCTGATTTTAATGGACGAGCACGGAAGCTTCGAAGTCATTGGCGAAACGCGTGACGATGCTGCAGGAGAGGCCTACGACAAAGTGGCCCGGACTCTGACGCTCCCTTACCCGGGAGGGCCGCATATCGATAAACTCGCTCAGGAAGGCGAAGTCACTATTGATTTTCCGCGCGCCTGGTTGGAGGACGGATCTTATGATTTCAGCTTCAGTGGTTTAAAATCAGCAGTTATCAACAAGCTGCACAACGCGAAGCAGAAAAATGAAGACATTCCTCCACAGGATGTTGCGGCAAGCTTTCAGGCCAGTGTCGTAGATGTGTTATCCACAAAAACGGTCCAGGCTGCTAAAGAGCATGGCGTCAAACAGGTAATTGTAGCCGGAGGAGTAGCCGCAAATAAAGGACTGCGGCAGGCGCTGCAGGCTAAATTTACAGATATGGATTGTGAATTACTTATTCCGCCGCTTCACTTATGCACAGATAACGCAGCAATGATTGCTGCGGCTGGAGCGGTAGCTTATCAACAGGGTCACCGCGCAGGCTATGACTTAAATGCCAACCCGGGTCTTGACCTTGAAATGTACGGCAGAAGAGGCTTTTAAGCTCCCTTTAAGTAAGGGAGCTTTTTTTGTGGGTAAGGAAATTATAAAATTTCAAGCTGTGGATAAGCAGTATTGAACAGCAACACCCGGCGTAAGGAACCCTTACACTCGCGTGGTATAGCAGAAGCGAAGGATGCCGTCCTCAAGCTTAATTGCTTATGCGTTTCGTGGTTGCCAATGCGCCTGAGCTATTGTTCTTAATAAAGTTATTCACAACTGTATATTTATACAGTGGATAAAATAAATAGTGTCTTGAATTTTTAAGGGTAGAAAACGTTGCCATAATCTGTGGATAACTTAACTGTTATTTGTGGATAGTGTGAATAAACTTGTTGAAAACCGATGATAACCATACACATCTGTTGAAAAAGGTGTGGATAGTAACACTGTTGTCATACAAGGGTATACAGAAGTGTCTCTTATTCTAAAAGGAATTTTATTTGCTGAAGCTTATATTTACTTCTTAAAACATTGAGTTCCCCTGTATCTTTTGAAATAATTTGGAGTAGAAAGTTTTTAATTCTCATCATGCCCGCAATTTTTGTTGATTTCTTCTTTAATAAAATAAGAAGTGCTTAAGAAAGTATCGGATAAAGGGGATAACAGCCATGTTTTTAAAAACGATCACATTAAAGCATGAACGCGTTCAATCTTTTAATGAATACCCATTTTCCATCCCCGCTATTAGAAACCTTGATCAACTGCACCTAAACACTAAAGTGACATTCTTCGTCGGGGAAAATGGTTCGGGAAAATCCACTCTATTAGAAGCTGTTGCCGATCAATGCGGGTTTAATACGGCGGGAGGCGGACGGAATAATTACTATGACGTTGAAGCTTCCGGATCAGCTCTTGGCGAGTACATCAGGCTGTCATGGATGCCTAAAGTGACGAACGGCTTCTTTCTGAGGGCTGAATCGTTTTACAACTTCGCCTCTCACGTGGATGATGTGAAGGCGGAAGAGGCGTATGGCGGACGCTCCCTTCATCACCAGTCACATGGAGAATCTTTTTTATCCTTATTTACTAACCGTTTTCATGGTAGAGCCCTATATTTACTCGATGAGCCTGAGGCCGCCCTGTCGCCGCAGCGTCAGCTTTCTTTTCTTAAAATTGTTCACGACCTGGCAGAGAAGGATGACTGTCAATTGATCATTGCCACGCATTCTCCTATTCTTTTAGGCTATCCAAATGCCTCTATCCTCAGCTTTGATCATGATACAATTAAAGAAATTGATTACGAGATGACAGACCACTACAAAATTACGAGCTACTTTTTGCAAAATCGGGAGAGGTTTCTCAAAGAAATTTTGGAGGATTGAGCAATGGAGATTAGAGTAGATGATGCAACAGGACCCGAAGTCGTAGATTTAATAACAGGGCATCTTCAGAACATGAAGCTTCATTCCCCGCCGGAAAGCAGACATGTATTAGGTATTGACGTGCTGCGGACGAAGGAGGTTACCTTTTGGAGTGCATGGGAGGATGGGGAACTTGCCGGCTGTGGCGCACTGAAGGAAATTGATCAGCATCACGGCGAAATCAAATCAATGATCACGTCTCCTTCCTATTTAAGAAAAGGTGTGGCGAGTGAGGTTTTACAATTTATCATACGAGAAGCAAAGCAGCGCGGCTATCACCGGCTAAGTCTGGAGACGGGCTCGATGGACGCTTTTGAACCTGCGAAGTGTCTATATCAAAAGCTTGGTTTCCAATACTGCGACCCGTTTGCAGGTTATCAAGAGGATCCAAACAGTGTATTTATGACTAAGCTGCTTTAAAGAAAGGAAGTCTTACATATGATACTCAATATGGAAAATGTCTCGATCCGACGAGGCGACCGCTGGATATTAAATAACATCAACTGGCAGATTGAAAAAGGAGAACACTGGGTACTGCTCGGATTAAACGGCTCCGGGAAAACATTCATTCTCAATCTGCTAAATGCCTACACTTTCGCTACAAAGGGAGAAGTCAACGTACTCGGTATGCAGTTCGGGAAGACCTATCTTGCTGAAAAACTACGCCAGCAGATCGGATTTGTCTCTTCCGCCATCCAGCAGAAAATCCATCAGGGGGATAATGCGTTTGAAGTTGTTCTAAGCGGAGCTTTTGCTTCGATCGGCCTTTATGAAAAGCCGACGGATGAAATGAGGGAGAGAGCGATTTCGCTGCTCGAGGACCTCGGGTGTATTGAATATGCCAATCGTGATTATGATACCCTTTCACAGGGGGAGAGACAGCGTGTGCTCATTGCTCGTGCGTTAATGGCGGAACCTTCACTGCTCATTTTGGATGAACCGACGAACGGTTTGGATTTTATTGCGCGTGAACAATTGCTGGAGTCGATCGAAAAACTTGCACAGAAGCCGGATGCGCCGACAATGATTTATGTGACCCACCACGTGGAAGAAATATTACCCGTCTTTCAGAAAACACTGCTTTTAAAGGAAGGTGAAGTGTTTGATCAAGGGAAGACGGAGGAGTTAATTACAGGTGAGCAGCTAACTCGTTTTTTTGATCTGCCGGTGGAAGTGAGCTGGCATAACGAGCGTCCGTTTCTATCGAAGGTACAGATGGTGAAGAAGTAAAAAAGACTCAGCGTGGCCGCACGCTGAGTCTTCGTTATGAATCGAGACGTTCCCACTCTTCAAGCAAAGCTTCCATTCTTTCATGCAGCTGTTCATTTTCTTCCGTAAGCTTGAGCGACTTCTCGTGGTCCTGAAATACCTCGGGCTCACACAACAAGGCATCGTTTTCCTCGACTTTTGCTTCGAGCTGTTCGATTTCCTTCTCGATTTCCGCAATACGCCGTCTGCGCTTTCGTTCTTCGCTTTTCAACGCTTTATCCTGCTGAAAACTGTTTATAACTTCCTGTTCAGCAGGCTTTGTGGCTGCGGCCTGTGCTGCCAGTTCGGCTTCCTCGATCTCCAGGAGCTCGCGTTCTTCCTGTTTTTTATGAAGATAATAATCATAATCTCCGAGGAAGACGCGCGTCTCCTCCGGCTCCATCTCAACAATCTGAGTGGCGATTTTGTTAATGAAATAACGGTCGTGGGAGACGAATAGAATCGTACCCGGGTAATCGACCAGCGCAGATTCGAGCACTTCTTTGCTGTCTAAATCAAGGTGGTTCGTCGGCTCATCGAGGATCAGCAGATTTGCTTCCTGCATCATCAGCTTCGCCAGCGCGACCCGTGCTTTTTCCCCGCCGCTTAATGCCGATACAGGCTTCAGCACATCTTCTCCTGTAAATAAAAAGTTGCCGAGAATCGTTCGGATGTCTTTTTCATTCTTCAGCGGATAATCGTCCCACAGCTCGTTCAGCACCGTTTTCTTTGAGTTGAGCTTTGTCTGTTCCTGATCATAGTAGCCGATTTGTACATTTGTGCCGATCATAATATTGCCTTCGGCCGTTTTTAAGTCTCCGATAATCGTCTTAAGAAGTGTTGTTTTCCCGACACCGTTCGGACCGACTAAGGCAAAGGAATCCCCGCGCTGAAGATCCAGCGACAAATGCTCGAACACATTACTGGCGGCATCATCATAGCGAAACGCTAAATCACGGATCTTCAGTACATCATTTCCGCTTTTCTTTGCCACCTGAAAGCTGAAGCTTGCAGATTTTTGATCGGTTTTTGGTTTATCGAGCTTATCCATTTTCTCCAGCTGCTTGCGTCGGCTCTGTGCACGTTTACTCGTTGTCGCCCGCACGATATTTTTTTGAATAAACTCTTCCATCTGCTTGATTTCGCTCTGCTGCTTTTCGTAATGCTTCAGCTCAAGCTCATAGTCTTCTTCTTTCTTCTTTAAATAGTCGCTGTAGTTGCCGTGGTATTTCTTTGAACCCCGGTGGGCGATCTCATACACAGTATTTACAATCTCATCTAAGAAATAGCGGTCGTGCGAAACGATGACAACTGCCCCCTCATACCCTTGTAAATACGTCTCAAGCCAGGAGAGCGTGTCGATATCCAGGTGGTTAGTCGGTTCATCTAGAATCAGCACATCCGGCTGTGTTAACAGCAGCTTACCAAGCGCCAGGCGCGTCTTCTGCCCGCCGCTTAACGTCGCAATCGATGTGCTCCAGTTGAAGTCGTGGAAGTTCAGCCCGTTAAGAACCGCCTTAATCTCCGCTTCATATTGATAGCCGCCCGCCAACTTAAAGTAATCCTGCTTCTCATCGTATTTCGTGAGCAGGTGCTGATACTTATCCTGATCAGCAAGCAGGTCAGGATCGGCCATGTCTGCTTCCATCTGTCTTAGTTCACGCTCAAGCTTCTGCAGATGAGCGAACACCTTGTTCATTTCGTTCCAGATCGAATCGTCAGACTGCAGTCCGGTATTCTGAGCCAGGTAGCCCATCGAGACATCCTTCGGTTTAAAAATATCCCCCTCATCATGGCTCATTTCTCCCGCCATCATTTTAAGCAGGGTACTTTTACCGGCTCCGTTACGTCCGACAATCGCGATGCGGTCATTCATTTGTATATCCAGTTTAATATTTTGCAAAATTAACTCCGCGCCAAACCGTTTCGTTAATTGATTCAGTTGCATGAGAATCATGTCGTTTCACCTCAATGAAATAAGTGTATCTTATATCGGACGAGACTAGCAAGGAGAGGTGCTTACGAGATTGTGAACGCTTTAACACTTTCGTTTGATTTTTTGGTAAAATAGGAGTAGTGTTTGAGTAACTACCCCCGTAGCAAAGGAGTCACGGCATGTCTGATTTTACGCATTTCAATGAGCAGGGCAGGGCCCGCATGGTCGACATTTCCGAGAAAAAAGATTCCGTGCGTACCGCGCTTGCCCATTCAAGTATAGAAGTGAACGAAACGATATATCATAAAGTGAACAGCGGCGATATGGAAAAAGGGGACGTGCTTTCTGTCGCACAGATTGCAGGCATTATGGCGGCAAAGAAGACCCCCGACTGGATCCCGATGTGCCATCCGCTGCCGTTAAAAGGCATTGACGTCAACTTTGAATGGGAGACAGGCGGGAAATACATTCTTCACATTCTCGTTTCGGTCAAAACGAAAGGGAACACGGGTGTCGAAATGGAAGCATTAACCGCTGCATCCGCTGCCGCCTTAACCGTATATGACATGTGCAAAGTGGTCGATAAAGGAATGGTGATCGGGCCGACATATTTAGAAGAGAAAACAGGAGGTAAATCCGGCGATTACAAACGATAAAGCCGGTAAGGGGAGGTTGAACCAATGGATATAGAAAATGCAAAAATCCCGCAGGCCACAGCGAAACGCCTGCCATTATACTATCGATTCATTAATAATCTCCATAGCCAGGGCAAGATGAGAGTCTCCTCGAAGGAACTGAGTGAAGCGGTCAAAGTCGACTCCGCGACGATTCGGCGTGATTTCTCCTACTTTGGTGCTTTAGGGAAAAAAGGGTATGGTTATAATGTCGAGTATTTGCTGTCGTTCTTCCGTAAGACACTTGACCAGGATGAGACGACAAGCGTTGCGCTCATCGGTGTCGGGAACTTGGGAACGGCGTTTTTAAACTATAATTTTATGAAGAATAATAATACAAAAATTGAAGTCGCCTTTGACGCTAGAGACGAGCGGATCGGCCAGAAGGTCGGCGGTGTGCCGATCAAGCACATCGACGATTTGGAGAAGCACATGGAAGGCATTTCGGTCGCGATTTTAACTGTACCGTCCTCAGCGGCGCAGGGGATCGCGGACCGGCTGGTGGAGGCGGGCATCTCCGGCGTACTGAACTTTACGCCGGCGCGTATTACCGTCCCATCAAGTGTCCGCGTCCATCACATTGACTTAGCCGTCGAGCTCCAGGCGCTCGTATATTTCTTAAAGCATTATCCTTTAGACGAAGAAGAGGACAGCCAATAAGGTTGGCCTCTTTTTTAAGGTTTTGAGTCGTCTTTTCTTTTAATAATAAAAGCAGTAAACAGTCCTGCACTCTCTGCTAAAAACAACCAGAGGAAAAAGTTTTGAAAAGCAGAAGACATTTCAGGTGATTTTGGATACTTTCCTGTAAATACTCGCCCGTTCCAGTAAATGTAAGCCCCCAGTCTTTCAATTGTAAATATGACTCCGGCAGCTAGGAGAAACGAACAACTTAATAATAAATAGGTTTTGTATTTCATTAACTCGCCCCGCTTTAATAAGTATAAATTTACCATACCAGGAATTATAACACTCTTTAACTAAGAACTAGAGAATCTATTTTGAGCAGCAAACAATGTGATGTGAAAGTATAGAAGTGATAAAATAGAGGTTATTCAATAGTCCAGAATAATGAAGGTGAGTACTTTGAAGAGAATACCGAACAAATGGCTGGTCGTCATTTCCGTTTTATTCGGAACGTTCACCGTCATTTTAAATAACAGTATGCTCAACCCTATCCTGCCCCGCTTTATCGACGTATTTGACGCCGATGCAGTGGCGGTCGGTTGGATTTTAACGATTTTTATGGTCTCGATGGGGATGGCGATGCCGTTAACCGGCTACTTAGGGGATCGCTTTGGAAAAAAGAAAGTCTATATCGCCGGGCTCTGCCTGTTTATCGCAGGCTCGGTTTCCGGCCTCTTATCACAGACGCTCGGCATGGTCATTATATCACGGGCGATACAGGGAATTGCCGGCGGGTTTATGATGCCGATTGCGATGGCGTTGATTTTTAATTCGTTTCCACGCCACGAACGCGGGCTGGCTGTCGGTGTATACGGTGTGGCTGCGATGGTGGCGCCGGCAATTGGTCCGACGGTCGGCGGGTTAATCATTCAGTTTCTGGACTGGCCGTGGCTGTTTGCGTTCAACATTCCGTTTGGCGTACTCGGCCTCATGTTATCCGTAAAGTTTCTTGAGCCGACGGAAACTCATCCGGAGAAAAAGTTTGACTATATCGGCTTTGGCATGATTACGCTCGGGATCGGAGCGGTTCTGTTTGCGCTCGGCCGCGGCCGGGAGCTTGAGATGCTTGCTGATCCTTTGAATCTCACGCTCATCATCGCAGGTCTTGCAGCCATTGCGGCGTTCGTTATGTATGAAAATCGTCAGGACGATCCACTTCTGAACTTATCCGTCTTTAAAGTGCCGACATATTCCGTCTCGATTCTCGTCACTTCAGCGGCTTCGATCGGATTGTTCTCCGGCATCTTCCTGCTGCCGCTGCTCATTCAAGTCGTCTACGGCTTAAATGAAGTAATGACAGGGCTGTTGTTTTTACCGGCGGCCGCGGCGAGCGGAATCTTTATGTCCATTGGAGGACGGCTGCTTGATAAAAAAGGGCCGCGCTACGTCGTGCCTCCTGGTCTTGCCATTATGGCGGCAGCAACGATCGGACTCGGGATGCTGACGACTCATACGCCGTACTGGCTGATTCTCCTGTTGAATTCCGTGCGAGGCATAGGGATGGGAATGGGGAATATGCCGGCTACGACGTCAGGGATGAATTCAATTCCTGAGCATCTCGTTGCGCAGGGATCAGCGATGAACAACATCATCCGCCAGATTTCCTCGTCGCTTGGGATCGTCTTTTTCTCCATTTATTACGAAGTCAGAAGAGCACAGGTCGTTTCAAGCCCGGATATGGACATGCAGGCGGCAACGCTGCAGACGTTAAATGAAGCGTTTCTTGTCTCAGCAGCTGTTCTTTTACTCGCGCTGCCGTTTTCCTTTGTGTTAAAAGGAGTACAGGACGATAAAGCATAAAAAAATGCTGAAGGAGCTACTCCAGCTCTTCTTCAGCATTTTTTTCATTCCGCCCGCGCCATTCCCGCGCAAGCAGTCCGTAAATAAACATGTCGTACGCTTCCCCGTCGCGGAGAATAAACTCACGCTGCGCGCCTTCATACGTAAAGCCAAGCTTCTCATACAGCCATAACGCCGGCTGATTGTATTCAAAGACGGTCAGCTGCAGACGGTGAAGGTTCAACTCATCAAAGGCGTAGTTAATTAAAAGCTCCATCGCTTCAGAGCCATAACCTTTCCCTTGATGGTCTGCATCGCCAATCGCAATCCCGACCCAGCCGTTGCGCTGATTCCACAGGATCCCGTCAAGCTCTACATAGCCGATCAGCGACTCCCCGTCACAAATCGAGAAAAGAAAGGAATTGTCGCTTTCACCTGTATCATCGCGCCACTGTTTTAACGAATCATAGGATCGCGGCTGCGCGGCTGCCGCATCGAAGCGGCGCAGGAAGAGAGAATGGTTAAACCAGGTTGAGATTTGCTCTAGATGCTCATCTGTCACGGGGCCAAGCCGGACACGGTGACCGTGTAAGATGGCTTTCATCACGAAACCTCCTGTCTCTATTTCTTATTCTCATTCTTCTTCTGTTTAATCTTCAGATGAATGTTAATCAAGCGGATCGTCACCGCAAAGTTAAACGTCGCAATCACGGCCGGAAGCAGAGTCGTGAAATCCCAGACAGTCTCAGACTCCATGCTGGCCGCAATATACGTGAAGGCCACCCCCATAAAGAAGTAGATAGCCGCCATCGTCAGCGGAGAGGCTCTCATATTAGAACAACCCTCCTAATACGATCGTCTGCAGCTGCTCCTGCATGCGCCGGATGTCTTCCTCTGTATAGAAAAGCTGCGTAATGACCACGAACGAGTTCATCGCCATGTGAGCCACAATCGGCGTAATGATGCTTTTCGTTTTTACATAGAGGAAAGCGAATACCACTCCCATAGAGAAGTAGACAAGCATGTGCAGGAAGTCGAAGTGAAAAGCGCCGAAGATCACAGAAGAAAGCAGGACAGCTAACAGGAAGTTCGTGCGCTTATACACCTGCCCGAAAATCACCTTACGAAAAATGATTTCTTCTGTTATAGGAGCGAACACAACGGGTAATAAAATGAACAGCGGTGATTCTCTCGCAATGCTCATTAAGTCCATTGTATTCTCAGAACCCATCGGTATTCCGAAAATTTCTGTTTCAATCGTAGCGGCAATTCCCTGAGCGAACAAGGCCATAAATACACCGAGAATCGACCAGAGCACAATTTTTCCTTTAGAAGAACGTTCCCTGCGCAATTGCGGATCCGTCATATCAGGTTTTAGCAGGCGTAATATAACAATGGTGGCAACTGTGAAGCTGATAATCGACCATACAGCGATCGCATCAGACTCACCGAGTCCAAACAGAAACATCAGCGGCAGTCCAATAAAGGAAGACAGCTGTGCAATGATATACGTAATAATAATCCACCAATATCGTTTTGGCATATGCATAACTCCTTTTTAGTGAAAAAACAGGGTGTTTCCATACTTTATGTATTTTATCATAATTTAAATACAACCCCTAAGAATAAAGGCTTAAGCCCGTGCGAACATTGTAGAAAAAAGTTGATAAAAAATTGATAGTTTCTACTTGAAAATCAAAAGTGAATTGATTATTATAAGAATTGTGTTAGCACTCAGCATAAACGAGTGCTAATAAACGACATGGATCGAAATATGAACCTGACTAAGGAGGGTGTCCTAATTGTTAAAACCATTAGGTGATCGTATTGTTATTGAATTAGTAGAGGAAGAACAAACGACAGCAAGCGGAATCGTACTTCCGGATTCTGCGAAAGAAAAGCCGCAGGAAGGCAAAGTCGTTGCAGTAGGTACAGGCCGTGTAACTGAAAACAATGAGAGGGTCGCACTTGAAGTAAGTGCCGGAGACCATGTCATTTACTCGAAGTTTGCCGGTACTGAAGTGAAGTTCGAAGGCAGCGAATACTTAATTATCCGCGAAAGCGATATTTTAGCAGTCGTTCAGTAAGACCTTAAGCACCATCTATTCTATCGATACGAAATTTGATAAGGAGGGCATTTTATTATGGCTAAAGAACTAAAGTTTAGTGAAGACGCTCGCCGCTCCATGCTGCGCGGTGTAGATACATTGGCAGATGCCGTTAAAGTAACACTAGGACCAAAAGGACGTAACGTTGTCCTTGATAAAAAATTCGGATCTCCGCTGATTACAAATGACGGGGTAACCATCGCGAAAGAAATCGAACTGGAAGACCACTTCGAAAACATGGGTGCACAGCTTGTGTCTGAAGTTGCTTCTAAAACAAACGACGTTGCCGGTGACGGTACAACTACAGCAACAGTACTTGCACAGGCTATGATCCGTGAAGGACTTAAAAACGTAACTTCCGGCGCGAATCCAGTAGGCATCCGCCGCGGAATTGAAAAAGCAACAGCTGTTGCTACAGAAGAGCTGCGCAAAATCTCTAAGCCGATCGAAGGCAAAGAGTCCATCTCCCAGGTAGCTTCCATCTCAGCATCTGATGATGAAGTAGGACAGCTTATCGCTGAAGCCATGGAGCGCGTAGGTAACGACGGAGTTATTACAATTGAAGAATCTAAAGGATTCAACACTGAACTAGAAGTAGTTGAAGGAATGCAGTTCGACCGCGGATATGCTTCCCCATACATGGTTTCTGACCAGGATAAAATGGAAGCGGTTCTAGAAGATCCTTATATTCTGATTACTGATAAGAAAATCAACAACATCCAGGAAGTTCTTCCTGTCCTTGAGCAGGTGGTACAACAGTCCAAGCCGCTTCTATTAATCTCTGAAGACGTAGAAGGCGAAGCACTGGCTACACTCGTTGTAAACAAACTTCGCGGAACATTCAACGCCGTATCTGTTAAAGCACCAGGCTTTGGCGATCGTCGTAAAGCAATGCTTGAAGATATCGCTGCCCTTACAGGCGGTCAAGTGATTACAGAAGATCTAGGACTAGATCTGAAGAATACTACTCTTGATCAATTAGGCCGTGCTTCTAAAGCAGTCATTACAAAAGAAAACACAACAATCGTTGAAGGTGCCGGAAACCCAGAGCAAATCGCTTCCCGCGTTTCTCAAATCCGCGCACAGGCAGAAGAATCTACTTCTGAATTCGACAAAGAAAAATTACAAGAGCGCTTAGCTAAGCTTTCAGGCGGAGTAGCCGTCATCAAAGTCGGTGCTGCTACTGAAACAGAGCTGAAAGAACGTAAACTACGCATTGAAGACGCCCTTAACTCTACTCGAGCAGCAGTAGAAGAAGGCATCGTAGCAGGCGGCGGTACAGCACTTGTAAACATCATCAAGTCAGTAGAAGGTCTCGGCCTCGTTGACGATGAAGCAACAGGTGCAAGCATCGTTCTACGCGCCCTTGAAGAGCCAGTACGTCAAATCGTACACAATGCCGGACAAGAAGGATCCATCATTGTAGAGCGCTTGAAAGGCGAAGCTGTAGGTGTTGGCTTCAACGCAGCAACAGGCGAATGGGTGAACATGGTTGAGCAGGGAATCGTAGACCCAACCAAAGTTACTCGTTCCGCACTGCAGAACGCAGCGTCCGTAGCGGCTATGTTCCTAACTACTGAAGCAGTAGTTGCTGACCTTCCAGAAGAAGAAGGTTCTGGCGGCGGAATGCCTGATATGGGCGGTATGGGTGGAATGGGCGGCATGATGTAAGCTGTCTTCAAACCCTTTGCTACACAAGGATTTGAAACCCTATAAATTAGTATTGACTGGATTTTGACTGGTTTTTCTATAAAACTCCGTTTGAATCATAATAGCCTCTCATGAGTTCACTAAACTTTTGAGAGGCTTTCTCTTTTCCTAACTTTAAGAAGTAAAAACTGGTGGGAATTATATCTCCTTAATATTACTTAAGGACAACCAATTTATAGCAGAATGTGTAGCACTATCCTTTTTCTTCTCTCTCTCTTTCTTTAATTTCTGATTTTAGTTTCTCATAGTAATTACTATCTCCAAATCTTTCTTCTTCGAGGTAGTCTTTTATATCACTTAGAATTGAAATTAATTCAGCGTTCTTCTCATCTTTCTTCTTGACTTCTTCACTAGATCCATCAATGTTTTTCCTGAAAATTTCAATAACTATTATTGAGAACCTTATTGCATTTGAAAGCAAAGAACATAATAAAAAGAAATGTATAAATGTTTCTCCAGGAGTGACTAGATTTGTATTTATAATAGACAGTATCAAAAAAGAAAAAGCAAGAAATAAAGACCAAGTGGAATAACCTATAAATCTATCGGAAGTATCATCCTCAGCCATTTTAAGAACTGCTCTAGAATAATTTGTGCCTAGTACAGACATAACCGTTATTAAAAAACCTATTAATACTATGGAAATGTTAATTAATAGCCCGACTTTGTCTTCATTAAAAATTAAGGATTGTAATTCACTTTCTATGTTATTAACGATGGTTAAGTAATGAGAGTTTGGATCAATAAATAAATATATTAAATTTAGAATTGCAAGAAGCAGCATCCCAAAAAAAATTTTGGGTAATAGTATTTCAAACCAAAAATCAAATGCGTATATAATCATTGCCTTTATATCTGAAAAGCGGTTTTGAAATTTTTGCTTAAAGCTATTAGCCACTTCTATAGCTCCCTTTCTTTCCTTTATTGTCACTTATGACTCGATAATGATCTTCAACTACTAGTATCAGTCGATTGTCTAAAAAACTTCGTGCATCTTTAAAACTTATTCTTATTAAGTCTCTTTTAAACCGGTTATAAGCTTCATTAATAGCTCCATAGTTATGTATTATTGTATTTATAATTTCTGCAGCGACCAATTCCCAACCTGGATAAGAGGCTGGGTTGTTATCGAAAATAATATCTTTTAAAGGCCCCCCATTATTCTTTAGGTCTACATTATCTAATTCTCCTGTCTCTGGATCTCTATATCTCACTCTTAGCATATCAACATGCTCACTGTTTAGTTGAAGCATTTCGAGCATAGTTAAGGCAGTCTCAAATTCCATAGTCTTATCTTTTCCATTTCCCACACCGAACACTAAACGAACTTTGTTTGCATCTAAATCGTCCTTTGCTTTACCAATACCCCTAAGAGATTGTAATACACTGTTACGCTCTTTTTCCTCAACTATGGAAGATTCAAAAACACCCATTTGGTATTCACTAAGAGCCATGGAAATTTCAATTGACCTTATTTGTGAAGATCTTTTAATATCTTCTAACCCTTTGTATGACATAATCGGGCTCATAACAATTTCGTATTTTTCATTTCCGCTCTGATCTTTTGGTAGGAATGTGTTTAAATATTTTTCAATCCCAGTTTCTTTTATACCGTGCATACTTCCTTCTATAGCGAACGTGGAGGTATTATCATCATACACAATTGTTACCATCTCAATTACATCTTTCTTAACTTCACCTAAATCTTGTGGTGAAAGGATATCACCAATGTAAGGCTTATAATCTTGTCGATATTTTACAAATGGTAATATTCTATAGTTTGGCTGTTTTTCATTAAATTCTAATTTTCGAATGGCAGTAGGGTATCCATCTATTTTTCTGAGGCGCTCACTCCAATTAACCACTCCAACTTTATCTAAAAAATCTCCAACTGAAATATTAGTTTTACTATTTCCTTCGTATATTGCAACACTAAAAAATTTGACTGTTCTTGACATAGAAATTTTCCCCTTTCATACCTATTACTTCTTACTTCGTTAGAAGAGACAATTTTCCTGTTTATATACCAATATTTTTATGTTTGTAAAGAAAAAGTCACCTTTTTATTTGGTAAGGTGACTAAATAATGCGTATTCAGTTTAACTTTAATTAACTAAATAGAATTCCTGGTTCAATCTAATGCCCCTTTCATAAGTTCACTAAATTTTTCAGATGCTTTTTGTTCCATATTTTTAGTAATGTGGGCGTAGATATTCATAGTCGTATTTATATCCCCGTGCCCTAGCCTCTGCTGAATTTCTTTTGCACCGACTCCAGCTTCAATTAAAAGAGAAGTGTGCGTGTGTCTGAATGAATGGGGGGTAACACTTTTTTCTATTTCACTAAGCTTCAGTAAACGCCTCATACGGTTTTCGACTGTTTTTATAAAGTCTGGGTACCCTGGGTTGTTAATCTCTTTCGCAAAGACGAATCCAAAATCATTATACTGATCTCCAAGAGCCAATTTTATTTCTTTTTGGTAAGTTAAATGCTTCTTAAACTCATTGATCACTTGCTTGTCCATTTTTAACGTCCGTATAGACCCTTTTGTTTTGGGAGTGAGCAGCTGATAATCCTTTGTATTATTATTAGGGTTATAATAGGTCTTTGTAATACGAATGGATTCATTATTAAAGTTTACATCACTCCACTTGAGTGCCAGCATTTCTCCTACACGCAAGCCACTATAGGCAAGGGTGAGAAACATAATAAAATCTCTATCTAGTCCCTTTTCCTTAGCTGTTTTTAAAAAAATTATCAGTTCATTCTTCTCTAAAAATTTTATTACCTCATCATTCTGCTCAATTTCCTCGACTGTTTCTATTTTCTTTGGGATTTTTGCGAACTCACTTGGATTTGTTTTAATAAGGTTATATTCTAACGCCTTCTTAAATAACATTCGGCCAGTAGTATGGATTCCATCCAAAGTATTATGGGCATATCCTTTTTCGTGTAGGTCATCAAGAACTGCTTGATAGTGTTTTCTTGTAATATCAGATAACTTCATTTTCGAAAAATATCTTCTGAAGTGCTTCAACTCTTTAGTACGCCCACGATGCGAGCTAACCTTAGAATTTTTCGCATAGAAATTAAGCCATTCATCGGCAAACTCGGTAAGAGTAATATTATTTTCTTCAACAAAGGATCCTTCTCTTAACTCCCTTTCTAATTCCTCTGCTTCAACTCTTGCATCTGTTTTTCTTGTGAAACCCCCCTTAGACTTTGTTCTTCTGGTTCCGGTGACTGGATCTAACCATTCTATTTGATAGGACCACTTGTTACCTCTTTTTCTTAGATATGCCATAGTATTACCTCCTATCTAAACTGTAAGTTATAAAATGGTTTTTACTGGTACAATAGGACGTCGCTTTATTCTTTCCAGTCGTTCCTGGCATACATCTAAAGGAATATTAAAGTCTCGAGACCATACATCAATGATTTCAGGATCACTCAACGTATACTCTTTGATCATGTGATAGGGTAGCGAGGCGTAAAGAGTGAAGTGCCTTGCATCTCTTTCTTGAAGCTCATAAAAATCTTCAGGCATTATTAACTGCCGTCCAGCATGTCTCAATGCGTGGCAAAGCTCATGGAAGAATTGCTCTCGTTGGTTTATCTGGGGAAGGCGGCTATCTAAAACAATTTCTTGAAACTTCCCTAATTTCATATAACTAGCTTGAGTGGGTCTAAAGTTGACAAAGATTTTGTTCTCAAATCCAATGTTATGAACACTTAAATCAGTCGGTTCTTTAAAATTGTGATTTTTATACCACTGAGTTATAAGGTCTTCTAGAATTGTGGTTGTGTAACAAGGGAATTTCAATCTTAATCACCATCCTTACAAGCATTATACGAACAAGTGTTCTATTATTCAATATATAATCACAAAAAATGGATTTGGAAAAGGTAGATTTGGATGCTTAATTAACAAAAAACCTAAAGTATAGGAGTTCATCTCCAGAACCATAATGAAAATAAAATTCATAGTTTGGGAGAGTGATAGAAAATGTTCCTAACAGAAGCTTGGGAGAAGTATTATGTCGATAAAAAGATTGAAGGTTACTCACAACTAACACTGAAAACATACAGCCTACAATTTAATATGCTGGTGAAATACTTTGGAGATATTGATACAGAAGAGGTGGCTATCGATCAGTTAAAGAGGTATTTGGTTGAGGTGGGCGGACATTTGAAGCCTTCTAGTCTTGGAAACAAGGTTCGTTTCCTTAGATCTTTTTTCAAATGGCTACATGAAGAGGGTGTTATCAACGAAAATCCAGCAATAAAATTAAAAGAACCTAAAGTTGGCAAGAGAATCCCTAAGTTTCTTACGGAGATGGAAATTGAACAACTTAGAGAATCGTGCTTAACTTCCTTGGAAAGGGCACTTTTCGAATTTTTTTATTCAACTGGGTGCCGTATCGGAGAGTTAGTAAATCTGAATAGAGAGGATATCAATTTCTCAGAAAGATCGGTTATTGTAAAAGGAAAAGGAGATAAAGAAAGAGAAGTCTACTTCAGTATTCGTTGTTCACTGTGGCTACAGAAATATATAGAGGAGCGCATAGATCATGATGAATGTTTATTTATTACAAATAGAAGACCTAAAAAGAGAATGAGTATTGAGATTATCCGATATATTATTAAACAGATATCCTTACGCGCAGCTATTAATAAAGAAATACATCCTCATCAATTAAGGCACAGTTATGCTACCCATATGCTTAATAATGGAGCACCAATCGAAGTTATCCAAAGCTTGTTAGGGCATGAAAAAAGTGAAACAACGAAAATTTATGCTCAACTAAGTGGTAAGTTAAGACAGGATTTCTATAGTAAATATTTTTAGGAGCCGTGCCTGTTAAAAGACATGGCTCCTATTTTATTTGTAAGAAATGCTTGTTGTAAAGAGGTTAATTTGAAATAATTGTTATTAAGAATTAGGGCGATTATCTCGAAACTGAGTCTTCGAGAATGGCAGGTTTATTGAAGACTCAATTTTGAGATAATTATCATTTAATAGAGAAATTAAAGAAGCACGCTCTATCCATTTTTCTGGGAGAGTGTGCTTTTATATCTTTTAACTATACCTTAAATTTTTGCTTGGAGCGTTTCTTTCATCTTTGACCAAGCTATGATTCCAGAAATAAACGGCAGGACGGCGACAAGGCCAATGGCCCAATTAACATTAATGATGTCTGTAATGATTCCTGCAAATAATGCACCAAAGGCGTAGCCACTGTCTCTCCAGAACCGATAAACGCCCATGGATGTGGCGCGCCATTCTGGATGAGCCACATCGCTTATGGAAGCAAGAATCGTAGGATAAACCATGGCCGTTCCTATTCCTAGTAGTGCCGCACCAATGACCCATAAAGAATAGGTATTTACGATTAAGATAAACCACAACGATAATGCCTGACCAAACATTCCAGGTACGATCAGTTTTTTCCGCCCTATTTTATCGCTCCACACACCGGTAAATAATTGAAACAATCCCCAGGCTGCTGGATAAACCGCGACCACTGTTCCAATCTGTGCGACACTTAACCCGCCGGCCGTAAGAAAAATCGGAAAAAGCCCCCAGGCCATTCCGTCTTTTAAGTTCGTTGTCAGTCCAGCAAAGCTGTTGCTTGCTAAATCAGGGTTTTTCCACGACGTTCGCTTGAATACTTCCCATGTGGAAACAGGATCTGACTCGGCCTTGTGTTGTTTCGCCTGGGTTTTCACATGTTGGTCCGTATTTTGGACGATAAGAGATAAAATAAATCCAACAACTACGAATGCGATTCCAATATAAAAAGGTTCCGGACTTAGAGAATAAGTAGAAGCAACATAACCGGATACAGCTGCCATGATCGCAACACCAATATAGCCGGCGAATTCGTTAAAACCGACGGCTAAACCTCTCTGGTTTGATTTAGCAAGATCGACTTTCATGTTAACTGTCATCGACCAGGTGAGCGCCTGGTTAATTCCTAGAAAGACATTTGCGACGATCACGACCCACCAGGCATGAGCGAAAATAACCAGAATCGGAACGAATAATCCGATTCCCCAACCCAAGAGAAGTACTTGTTTTCTTCCCATCCGATCGGCTAGATCACCTGCGAAGAAATTGACAATCGCTTTTGAAAAACCAAAGCTGATAATAAAGGACAGGGCTGCACTCATGGAAGCTAATCCGAACCGTTCTTCTCCTATAATCGGTAAAATGGTTCTCTCCAAACCAACCATTGACCCGACAAATAGGTTAATGACCACTAATAACACAAATTGAACAATATTTTCTCTTACACCTACTTGAACATTTCCCAAATGATCTCCCTCCTTAAAAGAACCTGATTTTGAATCATCAGGTTCTTTAGTCTGTTATTTTCCTTGATTCGTTTTACGTGTCTCTTTGAAGTTTTCTGGCTGAGGAGGTACATCTTCGGTCATATATTTGATAAATTCATCTTTGTTTTTCATTTGTAAAGCGTGGTTAAAACGCTTCTCAAACCCCACGGTTGAGGCGGGTTTTCCGCTTAACTTTCGTCCGCATACGGAACCGGAAAAAGCGCCTGGATAAAGTTCGATATGATCATCCAGACTCGTAATCTTTTGAAGGCTTTCATAAAGGTTCCCTGCTCCTTCTTCAAGAGAAGTGGCCAGTTCTGTACGGCCTGCATCTCCGACCATTAACGTGTGCCCTGTTAATACGAACCACGGATCATCGCCTCTTGTCGTATCTGTAACGAGAATGGATAGATGTTCAGGTGTGTGACCGGGTGTGTGTAAGAAAGTTAATTTCGTGTTCCCTGCCATAAGTTCTTCACCATCTTCTACGGCAGTAAAGTCATAATCTGTGTCCGCAGAACCATGGAGAACATACTTTGCTTCACTTTTTTCTGCTAAAGAAAGTCCTCCTGAGATGTGATCGGCATGAAGATGAGTATCAATGACATACTCAATATTCATTCCTAAACGTTTGGCTTCTTCCATATAGAAATCAATTTCTTCTTGCAACGGGTCTACTACAACTCCTGAAGCTTTACTACCGCAGCCAAACAAATAGGAAGCTGCGATAGGGATAGGATTTGTGTGCATATATTGACGAAATAGCATTTAAATTCCTCCTTGAGTTACTGGGTTGAATTTTCTTTGTACAGGTTCCATTCATGAATCCCTGCTTCTAAACGTGCGGCTTCAAAGCCTTCTGCCTTCAAATACTCGACAGCTTCTGTTGCATAGACACAGTACGGACCGCGGCAGTAAGCAATTACTTTCTTATCCTTTGGAAGGTCACGTATATAATCATTCAATTCTTCCATAGGGAGGGAAATCGCACCATCAAGATGTCCGTTTAAATATTCTGCTTTCGGTCGGACATCAATCAAAACGTGGCTATCCTCTTCCTTTCGTTCGACCCAGTCCTCCAGCTCCAGCGTTTCTAACTCATCGCCTCTCATAATGAAGTCTTTACGCAAGAGGTTGACCTCAGCAATTTGTTCTTCAGCAATGGATTTCATGGAGAATAGAAGGTCCACTACCTTAGGGTTAGCGAGGTAATAAATGACATAGTTCTTTTCCTTTTTATAAATTACTAAACGAGCTTCCAGTAATGCCTGTAAGTGTTTAGACGTATTAGCCATAGACATTTTTGTTTCCTTAGATAAAACTTCGACGGATTTGGGTGATTGAGAAAGTAAATCGAGCAATTCTAATCGCTTAGGGCTGGACAACACCTTGCCAATCCGGGCAAATTCTTTATAGATCGTATCTTTAAATGATCTGGCATCCATGATTAATTAGACTCCTTTAATACTATTTAACTTAATAGTTGAATAGTATCATTAGGGAATAGGTGTTGTAAAGAATAATGGATGAGGAGAATTGAGGCTGAGGTTAGTTGTTGAGTTTGACAATTGTTTCATTTCACTCTAATATACAACTATTCAATTGTTCAGTTGAATACGTGGAGGAATGTGAATAGATGCGGTTTGGGTTTTTTAGAAAATGTAAAAAAGAGAGGAGAGGTTTTTTGTCTGATAACTTACAAGATACAGTTCACGATTACATAACTGCTCCAGATAAAGTAAAAAAGATGTATAGAAAAGTATTAGTAGTAGTAAGTATCTCTCAAATTTTTGGAGGAGCAGGGCTTGCTGCGGGGATTACAGTAGGGGCACTTTTAGCACAAAAAATGCTCGGTACGGATGCTTTTGCGGGGGTTCCAGCAGCCTTATTCACTTTAGGATCGGCGGGAGCAGCTTTAATCGTCGGAAGACTCTCTCAACGGTATGGACGTCGCACAGGTCTAGCGACCGGTTTTATTGTAGGAGGGGTTGGTTCGGTTGGAGTGGTTCTTGCAGCAGTATTAAATAGTGTCATTCTCTTATTTGCTTCTCTTTTAGTCTACGGTGCTGGTACAGCAACCAATTTGCAAGCTCGTTATGCAGGGACAGATTTAGCTAATCAACAACAACGAGCGACTGCTATAAGTATCACAATGGTTATGACAACATTTGGTGCAGTGGCGGGTCCGAATCTAGTAGATATTATGGGGGAAGTTGCCCTTTTTATTGGAATTCCACCACTTGCAGGTCCATTTATTTTATCTGCTGCGGCTTATATCTTGGCTGGTCTTGTACTTTTTATCATGTTACGCCCGGACCCGCTAGATATCGCAAAAAGGATATCAACTTATAATCAGGAAAATGCTCAACACATTGATAATGATCTTATTGACAATAATCTAAATAAAAGAGGGCTTACTGTCGGGGCTACGGTTATGGTTCTAACCCAACTTGTTATGGTCGCAATCATGACTATGACACCTGTCCATATGGAGCGTCATGGCCATGGTTTAACTGATGTTGGAATTGTTATAGGCTTTCATATTGGAGCCATGTACCTTCCATCCCTTGTAACAGGTATTCTTGTTGATAAAATAGGGCGGACGGCTATGAGTATAGCTTCTGGTATCACTTTATTAATGGCAGGTTTATTAGCAGCTTTAGCACCAAGTAATTCTGTTATTCTATTAATCATCGCACTTTCTTTACTTGGATTAGGATGGAACTTTGGATTGATCAGCGGCACTGCTCAAATTGTTGATTCGACAATGCCTTCCACAAGGGCGAAAACTCAAGGGACACTTGATGTTTTTATTGCTTTAGCCGGTGCTTCTGGGGGTGCTTTGTCGGGGGTGGTCTTAGCGAACACAAGTTTCACGACATTATCTATAGGAGGAGGACTTTTATCACTCGTTCTTATACCTGTTGTGATTTGGTCTCGTCGCAGTTAAGGCTCGGCCCGACATGGTACTGGCCGCAGTATGAAAGCATGATTACCAACCTTGTTAGAGAATTGAATCTAGGAACGTTCGCCCAGCACACAAAAGGGGCAATGCTTTCAGAACGATCCCTAAACACTCCGCCAGAGCGTTATGTACGTCCAGAAAATTCGAGTGAAAGGTCGATTCGCTTTAAAGGCGGGGTGCAGTCTTCTTATTGATGCTGTAGCAGATACGATTCCTTCAGGGTTAATCGAGCTTAAAACGCGAGTTACAGCAATTCGACGGGGTGAAGACGGTGCTATCACGGTTGAAGCAGACCTTGCTGATGGAAGTACAAAAAAAGTTTCAGCAAGTGCTGTTATCTTAGCATTGCCACCTCGTGTTGTGGGACATCATATTAACTTCTCTCCTTCATTACCTCAAAATATTATAACTGACCTAAAAAGCAAACCCACTTGGATGGCAGGACAAGCCAAGGCAATAGCCGTCTATGATCGTCCCTTTTGGAGGGAGTCGAGGCTCTCTGGATTTGCAACAAGCTGGGTTGGACCCTTACAAGAAATCCATGATGCTTCTCCTGAAACAGGCTCTGGTGCTTTATTTGGATTCTTTGGCATGCCAGCGAAAACGCGCCGAGAACTAGGGGAGGACAAAGTCTTAACTTTAGTTATTGATCAATTGGTCGGGCTTTTTGGCCTCTCCGCTAAAAATGTAAAGACAATTCTATACAAGGATTGGTCCACAGATTCCGAAACGGCTGTTGAGGAAGATATGGACTTACTTAGAGATTTTCCGATCTATGGTCAGCCCCCAAAATCAGGGGTATGGGAAAAGAAAATAATTTTTGCTGGTACAGAGACCAATTCACAATATGGTGGCCATCTTGAAGGTGCCCTCCTGGCAGCTGAACAGGCAGTTTTAGAAATTAACCTAACCAGTTAAAGATCCATTTCTTTTAGTCTGAAATTTAGATGTTTTGGTGACTGGATTATTATTTAATAATAAGGCTCTGTTAAAGTTTGGTGAAATGATGACGATATCTAATTGTGAATACGATTATTGTGGGATATGAAGCTTATTTTAAAGAGATTCAACAGTAAAATAAACGTTTGGTGGAACGATTGTAGAGCAATTTCTAACTATTCATTCTGGTATTCTGGCCTTTACCATGAATCTTACGATAATGATTATGCTTCTGACAGCCGTGGAAGGGGTAGTTAAAAGCCAAGGGATAAAAATAGGAGAAAACTTAAGTATAGCTGGGACAAATTTTAGTATGGATCGTTAGTCTGCTATGAAAAATGGAGAGAATGGAAGACACAGTGGAGGAAGAAATTATTAATCTGTTTCTAATGGAACAGTAAAATTAAAAATGATCCTACAACTGCTTCTTCATTTTTATAACGCGATACCTTCCCTTTAACCAAACAGGATGCTCTTCCACGATTTTTAGTCTGTGCTTATACATATCGTATATATCGTCAAAGTTTACCTGTATATCCGTTCCAAGGACCGTCGCTGCTTTGCTTAAAATCTGCTCACCACAAAGAGGAGAGTGATTTTCGTTTGTGAATTTATCGAACACCCATATTTCCCCATTCTCTTTTGTTACACGGACCATTTCTTTAAAGCATTGATAGGGGTCTGGGACTACTGAAAGAATTAAATTAGCCACGACCACGTCGAAGGAACGATCTGGAAAGAATAAAGTTTGAGCATCCATGACAATAAACTTGGGGAAGTAGCCATTATGATTTCTCTCGGCTTTTCTCAGCATGGAAGGAGATAAGTCAATCGCTGTTACATTTAAGTCTGTTCCTTTTAGATAAGGGAGATCTGCTCCGGTTCCTGCTCCATTGAGTAATATTGAATGACCTGAAGAAAATGTTTCCTTTTCAAACATAATTTTACGGCCTTTTGCAAATGCCCCTCTATTAAAAAAGAAATCATAAACTGGTGACCATGCTCTATAGATCATAGAATTCCAATGGTTATTCATTAGATTAACTCCTTTGAATTGTCTTAGGTAAATCTCTAAAATCCCGTCCACCCACCGTAGAATTGATTAGTGATATAGGAGGTCAGTTGTCTCATCCAGCCAAAGTAAAGGAAAATGCCCATCGCAATCATCGTATAACCACCTATTTTCATGATTTGATTTTTCATTGGTTCTCCTTTTCTATAATCTCTTCCTTCCCATCCATAAGAGTGTGGTGATTAATGTAAAAGCGGTCAGCGCTAAAAAAGGGATCGTGATAAAACCTGCCCAGTTAATATATTCCGTATTACATGGGACTCCCTCAGCACATGGTTTAACCGATGCGAATCCAGGCACCTTCTGCTCCATATAATGAAAAATTGAGACGAGGCCTCCGATAATAGGGAAGGGGAGAGCATATTTAATGATACTGCGATCCCCGAAATAAGCAGCGATTCCTAATAAGAGACTTAATGGATACATAAATATACGCTGAAACCAACATAGTTCACATGGGATGTAGCCTTTAATCTCACTAAAATAAAGGCTGCTGAGAGTAGCAATAACGGCGACGAGCCAGGCCAGATATAACGTGTAATCCTTCCACTTGGATTCTGTGTGTTCGGTTTTACTCATCGTTACCCTCCAGCTCTTCGTTAATGAGGCTAGAGATGGCATCATAATCGAACGGGTCTTCGAGAACCTCACCATTAATCATGAGGGTTGGCGTCTGCTCGATCTTGTGTTCCACAACCAGATCATCATCCATAGCTACAGCTTCTTCCACCTGGCTTGAAGTAAGATCTTCCTCAAACTGCTCGGAATCCAGCGAAGGAACACTATTTTCTGCGACTTCTAAAAGTTTTTCATCTGTAATCCACTCGGCGTCATGATTTTCCTCAGGCTGCTCCTCAAACAAACTCTTGTTAAACTCCCAGAAGGCTTCTTCACCCTGGTTGTACACAGCTTCCCCGGCCCGGGCGCCCAGCTCTGATTCCTGGCCGTGGAATAGGGTGTTGATATACGTCAGGCTGACATCTCCTTTATCGATGTAGTCTTCTTTTAACTGTGGATAGACTTGATCACTCCAGACTTTACATGCAGGACATTTATAATCACCAAATTCAATAATTTCAACGGGGGCCCCTTCTTCCCCTATTGTTGGCTGCTCTTCTGTAGAAGGCGCTTCTTCCGCTGAATCAGAAGACGTTGTCTCTGATGACTTTTCTCTGTTATCGAGTACGACAAATACAGCAACCAGTCCAATGACAAATACGGTTAATAGTACAATAAACCTCATCGAGCTCTTTTTATTTTCTGGCATGATCATGTTCTCCTTTTTTCTTTTTTTCTGATGATTGTTTTAGCAAAGTGACGATAAAGAGAATAAATAAGATCATAATGCTTCCGGCTGCCACGATAACGGAAAGAAAAAAACTATTCATCTATTTATCCCCCTATCTTTTTATAAATGATCAATGTAACTAGGACAAGTTCAGTGTATGGAAATTTAATCTAACATTCAAGTGATTATTAGAATAAAATTATTGACATAATTGTTACAGAGTCATACACTATAAACAAATAATCAAACGAATATTAGAATAAGGAGTGTAATCATGAGTGACATGATCAAAAATAAAACCAATGCCGATACGTGTGATACCTTTTGCTACGATGAAGAAATTGTCAACCGGATACAGCCGGAAATAGAGAAGGTGAATGGTGTTGAATTAATATTCAAGGCTTTATCAGATGCTACAAGAGTGAAGATTGCCTATGCTTTAACATTAGAAAAGGAACTCTGTGTGTGTGATGTGGCTAACATCATTGGCTCAACGACAGCTACCGCTTCTCATCATTTAAGGCTGCTGCGCAATATGAAATTAGCGAAGTACCGTAAAGAAGGAAAGTTGGTTTTCTACTCATTAGCTGATGATCATGTTCATCAACTCGTTTCGATTGCACTACTTCATTCAAAAGAAGACGAAAAGGCGTAGATCATTAGGAGGTATACACCATGAGTCAATTCGATAAATCATCACAATCAAGCTGCTGTTCCAGTCATCAGGATACTGAAGCAGAAAAAACAAAACAAGCAAGCTCTTGCTGTTCTACAGAAGAATCTCATAAAGAAAAAACTTCTTCGTCCTGCTGTGGAAATGAGGCACAAGCAGAACCAGCCACTTCTTCCTGCTGCCATACAGAGGAAACCAGCAATGAGCAACAGACTGAAGATGAACCAGATCTCAATAGCATAGAGTACAACATTAGCGGGATGGACTGTCCTTCTTGTGCGGCGACCATTGAGAAAAGCTTGAGTAAAACAAAAGGGGTTCAATCGGTTCAAGTCAACTATGGAACAGGAAAAATGGCCGTAGGGGCCGAAGATCGTTCGGTTCACGATCAAATTCCTAAGCAGGTGCGAAAATTAGGCTTTGAAGCTGAACCAGTTCGTGCAGCAAATCATAAGCAAACTTACACGATCGAGGGGATGGACTGTGGTTCCTGCGCTGCAACCATTGAAAAGCATCTTAGCAGGAATCCGAGTATTCAGGAAGTTCGTGTGAATTTTTCCACAGGGAAAATGCAGGTGGATCATACGACCCATCAAAAAGAAATTGTAAAAGAAGTAGAAAGAGCTGGATTCAGCGCTTCTTTAGAGGAATCCTCCGGCCAGCAGAAGGACCAGATGTCGAGTAAGAAAAATGGAATGCCAACTACTACTTTATCCGGCGTTTTTCTGGCCCTGGGCTTTATAGGTTCTTTTACAGCTGTTCCTGAAGCCTTTATTACGGCATTCTATGCTGCAGCTATGCTCATTGGAGGGTATAAGCCGGCAAGAAGCTCATTTTACGCGATTAAAAGCGGCTCTCTTGATATGAATGTTCTTATGGTATCTGCAGCTATTGGGGCAGCTATTATTGGCGAGTGGTTTGAAGGGGCTACCGTCGTATGGCTTTTTGCTCTAGGAAACACGTTACAAAACCGCTCGATTGAGCGTACCAGAGATTCGATCAGAAGTTTAATGAATCTCACCCCGTCGGAAGCTAACGTGAAGACCGGGGATCAAATCATCCGCAAGGCAGTAGAAGAAGTAAAGGTCGAGGATGTCATCATCGTAAAGCCAGGGGAAAAAATTCCCCTGGATGGAGAAGTGCTGACGGGAGCTTCCAGTATTAATCAGGCTCCGATTACAGGTGAATCTTTACCCGTTGATAAGCAACAGGGAGATACCGTATACGCAGGTACTGTTAATGAAAGTGGCTCCTTAGAAATCAAAGTTACAAAACTGGTGGAAGATACAACGATTGCTAAAATTATTCATCTCGTGGAAGAGGCGCAGGAAAAGAAAGCCCCGACCCAAGCGTTCGTCGATCGTTTTGCCAGTGTATATACTCCAATTGTTTTTGTTTTAGCTTTATCAGTTATGGTGCTGCCCCCGTTATTTGGTTTCGGTACGTGGGGGGAATGGGTTTATAAAGGGCTTGCCTTACTCGTGGTAGCCTGTCCTTGTGCCCTCGTGATTTCCACCCCTGTAGCCATCGTTTCAGCCATCGGTAATGCAGCTAAGAATGGCGTACTAATCAAAGGCGGCACGTTTTTAGAAAAGGCTGGATCCATTCAAGCCATCGCATTTGACAAGACGGGAACCTTAACTGAAGGGAAACCTAAAGTGGCCGAAGTTATTTCTCTCAATCAAAATAGGGAAGAACTCATCTCCATTACCCGCACAATCGAAGAGCATTCGACTCACCCAATCGCTCAAGCTATTACAGCCTATGCGGATGAGAGAGACATCTCAGCAAGGGAAGGGATTGAGTTTAAAGCCATTGCGGGTAAAGGCGCCCAGGCCACAATTGATGGTGTAGAATACTTTGCCGGAAATCCCAAATTGTTTAATGAATTGGAGGTTTCTCTCCATGAAATAGAAGAACGTATCCATTCTTTACAAGGAAACGGCAACACCCTTGTCGTTGTTGGGACTCGTTCAGAAATACTTGGAATGATCGCTGTTGCGGATACCATCCGGGACATTACCGTTCAATCGATTCATGCTCTTAAAGAAATTGGAATGAAAGAGATGGTCATGTTAACGGGTGATAATGAAGGAACCGCGAAAAAAATCGCAGGCGAAACAAGTGTGGACCGCTATTTTGCGGAACTGCTGCCTGAAGACAAAGTGACAGCTGTGAAGAAACTGCAGGATGAAGGAAAGCGTGTTGCGATGGTGGGAGATGGCATTAATGATGCCCCGGCCCTGGCTACAGCTGATCTTGGCATCGCCATGGGCGGCGCTGGAACAGACACGGCCATGGAGACGGCGGATATAGTGCTAATGGCAGACAATTTAGAGAAGCTGCCTCATACTATCCGGTTAAGCCGACGGGCCCTGCACATTATCAAGCAGAACATCTGGTTCTCCTTATTAACCAAACTTGCTGCGCTCGTGCTGATATTCCCAGGTTTCTTAACTTTATGGATGGCCGTTTTAAGTGATACAGGTGCCGCCCTGATTGTCATTCTAAATAGTATGAGATTGTTAAAACAGAAATAAACATTATATAATCCGAATACAGCTTCTGTTTGAAGAAGCTGTATTCGTTTTTTTAGAAAGATGAAATACACATAAAAATCACAAAGTATTTAGGTTCAAATGAGAATATTTGGGATTCTAGATTTAAAGATCAAGATCCTTTTAATGTCTTCATTCGATTTGTACCTGAAACTGTAGTAGTTAGAGATCAATTGTATAAAATCGATGAAAGTTGAGACACAAAAAGAATTTAAAGAGAAATATCTCGAAATCAGGTCTTCCGTTATTTGGGGCAATTCTGAAACAGAAGAATTGCCCTCTTCTTAATGTTTTGGGCAGATATCTGGAAGACTTGATTTCGAGATAAATAGCTCAAATTCCACGAAAGATACTGCTTAATTGTTCTAGCCATCTATATTTCATTTATTCTTTATTACTTCCCATTGAGTAGGGTCTACTGAGCGGTTTCTTATATAGTTACCCTTAGTGTTAGTGAGTAACAGATATTTTTGACCCCCAATTCCAAATTTTGAATAGCATGCATGTTTACAGAATGGTATGCTGGCACTAATATATTTGTACAAACAGGAGTTGAATCTACTCATTACAAAGCAAAGGGGATTACAAGAGATCCTGTAACCAAGGCATTAGGAAGAAAAGGTGATAAGTATTGATCGGATAATTTCATATTCATCAAATTCTTAAGCCAAGGCACAATCCACTTTAACGAAGGCAAGAAGTACAAATCAAATCATCGAGAAAGTTGAAGCAAGGAGTGGTTCCTTGGAGAAAGCATTTAAGTAGCGGCTGCGAGGGAAAAGGAAAACTGACGGAAATCATAGAGGAAGCCGTATACTTTTCAAGTGAGGGGAAAGGATGTTAGTAACACTACTTTTAAAGAGGCTATCTTATGGAAAAAATCTCTGCATATCAGTTATTTATCCTAACGTACATGTTCCAGATTGGGACGACCACACTTTTTGGATTCGGTACAGAAGCTGGAAGAGATGCATGGTTGGCAACTTTACTTTCAAGCTTTTTGGGATCCATACTAATTCTATTGTATATAGGCTTAATGAAAATGAATCCAGGGCTCACCCTCGTGGAATGGTTTCCTCATCATTTTGGAAAAGTGATCGGTATTCCCCTTGCCTGGCTTTATCCTCTCATCTTTTTATTTGATGCAGGAAGGATTGTCGGTGATCTCAGAGATTTGATACCAACGACTTTGCTGCCAACCACCCCTCCTATAATGTTCAATACCCTTTTCCTGGTGTTAGTGGCTTTCGGTTTGTATTTAGGGATTGAATCTTTGGCCCGGGTGGGAGAGATCATTTTTCCGCTCCTTATGTTTCTCCTTGGGATTGAAATCATTCTGCTGTTTAGTTCTCAAATACTTAATTTTAATAACTTTTTACCTTTCATGGAAAAAGGCTTTTCCCGAGTATGGAAGGCCACCTTTCCTGTAGGAATTCTTCAGACTTACGGAGAAACGATTGCGCTTGCTATGATTTGGACCCAAGCTAGTAACCCGAAAAGTATTCTGAAAGTGACGTTGATCGCTTCACTTATATCCGGGGTTTTACTCGCGCTAAGTGTTGGGTTAACTATTTCAGCATTTGGTGAAGAATTGTATATGCAAAACATTTATCCCATTTATCATTTGCATCAAGTCATCGATGTTGCTGATTTTATCAATAATTTAAATGTTTTTGGGGTGATCTATTTCACGACTACCATCTTCTTCAAGCTTTATATTAAAGCAGCAGCTGGGCTGATTGCGATTCAATATTTGACGAGAATGAAGGATTATCGTCCCATGATTATCCCTGCTATGATTATCATTCTCTTTATAGGGCTTACGGTTTCTGAGAATGTGATCGAACATATTTACGAATTATCCTTTAAATATGTGAATCGCTATGTATGGTTCGTATTATTTATCATTCTTCCCTTTTTACTTTTTGTTGTATCCACGATTCGTCATAAACGCGTTAAAGAGTAACCCCTAGGTTTTATGGGGGTTACTCTTTTAATTGATTATTAAGTGACTAACCCTACATCCCGGATCTTTATATTTACATCAACAGTAACCTCTGTTTCTGTAAAAATTTCCTCCCAATTCTGTTTCACTTGCTTCCATTCTTGTGGATGCTTTCTAAAAAGTGTTAACCCAAAGTCTAAAATGTCTGTCTGATATTCAGACTGTACTTTATCAATCATGTCTTCTACTCTTTTTTGATAGTATTTCTCCGCTTCTTTTTCCAGTCGTTCCACATCTTTTGAAGCAGATAAATCCAAGTTGGTGTTGTTTTCCTGTACGGATCCTTTCCCGTCTAATTGAACGTGAAGATGCATTTTCCCGTCCTTAACTTTTGGGGAGATCTTTCTTTTTAGATCCTGGACGCGAAGCCCCGCTGTTTGATCTTGGCCACCATAAGGGATTACAAGAGCAATATATTCTAGTTTGTTTTGTATCCACAGAAGATCTTTCGATTCGTCTTCATTCAGGTAGCCGACCAATTGCAGCTCTTTGTTAAATGCAGCTAGTCCATAAAAGTCTACACTCTGTTCCGGACCTGATAAACCTGGGGAAGATTGGATTTCCCAGGCTGTGAGGACGGGATTGCTTGGACCATACATTCTTTTTTGGAAATCAAGAAATGTAGTGGTCACACCTTGAGCAAACTGTTTTTGAATGTTGTTTGTAGAAAGGGAAGTGGCCACTTCCAGATCACTGGTATTCGTCAACAAATCGACAGACCTTCCTCCCTTGACCACAGAGTAGTTGGCCCGAACAGGAAAATCATTGTAACGTAATCTCATGTCTATGCTTTCTTTGAGTCCTTGTTTTGCAAGCTCTTCTCCTGCAAAAAAAGATTGCTGCTGAAGCCGAAATATCTTTCGTTCCACTTTATTTTGAATGTTCTGTCTAGCATCGAAGGCTGTTTTTCCAGTTGCAGCCTTTACTAGAACACTCTGTTCTGGTGCTTCTCCTCCTCTTTGGTTGATTTGTCCGAATTTAGAAGGGATCGCTATTTGAAGGCTCGAAACATACTGGCCTTCCTCATCGAGGTCCATTCCTCCCCCAAGAACGATGGCTCGATCATTCAGTTCTATTGAATCCCAGCAGCCAGTTAAGAAAATTAAAGAGAGCAACGCTGCAATACATATTCTTTTCATGTGTCCCAACCTCACGTTTATTTTTTAGGGCCCGGCTTTTGTCCCTTTGGCATATGATAGCTGGTACGACCGACGATCAGCTTGGGACGTACCCTTTGCATCCACACAGGGGCTCTCCATAGTACATCTTTCATCCCTGTACCTACCAGTGGTGCCATCGGGGCTAAATAAGGAACGCCAAAAGATCTCAGGCTGACTAGATGAAGGAGGAGGGCTAAAGCACCCACCATTACACCGAAGAGTCCAAAAACTCCCCCTAGAATAAGCATAGGAAACCTCAGGAGACGATAAGCTAAGCCAAGGCTATATCCAGGAACAGCAAACGATGCGATGCCTGTCCCAGCTACCACAATAACAACCGGGGCCGTTACTAACCCTGCTTGAACAGCTGCTTCTCCTAAAACCAGGGCTCCTACAATACTAACGGCAGGACCGACTAGTTTGGGAAGTCGGATCCCCGCCTCTCGTAAGGATTCAAATATAATTTCCATCATTAGTGTTTCGATGATTGTAGGAAATGGGCTGGGTTCCCGGGCCGCTGCAAAACTTAAAAGAAGATTGAAAGGAACCATCTCAGGGTGATAAGAAATAATGGCTACATACACAGAAGGCAGAAATAAAGCAATCGTGAACAGCAAGTACCTTACCCAGCGAATAGCTGTCCCGTACATAAAACGCTCATAAGCATCTTCAGAGGCTTGCAGCCCTCCAAAGAAAGTAAAGGGAACCACTAAAACAAATGGCGTTCCATCTACGATAACCGCTGCTTTTCCTTCCAGTAAGGCAGAAACCACCGTATCAGGTCGCTCTGTATGTTGAACGGTCGGGAATGGAGAAAAGGGAGCATCCTCAATAAAGGCCTCAACATATCCAGACTCTAATATTCCATCAATTTTGATTCGCTCTACTCTCTTCTTTACTTCAGTAAGAACAGAAGGATTAATTAAACCATCAACATAAACGATGCCTATATCGGTTTGACTCAATTCTCCTAAGTTCATCATTTCAATCTTTAAACGAGGGGTCTTCAACCTTCTTCTGATAAGAGTAGTATTTACACGAAACGTTTCCGAAAATCCCTCTCTTGGCCCTCGGATGACTGATTCACCAGAAGGTTCTTCTAATGCCCGCTTGTCCCAGCCTTTGATATCTAAAGCCAATGCCGAATCGTGTCCCTCTGTTAAAACAATAGCGTTGGCCCTTACGATTTCTTTAGGTATTTGTTCGAAAGTAGAGAGCGTTTTAGATTGGCCCACGGAAATATTTAGCTGATCACTCCAAACCTTCGAATCCTCTACTTCCGAAGGATGGGGGTTACGCATAAGTCCTTTCAGTATATGTTCATCGAGAAGTTGCGAGCTAATCATCCCATCCATATAGACAACTAAAAATAAGGCTCCGTCTTGTCCTTTTACATAGCGAAAAACCACATCGGAACAATTTTTGAAAACTTCTTGAAGCTTCTCTTCATTCACCCTTAATTGTTTGCTTAAATTTTCCTTTGCCTGTTGATGCTCATCTTCAAGTTTTTTTAATTGTTTATGTTGAGAAGGTTTACCTTTTCCATGACGTTTGAATCTGAACATAACTACCTCCAAATACATATATACTTAGTTAATTTTAGTAGTCCCTGAAAAGTTATATCTCATACATAAAAGTAAATTACAGGATATCCGCTTATTTTCCTTAGATCAATTACTACTCCACGGAAATATTTAGTTGAACTTTTATCTTCAATATAAAGGGCGTTTACTGTATTACCTTAAGTGAGAAATTTAGTTATGATTTTAGACTGAATGAGGGACGGTGCTTTTTACGGTCCTAAAATTGATATTCACATAAAAGACGCTCTGAATAGGAGCCATCAATGGGCAACCGTACAGCTGGATTTTCAAATGCCAGAAAAATTCGATCTGGAATAGATTAATGAACATAATGAAAAAGTTCGTCCAGTGGTTATTCACCGGTCCGTGTTTGGATTCATTGGGATATAGAACTAAAGAAATTGAAGCTTTCTTAACAAAGGTAGGAATAGAGGATAAAACTAAAAATAAAAGCCTTTAATGGCAGTTATTGTACTTTATACCCTACTTACTCTTTAAGGACTCTACCCCATGTATCTTATAGAACACCTAATACAATTCTTCAGTTAACGAGGGGGCGATTTCGAAATTGGTGATTTCTTTATGTGAGGGGCCAGATTGTTAAGAAAAGAAAGGACTAAAAGGGTGTATATTGAATACCTAAGTAAGGAGGGATAATAATGAACCCAAAAATTGATATTGTAACAATTCCCGTCGGAAACTTAGACCTGTCCACCAGATTTTACAAAGAAGTGTTCGATCTTCCTGAAGATAAAATTTCATCGGGGGAAGATCATGTGGCTTTTTTTCTAGAAGGAGAAATGTCTTTGGTTTTATATGAGCGTTCAGGCTTCGCTCAGATGACTCAACAGCATGAAGACAATTTAAACACTTGTAGTGTTATTTTTAGCCACACTGCTAAAGATATTAAGGAGGTAAATTTCATTCTTTCACGTGCTGGCAAGGCAGGCGGCACGGTTACCAAAGAAGGCAATGCAGATGATTGGGGATATTATACAGGCCTTTTTAAAGATATAGACGGTTATACGTGGGAAGTAATGACTTGGCAAGAAACAGATAATATCTATACTATAGAAGTAAACAGAGAATACAGATATAAACCAGAAATTCTATTTAAAGCATGGACATCCCCCCAAGTACTCAAGGAGTTGTTTGGACTTACCGAGGTTGAAATGGACGTTCGTGTAGGGGGGAAATTTCGTTTAGCTACAAATAAAGTCGAGGCATTCCCAGGGATGCATACTGAATCTGGAGAATATCAGGTAATTGAACAAAATAAACGCATTGAAAAAAGCTGGATTTATGAAGGACCAATGTCACCTGACAAAACACTAAATTCAGAAATTATCTTAGAGTTCATTGAGACTCAACCCAACGTTACTAAAGTAGTTTTACAGGAAAGTAGCTCATCTTTATCAGATGTGGATAAGAGGAATCAAGCAAGAGATAAATGGACCTATGCGTTAGTGGAGATGAATGCTCTTCTAGGGTAAATATTTTCGTTATAACAATATTAAATTTAAGGTCTACTAAATGATACCTTGAATTCAAGTCATCAAGTAAAGGGAGCTTTTCTGGAATAAAGAATATGAAGGTGTGCAAAATAATCGTATAACTAAATCAAATAATAAAAGCAGGTAACTTTAACATGGAAGTTTGCCTGCTTTTTATTTGTGTATTTACAGTAATTTAGATTGCGTGTTTTATTCCTTGTCCTTATCCTCTAGCTCCTTAGATTTTCGTAGCAAATATTGAAAATAGCTTTCCAATTCCCGAATTTGCTCGGGCCCCATGGCCTTCCACTTTTCTAAATCGAAGAATGCGGCATCTTCAACCCCATATTTATCCATGAGCTTATTTATTTCATTGATAGTATCGTATTCATTTTTTTCAGGTTCTTTCACAGTAGTTTCAGATCTACCTAATAAATAATCAACGCTTACATCTAATGCATTAGCAAGACTAATAAGCATTTCATTTGAAGGTGTACTATAACCATTTTCATAGTTGCTGACTGTACCCTTTGTAGTTTTAATCTTATTTGCTAATTCACTCTGAGTAAGCCCTTTTGTTTTTCTTGAATATTTAAGTCTTTGTGAGAGCATTTTTAGGATCCTTTCACTTTTTCATGTACAAGATTATTGTACCATTTTTCTGCTTATTTATAGATATTTTTAACTAAAGTACAAGAAACTTGTTTTTTAGTGTTGACATACAAGAAACTTGTACATATACTTTAAGTACAAGTTATTCATACTAAGGAGGTGAAATAATGAAGAATAAACGTTTAAAAGAGGCAAGAGTTCAAGCTAACATGAGCCAAACTCAACTTTCAGAATGCCTGGGATATAAAGGAAAGCAAAGTGTGGCTAATTGGGAAAATGGATATTCAACTCCAACTCTCAAAGTAGCTATTTGTTTAGCAGAGGTTTTGGGAAAAGATGTCCATTTTTTGTTTGGCCATAAAGTACAAGATACTCATACAAATAGTTTGGGGAAATTAAAATCCAATCAAAGAAAGGAATTGATTTAATTGTTTGAAGCAAAATTACAACCCGAGGCTGAATTTAATAATAAAGTGTACGACATCTTTTATGACATTGCAAAAAAGGCGCAAGAAGATGTACACAAAGAAAATGAATTGCCTTATTTATTGGATCGTACGAAGCTAGCTGAATATGTTTTTAATGTTAGTGTACAATCATTGGATGCTCACATTTTGAAACGTAAAGACTTCCCTAAAGTTCATGTAGGAGGACGTACACTTTATCCTAAAGATTTAGTAATTAAATGGATTAGAGAACATGTTGATGTGACTAGTAATATTGCTCCGGAAAGAAACTTTGGTGTGATATAACTCTATGAATCTATGATAAGTCAACAAAATATAATTACTGGTACAAACCGAAGGGGTGAGTCCCATTAAATATAGTAAGTCTGCAGAGCTCATGAAGGAAATGAGGAAAAGAATAAATAAAACACAGCAGCAATTAGCAATAGATATGTTTCAGTCTAGAGAGTACATCTCAAAGCAAGAAGGGGGAGAACGAAAAATACCTCCAGTATCTACTAAATATTTTTTGGAAAAATACAACAATCCAAGGCTAGCACTTGAGGCAGTCAATGAATATATCGGGTGGGGGATTACGTACCTAGACGGTCAAAATGCCAAGAACGATAGATTCTTTTTACAATTAATATTACTGCAAGAGTTAGAAAGAGCGCTTGAAACAGTCTCTAAGGTTAAGTTGAAGGAAGATCTAGCTAGTACAAATTCTATGGAAAAACAAGATATCTATAAGTCAACTAAGGAAGTTGCTAAAATTGTGCATTTCTCAACCTTATATTTATCGATGGTATGTGAAACGTACGATATTAGCTGGTTGAAGATATGGAAAGACCATCATAATGATTTAAAATCAAAAGGCTATGTAGCTGGTAAATCGTAAAAGAGGTGAAAGAATGCAAGGCTGGCTGAAGCTTCATCGAAAGATACTTCATAGTGAAATCTTTGATAATGAAAAGATGTTAAAAATCTTTATCTATTGCTTAACGAAAGCAAGTCATAAAAATACTGAGTCAAGAGTGGGTAGGCAAAAAGTTCAACTTGAACCAGGACAATTTATATTTGGTCGTAAAAAGGCTGCTTCTGAATTGAACATGAATGAATCGACGGTTCGTGATTACTTAAAAATGTTAAAGGAAGATGATGTAATCACTATTCATTCCACCAACAAATATAGTGTCATAACCGTTGAAAACTGGGCAATTTATCAATCTAACGATGAAGATTACGCCAACAAAACAACAACAGATAACCAGCAAAAGAACAACACTTCGTCATCAGATAGACAGCAAAAAGACACATACAAGAATGGTAGAGAACTTAAAGAAGTTAAGAATGTAAAAGAATTTATTACTACAACTGCTTCTGAACGAATGGAATGTGAGGCCATTGAATTTTATCAAAACAACTTTGGCATTATAGGTCCTCAAATCTCAAAAGAAGTAATGAACTGGAGTGAGGACCTTGGAGATCCATTGGTGGTGGAAGCTATGAAGCGCTCCCTGGATCGTAATAAACCAACATGGGGGTACGTGAAAAGTATCCTTCAGTCCTGGATAAATAAAGGGATTCAAACAATAGAACAAGCAGAGGCTGAAGAAGTTGAATATAAAAACAGAAAGAGTAACAACGGAACATTCTCTAAAAGGCACTCCAATCAGGAAGTGGTGCCAGAATGGTTTAAAAGTCGTGAAGAGCAAGAAAAGGAGGATATAAGTAAACAACCTAGCGTCGATGATATTGCTCGAACCATTGAGTTATCGATTAAGTTAAATAGATCGAGAGAGAATATCCTTGATTCCATTAATCATCAGTATAATCTTTCTGAGGTAGATATTGCTTCTATTCGAGAAGGGAGATGTTCAGCTATCGATGTTTTATTAGAACACTTGAAGCTTAGAGTGGTTGGAAACATAAACTGAGGAGGTAGTACTATGGCGAAACTAAATAAAGAGCACTTTGCTTATTATGATATTGCTTCACAAGCTGCCAATGTTAAAACCTTTGAAGGAAAAAGGTATGATGTGCACGGTATTTGGGCAATAGATCGACATGGAGCAACTGAAAAACTTGCCAGTATCTATTATCGAATTCGAACTGTAAAGAATGACCGGTTTAAAACCATTGCTAAACGAAAAAATCCTAAGAGTGAGCTTATGCCCGTCAAATAAATGTAACGATTTTAATACGTGCTTAAATAATAGCACTTATTGAACATTGAAAACTACATATCTACGTTAGGAAAAGAAAGGTCACAGAACTTTCCTGGCTGTCGATAATCGTTCGGTGCGTGGCACGTGAAACGCATCTAGTGACCAGATAAGCGTTGTATCAATGATGGTTTTTCTATTTGAAGTGAGGATACTGCCGATGAAACTTTTAATAGTAAAACCTAGATACATAAAGTTCTTCGTATATGCTAGAAACGTTGTGCATTGCAGATTTGATTAATATAGTGGGTCTGCATAGGGTTGATTGTATCTAGCCAAAAACAATCACTTATATAATAAGGATTCTTTTCCAAGATGTGGATTTATATTTAAGTAGGTGTTAGAATCGTTATACAGTTCACTCGAGAAGGGAATGGTCTGATGAAAAAGTATTGGATCAGTGGTTTCTCTGGTTTAATATTGGCAATCATTCTTGTAGGTTGTGGAGCTCAAGGAGCCACAGGTCAAGTAGAGTCTTTATCACCAGAAGAAATGAGAAGTCACATTGAAGAAAATGATACAGCCTTTATATTACTTAATAATACGGAGGATAAGGAAGATCGGGCAGAAAAGATTGAATTAGTTGAAGAAAAGATTAATTCGATTAGTGTGAAAGAAATAAATGCTAAGTCTTCAGCGATGCTAGATAATAATTTAAAGCCAGACGACTTAGGGTTAAAGGGCATCCAGTTTGAGACTTTGGGCTTTTATGAGGATGGAAAATTAGAAGACTATGTTTCCTTAAGAAGTGTTGATTTTCCTTCAGAAGATAGTAAGGAAAAAGCTTTGCAAGAATTTATTGACGATAATGCATCATAACGGAAGTGATCTTTAATTGATCGCTTCTTTTTTTATGCGCAAAATTCTTTAAAGGAGGTGATAACAATGGGAGCGACGAATCGTGAACTAAAACAATCGAAGGACTTGGTACAAACGCTGTTAACTATTCAAGACCAATCTTACAATGATTGGCTACATGAAAAACACCAAGAGTACATTCAAGAGAATCAGGACGTTGTTATGAAATCTTTGCTGCATTATAAAGGGATGGATGAAGAAAAAGAAAACGAAAAATTTTAAGAGGAGTGTATCTATAATGAAGTTTCTAACTGATTATTACATGGTTTCTGCTATTAGTAATCTTCAATCTACGGGTGCTTCAATACTAACAGCTATGCAGTTGCTTGGTATTATTTCAGCTGCCATTGCTTTTGGAATTGGAGCTTATCATCTTATTTGGGGAGGCGTTCGAGGTCGTCAGAGTTCTATTGTTTGGTTTATTGGTGGTGCAGTAGGTCTTGTGGTTCTAATGGGAGCTACAGCTATTGCTCAATACATTGATAGCCAGGTAGTTTTTTAAAGGAGCGATATGCGAATGAGAGTATTATTCACGTTGAAGTTAGACGGAGAGATTGCCAGTTTTCACCCTTACTCTTTTGAAGAAGTCGTAGAAAAGACAGCAGATCTTGATAAGAAATGGAAGAAAAAGAATGCGCAACCGGTACATCTCGATTTTATGCTATCAAATGAAGAGGGAGATAAACTGTATAGTGGGACGTATGTTGTTGGATCGGAAGATACCACAAACATTTACGACCATATCTGTCAGAAGCTTGTGCAGCTCCCCATGAGAAATCATCAACATGAAACGGAAAGGGACATTCTCCTGCAACAATTAACATCCCATACGCCGACGAATTATCAAATGGATGTTACGGAATTAGTGAAAAAGAATACGGAGAAATCCTCTACATGGAATCGAACGAGTAAACGTGGAAAGGTTCTTGCTATTTCTTTGGTAAGTTTGCTTGTCCTAACCATTACGATTTCAATTGCGTTAGCCGTATTGGTAAGTGGCCATGCGAAGGCATTAAATAGCGCGAATGGAGAGCTGACAGAGGTAAGAACAATGAAACAAGCATACGAAACAGCGTTGAAGGGGGATAGGGATGAAGCTGTGAACCATTTGAAAGATAAAGAAGAACTAAGTGAATCTGAACAAAAATCCCTGATTTACATGCTAGTTTCAGAAAAGAAGTATAAGGAAGCTCTCAAGTATGCAGAAAAGAAAACAGCTTCATTCCTAGCTAGTCAAGTGATGGACATCCACGGAATGGATGAAACCAAGGAATTTCAAAAATCTCACCCAAGTCCAGTCGGCGCTTTTGAGGTAGCTTTCCACACAGAGGAGTATGAAAAAGCGATCAACGTCGAGAAGTTGCCAATGTCAGCTGAACTTTATAAGGAAAAAGGGATGGCCTACTTGAGACTAGATCAACTAGAAGAAGCGAAGAAAATGGCTAGTGAGGCTAAAAATGATGATTTGAATGAAAAAATCAATGAATATGAAGAGTTGGAAGAACAGTTAAAGAAACTGAACAGTCAAATAGAAACCGAGAAACAATCAGATAATGAAGACCAAGATAAAATCGATGCTTTAGAAGGAGAAAAAGACGAATTCAAAACTCAACAAAATAATATATAGGAGGGCGATTATTTTGAAATCGATCATCGCTAAAAAGCAGGTGCTTATCCCATTAAGCATCTGTTTTTTTATGGTGACGATGCTTGTGGCCACATTTATTTGGAATCTAGGGTTGGCCATGTGGTCGACCTTACAAACATTTCCGGAATTTAACCAGCCGTTAGTGATTGAAGCATCGTATTTCACAGATTTTCATGTGAAGGACCAGCCGTATTTCTACGGATTGGCGGCTTTACTAAGTCTCCTCGGTATCGCTCATATGATTTATAAACTTCGCAGTAACTTTAGTCCAGTGGGAACGGATGAAAAAGGATCCCAGCGATTTGCTACAAGGAAAGAAATTCACCAACAATACAAAGCTATCCCTGATCGGAGTCAATCCTATCCTGGACAAGGGGGTCCCGTATTAGCTCGCAAAGGAGAGAGCGCATATATTGATCCGTCACCCGTCAATAACTTGATTATTGGGACAACACGAAGTGGGAAAGGACAAACGTATGTGATTCCCACAATCGATGCCTATTCTCGGGCGGAGAAACCGCCATCTTTAGTGATGAACGATCCCAAAGGGGAACTGTTTGCTTCTAGCCGTGAAACCCTTGAAAAACGAGGGTATGAAGTAGAAGTTCTTAACTTAATGAATCCTATGCAAAGCATGAGCTTTAACTTGCTAGAACTAGTCAAACAATCCTATCAAGATGGTGATTATTCGACAGCTCAAACACTATGTGAAACGATCACTCACATGCTCTATCACAATCCACAAGCGAAAGAGCCTATGTGGGATGACTCAGCTAAATCTCTTGTAAATGCGATGATCCTTGCGATTACAGAGAAGAGCATATCAGAAGGAACAGAAGAAAAAATCACGATGTACACCGTTGCTAATATGTTATCTGAATTAGGAACGAAAAATGACATCGATGAAGATGGTCAAGAATATAACGCGCTGGATCAATATTTCCAAAGCTTACCTCAATCACATGTAGCGAAAGAGCAGTATGCGACGAGTAATTTCTCTAAAGGAAATACACGATCCAGCATTTTTACAACGGCAATGAATGGGTTAACGAAGTTTACGATGAGCGAAACCGCTAAGATGACAGCGAAGAACTCGTTAGATTTGAAGAAAGTAGGCTTTGGTCAATTTATTAAAGGCCAAGGTTCTCCCTTTTCAAAAGTATTTGTCACATTCCCTGATGGTGTGAAAGAAACCAATCAATCAGGAGAGAGTGGAACCTGGACGATTAACTTTTCATCGAAGTTGAAACCAGGGGACATCTTAACTGTTGAGCAAGATAAAGAACCCGTTTCTTCTAAGCAAAGACGGAATCAAACGAAAGATGAAAAGGAAAATTATGAAGAAAAGCAGGGAAGTGAATTGATGATTACGGTGAAGGAAGTTAATGAGGATACGGGAGAGGTTCACTTTTCCTCCTCTTCTCTTTCCGAAAGTGAAATTAGAGTGGAACGGATTACTTACTTCACGAAACCTATAGCTATCTTCATGGTTACCCCGGATTACGATACATCGACTCATGCGATACCTTCTATTTTTGTAAGCCAGTTGTATTATGTGTTATCCAAAAATGCAGCCATAGCAAAGGGGCAGAAATGCTTGCGTGAAGTGGTTTTTATGCTGGACGAATTCGGTAATATGCCGGCGATAGCCGATATGGACAATAAAATAACTGTTTGTCTGGGAAGAAATATACGTTTTCACTTAGTTGTTCAATCCTATGCTCAATTAAAGGATCTGTACGGGGAAGATGGACAGGCTACGATTCGAGGGAATTGTGGGAATGAGATTTATATCCTCAGTGCCGATTATGATTCGGCCTCTTCTTTCTCATCTAAATTAGGGAAAAGGACATTGAATACGCAAACACGGTCAGGCTCCACTTTCTCTTTAGATAAGTCGAAAACAGAAAGTACGGAAGGCAGAGATCTTCTAACAGCGAACGAACTTCAAGAATTAGAGGAAGGAGATACGGTAGTCCGTCGTGTATTAATGAGGCGAGATAAGAAGGGGAGAAAAATACGAGCATTTCCAATATACAATACCGGTAAACACAGTATGAAGTATGCTCACACTTATTTAAGTCAGTATTTTGATACGAGCCGGTCCATCACTGAAGAAGAAATACACACCCCACACCGTTATATTAATCCAAAAGAGTTAGTCATTGATTTTTATAACCATTCCGTTCCAGTCACGGAGAAGGAAAACAACGTGGAAAAGGCATCTGGTGAAGCTGAAAATGGTCCGTTTGTTGAAGATAGTGAAAGAAGAGAACCCTGGAAAGAACAAAAGGTAGGAGAATTTTTTGATAAGAGCACCCTTCATATGGTTCATCAACACGTGGCACCCCTTTTACATCATAGTAAGGAAGAGATGGATCAGGAGCCAATGGAGGTCTTCCTTTACCTTATTAAACTTTTAGGAGATGGGCAGGAAATCAATCGTCAAGTGTATGGTCATATCCGGAAACAGATTGACAAATTAAAAAAACAGCAAGAGGATCTGCCAAAAGAAATGATTCAAGGTGAGTAATGCTTGAAAGGGGGTGAAACGATGTCTGATGAAGAGCTATTAGAGAAATTGCTGGAGTTTTCAGAGGTTTTGTCAACGAATAATATTTTTATATCGGGCTTACGGATCATGGGCTGGGGGATTATATTATTTCTGAAGATGATCGTAGATAGCCTAGAAGGCATGGTCGACAGTGTCTTATCGTTAACAGATTTCTTCTTAAGTGAACCAGTCCAAAATTTTCTAGATACCATTCAACCTGTGCTTTACGTACTGTTAGCTATTTCATTAGCGATGATCGGTTTTCGTTTGATTTTTAACAAAGAGAAAAATCGTGCCGATCTACCAATGAACCTTTTTATCTCCGTGATGACTATTAGTCTACTGACGTTTGGTATGGGACAAGTCAATGATTTTACTGGGGATGCAGTGAATGTAGCCCAGGTGAACACTGACTCCTTTACAACTTCCGACCGAGTGATGACCGACTATATTACGGATATCGCCGTTTACGATGAAACAGGATGGGAAAGCCCAGATGTTGAAAACCAACATCATGTTAGTCCCAACTCTATAGATAAAATTTCTATAAACGAGACCATTACCAGGGAGTTTAAAAAGGCGAATGGCGATCAACTTTCCTCTGAAGGAAAAGAGATAATAATGAATAAAGTTGGCCTAGAGTCCAACGGGGAAGAAGGGTTAGTTGAGTTAGGCAAAAGTGGTTTATTTGACTTCTTGCCTGAAAATTATTACCGATGGCATGTCGATTGGTTTACAGCCATCGTGACACTTGGAGTCATGGCTTTTACGATGATTCTCATATCCATTAAAATCGCCAAGTTATGTTTTGAACTTGGATTTAATCACATTGTGGCTCTTATTATGGCTTATGCCGACATCTCGACAGGGCAACGATTAAAAGCGATCATCAAGAATATTGGTAGTATTTTTGCTTCGCTTATTATGATTTTCTTGAGTTTGCGGGTGTATATGTATTACACCACCTTTATTGGTGAAAATCTTGAAGGAATAGGTTATTTAGTGGCATTGATTGCTGGGAGTCTAGCTGTAATTGATGGACCGAATATCGTTCAGAAGCTCTTTGGCATAGATGCTGGATTGAAGAACGCTTGGCATGTGGCTATGGGGGGTTACTTAGCATCGAAAACGTTAGGTCCACCTGCAAAGAAAGCAGCCGGCGCTATCGCTAGTGGAGGAGCTAGTGCCGTTATGAATACGGGAGCTGGGGCAGCAGGAGCTGTTGCAGGAATGGCAGGAAGTAAAACAAAAGGGAAGTCACAGGGATCTGAACAAAATAAGCAAACGGCTAGTCCTACAAAGAGTAACAGAACTCAGGAGGAGAGACAGAAAAAGCATGAACCTAGTCCAATGGATTCCTCCCAGAGAGGCCGTTCACCTTCTCGTAAAGGGTCCACTTTATCTGGGACATCCATGAATTCTACTCCTCAAGAAATGAGCAAAGAAAAGCAGCAACCTTCCTCTTATTCAAATAACCATCAGCTTTCACATGATGAAGGGAGTCAAGGGAAGCAACAAGCAAGTGCTACTAAGGGAAAGAGAGAAAATAAAAACTCAGGGTCCAATGGAAAGCCTTTAGAACAAACAGAACAGAACCCTAATCATGATGTTCAGAAAGATCAAGGAACCACACCATCACATCAAAAAGCTCCAACAACTACAGATGAGATACCGATGCCTAATCAGCACAGAACGGAGCAGAGAACCATTAGTCAATACGTCAGGGACCAAGCTAAGGAAAGCATTCAAACTAACAGAAAGGTACAGGGGGCTAAGCGAACGTACAATTTATCACGAAATACCACGGAAAACTGGAAAAATAAAATCAAGAAACGCGGACAGGGATCTTAACTTTGTTCGCGTTTTTATTTTGAGAAAGGAGATATGAACCTTGCAGTACAAAATTCCTTCCGAGATTGGAAGTGAACTTAAAATCAATCGGCTGTTTTACCTTACCGATTTACTTGTAGTTTTAATTCTCGGAGGGATTGGCTTTACTTTTCGATATGTGGTTCATCCCTCTTTGGTTTGGTACTACGTGATCTTTTGGATTTTGTTAATGGTGGCTTGGTTGATACGTCCGAGAACCAACCCCAAGCTGCGGATGGCGAAAGTGTTGCTTTTAGCTGTCAGCCGCGATCGAGTGACCTATTGCGCCGTAGATACAGAAGAAAAAAGAGAAAGGAGAATTCTAAATGCCTGGAAAAGAAAATGAAAATGCTTGGTTCATCGAAGATACCGAAGAGCAACAAGCGCTCTTCGACGAACGAGCCAAGCGAAGAAAAAAACATAAAACACCTAAGGCTCGAAAGAAAAAAAGAGAGGCGGTCAAAGCTTCTATGGCAGACATCCTCCCGATTCAAGATATGACGCCGGATGGATCCTTTGAACTTCAAGAAAACAAAGGGTACATGGACGTGATGCAGCTGCAAAGTAAGGATATTTACTCTCCATCTACGCAAGAAACGGAATACGACATTATGATGATGGCTAAATTCTTCCAATCCTATGCTCACGACATTAAGGTTGTCTCTATGAATTTTCCAGTGGATATGCAAAAGCAATTAGACGCGATCGATCTTAAAATTGCCCAAAACACAGCCCCTTTATATGAACGATTCTTAATTAAGAAAAGGGATGAATTGAAGTTCTTAGAAACTCATCGAACCAACCGGGAGTTTTATTTATATATTTACGCCTCGAGCCTTAAGCAGCTATCGGAGTACCGCAATAACTGTCGTCGGTATCTTGGACGAGTTACACCCATCATTGAATTAACTGATGAAAAGAAGCTTGATTTAATTTATAAGCTCAACAATCAGAATACCAAATTGGAAAAAAGGGGGTAGAACGATTGTTTTCTTTCCTTAAAACGAAAAACGATGAAGAGGAAACCAAGTCTCGTGGATACAATCCCTACTTATTAGCCCATGTACAACCTCAGGGTGGCATTCATTTTCAGGAATCCTTTATTCGCAAAGGTGATGGTTTTGAAGCTTGTGTCCATGTCTATACCTTCCCGAAAAACGTGTCGGACTTTTGGTTGGAACCCATTTTTAATATGGAAAGTGTGATTACCACCATGGATATCGTATCCGATGATCGTTACAAAGTACGTGATGGATTAAATAAAGGGATGGCCGAACAAAGCTCCCGCATCATCAATGAGAAAGATAACGCAGGGATCATCGAGGCACAAAATAATTACGATGATTTACGAGAGCTTTATAATCAGGTATCCGAAGAGGGGGAGATTGTTAAGCGTGTTCATCTTCGCCATTACGTCAGCGCTCCTACAAAAGCTGAGTTAGAGGATAAAGTGAAAGCTGTACTATCCAACTTGCAAGATGAAAATTTCCGAGGATCCATTTTCTTAAATGAACAGGAGTATGAATGGCAATCCCTTCTATCAAACTATACCGATCAATCCACTTATCGGAACAAACGGGAAGGACAGCCGATTCCAGCATTAGGCTTAGCTGGTGGTTTTCCTTTTCATTTTACGAGTCTTAATGATCCCTACGGTACCTTTTACGGCACCACGTTAACTGGAGGCAATGTAGTCTTTGATTTATTCCATCGGGATAAGCAGCGTAAAAGTTATAACGGGGTCATGGTCGGAGCGATGGGGGCCGGAAAATCTACTACACTCAAGAAAATCATGCTCGACAATGCAATTAAAGGGTATAAGGTTCGAACGTTTGACGTAACAGGGGAATTCGCCGAATTAACCGAAGCTCTAGGAGGAAAACAAATTGCCTTAGATGGGTCGGATGGGGTCATTAATCCCTTACAGGTCTATCGAACAGCTGAAGATGAGTACACGTCCTTTACCCAGCATTTATCGAAGTTGACCACGTTTTATAAATTCTTAGCTCCAGAAGCTACAGATAGTGAACTGAAAGAGTACGAGAATCTATTAAGGAAGCTTTATGAAAAGACAGGGCTTTGGAGAGATGAGGAAGACTCGAACATTACGAAACGATCGGTGAATGATTATCCTATATTTACAGATTTCCTGAAATTTATTGAAGATCAACTTTATGAAAATATCGAGGAAGGAAAGCAATGGGAGAAGGTGAGCCAGGAGAGAAAACGACGGCTGGAAAGTATTGAATTGAACATTCGTAACCTCGTGGAAACTTACGCTCACTTGTTCAATGGAGCTTCAACGATTGAACACTTTGATGCTCAACAAGTAGTTACCTTTACGCTGCGGGGGCTATCCCAAATGCGTGCGGAGGTATTTCAAGCGCAGCTATTTAATGTGCTGAATCTCCTCTGGGATTCGATGCTAACGAATGGAGCCCCACAGTTCGATGCGTATGATCGAGGGGAACTCGCGTTTGAAGATGCGGTTCGCTATCTTATCTTAATGGACGAAGCTCATCACATTATCAACACAAAAAAGAAAAGCGAAAGTGCGCTAGACTTCCTTACCAAGTTTAGTCGAGAGGCACGAAAATATTTTGGCGGTTTGCTTTATGCAAGTCATACCATTCGTGACTTTGTGCCGGAGGGTTCTGACCAAAGTATGGTAGAAGAAATTAAGAAACTTTTTGAACTGACTCAGTACAAAATTATCATGCAGCAGGATAGCAACAACCTAGAGATGATGCAGCAAATATTTACCGGACAACTGAGCCAAAGTGAGCTTCAAGATATCCCTTATCTTCAAACAGGAGAGACCATGCTAAGTATTCGTGCTGTGGAAAATATTCGCTTTAAAGTTGAAGTTTCTGATGAGGAACTAGCTTTGTTTGGAGGAGGTGCATAAGGATGCCTTGGTCCCTTCTCCTAGGCCTAGTACCTCGGAAAGTCTGGCTATGGTTAATAGGGATCGCTTTGATTCTTTTTATCCTTCAAACGGTCTTGTTTGCTTCAGCCATTACGACCTTAATTGGATTTGAGAAGAGTGATTCTAGTGAAGATGTTCAATCGATTGATGACGTAAATGGAACGGCTCAAGTCTCTGCTCAACTTGAAAATTATCGCCCTCTATTTGAAGAGTATGCAGCCGAGTACGGAGTTTCCGATTATGTTGAACTCCTGTTAGCCAAAACGATGCAGGAGTCAGGTGGACGTCTTGACGACGTAATGCAAGCCTCTGAATCTCTTGGTCTACCACCGAATACCATTGAAGACCCAGAACGAAGTATTAAAGTAGGGATTCGCTATTTTGCAGACATGTTAGAGAAAGCTGGTGGAGATGTGAAGCTTACCCTTCAAGCGTACAACTTTGGAGGAGGGTTTATTGACTATGCTGACAATCACAATGATGGAGAATACAGCAAGGAGTTAGCGATTGAATTCTCTCAGATGAAATATCAAGAATTGAAGCATACGGGCATGTACTCATGCGTCCGCCCGGAGTCTGCAGAAACAGGTGCTTGTTATGGAGATATTGGTTATGTGGATGCCGTTTTAGGTTACCTAGAAGGCGGGGTTATTGACTCGGATATTGAGCCCACTGAAGAGTGGGGTATGCCTATTTCAGGAGCTCTTACCCAAACATCGGATTACGGGATGCGCTCGGATCCATTTGATGGAACGTCCACTATGCATCGGGGCATCGACTTTGCCTGTACCAACGCTGTCACCCCTATTCAAAGCGTAGATAACGGTGAAGTTGTTGAAGTGGAAAGAAGTAATTCAGGTTATGGAAAGAACGTTCTCGTTAAACATGAAGAAGGACTCTATAGTCTCTATGCTCATTTGTATACGATTAGTGTACAGAATGGGGAGGTCCTTCAAAAAGGAGCAGAAATCGGCAAGTGTGGGTCGACCGGAAATTCAACAGGTCCCCACTTACACTTTGAAGTGATGACCAAAAACCAATATGGATCTGATGTGGATCCAGCTCCTTATCTGGGTCTATAAGAAGGGGGATACTCAATGAATAATCGATTCCTTTTTGGTTTGCTTTTGTTCTCTTTGGTAGCAACGACCGTATTTAATGTGTACGTCGCAGGTACTCCTTCCAAGGACGACATGCAGGCTGAAATTAGAAGTCTTGAAGTAGAAAAACAGCAAGCCTTAGAAGAGAAAAATGAATTAAAACACACGCTAAAGGAAGAGGATCCAGCTGAGATTCAAAAGCAACATAAAGCTTTAGAAAAGGACGTTTCTGCTTTTATAGAAACAGCTTTTGTGCAAAACAAAGAAACGTATCAGGACCGAAAAAAGAATGCTAAAAATATTATGAGTGACGAGTTAGTAAACACCTTCTTTCCTACCGATGTGTATAAAGGGGAAACGGAAACGAGTGTAGATGACGTCGAAGTATTTATTAAAACCGGCAACCTTGGCAGTAATCATGCCCAAGTCATTGTAAGGCTGGAGCACACCCTTCACTCTTTAGAAAATGATCAAAGCCAAGTGTCTCCTGTCTTCATAGAAGTGAACGTTCAACGCCAGAAAGATCAATGGATTATAACAGATTTTAAAGAAGTCAGGGAGGAGAGAAATGAATGAAAAAACCAACCAATGTCCTAGCAGAAGGAACCACAAGAAAATATTTAATTGGGTTAAGCGCCATGGCTGTGGCGCTTCTTTTTTTCTTATTTTCCGAATTTTTATTTGGAGATGAAGATCAATCTGAAATCCAACAAACCCCTTTGGATGAACCACTACATTTGCGAGGTGCAGGAGACTTAGTGGTTGAGGAATGGACCTATAACCCTTCGAAGAATCTTATGATTGTAACATTGAATGTAAATAAATCGACCTCCATTTTAAACGATACGTTGAGCTTTGTGGCTCAAGAGAAAGAACATCCTAATCGTGAACTTCCAACCCATGTCGAGTATCACGATGAACGTCGGTATGTGGTTAGTATCCAACAGGTAAGTCCTTCCTTTGATGTCATGGCTTTAGATATTACGAAGGAAAAAAACGAACACTTTGCTCTGGAGACTGAAGAACAACCTTCACTGAAAGAAGGTGAGGAAAAAGAGGAGCTAGCACGGATCTATACCGATCAACGAGAGGTACAACATGACCAAACATTGAGTATACAAACGGAGCAGGAATATGAAGTAGCTGCTATATCTCAAGACATTAAACAAGCACAGCAAGAGGTTGTCGATAAGGAAGATCAAATTCAAAAAAACGATGATCAATTAAAAGAAATGGAGCAGGAAATGGTTGAGTTAGAGTCTCAACAAATGTATGAAACAGAAGAAGAGAAGGAGCAAACAACGGCACGTATTGATCAATTAGAAAATGAAGTTGATCGACTTCAAAGAGAAACCACTGAACACGAAACAACAATTCAAACGCTACAAGAAAAGATCAAGATGCTGAAAGAAAAACGAGAGATGATGGAAAGTTAAAGTCAGTAATAAAAAGAGAAAGCATCAACACAAGGGACACACACCTCCTGTGCAGGGACCACACATCACGGTGAAAACACGAATGATTGTTCCTATTTTAGCCACACAGCGACCGCACATCTGGAGATTTTCTTGTTCCCTCGTTTTGCCCGGCTCTGCCGGGATTCACACGCCAAGTGGGAACAAAAACCCCTTATGCTCTTCTCTTTATTCACTAGTTTTAGGGACTTCAACAAAAGGAGTGATATTAATGGAAGTAAGAATTCGTTATATGGATCCAAAAGCTGTTCAACGAATTGACGAACTTGCAGAAGAAAAAGGATTAAGTCGGCAGGAATTTTTACATGCTCAGTTGCATCAATTAGCTGTCTTTCGAGAAGAGAACCATCGTGAACAAAGACTCCAGCAATTAGTCGATCGCAACATTCAAACGATGGCTCATTGTTATACAGCGATTCGAGAAATGAATGATCTCTTACAGATTGAAGAACCAGGTGAAGAAGCATGAGTGAAACCGTAACACCTGGAGTGGTTTTAAAAACAAAATTCGTGACCGCAAATAAAAAAGGATTCCAAGATTATGTGCAATACGTAGATCGTGAAGAGGCCAAAGGAAAGGGGGATGCTAATCGGTCCATGTTTAGTTTATATAATCACTATATGGACGATCCGGATAAAACATCTGCCTTGTTTACTCAGCAATCGGATCGTTTATCGGTGGAAGGAAAACAGGGCATTAAATCTTTGTTTGAACAAGCTCAAAAGAAGAACAGTATCATGTGGCAGGACGTCATTACCTTTGATAATGATTGGCTTCAAAAACAAGGTGTTTATGATTCCAAGACACACACCTTAGATGAAGAAGCTTTGAAGCAAGTAACAAGGAAATCTATGCAGGCCATGATGAAAAAAGAGGGGTTGCAAAAGAGTGCTGTATGGTCGGCGGCTATTCACTATAACACCGAAAACATTCATATTCATGTGGCTACAGTCGAACCCAACCCGACTCGTGACCGTGGAAAGCGAAAACCGAAAACATTAGACGCGATGAAAAGTGAAGTCGTGAATGGATTGTTAGATCGAACCCAAGAACGAAATCAAATTAACACGTTGATTCGTGACTACATGGTTAATGAAAAGAAAGAAAATAGCAGCATGAAATGGAGCAATAGAGAAATGAAACCTTTGTTCCTCGACGTATATAATCACTTGCCAAAGGATAAGCGACAGTGGCACTATGGCTATCAAACGCTGAATCCTATTCGTCCGAAGATTGATGAACTAACGACAAGATATTTAGGTAAGTACCATGGCAAAGATATGAAGCAGCTGCATGATCAATTGGATCAAGAAGTGACCGAATTAAAACGGGCCTATGGAGATGGACCTAAGGATAAGAGACGCTACCAGCATTACAAACAAAACAAGTTGGATGATCTCTATAAACGAATGGGCAATGCGTTCTTACAAGAAATGAAGCGTTATGATCGCCAGCAATATACTAGACAAACTACACACACAAATGCCTCTTATAAGTCCATGCCATCAGGAATTGAACTGCAACGTTCCTTGAGAAGCATTCAACGTTCGATGGGACAAACCTATGATCAGTTTATCAATGACTTGGATCATCAGAAGTTGGAACGAAAAATCGAAAGAGAAGGGTAGGGGTATATAAATGGGAAGGCGGCAAAATGTTACGCTCCATGAAGAAACGATAGCATTAATTAAAGAGTATCAGGAACAGCATCATATTCGTTATCCTGGTGAAGCTTTAGACCGCATGATTGAGGAGTGGGAATCGCAGAACGCGACAGACAATTCTCAAGAATATCTCCTAAGTTTAATGGCGCAACGTTTTCAAGAAGTGTTTTCTGAAGAGATGAAACGGTTACGGTTAGCAGCCAACCGAAGCGATAAAAATACACAGGTCCTTCTTGAATTAATGAATGGTTTCGCGATGGATCAGAACTTAGAAAGTTGTGTTACGACACCAATTTTTGAGAGCCCAGCGATGAAGGATGCTAAACAAGCGGTGGAAGAAAGGATCAGTCATCAGCGTCAAAAGAGAATAAGTGTCGGAGAGACTCAACCAGCATCAAGCTAATGGTATGCATGAGTAATTATCCAACAAAGGAGTCGAAGGAATGCTTATGTTTAATAGCAATTATGAAGTAGGTGTGTTTAAGCGTTTAAGTGAAAATAATGAGCTCGTGATGGAGGTGGGCCAGGAGGAATATACCTTAACGTTGAGTGATCTGGAAATGGTTGATCTTGAACAGCATTTAGTGAATCAAGAGAACCTACTCATTCCCTTTCATAAGAAAACAAAGGAACTGATATTAAATACAGAACCCAATTACGATGAGGAAGGAATGGAAGAGCTCATGAACATCAGTGAGGGAGCTGGGGATCATGGCGAAGACTAAACGATCCTATAAACAGAAATCACCAGAAAAGGTCAAAGAGGAGATCAATCAACTGACTGAGGGAATGGAAAAAAGCATTTCAAACCATTTTCATTCTCCTTCACAAATGAAAGAGTATCTAGACTTTATGGGGAAGTTCCATCGGTATTCCCCACGTAATACAGCACTCATTGATTCACAGTTTCCAGGAGCCGAAGCTATAGGTTCCTACGCCTTCTGGAAAGATAAAGGGTTCTCCGTAAACAAAGGTGAAAAAAGTCTAAAGGTTCTCGTGCCCAATCGGTTAGGGCAGCAGTTCCAAGATGAAGAGGGCGAATGGAAACCTTTGAAATATGCAACGAAAACAGAAAAGCAACAAGTCAAAGACGGTCAACTCGATAAGCGAGATGGCCGTCTTGTTTATTCTACCGGAAGTGTGTTCGATGTTTCGCAGACAACAGCAACTCAAAAAGATCTGCCTCAAATTTTTCCAAACAAATGGATTGATGGGGAGGTTGAAAACTATGGTCAGCTTCGACAAGGGATGGAGTCTATAGCCGAAAAAAATAATATTCAAATTGTAGAGCCTTATGAAGAGTTAGGAGCAGCCAAAGGCGTAAGTTACACCGGGCGAGATGAAGTCGCTCTTAATCCGCGTAACTCTGAGCGACAAGATACAAAAACTCTGCTGCATGAACTGACTCATGCCAAGCTTCATACAAAGGAAAATATAAATGACTACACCAAACCGGAGAAAGAATTTCAGGCGGAAATGACAGCTTATACGGTTGCTTCTTATTTCAATATTGATACCAGTGACTACTCTTTAGACTATTTGCATCACTGGACCAAGGACCATGAATTTAAAGACCACGAAAGCCTGTTACAAGAAGTTCAGTTAACAGCTAAAGAATTTATTACAACCATTGAAGAATCTATGGACCAAGAAAAGGAAGGGGAGAAAACCATGAGTGTAAAACAACCAAAACATGAAATGGAAGAGGAGAAACAAGAAGTGGAGATGTTACCTTCAGAAAAACTTAGAGATATGTACCGAAGCCAAGTGAGTAAGGCTGAAAAGGATAACGGGCCTTTTGTTAAGGAAGAAAAGAGCGAAGAGGAATATTCTCATCAAGATTTCAAAAATGCTTATAAAAAGGAGCTCATGAACTTTATTGAACCAACCGTCGGAAAAGAATTGGATAAAGAAGAAAATTCTGATCGGCAAGAACGTCTAAATCTGATGCGTGCTTTTCAAGAGACTCACAGCAAAGAAGATGTGTACCAGCTTAAGAAGGAATCTCTTCAAGAATTAAAAGAACTACCATTGACCGATCGTGGGGAGCAGCGACTATCTCAAATCGAAAGTAAGCTGGATCGAGAATTTCATGGAGAGAAAGAAAAAGAAAGCACCACTTCAAAAATGAAGAATGGAAATGAGGATAAGAAGGCGTTTCATCAGAAGGAAAAGCAAAAAGAAAAAATAGAGGTTGAACGATAGGCAGGGAGTTTTCTCCCTGTCTTTTTTTATATCTAATTTTAGAGAGGAGGAAGTGCTGCATGGCCAAACATGTAAGCGCGGACCAAGTGGAAGTTGCTCGTAATGCGGATCTCATAGACTATCTGGAGCGTAAAGGGGAGCCATTGAAGAAAGAGGGACGATATTACCGACATCAAGTGCATGACAGCTTAGTGATTAAAGACCAAATGTATGCCTGGAACTCCAGAGACGAAAAAGGAGCTGGAGTCATTAACTTCGCCAAAATGTTTTATGGAATGAGCTTTCCAGAAGCTGTTTTAGATCTGAATGCACATGGTTGCAAGGTGAAAAACAACGTCCAAGAAAAGCAATCAGAGGAGCCATATCAATATCCTTCTCATTATGAAGTGAACGATAAGAGAAAAGCGAAAAATTATCTTACGAATGAACGAAAGATTCATCCTAAGATTGTTAATTGGCTCGATAGTAAGGATTTGATTGCGCAGGATAAGCTCGGTAATGTGGTTTTTAAGTGGAAACAGCAGGGAGAGGTCGTTGGTGCGGATCGACAAGGAACCTCTCCTATGAAAGATGGACGAATGTTTAAAGGTATTGATAGGAACAGTCATGGTTCTGCTGGGTTTTCGGTTGATATCGGTAAGCCGAATTCCATTTACCTGTTTGAAAGTCCAATTGATGCAATGTCTTATTGGAGTATTAAGAAAGAAAAGCTGCAGAACACTCGGTTAGTTTCCATGTCTGGGCTTAAACGGCAGACCATGATTGATGAAATAAAACGAATGGGGAAGGATGGTCATAAGGTGAAGCACATAACCTTCTGTACGGATAATGATAAGGCGGGGAGGGAGTTTGCTAATAAGTATCAAAGAATGATGAGTGAAAAAGTATCCAAAGTTACCTTACCGATTAATAAAGACTGGAATGATGAATTAAAAAACTGTAACATAAAAAACAGTAGAAGCTATAATGTTTACATGCGCGAGCATTGATGAATCACACAATAAGGAGATTTTATAAGATTATGAACATAAATGATAAAAGTTTCGTTTCATTAGTAAAGGAGATAGATGCTGAATATAGGGTACAAAGAGACAGAGGTACTTTATTTGAATTGTTAATAAAAACCTATTTAGAGAATGAACCTATGTACCAACGTTTGTTTGAAGAAGTCTGGATGTTGAGTGAAGTCCCTTTTGAATTTAACATACCTAAAACTGATACTGGCGTTGACTTAGTTGCAAAAAAAGCAATGACAGGTGAACTAGTAGCTATTCAGTGTAAGTATTATTCCAAAGATACAAGTATCCGTAAAGAACATATAGATTCATTTTTAAATGAAGTTGGAAAAAACTATTATTCCGAAGGATTAATTGTAACCTCCACAGAAAAATGGACTAAAAATGCAGATGAAGCTTTGAATAATAGAGATAAAAATATTATGAGGTTGACCTTGTCTCAACTAAAAGAAAGTCGAATAGATTGGTCAGAATTTAGTTTTACCAAACCAAAAGAAGTAATTTTACAAAACAAAAAAATTCCAAGATCACATCAAATACCAGCAATAAATTCTGTTATTGAAGGGTTTGAAAATACAGATCGTGGAAAATTAATTATGGCACCAGGAACAGGGAAAACATTTACCTCCATGGCAATTGCAGAAAATATGGCTAAGAAAACAAATGATACGTTTAAAGTATTATATCTAGTCCCTAGTATTCAATTGCTATCACAAACCTTAAGAAGCTGGAATTCAGACATTGATTTTAATATGGATTCAATTGCGGTTTGTTCTGACAGAAAAGTAACTAAAAAGAGGATAGGAACTGAAATTGAAGATATTGCAACAGCAGATATTGGCTTCCCTGCGACTACAAATACTGAAAAACTATTAGAGTACCAGCAGAAAATAGAAGCGAAGAGTATTCAGCCAGAGTTTATTAGTGTATTTTCTACTTATCAATCGATAGACGTCATTATTGAAGCTCAAGAAAATGGATTTTATGAATTTGATTTAATTGTATGTGATGAAGCACATCGAACAACTGGTGCAACAGAATTAAATCAAGAGGCCTCAGCTTTTACGAAAGTACATAGCAATGACAATATTAAAGCGAAAAATCGTCTATATCAAACTGCTACACCTAGAGTATATGGGGAAGATGCAAAAAGGAAAGCAGAGGAAAAATCAACTATAATTGCTGATATGAATGATCCAGAAACTTTCGGAGAAGAGTTATACCGTATTGGTTTTGGGGACGCAATTAGGCAAGGAATATTAACGGACTATAAAGTTATGGTTTTAGCAGTAGATGAAGACGTTATAGCACGTCGTTTCCAAGATATGTTTTCAAAAACTGAGTCAGGCTTACAATTCGACGACGTGACGAAAATTATTGGTTGCTGGAATGGTCTTGTGAAACGTGACGGTAATTCAAACAAAACATTAGGACAACCAATGAAAAGAGCTATTGCATTTACAGGTACAATTAAAGATTCAAAAAAAATTACAAATATGTTCTCAACGGTGGTAGACGAATATTTGTATAAAGATGATCATAGTGGCAAAAATCATTTTAATATTGATATTCAACATGCAGATGGAGCAATGAATGCTATAGAGAAGAATGAAAAGATTGATTGGTTAAAGAGCGAAGTTCCTGATAATACTTGTCGCGTACTTTCTAATGCTCGCTTTTTAACAGAAGGTGTAGATGTACCACACCTTGATGCAGTAATGTTTTTAAAGCCTAGGAAATCAAAAATAGACATTGCGCAAGCAGTAGGAAGAGTAATGAGGAAAGCAGAAGGAAAAGACTACGGATATATTATACTACCTATTGGCGTCCCAGCAGCTTCTGAAGCTCATTCAATATTAGATAATAACGAGAAATATGAAGTAGTTTGGGAAATCTTAAACGCTCTTCGTTCGATTGATGAGCGCTTTGATGCAACGATAAATAAGTTAGAATTAAATAAAAGTAAACCCAATCAGATTCAAGCTGTTGGGGTGGGTGATGCACCAAAAGGAGGAGAGCTAGAATACCCTGCTCCCGAAGATATAAATGAACAGTTGGCTTTTGACTATTCAGAGGAAAATTTAACAGATTTAGAAAGAGCTATTTTCGGTAAAATTGTGCAAAAAGTGGGTAATGTTCATTATTGGGAACAATGGTCAGAAGATGTTGCGAAAATTGCTCAACAACATATGACAAGAATAAATGTAATGTTGGAAGATAAGAATAGTAATACTTTTAAAGAATTCCAAAAATTCATGAAAAGTGTTCGCCATAATATAAACGATTCTATATCTGCGCAACAAGCAATAGAAATGTTAGCACAGCATTTGATTACAAAGCCTATTTTTGAGGCGCTATTTGAGACCTATAGCTTTGTAAAAAATAATCCTGTCTCACAGGCTATGGAGTCTATATTAAGTGTATTAGATAAACAAGGATTATTAAAAGAACAAGAGAAATTAGAAGGTTTTTATGAAAGTGTACGTTTACGTGCAGAAGGGATTGATAACTTAAAGGCTAAACAGGATATTATTATCCAACTATATAATAAGTTTTTTAAAGTTGGCTTCAAAGAAACAACGGATCGTTTAGGAATAGTATTTACACCAACCGAAGTGGTGGATTTTATAATTCATTCAGTAGATAATGTTTTACAAAAACACTTTAGTAAATCTTTATCAAGTAAAGGGGTACATGTTTTAGATCCATTTACAGGAACAGGTACATTTGTTGCTCGTTTATTACAGAGTGGTCTAATATCAAAAGAAGATTTATTGCGTAAATTTACTCAAGAAATACATGCAAATGAAATTGTATTATTAAGTTATTATATAGCAGCAATCAATATTGAAGAAACATTCCATGCTTTACATGGCGGAGATTATGTGCCATTTGAAGGAATTGTTTTGACTGATACTTTTGAAAGCACTGAGAATAAGCCTTCATTAATGGATGAATTATTTAATAAAAATAATGATAGATTGAAGCGTCAACAAGAGGAGCCTATATTTGTAATAATGGGGAACCCACCTTATAGTGCAGGGCAAGGGAACGAAAATGATAATAATAAAAATATAAAACACGAGATTTTGGATAAAAATATTGGTCAGACTTACGTAAAATTAGCTTCATCAAAATCTCTAAGAAATTATTATGATTCATATATTAAAGCTTTTAGATGGGCCACAGATCGAATAGGTGATCATGGAGTAATAGGTTTTGTTACCAATAGTTCCTTTATTGATAAGCCTGTAATGGATGGTATTAGAAAAAGTTTCGCAAAAGAATTTAATTCTCTTTATATATTAAATTTAAGAGGAGCTATTCGTGGACGTTCTGGAGAGTTTGCTAAGCGTGAAGGACAAAATATATTTGATATTATGACAGGTGTCAGTATTTCAATTCTTGTAAAAGATGGTTTAAAAAGTCAAAAAATATTCTATAAAGAAGTTGATGACTATCTGACACGAAAAGAGAAAAGAGAACTACTTAATCTTTGGAAATCTACTGCAAATATAGATTGGATAGAAATAACCCCAGACGAAAATGGAGATTGGATAAATCAGCGAGACAAGACTTATAAAAATTTTACTCCTTTGTACAATGATAAAGATCAAAATGAATCTATTTTCACAGAAAAGACTTCAGGGATAGTTAGCAACCGTGATTCATGGGTGTATAATTTTTCGAAGCAAAAAGTATATGAAAATACGAAGAGGCTAATTTCTAACTATAATTCAGAACGACTAAGGCTTGAAAAGGAAAAAAATAAATTCGAATTAGCGGAAAGAAACGAGAAAATAATTAAATGGACCAGGTCACTTCGAACAAAGCTAGAAAAAAATAAAGAAATAAAATTCACTAATAATACAATTGTTAAAAGTTTATATCGTCCATTTACCAAGAAATATTTAAACTATGATAAAGATATAATAGAAAGTGCTCGCGGCTACTGGAAAGGTTATTTTGAAAAACCTAATATTGGAATAATGATTTCAGGTATTGGCTCAAGAAAAGGGTTCTCCGTGTTAGCGATTGATTCTATTCCTAGCATGGATATTATGGAAAAAGGGCAGGTTTTCTTATTAAATGGTATCAGTGAAGGTGGCTTATTTGATCACGAGAACAAAAGTTTGATCTCTAAAACAAAATGTAAAGAATTTGGTTTAAATGAAAAAGAATTCTTATATTACATTTATGCTATCCTCCATAGTAATGATTACCACTATAAATACAAAAATGATCTTATTAAAGGTTTTCCTCGAATTCCAAAAGTTAGAAATATGAAAGAATTTATACGTATAGGTGAGGAACTTCTAAGCCTTCATTTAAATTATGAAGATTGCCCCATTTATGAAAACGTAAAAATTGAATATAAATCTAATAATCCTACTTTCAATGTTCAAAAAAAGATGAAATATCAAAAACGTGGTGAGTTTGACACTATAGTTTTTAACTCTGATATAACCATACGCAATATTCCTGAAAAAGCATATGAATACGTTGTTAATGGTCGTTCAGCAATTGATTGGATAATTAATCAATACCAAATAAAGCCCGATAAGAATTCGGGAATTATTGATGACCCTAACTTATATTCGCAAGATGAAAAGTATATCTTTCATCTTTTACTTCGGGTAATAAATGTATCAGTGCAAACAGTCGACTTAGTAAATGCATTGCCAACATTAGAAGAGACTAATTAAATAATGCTCTTACAAAGGTGGAGGAAGCAATCGTTCAATACGACTGAAATACTCATATCTTTTTAAGATAAAGCAACGTAATTAAGTGGAGTACTTCTTGAAGGAAAGATAGCTCCTAATTGTAGCTAGTTTTATTAAAAAAGAATGGGAAGATGATGTAATAAGAAGAATTCACTTTTTCTTTAAAGAAAGGAGAAAAAAGTCTAAAGGCTCTTGTAATCGGTTAGGACAGAATTCTCAACATAAAGAATGCGAATGGAAACCTTTGTAATAGGTGACGAAAACAGAAAAGCAACTAGTCAAAGACGGTTAACTCGATAAACGAGGTGGCCGTCTTGTTTATTCTACAGGAAGTGTGTTCGATGTTTCCCAGCCAACAGCAACTCGAAAAGATCTGACTCAAATCTTCCATAACAAATGGCTCAAGGTTGCCTCACTTTATCTTTTCTTTATATATCCATTAAACTTTAACTAAAAAAGAAATTATTTCCTATAAAACAAGTTGACATATTCAGGGGGGCAATTCAGAATAGTTATAAAGTAACTAGGTTTATAGATGGATAAAGAGTAAAAATTCCTTTATGTCTTCTCTTATTAACGAATAATAGATCCCTTAAGACACATGTAATGAAGGTTAGAGGAGTACTATGGTCTGAACATACTTCAAAGGGGTTGGCTTCTACAAATGGATAAATATGTTCAAGATATTAGTGGAATTAGTAGTTTGAGTGGGTTTTCTTACCAAATAAGAGTTTTTGTATATTATTTGATTTCACTCGAAGAAGGTATGCAAGTAGAGTTTGAAACGGTTGATGATGTCAACATAAAAAAAATTAAGCCAGAAGAAATCGATAATTACGAAGCTAACTTTTTAAACAAAATAGTAAATAAAGATAAAAATAAAGCAATTCAAGTTAAAAGGACCAAAATTTCTGAGGAAGGAGCCCGAAAAGTGTTACTTAATTGGATTTTACTTGAAGGTTCTGACCATAAAGTAACTAAATATATTTTATTTACAGATGATGAATACAAAAATACTGACGTAATGTTTAATTATACTGCTACTGAATTTTTTAAATATATCAACGACTCTTCTAAGGGTGCAAAAGCTACGATTAGTAAGGTGAAAAGAATTCTAAGTGGTGATTTTAAAAAGTTTGAGCAAATCTATGATTCTATTAGAGATAAGTATGAATTTGTTTCTATTACGAATCTAGACGAAGAAATAGATGGAAAATGTGTAAGCTTATTCAGGAAAGTTGCTGTTAATAAAGTAACATATTATCAACGGATTAAAGAATTGCTTCAACATGTTACCGTGAAAGTTATGGATAGCATCAATGAAAAGAAACCACATATATTTACTTATAATGATTTTATGGGCTTAGTTGAAGACATCTCAACTAGAATAACAGATGAAGTGAACCAACCTCTTTATGCTGATTTTAAGAAGATTCATACTGTAAATTTTGAAGATTTAAAGATAGCTCAATCAAGAGAATTTAAACAATTAAAAGCATGCGAGTTACCAGATTTTTTATTAAAGCAACATCTTGGTTATTGTGCATATTATGAGAGCTTAAGATACTCTTATATGGAATCAAATAAATTAAGTAAAATTGAAAACATTGAAGAGACAACTTATGAGAATTTTGAGTCTGCAAAGCATAATCTTAAGAGGAGAAACAAGGATCATCCTTATAATCGTTTAGACGAAACAAAAAAGCTTAGTAATTCATATGCAGATAGTGAGCAAATTCGCTATGGATCTGGAATATATTTAACTAAGGATGAAATTGAGGATAACCAAATCTCTTGGAAGGATGAATGAAATGAAAGCTCTCAAACTTGAAGCCGAAACTATTCAAGTGAGTGTTTATAGCGATATCATTCTAGAAATATTATATACCCACAAGGAATTAAGTATAAATAAAATATTAGTTTTCGCGTATTTGATAAAAAAAGAACGCTTTTTTCCAAAGAAAATTTACACCGCCAAAAACTCCCAAGATATTATCTATAAATGTGTTTCTCAAATTTCTGGTGACTTTGAAGGTTATTGTAATAGTATAGAATATATTCTAAAAGCAATACATCTGTTAAATACAAAGAAAATAGTTGTTGTTAGAGACAATTGGATTAGTTTATGCGCTCATAAAAGTGTAAGTGAGACTATATATAAGGAGAGTAATTTTATAACAAAAGCAATTGAAGCAAGTAAATGTATGACCGAAAAGCAATTTATGAAGGAGGTCATTCATAATGTTTAAGATAAATTCATTAGTAATATTCGGAACTGCTGGCGAACAATATAAATATAAATTCAGTCAGGGTATAAACTACTTTAAAGGAACGAACAGCTCTGGCAAAACAGAATTTTATAAGTTTATTGATTTCATGTTCGGTTCGTCAGAGGATATTAGACTGAAGCCTTGGTATGTAAATTCGCTTGATAAAGCAAGTATGATTTTTCAGTATAGGGAAATAGAGTACAAAATAACAAGGACTAGAGAACCTAATGTTAATTTTATGAGCTATTCAGATGAAGAAGAATTAAGTTCTATTGATTTAAGAGAATATAAAGACAGACTTAACTCAATTTTTGCTGAAGATATTGAACTTCTGAAAGATATAAGAAGTTTCACAGAGGAAGAATTGACTTATCGTACTTTTACGATGTTTAACTTCCTTGGAGAAAAAAGACAAGGTGCAATTCATGATTTTTTTGATAAGTGCGGTGACATTAAATATTCAGTGAAATTATCACCGATTTTAAATTTTATATTCAACAACAATCTTGAAAAAATATATGAGCTTAAAAGAGAACTGGATACATTGTTAGAGAAGGTAAAGAAATTGGAGAAAAATTCTGGGAGGTTTGATTTTATTTGTAATCAAGTAAATAAAAACCTTCAAATACTTGGGTTGAATCCCTCGTTTACAGGAAATAATCCTGAAGATATAAGAGAGCAGCTTAATGAAATCAAAAATATGCAACCTGTGTTTCGTAATAAAAAAGATAAAAATATTTCGGACTTGGAGGTAATGTACAATAATATCACTGAACAAATAAAAGTATATGAAAATGGCATTTCCGACTCTAAAGAATTTGAGAAAGATAATAAAAACAGGAAGATTCTCTTACAAAGGTTAAATAAAGTAATAGATGATAATGGCGCTTTTGAATATTTAATCTCGCCACTGGAAAATCTAATTTCTGAATTGGATACAACTATTTCTTTTAGTAAGTATATGATAAGTGATAATACAATAAAAGAATTAAAAAAGCAGCGTGATTTTCTTAAAAATGAAATAAAACGGAACGATTCAAGGTTTAAAATGTATTCATTGGAAGATAAAGAGAAAGCTATTATGTTGATTGAAGATTATCTATCTGCAGACATTAGTTCAAATGCTAAAGAAATTCAAGAAAACAAAAGAAGAATTAAAGCAATTCGAGATGAATTAAGAGTATTACAAAATTTGGATGACCAAAAAAAGGTAAATGTCTTATCAGATTATATAACTAATCTTTATAAATCTGCTAGGGGAATTTCTTCAGTAGTTAAAGACGATATAACTCAAGAAGGATTTTATATACAATATTTCAAAAGAGGGAATATATTACAGCCTATGATTGTCAAGTCTGTGGTTGACGAGAATGATATAAAGAAAAATGAAAAAGTGAATTACTACATTGGAAGCATGGCAAGACACACCCTTATACAGTTATGTGGGTACTTGGGCTTTCTAAATATGTTGGTGAAAGAAGGGAAATATCCTCTAATTCCTATACTAGTGGTGGATCATATTTCTAAACCTTTTGATCATAGTAATTCTAAAGCTATAGGTAAGGTTATAGAGACTGCATACGAGTCCATTGGAAAAGATAATTTACAATTATTCATGTTCGATGACGAAGAATATGAGAAGTTAGACGTTAAACCAGATTATTCTGAAAATTTAGTAAATAACGGGAAAACAGGGTTTAACCCTTTTTATTTCCCTTCAGATTATAATGAAGATATATGAATACGATGAAGTACATATACAAGCTTACAATGTAATAAATACATAATATTAATAAAAGTGTTTGATATTAAAATTAATTAAAGAGGGATAATATTGAGTATTGACGAACATAAGATTGAAGGATGTTACATTTATGCAAAAAAATATTATCATCATCAAATTGACCGAATAGAAGCAACAAACTCGGTTTATAAATACTTTGGTATGAATCAGGGTTCTGCGAACGATTACATTCAAGCCTTTTATTGTATGATGAATGGAGAACGATACACTAGAACAATTAATACAAAAGCAACTAAATACTTTCTGGAAAAAATTGAAACGGAATTTGGTGACAATTACCTTGAACAGGCTTTGGTTGCTGTGAAAAAGCATACAGAATATTATGGTAGTGTTAGTAAGGGGCGCTTGAGGAGTATAGAAAGCTTATTAAAAAATTATAATTGAGGGACGTACAAAGATAATACTAGAAAAACTAAAGAATGACGACTTAGGAGATTTTACACTAATCTATATTGAAAATTCATATTTACTAAAACAGCATTCTAAGCTGTTGCTATTTAGTTTCTGAGGTTTATTCTTGAAATAAGGTGAATCTAAGGTCATATTTATGACTGGATTTTGACTGGATATTGTTCACTAACATTCATACCTTATTTAACCTTAAGCTAATGCCGTGAAGTTGGAATACCGATTATATAGTGGTTTTTACATTTAATCTTGTATTATTTAGATAATACAGTGAATGGGCGGCATGATGTGATAACGCATTAACCCTTGATATGATAGGATTTAACCACATTACAAAAAAGTTTTGACTGGATTTTCTAAAAAAAGTGATAAGAAAAAGCCTCTCTGTAGTTTAAGTTATCTACTGAGAGGCTTTTAAAGATATTAGTATTTGTAGGTAAATTGGAATGTGCAGGACAGTAGTTAGTTGCCACGGGAGAATAACCTGAGACTGTTTTATATTTTTCAAATAGCTTGACCACCAGCCGATCTATTCCAGTTATTCCTTTAATTACAGGGACCAAGCAATTGTTTTCGAGTTGGGTGGCTCATCCAAAAACTCCCCTTTCTCACCCACGCTATCTCGTGGAAAAACATGCAAAAGGCCCAATCCTTTACTCGAAGGGTCAGGCCGATATTTTAAGAGTGTTATCCAATGATTCTGACAAACTAATCATTTAGATGCTCACCCTTCAATTAAAGAAATTTTCCATTTCGAAATACTTTAATAATGGAATTTTTCTCCCTGCACTGTCCCAATTGCTGTATTCGTTAAAAACCCAATCCAAATCTTGATTAGCTCGAATTTCTACTAAGAACTCTACGATAAGGTAACTGCGCCAATAATCGAACATTCTACTGGTCAAGTTACTGCTTTGAGGAAAATTGCTTCCCAATTCGTCTAAGGAATGCTGCCCATACTTATCCTTAAAAATTTCCACTAATTCTACTTCAACGTTCGTCAATTCTTTAAACTCGGCATTATCTAATAAATGTTTTCTCGATAGATAATTACACATTCCTTCTTCAAACCAAGTATTTACCTTACTATCGCCATTGAACCCTTCAACGAAGAGGTTAGAATGATGGGTCAATTCCTGTGCCAATATAGTGAATAAATAGTCGTCAGAACAATGATCATAAAAGTTCTCTATTTCCGAGATATTTTGCCCTTCCAATTGTTCTACTAATAATCTTCTCCATGCCGATAGATCAGGAGAAATATAGATGACATCACCATTCGTGTACGCTGGTACTGGGATAGCAGAAAAAACGGTCGTCGCTAAATTTTCTGAGGTCCAAACGATTCCTTTTGGCAAAGTTGCTAAGGCGTATTTTTCTTCCAATACATGTTGGTAAGCCTTTAATTTCTCACTGAATCTTTCGATGGTTATCCTGATGTTTAACGTATTCTTCCTGCGATTCAAAAGCGTATATTTGTTTCATTTGAAAATCTCCTTTACTTCCATCACCCCGCGTGTGCGTAAAACATTTATTGTGGAAGCCTGACATCATTTTATTTTACGCCAATTGTTCAAACTGGAGGAAAAAATAAATATGTTATTTGGGTATGCCAGGGGTAAGTTCCAGTAAATAAAATTCTGATCGTCAGATTAACGTATTATAATCCTAAGGTTGGGAGGATATTATAATCAAAAAAAGAAAGGAGGAAGGTTTGAACACCCTAGAATGAAGTTAACAGTTTAGCCTAGTGATGTTTTACAATTTTGATACAACAACATTAGTAAGGTATTCCGGTGCAAAATATATGGAGTGGCAGGACAGACCTTTTACCACAAGGGGTTCCATATGCTGTCACAAAAACACATATCAATTTTACAGAGGACAGCCCAGAAGAAATTGTGTATGATCAAGATCATTTAATCACTGTAAGCGAGAATGTAGGTCAACTGCTTTTAACATCTGAATATCAAAGCTATGTGCACGAACGCAAGTTTAGAGTTCATTTGTTCAGTAAGGCGGATCTAGAAAAGTAATTGAAATCGTTGATGAAACGAAAGAGTGAGTGGAAAAAGAAGGTGATAAGCGAGGTTTAGAAGTTAACTAAGTTAGTAATTCAGTGACTGTTACGAGAATGGGATGATTCTTTGGAGATAAGTAAACATTTTCTTTATGGGTGAAATATAAACCACGTTTAGCGGCGACGCTTTCTATATACTCAGTCTCACCGAACATTGCATTTGAAAGTTTACCTGAATGAATATTAGTAAGAATAAACAAATAATACCCTACTAGCTGATTGTCTGATAAGCTTTCATATGGGGAGCTATCATTTTCCATTTATAGGCTCCTTTATTAAATACATTCCAATTATACCATATATATAAGTTAAAAGATCTAGTTCTATTTATCTAATGCGTTTAAGAGCTTATCAAGTTCTTTAGGAGTATCCACAAGAAAACGATCGGATATATTAACAATGGAATACTTACCTCTTTATCCCTTCCGCAAAGTCAAACAATTAGAAATGCACAACATTGAGGACCGCGCAAAAAAATTCTTATTATCGACTTCTAACCTGTTTTCCACAATACCAGGGGTATGGTGGTTAGTTCGAGTTTCAGCAAATTACCTCACCCTCAATAATACCCTTCTCCATCAATGGGTTGAACGGATGAATGGGAAAGTGATGGAATAGCTAATAAAGGTAAAGCCCCAGACGTTAGTAACTACTTCTAGTTTGTGAACCAAATATTTTAAAAAACGCATTTTCCCAAATGGGTAAAAATCTATTTCTTTTATTCTGAATTCTAGGTGATGTTTTTAGTGACTGGATTATGACTGGATACTGTTCATAAAGTATTAAAACTTATTGTGGTTTATAAATTTACTTTGCGATGGAAACCTTAGTATAACAAGGTTCTGAGGATCTTATTATTGTCCTATTAAATAGCCGAGTGAATGGGCGGCATGATGTGATGACGTCCAAAACCCTTTCAATATAGGGTCTGAGAACAATTTGACTGGATTTTGACTGGTTTTTAAAATCGTTCACTAAAATTACAGGCTTCTCAAGAGCTCATAAACTTTTGAGAGGCTTTTCTTTTATTCTAAGAGCTGCATGTGCGCATACTTTTCAAAGTTCAATTGAATTTGAACTTTCAGAAGGCGAAGGCAATGGAATCTTTCTGAATTAATGGGGATCTCAGAAGAGATGGTAGAGGAAATAGATCAGAGGTAGAAGGAAATACAAAACATAGAGATATTTGCCCCCTGTTATGAATGGTTCCACAGATTCTGCTTAAGTTAGCCTTCCTAGGCTTACATTAACTTAGAACATTTTTTATAAGAACTGATGTGTCAAAAAGAATGAACGGTCCAAGTAATTCACCAATCCTTCCAAAAATGAAACTCACTGTAAGATTCTCCAGTAGGATAACAATTTATAATATGCAAAAACTGCAGCATACCCAGTGATGTAGACAGAAAACGTCCACAGTATATTCCACCCGTTATAATATTTACAGAAATCCAAGAAAACAATAAGCCACTCCAAAAGTGTAAATAGCACTGAAAATAGTATTATCATCCTAACTGATTTTCTGTATTTGATAATCACATGAATCATGGCAGAACTAGTAGCAGGAATGAGACCTAGGACAAAGGGCAAGGAAGCGTAATTGTCTTCCACGTGGTATGGATAGACTTTCACAAAATCATGAGCTATTGTCCATGTATTAAGCAGATGGGCAGTTAGAGAGGCAAAAGGTGAGATAAGAAAAATGAGTTTTAAATCGACCTTTAAGAAGAATATTAGGATAACCCAGGAAGGAACAAACAGAACTAGAAAGCTTAATAGCATAAGAACCAAGCACCCCTTAAAACACGTTTATGAATAGATCGAACGCCGCCGATCAAGACTTATTATATTTACAATGATCAATGGATATATTGAAGCCTATTTAAAATTTTATAATATCCATAAACCATATAATAGCCGATAATATAAACTATAAAGGTCCATATAATTGTCCACCCATTGTGATATTTAACAAAGCCTAAGGATAATAGCAGCCATTCAAATAAAGCTGTGCTGCAAGCAAATATAATAATCCAGCCAATATCAAAGCCATGTTTTCTAATTAAATGAATTAAAACCGTGGAAATTGCCGGGATTATACCTAATACCATAGGGATTGAAGCGAAATTTGTTTCGAGGGAATAGGGTGCCACTGCAACAAAACCATAGGCAATTGTTATTGTGTTTAAAATATGCGTAACGATTGATGCGAGCGGAGCGATGAGTAAAATTATTTTAAGGTCAATTTTAAATATGAAAATAACGACAATCCATGGCAGCAAAAATGAAGTGAAAATATTAAATACCACAATCCTGATCCTCCTTTAGTATGAACAGAACTGGGCTAAATTAGCCTAACTTCTTTTTAAGGGTAGTATGATGAAGAAACTCAAACATAGGTGGTTTGGAGCAAGAAGTGTTTTGGATTTTTGTTAACGACCGGACTATAAAAAACTGATATGCAGCAATGAAAAAAAGGTCCCCCGATAAGTATTGATATATTTATCAGGAACCATTGAGGGGTTTCTCTCTTTGCTTCAGTGAACCTCTCGACTGGTCTTTTTTTGTTTTTTTGGGTTTGTACCTTTTGAAGTATGCTCTCACAAAGCCTATTCTTGTTCTATGACTGGTAACAAGGTTCTACGCAGTCTGTTAATATTTTTTTAACTAGGCGAAGGAATCGGTGGCAAGATGTAAAGTCTTCCTTACAAAATCTACTCTGCTTAATAGCTACAAAACTAAAAGCAAAATTTTAAAAAATGTACCTGGGTGTGAGAAGGCCACACCTAAGTAAATCAATGTGAGTAAGACAAGATTTAAAGATGTTAAATAGGGTAGCTATATGTAGGAGGTAATACGAAAGCGAAGAAGCGTGTTCTTATGCATGGGTAGGGAACGGTAAATTTAAGTCATGTAGAACTAACGCGAGCTGAACTTGCAGCAGTCGGTAATCGCGCTTATGAAAAAGCTAAGGAATACTGTGAAAGTTATAAATAACGTGATAAACTAAAATTTGTCTTTGAGCTCTCTTAATCCAAGAGATTTTTCTACCCTAAAGTATTATGAATCAAAGACAATAGCCTCACCTTTACTCAACGGGGTGGGGCTAGTTTTTGAAAATGCAATTACATTAATGTTGGTGAGAAAAGTTCTGTTTAGTTTATAATACAAGTACAGGTCCACTATTCCAATACTTAACAAGCCGATATGACCTGTTGCCTTTTCTAAAAACGGGGCTTAATCTTGGTTGTCCTCACTTTCCCAGAGTGAGGGTTTTTCTTTACGTAATTTCTCCAATTTATTAAGCCAACAGTCGAGCTGCTGAGAAATAATCAAAAGATCTCGAAAATCGGCATTATTCTTATAAGCAGTGTACATCTTTTCTCTGGTTTCTTCGATTTTATTTTCTAAGTGATTTTTTTCGGACATTATCCACCTCCAATTAACATTTACATAAATTTCATCTTTTAAAGACATCTAGACCAATCATATCATGTGTGATTTTATTAGATATGGACATTTAATCCGCACTTCAATGTGGTGAAAAGGAATTATGCTTATGGAATTTGTAAATATTTCAATAAGTTTAATGCTTTTTCAGATTATATCCTTCCATAAATAACTCACGCCTCAATTCTTCATAAGCTTGCTGAGAATTCTCCACCATATTCCCCAGATCCTCATTTATGTACCATTATAAAAGCAGATATAATAGTATTCATTACAAGATTCTCGGAAACGTTCATATAAAGACATTCACTTTGACAGAGTGAAGGTCGTTTGAAGACCACGATTTAATGAAAGCACGGTCGCACTTCTGACTGGATATTGACTGGATTTTATTTATTAATATTTATATCTTATTTAACCTCAAACTATTACTGTGAAGTTGGAAACCTGATGATATATGGGTTTTAAAGTCTTATCTTCTATTATTTATTTAATACAGTGAATGGGCGGAATGATGTGATAGCGCCCTAAACCCTGATATGATAGGGTTTTGTAACCTTACAAATAGGTTTTGACTGGATTTTTCTATAAAAAACTTAAACCTCTAAAAGTCTCTCTTAAGATAATCAATCTTAAGAGAGACTTTTTTATAGTTAGGTCCCGAAACACTTCGAATTGTTATGCCAAAAAAGATAGAATTTAATGAAAAAGCCTCCTGTAAGTTTGCAGAAATTACAGGAGGCTTTTACTCGATTATTCTTCTAAACAGTTATCAGATTTAGAAAGGCTAACAGTAGAAAGATTCACACCCTATTGGCATCTTCGATTCTAATAACTTATGGACTAAAAACTGCCAAATTAATTAGTAAGATGAAAATACAACACATAAATATTCTCAAAATGCGTAAATAAAATTTGAAAATTCGCTTTTTTGTGGTATTATGATAAAAAATGTTCTCGAATCGCGTACTTAAGTTTATTTTTAAAAGAAAATAGGAGGAGATTGCAATGAGGAAAGCAAGGTTACCGTCTCTATTGGAAGTTTGTAGTGTGTTGGTTGCGTTTTTGGCTGTCGTTTTCTCTTTTACAGCTCTTTTTGAATTACCTATTCAACTCGCATTATTTGTAGGCTGGTTTATCGTCATTTTACTTGGTTTGAAGTTAGGTTTTACTTATGATTCATTACAAGAATCGATTATTAAAGGTATTTCAAATGGATTAGAAGCTGTAATCATTTTGATGGCTGTAGGTGCTCTGATTGGTACATGGATTGCAGGTGGAGTCGTTCCGACAATTATATATTATGGTTTGGACTTTATTCATCCGTCCATATTTTTGTTGGCTACTTTAATAATATGCGCTTTAACTTCCCTTTCTACAGGAACTTCTTGGGGAACAGTTGGAACAGCTGGGATTGCAATGATGGGAATTGGAGAGGGCCTCGGCTTGCCACTTCCATTAGTAGCAGGTGCAGTCTTGTCTGGTGCTTATTTCGGGGATAAATTGTCACCGCTTTCAGACAGTACGGTACTTGCAGCATCCATGTCGAAAGTCAATGTCATATCCCATGTGAAATCGATGCTGTATTTGGATGTCCCGGCATTTGTAATTTCAGCGGTACTTTTCACCATTGCCGGATTCAATCATGGTAGCGGCAGTGTTGACTTAGACAGGATCAATTCAATTATGGGTGCATTGGATGATACGTTCAATATCAGTCCTCTCATGCTGGTGCCGGCGTTAGTTGTAATAGGCTTGTTGGTATTAAAGAAGCCTTCCATCCCTACTATTTCATTTGGTGCGTTGGTGGGAGTCGTTTGGGCCGTCCTTTTTCAAGAGACTAATTTCGTCCCTGCTCTTGAAACTGCTTACAATGGCTTTCGTTTGGAGTCGGATTCCGAATTCATTGACAACTTGCTTAACAGGGGCGGAATCAGCGGAATGCTTGGTTCTATCGCAGTAATCATTCTTGGTTTGGGCATTGGCGGTATGTTAGAAAAAGTCGGGGTATTAACGGTAATCATGAATGCTTTTGTAGAAAAAATTAAAAATGCAGGAAGCTTATCCGTATCGACGCTTATGGCCGGCTTATTCACCAACATTTTTGGTTGTGCCATGTATGTCTCTTTAATCCTCACTCCGAAGCTTATGGAGAGAAGCTATGACAGGTTACATATTGATCGAAGAGTTTTGTCGAGAAATACTGAAGTTGGCGGGACGATGACATCAGGTATGGTTCCGTGGTCTGATAACGGGATATTTATGGCGGGGATACTAGGCGTTTCCACGTTATCCTATCTACCATTTATGTGGATGAGCTTTGTGTCGATCGCACTTGTCATTATTTACGGATATACTGGCAAGTTTATTTGGTACACGAGCTCTGAGGAGAAGGAAACGGATTCAGAAGAAGATCTTACACATTTGGCTAAATAACAACAGAAATACATCGTGTAAAGAAAGGGTGTTCCATAGATGAAAAAAATTCTTCTTATCGGTACGGGTGGCACGATTGCCTCGGTTGAGAGCGAGCGAGGTTTGACACCTGGATTTAGTCCTGAAGACATGATCAAAACTTTGGAGAGCCCAGTCAACTGTGAAGTAGATTGTACGGTATCGTTGAACTTAGACAGTACAAACATTTATCCGAACCACTGGATTGAACTAGCGACTATCATTTACAACAGTTACGAGGAATATGATGGCTTTGTTATTACACATGGTACAGACACGATGGCCTATACTGCGGCAGCTTTGGATTCTATGTTATTACATTTGAATAAGCCTGTTGTTTTGACAGGTTCTCAAATTCCGATTTCGCTGGTAAATTCAGATGGGGAAAGAAACTTGACGGATGCTGTGCATTATGCATCAGAGGGGTTAGCCGGGGTATATATTGTATTTAATAAGCGTGTAATCAAAGGAACAAGAGCTGTGAAATTAAGAACAAAAAGTAAACATGCTTTTGAAAGCGTTAACTATCCATACGTCGCTTATGTAGATAATTCTTATATCACTTATCACACAAAGCCTGAAGAAATAAGTAGAGGGAGCGTGATCAAATTAGAAACTAGTTTATGCACGGATGTTTTTGTCCTTAAACTTTACCCTGGGATAAATAAGGAGATCTTTCGGTTTATCTCTAATAACTATAAAGGCGTTATTATTGAGTGTTTCGGAAGCGGAGGCATTCCTTTCTACGAAGTGGATTTAGCTGAAGAAATTAAAGCGCTGATCCAGTCAGGAATAGTGGTAGTCCTTACAACTCAATGTTTAGAAGAAGGAATTGACATAGATTTATATGAGGTCGGACGCAAAATATATCGAAATAATGTAGTAATCTCAAATGACATGAATACAGAAGCCTTGTTATCAAAGTTAATGATTTATCTTGGAAAATACAATTCTATGCAAGAGGTGGTTCACTACATCAATCTCGATATAGAAAGGGAAAGCAACGAATATCTATTTAGCTGCGACGTATCACTGTAGGTTCGATTACAATATTTCAGGAGGTTACATCATGTATAAAGTTAAAACTACTCGAGTAGAAAAAGACTTCTTAGGTGAAAGAGAGATTCCTGTCCATGCGTATTATGGCATACAAACCTTAAGAGCTTCTGAAAATTTCCCAATCACAGGCTATCGTATCCATGAATCTTTAATCACCTCCGTTTCCATGGTGAAAAAAGCAGCAGCAGAAGCGAATATTTCAACTGGGCGTCTTTTATCCCATCTTGGAAATGCTATTATAAAGGCATCTACTGAAATCATTCATGGAGAGCATCATGATCAATTCATCGTAGACCCGATCCAAGGAGGAGCAGGAACTTCCATAAACATGAATGCGAATGAAGTAATATGTAATCGAGCTTTGGAAATATTGGGACGGGAAAAAGGTGATTACTCCTATCTTAGTCCTAATACCCACGTGAACATGTCCCAGTCTACCAATGATGCGTTTCCGACGACCATTCATCTTGCCATACTTTCACAGCTGGACCAGCTGCTAGTCTCTATGCGTAAAATGAAGAATGTTTTCATGGAGAAAGCAGAAGAATTCGATCCTGTGATTAAAGTAGGTCGAACACACCTTCAAGATGCTGTACCTATAAGATTAGGGCAAGAATTTGGAAGTTATGGAAGAATGATTGGTAGAGATATTGAGCGGGTCAACAGTTCCTTGGAGAAGTTATATGAAATCAACTTAGGTGCAACGGCAGTAGGGACGGGGTTGAATGCGGATCCTGATTATGTCAGTGGAGTAGTAAGTAATCTTAGAAAGATAAGTGGATATCCTTTGGTGTCTGCAGAAAACTTAGTCGATGCAACAGCTAACACAGATTTATATACTGAAATTTTGGGTCATCTGAAAACCTGTATGCTGAATATGTCCAAGCTGGCTAATGATCTTCGACTCATGGCTTCTGGACCTCGGGCAGGTATGAATGAAATCGATCTTCCGGCTCGCCAGCCGGGTTCATCAATCATGCCAGGTAAAGTAAACCCTGTTATGGCAGAAGTCATCAACCAAATCGCTTTTCAAGTGGTTGGAAATGATCAAACCATCAGTTTTTCTTCTGAAGCAGGACAATTGCAATTAAATGTAATGGAGCCAGTCCTCATCTTTAATTTACTTGAATCCATTAAAATCATGAAAAATGGTTTTGGAGTGTTTACAGATTATTGCGTTAAAGGTATTAAGGCAAATGAATCTGTGATGAAGAACAATGTAGAAAGTAGTATAGGTGTAGTAACCGCCTTGAATCCTTATATTGGGTATGAGAAAGCATCTGAAATCGCCAGAAAGGCGCTTGATACAGGGCAGACGATCAGGAATGTGTGTGTAAAAGAAGGTGTACTGACAGATACGGAATTAAATCGAATCTTAGATACACATAAAATGACTAGTCCTGGAGTGTTAAGTGTGCATTGATCTACTCTTTTCTTAGCAGTCTTTTTGATCGAACAAAAGCAATGAAATCATTCAGTTCATCTTTAGTCAAACTTTTATCGTCGAGACGAATCTCCCATTTTTCATTCTGGTCGAAATGATCTAAGTGAATTGTTTTATTGTTCATGGGAGACTGGCTGTCCTCAATCCTATTCAGTAAGTAATCAATAGATGTATCCATGATATCGGCTAATTTAATAAGCGAGTCTAAAGAAGGTTGTCGGTAGCCTGATTCATAACCTGCATATGTACTTTTAGCAATCCCTAATTGATCTGCTGTTTCTTGAAGTGTCCACATTCTCTCTTTTCGAAGCTTAGTAAGTCTAGTTAATTTCATTTGGTAATCCTCCCATTAACTAGTATAGCTTAATTATGGTTCAGACCAAAATTATTACTGCTTGTTATGTTAAACTAGACAAAATTCAAGTAGAGCTTTTAACTCTTCTAATAAAAAGGTGGGAAGATAATGAAAAAAATTCTTCTATTGTCAACGGGCGGAACGATAGGGTGTATACAAACTGATGATGGTCTTATTCCAGGCATCCCTATCCAGAAGTTGGTTCGTTACTTGCCGTTGAATGAAAACGAAGTGCAAATAAGTACGGAAACAGTTGTGAATATAGACAGTACAAATATGCAGCCTGAGCACTGGGAAGAAATTGCGAGAGCTGTTTATGACAAGTACCATCATTTTGATGGCTTTGTCATTACACATGGCACAGATACCTTATCTTATACTTCAGCTGCATTATCTTATTTTTTACGAAATTTACAAAAGCCGGTTGTTTTGACTGGCTCGATTCAGCCGATCGATGCTAAAAAAACGGACGGGGTCAAAAACTTAACAGATGCTGTTACGTATGCAACCAAAGGTACTGCAGGTGTATTTGTGGTGTTTGGCGGCAGAGTGATTAAAGGAACAAGAGCAGTCAAGATGAGAACGGAAAGCTATGATGCTTTTGAGAGTATTAATTATCCATATATTGCTTATATTGAAGGGAATCACATACAAAATAACATGGAGGTCACTGATAAGGCGGATGGGGAACTTAGGTTAGAAACGGGGTTATGCACCGATGTTCATTTATTTAAATTGTATCCTGGTGTCAAACCAGATCTCCTGCATTCCATCAAAGATCAATTTAAAGGAGTGATCATCGAAACCTTCGGGAGCGGAGGCCTTCCTTTCTTGGGGCGAGACCTTTCTAAGACGGTCGATAATTTAATCCAAGAAGGCAAATTTGTAGTTATAACAACGCAGTGTCTAGAGGAAGGTGCTGACTTATCTCTTTATAAGGTGGGACGGTTGATCGATCAAAGCAAAGTCATCCTTTCTATTGATATGAATACAGAAGCCCTATTACCGAAGCTGATGTGGGCAATGGGAAAAACATTAAAACTCTCCGAAGTGAAAGAAATCGTAGAAAGTACCAACACCCCAATGTGAAAGGGTTCAAAGCTCTAGTTAATTCCAAAATGACATATTTTATGTCTTAGAAGGAAAAAAATACCTATATATTTTAGTTACCTCCCAAAAGTTCTCGAACTTCTGGGAGGTTTTTAATTTTGTATAGAAGACTTTTTACAAATAATTATGTAGTATTTTGTCAGTACACTTCTCAGATAACGGACAAAAAATCTGGCTTAATTCCTATCAAAGTCTAAGTGCAATCTCACTTAGTTTGTTCAAATCTTCCGGTTTAGTTATACCATCGTGTTACTAAGTCTTCAAGAATTGTAGTTGAATAAATAGGAAATCCCAAACCAATCACCTTCCTTAAAAGTAATTATACGAACATACGTTCTACATATCAATTAAGAATGACAATTAATGGTTTTAAATAATTTTTGATGTTATTATTTTCCTGTATTATGGAATGAAATGGTTTCGTTATAGAGGGATATTAGAATCAAAGTTACTTTGCCAACGAGGGGATTGTTTTGAACTCAAGTCTTCCAGATAAGGGGAGGATTGTTGAAGACTTGAATCCGAGATAATTGGATGGAAATTGCTTTTTTTGAAACTTAATAGAGTTTTTTTCGTAATTTTATAGAAAGGAATGCGGTTTGTTTCGGGGATTTCCCCCCCTCCGCTTCGATGATGGTTCATCATCTTTGCTTTTTTTGCTTTCTAGTCTTTTTGGTGATTGCAGGTGTTTCAAATTATTACGGTGTAAATATCAGCGATAAAGTCGCATTGATTTTAAGCATTTTATTACTTGTTCTTTTACTGTTAGCCGTATTTGTGTCGCTACCTAATATACAATGGGGGATTTTACTCCTTTTGTTCCAAATGGATGGCTTTCCGTTGGAAGTGCTATAACGGTTATCTTTTGGTCATTTTTCGGTTGGGAGGTCATTTGTAATCTGGCCAATAACTTTAAGAAGCCGGTAAAGGATATTGTCAAGGGGGCATTGTAAGTGCAGTTATCATTGGTGTCCTGTTTTTGGCGTTAAGCCTTGTCACCATTGGAACGGCTACGTATGGTAGTAAAGAAAGGAACCTGTCTCCTATTGGTGTTATAATGGGTGATGCAGCGGGTGCAGACGCCAAAGGTAATTTATAAAAAGAGTAAAAAATTCAGGAGGAATGTTTCTGTTTTACATTTGTAGTGTGAGAAAAAACAAGCTAAACCAGCATGTTACCCTTATTCATTTGTTGATGTAAATAAGGTATAATCATTATTAGTCTAATGATCCTAGCAAATCGTTCCCCTTCCTTTTTCTCTTGCTACAATAAACGGAAGTATTCATAAAGGAGATTTATAATCTATGAAGCCAAAAATTCAAGACGTGGCAAAGGTCGCTGGTGTCTCTCCTACTACCGTTTCTCGTGTGTTAAATAATCGAGGATACATTAGTGAAGAGATGAAAAAGAAAGTTTATGTTGCAATGGAGCAAATCAATTATATTCCTAATGATTTGGCTCGTTCTTTATATAATAAAAAAACATATATTATTGGACTTATTGTACCAACGACCAAAAATCCTTTTTTCGGAGAACTAACAGCCGAGGTAGAAAATTACTGTTCACAACAGGGATATAAAGCCTTGATTTGTAACAGTCTAAATAATATTAATAAAGAAAAGCAGTACTGGGAAATGCTAAGAAGAAATCAAGTAGATGGCGTAATTGTCGGTACATATAATAGAGGGATTTTAGATTATGATCAACATAATTTACCTACTGTCGCAATTGATCATTATTTGTCCAAAAACATCCCTGTCGTAGGATCTAATAATTACAAAGGTGGTCAATTAGCCGTTGAAACATTGCTGGCCGGGGGTTGTAAGCGAATTATACACCTAAACGGCCCTTTTGATCTCAAGACACCTGCAAATCTTCGTAGAAAGGCTTATGAAGACGTCATGATTAAACATGGATTACCTTATACTACTTACGAAATCTCAGGCGTGTTTGATCAATATGAGCAGGTACGTATTATCAACCAAATGTTTGATGAACAGCCTGATCTGGAAGGAGTGTTCGCTAGCGATGACTTGTTAGCCCTGGCGGTCATAAGGGAAGCGGAAAAAAGAGGGGTATCTATTCCCGAACAACTTAAAATCATAGGTTACGATGGAACTGAAACCATCCGTACAATATTTCCAGGCCTCTCAACCATCTGTCAACCGATTAAAAAAATCGCCGAATCCGCCGTGATCCTTCTTCAACAGCAAATGGAAGGTCCTAAACCAATGAGCCATGATGAAATGAGCCATGATATTACCCTTCATACAGGGAACACGATATAAACAGTAGAGAGTAGATAAGGATAACTAATTTCAGAAGGCAGCTCCTTTGACTATTTTCCTTTACTCTCAGTTCCTGGGTTTCCTCACCAGACCTGTCAGCTACGGATTCTGTTGGGCTTTCATCAACCCATACGACTTTTCAGGCATGCTTCTATAAGAAAAAGACGGTCCATGTAAAAACGTACCGTCAGAAATGTTTTGTTTATACAGATTATGATCTTCCGCCCGATATCTTGACTTAATATACCGTTAATTTTTTTGCTGCGTAAAGCCCTCCTTTAATGGCTGATAAGCCTTCTATTCCAGGTGTCACAATATAATTTGATATGTGCTTATCTAACTGCGAAAATGATACATATCCTTTATTCAATCTTTTTATATATTTATATACGAAGGGTAAAATTTGCCTTTGCTTCATAACCCCTCCACCTAGAATAATTTTTTCTGGTGATAAGGTGAGTATATATGTCATTAAAGCTTGTGCAATATAATAACTTTCTACCTCCCAGACTTTCTCCATATCTGAAAGTAAATGAGCTCATCCCCTGCAGAGGTTGGTCGTTTATGATCGCCCCCACGCCGACACCAGTACCAATAGTGACGTAAATACAGTTCGACAAGCCTTGAGCAGCACCAAACTTCGCTTCTCCTAAGGTCGCCATCGTTACATCGGTATGTATAACCATTGGTTTATCCATTGTTTCCTTAAGTGAATCTAATATATTGAAATTTCTCCATTGTACTTTTGGTGTAGTGGTGATACAGCCGTACGTTTCGGAATGATAATCAATATCTAAGGGGCCAAAAGATCCAATACCCATGGACGTAATATTATATCTCCCGAAAAAACCTTTCACTTTATCCATTGTTTCTTTTGGAGATTGTGTAGGAAATTCTATGAAATCAATAATATGATAATCATCGTCGCCAACAGCGCAAACAAACTTAGTTCCTCCTGCTTCAATCGCTCCAAACAACGATACTCCCCCTTTTCATTATCGTGTTTTCTTTAGATAGAACTATTTTCACTACTCATCCTCCTTCGTAAGCAATGACTATGGGCTGCTGTAGCCTGTTAAAGGTGAACCGGAGGCCAGAATCGGAAAACGTCCGTCTGCGGCGTATGGCATTCAGGAAAATAATAATTATTCTACTGCACGTTTAATCCATTCTATGGCATTATCGACATTCTTAGGATTCTCTCGGATAGATACAATTTTTTCGGCGCCACCAAACGGTGAGTCATGAAATACGCTGCTGTCCGATACGTCGATGCCGTATATTTCTTCATCATCCGCTGTGTTTCGCTGCAATGAATCGTTACTTACTTCTTGTAGGAATTCTTCTTCAGAATCTATTGGGTAAAATGCATCCATTTCGGTCATTAAGTCAAAATGGGTCTTATCTGTAATATAGATATCGGGCTCGTTTTTCATCAGGGCCACCGGGCGCATCTGTGCAGAGGAAATATCCATCTCTGAATCTGTTTCGGCCGGGGAATACTCCACATTCACCTCAACGTTATCAACATTCGGAACCTGTTGTTCTATCTGTTCTTCGAAACGGGACGTTTCTTCTGTGTGATATTCTCCGAAAAATAATATTTCCAGGTCAGGAGCTGGTTCATTGGCAGAGTTGGTTTGTTCGATTTGATGGTTAATAAAAGAATAGAGAATCGAGCCAAACACAAATACACTGAATGCTATAAGCAGGGTGTGATATTTATAATAATTGAAAAGTTCGTTTATGCGGATCTTGTTCATCATGTCATCCTTTCCGCGTCATTTGCTAATTTACTATGTACGAGAACTAGTGTATTCTTGGTTACGTTATCTATTTTACATAAAGGGAGGCTGAAACGTGCTTGATTCCACACGCTGGTACATAAGGTGGGGCAATATTGGATACCATCTCATTGTGTTTCATTTATTGTGGTTTTTGTTAGTGCTATCGGGCTTCTTCATTCTAGGATTTTTTCCGGCAACGGCTGCGTTATTTGCCGTGCTGAGGGAAATGATAATGGAAGATGAAGATGAACCGTATTATAAGCTATTTTTTAAGAAATTTAAATCGGAATTTGTCATGGCAAATGTAATAGGATATGTTTTAGTGGCTGCAGGTATAATATTATACTTGGACTTTCGCATCCTGCAACTGCTGGAAAATGACCTTCTGCAAATCACGCTTGCGAGCATTACTTTTGTCGTTGGTGTGATGTATGTGCTCGTACTCCTGTATATTTTCCCGATTTTTTCTCACTTTCGCCTGTCTTTCTGGACGTACTTCAAGTATTCCGTGGCTTTAGCAGTGGCACGCCCTTTTCAAACCATTTTTATTGCTGCCGCAATGGCTATTTTTATTTATATATATATTAATTTTCCCGTCTTAATGATGCTATTTGGTTTGAGCCCCGCGGCTTATATGACGACAAAAGTAGCGTCGCGCTCCTTTCCGAAAAAACAAGCGTGAAATATGTTAACCGGTTAGTATAAATGTGAAGGTGAAAGGAGTCCTATCTTGAAAGTGAAGTTGGGAGATGTGACAAAAGCAGCCGGCTTTTCTCCTACGACCGTATCCAGAGTGTTAAACAACCGCGGATTTTTTAAAGAAAATGAAGACTGGAAGGCATATTTGCTAGTGATGATTTTATCGCGTTCAGGGTGATGCAGGAAGCAAGAATCGAGGAATTCGTATCCCGCAAGTGGTAAAGTCGCCGGCTGTGACGACGGGACAGATACAACTCGTATTTTATGTCCGGAGCTTACTACGGTGCAGCAGTCAGTAAAAAAGATGGCAGCATCGGTGATTCATCTACTAATGAAGCAGATGAAAGAAGAAGCGGATACCATCCTTCCTGTAAGGCTACTAAAAAGCGAAACAACCTAGAAATGAAAAAAAGGAGGTACAGCCATTACTATCAGGTCGTCATTTTTGTAAATTGTGTCACCCGGTTGACATATGAAACCGGATGACATATACTTTGATGTAGATAAAAGAAAGCGTTAACATTTGACGGAAACGAGGGTGACTTCTATGGAGGAATGGAACAAGCAGGTATATCAAACAAGTAAGGAGGAGGTAGCGTGGACAACACGGTTGGGTCATTGGCGAGGAAGAAAAGCAAAACGAAGACTACATCGAGTAGAAGAAAAATTCTAAATATTAAGAAAAATTGGGTGTTGTATTTATTTTTACTTCCCGCCATTCTAACGGTATTCATCTTTAATTATCTTCCGATGTACGGCGTCATTATCGCTTTTAAAGATTTCAGCCCAATTCAAGGCATTATGGGCAGCAAATGGGTGGGATTTTCCCATTTCACGAAATTTATGCAGTCACCGAATTTTCTTCAGATATTTTCCAATACGGTTAAATTAAGTGCGTATGAGCTTTTGATTGGATTTCCGGTACCGATTATTTTAGCTCTTATGTTAAATCAGGTGAGAAGAGCACGGGTGAAAAAGAATATACAATTGATTATCTATGCCCCTAATTTTATCTCTGTTGTTGTTATCGGGGGGATGCTCTTTATGTTCTTATCCCCAACTGGACCACTAAATGCTTTATTAACGCTCTTTCTCGACCGGCCGATTTCCTTTATGTCCGAGCCGGAATATTTCCGAACGATCTTTGTAGCATCAGGTGTTTGGCAAGTAGCCGGTTTCTCTTCCATTATTTATGTGGCCGCTTTGTCGAACAGCGATCCTCAATTGCATGATGCGGCAGTTATTGACGGAGCTTCGCTCTTACAGCGGATATGGCACATTGATATTCAGGTACTAAAGCCTGTCATGGCTGTTTTGTTTATTCTAGCGATTGGTGGAATTATGGCGATAGGCTTTGAAAAAGCTTATTTGCTTCAGACCGATCGAAATTTACCTGCCTCTGAAATTATTGACACGTATGTATACAAGCGTGGGCTGCAGGCGGCTGACTGGTCGTTTGGTGCTGCAATTGGCCTGTTCTTATCCGTGATCAATCTCATGCTGCTCGTTACCGCAAACCAAATCGTGAAAAAGCTTAAAGGAGAATCTCTATACTAGAAAGGAGAAAAAGTCCATGAGCCGTTCTCATGCAAAAAAAATCGCTACGATCAATCAATCAAAAACGGATCGGATCATCCTATTTGTTAACAAAATAATGCTCAGCCTCATCGTCATCGTTGTGTTAGTGCCGCTACTTTATGTGCTGGTCGGGTCTTTTTTACAACCCAATATTTTAATTACTCAGGGACTGTCTTTGAATCCGGATCATTGGACAATCAGTGGTTACGTTCGGATTTTCCAGGACGGTTCTATTATCCGGGGATTTTTTAATTCCATGTTATATGCAGGCGGCTTTACGCTCGTATCAATTGTCTTTTCCGTATTAGCCGGGTACGCCTTATCGGTGGATAATCTGGTAGGGAAAAAAGCGGTGATGATTTTCTTTATCTTTACAATGTTTTTTAACGGTGGACTGGTACCAACATACTTATTGGTGCGTGAACTCGGGTTAATCAATACACCTTGGGCAATTATTCTTCCCGGATCTGTCACGGTATGGAACATTATCCTTGCGAGGACCTATTTTAAAGCGCTTCCAAATGAGCTCAAAGAAGCAGCAAGAATTGATGGAGCCTCGGATTTTATGATTTTTCTCAAAATTCTGCTTCCTTTGGCTAAACCTATCATTTTTGTTCTTGCGTTGTTCGCTTTTATAGGTCAGTGGAATGCTTATTTCAACGCGATGATTTACTTGGATGACCGCTCGCTTTATCCGCTGCAGCTTGTTCTGCGGGAAATTCTGATTCAAAACGAAGTCCAGCCTGGCATGATTGCCGATCAACTCGCACGAGCAGAAATGCAGCGCATTGCGGAAATGATTAAATACTCATCGATTGTTGTCGCAAGTCTACCTTTATTAATTATGTACCCATTCTTCCAAAAGTATTTTGAAAAAGGAGTTATGGTCGGTTCATTGAAGTAATGGCCTTGTTAAAACCCATTGTTAATAAGTAATTCTTTGATGAAGAAAATGAGCAGGGAATCCCGCGGTAAACGAGTCGATTTTTAAATCATACTTAAGAGCTTCTGAAAAAAGAGAAAGTGGGGATATACATGAAAAGGTATGTAAAATTAATGTCTGCGTTAATTTTAGGGAGTGTTTTGATTGGAGGGTGCAGCAATAAATCGAAGACGTGGTCGGAGGATTATGAACTCGAGGATATTTCCTTTCCAGTGGAGGAGGATGTATCACTAAAAATTATCACGGAAAGTTCACCGTTAGCGCCAGAAAACCCGAACGATAAACTATTGTATCAGCGTCTTGAAGAAAAAACAGGTGTAGAAATCGATTGGAGAAGCTTTACCGGTGAGTCGTTCCAAGATAAAAGGAATCTTGCCATGTCAAGTGGGGAAATGCCGGATGCCATTAAAAACGCAGGCTACAGTGATTATGAGCTGTTAGAGCTGGCGGAGGATGAAGCGATTATCCCTTTGAATGATCTGATTGATAACCACATGCCTAACTTAAAGAAGGTGCTCGAAGAAAAACCGGAATATGAAGACATGATGACAGCCGAAGACGGCAATATTTATGCCTTCCCTTGGATTGAAGAACTGGGAGAAGGCAAACAAAACATTCACTCCATCGATAACTTTCCATGGATTAATGTAGAGTGGCTCGACGAACTCGGACTCGACATGCCGGAGACGACAGAAGAATTAAAAGAAGCATTGATTGCTTTCCGCGATAATGACATGGCTGGAGACGGCCAGACAATTCCGATGTCTTTCATTATTAACGATGGTGGCCAGGATCCCGGCTTCTTATTCGGTTCGTTTGGATACGGAGATAATTGGGATCACACGGTGGTAACCAATGATCATGAAGTGAAGCTTACCTCTGCAGAGGAAGGATATAAAGAAGGGATTTCGTTTATGAATGAGCTGTATAAGGAAGAGCTCATTGACGAGGAAGCGTTTGAACAGGACTGGCCGGTATATGTGTCCAAAGGGGAAGAGGGGCGCTACGGCATGTATTTCACATGGGATAAAAGCAACATTACAGGTATGAATGAGGAGTATGAGCTCATGCCGCCACTCGAAGGTCCGGATGGACAAATTAATGCGCCGCGTACGAATGGAATGGGATTTGATCGTGCAAGAATGGTCATCACGAGTGCTAATCAAAACCTTGAATTAACTGCGAAGTGGATTGATGAATTTTATGATCCGCACACTTCTGTTCAGCACAACTGGGGCACGCACGGGGATGAGGAGCAGCAGAATATTTTCGAATTCGATGAAGAAGAAGATATGTTGAAGCATGAAGATTTAGAGGGGACTGCACCGACTGAATTACGGGAAAGAACCTCCGTCGGTGGACCGCTTGCCATCCTCGACAGCTATTACGGAGAGGTGACAACGATGCCGGATGACGCTGCGTGGAGACTCGATCTAATGGAAGAAGTCATGGTACCGCACATGCAGGCAGAAAATATTTTTCCAAATGTTTTTCACACAAAAGAAGAGCTCGATCGTCTTTCTACGATTGAAGCAGATTTGATCCCTTATATCGAGAGAAAGAAAGCGGAATGGATATCAGGAGGGAAAGTAGAGGAAGAATGGGACGAGTATTTAGAAGAGCTAGAACGTCTGAATCTATCTGAATGGCTGGAAATCAAGCAGGAAGGCTACGATCGTACGATTAATTAATGGAGGGTTTTCTATTGGAATTACAACACGTACCGCACTATCGACCGCACTTACATTTTGCTCCAAGTAAAAATTGGATGAATGACCCTAACGGGATGGTTTATTTTGCAGGAGAATATCATTTGTTTTTTCAACACAATCCGTATGACAGCATTTGGGGCCCCATGCACTGGGGCCACGCTGTCAGCACGAATTTGATAGAGTGGGAGGAACTCGATATCGCTCTCTATCCGGATGAATTAGGAACGGTTTTTTCCGGCAGCTGTGTCGTCGACTGGGAAAATACGTCTGGCTTGTTTACCAACAAACCTGGTCTCGTGGCTATTTTTACCCACCATAAGGATGGGCAGGACGGACAGCCGCCTAAACAGAGCCAGAGTATAGCTTACAGTACCGACAAAGGCAGAACGTGGATTAAATACGAAAATAACCCGATCCTGACCGATGATACAAAAATAGATTTTCGTGACCCAAAAGTATTTTGGAATGAAACAGATGCGAGATGGGTGATGGTAGTAGCTGCGGGTCAATCTGTCTCATTTTATTCTTCACCGAATTTACTAGACTGGCAGTTTGAAAGTGAATTTGGAGAAGGGAGCGGTTCACATGAAGGTGTTTGGGAATGTCCTGATTTATTTAAAATGGCTGTAGAACCTACAAAGGAAGAAAAATGGGTGCTGCTCGTGAGCATTGGAGATAACCCTCGTTACGAGAAAGGGTCACGCACTCAGTATTTTACGGGAAGCTTTGATGGCTCGATATTTGTTCCCGATCATACTCATGTCAAATGGCTCGATCATGGCAAAGACAATTACGCTGGTGTAAGCTTCTCTGATATTCCTAAACAGGACGGAAGACGAATTTATATCGGATGGATGAGTAACTGGCGCTATGCTAATCACGTTCCTACCGGTCATTGGAGAAGCCAGATGACGATTCCAAGGGAGCTTTCGTTGAAAAATATAAATGGGGAGTCCCTTGTACGGCAGCAGCCCGTAAGAGAATTCGATGACTATGTCAAGAAAGTAACAGACTTTCATAAGCAGAGAATCGAGAAGGATCAGGCTTTCACTCATGATATAAAAAAACCTTTCTTTGAGGCGGAGTTTACAGTAAGTGGAGCTAATCCATTTACCATAACACTGCATCATACAGACATCCAACATACTGTTATGACATTTGCTGAAGGGGTGCTTCAAGTCGACAGAAGTCAATCTGGAGATGTCAGCTTCTCTGAAAATTTCTCTCATATTCAGGAGGTAGTGACGTCCCGTGCGGATAAGCTGAAACTTCGTATGATCGTCGACTCCTCATCGCTCGAACTGTTTATCAATGATGGAGAGCAGGCTCTAACGTGCCTTCTGTACCCGGATAACGCATGCACAAGTATTTCTATATCTAGTAACGATGCCATCGTCCATGACGGGTATCTATCAACACCATAATAACAGGGCGACATCACTAGGATCTTCTTCAGAAATGGTCAGCCTTTGTGATAGCGCCCAAACCCCTTCCATCATAGGGTAGAAGAACAATTTGACTGGATTTTGACTGGTTTTTAAAATTGTTTACTAAATCTAAAGGCCTCTCAAGAGTTCATAAGCTTTTGAGAGGCTTTTCTTTTATTCTTAAGTATGGCCAGGAGATACCATGTTTACCTCAAGATTAATATTGGAGACAACTTCCTAATAGTATGTACTACTATAAATCACAAGAAACCGACACCCCTTTTAGACATTTCTGAATGCCACATTCTATGGCATCAATATCGATGTTTAAAACCTCTCAATAACTATTGGGAGGTTTTTTGGTGTTTTTTAAGAAAATTTTCTCTGGTATGTGATCATATTTATCAATTTTACCCTTTCACTTCAAAGCCCTAACAATACACTCTGCGGCCATGCAATGTTTAGTAAATTGCTTAAAACTGTAATGATAACTAAAGCAATCCCAGTGGAGTAGAGAGCCTTAAAGAAAGTGAACTTAGATTCTATAAGTAAAAAGGCAATAAGGTAAATAGTTGAGGCAATAAATAATCCAAATAAAGAAATAGTAATTACGTATCCTACAATCCATCCTGTATATATAATGGGTTTAACAATTAAAACTTTCGGGTGCGAACCTTGGTCTTTTTGTTTCATTATTTTTACAACTTCCTTTACTAGATAAATACCGGATACAATACTACCGGCGATAGAAACATATAAAGGGAAGAATTGGGCTAAGCGGGAAAAAGTAAGCGCAGTAACAGCTGCCCAGACAAAAACAATAAATATACAAAAAGTAAAAATTAAATTTAGTGTTTGTTTAGTCATTTTACACACCTTCTCTTTGTAAGTTGTTGCTGATTTTTTTCATTATGGATCCTCCTGTAAGAAGGATGACAATTAATACACCGATAGTAATAACGATAGGATTGCTCAGCCATTCCCAGCCGTACCTTTCAATGGAGATCCAATAGTACCTTTCTGCTGATATGGCTAATACAAATCCGATAAGTAATGGGGGCCTTGGCCAATCAAGGATCGTCATGATATATCCTAATAAACCTATTGCGATAAAGGCTATAATGTCTCCCCAGGCAAAATTACTTTGGTAAGCTCCAATTAATAACAGTATGGTTAGAAAAGGGACTAGCTTCTCACCAGGAATCAAGCTTAGTTTAGCAATTGGTTTAACTAAAGTCATACATAAAATTGCTCCAATTATGTTAGCAATAACAAGTGTCCAAACGATAGATAAGGTGAGAGGCAATTCGGTTGTCAACATTCTTGGCCCTGCTTCTAATCCCATTAAAATTAATCCGCCCAGCAAGATTGCGGTTGTTCCACTGCCTGGAATGCCAAATAGCAGGGTCGGGATGAGAGATCCGCCTTCTTTCGCGTTGTTGGCACTTTCGGGAGCGATGACTCCACGAATGTCTCCCTCACCAAACTGGTTATTTCTTATAGTCTTTTTACCTGCTCCATAAGCAAGCCAGTCGACGACACTTCCTCCCAAACCGGGAATGAAGCCGATCAGACTTCCTAATACCGCGCTTCTCATGACTAAGAACTTATTCTTAAGGGCGTCACCAACTCCCTTTAAAACTCCGCCTTTTAAATGATTTGATTCCGCTACGCTCCCCTTATGGGTAAGCATTGTAATGAGAATTGGAAAGGCAAAGATAGCCAAAGCGACAACTGGAAGGGATAGCCCATTAGAAAGGTAAAGAAAATCAAAGGTATACCGGTATTCCGTAATAGCCGGAGCACTTCCAACGGAGCCGATCATTAAACCCATTAAACCTGCCAAGGCTCCCTTAGCAGGTGAATCTCCTGCTAAAAGGCCGGCCATGCTCAGTCCAAGCATCGTTAACATAAATAAAACAGGTGAATTGAAACTAGTAATAAGCGGAGCAGCGATTGGGATCGCCAGATAGAGAGCCACCCCGCCTATAATTCCACCAATCATAGAACAAAATAAAGCAGCTCCCATAGCCCTGGATGCTTCACCTTTCTTAGCTAAAGGAAATCCGTCCATAATGGTTGCCTGTGATCCAGAAGAGCCAGGGATTCCAAGCAATACAGAAGGAAAGGTATCTCCTGTATGAACAACGGCTACCATGCCAATTAACAGGGCCATGCCGATGAAGGGATCCATCCCAAATACAAACGGCAGTAAAAGTGACATACCTACTGTTCCGCCTAAACCTGGCAGCAGGCCAACTACGATGCCCAGTCCAACACCGAGGCACATAAATAAAATTCTCGATGGATCTAAGACAATACTTAAGGCTTCCATTGCACTCTCAATCATAATATCCCCTCACTTCTATAGTTTTCTGCCATCAACTCCGTGTTCTTTTAAAAGAAATTCATAAACCCAATTGATTGTATCCTCATTCATATTTTTCTCTAAGTTATCGATCCTTTTTTCTAACTCTGCTTGGGAGTATACTTCATAATCCTCTAGAATAACGGACGACTCTTGCTTGAATTGTTCATCCTTAACTAATTTGTTGGCTGTTTTCTTCAATTCTTCTTTTGCACTTTCAGGCGCACCCTCATGCACCCATATCACCTTTTGTAAAGTATAGGTAGCGTTTAGAAAATGTTTATAGGTTTCCCATGCTTGTCCTTTAGGTTCCTCACCGTGGAGTTCTTTATAAACTTCTTTTACAGTAGGAAGGTCAGGGAATTGCGGATCCCTCACAACTTCACCGTTTTCATCGATTTGTCCTAAACTATAGAGTGGAACAGCTTTCCCATCTTCTACCTTAGGTTCTATGTTCTGCTTATAGGCTGTCGTCGTTTGAAAATCAATATTACTTTCTCCTTGTTCAAAAGCCACTCTTGCAGGACCTCTTCCTTCGTAACCCAGTACTGCTTTGGAATCTATCTCTAGTACTTCAAAAGAGATTAATGTCGTTAAATCTAAACCAGTAGGAGACATGCCAGCATAAAAGAGTTTTTCTTTCACTTGGTCGAGATCAAAACCATCTTTAATGTTTAAATCTGCCGAACCATAAACCACACCACCTGTAGGAGCCCCGACCAGGGGAGTGAGTTCATCAAAACTATACTGAACAGATGATTGATCCAGTAAATAAGGGATATGAGTGGAAGCACTTGTTGCTACCAGATTTGTTCCATCCTTATCATAAGAATTTACATATTCATTTGTACCAGTAATACTTCCACCACCAGGAACGTTCTCAACATGAATACTTGGCTGGTTTTCAATATGTTCGGAGAGCGGCTTCGTCATAAATCTGGCAAATACATCAGTTCCTCCTCCTGAATTATAAGGAACGACCATTGTTAGAAGATCTTCATTATAACCTTGTTCTTCTTCCCCGCTCGTTACTTTAGAGCTGACAAACGATAAGGGCTGGCAACCTGCTATAAAAAGGTTAAGAATCAGTAATAAAGTAAGCGCATACATTTTTCTCACTGCCTTATCCTCCTTCTTTTTTGTGTTGTCATAAGGTTATAAAAATCATCTTTATAAGTAAAATAGGTAAATATTATCGTTATCCATAAAATTTTTTTATATTTTTACAGTCTGCTGCTTGATTAGGAAATCGATAAAAGCTTTTACAATATTAAGCTGGATAAAGTCTGTGCGGTACATTAACCACGTATCACGCAAGACAGGCTCCCCATTTTTATAGGTTAATCCTTCTGTATATAGCTCATCGGAAGGGGTTAAGCAGATTTCGGGCACCACAGAAAAACCTAAATCATTCTTTACCATCTCTTTACTCGTTTCCTGTCTGTCCACTTCCATTGCAGTTAAAGGAGATTGAGAAAATTGATCATTCCACCATCTGCTGATCAGCCGTTTAAGTGAGTTATCGGTTTTGTAATAAATAAAGGGAAGCTGGGGGAGTTCTTCAAGGGAAATTTCATTTTTAGATATAATATACAATTGCTCTTTTGTTAAAAGTAATTTTTCTCCTTCCCAATCATAATCTCCCCTTAGGATTCCTAAATGGATTTGAGATTGATTCAATAAGTTCCTGATTTCGGTACTCCATCCAGTCTGTACCTTAAATTGAATATTGGGATAAGAAGTTGAGAATTTCTTCAACAATGCGGGAAGCTTATATTGTGCAAAGTTACTTGAGACTCCGATCCGAAGAGTGCCTCTCACTTCATTACCAATGTTAAAAATTTCATCTTTTAATGTGAGATATTCCTTAATTCGATCCTTAGCATAATCTACGAGAAATTCGCCTTCAGAAGTAAACTCAATTCCTTTTTTTGTACGAAAGAAAAGCTTGGTCTGAAAAGACTCTTCCAGCTGCTTTAATCGGTAACTGAGAGCAGGCTGAGTAATAAATAATTTTTCAGCTGCTTTTGTTAAGCTTTTTTCTTCTGCAATTGCATTTAAAATCTGCCAATCTTTTTGGTCCATAAGATAAAACTCCCTTACTTATAAAATATATTTATACACTTCCATATAGAATTTTGATTTTTCTTATAATTAGATCCATTGTACGCTATGGATACCATCTGGACAACAATCATTTTTCTATAAGGAGGGCATTTAAAGTGAATAAAGTACCTATTACTTTAATGCGTGGAGGAACCAGTAAAGGGGTTTTTTTGCAAAAAAAAGATTTACCTAAAACTGACCAGGAAAGAGAAGAATTTCTGCTGGATATCATGGGTAGTCCAGATCCAAACCAAATAGATGGATTAGGTGGAGCTAATTCTCTTACTAGCAAGGTGGCTATTATTGATAAGAGCAGCAACTCTTCATATGACATTGAATATACTTTTGCTCAAGTAAGCTTATATGATCAATTGGTAGATTTTAAAGGGAACTGCGGAAATATATCTTCAGCAGTTGGACCTTATGCTATAGCTAAGGGACTCGTTTCAATAGAAGAACCTATTACAAAAGTAAGGATATACAATACAAATACTAAAAAAATTATTACAGCTGAAGTAGAAGTGGAGAATGGTAGAGTAAAAACAGAGGGAGACTATTCGATACCGGGTGTGCCAGGCAGTGCTTCTCCTATATTCTTATCGTTTGAAAATCCTGAAGGGGCTGTAACAGGCAAAGTTCTTCCAACAGGCAGACCAATAGATTATCTTTCGTGTGCTTTAGGGGAAATTAGGGCATCTATAGTGGATATAGCTAATCCCCTGGTTTTTGTTCGGGCGCAAGATATAGGACTTCGAGGAGATGAATTACCAGAGGAATACTCAAAAGAGCAGATTGACCTTTTAGAAGAATTACGCTCAGCAGCAGCCGAGGAATGCGGGTTTGCATCCCAATCTGAAGCTGCAAGGCTTTCGCCGGCAACACCTAAATTAACAGTTGTTTCAAAGCCTTTTGATTATCAAGATACTGCGGGTGAATTTCACAGGGAAAAAGATTTTAACGTTCTAGTGAGAATGATGTCCATGCAGCGCCCGCATAAAGCTCTGGCTATTACGGGAGCGGTATGTATCACAGCTGCCAGTAAGATTGAAGGCACTATCCTTTCGGAAATTATCGATAAGAACAGCAGCACCATTTCCATAGGTCACCCAGCGGGGGTGATGGAAACTATATATAATGAGTATCCGTTGTCCATTAAAGTCGGCAGAACCGCACGTCTCTTAATGGAAGGGGAGGTTTACACAAAGAGTAATTATGGTCAGTCTGTAATTTAAACATTCACAATTATAGCTCAGTGTTTTGAATGCTCTTCTTAAGGTAGACAGGATAAAAAAATAACTTGTATACGGGTGAAACTCATGTTCCTGATGTCCTGAAAGATTCAATATGTAATTAAAATTTTTGAATATTTCTATGGTTTTTTATGACTGGTTTTTAAATTTGTTCCCCCCAATATGAAGGAGTTACTGACCCTAAACTAACTAACCTATAAAAAGACATGTTTTTTCTTTCAATAATAATAAAATAATCTTCTAAAAGCCCCTCAAAGTTTACACTAAACTTTGAGGGGCTTTTATATCCATATATTAAGTCGCTAACCATGTTGGGAAAGTAGCATTCGTTATTTCCTTAATTCTCTATTTAGAGAATTCCTTAAGACAGGGAAGCAAAACAATACACGTGACGATGAGAAAAGAGTAAAGATATACATATGGTTTTGATAAAGCATACTAAGAAGTCGCCATTGATTTTCTGAAAGATTTTCTTTTCCACCACTTCGATACCACGCCGTGCTTCGGACTGAGAAAGAAGGCCAGGGTGAATAATAACCCGCATGATACGGCCATCGAACCTGCAATGGAAACATCTAGCCAGACTGCAAAACCATAACCAATTATGGAAGCTAACGCACCGATAATTGCGCTTAACGCTATCATCCAGCCGAAATGGTCTGTTAATAAATAGGCGGTAGCCCCGGGTACGATGAGCATCGCTACAACTAAAATCGCTCCCACACTGTCGAATGAAGCAACCGTGGAAAAGGATACCATCCCCATTAATAAATAGTGAAGAAAAAGAATAGGGATTCCTAAACTAGCAGCAAGTTGTGGGTCAAAGGTGCTAACTTTGAATTCTTTGAAAAACAAAAGAATAATGGTTAAGTTCAGAATGAATACGCCACCGAGCATCCAGACCGCTTTAGGACCAAGGTTAATACCGGCATAAGTCCATGTATCCCATGGCACATATGCGATTTCACCCATCAGCGCGTGTTCGACATCAAGGTGTACACCATCTCCGATAAAGCTAAGCATTACTACTCCCAGGGCGAATAAGGAAGTGAAAACAACTCCGATGGCAGCGCCCGATTGAACGCCGCTTGAGTCAAGCCACTGCACCAGTATAGCTGTCAATATTCCAACAGCACCTGCCCCTATTAACATGGGCAATCCATTAAGGGACTGGGTCACTAAAAAAGCAAGGACGATGCCGAGAAGAACCGTGTGGCTGATGGCGTCTGCAATCATCGCCATTTTTCTTAAAACTAGTAAAGCACCTGTGATGCCGCATGTGACACCGACAAGTACGCCTGTTAATATAATCCAAGCTCCATACGTCATATCCGCTGCACCACCTTAATGAGAAGACCTTTTCTCAAGCCGAATAGGAGAGAAAGTATAAAAATGGAGGACGCTGTAAGAACAATAAGAGGTCCTGTAGGAAGCCCGTCGCCCATCGTACTTATCGCTGTGCCAATCAATCCTGAAACAGCTCCAATCAGACCAGAAATGAACCCCATCCATTCCAGTCGATCGGTCCAGTATCTTGCTGCCAGCGGGGGAGTAATTAATAGCGCAACCATCAAAACAACCCCCACCATTTGAATCCCAATGACGACCATGCTAATAACGAGAACCATGAGGATAGCGTTAAGACCTTTAACAGGAAGACCTAAACCTTTGGCATATTGCGGATCAAATGTAGAAATCTTAAATTCTTTGAATAAAAGGCTTGTTAAAAGGATGATCAGAAGGGAACCAACCGCTATCATTTGTACATCACTGCGAACCATAGCTGCTGCCTGACCAAAGATAAAGTCATCCAATCCGGCCTGGTTCCCGCCACTATGACGCGTAATATAAGTGAGGAGAACGATTCCGATTCCGAAAGAAACACTTAATACGACTCCGATGGAAGCATCTGTTTTGATTCTTGAATGATTGACGATTGCTTGTATGAGATAAGTGGCGATCAGCCCACTCACTGCGGCTCCTAATAAAAAGAGAGGAGTGGACTTGACCCCATAAATAAGGTAAGCAATACATATTCCTGGTAAGGCTGCGTGTGCCATTGCATCACCAATTAAGCTTTGTTTTTTTAATAATACAAAACTGCCGATCAACCCACTAGCGAAACCTAGTAAAATGGAGCCGATGAGCACCCAGCGCGCGTTTGGGTTTTGAAGCAGCTCTATTAATTCCTGCATGGAATTAACCTCCTCTTCCTAAGAAAGAGGATTCCTGTGCCAGGATGGATAATGCTCCTCCATAGGCTTTTTGAAGATTATCATAGGTGAACGTTCGATCAGTCGGACCGAAAGCAATCGGTGTTTTGTTGAGCAAAAGGCAGTGATCAAAATAAGATCGAACGGTTTGAAGGTCATGATGAACGACCAGAACGGTTTTACCTTCCTCTTTCCATTCCTGTAATAGCTTGATCATTGCTTTTTCTGTCGCAGCATCAACGCCAGCAAATGGTTCATCCATAAAGTATATATCGGCATTCTGGGAAAGGGCACGAGCTAGGAATACCCTTTGCTGCTGTCCGCCTGAGAGTTGGCTGATTTGTCTGTCAGCAAAAGAATCCATGCCTACTTTAGCCAAGCAATCCGCAGCCAACTGCTTATCTTTCTTTTTGATTCGCTTGAACATTCCGATATGACCGTATCGTCCCATAAGAACAACATCGAGAGCGTTTGTAGGGAAATCCCAATCTACTTCACTACGCTGCGGCACATAACCGATTCGGTTTCTTTCTCGTTTTAACGGATTTTCATAAACGGACACTTCTCCAGATGATTTTGGTATTAATTGTAAAACGGCTTTGATTAATGTTGACTTTCCTGCACCATTGGGACCGATGATTCCAGTCAGCGATCCCTGAGGTACAGAAAAGTTTACTTGTTCAAGAGCTGGTTGCTTATCATAAGTGACGCTTATATTTTTTACAGTTAAAGCGTTCATTTGTATCCTCCTAGTTTAATGCTTCAACGATTGTATCGATGTTGTGTCGGAACATACCTATATATGTGCCTTCTTCTGTATCTTCAGGTCCCATTGCATCGGAAAAGAGTTCGCCGCCAATCTCAACTTCATGACCTTTTTCTGCAGCTCCTTCAGTTACCGCATTGATTGATTTCTCCGAGACACTGCTTTCTACAAATACTGCCTTTACATTTCGCTCTGTCAATGTTTCTGTGATACGTTCGATATCATTTACTCCGTATTCAGACTCCGTACTTAATCCCTGTAAACCTAAAACTTCCAATCCATAAGCTTCACCAAAATATTGGAAAGCATCATGCGCAGTTACGAGGACTCGGCTTTCTTCTGGAATTTCAGAAATGCTGTCTTTGGCATAGGTGTGAAGTTCATCTAGTTCTTCTTTATAAGCTATTGCATTGTTTTGATATTCCTCTTCATTGTCAGGATCCGCTTCGATCAATCCTTCCGTTACACTATCTACCGCATATTTCCATAACTCAATGTCAAACCATATGTGAGGGTCATAGACTTCTGGATTCTCCGGGTCTGATGCCAATAGATCTTCTGGGACTGTTTCTGCGACAGCATAGGTCGGTTTTTCCTCGTTCATTTTTCCGAAAATTTCATTCATTTGCCCTTCGAGGTGATGACCGTTATAAAAAATAATATCGGCTTCTTCCATGGCATCAATATCGCTTGAAACAGGTTTGTAAAGGTGCGGATCGGTTCCTGGTCCCATCAAATTCTTTACTTCTACATGTTCTCCGCCAACGTTTTCAACAATGTCAGCGATTTGAGCAATTGTCGCTACGGCTTCTATTTTCTCACCTTCTCCTGCGCCTGCGTCCTCACTTTGACATCCGATGAGCAACAAAGCAGGGATAAAAATAAGAGTGAATATTCTTTTCATACAACCATCTCCTTTTCCTTAATTCATTTTTTTTTCTTTAGTGCAACTTTAAGGGTAAAAAAATGTGCCCTTTTATTATATGGGCGATTCCACGAATAGTTTACTGTTTTGTTGTTAGTTAAAAAAGTTTCCTTAATACAAAATATATAGTTTTTGAAAAGATAAATCAACTGTTTTTTACGGGGGAAAGATTATAAATAAGGTACACCCCGGATGGAATGTACCCTAGTGGGGCTATTCTAAGCCTTTATTGCCCGCTATGCACTTTCTTTTCAGCGATATAATCTTCTAAACGCTCTTTTTGTGCAATTAAATCTTCAAGGCTCAATTCATTCTGGATAGGGGAGGGGCCCTGCGCTAAAGGATTTAAATTTTGCGCAGTTGGATTTTGGATCAACTGGGAGAGCTGCCCTTGATTTTGTTCATATAGACGATAACCTACCGCACCTACCACTGTACCTGAAACGAACCCCATCATGAAATCTTTGTTTACCATAATATAAAACCTCCTGAAAGAATTTTTAATGTTGTAAAACCAATTTGTTTTTACTAGCTTCATTTAATAGCTCTAATACATTAACCGCCCATGTCACCATAGCCACTTGCAGGATGTTTCCGGCTCCCATTGACAGCATGCTGAAGATTCCTGTAATAACATCCGGATGCCTGAATTTGTTTTCCCCGTGGGAGAGGACTGTGTATGCAGTCGATATAACTACAGCGTAATCAAGCATGCTCGAGACCTTTCCGGGTGTATTGTTTAAGTAGGCGATTAATATGAGAAAACCTGTGACTAAACTGCGGAGAAAGTTTTTGCGCTGAGCAGGTGAAATATTGACCATGATATTGTCTAAAGGGTCAAAACGAGTTTGTTTGAAAAATAGACTTATAAACTTCAAGATGACTTTTCGATTGATTAGCTCTTTGGCATAAGAAATCGTCATTGATTGAATGGTCGGTTCAATTCTTACCGACTCGATTCCTCTAATGGAAGTGAACATATCCTGTATCTGATTATAATCCCGCTTATCGTACAACGCAGGAATGATTAAGCGGAGTCGACCAGGTATGTCATGGACGATGGAGAAGGTTCCTTGCATGATATTCGCTCCTTATTCACCAATAGTCGGGTACTGTTCAGGACCACAGCAATGGTTGCTGAATTGTGTATAGCTGCGCCGATGGTCGGGGTAATCGATCCAAAAAGACCGAAAAGAATCGCCGCACTATTGACGGCAATGGTGATAACGAAGTTCTGACGGATCATTGCCATGGTAGACTTTGAAAGCTGAATGATATCTGATAGAATGAGTGGATTATCAGATGTAACAACAAGATCGCTGGCTTCCACGGCTATATCAGTACGCTTGCCTCCCATACTCACGCCTACATCAGCTAAGGCGAGGGCAGGAGCGTCATTAATTCCGTCTCCAACCATCAGGACGTGACTGCCTCGTGATTTATATTGCTTTACAAATGCAGCTTTCTCGTGAGGGAGGACTTCAGAATGGAATTGGTCCAACCGTAGTTCCTGGTAGACCTCTTCAGCAACTTCACGTTTGTCTCCTGTAAGCATAACGATTTCATCGACTCCGGCCCTTCTCAGCTGGTTGACAGTTCTTTTCATCCCTTCACGTAACGCATCTTCAATCACAATTGCGCCGGCCATTTTTTTATCGATCGCTACGAAAATCGTACTCTTTTCTTTAATTGACTTGTTGAGGAAGGTCAGACTGTTCGTGTCGACCTCATGCTTAACAAGTAAGGTTTGGTTCCCTATCACTACTTCTTTGTCGTTAACCAAAGCTTTCACTCCATGACCGACAATGTTTTCGATGCTGTCATGGTCGTGTTCATAAGGCGTCAGGTTTAAATCAGACGCTTTTCTAAGAATGGCCTCGGCAATGGGATGAGAAGAATGTTCCTCTGCTGAAGCGGCATACATTAAAATTTCTTGTTCTGTAAATCCGTTGTACGGAGCAATCTTTACAATTTCAGGTTTGCCTTCTGTAATGGTTCCTGTCTTATCAAGAACAGCAGTATCAATAGAGGAAAGCTTTTGTAAGTATTCCCCACCCTTGATAAGTGCACCATTACGTGCCGCTTTTCCAATTGAAGCAGATATAGCAGTAGCCGTGGCCAGTTTGATGCCACAGACGTAGTCAATAACAAGCATATTCAAGACACGATCCCAGCTTCTTGTGACTGCGAAAGTAAGGAGCGCCAGTAAAAAGGAGACCGGTACTAGTCGTTCAGACATTTCATCTGCATAGGATTGGATCGGAGCTTTTGATTCCTGAGCTTCTTCAATCATTTGCAAAATCCTTGCCACGGCAGTTTCGTCTCCTAACTGAGAAACCTCTATTCGAATGTTCCCCGATTGGACGATGGTACCGGCATAGACGGTTTGACCTCTGGAAATATGTTGAGGCATGTATTCTCCGGTGATGGACGACTGATCGACATTTGCCCAGCCGCTAATGACTTTACCATCAGCTGAAACCTTTTCTCCTTCAAACACCGCAATATGATCTCCAATGCTTACTTCATCAATGGACACTTTTCTCTCGTCGCCCTGGCCATCCACTTTCCAAACATACTGAGTATCCACATTCATCATGTCTTTCACGTAATTCTTTGTCCGGTGAGCGGTAATATCTGTGATGATTTCGCTTAAGGCAGACATAAAAAGGATGACGATTGCTGACTTTGGATTTCCTTTTAATATGGAGGCGAAAATGGCTGTAGTACTGAGAGTGTCAGCATTTGGCCTTTTCCATTCCGTTACCGGTCTTAACCCATTAACGATCATGGATTTACAGGCAAAAAGACTGGCAAGGGAGGCTGGGGAAATCAATTTCATCAAACCTGTAAACCTTGTGGTCGGAATCAAGAAATCAAGCAGAAATGCCAGGCCGCTTGCGGTGAATTCATTTTTGTATGGTTTGTTTTTCATTTGAGATGGTGCAGCAGTCCGTCCATAAACAATCTTCTTAGAGTTCAGATCCAGGTCATGGTGAAGAACCACTGAACCTGATTCTTTAGTATAGATAGCAGAGTGAATTCCAGGAATGAGCCGGTAAGAGGCTTCGACTTTTTCCTGTGCTAAGCCTTTGAGGATCTGCAGTCTGGTTCTGCCAGGGATTGAATGAACAATGGTTCCTCCGTTCACTATCTTCCCTCACCATCCTTCTTAATTAATGTGTAGGCCCAATACAATAGACTGCTTGCGAATGCAGGGTTGGTCCCGAATCCTGTCGCTCCTTTGAAAAGCAGCGTGAGGATGAGTAAGGATTCTGCATCCGTCTTTCCACCTGTCTGCTTTTTGATAAGGTCGTCAAAGGAATCCACGCTTTTTCTTAAGGAACTTTTCACCTTGGATTCTATGTGAGGATACGTCGAAATAGAAGTGTCCACTGCCAGCTGTACAAGGGCATCGAATTGTTCTGAAGTTAAGTGATCGGTGGTGAATTCTAAAAGTAAGCTTCCAGTGATTCCTGAAGCTTTCACTCGACTCACCAGGGAAACTTGTCCCATCTGTAGTTCCAGTGCTTCTGCAATTTTTTCTTCTTTCCAATGGTCGCTCTGCAAGCGGACACGACCTGGCATGGCATGAAGCACTTGTACTTTTTGATCTTTCAATCGTTTCATAATGCCTGGGATAGCGAAAGAAGCGCCCAGACCGATCAATGAATTCATCATGAGCCTGTCACTTCTCTTGTAATTACACCATTATGGACGCGCTGGACGATATCAAACCATTGCTCGATTTGTTTTTCATCCACCTCAGGACTGGGGTCATATTCCACTAAAATCGTCCCTGTTTCTGAGGTATGACGCACGGAAAGAATTTTAGGCTCTAATTCAAGTAATGGAACCAATTGTGATACAATTTTGGAATTGCCTTCCCAGTAAGGAGATGAAATACGGACCCTTCCAGGTATGAAGTGCATTATTTTTATTTGGTATGTAGCTAACATTTTCTCTAATCGTTTCATAAAGATTATTTTTTTTACTTTTGTAAGCATAGCAAGCTCCTTTTCAGAAAATAAAAAAAGACACCTTGTAAGTTATGTTACTTTTAGTGGTAAATTATTACAAGTTAAATAATACCTATAACTCTCAATTTAAAAAGGACATTCTTCGGGGGTTTTCGACGAAAAAAGAAAAAACATTGCAGGAACTTTTGTGTTTTGTAGTTCTTAAGGCACAGCGTAAAAAGAGCTTTAAAAACTTATTTTTTTTAGAGAAGGAATTCGATTGTAGGCTGGTTTATAGTGGGGTTTTTACAATCAGAACACCATCTGAAAATTACTAAAATAAGCTCCCCAAAGCAATATATGTGACTGGATTTTGACTGGATGTAATTCTTGATTATTGATATCTTATTTAACCACAAGTTAATACTATCAAGTCGAGATATTGTTATATAGGTGCTACTAAATTATGTTCGTTAGTATTTAATACACCCAGGGTATGGGCGGCATGATGTGATAGTGCCCCAAACCCTTTTAACATAGGGTTTGAGAACAATTTGACTGGACTTTGACTGGTTTTTAAAATCGATTACTAAAAATTAACAGGCCTCTCAAGAGTTTATAAACTTTTGAGAGGCTTTTCTTTTATTGTAAGAGATGCATGTGGCAAAGGGCTGATTTTGAAATAATTGCTATTAAGTGACAGGGCGATTATCTCGAGATCGAAAGATTGTGTTGGTCATAAAAATTCTAGGATTAGTTTAATAAGACAATATTAAAAATGAACTTCCAAGGATATGGAAGTTCATTTTTCTACTATCAATAATGAGCTTTAATATAACTTTTTTTATTTCTACTATCAATAATGAGCTTTAATATAACTTTTTTTATTTCTAATAGCAAGCAGGGTTATTCTTCGCTTTCCGTGTCAGATCCTTCAGAACCAGAATCGCCTTCCATGTCACTGTTTTCACCAGAGTCTTGTTCTTCTGTTTGGTCCCCATTCTCCATGTCTTCCTCATCTTCACCGTCGCCACAAGCTCCCAATGTAAGTACTGAAGTCAAACCTAGAGCTAACATCCATTTTTTCAACATATAGAAAGTCTCCTTTCAAATAGGGTACACTGCATATATACCTTGTACATGTAAAGGAGGGATAAACAGAAAATAAATAATTGGTAAATTAATTAAAATTATGATTTAATCCAAGCATTTTTACTATATCCTCTTTGTTCCCAATACTCTGTATGTTCATAATCAATTAACTCTATATGGTTTAACGATTTAACTGATTTATACGCATACATGTCAAGAACAATGAGGTGTATGGGTCCTCTGTTCCGGTTTTCAATCAGTTCGCCGTCAATCAGCATCGCGACCATGACATTTTGTCCATGGCCTGTTAACTCGAAAGAGTGTGTAAACGCCGTCTTGAGAGTTTTACTTGCTTTACCTCATCATTAATTCCCGCTGATCAAGCAAATCTTTAAGTTAGATCCCTTCCCATGTAACATCATATACACTCCAGCCGGTCACACAATGAAAGTTGGAAACTTGCACATCACGCTTCAAGTTGATAAATTGCTTCCAATTCCAAGATTGCGGCTGGTCCACTATACCATCAACATCTGTAACATTAGGCATCGTAGTCACAGATCAGTGCCTGGTCCCCAATTCGCTATCTCTTTAGCTTGGTTCAGGCAATTTCTATATAGTTTTCTTCTATAATTGAAGCAAGGCTATCAGGCTTTACTTTCCTCTATATCCTCTAAGAGATGCATGTGGCAAAGGGTTGATTTTGAAATAATTGTTATTAAGTGACAGGATGATTATCTCGACATTGAGTCTTCAAGAATAGGGCAGATTTGCTGAAGACTTGATTTCGAGATATATTGAGGTGAATTGAATTTGATTTCATGCATTTTTGCATTTATACATTTTTTTCTGACTTTGTCTCTTATTATATTTTTTGATACTTTCATCAATTAAGAAAAATGTAATTGCAATTGGAAGTGCAAAGATCAAAAAAGGTGGGATTATAGCAACAGGAATTAAAATCAAAAGGTGAAATACAAACCTCAACCAGAATTTTTTCACGTAGATTTCAATAATTAATGATAATGATGCACCAAATAAAATTCCGATAGACATATATATTAAATAAATCATAAAACTTGATGAAAAGTCCCCCATGATAGGCAATACAATGGATGAGATCGTTACAAATAACATTAATGTTAACAAACTCGATTTGAATTTTCGCTTAAGCATATTTTCCTCCTGAAAACTAAGTATGTTAAAAGGTTATCAGAAAACCATCTAAAGTTCGAAGAGAGTTAGGTGGATACAGTTTAACTTAAATCCGAGGTTCTTTCTCACTGTTTTGATAATAGTTGAAACATATATTGTTTCTATTCGTTATTACGTTAATTGGGGCTATTCTTTAAGATAGTAATTCAAGTTGAAAGAGTACTATAACGACTACAAATTTCAGAAATAAAGAAAGCGAGGAAAGCTTATGATTAAACCAAGTGCTTTACAGAAGGGGGATAGGGTAGCAGTTATTGCCCCGGCCGGACCACCAGATAAAGAACACCTTATTCAAGGAAAACGTGTATTAGAAAAAATGGGTCTTGAAGTCGTCCTTGGACGCCATGTGTTCGATTTAGAAGAAGATTTTACAGCTGTCGATCAAAAGCGAGTGGCTGACTTACATGAGGCTTTTTGTGATCCTATTATCCGCGGTGTTTTTTGTGCAAATGGAGGGTTCGGAACAGCAAAAATTGCTCCTATGATCGATTACGAAAAAATACAAAGTAATCCTAAAATATTCTGGGGATATAGTGACATTACATATCTGCTAAATGCCATTCAAAAATCGACAGACCTGGTTACTTTCCACGGTCCGATGGTGGCTTCCGATCTGAATGACGAACAAAGAACAAAGGAGACAGAATCCTCTTTTTCACCTTTGTTCACAAAAGTAGGGATGACCTATGATTCTCACAAATCGGCTCTAAATACGCTAGCTCATGGTACAGGAGAAGGTCATTTAGTAGGAGGGAATTTAACATTACTAACTAATGGATTGGGTACACCTTATCAAGTAGATACACATGGGGCAATTCTACTATTAGAGGAGGTTGGAGAACCAGCGTTTCTTGTTGATTTGAAGCTTACTCATCTGCAACAGGCAGGTGTTTTCGATGAAGTCCAAGGTGTAGTCTTAGGTAACTTTCAAGTGGAATCAGATGGAGATTTGAAATTAAGAAAAGTGCTTCAAAACTTCTTCGCAAGTGCTCCTTTTCCTGTGGTTGGGAATTTTCACTTTGGTCATTGCCAGCCAAATTATGGTGTACCGATTGGGGTAAATGCAAAACTCACAACTTCTCCGCCTCAATTGGTTCTGGATTCGGGGGTAATGTAAATAATCTATAAGGTTGAACTCATGTTTAACAACTGAAATGCCTTTCATCTAAGTGATAGACTTTAAATAACCTATCTCGAATTCGAATCTTCAACAATTGGGAGCTATTGTTCAATAATGATAACCAAAGACGTTTTGAAATAACTGGAATGATATAGTTGTTATTATTTAAGTCAGTGATTTACCGCATTTATTAGCATATGAGGTGAGAATTGTTATGTGGAATATTATTTATTTTTTATTTTTGGTTGCAATCTTATTTTTCATTAATCTAATAGTGAATGAATATTTTAGTAAACACAAAAAAGCTTCTAAGAATTTGCTTGTTATTTCATTAATACAAGGGGTAATTATAAGTGGAATACTTTATGGTTTCCAATTAATCAATAACTTTACCTAACTGTTTGAGTAGATTAATGTTTCATAAAAAAGATGATTGGACACTGTGCTCTTATTATATAGTGGCCTAGCCAGTTGCTTATCTCGAAATCAAGTCTTCACGTATCTGGGGAGAATCTTAAATAAAAGATTCGCTTTTTTATATGTTTTTTTAAGGGGATTTCTAAAGATCAGCTTAAATAAAATACACAGAAATAAATATATTTAATAATGTATTGCTTTAAAGTTATAAATGTACTAGATTTTGTATGTGTTAGGAATTATTACTAATAAAAAGAGGAATGAAGTTGGAAGAGATAAATCAACGGGTTATATATTCAGTGAAAAAAGGAAATAGAAAAGCTTTCAAAAGAATTGTTAATTTCTATAAACATACAGTATATGAAATATGTATGACTGGTATCAAAGATGTGGTCTTGGCAGAAGAAGTGTCAAAAAAAGTTTTTCTTTATGTTCATTACAACATTAATCAATACGATACAAATGAAAATTTCTCGCTTTGGCTTTATCTTATTACTGTCAAGCATGCCCTTGACTATAGGAATGAAGTTAATCAGAATAAATTAAATATACAATCCGATTCTGTGTTACAAGAAAAGGTTAATATTAATGAAACTAAAGAGACGTTAAACACCCAAGAACGACTTCTTTTATTACTAAGATATAGGTTATGCATACCAATAGATGAGCTTTCCCAAATATTTGATATTCCAAAGACCATACTCAAACCAACCTTAAGAGATTTATTAGAGAAGATATCGTGGAATAATTCAAAAGTAGATAACGAGCTTTTAAATACTGGTTTTTTATGAAAAATATTTTGAAGTTGAATCTTACGCAAACTGGGGCGATTGTTCAATATGGACGGTCTCTCTTGTAATTAAAAAGTAGCCAAAAGAGGCATTGATTTTGTTAGCCAATGTTCTTTTAATTTATAAATTTTTCTTCTATGATATGTTAATATAAGAACATGCGTTTGTGTTTAGCGGTTTTAATACATATATCAGGGGGATTTTTTGGAGAGAGCCAATTATCCAAAAGTGTGGTACTTAGATAATCTTTTTCAGGGAGAAGGAAAATCAAGTCAATTTTCAGATCATATCAATCGTTTAGAGGATCTTGTACATAATCTAGAAAAATGTGTTATATCTTTAACTACTCTCCTGGATACAAATGAAGGAATTAAAGTTTTACAGGTAGTAGAAATTATCGGTAACATTCGCTTGAACCTATCGCAAGCTAATTCGTTTATCACTTGTCTTCTTGCACAAAATCCAAAGGATCAAGAAGCTGCAATTCTACGAGGAAAAGTTGCACAAATAGACTCTCGTTTTGAAAATGAATTATCTAAAGTAAAGAAAATATTATCAAATACAAAGGAAGATATATGGGGAAAGTTATTAGAAAACAAAGCATTACAAAATTATAAATTTATTCTAAACGAATGGCGGGAAAATGCAGATGGGAATTTGTCAGAAGAGGAGCTAAACTTAATTTCTGACTTAATGGTTGATGGTTACCATACTTGGGGGGATTTCTACAATGAGCTAGTAAGTAGTCTTAGCGTAAATATTAAGATTAATGGAAAACAAGAAAATCTATCTGTTGGACAAGCCATTAACTTGCGGTCACACCCTAAAGAACAAGTACGTAAGGAAGCTCATTATGCATTAGAATCTATATGGAAAGAGAAAGAAGAATTATTTGCTAAAATAATAAATCATATTGCTGGTTTTCGTTTAAAAGTAAATAATAAACGTGGGATACAAAGTGTAATAGAAGACCCTTTGAAAAAGAACAGGATGAAGGAAGAGACGCTACATACGATGTGGTCAGTAATCAGTAAATATAAACAACCATTCTCGGATTATCTGGAACGAAAAGCTGAAACGTTGGGCGATTCTCACATGAAGGCTTATAACTTTTGGGCACCGATAACAAAGAGTAAGCAAAAAATAAAATACGATGAAGCTGTTACTTTCATAACCGAACATTTTATCCAGTTTGGAAGCGAATTAGAAGGATTCGTTAGCCATGCTTTTAATAATGGCTGGATAGAGGCGGAAGATCGTCCCAATAAGTCTCCTATTCCGTTTTGTGCGGGTTTTCCCATTACGGGTGAATCTAGAATTTTTGTGACATTTACCGGAACTTTTTTAAATGTGTTAACTCTTGTTCATGAATTGGGTCATGCTTTCCATAATCACGCCATGAAGTCTGTGAGCGGTTTAAATAAACGTTATCCTTTAAGTATTGCTGAAACGGCTTCAACCTTCGCAGAAATGATTATTTTTGATGCATCTATGGAAAAGGCGAGTACAAAAGAAGAAAAAATATTTATACTGGATGAAAAATTAAAACGCAGTGTAATGAACTTTATGAATATTCATTCAAGATTCTTATTTGAGCAAAGATTTTACGAAGAACGTATGGATGGTGTGGTTTCAGCAGAACGTTTAAATCAGTTAATGGAAGAATCAATAAACGACGCGTATGATGGTTCTCTAGAACAACCTTCTATATATTCTTGGGTTTGGACACCTCATTACTACATTACCCAATCACCTTTTTACAATTTCCCTTATACTTTTGGCTATTTATTTGCATTAGGCATTTATGCAAAGGCAAAAGAGAAAGGAAAAGAGTTTGAGGAAGATTACTTAAACTTACTTCGTGATTCTGGAAGTATGACTGTGGAAGATTTAGTTATGAAACACCTAGATGAAGATATTACTTCAGAGGAATTCTGGGAAAAAGGGATGGAATTATGCGTACAAGATGTAAAAGAGTTCATTAAATTAACTGAGTCTTAAAGTGGTGGATGGTTTAAATTAAGACCGTTACTATTCTATTATCTCGATGTCGAGTATTAAACAATCTGGGGCTAATGCTTAAAAGACTGATCCTCATATCTAATCTTTCCTATGTGTTTATAAAGCCTAATAATGAAAACGTCATATGATAAAATTTAATATATTGACCACAGGTGTACTTTATATCAATCTTACGGGAGGTCTTATGTCCATCAAATTAAACTACACTACCAATACCGAAGATATAGACCCATATATAGAAAATCTCTTAAAACATAGCAAGAACGAGCGAGTAAGGAAAATTTTAATTGTTATAGTGGGAATAGTTTTACTCACATCTTCTCAGGTATTTTATAAAATTATTAACCCTGAAGCACTAGTAAGTCCATTTGCATATATTTTTTTGTATACGTTTGGTTTAGGGTTCTATTTTTTTGCAACGTTCAAACTTATAAAAAAACGAAATAAAAAAGCACTATTAAAGAAAAAGGACGATTTTATAGGTGGAAAGGAAGCCTATTTAACTGATACTTCCATCCAAGTTATTCATAAGGAAAAAACTAAAAAAGAGAATGCTTGGGATGAAGTAACTTTCTTTGTAAGGAACGACCCTTACATCTATATACACAGTAATAAATATATCTATCAAATAAAGCCAAGCAGCAAAATAGATGAAGTACAAGACAACCTTAAACAAAAAGGTGTTAGAAAAAAGGTGTAGGGCCACCCTCTACACCTTTTTTACGCCGAACAACTCAACAAGGGAATGTACCAACCACTTTTATAATATGGATACTGAATAATTTTTATATGGATTTATGTACGAATATAAAACTTATCTCGAATTCAAGTCTTCAGCAATAGGGAGCGTTTGCTGAATATAAACAATCATTATTTAGCCGGAAACAGATGTATTAAGTAGGAGTGATTTGAAGTGAAACGAGTCGACGTAGCTTACGCCTTTATCTTTAATAGAATTGAACAGAAAGTTTTGATGGTGAAGAATAAAGGTAGTGGTTGGTCTCTTCCTGGCGGTGCTGTTGAAAAAGGTGAAACATTCGAACAAGCAGCAATGCGAGAAAGTAAGGAAGAAACAAATTTAACAATAAAAACTGAAAACATAGTCGCTGTAAATGAAGCGTTTTTTGAAAGCAAGGGCCATCATGCTCTATTCATTACTTACAAAGCGAAAATTGTAGAAGGTGCTATACAAATAATACATAAAGATGAGATAGATGATATTAAGTGGATGGATATAAATACCGCAAACCAACTAATGCCTTACCATGCTGGTGGGGTAGAAAGTTTGCTTAAATCGTCTGCTCCATATACCATCCAAGGTTAAGAGCGCTTTGGGGGATCTTAATATGAACGGGTGAAAGTATGGAAATGGAAGTTAAAAGTTATACAGAAAAACCAATAAAAGCAGCTGAACTTAAGAGGCTTTATAGTGAGGCAGGTTGGTGGGAAAATAGAAAAGAAGAGGATATAGAGAATATTTTAGAACGCTAAATATCCGTTTGTGCGTGGAATGGAGATCTTCTTATAGGCTTTGCAAGGGCTGTTTCAGACGGAAAGTTTAGGGCTTATTTAGAAGATGTTGTAATACATACCAAATTTCAAAAGTCAGGTATTCATAGAAATTAATAACCAATGTTACTGTTTAATTTGCCCATTGTTTCAAGACTTGTTCTTTTGCAATTTGATATACTTCTTTTTCTGAAGTGTTTTTGTAAGCTATTACATTGGTTTGATAAATTTTTCCCTTGATTGTTACGTTGATTATATACTCGTACATTTTGTTCTTCCTCCTTCCTTTATACTTATATTGTAAATGTGATTTTTTAATTTTTAATAGATTTTACGTAAAGGTTTATTGAAATTTACTGTTCAAAGTGTAATCTTCTTATAAAGAAGTTCGTTCATTGCATAAAATAAGAACATGTTTTTATGCTTTGTACATTTCACATTCCTTTTTAGGTATCTTTACTCGGGAAATGCCAAATTTTTGATCTGGCTTTAACTGTTGATTAAGTCGAAGGCAAAAATAGTAAGAATCGACTTCGGTTACCACGTAATAAGGGGAGCCTTTAAAACAAATTACTTTATTCAAAATCTTCACCCTTTCTTCATAAGCCGAAATTATCTTATATAGGTACCTTAAGCAATTTTATGGATCCACTATTCGTTTTGATCATACTAAACATTATTAATGGAAATCTATACCTTCTACAGAACATCTATTCAAATGGCATAAAATAACAATTTTTCCTCCTCTGAGGAGTATAGAGAGACTGTCAATGTATCTGTAAAACTCGGTATAAAGTAAACTAATTATCTTGATTTCGAGTCTTAAACAAACGGGAGCAAATCTTGAAAATGGTTGCCCCGTTTCATAATTACAGTGGTTGAAAACTAACGAAGGAGTAGGAGTGTTTGAAATGATTCGCGAACTTGAGAAAACTGAATTCTATAAATGCGAAGAGTTAATAAATGATAGGGGACATTTAGAAGTTAAAGCGGTAATAGAAGGGATAAACCCAGGTCGAATATTTGTAGATCAGACCGATTTTCCTAAAACAGGACTTATTTGGTTGGGTAATAATGATGGTTTTTTCTTTATTGGAGATGAAGAAAATGAGGTATTTAATAATTATATAAATGATTTTATTGATAAGCTAATTATTCCTGAAGCAAAGGAGCTGGGGTTAAATAATTTTATAGCCATTGGTAATCATTCTGGATGGGATAAGACGATAGAGATGGTTTTTGAACATCGTCACATGCAGAAATCGAATCAAAAGGTTTATACATTGGAAAATAATAGTCATTATAGAGATAATAATGAATCTTCGATTAGTCAAGATTATAATGTGTTAAAAATTAATAAAGAGCTTTTTGAGGATAAGAAAAATTCTTTTGAAAACATAGGCTTTTTACGCTCTAAAATATCAGAATTCTGGTCTTCTCCTGAGAGTTTTTTTCAAAAGGGAATTGGTTACTGTATTGCCTACGAAAATAAGATTGTGAGTTTATGTTTTTCGGGATTTGTAGCTGAAAATGTTCACGGTATAGATATAGAAACAATAGAGGAACATCAAGGGAATAAATTAGGTCAGAAGCCCACTTCGTTGTGAAAGATTGTGCGAGTAAGGGTATGATTCCATATTGGGATTGTGAGGAGGCAAATAAACCTTCCAATATAATTGCTAAAAATATTGGATTAGAGAATTATTTAAATTATTTCGTGTACATATTTCCGATTGATTAAGGTTAATGTGCTATTCAATTGACGGTTAATTAGTATAAAAGTGCTTTAATATCTCGAAATCAAGTCTTCCTGTAAATGGGGCGAGAGCTGAAGAGACCAGATAAGATTTAGCTCTTTCTAGTTTTAGTACGCCTGGTGAAGAAGGGATAACAGGACATTTTATTGAATATTACTTACAAGAGTAAAAAGGGAGTTGATTTTAATGTGTGGGATTTGTAAGTAAACATGAGGAAAGGGATAAAAAATTACCTAAATTTCGAAAGAATTTAATGGATTCTATCGAGAAAGATTTACTTAATGATGATCATGTCTTAACCCTTTTCTATGGGGGTTCTATAGGATCACGCAATACGGATTTATATTCAGATATTGATCTAAGAATAGTGGTGAAACCAGAAGAAATAGGGACTTACATTTCTAACAAAAAAACTCGCCCTCAAATGTGGGGGAATATTCTTTTTATTGAAGATGCTCACCCTTTATCAATTTATACTGTGGTCCACTATGATAGCTTCATAAAGGTGGACACTTTTTATTATAAGCCAAAGGATATTCAGCCTTCTGTGTGGTTGAAAAATATAAAGATTGTTAAAGATCACAACTCGATCATCTCGACAGTTCAAAAACAATCACTGGAAATGACTTATGAACCCTCGCTTGATGAATTTGAAGCTTGGAGAACTAAATTCTTCGCGAATTTACATGAGGCATATAGGCGGTTAATGAGAGGAGAGTATTATTACGCTCTTAAATGTATGGATAGTTTAAGAATTTCTATAGTTGTTGGTTGGTACATGAACGCAGGGATTCAACCAAACAATTTTGGGGATTGGACTAAATATGAAGGTGGTAGAGGCTGTTTAGAAAGTTGGCAGCTATCCCTTCTTAGAAGCTGGGATTGTGGAAGGGATTCAATAGAAATCATGAATGTTATCAATAATATTGTACGGGAGTTTAAAAATGTCCATAGCTCTATTTGTAGTAGGCTAGAAATAAGCGAAAACAATGATTGGATAAATAAAATTGTAGCCATGGTTTTATAAATATTACTTCGTTTTGTAGGGGGAAGGCCATTAACTGAAAAGAGGTGTCTGATGTATCCAAGGGCAAAATCTTTAGGGTTAGTAATTAAGGAAGATCTATTATTACTAGAGGAATTTAAAGGTAAGCATTCGAATGGAGAAGGGAAATTCTTTCGACCTTTAGGAGGGACGATTGAATTTGGAGAGCAGTCAGATATAACCCTAAATAGAGAATTTATAGAAGAATTAGGGACGGAAGTACTTAATCCACGTTATATAACCTGTCTTGAAAACATATTCAAAGTAAATGGTGAAGTTGGACATGAAATCTTCCAAATCTACCTTGTAGATTTAAAAGAGCAATGGATGTATGACAAACATTATTTAGAAGTGAAAGAAGGGTCGCAAACTTCTAAAGCTTTTTGGATTCCTATGAATAAATTTCTGCATGGAGATGAATTTATTTACCCAGATGGACTCACTCAAATAATTAGACAGTACCTGTTATCTTGAATTCAAGTCTTCCAAAAAAGGGAGCGTTTCTTTAAAAAGCTTAAGGTTTTTAAGTGAAAAGGGGGAAGGATATGTATCAATATTATAATGGTCTTGTAATTAGAGAAGGTGTAAAAGGTGTTCCTGGTAAATTTGTTGAAGAATTATTTAAAGGTTGGGTAAGAGAAACCCCAAGTTGGCAAAAGGAAAAATTCACTCTCATGTTTGATAATTCTACTTGGGCATTTACCTGTTTGGGATGACGATAAAATGATTGGAATGGTAAGGGTTATTTCTGACCAAATCATGGCGGCTAATATCATGGATTTAGTTGTTTCTTCAAATTATCGAGGTAAAGGGATTGGACAGAAACTTGTTGAACTATGTGTTCAAAAACTTCCCCATGGTGATTGGTTTGCCCATACCTCTTCTAATAATTTTAGTTTTTACAAAAAATGTGGTTTTGACGTTAAAGATTTATCTCAAAATGGAACATGCGCCTATTATGGATACATACAAGCTCGAGTAGATGGGCATCGGTAATTAATAACGATTTGATAATTATCTTGAAATCAAGTCTTCCTGTATCGGGAGCAAGTCTAAAACAAAAAGGTTTGCTCCTTTTACTTGTTTTTATGGGTAAAACCTATGTGTAGAATGAGAAGTTTCAATAGAGAAGAATGAGGTATTGCCCAGTCTTTATTAAATAATCCACTGAATTTTATTTTTCTTAAAAATAGTTTTTGATAGACTTTGCGTTAAAGGAGTTGGGTTTAATGGAAACAATATCCGGCAAAATACTATATTTTATAATTGCTTGTGTAGTGTTATACGGATTCTTTAGAATCATTAGATTTATTTATAACAAATTTATACCTTATAGTTTTGCTGCAGATGTAATTGGTTTAACAATATTTGTGATTTTTTGCCTTCCTGCCTCACTTGTAATAAGTCACAAATTGTTAAAGACAGCAGGAAAATAAAAACGTTAAGATATCTAACACATTGAAGTTGTATGGTAGTTCATTATCTATTTAAAACTACTTATCATCATTTTAGAGGGTAAAGAAAGTGTCTTAAAGAAGAAGGTACAAGAGATAGTGATGGAATATTACCTTGAATTTAAATCTTCCGTTATTGGGGGCAATTCTGAAACAGAAGAATTGCCCTCTTCTTAATGTTTTGGGCAGATTAGTGGAATTGAAGTCGAGATGATTTACTTTTTGAAACTAAAACTACCCATAATGCTTATCATATTGGCCAAATTATTTTTATTAGATAGCGCAAAAGAGCTGGAAACAAAAAAAAGAATAGATCTTTAAAATACACTCCTTTTAGCTATGTCACGTGTGTTCGTAGAGTCTGGAACATTAACTAACCATGTTAAATCCTTTTTCATCTTGGTTAATACTAAAAATAAATGGTAATATATCATAAATTAGAAAGGGTTAATTTGGGGTTGAGTCAGGTGTTCTTATTGTTGTAGGTTCGCATTTTACGCTTTCGAGTCCAAATAAAAAAATATGATCTAAAAATCACCGCAAGAGATAGGAAAACGAAAAAATAATTTCCATATAAAGGATGAAAATTAATGCTATTCTTACCAATCATGTTTCAAAAAATTTAATGTTTTTATTTTCTTATAAAAACCCCCCTAACTTATTCCTTATTTACTATTTTTGTAATGTTGATAAAATTTTAATTACAATTACAATTATTAACATTATTGGAGGGGAAATTTAATATAAAAATTATTATTATAGAGACCCGAATAAAATTGATACCAGAGTACATGTATTTATGATTACGTTTAAGTGTAGGAGGGATAAAATGCGAATATCTTTAAAGAGAACAACCAAAACATTATTTTTGCTTGTATTAGCATTAGGTTTTATAGGAGTAAACAGCGTAAGTGCCGCCCCAAGTTTGCATGACAAAAAAACAATAACAACTTATATTTCTGCAGAGGAAATTCAAAGCAAATTAGACACGGAAAAAAAGGCAACATCTTTAATTGAACCGTTTAGTATTTTTGCTTCAGGTGCAGTAGGGACAAAAGCTAAAAACGCTCTACAAGGTGGAGCATATGCAGTTAGTGTCTACGGATTAGGCACAGGTATAACTGAACTGGCTGAAAAAGATATGGCTGAGTTTGAAAGACAATTAAACACAATTGAGAAAAACAACGCTAAAGGTATCTATATCAAACAACCTTATTATTTTGGTTACATAGATAAAGGAGAAAAAGGCTGGTTACCTAATGGAAGTCCTACAGCCATGGGAACTTACTAAACTATAAAAACCCTACATACATTTTAGTATGCAGGGTTTTTATTTACTGTTTATTCTTTCGTTCAATAAAGTAAAACATAAATAACAAAACAACAAAAAATAAGAGATACTTTAAAAGATTACCTGTTGTGATAGCTTCTTTAAAAGACCAATCAATTAAAGCTGTAATAAAAAATGCTATAACCGTAAAAACAATTGAATAGAGCATCACCTTCAAAACCCATTACCCCTAACTATCTATAGATTTTACCTGTTATTGTATACAAGTATTTGAAGAAGAATAAATACCACGAGAGAACCATTGTGCTCAAATGAAAAAAACTTAAAACAAAGAAAGTTTACTTATTATCTGTAGTGATAGATTTTTATCCACTGTGGGATAAAATCAATACCATAATATCATATTTAGGTAGAGTCAGGAAAATAGGAATTAACAAGTCTAAAATCTATTTTCCTGACTTTATCCCTTTATCAAGATTTTCACGTTAATTAGTGCTACATGTTTTTTGTTTTTACTCACTTTCTAACCTAACCAAAACATTGATATGCCAATGTTTATAAACTCTCCTTAAAGGTGCACTTTCTTCATAATAAAGGCTATACACTACTGGGAGTGTATAGCTTGTTGTCTATCCTGCAAGTTTTTTCGTAAAAAGTTGTTAAGACCTTAATAACTATTATGCTCCATAAAGCTTTACCATTATATCCAACTACATAATATGATGGAGCTTCAGAACTTATATCCCAATTTCAAATCTTCAATATTTCATGAAATGGTACACAGCACAGGGCATAAAGATCGACTAGATCGAGAAGGAGTGACCGGAAAAATTAGTTTTGGCAGTCAGAACTATAGCAAAGAAGAATTGATTGCCGAACTAGGAGCTTCTATGTTGTGTGGAGTGACAGGCATTGAAAATCAAACGATTGATAACAGTGCCTCGTACATTCAGATACAATCATTTTCCTCGATATCCACAGAACAATCTGTGTGTACCGAGCTATGAAAAGAATGTTAGATTATCGAAACAAAACAAGGCCCGATATGGGAGAAGGTTTCAAAGAAAGATTTAATTTAGATTTTTAAAATGGATATGGGATTATCCTAAAACTAAAAGTCCAAAAACTTTAAAAAACTAGAACAATTGCCTGATAATAAACAAGTTATCATAACGGGGTGCGAGAGTCGCACTCTGGAGTATTTTTAAATTGTAATTAAGCTAATAAAAAGGCACCAAGTTACCTAACTAAATTATTAAGTAATCTTGCTGCCTTTTAATTTTATAAGTAATTTTCGCTACCCAAAAGTAACTTATTTTTTATGTTTTTCTACATATTGTTTTGCCTGTAGGAGACTTAAACCCGTTTTTTCCCTAACAGATTTAATAACCTTAACTTCACTTTCACTATTGCTAATCATGTTTTTTACATGAGATTCTAATTCGGATTCGATATTTATGTTCTCATAGGCCATTTTATTAAGTTTCTTATTCTTACTTAGCAGAACCCAAATAATAGCTACGGCACAAACTGTGATAATTAATATTGATACTTCCGTGCCCATAACTTCATCTCCTTTCAATTATAAATTACATGCCTTTTTAACATTTGTGAATCCTGTGAGCTCTGCTACTAATGCGGCTGTTTTTTCTCCAGGTGTTGTAGCTCCAACTAGTAACTTAGCAGTCTCTTTAACGCCTCCTAATGCTTTAACATATTGTTTTATCTTAACAAGCTTTGCAATAGGTATAGCATTCATAACAAGAATTTGGGAAATCGCTAAACTACATCCCCACCAACCTTGAGTCTGCATAATTACCGAAGCTTCATCTCCTTTTTCTGAATTATAGATGTGAGAGTCAATTCCTCGGTCAGCAAAATACTGATTGATAGCTTCAGAGTTACCTGATTCTAATAATTCATCAGGAATTTCCACTATTGCCTCTAAAGATGGTGTTAAATTTTCCATTTCTTCTTCTGTAAATACACCAGTCTCCTCTTCATTTTTCGCTTTAGCAATGCTTGGCATTACCATAATAAAAATAAGTACTAATGACAAGAGTAAATTAGAAGTTTCAGTGATTCATATTCCCCTGAAATAGAATGTATTAGTAATATTACCAAAAATAACCATAAGATTCCGAACCTTTTTAAATAAAATGTAATATTTTTACAATATTTTCCTTTAACAAAGTACTTTAGTGAATAACTTATAAAGAACAAATAAATAAGCGGTCTATCCGTAGGAGATTTTTCTTTATTTTTAATGATTTATTACGTTTGATGACCGCCAATTTTATTATTCCGTTCAGGTATAATTCCTCTTTTAAAATTACTTCTATGATTTTCAGGAAGGAATTTTCTATGATCTGATTTTGTCTAGTCATGACTAGTGTTGTCTAAGCTATTTCAATTAAAACTAAATCCCTTCATAATATATTTCATGTTATTTTAAGAAAACAGGAGGATTTTATATTTTGAAGAAAGTAGAAGAAAGGCTATTGCAGTATATAAATAAAAAAAGACAGAAAATGATCAATTTAGCTTTGAAAAAGGGATTCACAAGTAAAGAGGCTGTTAAATGTAGCCAAGAGTTGGATCAGCTATTGAATTTATACGAGTCCTTTAATCAAAATTTGCACATTATGAGTAGGCAAGCAGTAAAACGCAACTACATAATCTGTTTACTTGTCTATCTTAATTACAAAAGGCGTGAAGTAGGGAGGCTGCTCTTCGCCATGTTCACCTTCCTTGCTAGAAAAATAATAGTCTGTATCACACCTATTATGAACACTACCTCTATTAGAAAGTGAACAGTATAATTTCTAATAAATATTGCAACATAGATGCTCTGAGAAACAGTCAAATTTAGAACTGTAATCCAATTATTTTATATAGGAAAGGAGAAACATATTTATGAAAAGTAGAGATGAATGGATAGAGAAAACGATACCTGACGAATCTGTCATGGGGGAACCATTCTGGACAATTATGGAGAAGTCTTCAAGTTATGAACAGGGTGTGAACGGTAATTATCTTAGAATGGAGGGTCATGTTATCCCCTTATTTTTTTCTAAGAAAATGGCAATTGAGGCCTCTAAAAGGTTAAGAAAAGAAGGAGTAGTCAGGGGAGTTTCTCAATCACATTTGAAATATCTTATTGCACTATCGGAGGAAAGAATAGGAGACATAAAACTATGTTTAATATTATTGGAAGAAACAAAAGCGATGGTAGTAGAACCCAAGTTTCTAACTGATTATTTTTTGCTTGAGCAGCATGAAAGCTTTCAAAATTCCGCCTACCAATTCAAGAGAAGAGCTTCAAAACAAACACTCAAGGAAGAATATTGGTCTTTAAACCGAAAGTTTATCTAAACACTTAATAATATATAAGCTTTTTATCGATCACAAAATATAGATCCTCAAGAAAGTTACCACTCCTTCAAAAGACCCTAAACTCGGGTCTTCTTTTTGTTAGGAGGGGAGCATGGTAAATGGTAAATTGACCAATAGGTTTATTAAATCAATAATTTTATGAAAAGCTTACTCTCTAGCGGTTATAGATAAATTTGGATCCTGAAATTGCGAAATCAAACTCTTTTGTTACTCATGTTCAATCTGAGCCCAGTATAGCTGAACTACTTATAGTAAAGAAGGATTTTAGTTTTTTATATTGAAACCATTAAGTAGAGGGCGTAATTTTTTTAGAAAGGAAAATTTGGTATGAAAAAAAGATTTAATAATATTAAGAAAAAACTTATATCATTCACGAGATCCTCCATAAGGTAGGCTATGAATCTAATCACTCAAAAAAATAAAAACCTACGGAGGGGTAATGGATTGAGAAGAGAACAAGAGATGATGAAACTAATAATTAATATAGCAAAAGAAGATGAGAGAATTCGAGCTGCTTATATGAATGGCTCACGGACAAATCCGAACGTTCCAAAAGATATCTTTCAAGATTACGATATTGTTTATGTAGTTAAAGAGACCAAACCTTTTATTGAAGATAAAGGGTGGATACACAACTTCGGAGATATTCTTATCTTCCAGGAACCTGATAAAAAAATAGTCGTAACTTTGGAATGGAAGCTAATTTTGAGCAATCTTATGGTTACTTAATGTTATTTAAGGATGGTAACCGTATCGATCTTCATATCGAAACGAAAGAGCATATGAACCATAATTATCTGAGTGACAAATTAACTGTTCCTTTGTTAGATAAGGACAACTGTTTACCGACTATTCCTGCTCCTACAGATATTGATTATCATGTAAAGAGGCCAACAGAGGCTATGTATTTAAGTTGCTGCAACAACTTTTGGTGGTGTCAACAAAATATAGCTAAAAGTATATGGCGGGAGGAGTTACCATACGCAAAGTTCATGATGGACTGTGTGGTTAGACAGGAATTGAATAAAATGGTCGAATGGTGGATTGGAACGAATACTAACTTTGAACTATCCACTGGGAAAGTGGGAAACTATTTTAATAAACAGTTACCTGAGCCATATTGGGAGCAGTATAGAGCTACTTATTCTGATGATGGTTATGAAAATTTATGGGATTCATTATTTGAATCCGGGGAGTTATTTAGGAAAATAGCAACAGATATTGCAAAAAACCTTTCGTTTAGTTATCCAACTCATGAAGATTCAAATATGACCTCATATTTGATTCAAGTAAGGGCTTTACCATCAAATGCTAAGGATATTTTCTAGTAATTAATTCACCCTGCTAAATTTGCAGGGTGAATTAATTTTATAAGTTAAAACGAAAAGAGATTATCTTGATTTCAAGTGTTCCAGATAAGGGGGCAAGAGCTGAAGATCATATTAGTGAACTTCAGCCTTTCCTTTATTCATGATCTGGTCGGGGTAGCGTCAGGAAAACGCGGATTTACAATGGTAAGAGTTTTGAGACAAGCTGTATGAGACTTAAAAAGTCCTTATCTTGCACAATTTGTGTGCCTCAATAACCTACTCTCTATTGAGATTGTGAAGTGGCACACTTAAACTAACGCAGCAGGTTAGTAAAAGAAGACTTAAATAAAGGATGGGGATATATGAAGAAAAAGATTGTGCTTGCTTTATTGATAATAAGTTTAGGTGTAAATTTGTATATATTAGGAAAATGGCTTGTGATTGAACAATGGTATGAACCTTCCTCAGAAGAAAAGGTTATTTTAAGTGAAATGGTTCTAAAAACAATTGAAAGTGAAGATTATAAGAATATAGCAGAAAAAGAGAACATCATTGCTATTGAAACAGGTATTGATAAAAATAAAGGCGGAGTATTCCCTTACTATTTTGGGGTGAGTGTCCTTACTGAAGAGCAGACCTATATTTTTTCTTGCAATAATAACCAATGTTCAACAATGGAAAATGAAGGATGGACTTATTCCATATATGAAGACGAAAGTCCGAGGCTTCCGTTTAAAAAATAAAATAGCCTAAAAGCAACTTAAGATTGTGAATAATTTCACTTAAAGTAACGGGGGACTTTACTGCGGATACGGCTGGGTAGAATTAGTTTTAAAAAACTTTTTGTAAAAAAGGCTGCAACAGCAGCCTGAGTCATTCTTTTTTATTAATGTTGAATTCTCTTATTCCATTTGATATTTCTTTTAGGATATGGTTCTTCTCTTTTGTGTTTTAACTATAGTGAGCGCAAACCAAACTATAAAAATTAGGATAGCTATGTAAAAGATGATTGGAATAAAAGCAACTATTGGGAAGAAATTAACTGCTTCATTCATATTATACCTCCTCTCTGGGAGAGTTTACCATGAATTTAGTCTACTGAACATTCCGAAGAGCATACATAACATATCTTGAATTCAAGTTTTAAAGTAAATGGGGCAATTGCTCAATAGAGAGATTTAGCTTTTTTAACTGACAAAACAGGTTTGTGGAACAATAAATTTGGAATTACAATATAAAAATTCTTTTACTAGTATTGAGGGGGGCCCGGGTTATGGAATCTATAACGGTTTATCATTATGATGCTTTTAGTAAAGAACCTAATAAGGGGAATCCTGCGGGAGTAGTTTTAAATGGTGATGAATTAACAGATATAGAAATGCAAGAGATTGCTTTTGAAGTGGGGTTTAATGAGACAGCATTTCCAGTTAAATCGCATAAAGCCGACCTTAGAATAAGATATTTCACACCTGGACATGAAATGAATTTATGCGGCCATGCAACAATGGCAACAGTTTATGCGTTAAAAAGCAGAGGGCTATTAGGAGATAAAAAAGAGTTAACCATTGAAACAAAGGCTGGTATTCTACCGATAAAGATTAACACATCTGTTGCTGATGAAATATTGATAACTATGAATCAGACTTCCCCCCAATTCAAGCAATTTACAGGTTCCAAAGAAGATTTAGCTAACTCAATTGGATTGAAAGAATCAGATCTTCATGATGATTTACCGATACTTTATGGAAGTACAGGTGCTTGGACTCTACTCATACCGATAAAACAACTGGATGTCTTTAATAAAATGGAACCAAACAATAAACAGTTCCCAGAAATTTTAAAGGAAATGCCTAATTCATCTGTTCACCCTTTTTGTGTGGAGACTTATGATTCCAATGCTGATATGCACGCGCGACACTTCTCTTCACCATATTCGGGAACAATCGAAGATGCAGTAACTGGTACAGCTTCAGGGGTGATGGGGGCTTTTTATGCAAAATACATAAAACAGAATTCTAATGAATCTATAAAACTAATAGTTGAGCAAGGTCATGAAATTGGAAAAGATGGTCGAGTTATAGTAGATGTTTCAAAAAATAGCGAATCATTTGATGTTCAAATAATTGGAAATGCTGTTTTCGTTAAAGATTTTCAAGTTTTGTTAGAAAAATAAGTTTATGAATTCTCTTACTTAAAGCAACAGGTACGTTAGTTGTAGCTTCAATATACCTCGAAATCAAGTCTTCCGCTAACTGGGTGTCAAGGACGTTTAATTTTATACAAAATCGTCGGGTTAAAATTATACAAAGCTGCCACCTTATTTGGCAGCTTTGTTTTTCATTCTAAAACTTGGCCCATAAATAGAAAACACTCTTGAATGATGAAGTAACCGATCCAATATGGCCGTCGCAATAATTCCATCGCCTAAAACCTCTCCCCACTGGCTGAACGTCTTGTTCGACGTTAGAATAATAGAGCTATTTTCATACCTACGGCTAATTACTTGAAATAAGTAATGACCACCTTGGTCTGAGATTCAAATAGCCCATTTCGTCGATGATCAAGAGAGAAGGCTTAGCGATTCCTCTCATTTTCTTATCCAATTTCCCTTGTCCATCTGCTGTCTCAAGGGACGCAACGAGTTCCTGAGCTGTCATAAAATACGTTTTCAATCCTTTGCTTATGGCTTCTAGAGCGATTGAAACCGCAAGGTGTGTTTTCCCATTGGGACAATCCAGATATTGTAGTAAAGGAAATAAAGGGAAGGTGGCAGTAGGTTCACATGGATTATACATACTAAACTAAAAATACCTTGAAACTGAGTCTTCCACTAAATGGGGCGCGCGACAAGTTCTGCTATAAGCGCTTTTCAGCGCGAAAGGCAGGGAATCTGTTGGATTAAATTTGAACTGTACAACGGAGGATGGGAATGAAGGATCCATGTTTCCCGAAACCATCCCGTTAATACTCCTGCATGCGTTGAGACGGACAGGTCTCTTGGTATGAAGCACAGGTGAAGGCGGCAGAACAAAGGCTAAAGCCATTTGCAAAGAAAAGGTATGCTTGAGGATATGTCGGACGGCTAAAACCTAGTTAAGGTGAGAATCGTTCTTTGAGATAGGAACTGACGAACTTCCGAAGGTAAGGGTCTAAAGTTACGAACGTAAGGAAACTTACGTGTCATCTTACGAGGACGTGAGTGGTGTGGAGTAAAACTGCCCCATCTGAAAGACGCTATACCGAACCAAGGCGGTATCCAGCTCACAGGCTTACAGGAAGCACCTAATTCTAGTAATGATAGCTACGTTGTATGGTACTTGGAAAGCAAGGAACGTTGAATCAAGGGCTGTCACCCGAAACGGTTGCTATAAAGCCATGCTGAAAAGCATTTATCCTTGTGAGGGTAGGGGAATGACTGATGAAACTTCTGTAATAGAAGTGGAGGAATAGCCCCAAGTCTAGAGTATGAAACGATTATTTTCCTAACGTGAATGGCACCGATCGGGTAGGAACGTGGGAACATCACTCCAAAGGAGGGATGCCACAGTGTCAACGCTGCGAAACTGGGATTATTATAATATGACGGAGACCTTTACGGATCTTTATGAAAAAGCGAGTCAGGGACATACGTTTTCTTATCTATATGAAACCATCATATCGAGAGAAAACATCCTGCTCGCCTTTCGCATGATAAAAACCAATAAAGGATCTAAAACACCAGGCACCGATGGGAAAACTATCGATGACATGAAAGAGCTCTCCGAAAATGATCTGGTAAACGAAGTCCGAACGAAACTTAGAAACTATTGCCCGAAGAAAGTTCGCAGAGAATGGATTGAAAAAGACAACGGAAAATGGAGACCTCTTGGTATTCCGTGCATCCTGGATCGAGTGATCCAACAATGCTTTAAACAAGTTCTCGAACCGATTGTAGAATCTCAATTCTTCAAACATAGCTACGGATTCAGACCTCTCCGGTCTGCTCATCATGCTATGGCAAGGATACAGTTTTTGATTAATCATAGTCAACTTCATTACGTCGTTGATGTAGATATTAAGAGTTTCTTTGATAACGTAAATCATCGTCTATTAAAGAGGCAACTCTGGAACATCGGTATTCAAGACCGTAAGGTACTAGCCTGTATCTCAAAAATGATCACTTCGGAGATTGATGGAGAAGGAGTACCCGATAAGGGTTCGCCACAAGGTGGAATTTTATCCCCTCTTCTTTCTAATGTCGTCTTAAATGATCTAGACCAATGGGTTGCCGACCAGTGGGAAGTGTTTCCCTTGAAGAAATCTTACAGTTCAGATGATGCCAGAAGGCGAGCGAGAAAACAAACGAACCTGAAAAAGGGATACCTGGTCCGGTATGCTGATGATTTTAAAATCCTATGTCGGGAAGGAAAGACAGCGCAAAGGTGGTACCATGCGGTACGTCTGTACCTCAAAGAACGTTTGAAGTTGGACATCTCACCAGAGAAGTCCCAAATTGTAAACTTAAGAAAACGAGAATCAGAGTTCTTAGGGTTCACCATTCGTGCGAATAAAAAGGGTAAGAAACGAGTGGCCCATACTGGGGTCATTTCTTCAAAAAGAGAGAAAATCAAACAGGAAGCGAAGAATGAAAGCTTCGCCTTCTGCTGAGAATATTCATCGATACAATAGTTTTGTTTTAGGACTTCACCATTACTTTAACCGAGCGACTCATGTAAACCTTGTGTTCTCACGTCTTGCTTACGATCTTAAACCATTTCTAGTGAACCGTCTTCGACCGGTTGGAAAGCTAGAACATCCTTTTAAGCCACCTCCTTTCTACAGGAAAACCTTTAGCTTAGGAACGAAAACGATCAATATCAATGGTACGTATTTGTTCCCCATCGGCAATGTGAAAACATTCCATACGATGAACTTCAGTCCAAAGCTTTCGCTTTATACAAAGACAGGAAGAGAACAGATGTACAAAAGTCTCCGCCCTGATATCCAGAAAGAAATCGGTCACTTAATGAAGTCTTCTCTACCGAAACGAAGTATCGAATATCTTGATAATCGTATTAGTCGGTATAGTATGAAGATGGGGAGATGCGAAATTACAGGCGAATATCTACACGCTTCAGATGTTCACTGTCACCACTATGTTCCAAAGAATCTTGGAGGAAGCGATCAGTTTCAAAACCTGCGTATTCTTCATAAAGATATTCATCGACTTATCCATATGAAAGATATAGAGAAAATAAAGATTTATCTTAAACAATTACCACAGAACCGATTGATTTTAGATAGAATCAATCAATACCGAAAGGTATGTGGGGTGGAAGGGATCGTTGCATCCAGTCTCGAAGAGTAACATAGGAACTTATAATTTAGTACATACCTTTAGATGGAACGCCGAATGCTGGGAAACTAGCACGTTCGGTGTGGAGCAGGGGAAAAGCCGGAGATAACCTCAAACGCTTACCTATTGCTAACGATTCTTTAATAGTGAAATCGCTATCTTCTCACTGTTTGGGGTAGATTTATTGAAGACTTGTAAAGATGATAGGAGGAAAGGTGATTCGTTGACTATACTAAAAATTATAGGACTACCTATTTTTCTTACCGGGGCGATTTTAGAACGAATAAGTGCGGTTATACTAGCTACCTTATGTTGTTACTTACAAATTTACTCTTCACGGAAGAAAAATAAAGAATAATTTCTACTTAAGATTAGCCCATTTGTTTAATTAATCTCGGCTTCAAGTCTTAATGTATATGGGGTTACTCTTAAAAAAAGGGATTGAAAACAACTAGTGCATTATTAAAAGGTTGATGCGGAAAGGAGAATTAGTTTGGGGGATTATGGAACAAACTTGTTTAAGGGTGCAGCAAGCTATTATTCAAGATACCGACCAATGTATCCAGCATCTCTAATAAGGTTTTTAGTACAGGAGTTTTCGCTTAATGGTGAACAAAACCTGCTCGATTTAGGTTGTGGTACAGGTCAACTTACAATAAGATTCTCGGATTGGACTAACAAAATAGTAGGTATAGATACAGAGCCAGAAATGATAAATGAGGCAAGACGTCTTCACCAACAGGTGAGGTTGGGGCAAATTCAGTGGTTTAATGGAACGCTAGAACAATATAAAGAATCACATAATGACCAATTCACTCTTGTGACAATAGCAAAGGCTTTTCATTGGATGGACAGAGACAGGATTTTAGAGGAGTTATACGACTTAATTGATGAAGGCGGTGGAGTGGCTATCATCGATAATTATGATCCAAATAAATCGCTAAAACCTTGGCAAGAAAAGCTGAATGAACTCATAGAAAAATGGTATGGGAAAGAACGGAGAGCTGGGAAATCCACCTACAACCATCCAGTTATTAGTCACGAAGAAGTATTATCAAATTCAAAATTTGAAGTCGAAATACACACTTTACCTACATATGAAATCAATTGGACGATTGAGTCAATTCTAGGCAACTTATACTCAACTTCATATGGGGCAAGACGGTTTCTAGGCAATAAAGTTGAGGAGTTTGAAAAGGATGTCAAGCAATCATTATTGAAGTTTTCCTCCTCTGGTGAGTTTAGAGAGAGTGTAAATTTATCTGTAAAGCTCGGTAGAAAATAAAATAATTATCTCAAATTCGAGTCTTCAACTATTTGGGGCGATTGTTCAATATGAGCAATCGCTTTTTTGTTAACGGGTAGGTTTCTTGAAGACTCAGTTTCGAGATCACTTAGGGAATTAATTAGCGTACAATTTCCTAGTTTTGTTTTCTGGCTCTCTTAATGGAGAGTGTCTTACGTCTAGACTATTGTGCAATCCAATTTTGATATGAAGACATAGCTTATAAGATATGAAATAATGGGGGTGAAAACATGTCCAAAAAAAGAAAAGTATCTAGAATGAAACTTAATGAATGTTGTCCCCCTCTTTCCAAAAAGCCAGGCTGTGACTGTCCTCCAGGTCCCCGAGGCCCTCGTGGCCCTCAAGGACCACAAGGAGAACTAGGCCCCCCAGGTCCACCTTGTTTGACTCTTTGTGACTGTTGTGTTTCTCCACTTCAGTCTGTCTTACAACAACTTGTAGGGCAAACTGTAATTCTTGCCACTATTGCAGACGCACCAAATGAACCTCCCCTCTTTTTTTTATTTACTATAACTGAAGTAGATGATTATTTAGTTACTGTTACAGACGGAGCGACATCATTTGTGGTAAATATTTCTGATGTAATAGGGGTTGGATTTTTACCACCAGGGCCCACTATTAACTTGTTGCCACCTGATGATTCTGATTGTGAATGTGATTGTCGGGAACGGCCTATTAGAGAATTGCTGGATACACTTATCGGTTCAACAGTGAACCTTTTATTAAGTAATGGTTCTATTGCAGCAGATTTTAACGTGGAACAAACAGGTCTTGGCATAGTGTTAGGTACTTCACCAATAAATGATACAATCCCTAGATTTGCGATTTCAACTTGCAAAATTGTAGCTGTAGGGGAAACGAGTTGATTAAGAGGTCTAGTCCGGATTTATAAGGTTGGTATCTTGAAGCCGAGTCTTCCGGATAAGGGAGCGATTGTTCAATATGAGCAATCGCTTTTTCGCTAACGCAGGATAATAGAAGACTTGACTTCGAGATAATAAACAGTATTGAAACTAATTTGGATTGGTCTCGTATGTGTAATAAGAGAAATGATTCTTGGAGGGTTAGATTGGAAATGAAAAAGAAAATCCTGAAGAAAGAAGAGAAAGACTAATGGCAAAACATAAAATATTAAACACACTTTCTGTCATATGTTTGATTACATGCATTGCACTTTGAATTCCAAACATAGTATTTCAAATTCCGAGTGGTGCTCACTTTAATATTTTTTACATTGCACCAGTTGGAGTGTTGTTAGCTATATTCACTAAAACGAAATGGTTAATCATATCAAATATTATTGCATTTTTTAGTTTTTATTGGCTTATGACTTTGGGATATATAATAGCAGCCATTATAGACTATTTTTTCTAAAAAAACTCTTATAAACTAACCCCTCTCCCAGACTCCCTTGGGATTCGTGTCAAGGGATTTTTTGGAGGAGGTTGAGCAATAGAGCTTTCGCCTTTATTGCATAAGCATAGGAATTCTTAGGAATTGCATGGTTTGACGGAGAAGCTTAGTTGAAAGAAATTTTCGACTAACGAGGACCATAGCAGCATTGTGGATAGGGATATTGTAACGGGCAGAAGAGTTTTCATTAATTATCCATTTATTAGGTAGGTATGTTAGGTTTAATTTAGATATACAGAAAATATTATAGTTGTTCATCAAATAGTAAGGAGGATGAGATTTTATTAGAATTATATGGTTGGCAGTTTCGTTAATTCCTATACCGTTTTTGTTTCACTACTATGAAATTTCTCATTTCCCAAATAGAGCTTCTTTTTTGTTTTTAGGGACATTGTTATTTGTTATTTTTGCAGGTCTCTTATCAATAAAAGTTAAGTTTTCTTTTGTTATTTTAACAAACACCCTCACTATATTAGTATCAGTGGTTTTGGCAACGCAGTTTATAATTCCTCCAAATGCTTCTTGGTTTAATCCTTTTGGAATGAATTTCGCTATTATATTTACTGGTGTTGTTATTTTAATCGGAGTGTTAATAATTCGATTTGTTTCAAAAACCATACTATTGGGATTGAAAAATGAATAAATTCTTTTAGCGTTAACGGGGGCAAAGCCTGGAAACAATGAGGCAAGGGCAGTTTGTATTGATCCTATTAGCTGTTATCGGTTTTGTAATTCTTTCATTTTCATATATTGAGTTTACTGGTGAAGAAGAAAGGTTTTTGTTCAATCGGAAACTCTTCTATTTCATTATGATTTTAATGCAGGAATGATCACACAAAACTACATACACTCAAGAAAAAAGAAAAAATTCTCGGTGATATCTTGATATGGAGTATTCCATAATCGGGAGCAATTCTGTATTACGAATTGATAATAAAATAAATAGAATAATCGTCAATCGAATATTTAAGTAATGTGCAGAATAATTTGGAGGTTCTATATGCTAAAAGAGGCGACAATATCAGAAGTAAAAGAAGCTGCTCACCTTGCTTTACTGCTTTGGCCAGAGCACACTTTAGAGGAATTTATACAAGAAATAACGCATCTTATTGCTCAGCCTGACGCAACGGTTATTTTAGCTTATCATAACAGTGAAGCAATTGGGTTTGCACAATGCCAACTGCGATACGATTATGTTGAAGGGACAAGTTCAAGTCCGGTAGGATATTTAGAAGGACTTTACATAAAAGAAGCCTTTCGTAAACAAGGCTTTGCTAAGAAATTAGTTAGTGCTTGTGAGAATTGGGCAAAGAAAAAAGGTTGTCATGAGTTTGCTAGTGACTGTGAATTAGAAAATGAAGAAAGCTTAGGAATGCATCTTAAATTGGGGTTTAGTGAAGCAAATCGAATTATTTGTTTTAAAAAGAGGTTATAAGATGGATGTAGATTGAGGTTTTTTCAATCAACCAGCTATTTATTGTTTATTCAAGAAATGAAGGGCTATATTGTGGTAGAGAGGAGTATGACAAATGGAGATTATAAAGGGTAAACACAGTTTTAACTTGGATGAATTTTTAGAGAAACCCTTGTTTGCACATCTTTCAACGTCTTCTACCGAAGGGCCAAGAGATTCACCAGTATGGGTTCTTTGGAAAGATAAATGTCTCTGGATTATAGGAACACATGGAGATACTTTTCCATTACGGATTAAGGAAGAACCTAGTTGCGCTATCGGAATTGTGGACTTTAATCCTAGTACAGGGAAAGTACTGCACGCAGGCTTTAGAGGAAAAGCAACTGTAGAACCATTTGATATTAACTTAGCTAAACACTTATTCACAAAGTATTTAGGACCAAATGAGAATATCTGGGATTCTAGGTTTAAAGATCAAGATCCTAATAATGTCTTCATTCGATTTGTACCTGAAACTGTAGTAGTTAGAAATCAATCGTATAAAGTCGATGAAAGTTGAGACACAAAAAGAATTCAAGGTGAAATATCTCGAAATCAAGTCTTCAGTTATTTGGGTCAAATCTTTAGTAAGGTTTATGCGGTTTCGTTAAAAAATAAGCATAATAATTAAAAGGACCCCACACTTATAGGTGGAGTCCTTAACCCAATCTGGTCATTTTCTACATGTTCTCACTAAATTGGTTAAAAACGTGAGAAAATTAGGTTATTAAAGATTGTAATACAATACTTACTTAGTGTAAACATGCTTTAAAGGATTAAAGAGTAATTAAGCTTATCTTGGTTTCAAGTCTTCATGAATTTGGGGCGATTGTTCAATAAAGACCAATTGGGAGGAAAGGAGATATAGTATGCTAGATAAAAAGATTGGATGGTGGTTTGTATTAGCCTCCGTGTTAATTATGGGAGTGATTTATTGGCTGGGTCCTGAAAAAAACATTACGGTACTTCTAGTAGGTCTTACTCCTCCAGTAATGGTTACTTTGTACACTATTTTCATCCGCCGAAAATACAAATAGCTAAGAGTAACTTTAGTAAGTAAAAAATAGGATCCAATGCAACAAAGAAAATTAATCTGTACTACCAAAGATATTCAATTTCAAATTTTAAAGAATCTGGGGCTTTAATAAAAGAGGTGGGAGATTAGAAGTGAGGACGTTATTAGAACTTTTGCGTATAATATTTATTTTTGTACTACTTGGTGGCTTAGGCTGGGCGATTATAGGAAACATTTATACAATCAATGAACCAACAGAAACCTATTCGTGGCTCGGTGCATTAGCAATATTAGTTTTATACTTTGTATTATATAGAAACAAGTTACAATTCTCTGGTTGGTATAAGGGAAAGGGAAGAAAGAAATTGCCTAAAACAGTTTCCATTACACTTATTTTTACTTCTATAATACTAATTATCGCACCATTTATTATGGGCTCATTATTAAACTAACTGGGGTTTTACTGCAGATACGGCGGGGTAGAATTAGTTTTAAAAAACTTTTTGTAAAAAAGGCTGCAACAGCAGCCTGAGTCATTCTTTTTTATTAATGTTGAATTCTCTTATTCCATTTGATATTTCTTTTAGGATATGGTTCTTCTCTTTTTGTGTTTTAACTATAGTGAGCGCAAACCAAACTATAAAAATTAGGATAGCTATGTAAAAGATGATTGGAATAAAAGCAACTATTGGGAAGAAATTAACTGCTTCATTCATATTATACCTCCTCTCTGGGAGAGTTTACCATGAATTTAGTCTACTGAACATTCCGAAGAGCATACATAACATATCTTGAATTCAAGTTTTAAATTAAATGGGGCAATTCTGAAATATAAGAATTGCCCTCTTCTTAATGTTTTGGGCAGCAGGTTAATGCAACAAAGACTTTTGTAAATGTTTTATATTACAGGGAGTGGTACCAATATGTTTAGGAAAAGCATCAGATTCCCCTTAATATTTTTTGTAGTATCAATCATTTGGCAGTTAATTGTCAATAAAGAGGTTATGTGGGTTGATTATATAGGGATATGTTTAATAATGTTCTTATTTATTCTATTTTATAATTGGTCGAAAGTACCGTATAAATGGAAGAAAGGCAAAGATGACAAATAAAAGATTTTTCAGGGATTTATTGAACTAACTGGGGCTTATCTGTAGCAAAGATAAGCCTTTTTATTTTGGGAAAAGAAAAGGATTGAGTTTCTAGATATATTTTGAAATAATTGGTAGTAATATTTAGCTACAGACATTCGGGGGGATCACTATTGATAACACAGGAGAAGTATTGGGATGAACGTTTTAAGGAAGGAGAGATTTGGGGAGATTCTCCATGCCCTTCAGTGGATATGAGCTTGCCACATTTTAGAGATCGTCACATGCATTCCATTCTTGTTCCTGGATGTGGATATGGAAGGAATAGTTTTGAATTAGCAAAAAAGGGTTTTAAGGTAAAAGGAATAGATGTCTCATCAGAAGCTATAAAGCTTGCATGCAGGAACATAAGTGCTGAAATAAAAAACATTGAATATAAAGTAGAAGACATACTTAATCCAAATGTTACTTCAGGTAATTTTGATGCCATTTATTTATCTAATGTTCTACATCTGTTTTTAAAAGATCAACGTACTTTACTTATGAATCATATGAATGAGCAATTAAAGCCAGGAGGCTTAATGATTTTTACTTGCATATCTACTGAAGATCATAAGAATTACGGGGTTGGAGAAGAGATAGAAGAAAACACTTTCTTACATAATGATAAGTCGTTGCATTTTTATAATGAAAAAGAAATTGCTCGTGAACTGCCACCTAACTTCAATGTTTTAGAGCGGACATTACATAATCAAACGGAAACAGACCCAGCTGGAAATAAAGAAGTTTTAGTTTTATGGTTCGTGGCTGCAAAGAAAGTGTCTTAAAATAGAAGGTTCAAGATGGTGTTATAACTAATTGTGGGGGGGATCAAATGAATAGAAAGCCAACTATTTTGGTGCTTGGTACGGACCATTTAGATAATCCAAATAATGGGGATATGTTTATGACCCAAACCGAAGATATCCATAGTGAACATAGACAAAGGGAAATAAAACAAGTAATAGATTGTCTTAAAGAGTTTCGTCCCACAAAAGTTGCTTTAGAAGTATTAACTGAAAATCAAAGTAAATTAAATGCGGATTACATGTCTTTTCTGAATGGTGAATTTAAATTAACTTCAAATGAACGACATCAGATCGGCTTTCAATTGGCTAAAAACATGAACCATAAAGAACTATTTGCAGTAGATTGGAACGACAGTATAGAAGGAGTTCCTGATTTAGAATGTTGGGCGGGTAAAAATAACTCAGCAATATTTAGCGAAGTAATTGAAAAAGGTAAAAAAATAACCTTGGAGTCCGAGGATTATTTTAAAAATCATACAATGCAGGAATTTTTACTTTGGCTTAATGACAAAGAAAATATGAAAGCAAATCATGAGATTTATACGAAGCTTGCTTTAATGGGTAGTAAAAGCAATCCAGTTGGTTCGATGTGGACAGCACAATATTGGTATTATCGAAATATGATTGTCTACAAGAACTTAGTAGAGTTAATAACCTCGAAAGATGATAACATTTTAGTTCTATATGGTGCGGGTCATCTCTACTTGCTTAATCAATTTTTGAAAGAAAGTAATATTTTTATTGTAGAAACAGTACAAGATTATCTTTAGCATGACTGGTGTTAGTAAATCAAATATATACGATTGTTTATAATTATCACAATATATCTCGAATTCGAGTCTTCATGTATCTGGGGCATTAGCTTAATATGATAAGAACTGAATGTAGGGGTGACATATGAACCTTGATGATATAGGGGAACCATTTGCAGTCGGTAATACAGCAACGGTTTATCTTTTTGAGAACAAAATAATAAAAGTATTCAATGATAACCTCCCTGAGACGGAATCGATAAATGAAGCATATAAACAAGAGTATGCTTATTCTTGTGGAATCCGTGTTCCAAAAGTGTTGGACGTTACTAAAATAGATGGTAAACAGGCCCTTTTGATGGAGTATATCCCTGGAAAAACAATAGGAGAACTCATATCACGTAATCCAGAACAAGAGGAGCATTATATGAGTCTTTCCATAGACATACAACAAAAGATTCATCAATGTGATGGCCACTCTATTGAACTTATGTCTACGAAATTAAATCGACAAATAAAATTCGCTCCAAATTTAAAAAATAACCTTAAAGAAATGTTAGTAGATAAGTTAGATTCCATGCCCTTTGAGAGTAGGCTTTGTCATGGAGACTATCACATATATAATGTGATCATAACTGACAATAGAGCTGCAACTATAGATTGGGTGGATGCAAGTGTTGGAAACATCCGGGCTGATGTATGTAGGACTTATCTTTTATATTCTCAGTTTTCGGGAGAGATGGCGGATATGTATTTGAATCTATATTGTAAGAAGAGCGGCCTCTCAAAAGCTGAAATCTTAGAATGGACCCCTATTATTGCCGCAGCCAGGCTTTCTGAAAGTGTTTCAACGGAAAGCTCTGATCGACTTCTGAAAATTATCAACCATTACATTGAAGCAATTAATGGTGTTTAAGAAGGTTATCTTGAACTCGAGTCTTTCAGTATAGACCAGCTATAAAATGTCAAGTAACCAGTAACCAGTAACCAGGTAGAAGCTCACTTAATAAAATTTCGCATACCAAATAAACCTCACTCGTGTAATTATTAAAACTGCAAAAAACAGTAGTTAATCATCATTGGTTTGAGGGCGAGGTACATAGGGTTTTTGATCTCTTAAAATGGCAAATATAATGTGTGTCAATTTACGAGCTACAGCCCCTACGGCAGTACCGTGAGCTTTTCCACGTTCTCGTAACTTTTGATAATAAAGGGATAGGGCAGGATCCTTAAAGCTAGCCACAAATGCCGCTTGCCATATCGCACGTCTAAGATAAGGGGAACCTCTTTTGGAAAGTTTCGTTTTAGATCCATTAAATTCACCGGATTGGTGCACGGAAGCATCCAGGCCTGCAAAGGCAACTAATTGTTTTGGATGTTCGAAACGGTCAATGGAACCAACTTCACCTAAGATGACTGCCGCCGTGACATCATTTACACCTGTTATGGTTGTTAAATAATGATGTTGTCGGTCCGAGAGCTCCTTTAATTCTTTTTCTATTTGAGCCAATTGTTTTTCAAATAGAGCGATTTGTTCCAGGAGAAGATGGATTTGCATTTTAAATGCCTCTGTACCTATGGAAATACCGAAGGTGTTTTGGGCACTTTCTTTCAGCTGTTCAGCTTTCCAACGAGCTCTTGTAATCCCGTACCGCCCCTTACTGACCCGGTAAAGGACATCGGCTAATTTGTCTGTATCAATGTCCAAGAGGTCTTCGGGTAGTGTATAGTTTAAAAGAATTTCTGTGGAAGATAATCCAAATACATCAGAAAATACTTGTTCATATTCAGGGAAAATCTGATCTAGTAGAGCAATGATTTTACACTTAACGTCTGAACTTTGGTCTACCAATGCATAACGCAGCCTCTCGAGGTGTCTAAGTTGAAGGAGGTCTTCTTGAACGAATGGAGTCGCTTCTGGAGAGTCAATTCGAATCACTTGAGCAATTAAGTACGCGTCTTTAATATCTGTTTTGGTTTTTCGAATATAAAAATTACGGAGTGCGTCCGATTGCATAGGGTTGAAAGACGTCACTTTGTATCCAAGTTGATGAAGGAAAGAAAAGAGAGATAACCAATAGTGACCCGTGGCTTCCATCCCACAAGCACAATTTTCAGGTGTTACCTGGTGTTGGTTTAAGAATGTCAGAAGCTTTTCACTACCCTTTTTGGAATTAGCAAAACGAATGGTTTTTCCAATAGGGTTCCCACTTTCATTGATTAAGCCAGCTTCATGATGACGTTTTCCAATATCAATACCAAGATAAATCATAAACGATACCACCCACATAATATTAATCAGATGAAAGGAAACCTCTTACCTTTATAGATACTCAACCTCGTTCGATATGCGGCAACTATGTACCATCCAGCTTATACGAATAGTTCTATAAAGAAAGAGGTGTCAGTCTATAGCACGAAGACAATGCTTCAAGGGAGCAGAGCGACAACCTCAATCTGATTTAACCCCATTATACCTTCGGCTAAAGGTATGATGGATTTAAAACCAGAAATAATCTGGTTAATAATAATATACGAGGGGGCGAATCCAGAAGAAATGGCCCCCTTTATTTATTCTACTTTGAACCGTTATCTTGTAGACAGATGAGGTTTCAAAAAATGAAATTATAATTCACCCTACGAATCAAAAACTTTAAAAAATATGAATATAAAGACTACACAACAATTAGGATAGCCTTGTTAATAAAACGCTTATTGCTTTTGCACTCTCCCCTATAGGTTGTTACTAATTTTTATAGAGGAACCAGTCTTCTATTTCATCCAGTAAACAAATTCCCTCACTTAAATTTCAAATGGGTTTCATCTTTCTAGATTAGATTTCAATAAAGAAGTATAAGAATGCTTCAACTTTTAAATAGGGTGATCAGTCTATTTTTTATTCTGCTTTTTATCCAGGATGGACCTTAGTTCTTTAATATCTTCTTCAGACAGGTCTTCATCCTGAATGAATTGAACGAGCATTGACTTTAATGTACCGTCATAGAAACGTTTCACAAAGGATTTTGTTTTATCACGTTGGCATTCGTTCTGGGAGTAAAATGGATAAAATGTATAAACCCTATGATTTTTATGGACGCCGATGACTTTCTTCATAGTGAGCCGATCCAACAGAGTCCGTACAGTTTTCGGATTCCAATCAGTTTGTGCCGGTAAGGAGGTAGTGATATCACTTGCTGTTTGCGGCCCTTGTTCCCAAAGCACCTTTAAGACTACCCATTCCGACTCTGAAATAGTGGGTATTTTTTTCGTCATGTGAATCCCTGCCTTTATCTTTTAATAGATGCCTTTATTGTGCAAAATAGATTTCGTAATGTCAGCAGCTATACTGCCGCTGGCCTGATTATCGTTTTCAATATTGGTAGCAAAGAAATGCGTGTTGTTTTCTCTTTCTACAAATCCAATGAACCAGCCATTCACATTTTTCCCGTTAACCGTTCCTGTACCAGTTTTGCCATAGAGGGTGGAACTTTCTTTCGTCTCCAGTTTGATGGAATCTTTCACGTAGTGAATGTTTTTCCCATCGAATCCAAATTGGTTCGCATAGAATTCTTTTAATGTCTGTACCTGTTCAATTGGTGAAATTTTCAAGGAAGATTCGAGCCAATAGTCTTCGATACCCCCTGACAGATTATGGTTACCGTACTCTATCCTTTCCGTGTACGTTTCAATATTTTTCTTTTGTACCATTTTGTCCATCTGCTGGAAATACCATGTTACTGAGTTTTCCATCGCCGCATACAAATTTTGATTCTTATTCCAGCTTTGGTAAGGATACAATTGCCCATTCCACTTCATGAAGTTGTCATTTGGTGTGATAACTTCGGACTCCAATGCAAATAATGCACTGTAAATTTTGTACGTGGAATTTGGCGAAACCCGCAATGTGCTTTTGTCTTTATTATAGATATTGTATTGCTTCTCCCTAAAATCGTACAATACAAAGCTACCTTCATATCCATTGAAAGAAGCGCTTAAATCCTCATATACTGTTTGCTCTTTGTCAAAATCAATGCGGTCCTCATAAGGCATAGCAGAAACAATCGGTATCTGACACACGACAAATCCGGCAAGAAGCATAAAAATCAGGATACTCTTCACTTTTACCAGATTTGTGTCAGATGCAAAGGATGCAATACCTTCAATCCGTTTTTTTATTTGTTTTTTTGAACTAGCGATCAGGTTAACCATTGCGAAATGCCTTGTAAGGTAAGATTTATCCGCAAACTTAATAATCGTGTTGCCATATGCTGCGTGCTGATGTTGATCCAATGTATGTAGGACAGCACTGTCACACGCGATTTCCCTGTCCAGCCGCATTTCCTTGAATGCTATCCAGATAAATGGATTAAACCAGTATAAAATTTGGAATAGGACGGTCAGGTAATTTGTGGCAGTGTCTTTCTTTTTATAGTGATGTAATTCATGAAGTAAAATGTATTTCATTTCATCCGTGGACAGCCAAACTTCAGCATGACGCGGCAGGATGATGCAGGGATTAAATATTCCGAACATCATTGGAGATTTGATGAGTTGTGATTCTGCCAACACCAGGGGATGCGATACATTCAGCCTTTGTTTGCACTGTTCGAATAATGACAGAACCTCGTTATTCGTTAGTGCACTTGCGGACTTTTTTATTTGCCAAAGTTTTATCCAGGCGTGCATGGCCAAAACAATCATCACGAACATGCCTGCTATCCATATTATGGTTAAAACAGGATCCAGAACTGTAAAATCAAACCGATGAACGGATGTTGAAAAATCGTCCATCCAATTTCCGTTATTTGATTCAGGGGTTTCGGTTGTGAAGCCGGCTTGCGCCTGATTACTGTTTTGGTTCTCATTCCCCGTGAACTTCCCTCCGAATCTTAATGATTGCGTTGGAAGATAAGGAATGAGTAAAGCGATTAATAACAGGAACCAGAGATTATATTTCCATTTGGAAGACAATTGATTCTTAAAAACCTTTCGGATCAACATAATACCAATGACCACGATAGAAGATATGAACAAGCTAACAGCTAGATGGAGAGCGGACATTTATTCATCTCCTTAATCGCTATATTACACCCTTATTATTACATGTGGCGTTTATTTATGAAGGACGGGTTTATTCCATTTTGGTGTATATAAATGGGGTGAGGGTCACACATGTCGTCCATGACATGTGTGAGTTTCTTATTTTAAAGCATCCAGCGTGATTTCGGCAGCCTTTGCAACAAGCGCATCGTCATATTCTGCATTCTTTGTATCATACCGGGACATAACTGCTATGACGATTGGTTCTCTATTCGGAGGCCACACAACGGCGATATCATTTCTTGTTCCGTAGCTGCCAGCTCCGCTTTTATCATCCACTGTCCATCCTTGAGGGGCTCCGGCACGTATCAATGTATCTCCTGTTTCATTTCCTTTCATCCATTCGATAAGCAATTCACGCTTATCATCTGGAAGAAAGTCATCAAGGGCAACTTTCTTTAGATTTGTGGCCATAGCTCTCGGTGTGCTGGTATCACGCTTATTACCCGGTGTGAATTCATTTAAATCGGTTTCGTATCGTTCGGGCTTTGTCACGTCATCACCAATGTCACGTAAGTGTTGCTTAAATTGATCAGGACCTCCGATTGCCTCAAGTAGAAGGTTCCCAGCGGTGTTGTCGCTTGTCCGGATAGCCGCCTCACTGATTTCCAACAGTGTCAGTCCGGTATCCACGTGTTTCTCGGTAACCGGTGAATAGGTAACTAAGTCATCCTCGGTGTATGTAACGGTTTTTTTAAGTTTTTCTATGTCATTTTGCTTCAGAAGGGTTGCTGAAGCAAAAACTTTAAAAGTAGAAGAGTAGGCATAATGTTCATCCGGTCTATATTCGACAGTTTGATTCGTACCTGTATCAATTGCATAGACACCTACTTGGGCATCAAATTCTGTTTCAAGCTGTGTAAATTCTTTCTTCTTATTAATCGTTTTCTCTGATTCGTTCTCCTTGTCGGATGATGCGTCGGTTTGATCGTCTGCGCATGCGGTAAGTATTGTAAGGAACAGTAAGGTTATGGATAGTGTAACTAAACGAATGGCAACTTTGTATGAATTTATATTTTTCACATGAATACCTTCTTTTATTATATTGTTGTACTCAAACTCCCACCTTTTGTTGTAAGGATTTTATACTCCCTCCACTTACTGTTTTGACTACAACTGTAATACAATATTACAGTTGTAGTCAAAAAGCTGTCAAGTCGAAATTATATATATACTATCAAATAATCTTGGGCTTTTCTTTAAAAGTAGTAAGTAGGGAAATTCTCCATTGGAATGGGGCGAGGGTGGTTAGTAAAACATACTTTCAAAAATAGTGGGATTTTTACTTTGAAAAAATAAAAGAGTACTAAGTTAGCGATTCTACAATTAAAAGCTTCACTTTTTCGCAGCTTGAATGAAAAATTATTTTCCAGATTAAAAAATTTATTCAACTATTTCTATTTTAAATGCTTTAGAGAGAGCCCCAAGAAATTCATTATTTTTGTTTACCACCAAAAACCAATCATCTACAAAGCATCCTTTAATGCCATTTGATGGTTTCCTCCCCATTATAAGAAAAAGATACTGTTGGTTGTTCGTCAAGTTTTTGTTTAGGCATTGTATCAGTTACATATGAGAAAAATTACATTAACTTAAAATGTGGTTTTACAACTGGTTCTGGAGGAGTATGGAAATCAAGTAATTAAACATTCAAATCAAGGGATACCCTGAAATCGATCTTCCGTTAAAGGGAGCAAGAGCTGAAGACCAGATAAATATGTTTTATTTCTTTCTAGTTAAATTCGCCTGATGAAGAAGGGGAAATAGGAGCTTTTATTGAATTTTATTGTACAAGAGTAAAAAGGGAGTGGATTTTAATGTGTGGGATTTGTAAGTAAACATGAGGAAAGGGATAAAAAATTACCTAAATTTCGAAAGAATTTAATGGATTCTATCGAGAAAGATTTACTTAATGATGATCATGTCTTAACCCTTTTCTATGGGGGTTCTATAGGATCACGCAATACGGATTTATATTCAGATATTGATCTAAGAATAGTGGTGAAACCAGAAGAAATAGGGACTTACATTTCTAACAAAAAAACTCGCCCTCAAATGTGGGGGAATATTCTTTTTATTGAAGATGCTCACCCTTTATCAATTTATACTGTGGTCCACTATGATAGCTTCATAAAGGTGGACACTTTTTATTATAAGCCAAAGGATATTCAGCCTTCTGTGTGGTTGAAAAATATAAAGATTGTTAAAGATCACAACTCGATCATCTCGACAGTTCAAAAACAATCACTGGAAATGACTTATGAACCCTCGCTTGATGAATTTGAAGCTTGGAGAACTAAATTCTTCGCGAATTTACATGAGGCATATAGGCGGTTAATGAGAGGAGAGTATTATTACGCTCTTAAATGTATAGATAGTTTAAGAATTTCTATAGTTGTTGGTTGGTACATGAACGCAGGGATTCAACCAAACAATTTTGGGGATTGGGCTAAATATGAAGGTGGTAGAGGCTGTTTAGAAAGTTGGCAGCTATCCCTTCTTAGAAGCTGGGATTGTGGAAGGGATTCAATAGAAATCATGAATGTTATCAATAATATTGTACGGGAGTTTAAAAATGTGCATAGCTCTATTTGTAGTAGGCTAGAAATAAACGAAAACAATGATTGGATAAATAAAATTGTAGCCAGGGTGTTATAAATTTTTTCTTCCTTATTCAATTAAAGGGGGGCTTGTTATTATTAGGAAGGCACAGACGGACGATTTGAGTGAAATCACCAGGCTTTGTATGCACTTTGGTTATGAAGTGACAGAAGAGCAAATTAATCTTCGATTGAATAAATTACTGGATAATAATAATAATGGAGTTTTTGTTTATGAGTCAGGTGAAGAAAAAGGTTATCTAGGTGGATGGGTACATATTTATGGTAAGCAATTCATTGAACTTGATTATGCTGAAATAGGTGGACTAGTTGTTGATAGTCGTTTTAGAAGACAAGGAATTGGTCCGAAATTAATGAAAAAATCTGAAGAGTGGGCAAAAGATAATGGATTTCAAGAAATAAGACTACGTTCTGGTGGCCAAAGAAACGATACCCACAAGTTTTACGAGAGGATGGGATATAAGAATATAAACTGGCAACAGTTGTACAAATTGAGATTATAAATTTAACAAATCCTTGTTCAACAATCGGGGAGTTTACTTCAATGATCAAGCTTTAATGAGGTGTTTGAAAAACCAATCCTTAAATGTGGTGATAAAGTGAGTTTCAAATCTAAAAAAGGTGAATTTCATACCTTTGAACAATTTGTTAGTTCAATTAATTCAATTCCAAAAAAAACAATTAACCTTGTTGGTTGGAATAGATGGTTGTGGTTCAGGAAAAAGTACATTTGCAAATAAATTGAAGGAAGAATGTACTAATGTAACTGTTGTACATATGGATGAATTTTATTTACCCTCCTCACAACTTATGAAAGCAGATCCAAAGCAAAAACCCATTGGTGCAGACTTTGATTGGAAGCGTGTTTTAAATCAAGTTCTTGAACCAATTAGGCAAAATCAAGAAGGATATTATCAGAGATATGATTGGGACTCAGACGAATTAGCGGAGTGGCATACTGTCCCTGTTGGAGGAATTGTAATAATTGAAGGTGTTTATTCCATTCGTAATGAATTAGCAAATAAATACGACATCACAATATGGGTTGATTGTCCAAGAAGAACGCGACTATCAAGAGGTATTGAGAGAGACGGGGAAGAGGCGCGTGATATGTGGGAAAATAATTGGATTATTTCAGAAAACATTTATGTTGAAGAACAAAAACCATATGAAAGAGCAGACCTCATTGTTAATGGAACTAAGTAATATCCTTCAGCAGCAGAAAAAGCGTTGGCTTCCTTTGAAAAGCTGACTACCCTTAAAAAACCGAATGATGTGGAAAGAGATGCAGCGATTCAACGATTTGAATTCTCTTTCGAAGCTAGTTGGAAAGCGGCGAAGCAATATTTATATGACGTAGAAGGGGTAGTTGCCGGCTCTCCGAAGAGCGTCATTCGCAGTTGCAGGGAGGTCCACCTGTTGGAGGATGAGGAGGCCGTTCTGGCTTTGGAAATGGTAAATGAGCGTAATTTGATCATCCATACCTATAATGAAGAAGTGGCCATTAAAATCCACAAAAATTTGGCCCGGTATAATAGCCTTCTCTATCAATGGGTTGAACGTATGAATGGTAAAGTGATGGAATAGTCATAAAAAGATATAGCCCTGGACGTTACCACTACGTCCAGGGCTTAGTTTATATAGGAAGTTGGCTTTATGGTTGCATGGAATAAAAAAAGCCCAAAACCTGGACTTTTTTCATTCGTATTTATGATAACGTTCTACGAGTATATCCAATTTTTCCAGTTCGTCTGATAAGTGAGAGAGGGAAGACACCAGAGCAAACAAGTAGGAATGCTTTTTCACGTCTTCTAAATCTGTGATTTTATCAGGCGTGCTCTTGGTCAGATGGGAAAGAAGCCGAATTTTCTGTTCTTCGATTTTATCATGCAGATCATCCGAGTAGGATCGCTTGATTTTACGTTCGTATTTCATAAATATTTTTTCCTCATAATTCGTTAAAGCATACAAAAATTCCTGAATATCATCTTTCAGACCGTCACTGACGTATAAAAGAGCGGAAGACTGATGTTCGAAATGGTCTATGACTTCAAGCTCCTTTTTTAAAATCATGATCATTTGTTTAAAAAGTACAAGCTTTTTCGCCCTACTGTAAGGCGCATTTTTAAACAAACGGTTGAATTCATCGCGGTAAAAACCAAAAAGTTTTTCTGCTTTATCTATGTTTTTCTCCGCGCTTTCCTTCGCTTCCCGATAGGCTTCTTTCTCTAGTTCTCCAAAAACAAGCGAGCGAAGAAGCATGGAAAGCTGCTCGCCAGTAGTTTCTATATGGGAGAGCAGTCGATCTTCATATTTAGGGGGCAAAAATATCATATTTACGAGGACTGCTGAAACGATTCCGACCATGACGGATAAAAATCGTTCCATGCCAAACTGAAACACATTCGGATCTTGTATTTCTAAGATCGCGATGGCTGTTACGACAGAAAGCCCGACGTTTTCAACCCCTAACCGTGAATTAATACCGATTAAAAGAATCACAATAATTCCTGTAACCACAGGGTGGTTCCCAAGCAGATAAAGCGTACCAAAGGCAAAGAGGGCGCCGATGACATTGGCTTGAATTTGATCGAGCAAATGTTTCCAGGACCGATAAACGGAAGGCTGGATGGCTAAAAAAGCGGCGATCGCAGCAAAACCAGTCGTAGTAAAATTAAAAGCATGACATAAGAGCAAGGTGAGGGTAACAGCGATCCCTGTTTTAAGCATGCGGGCTCCAATATTCATCTGAATCCTCCTTTACTCTAACAACTTATAAAAATGAAAAAAATGACAAGGGATCCTTCAATTCTTTCTCGTTATTATCATAAGCCAATTGTGTAAACTATTGCAAAGAGAGAGTTAGGATTATGAATTATGTGATCATGGGTTGATGAGATATTTTTAACAAGATGCTTAAAGCAAAGCTTCTGCTTCTCCTTAGTGAGGTATTGCTTAAGAGGACTGCCGAATATAAAAGAGCGCTTCAGTCACGAAGCGCTCTTTGTGTATGACTGCCGGTCTGAGATAATTTCTTCCGGACGTTTTCGTTTAAAGCATCCATCTCTTCAATGAACTGTTCACTCGAAGCGATGATCCTTTCTGACGACTGCTCTGTCGTTTTCAATGCTTCGAACACGTTATCGAAAGACTCCTGAAGAGCTTCCATACTGATCGCTGGATTCTCCATCATCTGTGTGGTCTCTTCTGCGTTTTCCCTCAGATTCCTGGAGTTCGAAAGGAGCATCTCCTCAGTCGCTTTATTGACGCCGTTCACCGTATCAATTACTTTCCGTTGATTATTCAAAGCCAGCTGAATCGAAGCGGAAACGGTAATAATATTTTTCGTCAGCGTAACCGCATTACGAATCGATTCCTTCAGTTTTTCATTATTTTTCTTAATAATATCTACAGAAGAAATACTATGGTGCAGCACACTTTTCATCTGGGTCATGTTTCTCGTACGCGTAATGATCTTCTCTTTTCCTTCTGTAAGCAGTGCAAGATCGTATTCGCCCGCAGCTTCTTTTTCTTTCAAGAGTTCAAACAGCTTCTTCCCAAGATAAATTTGCTTGTCCAGGTCATAAATACGTTTCTGGGCGTTTTCTTTAATAAGCTGCAATTCGACGCTGTCTTCTTCAAGGCGGTCTTTTCCTGCCAGCAGACTTCGGACAACCGTATCAATCTTCGAGTCGACCGTTTCATATTTCTTCATGTAGCGGTCGATTGGCTGCGTTTTGCTTAGTTTATAAAAGAATCTCTGAATACCGTTGCCTTCGGTGCGCTTCGGATCAAGGTCTGACACGATAACCTCGAGTTCATTCAACGTGTCGGGAATCTCGTTATTTCCTTTGGTCATTAGATCGTTTACCGGGCGCTTCAATGTTTCCATCGTTTCCCCGGCGACGCGCTGTTCCTTTTCTCCGAGGTCCCCGAGCTCTCTCATCACTTCTGAAAGGGAGTCGTCCCTGGATGATTTGAACCTTTCAGCGTAAGCTTCGGCCTCTTCGTTCAGTCGGTCGATATCTTCTTTTTCAATAAGAGTCATCGCTTCTCTCAGGTCCTGAGGGTTCATCTCAGCTTCTTTGTCTTTAAGGAAAGAGTTTTTACTCATGTCTATATCTCCTATCTGCGAATAGTTGGGTTCTAGAAAATCAAAACGTCGTCCGGCTGTTGATCATCTTTTACTTCTGCGAGAAGAAGCTCTGGTCTTCCTTGTTATACTTAGAAGCAATAATTCCCTTGCTTCTGGCAAAATTCTGCGCATAACTTTCTTCTTCTTTTCGCTCAAGTGTTTCGATGAACTTACGCAAATCGTACATAGTCTCCAGCAGTTCTTCTTTCCGGTTTTCCTTATTATCCTCCGACAATCGCTGAAACGATGCGATGAAGTTAGGTACGTCTTTATCCACCATTGTTTCAAGGGCGTATTGTTCTTCGATTTCGAGTTCTTCCAATCGTCTGAATTGTTTCACTGTCCGTTTCTTTAGCGATGCCCATTGCTTTTGAAGATCAGAGTGATTCTCGAGAAAAGGGAATTCCCAGCCTTCGAGAATCGCTTCTCCTGGAACTTCGGAAGTGGTTTGCTCCCCGGATTTTCCCCTGCGCTCTACGTAGGATTCAAGATAGGTATACAAAACCTTCGAAAAATCACGCAATGTGTCTCCAAGCCCTTTTCTTCTCGTGAATTCTTCTTTCAAAAACGTAGAGGAAAATGGTTTTTCTTTTTCGTCCATTTCAAAACGGCCAAGCAGCATTTGTGGCGGCTTCCCGTATACCTCGATGGTACCCTTGAACGTGTTGGAAGTTGGAATAACTGCGGTGAAAAAGACACCATTCCAAAATCCATCCAAAATATATCTCATGTTGAGCTCTACCAGTTCTTTTATAGCCAGATCGAAATAAACAGGCCGTTTTTCTTTAATAACCTGCTTCATTTCTCTCATCGTGTGAAAATCGATGTAGCGCTGGTATTCGGAGGTGTGCGGCATGAATGCTCTTTCCAAATTCTCAAGCGCAGAGTAGAGGTTTTCCATGCTTCGTCAGCCCCTTTGGAGTCCTTCCTTTTCCGCAATAAAATGTTCTCATTATACTTTAAGAATACCACAAATTGGGGTTTAATATTAAGAAATGCCTATGTACTCTTTACCAGAAAATATAAGGAGGGAAACCATTCTCATGGCTTCCCTCTAAAAAACAATTATCCATTTTCAAGTATTAGATTAAGCTTCGGCCTGTTTTTCCGTTAAATAATAATCTCAGTTTCGCAAAATGATGTAAACAAGATAAATGATGTACATGGTCATAAGGACGACACCCTCTGATTTTCCAATTTTATAATGGGTCCTTGAAAATAAAAACAATAGCAAGCTCAGTGCAATCATGATCATTACATCGATAAATATCTTTCCATTCACAGCTAGAGGCGAAATGAACGCTGAAGCCCCAAGTACAAATAAAATATTGAAAATATTGCTGCCCACTACATTCCCAAGGGCTATTCCACTTTCTTTCTTCAATGCAGCGGATATGGAAGTCACCAGCTCAGGAAGCGATGTACCGATCGCAATGATGGTTAACCCTACTAATGTATTACTCATCCCCAGATCATAGGCAATCGCTGTCCCATTGTCTACCACCAGGTCGCCGCCGAAAATAATAGCGGCTAAACCTGCTAACGTTAAACCAGTGTTTTTCCCCCACTTAATATTTGAAGGAACTGGTTCATCCATCGATTCTTTTCGACTTTTCAGGCCAACTTCAATTACATAGTACATAAAAATAGATAGAAACAATAAAAAGATGATGCCGTCACTGCGTGTCAGCAAATTTTCACTTAATCCCTGTAATTCCGTATCACTGATTAGTACGAGTAAAGCCCCGCTGGCCAGCAATACGAACGGGATTTCTTTTTTAGTTGTTTCGCTTTCAACCATTAATGGATAGAGAAAGGCTGCGATACCTACCACTAAAGTTACATTAAAGACATTACTTCCTACTACATTTCCGAGTGAGACTTCAGCATTCCCTTGCAAAGCTGCAATGATGCTGACTGTTGCCTCAGGAGAGCTTGTGCCAAAAGCTACAATCGTTAACCCTATCAAAATAGGCGGGACACGGAGCAGCCTGGCAATGTTGGAAGATCCATCAACGAATAAATCGGCTCCTTTAATTAATAAACCGAAGCCGACAATTAATAAAACATAAGCCATACTTGTTCTTCAAACTCCTTTTTAATAAACCATACCCTCTTCTGCTGCACTTGAAAAGCATAGGGATACAGGTTTTTATGCTGGTTAGCAGGTGAAGGAGACCGAAAGTGTTGAAATTAGAAAAACATGTAAGGATCTTAGAAGGCAGGATGGCTGAATATAACAAAAAGAGGAAGGTTCCCTCTTAGAACCGTTCCTCTTTTACATAGACTCATAGACTTTTTGCATAAAATGCTGATTATTATAGCAATATCGTTCAATTCTCTATTTTATCTTTGACAGCGTTTTTAATTCAAAATGGTCGGCTACGAGATCAAAGTCGTGGCTTACATTGAACAAATGCCAGTCCGAAAAGTTATTGACGCTTTCCCATACATGCTGACCGACCTTGAAGGTGTAATATTCTCCTTCTGTAAATAAGCAGTGGTGGGGAGAGTCTAACGCTTTCCTAAAAGATTCTTCATCTTTGGCTGCGTTAAGTGATGTTGGAATATTGCTGAAGATACTTCGTTTACATTTCGCCTCAAATTGCATCGTAAGCATCCCTTTCTAAATGTTATCGTGTAATATAATTCTACCCAAGAAGTCAGAAAATTATAACAATAAAATCGGACAACCTGTTTTACCTGCATTAAACTCACGTAGTAAAGCTATCAAATGAAAGACTACTTCATTTTTAGTAAAGTGGGAGTTCTGTAGCATTTACCTTATATAGGGACAGCTTGTTCTGTATTTTCTACTATCTGCCAATAAAACAAGAGAGGAAAGCGCAAGGGCTTTCCTCTCTTGTAAAAAGAATTATCTCGAAACAGAAAAACTTTTCTCTTCTGTTACTCCACCATTTTCCTCTTTAAACTCATCAAGCAGATCACGCACTTCAACGGTGGATTTTGTGCTCATCAGCTGATTCCTTAACTCACTTGCTCCCCGGAATCCGCGGACATATATCTTGAAGAAGCGGAGAAGCGGTTTGAAAAGACGCGGCTCTAGTTCTTCGGAATACTTATCATGAAGATCGAGCTGCAGGCGAAGGAGGTTGAGTAGGTCTTCGCTTGTGTGCTCTTTCTTTTCTTTTTCAAAAGCGAACGGGTTATGGAAGATTCCGCGGCCGATCATTACTCCGTCCACCCCGTATTCTTCCACGAGTTCAATTCCTTTCTGGCGGTCAGGAATATCTCCGTTAATCGTAAGAAGAGTATTAAATGCCACTTCATCACGGAGTTTCTTGATCTCGGGTATCAGCTCCCAGTGAGCTGGAACTTTACTCATTTCTTTTTTTGTACGGAGATGAATGGAGAGATTGGCGATATCCTGTTCCAGGAGATGCTTCAGCCAGTCATGCCACTCATTTACTTCCGTATAACCGAGGCGGGTCTTCACACTGACGGGCAGTCCTCCTGCTTTGGCAGCCTGGACGATTTCTGCTGCAAGGTCCGGCCGGCGGATTAGTCCGCAGCCCTTCCCTTTCGTTGCGACATTGGGGGCAGGACACCCCATGTTGATATCAATGCCTCGATATCCCATTTCTGCCATACCGATACTCATTTGGCGAAAGTATTCGGGCTTGTCTCCCCAGATGTGGGCGACGATCGGCTGTTCATCTTCCGTAAACGTCAGACGTCCCCGCAGGCTGTCTTTTCCTTCCGGATGGCAGTAGCTTTCCGTATTCGCAAACTCTGTAAAAAACACATCGGGTCTTGCTGCTTCACTAACGACATGACGAAAAACGACGTCCGTTACTGCTTCCATCGGCGCCAGAACAAAAAATGGTCGCGGCAGCTCATGCCAAAAGTTATCTTTCATAATATATCTGAACCTTTCCTTAAGGAACGCTGTCGTTCCAAAATTTAAAAGTGAAATATTCCTGTTTCTTAACTATATCCAGTTAGGATAGATTTCAACCAGTATATACTTTAATGGTATTAACCGAAAAGTGCAAGGGGAATATGGGAGGTTGTGAGCGCATAAACAGCTGGGTTGGAAAGATATAGGATAATATAGAGATGGCCATCAAGCTTTCCGATTGTATGATAATCTGGCGAAAGTAAATGACTGATGGCTGTGAAAAGTGTACTTTTGTGACTATCCGGGAAAAGGAAATAGAAGATGTAATAAATGGCAGACTGCTTAATTCTTTTGGAAAAGGAGATAAGCAACTGCTGAGAACCAGAAGGAGGAAACCTAAATGGCTGATCAAACAACAGAAAACCAGGAAACCATTAAGAAAATTAAAGACTTGATTAAAGATGAAAAGGTAGCGATGCTGACCTCGGTATCCCCGGAGGGCAAGCTGATGTCCCGGCCGATGCATACGCAGGAAGTAGAGATGGACAGGGAAGAGATCTGGTTCATTACAGAAAAAGATACAGAGAAATATAGGGATATCGAACGTAATCCTGCCGTTAACCTGGCGTATTCAGGCAAATCTTATGTATCGATCAGCGGCACTGCTGAATTTGTTCAGGATGACGCTAAGAAGAAAGAGTATTGGAATAAGATTCTCGGAAGACTGCTGAACATTTCTGCCGACGATCCGAATGTTGTACTCGTCAAAGTGACACCTGACATCGCAGAATACTGGGAGTCCGGCATAAGCGTCAAGACCGTTAAGGAATTTGTGAAAAAAATGACCAGCAGTTCTTCATTAGAAGAAGACAATGATTTAAAAGATACTGTTCATTTTAATGAAAATACGAAATAACATTTTGTCTGTGATATTCTGAGTAACTCCGTGTGAGAAATAATCAACGAAGTTTTAAATAGAGATTTCATATAATTAGATCGTAACTATACCCTGAATAATGGGCAATCGCCCTTATTCGGGGTTTTTCTGTTCGATGGGGCATTATGACTTGAATAAATGATGAAAGGGAGGTTATGAATATTAATTAATAGGTGCTGATTTAATGTATACTATATTAAAAGCAGACCGGTGATATTGAATAATTTTAGAGTGTTTTACAACTGTACGTTTTTAATCTGTAAATTGCGGAGGAATTACGATGTTCAAGCGTATGAAAATAATTATCCTGCTCCTCCTCGCTCTTGGGATGGCTTTCATTCTTATGAACTTAGCTGACGACGATAATGATAAACAACCAGAGGACTCATCACCAGATAATGAAAATGAAGAGAGTGGGGAGTCAGAAACATCTTTGGACATTATATTTGACTTGGCCAAACAAGGGGAAATCCCTGACAGCCCGATCGTGGTCGGTGAAACGACTGCCGATGATGTGCAAGAGACGTGGGGAGAACCGGAGGAAACTAATGACACGGATGCCGGGCTTTTTTTGACTTATCCCTCACATGACATTGATATCGGTATTGCGGACGATATTGTCACCGATATACGTTCGTCAAAGGAAACAGTCACGTCGTTTGATCTGGAGACAATAAAATCATTTCAAAAGCCCGATGATACGCGGTACTACGAGGACGAAGAGGATGATCAAATTATTCTTGTCTATGACCTTTCCGATGATTATGTATTGAAATGGGTGTTTCCGAACCCTGCCGATGATGCAGATAACCCAGAGGTGGATCACATTTCATTATCGAAGGAAATGAGCAGGGAAGGTAGCACCGCCGATATGAGCCTTGATGAAAAAATCGGTCAAATGATTTTCGGCGGTGTCGACGGAACGGGAATGAACGCTGACACTAGAAACATCATCAAGAAGTATCATGTTGGAGGTATCATTTTATTTAGCAGTAACATCGAAAGTGCGGATCAAACCGTCAGCTTTTTAAATGATATGAAAACGGCTAATGCTGATAACCCTTACCCATTATTGCTAGGGGTTGATGAAGAAGGCGGCAGTGTAACACGTATACCCGATCAGATGAAAAGTCTTCCGACGAGCCGTTCGATTGGGGAATTGAACGATCCGGAGGTGGCCTTCAACGCCGGCGCGATTCTCGGAGAACAGATGCAGGCACTCGGTTTCAATCTGGACTTCGCGCCTGTTCTTGATGTAACCAGAAATCCAAATAATCCTGTTATCGGCGACCGTTCGTTTGGCGATAACTCGGATATTGTAACCCGGCTTGGCATCCAGACAATGAAAGGAATACAGAGTGAAGGAGTTATTTCTGTTATTAAACATTTTCCCGGTCACGGGGATACCGGCGTGGATTCCCACTTGGAACTCCCGAAGGTCGAAAAAAGCTATGACGAGTTAAGAGAACTGGAACTTGTGCCATTTAAGAAAGCCATTTCAGAGGGGGCTGACGTGAGCATGATCGCTCATATTCTGCTTCCGCAAATTGATCAAAGCTACCCCGCATCCATGTCGAACGAGGTGATCACAGGAATGTTGCGTGAAGACTATAATTTTGATGGTGTTGTCATCACCGACGACTTGACGATGGGTGCAATTACCGATCATTATACTGTCGCTGATGCTGCTGTAGAGACCGCAAAAGCGGGCGGGGATTTATTGCTTGTTGCCCATGATCCAGATCTGGTTATTACTGTTTTTGATGAATTGAAAGCAGCTGTAGAAAATGGGGAAATAAGCGAGGACAGGATTGATGAAAGTGTCGAACGCATCACAAATTTGAAAACAAAATACCAGCTATCTGACGAAAAGACACCAGCCCCCAACTTCCGGCCAATCAATGAGAGGGTGGAAGAAATTTTGCAGAAAGTTTCTTGAGCGGAGAAAAGCTGAAGGTCATACATTCAATGATCTTCAGCTTTTTTAGTTCAGCGGTTCAGCTCATCATTTTCTGTTTAAGTAGTCATCATACGTTTCCCGGACTTGATACTCCATTGGTCCAATGACACTAATTATTACAATTGCTATTTACATCAGCTGCCTCCAGCTCTATAATGAAATGAAAAATTCATTTATATTTATATTTTGAATAATTTATTTCATAAGGGGCGATTGGTTATGGATGCAACTCGCATGGCCTATGCCTATACAGGGAAAAATAAAATAGCTAAGTTTGAAGGCCACTATCATGGTGGATTTGATCAGGTGCTGCTCAGCGTAAACCCCCCTATTGATGAAGCCGGACCTCCGCATGAACCGAATGCTGTCATTGAATCTAGTGGAGTAGATTCTTACCATGAAGAGCATACAGTGATTCTGCCATTTAACGATTTGGAGGCAGCTGCTGAGATTCTGTCAAAACGAAGAGATGAAATCGCTGCAGTTGTACTTGAGCCGGTGCAGGGAGGTTTTATACCAGCTGAACAATCATTTATGGATGGGCTGAGGAAAGTGACGGAAGAATTAGATATTCTGCTAATCTTTGATGAAGTGAAAACAGGGTTTCGACTTGGCTTAGGCGGAGCTCAGTCCTTATATGAGATCAAACCGGACATTACAGCTCTTGGAAAAGTGGTTGGCGGGGGATTCCCGGTAGGAATGGTCGGCGGCAAAAAAGAAGTCATGATGGTAAGTTCACCTAAAGCGTCTTCCGATGTGTTCGACTCAAGTCAAAGTTTAAAATCGAGTGCGAAAGATGTACTGTTTCATAGTGGAACCTATAATGGACATCCAACAATTCTGGCTGCTGGACTGGCAACAATCCACCGTTTAGAAAAGGAAATTAATAATGTATTTGCAATTACTTATCAGTTAAAAGAAGGAATTAACAAGTTGTTTGCGAAGCGTGGAGTGGCTATGAAGACAATCGGATTGGGCTCTATCTTCAATATCGTCATCACGGATCAAGAGAAAATTTTGAATTATAGACAGCTCCAGCAATCGAATTTTCATATAAGGAAAGAAATCGATTTTCGATTGTTGTGTGAAGGGATTTATACCAAACCTTTAAATCGTTATAGTCTGTCCACCGTTCATGGTGAAAAGGAGATCAACCGCACTCTTGAGGCTTATGATCGGGTGCTATCGCAGTTATTTTAATTGAGGAAGGATGGGGATGATGGGAAACGTCTACCATAATATTGCCGGTAAAAAGGCAAAGATGAGTAAGTCCCAGTTAAAGATAGCGAATTATATGCTGGAAAACCCTAATGCAGTGTCATTTTTAACAGTGGGTAAACTGGCAAAAGTTACGGGTGTAAGCGAAGCAACCGTTGTACGGTTTGCAACCTTTCTTGGATATACCGGTTATACAGAATTTCAACAGGATGTTCAAGATTCTCTCCAGCATCAATTAACCACTTCCGAAAGGTTAAAGATATCTAAACAGGTTTACGATGAGAAAGAAAAGGGCGTAGATGAAATTTTTCGTGATGATATGGAAAATATTAAAGCAACAATGGAGGGACTGAATGTAGAGGACTTTCATCATGCCGTAAATTATATACTGAATGCGAGAAAGATTTATATTCTTGCCAACCGCAGCGCGGTGTCGTTAGGTGTATTTCTTCAATATTATTTATCTATGATAGTAGATAATGTGGAGCTGCTTCATTCGGTGGAGACCGCATCTGACTCCCTTTACCAAATAAATAAAGACGATGTTGCTATAGGCATCAGCTTTGCCCGTTATACGAAAAGTACGACTGAACTTTTTTCCTATGCAAAAGACAAAGGGGCAAAGACGATTGCAATTACAGACAATTTGGTATCCCCTCTTATTCCGTATGCGGACGTTCCGCTTAAGGCAGCCAGTCAAATGCCGATATTCATTGATTCATTTGCAGCACCCTTGAGTTTAATAAACGCATTAATAACTTTTGTTAGTAGAGAGAAGCAAGAAGATGTTCACGAGAGATTAGAAGAATTGGAAGACATTTGGAGGCATTTTGATGTTTTCCAATCAAATAAATTTGAATGATCGTGTGCTGAGAAATGAATCAAGAAATGAACTCAAGATATATCAATTAGAATGCCCCCTATTGTGATGTCGTCATTACAATAGGGGGCATTACTTTTATAAAAAGTGAAGTCGATTTAGTGTTCCAAGGTGTGATAACATCCACGACTCCTAAAGTGCCATTCGTCAAGGAGAAAAGGGGATATTATTCCAGCTTTATGTTTCCCCTTTATTAATATTTTAGTTGGGAAAGGGGATGGAACTTATATCGGCGGAAGTTCACAGGTCTGTATAGTATTTCCATTATTAAAATTGAAGTAAAAGTCTTCAAGGTTATTGTTTTTCATTTCTTCCAGGGTTGCCTGGGAGTTTCTAAAGTCAACTGAAATGCCCCGTAAAAGCACCACTCTCCTCGCTGGCAAATAAATAAGTCGCAAAGTTGTCTCATCGTGAGCCTGGATTAAGGAAGTATTATTAACACTGGAAAACTGGGTGACTTGCTAAACAAATCTAGTATTGAAGAATATATATAGGTATAAGGTTTTTAAGGATAAACGACGGGAGGAAAAAGATGAATACATTTGAACGAAATATCTGGTCCTTGTACTATGAGTTTTTAGAGACTTTCAAAGTTTTAAAGTATAAAGGTTTTTCTATTCCCTACTTGTGCCATTTTCGTAGCCTTATTAGGAATAATAATAATGTATACAATAACCTGTCATCAGAGGATTTTATAAAATCTTTAATTCATGAAGTAAAAGATAAACAGTCTTTTCAAGAGCTCTTTCATGCGTATAAACGCACGCATGTAAATAAAAGTAAAAGCAAATTACCTAAAAAATCAAACCATCCTGAAAAAAAAATTGTTTTGTATGATGCAGCGAAGTTGCTCCGATTTCCAAAAGATACTATAAACAAATACTTTAAACCATCAGAAACCATTGCATTGTATGATTTTAAGCCGAAAAACAAAAAATGCAAAGTGATTAAAGGTATTCCAATAGAAGGAGTTCCTAAGCATTATTTAAATCAGTACAGGGCGAATGTAAATTCAAATATTCAAATATTAAAGACGAAAGCAGCAGAAATTATTTCCACCTTCAGTCATCACCCAATGTTCAACCATAAAAAATTTAAGCTGTATTTTGATAAGCAGATAGAGGGGATTGTTCATCGTATAGAGGAAGCTGGTAGATATTTTAGCAGAAACCCTGTTTCTTGTATTGTTTTTTCTTCTACCCACTATTATCAAAGCCGAACAATCGCGATGGTAGCAGCAGAAGTAGGAATTCCAACAATCTGTATGCAGCATGGGATTATTGCTAATGAGATTGGATATATTCCTCAAATAGCAGACGCAGAGGCGGTATATGGTGACTTTGAAGCTGAGTGGTTTAAGCAATTAGGTGTCTCGAAAAAATCTATAAAAGTTATCGGCCATCCTAGGTTCGATACCATTCATAAAAAGCCTTCTATATCAAAAAGGGCGTTAGAAAAACAGTTAGGCTTAAAACCCGGTAAGAAAATGATAGTCATGATAGTCAGGAACGATCAGCAAATTAATAAATGGAGCAAATTTATTAAATCTTTAGGTAATAAGAGAGATTATAATATTGTGGTTAGAGATTATCCACGCTTGACCCCGCACCCATTGACTACAAAATACACATATCTTTACCCATCAAAAGATTTTCAATTATATGATTTGATTCATCACAGTGATTTAGTAGTTACTTATTTATCCACTGTAGGGCTGGAGGCCATGATAGCTGGAAAACCAGTATTTATCTTATCTACCCCTTTTCCGAATTACACCGGTTACTACGATTCTCTGGGTGAATTGACGCAAACAGACCCTGTAAAACTCTCAGAATTAATCAATAAATATTTCACCGACACTAATATGAAAAAACTAGTGAATAAGAGAAGAAATCGATTTTTAGCACAAGCATATCCAGCTGTTAAACCTTCTGGTCAAAGACTCGTAGATTTAATTAATCGGTTGTCTAATGGGAAATAGCTGTGATAAACATGAATTCAATGGAGGTAATAAATAGTAATGAATAATTTTGAACGTAATTACTGGTCATCGTACTGTGATTATATTGATAAGTTTGACTCGTTAACGTATTTAGGTATTTCAATTCCTTTAGTCAGTCCCTATTATGTGCTTATACATGAGAATGCTATTAATAAACTGAACAGCAAATCTTTTAACAAATATGTAAGCACAAATATAAAACAGGAGAAAGGTATTCAATCCCATTTTGAGCAGCGCCTTTCTCCTTATAAGAAGAAAATAAATAAGCGAAAAGGAAAAATAGTATTATACGATACCGCTCTAAGAATCCCTGACCACATGCTGCAGGAGAATTTTTCACCAACGGAAACTATGATCCTTTTACAAAACACAACTACAGATGAAAATGCTCATTCAATTCCGGCCGTCCCTTTATTACAATTCTCAAATGTTAATACGAAAGCGATTGAGGCATTTCAGAAAAAAACAATTGAATGTTTAAATAAAGCAAAGTCACATCCGATCTATCGTGACGAAAAGGTTAGGAAGAGACTGATTAATCTTATTCCTAAGATCATGAAACAAATTTCTGCTGCTGTAAATTTTTTGGAAGCGACACCGGTCTCCTGCTTAGTATTAGGCACTACCAATAGTAGTGATACAAGAATTCTAGCATTAGCAGCAGCTTTAAAAGGAATACCGACGATCTGTTTGCAGCATGGAGTTCCAATGCTTGAATTTGGGTACCTTCCTAAGGTGGCAACATACTTAGCGGTATATGGGAAGTATGATATAGATTGGTATACTAAAAAAGGAGTTCCGCCAGCCTCGTTAAAAGACATAGGGCACCCCAGGTTTGACGAACTTTCCAGTAAGAAATTAATGGATAAAAAAGCCTTTCATTCTCATTTCAAATTAGGTCCAAAAAGAAAAACCGTACTTATGGTTATACACCATGAAGAAACAGAGATACCCCGTGCAATAATTGCGCAGCTGAGGAAACAAGGTACAGTCAATATCATTGTCAAACCAAGGAATGGCAGACAAAGAACGTCGGAGAAAACGGCTTTACTCCAACAGGAATTCCCTGATATCAGTTTTGCAGAGGACATGGATTTATACGATTTACTTCATAATGTAGACGCAGTCGTAAGTTATGAATCAACTATTGTGCTGGAAGCCCTGTTAGCGAATAAACCTGTTTTTATCTGGAAGTTAAAAACTTTGCTGCCAAGTTCTACGAATTATTATGGAAGGTTAAATGACTATATCTTTAATGAACCTCGTATACTGGTCAAACATTTAACAACAACCTTAGAAGGTAATGGGGACATGGATAAATGGGAAAAAAATAAAAATGACTTTCTGGCATATAAGTATTCCCCTCCATCAGGGACGTCTATTATTAAATTGAAAGCTTTAATACAATCGCTTACTATCTGAAGACTTGTCCCTTCACCCTTTTTGTCATAAAGATGCCAAACATAAGAGGCGATTTTCTATACAGGGAAATCGCTCTTTTTATTGATTCATTAGATAAAATTACTTTCAATAGCACTATTGATATTACATATGAAAGTACCTGCCACGCTCCGCTAAAACGATATTCGTAGGGAGAAGCTTTTTTGAATTTATTTTGACAGTATTTTATAGACATGTTAGTGTTAAAATTGTTAAATAAATTCTTAACAAACTTTACTTACTTCAAAATTGGAGTTGATTAAATTGAACCTGAACCTAAAATTAAAACAATACATTAATGGTAACTGGGTTGACGCAAACTCAGAGAAGACGCGTGAAATTACTAATCCATTTAACCAGGAGGTCATCGCCGTTGTACCAGAAGGTGATGAATCAGATACAAAAGAAGCAATTGCTGCAGCAAGAGAAGCGTTTGATCACGGAGAGTGGCCATCTACACCGGCAACTGAGCGCGGGGCAGTCGTAAGAAGAATTGCTGAATTGATTGAAAGGGACAAAGAAGAACTGGCTTATCTAGAATCATTAGATACTGGTAAAACAGTAGAAGAAAGCCGTGGAGATATGGATGATATCGCTGGTGTGTTTCGTTATTATGCAGAAATTGCAGATAAAGATGGCGGCGTGCTCATCGATTCTCCAGTACCAGACTCGATCAGTAAAGTGGTTCATGAACCCGTTGGAGTTTGTGGACAAATTACACCCTGGAATTATCCTTTACTTCAAGCGTCCTGGAAACTGGCTCCAGCGCTTGCAACTGGAAATACGTTAATTATGAAACCAAGTGAAATCACACCGCTTACGACTATTAAAGTATTTGAACTAATGGAAGAGGCGGGAGTACCTGCCGGTGTTGCTAACCTGGTTCTTGGTGCAGGGGATAAAGTTGGCCAAGAATTATCTGATAACACCGATGTCGATCTTATTTCTTTTACAGGCGGCATTGTAACAGGGAAGAAAATTATGCAGGCGGCAAGCGTTAATGTGAAGAAGCTTGCACTTGAACTTGGCGGGAAAAACCCGAACGTAATTTTTGCTGATGCTGATTTTGATATTGCTGTCGATCAAGCGTTGAACGGAGTATTTTTCCACGCGGGACAAATCTGTTCTGCTGGAACGAGACTGATTGTGGAAGAAAGCATTCACGATAAGTTCGTGGACGCGATTGTGGAGCGGGTGAAGAAATTCAAGCTGGGAAGCGGGTTTGATGAGGATACTCAAATGGGACCGCTGATTTCCGCTGAACACCTTGCGAAAGTAGAAAAGTATGTAGAAGCAGGAATTCAAGAGGGAGCGACGTTAGCCGTTGGCGGCAGTCGCCCTAAAGATCCGGAATTACAGAATGGATTTTTCTACCTGCCTACGATATTCACAGATTGCACAACAGATATGACCGTTGTGCAGGAGGAAGGTTTCGGGCCGGTTATTACGGTCGAGAAATTCAGTACAGAAAAAGAAGCCGTAAAGCTAGCGAATGACTCCATCTACGGACTTGCTGGCGGTGTTTTCACGAACGATATCGCAAAAGCTGAACGCTGTGCGGCGAAGATGCGCATGGGTACAGTTTGGATTAACGAATTCAACCTGTATTTCCCACACGCCCCATGGGGTGGATTTAAGCAGTCTGGTATTGGACGTGAACTGGGCCGGCTGGGTATAGAAGAATATACAGAAACAAAGCATATCTTCCAAAATCTTAAGCCTGAATCATTGAACTGGTTCTAAGCTGATCGATTTGATCTGCTGACTGGGTTTTAAATAATTCTGACAAACGAAGAAGGGTTAACGAGCAATATTTTTAACCCTTCTTTCCAAATTAAACATCAGGGAGGAACTGAAGATGAGTGAATCTTACGATATTGTAATCATTGGCGGCGGTAGTGCAGGTTCTGTACTCGGCAACCGTCTAAGTGAAGATGGGAAAAAAAGTGTTCTTGTGTTAGAGGCGGGACGCAGTGATTATGCTTGGGATCTATTGATCCAAATGCCGGCAGCTCTGCCGTTTCCTGCAGGTAAAAGCCTCTACGATTGGAAATATGAATCAGACCCTGAGCCCCATATGAATGGACGGCGTATCAAGCATGCCCGAGGAAAAGTGCTTGGAGGCTCCAGTTCGATCAACGGGATGATTTATCAGCGTGGAAATCCGATGGACTATGAACGCTGGGGTGCTGATACAGGTATGGAAACATGGAATTGGGCTCATTGCCTTCCCTATTTCAAACGCCTGGAAAATGCTTTAGAATCACCAGATGATGATCTTCGCGGTCATGACGGGCCAATTAAATTGGAACGCGGGCCAGCTAAAAATCCTTTATTCCAAGCCTTCTTTAACGCAGGGGCAGAGGCTGGTTATTCAAGAACTCCAGATGTGAACGGTTTCCGCCAGGAGGGATTCGGACCATTTGATAAGCATGTGTACAAAGGGCAGAGACTGTCCGCTTCACGTGCCTATCTGCATCCGGTAATGAACCGGGAGAACTTAACGATAAAGACGCGTGCTTTTGTTTCGAGTATTGACTTCGATGGTACTCGTGCCAAAGGGCTGACTTATCAGCGAAACGGGAAAACGCACCAGGTTAATGCAGGAGAAGTCGTCCTTGCCGGCGGTGCGATTAACACACCGCAGCTGCTTCAACTGTCAGGTGTAGGAGATGCCGAACACCTTCGTTCACTTGGGATTGACCCAGTCGTCGACCTTCCAGGTGTAGGAGAAAACCTCCAGGACCACCTTGAAGTTTATGTGCAGCATGCTTGTCCGCTGCCTGTTTCCGAACAGCCCAACTTGAGTAAGGCACGTATGCCTTGGATTGGCTTGCAATGGATGCTCGGCCGTACAGGGCCGGCAGCGACAAACCACTTCGAAGGCGGAGGATTCGTACGCTCGAACGAGGAAGTCGACTATCCCAACTTAATGTTCCACTTCCTTCCGGTAGCGGTAAGGTACGATGGACAAAAAGCACCAACCGATCACGGGTTCCAGGTACACATCGGACCGATGTACTCCGATGCCCGCGGATCATTAAAGATTCGCTCGAAAGATCCGAAAGAGCATCCGAGCATGGTCTACAACTATCTTTCTACTGAACAGGACAAACGTGAGTGGGTGGAAGCGATTAGAATTACACGTGAAATAATGTCGCAGCCGGCGATGAAAACTTACAATGCCGGAGAAATCTCGCCTGGTCCTACTGTTCAAACCGACGAGGAAATCCTGGATTGGGTGAAAGAAGACGCTGAGACTGCCCTTCATCCGTCTTGTACAGCCAAGATGGGACCTGCTTCAGATCCAATGTCTGTCGTAGATCCTAATACGATGAAGGTTCACGGACTCGATAATGTACGAGTGGTAGATGCATCTGCCATGCCTTATGTGACGAACGGCAACATTCACGCACCTGTGTTGATGCTGGCGGAAAAAGCAGCAGACCTCATCCTTGGACGTAAACCACTGGATCCAATTGAAGCTGACTTCTATCGTCATGGAGTACATTCATCCGATGCGGGTACAGTAACTAAATAATACTTTAATGGAGAAGGCCTCTTTCAAGTGTATTTGCTCGTGAAGCATACATTTTGAACGAGAGCCTTCTTTTTCTGTTGTTTAGTTGTGTTTGATTCTAGCTTTTTTAAACCCGAGAATCGTCTCATAAACAATAGAAGAGATAACTGAAAGTACAATAATCCACAGCATCACATAGGGATACATTTCAATGGAGCCAGTGGATAAATCAAATCTTTCTGAAAGGTAGGTCATAAATGCCGGATCAAATAAAGAATCACGGCTGGCGAGAAGGATTAGAAAAACGACAAAGATGAAATGGAAAGAAGCGTTCACCACCACTACGATCCGGTTCCAGTGCCCCACCTTCCATTTGTACATGTTCACACCAAGACTTGCGGCTGCTAAGAGAATGACGAAAGGGGTAAACAAACGTAAGAGACTTCCGTTAAAAACTGCTGTTTCTCCCGGTCCAACTCCGTTTGCCGCAGTAAAGTACATAATGGTTAAAACCACACTCCAAAAGAAGCTTAAATATATAGATGCTTTAGAAATTGATTTCTTCCATGGAGTTGTTAAAGAGTGACTTAAATCCTCAGGTTTCCAGGGCTCCCCGGTTAATGCAGAAGAGTTCTCGTCACGATGGACTCCAATACGTTCCAGAAATACGAATACAAGCATTCCCCAGAAAAAGACATGCGCCACAATATTAAGCACAGCTCCGATTAAATCACCACTGATTGTTGTGGCTAAGGTGAAGAGACCGCCCTCTCCTGTATAAGCTGCCATTATCCCTGTAACTGCTATAACGAGTGCAATTACTATAAAAATAAATCCGCCTACTTTTAACGAAGAAATAAAAAAGTCATAGACCTGCTGGCCAAACAAGGAAGAAGGGCGCTCCCTGTACTGACGTGCGAGCTTGGATGGGTCGCCAAATTCAGTTAATACCTCTTTCACATCATCTTCCGTATAGTCGTCAGGAAGCATATCCTCTATGGATGACTTTAATTCAAGCGCTACATCGTCCTGAATTTTAGGCGACAGGCGGTAGGTCACTTCATGAATATATTTATCAATCATCTTCATTGTTCTTTTCTCCTCTCAATAGGGCATTAAGCTCTTCCGTCGTTCTCTGCCATTGACTCTTCAGCTCTTGAAAAATTTCTTCTCCGTATTCACTGAGCACGTAATACTTACGCGGCCGGTTTTCAGAAGTATCCCAGCTGCTCGATACCACTTCCTGCTTTTCCAAACGACGGAGCAGTGGATAGAGCGTGCTTTGGTCAATCTTCATCCCGTATTCATCTAAACGCTGAACCAGGGAGTAGCCATACTGTGGGGTCTTCAGCTGACTTAATACGGCTAACGTCAACGAACCTCTTCGCAGCTCGGTTGTCAGGGAGTGCAGTAAATCACCCATTTAATCACCTCATTTATTATACTGTTTATCATACACTATTGTTTTATATACATCAATGGGTAATAAATTATATTTTTATAAAGGATGTTGGCCTGAGCGGAGGGCGATGATTGTGAAGATTAAGTAGTAATGGAAATAAGTTCAGTTTGGTTTTCCATTGACTCTTGATGAAATTTATCTCATAATAATTTATTAATATAGAAGAGTATTAAGTAAATATATAAATGAAAGTAATGATAGGGAATTATTAGATAGTCCTCAGGTGAAAGAGAGTAATATCCACCGGCTGAAAGATGTTACAACCTGCAATGCTGTTGAACCTGTCCCTTGAACTGTCAGGCTGCTTCCTGACCGGTTTTCCTGCGTTAAAGGGATAGGCTAAAGTGGATATTAGTGGAAACTAATATCAATGAAGGTGGTACCGCGGAGATAATGCTCTTCCGTCCTTTGTATAAGGATGGAAGAGCATTTTTTACCTAAAATGGGGGTGAATGAATAATGAACAAGAAACGGATCGTTGTCAAAATAGGCAGCAGCTCCTTGACGAATACAAAGGGCGGACTAAGCAGTGAAAAGCTATGTGAGCATGTAGATGCGCTGGCACGCTTGAAGAAGCTTGGGCATGAGGTGATTTTGATTTCATCAGGAGCCGTTGCAGCCGGTTTTACGGATCTTGGTTATTCCTCACGTCCTGTAACGATTGCCGGTAAACAAGCAGCAGCTGCCGTAGGGCAGGGGCAATTATTAAGAAGTTATTCAGAGGAGTTTAAAAGTCATGGTATTGTGGCAGCACAATTACTGTTAACGAGACAGAACTTCCTGTACAAAGAACAATATCAAAATGCCCACGCCACCTTGTCTGAACTTCTAAAGCGTAATGTCACACCGATTATTAATGAAAATGATTCAGTAGCCATCGAAGAATTAACCTTTGGTGATAACGACATGTTATCAGCCCTCGTTAGTGGTCTTGTGCACGCCGATTTTTTAATGATCTTAACGGACATTAATGGGATCTATGATCAAAATCCACGAACTCATCCAAATGCTAAAAAGTATAACTCGCTTCATGAGATTGATGATCAATTACTAAATGGTGCTTCCGAAGCGGGTTCCAAAGTTGGAACGGGCGGAATGAAATCAAAATTAGAGGCAGCTCGTACAGCATTACTTTTAGGAGTGAAAGTCTTTATTGGGTGTGGAACGGGGAAAGAAAAACTTGTTGATATTCTAGCTGATAAAGGGGATGGAACTTATATCGGCGGCTCACAAACCGGTATGAATCATTCTAAACAGTGGCTGGCCCTTCATTCTATACCGAGTGGTAAGATTGAAGTGGATCAGGGTGCTGAAACCGCGATCTTAAGCAATGGTAAAAGCCTACTGCCTGCTGGTGTCACAAACATTATGGGTAACTTTAGGGCCAATGATGTGGTGGAGGTCGTTAACTTAAAAGGGCAGCTTATCGGCAAAGGACGTGTTAACTTTTCTTCGAATCAATTGTTAGAGATTAAGGGGTTATCAAGCACAGAGGCTATGATCAAAGCCAATAGTGATCAAAAGGTCGTTATTCATAGGGATTATTGGGTAAGTTCCAGTTAATAAATTTAGGATAAGATTTTTCAAGAGAGCTGGCAAGGGGTCATTGAGACCTCTTGCCAGCTCTCCATTTTTTTATTTATTCATGTGCATAACTTCAAAATTAGGCAAGGTCAATACCGATAGCTTAGATATAATAGAATTAAAAAAAGTGCATGGACATACATATGATGAGGATTTTGCGAAGAAGTTTGTAGAAGAAATTAAGGCCTATGTATCAGATTTAGAGTATACCAAGTCTGCTTTGAACCGTTTTGTTGAGATTGAGAAAGCTGTCATTTTCGGCAGCTGCTCACTGGGAGGTCTGATGTGGATCTTGCTTTGTATGGAAAGAATGTGAGTACAAAGGTGATTACAAGGTTAGTTGTTCAGCTGAATGAGGAACTTCCGTTGCCTTACTTCTTCGGCATTCTTCATTTCGAACAAATCCATAATGAGAAGTTGTGTGAACATATTAACCGTGAAGGAAAACTAATCTATGAAAGAATGCCGGCTTCTTAAAAGACCTAATAAGGTCATAAAATGACTATTCCCAATATGAAAGGGGATAGTCATTTTTTTATAAGGAGATTTTGAAAAATAAAGAAAATACAGTAAAAATGTGGTAAAATAGATTTTGTGTTCAGTAGTTTGTTAACGTTATCTTTGTCTTTTTGTAAGCGTTTTATCAAAATTAGAAAAGGTTGATGAAAAGTGACCATGCAAGTAAAAGAAGCTTCAATTTTTGACTACACGGGAAACAAGATTAGGACCGAAGACCGTGAGATAGCGATTATTGCAAAGATGGAAGATCCTAAAATCGCTATCCTGGGAAACGTGGTAAGTGAGGCAGAGTGTGAGGAGCTTATCCGTCTTTCGAAAGACCGTGTGAACCGGTCAAAAATCGGATCAAGTCATGAGGTGAGCGATATTCGGACGAGCAGCAGCACGTTTTTGCCGGAAGATGATGTCACGAACAGAATTGAAAATCGAATCGCGCAGATTATGAATGTACCCGTTGAACATGGAGAAGGACTTCATATACTGAATTATAAACAAGGTCAGGAATATAAAGCTCATTACGATTATTTCAAATCAAAGGTTAGAGCAGTGAACAACCCAAGGATCAGCACGCTTGTCCTTTACTTAAACGATGTAGAAGAGGGTGGGGAAACCTACTTTCCTCATATGAATCTATCGGTCTCGCCTCATAGAGGAATGGGCGTTTATTTTGAATATTTTTATTCAGACCCTGTGGTTAACGAACGAACATTCCACGGCGGGTCTCCCGTTACGGCTGGTGAAAAATGGGCGGCTACGATGTGGGTGCGGAGAAAACAGTATCGATAATGCAGGGATAACTCATGACAATTATTCGAGTAGATGTATGATTGGTAATCAACATTTTACACAAAGTTGTAGACTAACCCAATAATTTGAGACAATATAAAACACCTTTGAAGTGGTACGATGAGTACTAATACTATATCGGAGGTGTTTTTGCATGGGCAAAAACGTATATTCAAGTGACGTAAAAAGGGCAGCCGTTCAAGCAAAAATTGCAGGTGAATTAACAACGAAAGAGAGCATGGAGAAGTACGGTATAAAAAAAATCTCAAATTGAAACTTGGATGAGATGGTAAGAAGGGGGAAATATATCGATTTGATCAGCCGATTGGAAAGCAATATACGGATGGTCATGGTCCCGAGAATAACACAGTGGATGAGAGGAAAAATCGCTAAATCGAACACTTAAAGATGGAAAATGACATTTTAAAAAAGTATATGGAGATCGAAAAGGAGTTGAAAAACAAGCATCCTTAAATCTCGTAGAAAATTTGAAACATAAATACATGATTACAGCTATCTTACAGGCATTAGACCTATCACGTGCAACTTATTATCGTTGGTATTCTAAAGGAACCAAGGAAACGCTAACAGAAGTTGAACAAGCTATTATGTCTATATGTAAGGCTGTGAATTATCGTTATGGGCATCGGAAAGTAAAGGCTTTATTGAAAGAGGATTACAATATTAAATGCAACCGGAACACGGTGCTAACCTTATTCAACGTGATTTCCAAGCGACGAAACCAAACCAAAAATGGGTAATGGATATTACTTATATTCAATATGGAAGCACGGTGAAATATTTGTCTACGATCATTTTGTCGCTTATAAAATGTATGATCACCAACAAGTTTCATTAGTATTAGATACGTTAAAATAAGCTTTAACCCGTCGTTCTTACCCGGAAGGAGTCATCGTCCATTCCGACCAAGGGAGCGTTTATACTTCCAATGCTTTTCAGGGGTATGCATAAATGGGTTACTATTTATTATTAAGTTTTTAATATTCATCTTAATTTGCGGTATTGGTCTTAGCTTTTTAAAAATAATTTTTGATTTTTCTACAACTTCAAAAGTTTCTTATATAACAAATGCTGTTTCACAATTTTTTGTCTTATCTATCAGTACACTAATACTTTTTTTACATGATGTTATAGAGGATACGGTAAAAAAAAAACCGGAAATTATTATAGAAAATAAAACTGCTTCAATCTTTATGCATTACGTTCCACACGAATTAAGTCTATATAATTTTTTTCCTTCTGCTACTATTTTAACTACAATAATCGTCTGCTTGCTTTTTCTATTTTTTATAATTAGACAAGTAATAAAAAAAGCGTTAAAGGACAAACATGAAACGTTGTATAAATTTAAAAAAAAGAAATCAAATCATCCATACTTGTTGGCTTTAAAAAATTTCAATAGAGGGCATAAAGTTTTTAATGTTGACTTTCTTCTATTATATATTGTCATGGCATTAATTGCTTTAATAACTATTGTTCATCAAATAACCATTTTAACTTATATAAGTATTTTAGTATCTGCACTATTTGTTCAGTTTCTTGTTCTAAAAAGTGATGCATCTATGAAGGTATTTTACTATTACAAATTTGGACCGATAAAATCCACAGCATTGCTATTGCCCACTGTTTTAATTCAATTTTTTGCATTTACAATACTGTTTAATTTGTTAATAGGGTGAGTAACTTATTTACATTTTATAAATTTCCTTATGTTAGGTATTTGTAACACAATAGCATGTTTTTTGGTTGGGACACACGTGTATTTTAATTTATCAAAAATTATACACGGAAAAATATTTAAGCAATTTGTGAAACTAAGTATACTAGTTTACTCGATCTTAAATATAGCGTTTATTAGAATAATTACAAATTTAATAGGGGTGAGTTTGCTAATTCCTTTCTTTACGACTATCTCCCTAACTATTATTGTATGTTGTTTCATGATTAAAAATATACACAAACTTAGGATGTTTATAATTGCAGTATACAAAAAAATTAATATTACGGCATAAACTACTGTCTTTAATTATCTCATTATATTTTTTAATTATTTTTCTATCTATGATCTTAACTTGGGTGATAAGAACAAGTTTTGAAAAATATCCAATACAAGAATTAGTACAACACTATTCATGGAGAGAGATTTTCTATCAAAATATAACCTCTTCATTATTTATAATATTATTAGGGATTATTTCATTCGGTTTACTTTCTATATTTGTAAGCATATATAATTTATATACATTTATATTAGTGATAGATTCTGCTTACAAAGTAAGTGAAAGTTATGCGTATACGTTTCTAATAATAATGGGGCATGGAATAATAGAGATTCCCTCTATAGCTATTACTTTATATATATCGACAATTTCTTTAAGACTATTAATTAATTATGTTTAAAGTCTATATTTAAAATACAAACAATTAGATCATTTTCTACTCTAATATTGTGTAATATTTTTATGTACTTGGCTGCTAGTATGATAGAGTCTTATATAACACCAATTATAGCTGAATTGGTGTTATAACTTAGGGAGGATTAATTTGAAAGTTATAGGGTTAAAAAAAAGCTTCTCAAAATAAAATACTTGTAGACGTGAATTTTTGTTTAAAAAAAATAAAATATATTCCCTTTTAGGTAGGAATGGAGTGGGCAAAACAACTTTGCTGAAAATCCTAGCTAATTTGGTAGATTACGATGAAGGGAAAATTGATAAGCAAAATTTAGATGTGTTTTTTGTTCCAGAGACACCTCAATTTCTTGAATACTTAAGTGGTTATGATAACTTACGACTTATATGTGAAATTTATAATGTACCAGTGAAAAATATAGATGAATATTTGCATAGTGATAATGGAATTCAAAGTTATATTTATGATTTAGTAATAAACTATTCCTATGGTATGAAACATCAATTATCATTAGCAAGTTCTTTCTTAATTAATCCAGATGTACTATTACTAGATGAGCCGTTAACCTCGCTGGACCCTATAAACATTGAAATTTTTAAATCAAGACTTAGAGACTTTGCGAATGAGAATAAGACTATTATAATATCTACCCATATCTTATCTATAGCTCATCAAATATCTGATGAAATTCTTCTTTTATCTAATAAAGAAATAGAGCAATTTGAAAATAAATTCACAGAAGAAGAATTAACTAGTTATATTACTAATTTTATGTGAAGTAAGGGAATTTAATGATTGTATAAACATTAATTTTTCAGAAGTAGAAGATTTTGTTTTTCGGGGTCTAAATTATCAAAAGTAAAAACTTTTCATTCGGTATAACTCAAGGTTTTTGAAGGTTTAAAGATTAAATTAAGGAGATTTTTTGATGAATTTTGAGAAAGAAGACTTTTTTAATATTGTATCGTTTGCTGTAATAGGTTGCGTTATTATCTTTTTATTTAATAAATTCTCTGCCTCGTTTAAAGAACTTAATATAAGTGATTCAAGCAGTTACATATCAATTTTATTTCTAGCTTTGGTATATGGATTAATTCAAAAATTATTGCGAAGATAAAATCGAAAATAATCCTAGATTCATTGTGTTCTTTTTTACAAATTGGTTTGCATCCCTCAATAACAAGTGACAATTGTAATACAGTAAAAAGTACCATTTTATTGTGTTAAAGGGCAATTCAAATAAGAAATTAAGTAACTGCCTTTGTTAAATAAGTGAAAAAATAAGATTTCTACTTCTATATTATACAAGTATAAATTCAGAAGACGTTTTCGGTATTTGGAGAGATGTACGTGAACGCCTAAATGCTTTGTAAATGCTAGCTATTCAAGAGATCAATTCATAGCATGAATTGATCTCTTTTTACCTTCCCATAGTAATCTAAAAGTTCATCGACGGGAGTGGAAAGACCGTGACACGAGTGGTTATCTTAGCCGAAAAACCCTCTCAGGCAAAAGCTTATGCAGAGGCTTTTACGATACAGGAAAAATCGAAAACATACATACAATTAAAGCCGGATGAGACCTTTCCGCATGGCGCGACCATTACGTGGGGAGTCGGCCACCTGGTTGAATTAAAAGAGCCTCATGATTATAAACCGGAGTGGAAGAAGTGGAAGCTTGATCAGCTGCCGATTGTTCCTGATCGCTTCTTAGAAAAAGTGTCAAAAGGGAAATGGGAGCAGTTTCAAGCAGTCAAGAAGCTGTTCCAGCAGGCAGACGTACTCGTGAATGCGGCTGATGTTGACCGGGAAGGCTCGAATATTTTTTACAGCATTCTCCGCTTAACGGGTGTGAAGGGAAAGCCGATTCAGCGATTGTGGATCAATTCTCTTGAGAAGGATGAAGTTCGTAAAGGATTTAAAAATTTACAAAGCAACGAGAAGGATCTGCGTTTATTTGATGAAGCGAAAGCCCGCCAGATCAGCGATTGGATGGTGGGAATCAATGCCAGCCGCCTGTTTACCCTGCTTTTACAGAAGAAAGGTTTCGCAAGCTATCTATCAATTGGACGTGTGCAGTCCCCGACAGTGTATTTAATCTATCAACGGCATAAGGAAATCGAAAACTTTGTGTCTGAGCCTTTTTATCAAATTGAGGGTCTTTTTCAAGCGGAAACAGGGGCTTATAAAGGTCTGGCTGAAATTAAGGAAAAAGACAAGGCGAAGGTACAGGAGCTTATGGACAAGCATTGGCTGAAAGAAAAAGAAGATTTAACTGGTATTGTTCAGAAAATCGATCAAAAGACGAAACATCAAAAGTCACCGAAACTCCATTCTCTGTCGACTCTTCAAAGCGTTGCAAACCGACGATGGAAATACACGCCGTCACAGGTGCTGAAGACGATGCAGAAGCTTTATGAGAAGCGGCTCGTTTCCTATCCGCGTACAGACTGCAATTTTATAACGGAAAGTGAATTTGCCTATGTAGTGAACAATTTAAATGCCTATCAGAAAGCGTTGAATGTTTCTTTTTCCCCTGTGTCGTTGAAACCAAATAAACGGTACGTCAACTCAAGTAAAGTCCAGGAACACTATGCCATCATTCCGACAAAAACGGTCCCCAGTCAAAAGAAGCTGAGTGGACTGAGTCGTGATGAGCGCAATATTTATGAGGAAGTGCTGGCCACGACGCTTGCGATGTTCCACGCGGACTATGTCTATGAAGAGACGGTGATTATTACCCATGTTCACGATCTTCCTTTTAAATCCACGGGTAGAAGAGAAGTGAAAAGGGGATGGAAGGAGCTGTTTCCTAAGCCGTCTTCATCCAAACAGGAGAAGGAAGCTTTTCTTCCGAATGTCCACAAGGGGGTAGAAGTGGGGGCCCGGCTTCATATTAAAGAAAGCATGACGCAGCCGCCGAAGCCTTACACCGAAGGCCAGCTGATTAATATGATGAAAACATGCGGGAAGCTCATGGATGATGAGGGAGACGTGGAGATTTTAAAAGAAGTCGAGGGACTCGGGACAGAAGCCACGCGCTCCAGCATTATTGAAACCATTAAGACCCAGAAATACATTGAGGTGAAAAAGAACAACGTGTTTGTCACAGATAAAGGGATTATGCTTTGTGAAGCCATTGAAGGAACGTTGTTATCGAGTCCTTCTCTTACTGCCAAATGGGAATCGTATTTAAAGAAAATCGGCAGCGGGGAAGGGTCGAAACAAGTTTTTCTTAAGCAGACCGGGCAGTTTATTGAAAAGCTGATTCAAGAAACCCCTGACTCGATCCAGCAGGTGAACGTTCGCAGCACAGGAGAGAAAAAGAAGTGGAACGAACCGATTGCGAAATGCCCGGCCTGTTCTACCGGCTCAATTATGGACCGCTACAAGTTTTATGCGTGCTCCAATTATAAAGAAGGATGTACAGTGACTTTTCCGAAGAGATTAGCAGGGAAGTCATTAACGAACAATATGATAAAAACGTTATGCGAGAAGAAGCGGACGCGGGTGCTGAAAGGGTTTAAAGGAAAGAAAGCATTCAGTACCGCTTTAACGCTCGATGAGAATTATAAAATCGTATTTGATTTTAAAAAGAAAGCTTGATGTCTATGCCTGTCTCCTGATGATTTTACCGGGAAACAGGCATCTTATTTTATAAACGTGTTACGATGCCTATAGGAAAACATAGGGGGAACTAATTTTGACAACAAAGCTTTACTACGTAGATGCCTATCAGATGGAGTTCGAAACGGGCGTTACTAAGATTAATGAAGATGAGCGTGGTTCTTATGTGGTGCTGAGAGAGACAGCCTTTTACCCAACAGGCGGCGGACAGCCGCACGACATTGGAGGTTTGAATGGAGTCGAAGTGATCGATGTTGAAGAAATAGAAGATGAATTACGTCATTATACAAAAGAAAAGCTTCCGTCCGGAACAAGAATTGTGCACGGAAAAGTTGATCAAGAACGACGGTTGGACCACATGCAGCAGCATTGCGGACAGCATATCATTTCAGCAGTATTCGAGGATCAGTTCGGCCTTCCGACGACGAGCTTCCATTTAGGAAAAGATACGGTAACCATTGATTTGGATACGGAATACCTCGACGACGATCTCTTAAGGAAAGCGGAGGAGCAGGTGAACGAGATCATCCTTCATAATATTCCGGTTGCAACGAAATGGATGTCCGCTAAAGAGGCTTTGGAATTTCCGCTTCGCAAACCGCTTGCTGTCAACGGGGAGGGCAGGCTTGTAATGATTCCGGGTGTAGATTACAACGGATGCGGGGGAACGCATCCAGCGTCCACAGGGGAAGTCATGGCCGTCAAACTCCTCGGCTGGACAAAAAATAAGAAACAGGTGCGGCTGGAGTTCGTCTGCGGCCGGCGGGTTTTGGATAAGCTCGGACAAAAGCACCGGGTATTAACTGACATGAAGCGGTTCGTGCCGCGGCCGGAACATCAGCTTGTAGAGGAAGTTAACGAGCTGATTCAATCAGGCAGAGGGAAAGACAAGAAAATTGCTGAGCTTGAAAAACAGCTGCTTAAGCATGAGGCACGTGAAATAGTTTCAGAATCACAGGGAGAACGGGTGATTCAGCGTATTTTTAAAGACCGCCCGATCAAGACAATCCAGACGCTCGGAAAAGCCATCATCGAAGAAGCCCCTGATGCTTACCTTATTCTGATCTGTGAGCAGGAAGATCAGCTGCAGTTCGTGCTGGCCCATGGGGCGGACATCAACCGAAATATGAATGAAGTCGCCAAACAAATCCTGCCTCTTATTGAAGGAAAAGGCGGGGGCAAGCCAGATTTTGTCCAGGGAGGCGGCAAAAGGGTCATGAACGGGGCCGAGTTAGCTGATCGAGTTAAAAACCTGCTGTAAAATAAGTATCTGACTTATGCCGGCGTACTTCTTTAAAATTTCCTTACATGAACAGGATCCACAGTACTGGAAAGAGGATATTTAACACGGAACTTACGATTGATGGCATGGATTAACTCCTGCCTGGCCTCCTCAGAATTGATTTCTCCATCTTTAATATCCTGGTGGGTCATCTTCACTTCAAAGTTAATCTGATGGTGCTTATAATGAATTTTTCCTGAAACAATCATATGAATCCTCCTTAAGTATACTGGCAGAATGGTTATACCCGTAGGACTTTTAAGTGAAACTCCAGCTGTCATGACCCGCTTATATTCTTTCAGATGGGTTAGACTAATCGCACGTGTTATGATTAGAAATAGTGTTTACTAATGGGAGGTTTATCAATGGACAATAATGATTTATTAATCAGATTAAGATATGCCCTGGATATCAAAGATCAGGATATGATCGAGATATTTAATCTTGGCGGCGTTGATTTAACAAAAGAAGAATTGTTAAAAGTACTTACAAAATCAGACGACGAAGAAGAACCAGATGAAAATGAAGATCAAATCAAATGTACAAACAGTATGTTCGAATCCTTTTTAAATGGCTTCATTACTTTCCAAAGAGGACCGCAGGAACCAAAGCCCGGTCAGCCAAACAAGCCTGATCGGTCGATAAAAAATGCTTCAAGTGTAAATAATGTCATGCTGAAAAAAGTGAAAATCGCTTTGAAGTTAACGAGCGAGGATCTTATTGATATTTTAGATGAAGCCGGAGTCACGATCACGAAAGGGGAAGTAAGCGCGTTATTAAGAAAAGAAGGACACAAGAATTATAAAGTGTTCGGAGATCAATATGCGCGTAATTTCTTGAAAGGGTTGGCCATTAAATATAGAGGATGAATGATAATTGATTACACGTTAGGTGCTGAAGTTAGATATTATTTGAACAAGTGAGACAAGCAGTGCATTTTGAATGCTCCGCTTGTCTTTTTTGCCTTCTTGGATCGAGGTGCCTATTAATAAAAACACAATTTCTCACTTGTTTTTTTAGGAAGTTAATGATAATCTAATTTGTACCACATAAATAGTAATGGTTACTATTTAGTTTGAGAGTATTATCTGTAGAGTGACTTTCTTAGGAAAAGAAGATATTTAAGTTCGATATACGCTGAGGTGAAATCATGAGTGATTATTTAATTAAAATACTAACGGATAAGATTGTCGCTTCTTTGCCTAAAGAGAAGAGGGAAATTTATGACTACGTGATAAATATAGAGGATAAAATTGCGGAAGAGGCTGGCTCTGCAGAGGAGTTTATGGTTCGGCTTAAAAGTGAATCACCGCACAAACGTGCAGCAAATCACTTTGATATGACTTTATTAGAACTTTTGCAAACCATTAACGACATTGATCGAGAGATTGCTGCACAGCTTGAAACGAAGATCCAATTGGTCAGGTGGAAGGACTATACAGAGGTAGTACGGGCTAGAATAGGAGTTCCTCTTAATCAGAAAGTATTTCTGCTGTCGCTCCCTCAATAGCTTTTAAAATAAAGCCGTTACATAGTCAATAGACGCATATCAAGGAGGATTTTCATGCTGGATGATTTATATCGTCAGGTGGTACTAGACCACGCGAAATATAAACGAAACTACGGGGAATTATCTGAGCAGAGTAATATAAACAAGGTTTATTACAAAAATCCTACGTGTGGTGATGTAATGACCTTGTATTTACGAACAGGACCAACGGGTATTGAAGATCTATCCTTCGAAGGAGAAGGCTGCAGTATTAGTATGGCGTCTTGTTCGATGATGACAGATCTTTTGAAAAAACACACGATGGAGCAAGTTTTAAGGAAGAGAGATGCTTTTGAACGTTTAATAAGAGAAGGGGAAATAGAGGAAAATATCGATTTAGGGGATGCAGCAGCTCTCAAAGGAGTACACAAATTAAGGGCCAGGCACAATTGTGCGCTGATGCCCTGGCAGGCTTTAGATAAATGGTTAGAGGAGCAGGAAGATGAGAGAAAATGATTCCAGAATTCCAGTAACAATAGTAACAGGGTATTTAGGAGCAGGGAAGACAACTTTTCTTAATCATCTCCTCAAAAATACTGACGAGAAAGTCGCTGTCATTGTCAATGAGTTTGGTGATATTGGAATTGATGATCAGCTCCTTGAGAAAACGGAAGAAGAGATTATAGAAATTAATAGTGGATGTATCTGCTGTAATGTTCGTAAAGATTTAATAGATACATTATCTATGCTTGCCATCTCGAAAAAAGAGAAAGTGATCGAGTTTGACCGTGTTGTAATAGAAACGACCGGGCTCGCCGATCCAGCTCCAGTTGTTCAAACATTTTTAATGGATAAGGAAATGATTGAAGACTTTGTTATAGACTGTGTGTGCGCCTTGGTGGACGCTAAACATATTTCAAAACATTTGGAGCAAAAAGGGGAAGCGCTAAGCCAGATTGCTTTTGCAGATGTGATCCTTCTAAACAAAACTGACTTGGTATCAAATGATGACCTGACGCAATTAATCAATCGGTTAGAAAAAGTCAATCCAACCGCTGCGACGTATTTATGTACAAACAGTCAGATTGAATTGGATAAAGTCTTAGGGATTTATTCTTTTGACTTGAATGAAAAAGTGGAAGCAGCTCCCGGCTTACTAAACAATGATCTTCACTATCATGATGACGAAATATCTTCTTTATCAATACAGGAAAGCAGGCCACTCGATTTAAGAAAGCTTAATCTCTGGATTTCATTTCTTGTGCAAATGCAAGGAGAAAGTCTGTACCGCTATAAAGGGGTGCTTAATATAGAAGGTTTAAAGAAACGCTTTGTTTTTCAAGGTGTTCATATGCTGTTTGCAGGGGAGGAAAAGAGTTGCTGGGGAACCGATCCTCGTGTAAGTGAATTGGTGTTCATAGGGAAGGATTTAAACAAAAAGGAACTTGAAAAGCAATTCAAAAAATGTGTAGCAGATTAAAAAAATTTTGCTTATTTTAAATCGTAATAATTACTATTAAAGGAAGGTTAACATGAATAAACATTACGAGGTACTTATTGTAGGCGCTGGTATTTCTGGCATAGGAGTAGGGGTTCTCTTGAAACAGATGGGCTGTAAAAGCTTTTGTCTTATAGATCGTGGGGAGATAGGAGAATCCTTTCGGAAATGGCCGAAAGAAATGAGATTTATCACTCCTTCTTTTCCATCACAAGGGTTTGGCCAGACAGACCTTAATGCGGCAGCTCCTAAAACCTCTCCTGGTTATACACTGAATGAAGAGCACCCTACAGGCGAAGAGTATGCGGAATATCTGGAGCTGCTGGCCGAACATTATGATCTGCCTGTGAAAACAGGAGTGGAAGTGAAGTATGTAAACAAGCGGAATCATCAGTTTGAAATCAACACTTCTAGGGGCGTGCTTACCAGTAAGTTCGTAGTATGGGCAGCTGGCGAGTACCAGTACCCGGATTTAGAGATGTTCCCGGGTGCGGAGCTGTGTATCCATAACAGCCACATTAATTCGTGGGAAGAATTAAAGGAAAGTGACTACATTGTTATAGGCGGATATGAAAGCGGACTTGATGCTGCCTATCAGCTGAATAATATTCAGAAAAGTTCTCGTGTTATTGCTAAAACACCAACATGGAAGCTCGATAGCAGTGACCCTAGTGTTATTTTATCTCCGTATACATTTCATCGAATGCAGGAAGCAGTGCCAGAAGGCAGGATTAAAATTTTTGAACACCAAACGGTTCAATCTGTAAGAAAGGAAGAAGATGGTGGATATTGTGTGGATACAATAGAAGGTCGTTCATTTACCTCGCAGACCCCGCCTATATTGGCCACCGGTTTTAAAGGAAGTACTTCCATGATTTCACATCTTTTTGAATTTGGGGCGCATGGAAAACCTCTGGTTAATGACTATGATGAATCCACCCAATGTGAAGGCTTGTTTTTATGCGGACCTGAATTAAGGCATGATAGCCATGTGTTCTGCTATATTTATAAGTTTCGCCAGCGATTTCCTATCATCGCTAAGGCTGTTGGTTCCAAACTTCAATTGAATCTAGACATTCTTGACTTATATCGTAAGGAAAGTTTTTATCTGGAAGATCTCTCAGGATGTGGCGAGCGTTGTGATTGCTGAGGGAAGAAAGGAAGGTGTAATAGCACTGGCGGGGCTCGAATCTGTAGGAAAGTCTGCGCTATTTAGGCATTTAACCGGAAATCAGACAGGGATTGAAACCAATGTGAAAGGTTCCACTGTTGTTTTTACACGGGGGAAATTAAAAAGGCATTCCTCTGCGGAAGTGGTGGATACTCCCGGGATCCGATACGAAGATGATAGTAAGACCACTCAAATGACTATGGATGAAACTGAAGATTTGCGTGAAATCATCTTAGTAGTTAAGGCTCCTCATTTAAAAGATGAACTCCTTCTCCTTGATGAACAGCTGGATTTAAGGGGGAAGCAGGTTACGGTGGCAGCGACCCATAAAGATAGATATGACCCCGATGAGGAAGAAAAAAGGTTTATAAAAGAGTTGTTAAATGTTCCAGTAATCTGGTGTAACAGCCGCTCTATGAAGCAGGACGAACAGGAAGAGTTATGGGAAGCTGTTCGGTCCTCGTCAAGATGGAATCTTAACCATCACTTGCTGACTTTTCTTCCAACTGCTCAGAAAGAGAAACAGAAACACAGACTTGAACAACTGTTATCCAAAAGCTTGGCGGGTCCGCTTCTGGCATTATCTATGGTTATCGGGATGTTTGCCTTTCCAGTCTTTACTGCCTATTTGTTTTCAAGTTATTTTCAGCCCATTTCTGAGAAATGGCTGGTAGATCCTTTAACAAACAGCCTTATGAATGTCCCGGGGTTCTTCCAGGAGCTGTTGATAGGAAATTATGGAGTGTTAACTCTAGGCTGGTATTCCTTCCTGTGGGCGTTTCCAGTAGTTTTTCTCATTGGTTTAAGCGTATCTATTACTGAGGAGACGGGTGTGCAGGAACGTATTACTTATGCCCTGACACCCTCGCTGAAAAAAATTGGACTGACAGGAAGAGATTTAACCCCTGTTTTAACAGGGTTTGGGTGTAATGTCGTCGCGGTGATGCAAACCAGAAGCTGCAGCAGTTGTACAAGAGGGGCCTGCATTTCTATGATTTCCTTCGGTTCTGCATGCAGCTACCAGATCGGAGCTTCTTTATCAATATTTGGCTCAGCTGGAGCGCCGCTTTTATTTCTGCCTTACATTTTTATGCTGCTTATTGTTGGAGCGGTCCATACAAGGATATGGGAGAAAAACTCTATCCCTCATTCTTCGGTATGCTCACTCCCTTATTTGCAGCCTATCACATGGCGGGGAACTATATTTCGTCTGAAAGGGAGTATTAAACAATTTATTTTTCAGGCTATGCCGATTTTTATCATCATCTGTCTGGCTGCTTCGACCCTTGACTATTTAAACGTTATACATGATTTGGTTGTTTTTATTGCTCCTTTATTAACCGTGTTTTCGCTGCCCTCAGATGTTGCGCCTGGAGTCATCTTCTCCATATTTAGAAAAGACGGGTTAATGGTACTTAATGAAGGAAAAGGTTCCCTTCTTCATACCCTGGAACTGTGGCAGGTGTTCATCTCTGTATACTTAGCTTCCACTTTGTCCGCTTGTTTAGTAACTTTATTATCTATTTACAAGGAAATGGGAGGAGGACACGCGTTAAAGCTGCTGGGAAGACAGATGATGACTTCATTAATAAGTACATGGCTGCTGGCCATGATCTTATTTGCTTTATTTAATTAAAAATGGAGGGCTTAAATATGAGTGAAAAAATTCCTGTTACTGTATTAAGCGGATATTTAGGTTCAGGTAAAACAACGCTGCTTAATCATATCTTAAACAATCGTGATGGAATGAAAATTGCCGTCATTGTAAATGACATGAGTGAAATTAACATTGACGCCGATTTAATAGAGAAGGAAGGGCATTTTTCAAGAACAGAAGAAAATTTAGTTGAAATGTCTAACGGTTGTATCTGCTGTACGTTAAGAGAGGATTTACTCATCGAAGTTGAAAAGATTGCAAAGGCTGGGGACATTGATTATATCGTCATTGAATCTACCGGGATCAGCGAGCCTGTGCCTGTTGCCCAGACCTTTTCTTATATAGATGAAGAAATGGGAATCGATCTTACCCAGTTCTGTCGTCTTGACACGATGGTTACCGTTGTGGATACCTATCGTTTTTGGCATGATTACGAGTCAGGTGATCGTCTCCTTGACCGAAAGCAGGCTCTTGGAGAAGATGATGAACGCAATCTCGCCGATTTACTAATAGACCAGATCGAATTTTGTAATGTTCTCCTGCTCAATAAATGTGACCTGGTGACAGAGGAACAGTTAAAGGCACTGACTAATGTGATACAAACCCTACAGCCTGACGCAGAAATCATTCGTACGACTTATAGTGAAATTGATCCAGCAAAAATCTTAAACACCCATCGTTTTAATTTTGAAACAGCAAGTCAATCAGCTGGCTGGCTTAAAGAGCTGATGGCAGGACCGGAGGAACATACCCCTGAAACCGAGGAATATGGAATGCATTCGTTTGTCTATGAAAGAAGACTGCCTTTTCACTCGCAGCGATTTTATAACTGGATCAGCCGTATGCCTAAATCGATTGTACGTGCAAAAGGAATTGCATGGTGTGCCACAAGAAATCAACTGGCTCTCTTATTATCCCAGGCAGGTCCGTCCGTTTCTATTGAACCTGTCTCCTACTGGGTAGCTTCCCTCCCCAAAGAACAAAAGGAACGCACCATCAAGCAGAACCCTGATATCTTAAACGATTGGGATGTTGAGTTTGGGGATCGTAAGACGAATCTAGTATTTATAGGAGTAAACCTTGAGAAAGAAACGATTATTAAAGAGCTGGATCAATGTTTATTAACTGCTGGTGAGATGGACCAGGAATGGTCTGACATGCAGGATCCATTTACTTGGGAAGTTTCTACACAATAAAAAAGAAGCAGGTGGAAGAAATGATTCTATCAAGTCAAACTATTTGCCGCTATTTGGAGAAGGAAGAGCTTATGATTCAACCATCCCCATCTTCCCATATCCAGCCGGCTTCAGTAGACCTGACACTTGGCAGTCACTTTATGACTCTGGATGAACATAGTACAGGCAAACTATCGATGAGAGAAAGAGCTTCGTATCGTGACATACATATAGGGGAGCGGGGATCTATTATTCTCCCTCCACATTCTTTTATGCTTGCGACAACGAAAGAGTGGATCAAACTTCCGGCTTATTTGACTGCGTTTGTGGAAGGAAGAAGTTCAATTGGAAGAATGGGGCTCTTTGTTCAGAATGCCGGCTGGGTAGACCCGGGGTTTGAAGGGCGCATTACACTTGAGCTTTTTAATGCCAATCGTTCTCCCATAGAACTAGTAGAAGGATGGAGAATCTGTAAATTGATACTTGCAAAAATGGATCAACCGACAAAAGCATACAGCGGCAAATACACAGGTCAATCCAGTACTACACCAAGTGCTGTCTATAAAGATTTGGAGAACCATTTTTTCCAGTAGGGGATGAAATATTGTGAAAACTGTATAATGCTTTTTCTCCCACACCTTAAGAAGAGTAACCTTTGTCCATAGACTTAGAATTAAGTGTAATCATTACTATTTACAAAACGTAATGATTACTATATAGTAATCATAGAATAAAAGGAGGAGAGTCATTGTTTAAAAAATTAACAGGTATACTTAGTTTATTTATTGTCATCATTTCACTGGCTGCCTGCAGCGGGGAAGAGACAGGTGGAAGTGGAAGCGAAGAAGAATCTCAGGATTCTGGGGAGAAATTAAAAGTATTCACAACGGTTTACCCCCTTCAGTTCTTCACTGAACAAATTGCCGGAGATGCAGCTTCGGTAGAATCTATTCTGCCGCCGGGGACAGATCCACATACATATGAACCCACGACAAAAGAAATGATTGAATTCGCTGAATCGGATGCTTTTATCTTCAATGGCGCAGGTTTAGAACCTTATGCGGATGACATCTCTGACTCTATTGAGTCAGAAGATGTTCAAATTCTTGAAGCATCTCAAGGAATTGACCTGGAAGAGCATGATCACAAACATGAAGATGAACATGGCCACAGCCATGGGGAAGAAGAGGAGCACGAAGATGAACATGCTGATGAGGAAGAAAGTCATGAGGATGAGCATGATGGTCACAACCATGGAGATCAGGATCCACATGTCTGGCTCGATCCCGTTCGTTCCATTGAAATGGCAGAAAATATCAAAGATACGTTAGTGGAATTAAATCCTGAGCAGGAAGAGGCATTTAATGAAAACTTTGAAAAGCTGAAAGAGAAACTCCAGAATTTAGATGAGGAGTATCATACAGAGATTGAGAGCTTACCTGGAAATGAAATTATTGTTTCTCATGCGGCCTACGGATACTGGGAGAAAAACTATGGGATTAAGCAGATCGCTGTTTCTGGATTAAGCCCAGAAAATGAGCCTTCTCAAAAAGAAGTTCAGAATATTGTAGAAACCGCTGAAGACCGCGGGTTAAATTATGTTCTTTTTGAACAGAACATTACTCCTAGAGTAGCAGACGTCGTTCGAGAGGAAATTGATGCTGAGACTTTACGCATACACAATTTATCGGTTTTAACAGAAGAAGACGTTGAAAATAATGAAGATTACTTTACCCTTATGGAGAGAAACTTAGAAGTATTATCTACAGCTCTATCTGAGCCATCTTCCTCCGGTGAATCCAGTGAAGAGGATGATCACGACCACGACCACAATCACGCTCATGATGAAGAAGAAGAGAAGATTTATGATGGATATTTTGAAGACAGTCAAGTGGAGGAACGAGAGCTTTCCGATTGGGAAGGAGACTGGCAGTCCGTTTATCCATATCACGATGACGGAACCCTGGATGAGGTATATGAACACAAAGCAGAGCATGAGGGCGACAAGACAGCTGAGGAATACAGGGAATATTATGAGGAAGGGTACCAGACAGATGTCGATCGTATTAAGATTGACGGAGAGACAGTCACTTTCTATGAAGATGGAGAGGAACGGTCTGGGGAGTATGTTTCTGATGGTTATGAAATTCTTACGTACGATGCAGGTAATCGAGGGGTAAGATACATTTTTAAACTGAAAGAAGAAGCGGAAGGACTTCCGGAATTTATTCAATTTAGTGATCATAGTATCTATCCGACGAAATCTGGACACTATCACCTGTATTGGGGAGACGACCGTGAGGCTTTATTAGATGAAGTGACTCACTGGCCGACATACTACCCGTCGAATATGGATGGTCATGATATTGCTCACGAAATGATGGCACACTAGTTACAATTCAAGTTAACCTTAAAAAGCAGGAGCCCGATCAATGGTGCTTCTGCTTTTTTGTACGTTAGAAAGGAAGAAAGCGTGGAATTGTACGATTTTAGATATAATCAGTAGCAGTTTATCTTTTGACTGAAAAGACCCATAGAACCTCAAGGCATTCACCTTGTATGCTAGTAATAGTGGAGGGGATTAGGTCCTCTCTATGATGGTAATAAATTCAATATTCATTAAAAACTATGGAGGCATGATTGTATGAAGCGATTTTTATTTTCTATGTTTTTGTTGAGTTCTTTTTTTCTAATCTTCACAAATACCGCCAAAGCAGAGGACCTTGATCCTGCGGCTGAACTTGCCCTGGATTTGGTCGGTGAAAATGAGCAAGGGTATATTACGTCTGAGCTGGTCCAGCATGTGTATCAAGAATCAAAGTCAATTTCTCTCCCGGGGAGTGCTGCTGACCAGTGGGTTGAGGGGGAAAACGTTGATAACCTTCAAGCTGGAGATGTAGTATTTTTTCAAGGGACATATTTAATGTCCGGGATTTACATAAACGACGGACGCTTCGTGATTGTTACGAGCGAGGGGATCTCCGAAAGAAATTTGGAAACCAGTGAATATTGGGCGGACGCCTATCAAGGGGCCAGACGGTATTCGGAGGATAGTTCTCCCCATTCCTCAGACAATGAGATTGTAGAGCAGGCGAAAGACTTAATTGGGACTCCTTACAAACGAAATGGGTCCAGTCCAGACGAAGGATTTAATACAGGCGGTTTCGTTTACTATGTCTTTAAAGAAGTAACCGGAAGCTGGTTGTCGAAACGTCCATCTTCACTACTTGAAGCCGGCATGGACGTTGAAAAAGACGAGCTGGAGACAGGAGATCTTGTCTTTTTTAAAAATGATGAGGAGGAACTGATATCAGGTATATATTCAGGGGATGGCCAGTTTATCATAGCCACTTCATCCGGTGTTCAGGAAAGAGATTTGAAATATCACAGCTATTATGCCGATCGTTATATAGGCGCTTCTCGCTTTACTGAAGACATCCTGGAAAAATCTAATCCCGACACGTATTCCGACCATGAACACCCGGCCGTAAAAGAAGCGATGAATTATTTAGGGACCCCTTATTTATTAACAGGGAGCACGCTGGAAGCCTTTGATTGTTCCTTTCTCGTACAAATGGTATTCCGTGACTCAATGGACATCTATTTGCCCCGAATCACTTTTAAACAGTGGAAAGTAGGTGAAGACCTCAATATTGATGAATATGAACTTGGCAATGATCAGCTTACTCCTGGAGATGTTGTTTTTTTCTCTGGCACATGGCAGGAAGGGATATCACACTCCGCGATCTATTTAGGTAACGATTATATTGTCCATGCTACCGGCGAAGAAGGGGAGACGACCATTTCTTATATGAGCGAGTATTGGCGTGATCACTATACAGGCGCTAGAAACTTCGATGATATTGCCATTCAATATGAAAATGAAGCGGTTTATGAAGCACGCCAGCTGGTAGGGACTAAGTATACTCAAGGAGGCGTATCTCCTGAAGAAGGGTTCGACACGGGCGGGTTCGTTCAATATGTGTATGGCGAAGCTCTGCAGCACAAATTACCGAGATATGGAAGTCAGCAATGGAAAGAGGGAACTAAAGTATCCAGAGAGGAAGCGGAGCCGGGTGACATTTTCTTTTTTCAGGGCTCTAGTATTATCCCTGCTATTTATGTTGGAAATGATCAAATGATAGTCGCGACTAAATCTTCTGGTGTTGCAGTTATAGATTTAACCATTAGTGATTATTGGCCATCCCGTTACATCGGTGCAAGAACATATGATGTAGAAAGTGAATAGAACACGGGAAAGGCCCAGCTTTACGAGATAAAAGATCTAAAGAACAAGATAAAAGAAAACACTGCCTTATGCGGAGATTTTTCATGAGGTGGTGCTTTTTTATGAATAAAGGTTATACAAGTGGTGAGGTATTACATGAGAAATTGATTAAAGGCATGAATTGTTTTTTGTTTAATATATAGGTAAGAGGGTTAAAGTAACCTTTCCTTTCTAGATGCTGTTGTTTGCGTTGCCGTGTAGTATTTCGGTATGGAAGTTGTACAGCGTAAAACAGGAAACGTTAAATATTGATACTATAAAGAATTAATGCTACTGATGAAGATTTGCCAACTTCATTAACTCCTCATGGCTTAGAGCTAAGTGTACAAAAACCATTTAGATGTTCTTCATCTAAATGGTTTTCAATTTGTGTGGTGAACCCGGTTATTGAAGATTAGTACGTCCTTCGTTCCACAAGATTAACTCCAATACCCATGGCAACAACGCCGATTAGAGTCATTAATACAAGTGGTTGGATAATTTCCTGCCAGTTGGCGTCATATATAACAACGTTAATGATGGCATCCATAGCATGGGAAACGGGAAATAGGTCTCCAATAAACGTAAGCACAGGGTTATTGAGCGTTCCTGGCATCATATAAGCCCCGCTGATTAATGGAATAATTGGAATAACTGAAGGGTAAATAGCGTAAAACTGCTCCGGATTTTTAACAATCCCTGTAAATAGTGTTGCGATACTCACCATGCTGAAGGTGAAGAACGCAATAATAACAATTAAAAGACCCAGTCGCTCACCGACGTCATAGTTTAATACATACTTGAAAATAAGGATGGCAGACATCGTTTGTACAAAACCGATAAAGCAAGCGTAAGTAATGTACGCGGTATACATGCCAGTTTTTGAAACAGGTGATAAAATCATCCGATCCCATAAACCATACACTTTATCTTTCATAATATTGTTAACTCGAAAGCCTATAATAAACATGGCAATTAACAGAGTAAAAGCAAACATTAACTGGGTGCCCATATCATAATTAGAAAGTTCGTCACCAGCAAGAGAGGCAACTTCCATTTCCATTGGTGGATCGTCCAGCTTTGTAGTAATTTCTGCTCTCAAACCCTCTGGGTCTTCCGACTGTTCAACTGCTGTGCTGATAAATGCTTCCTTTTCAAATACTTTTCTTACGTGCTGATCAACGTAGGGAACGGTCGGTATATTTGATGATTTAATCAGTTGGTAATCATTTTCAAACAGCCTGACAGCTAGATCTGAACGCCCTTGTTGTACATCCTCTTTTGCTTCTTCCGGCGTAGTGGTAACGAAATGAAGGTTGTTTTCGTCTCCTTCATTTAAAAGACGCTCCCATTTTTCTTCAATCGCCTGTGCATGATCTTCTTCACTAAAAATAGAGATGCTTTCAGGCGATTGAGTCCCCCCTGTAAAAATGAGTGTTACTCCAATACTAGCTGCGATAAAAACAATAATTAAAAGCGGGTTCCGGCGTTCTTTCGCCAATTGCGCTAAAAATACTGAAATCATGAGATTTCCCCCCTCTTAGGGTACAACAGTAGACATACTATAAAAGCAATCAGTGTGAGGCTGAGTAAAGAAAGTGCCGGCATCCAAAGAATGGATAAGTCCTCTACTTGCAACCATTCCATTAACACAGCCAGCGTCAAACCATTCGGTGTCCATTCACCGATTTCCTGAAGCCAGTTAGGCAATATATAGATAGGAATGAAATTTCCTCCGATGGTGCCGCAAAATATAATAATAGCCATGAAAATACCGTTAGCTGTATCTGGATTTTTTAACCTTAAGGAAATCGATGTCAAAATAGAAGATAACCCTGCAATCGCAAAGGAATAAATCGACGCCATGAAGATTAATCCCATCCAAAAGGTTAATGATCTTCCAGAAAAAACACCCAAAATTGCATGGGAACCTATAAATATTAATACGATTTGCATCCAGGAAAGGATAAAGGTTGCAAATGTTTTACCAAATAAGAAGTGAAAAGCAGGCGTATTCGTTAGTGCAATTCGATTAAAGGTATGCTCTCGTTTTTCAATCCCTGTACGGGTTGCCACTGTACTAGCCATAAATAAAACAAACAATGCCCCCATAGATATCGTGAAATATTGGTCAATTGAAATGGTGAAAGAGGAATTATCTGCCATCATTTCTGTGGCGCCTTCAGGACGCTGGATTTCAGAAGCATTTATTTCACTGCCTGATGCAGAAATGGCATACTGCAGATTCATTTGCTCTAGGAAACCTTGAATGACATTATGAACCATATCTACTTCAAACGATGTTTTCTCTGCAATAAAGCTTAATTCAGTTTTATTTTCTTCATCAAAATGAATGGACTTTAGTAACTGCGCGGTGTAATTTTCCGGAATAATGAGTCCGGCATCGAGATTACCACTTTCAATACCCTGATCAACTTCACTTCTTGACATGGTTTGAACGGTAAGCCAATGCTCTAATTCAGGACTCGTTAGATATTCCGTTATCATTTCTACTGGTGGTGCTTCTTGGATGGTTCTTATCAATTCCGGTTTCATATCATCTGGGATCTGTTCAGATTGAGTAACCGACGCTTCAAATTCTTCCATCGCTTCGTCTTGATCATCTTCAATCACCAAACCTAATGATAGATCGAAATTCTCGCTTTGATCTTCATCAAATAACCCGGACATTGAGACACTGAGAACGACAACTAATAAGAGCGGTAAGAGGATAACGGTTACTACTTCTTTGCGATCACGCCAAAATAATAGTAAATCTTTGATTAAAAATGTCAGCATTCAGGCACCTCCTAATCTCTCAAAGTCCGGCCGGTTAAATGAAGAAAAACATCCTCAAGGCTTGGGTTTTCCATCTGGAAATTGAGGATCTGAATATTTTGCTGATCTGCGAATTTAACAAGAGAACTAATAATATTCGCTGACTTTTTGGCGATAATTTTAATGCCGTCTCCTGTTTCTTCAACTTGCCTGACGACATCTATGTCTTGTATTGCCTTTATAAAATCTTCGTTCATCTGATTTAGCTGCACTTTCATTGTGTCTTCATTGGAAAGAATGCTTAATAGCTCTGAGTGACTTCCAGAAGCAATCACTTTTCCGTGATCCATAATGTAGACACGGTTACAAAGCTGCTCCACTTCCTCCATGTAGTGACTGGTGTAAAGAACTGTAGTTCCGTTACTCTCATTTAATTGGCGGATCATATCTAAAATGTAATTACGGGACTGCGGATCGATTCCGACCGTTGGTTCATCTAGAATTAATATTTTCGGGTTATGCAGCAGGGCGGAGGCAATATTGATCCGGCGTTTCATTCCGCCAGAGAACGTTTTAATGATATCCTTCTGCCGATCCTTAAGCCCGACAAGCTCAAGCGTTTCTTGAATACGCGATTCTAATTGGCCCTTTGGTACACGGTAGATACGTCCGAAAAATTTCAAATTTTCATAGGCGGTAAGCTCTTGATACAAAGCAATCTCTTGTGGAACGACACCGAGCACTTTTCTTATATTACCCGGATCGCTGATCACACTTTTTCCATCTAATTTCACGTCACCGGATGTTGGTTTTAATAAGGAAGAAATCATGGAAATGGTCGTTGACTTTCCTGCTCCGTTTGGGCCTAGTAAACCAACAGATTCTCCCTTATCTAAATAAAGGTCTACATCTTCGACGACCGTTCTTTCTTTGAAAGCTTTACTTAACTGTATAGTTTCAATCATGGCCGAACCTCCCGATCTTATTTCGTTAAGCTTAAGGTCTTCAACAATCTAGATGAGTATGAATAATCAACACTTGCATTAAACACGGTCATTTATAAAATAAATGAAAAAAACTAGAGCCGCTACTGACTCTAGTCATTTCATCACTGAAAACCGTGACTTCCGTCATTTTTAGTTACACAAGGTGGTGGCGGATCGCGTAGATAGCTAATTGGGTACGGTCACGTAATTTGAGCTTATCAAAAATGTGACTCGTATTATTTTTTACAGTTCCGACAGAGAGCCCAAGGCGGGTGGAGATTTCTTGATTGTTCAAACCTTCGCCGATGCATTTTAAAATGGCCCTTTCCCTGGGTGTTAAGCTTTCATCTGCTTTCGAAGGAGGAGACTGCTGATTTAACAATGTCGGCATCACTTTCGCTGCGACCTGGTCTTCAATCGATAACCCGCCCGATATTGCACTTTTGATTGAACGTATCAGTGATGCCGTATCCCCGTTTTTTAACATATAACCGTTAACACCAATTTTGAGCGAATCCATTACATATTGGTCATCGTCAAAGGTCGTCAGCATTAATATTTTTATTGACGGCCATCGTTCCCGCATCATTCTTGCCGCTTCTATTCCGTCCATGCCGGGCATCCGGATATCTAAAATCGCCAGGTCAAATGCCTGGTTCTCACAAAGCTTAATCGCTGATCTGCCTTCATCTGCTTCGCCGGTTATTTTTATTTCCGGATCAGATTCAATCATCACTTTTAATCCCTGGCGAACCATAATCTGGTCTTCAGCTAGGAGTACTCGAATCATGAAGATCTCCCCATCCTTTCAATTTTACCCAGCCTCGTAAAATGAATTGTTTTTCATTACTTTGAGCTTCCAGACCTCCACCTAACTTTTCCAATCTCTCCCGCATGGACATAAGCCCAAAATCTTCCTTGAATGTATGCGCCTGTTGCACTGGGTTGATGATCTCAAATCTAAAAATGCTTCGGCCAGGGGCATCAAATGTAATTTGAGCCTCTCTTGCATGACTATGCTTCATAATATTAGTTAATCCTTCCTGAACGGCACGATAAATGGCAAAGGATTGTTCACCAGTGAGCGGGGCAGCGAAAGCTCCATGATTAACAGAAAAATGAATACGGATAAAGCTTTCTAACTCCAGCTTACGAAGCAGGCGCATTACCCCTTGTAAGCCGCCGATTTCTTCCTGTTTAAATGTTTTTACCGCTCGACGAGTTTCTTGCAGGCTTTCATTTGCTAGTTTCTTTAATCTTTCCACGTGAGGATGCTCTTTTGTTTCGGATTGGATTCTGTAGGCTTCTAACTGCATGATGAGTGATGTTAATTTATGGCCGATAGAATCATGAATTTCCTTTCCGATCATCTGCCGTTCTTCCTGTCTGGCGCTTGCTTCATCCCGGGCTATACGTCTTTTAAGCATACGATACTCACTATGAAGGAGCTCATATTGAGATGAAAGCTTCTGATGCTGTTTATCTTTTATTTTATAGTAAATTAACCCTGAGCCTACGATTAAAACAAAAAATACAACGAATAATGCTGTTAGGGTGGACACATTTCCGAAAGCTAAGAAACCCATAATGGATAGGAGACTAAGGAGAGAGGGAAAGACAATCTGCTTGACGGGTAACCGTTCCGCTGCTTCAGCCATAAGAAGCAAGTAAATTAATAAAACCAGTAGAATACTCGTTTCATTTGCTGGAAAAATGAAAGAGGTGACGACAGCATTTATACAGAACAGCAGAGTTAAATACCAAGATTTCTTGTGGAAGAGGGGGATTAAAAAGAATAATGTGAAGTAAACCGCGACTCCCGATAACTGCCATAAATGTTGGTCTGCGTCATTAAATAAAGGGTACGTTAAGGTGCCCCAAACTAATAAATGTAATATTAACCAGATTGAAAAAGATTTCATTCGTATCACCCTGTTTCAACAAAAATATCGACAGCATCATGTTTCAGATAGCTGCAGGTTCATAACGATAGTCGTATCTTATCACATTTCACCTGGCAAAAAGTATGCTGTTCCATACTATTTTCTAGTTGTATAGGAAATTATAAATTTTTTTCACGAGAAGGCTCGGGCGTTCGTCCGCGGTAAGCGAGCGGGCGCACAAAAAAGCTTGCAGAAAAACATAGGGTTTCTCTACAAGCAGAAGGATTTGTTCTCTTCTCTTTTTTTCATCTTTTTATTTATTTTCTTTTCCAATCTCCGGAAGCACGGTCTTCGCTACTTTTTCGTCTAATGCTTCATAATCATAATACTTAATGGTTTCATACAGCTCTTCACGCGATTGCATATCGCTGAGCTTTTCTTTCTGCGTATCGTTTTTCAATATCTCTGTGAAAACCCGCTCATAGGCTTTGGCTGCTGCGCGAAAAGAAGTGACCGGGTAAATGACCATGTCGATTCCAAATGATTGAAATTCTTCTCCTGTAAAATAAGGGGTCTTCCCGAACTCGGTCATGTTTGCGAGCAGGGGAGCGTTAATAGCGGATGAGGCGTGCCGGAAGTCTTCTTCACTTGTGAGGGCTTCTGGAAATATGGCGTCGGCTCCCGCTTCGACATATCGGTTAGCACGTTCAACGGCTTTATCCATCCCTTCCACTGATTTTGCATCGGTTCGTGCAACGATGACAAGCGTAGGGGCGACCTCTTTAATTGTGCGGATTTTCTGCATCATTTCCTCGGTTTCAATCAGCTTCTTCCCGTTCAAGTGGCCGCATTTTTTCGGCAGCAGCTGATCCTCGATCTGCACAGCCGCTGCTCCGGCTTCTACCATTTCTCTCGCGGCACGGGCGACGTTGATGACTCCTCCATAGCCTGTATCTATATCGACAAGGAGAGGGAGATCCGATGCCCGGATAAGTTCCTGGGCTTTTTCGGCCATTTCGTTAGAGTAAATGAGCCCAAGATCAGGGAGTGCACGGCTTGCTGTATAGGCAGCTCCCGATAAATAAATGGCATCAAAGCCGATATCTCTTGCAATTTTGGCAGACATTCCATCATGGGCGCCGGGAATTTTTAATAATTCTGGTCGGGTGATCATACGTTTAAAGACTTCTGCTCTTTCCGGTTGAGTCGTCCTGGGTTCAACAATCCATGACATCTATAAGTCCTCCTTACTTAGCTTAAGTTAAATGTGGAACTGTTCCATGAATTGATTAACAGGTGTATCTATTAACTCATCATAATCCTCACATACGTTTAAAATACGGTTGACCTGGCGGAACGGAAATCGTGTCTTCAGGTTGTCCTGAAATTTGTTCAAAAGCAGAGGAATCCCTTCATCGCGTCTGCGCCGGTGGCCGATTGGATATTCAATTGCTATTTGCTCGGTATGAGTCCCGTCATTAAAGAACACTTGGACAGCATTGGCAATCGAGCGTTTGTCAGGGTCGAGATAGTCTTTGCTGAATTGTTCATCTTCAATAGTTGCCATCACATTTCTCAATCGATCGATTTCAGGATTCCGGGCTACTTCATCTTCATAATGATCCGCGTTTAAAGATCCGTATAGAAGACCGATGGCTGTAATGTACTGCAAACAGTGATCGCGGTCTGCCGGGTTATGAAGAGGTCCTTCTTTATCGATAATTCTTATCGCTGATTCATGAGTCGTAATGGTCACACTTTCAATGTCATGGATTCTATCTTTAACCTGATCATGAAGTTCAATAGCCGCTTCAGCTGCGGTCTGTGCATGAAATTCAGCCGGGAACGATATTTTGAACAAAATGTTTTCCATCACATACGAACCAAAAGAGCGCGCCAGGGTTAATTCTTTTCCACCGAAAAGCACATCTTGAAAGCCCCATTTTGGTGCAGACAAAGCTGTCTTATATCCCATTTCACCGTTCATTGTCATTAAGGCCAGGCGGACACCGCGGCTTGTCGCATCGCCGGCTGCCCACGATTTCCGCGAGCCGGTATTCGGTGCATGACGGTATGTGCGCAGACTGGAGTTATCAATCCAGGCTTGAGAAACAGCATTGGTGACGTCTTCTTTGCTTCCGCCCAACATGGCAGTCACTACGGCTGTTGTTGCGACTTTTACGTAGAGCACGTGGTCAAGACCTTCACGGTTAAGACTGTTTTCAAGGGCTAAAATCCCTTGAATCTCATGAGCTTTGACGATATTTTCAAGCACTGAGTCCATTTTCATCGGTTGTTTTCCATCTGCAATTCGCGTGCGGCTGATGTAATCGGAAATTGCTAAAATTCCTCCTAAGTTGTCTGAAGGATGTCCCCATTCTGCTGCCAGCCATGTGTCATTGTAATCAAGCCAGCGGATCATGCAGCCGATATTGAAAGCTGCGTGTACGGGGTCAAGCTCGTAGGACGTTCCGGGAACGCGGGCGCCATTTGGTACGACGGTGCCGGGTACAATAGGTCCTAAATGTTTGGCGCATTCCGGGTAGCGCAGGGCTAAGAATCCACAGCCTAATGTATCCATTAAGACATATTGGGCTGTTTTTAAAGCTTTCTCGCTGGTGATTTCCCCATAAACGGCGTATTCAGCGATACGCTGCAGAACTTGATCGGTCGTCTGTGCCATATTAACTTTCACTTCTGTCATGTGTTCATCTCCACCTTTCACCTATATGTAATGATTGCGGTCGGTTCCCTTTTAAGGGTGCAGACCGCGCGGGCCGGTATAGAGAACCCTCGGTCTGAACAATTTGTTGTTAGCATATTGTTCGGAAACGTGAGCGCACAACCCCAGGGTACGTGCAGCAAAGAAAATGGGTGTGTATAAATCAATCGGGATGCCTAACAAGTAGTAGACGGGGGCCGCATAGTAATCCAGGTTCGGGTACAGTCCTTTTTCTTCTTTGATCAGTTGTTCTCCTGCCTCGCACATCTCAAAAAGGTCTTCGCGTTTCCGCTCTGCAGCCAGCTCGCGTAAAGCTTCTTTCATCAGGGCGGCTCTTGGGTCCATCTTCTTCATGTAAACCCGGTGTCCAAAGCCCATCACTTTTTCTTTATTATGAAGCTTTTCATAGAGAAGGCGGCGGAATCCGTCTGTCGTTCGGCCTTCTAACAGCATGTGCATGACGGCCTCATTAGCTCCTCCATGCAGGTTACCTTTTAAAGAAGCAACCGCTCCGGTAAGCGCACCGTAAATATCTGCATTTGTTGAAGCAATTACGCGGGCTGTAAAGGTTGAATTGGGCATTTCGTGTTCACTGTACACCATTAAAGACTGATCAAAATACTCAGCTTCCGCTGGGGAGGGGACCTTGCCTGTAATCATGTATAAAAAGTTTGCGCTGTAAGGAAGCTCCTGTTTTGGTTCTACAACGGCTTCGTCGTGAAGGATGTGGTAGCTGTTGGCAGTGATATTAGGAATTTTCGCTAAAAGTCTGAGGGCGGTTCGGCTGATTTCTTCTTCTCGGCGTGCATTTAAATTTTCCTCGTATCCTGCAAGCGCCGAAACCCCTGTCCGCAAGGCATCCATCGGGTGAGTGTCTTTAGGAAGTCTCTCAAACAGGGAGAAAAAACCTCCCGGGAGGTCATATTCGTTTTTTAATTCCCGTTCAAGAGAGTTTCGCTGCTCCTCGTCAGGCAAATCACCTTTCAGTAATAGCTGAACTAAATCCAGATACTGCTTGTTTTGGGCAAGTTCAATCAGGTCATACCCCCGAAGGACAATTTCTTCCGCATCTACATCCAAATAAGAAAGCTTCGTTTCTGTTGCAATCACGCCGTCTAAACCGGGTTTATAAGCCGTTTGCTTTTGCATTTGAATCCTCCTAATTGCTCAAATGGTAAACGCTTTCATTACTTTCTTGAAGACACCCATGTCCTGCCCGAGATTTCTTTATGGACAAGTTCATATGCTTGATCAAGGTTTTTAAGCTCATGATTACAGCCATCCTGACTGCCGATTTCTTCTTTTAATTGTTCGTAAGCTGCTCCCAGCGAGGGGGGCACAGAAGAAATTAAGCCGTTCATGATATAGGATTTGAACTGATTTACGTATAACTCAACGGAACCGGTCAAATATATACACCTCTAGTCACATAGAAATAAAGCCAATAAAAAAACAACTTCCAGAAGAAGTTGTTAAGTTGAGATCACAGTTGTCCAGAATAAGCAGGTCACTCTTAAGGAGACACACCTGTTCATACTCTTTCCACTCGCACTTAACACCCCCTATCCTCGTAGGTATTGATGTTCGTTGAAACAGGCAGGTCTCCTGGCTTATGATCAACACTCCCTGGACCCTTCCCACTCTCGTTTCCACCGAGAACAGTGGTCTTCCAGTTCGCTCCCAAATACAGTTGCGGGACAGCATCGGATTAACACCGATTTCCCTTTTAAGCAGATAAGTCTCAATTGCTTACCTGCACCTGAATCAAAACGTATTCAATTTTGACTTTTTAAATATAACAAAAATTTTGAAAATAAACAAATATTTCTAAATCTAGGCAGGAATTTGTTTCGCTCATATTTTAAGGCCTTCAAGGAGGATTCTTGCAGGCATAAGAGAGTAAATAAAGAAACGCCGCACTTAATTTTTAGAAATTTATTAATATTTAATATTTACATGGTCGATTATCATGTTGTATATTTATCATACAAATTATGATAGCGCTTTCTTTTTTGGGCGTTTTAGGAGGTATGAAATTGTCCATATGGGATTTAGCCATTGATGTAGGATTGATTTCAGTTTTGTTGTTGGTTGGTGTGATATTAAGAGCAAAAATTCAAATCGTTCAAAAATTATTTATTCCCGCTAGTATTATCGCAGGAATAGCTGGGTTGACTTTAGGGCCTAATGGATTTGATTTGCTGCCATTTTCGGAGCTTGTTAGTGATTATCCAACTGTATTGATTGCTGTAATTTTTGGTGCGATTCCAATAGGAGCGGCTAAAGTAAATTGGAAGCAGACGTTTGGTCGTGTAAGGAATATGTGGATATATTCTATGCTCCTCACAATGCTTATGTGGGGCGGGGGAGCAATGATTGCGTACATACTTTTAGCTAACATTTGGGATATTCCGAGCGGGTTTGGTTTAATTCTGGGTGCTGGTTTTCTCGGTGGACACGGAACGGCTGCAGCCGTAGGTGAAGCTTTTAGTGGTCTCGGATGGGAAGAAGCTACAGCTCTTGGCTATACTTCAGCTACCATTGGATTAATTTGTGCCATCCTGGGCGGACTGTTGCTCATTAAAATGAATGCGCGTAATAATCAAACTAATTTTATTTCAGATTTTAAGGACTTACCAAATGAATTAAGAACAGGCTTAGTTCCTCGTGAAATTCGTCAATCTTCTGGAAGTGATACAGTTTCAAGTAATTCAGTGGATCCATTATTCTTCCACATTGCCTTGCTTGCGGTTGTTGTAATGTTTAGTTACTTCTTACAGGAAGGAATACAAGCGATATTCCCGCAAATCAGTATTCCATTACTAAGTCTTTCATTTGTGGTCGGTTTACTGGTTCAATTGACTTTAAACACAACCAATGCCAATGATTATGTGGACAAACGTGTGATCGACCGCATAAGTGGAACTGCAACAGACTTGATTGTTGCTTTTGGCATTACATCTATTAATCTTGCTGTTGTTGCTGCATATGCTTGGCCTCTCATAGCCCTCTTCATTTTTGGTGTAATATGGGCCTACTGTATTTTCAGATTTATTGCGCCCCGTGTTTTCCATCGTCACTGGTTTGAAAACGCTATTTTTGGATGGGGGTGGAGCACAGGGACAGTTGCAATGGGGATTGCTTTGTTACGGATAGTGGATCCTAAAACAAAAAGTACTACCTTAGATGACTACGCTTTAGGGTATATTGGCATGGTGCCTGTCGAAATTTTGATTATTACTTTTGGTCCTATCATGATGATGGCAGGAACAGGAGGTTTATTCTCCCTCATTTTATTAGGAGCAAGTGTGGTGCTTATTATCATTGCCGCCAAGTCAGGCTGGCTGACTTCTATTCAGGAGACTAGAAATATTAGCAGAGATTCTAATGTTTCATAAAGAAAGGACGATCCTCTTATATGAAAATAGAACGCAGAAAAGTGTCAATGCAGGTTTTTGATCGTATCAAAGAATACATCCATAAAGAGAAAATGCAGCCTGGTGACCGGTTACCTACCGAAAAGCAGCTGTCAGAGATGTTTGGGGTGAGCCGTACACCAGTAAGAGAAGCGTTAAGCGTACTTGAAGCAAGCGGATTAACCGTTTCGAAGCAAGGTGGAGGCAGTATTGTACAGGCAGCTTCTTTAACTAATTTAATAGAAGAAATACAATTTGAGTTCGTAGATACGGAGGAGGTATTAAACTTACTGGAAACAAGGATTATTCTTGAAACTGAAGCTGCTCGACTAGCCGCTGAACGTGGAACGGCTGATGATAAGTTAATCATTAAGAAAAAACTGGAGGAGATTCGCAGTTCACAGCATGATAACCGTGTGGGAGATAAAGAGGATATCGCCTTTCATAATGCTATTGCAAAAGCTTCTCATAACCCTATTCTTGTTCACAGCGTCGAGAACCTCACTACTCTCTATGAAAAAGCGATTCGTTTTTCCCTTAAGAAAAATATGGGGATTTCCGAAAAGCGGGCCCAGGTACTCAGTGAGCATGAACGTATTTATACAGCCATTCGACTGGGCAATGGGGAACAAGCTGGAGAGGAAATGTACCAACACTTAAGTAATGCATGTAAAAAATTCAAGCATTCATTTGATCAGGCGTTGAATTCTTAATTTAAAAAAAGGGAGAGAAAATGATGATCGAAAAATCCGTACAATTTTACAGTGAAGGGTATAAATTACAGGGGACCATTTACTTTCCTGAAAATTATGAGAGTAAAGGAAAATATCCGGCTATTATTGCTAATTCAGGATATCAAGGAGTAAATGAATTCTATCCAAAAATGTTTGCCCAGGCTTTGACGGAAAAAGGATATATTTGTTTCGGCTTTGATTATCGAGGATTCTCTGACAGCGAGGGGGACCCTGCTCGTGTCATCCTTGAGGAACAGGTGGCTGATATTCGGAATGCCTTGACTTTTTTGCGCGCTCAAAGTGAAGTCGATCATGAACGAATAGGCTTGATTGGATGGGGAATGGGTGGATCGAATGTGGTTCGTGCAGCAGAGAAAGAGGATGTCGCAGCAGTTGCCGCTTTGAATGGTTTTTATAACGGAGAGCGCTGGCTGAAAACTATCCATTCTTATGAAAATTGGTTGAAAGTGTTGGAAGTCGTATATGAAGATCGAATAAGACGTGTAACGACTGGAGAATCAAAACCTGCAGATCCGTTTTTACACTATCCTTTAGACCCTCCTACGCGTGAATACGTGCAAAAAGAGCTGGCTTCTAAGAAAGGGTTCGGGGGACAGACTCGTATTCAATTTACAGATTCGATTCTTGAGTTGGATGCGGAGGCAGCTGCTGAAAATATGGAGGATACCTCACTTTTTGTAGCCCATGGCAAAGATAATGTGCTCCATCCGGTTGAAGAATCTGTATCCCTGTACAATAGTGCTTCTAGTCCGAAAAGATATTATGAGATTAATGGGATGCATAACGATTTTATGTACAGTGATCATCCTGAGTTCACTGCATTAGTCGAAGAACTTCATCTGTTTTTTGAAGAGGCGTTAAGCTATGAATACTCCAAGTAACGCTCAAAACAAATATCATCCATTATTAAAGGGAGCTTATGAACTTCATGTTCATAGCTCTCCTAGTGCTTTTCCAAGGATCCAGACTGATTGGGAACTCGTAGAAGAAGCAAGGAATGCAGGGATGAAGGGATTGGTAATAAAAGCGCATGAAGGAGTCAGTTATGATCGAGCCACCCTTATTCGCTCCCAAATGCCAGACATGAAGGTCTATGGAGGGTTAGTTTGTAATCTTTTTACAGGCGGATTGTCTTCTCATGCGGTAGATATGGCATTACGTATGGGGGCAAAAATCATCTGGATGCCAACAATATCTGCGGAACAGCATGCAAGGTATTTTGCAGAATATCGCCAGGAACGATTTTTTAATAGTGAAAACCCCCTTGACGCTTCCGGGTCCTGTTTAACAATTTTAAATGAAAGTAATGAAGTGAAAGATGAAGTGAAGAGAATTCTGTATTTAATAGCTTCTTACGATGCCGTTCTTGCAACGGGACACCTTTCTCCCCATGAAGTTGATCTTTTAGTAGAAGAAGCCTCAGCTATCGGGGTCAGGCGGATATTGATTCAGCATGCTGACTTAGGCATTGCCCAAATTCCGATGGATTTACAGAAAAAGCTTTCGGCTCAAGGCTGCTATATTGAAAAATGTTATTTAGCTTGCGGGGAAGACTTTAATAATATTTCAGTTCGTCGAATGGCTGAAACTATTCAAATCCTGGGCTCGAAATCTTGTATTCTGGTCACGGACTACGGCCAGCCTCATAATCTACCGCCTGTTCAGGGGCTGAGTGAATTTGTCACTGGGTTATTGAATGAAGGAATAAGTGAAGACATGGTGAGAGAAATGATAACAGCCAATCCTGAATCGCTAATATTTTAGTGTGCTGAAAAGGAGCGTAAAGTGTGAGTAATTGGATGGAAGATCTCAGAGAAGTAATACCAGGCAATCAAATAATGACTGAAATAGCAGATCGATATAGTTATAGTTTTGATGCTTCCTTTGGTGAATATCTTCCTGACGCAGCTGTTCAAGCTAAAACTAAGCAGGAAGTCGTCCATATCGTGAAAATTGCGAATCAATTTAATATCCCTATCTATCCTAGAGGCCAAGGAACTTGTCTAAGCGGAGGGCCCCTCCCTGTGCATGGCGGGATTGTGCTGGACCTTTCACAATGGCCTGAACAAATCGAGCTGAATGCTGACGATTTGACCGTTAAAGTGTCTCCTAGTGTTCTTACAGATCGTATAAATGAAGAAGCTGAAAAGCATGGCCTCATGTATGCTCCTGACCCGAGCAGTGCCCATGTCGCTACCATAGGGGGGAACCTCGCTGAAAATTCAGGGGGACCTCGTGGTTTGAAATATGGCGTTACGAAAGATTTCGTATTAGGACTGGAGCTTGTAACCCCTGAAGGAGAAGTGATACGTACAGGCGGACAAACCATTAAAAATGTGACAGGGTTTGACCTTACCAAGCTGATTGTAGGCTCAGAGGGAACGCTTGGCGTGATCACAGAAGCTACGCTGAAGCTTATGCCTAAGCCTCCCTCAGTACAAACCGTTATGGTCGAGTTTGAGAATGTCCGAACAGCTGGAGAAGCGATATCACGTACGTTAACTTCCGGAATACTACCTTCAAAAATGGAGTTCATGGATAAAGCATGTATACAAGCTGTTGAAAAATTCCAACCATCAGGCCTGCCTGTTGATGCAGAAGCCATTGTAATCATTGAATTAGATGGACACCCAGAAACACTCAAGCTGGAAACAGTGTTGATTGAAAACATTATGGAGGAAATTGGTGCCTCAAATGTCAGTATCCCTGCAACAAGCGAAGAAGCCGCAAAGATCTGGCATGCGAGAAAGCAAGTATCTCCTGCTATTGCTAAAATCAAGCCGACAAAGGTATCAGAGGATGCCACTGTACCGAGAAGTAAAATTCCTGATATGATGGATCGTTTGAATGAAATTAAAGAAAAATACCAGGTGGAAGTGGTTGTGTTCGGTCACGCCGGGGATGGTAACCTTCACCCTAATATTTTGTGTGATAAGCGGGATCAAGAAGAAATGATCCGCGTCGAAAAAGCTGTGGAAGAAATATTTCAGGCGGCTATCAATTTGGGGGGCACGCTATCCGGCGAGCATGGGATCGGCACGATGAAAGCTCCTTTTATGGAACAAGAATTAGGGGCTGTCGGTTTAGAGATGATGAAACGGATCAAAGATAGCTGGGATCCGAACCGGATAATGAACCCAGGCAAAATATTTCCGGAAAAAGGGCAAAAGCTGGTGTTGCGTAATGAGTAAGCTTCAATCGCTGCAAGAGAAAATCAACTATGATAAGACCTTTGATTGTGTTCAATGTGGTTATTGTCTGCCTGCCTGCCCCACCTATGAAACGATGGAAAGAGAAACTCATTCTCCAAGAGGGCGCATTAACCTAGTCAAAATGGTGGCGGAAGGAAAAGCATCTATTGATGATTTGGAAAAACCAATTGAAAAGTGTCTGGGGTGCATGGCGTGCACTACTGTTTGTCCCACTAATGTTCAGTATGGACAAATATTAGAAGGTGCTAAGGAAGTGATTGAAGACCACCAGGTAAAATCGACCTCCCGAAAGAAAATGGAAGACTTTTTGTTCGGTTCCTTCTTCCCTTCTGGAAAATGGATGGACACACTGGGGAGCTTGACCTGGTTTTATCAAAAATCCGGCCTTCAAACCTTTGCCAATCTGCTGCGTTTAACAAAGGCCGCTCCGCTTCATTTAGATAAATTTGAAAAAGTAATTCCCAAGCAGCCTTCTCCTAAGGAGCGCGCCAAACGAACGAAGCGTTATATACGGACAAGACCTGCTCGAGCGAAAGTAGCATTCTTTACAGGTTGCGTAATGGATAGCGTATTCTTTCAAACGAATCAAAATACCATTGAATTACTTTTACGCTGGGGGTTTGAAGTTGTCCTCCCGGAAGAACAAACTTGTTGTGGTGCACTGCACGCTCACTCTGGGAAGGTACATGATTCAATCCACCTTGCCAAACGAAACATTGAGGCTTTTGAGGAGGAAGAAGTAGATTATATTATCAACAACGCTGGTGGCTGTGGTGCACGTATGGTTGAATATGACCACTTATTTGAAGAAGGAACGTCCTGGCATAAGCGGGCTGAACAGTTTGTTTCCAAAATGAAAGATATATCAGAGGTTCTTGTAGAGGTTGATCATGTCTATTTTAATAAGTTAATTGATAAAACGGTAACCTATCAACCCTCATGTCATATGACTAATGTCCAAAAGGTATTATCCCCGCCGCTTCAATTAATGAAGAAAGTTCCCGGACTTACACTGAAAGAATTAGACCGTCCGGATTTCTGCTGCGGTTCAGCTGGGATCTATAATATTATCAATTACGAGGATTCTATGGATATATTAGATGTGAAAATGAGGGACGTGTGTAATGCAGAATCAGAAACGGTGGTAACGACTAACCCCGGATGTCTATTGCAGATGAAGCTCGGGATAGAACGAGAAGGGGTAAATCATACGATGGATGCTGAGCATCTTGTAGATCTTTTATTGGAAGCAGATCCTCAGCAAAGGTAAGGGCTGCGAAATTTATATTTAGAGGTGGTATGTTGAACTATAAAGCCCTATTTGTCGTTTTATTTCTTTTTTTATTCGTTTTTGCTCCTTTTCAGACAGAAGCCGTCACTGAAAAACCTTCTGAAAAAAGGGATCATAAGCAAGAGAAAAAGTTGAATGAACCGTTTAAAGCAGCTTCGATCCAATTTAATCCTGAATTAAAAAAGCCTGAGAAGAACATAAAAGAATTATACAATGAAACCGAAAAAGCTTTTAAGAATGGGGCAAAGTTAGTTGTAGCTCCAGAAATGGCAACTACAGGATATATGTTCGAAAGTCGTGAAGACATTGCTCCTTTTGTTGAACAGATTCCTGGTCCAACTACAGAAATATTCAGTGAGTTAGCCGCTGAATATGATAGTTACATAGTTTTCGGAATGCCTGAAGTAGATCCAGGTACTGATCTCTATTATAATTCATCTGTCCTGGTCGGACCTGAAGGTTTAATAGGGAAGTATCGAAAAATGCATTTGTGGGAAACCGATGCCTACTGGGCTGCCCGTGGTGATTCAGAAGTTCCTGTGTATGATACTGAATTGGGAAAAGTGGCCATGAATATATGCATGGATTCCGCCTATTATGAAACAGCCAGGATATCGGCCGTTAAAGGAGCTGATATATTAGCCTTTCCAACGAACTCGTCCGCCCAGACCATTTCCTCTTTGCCTGCAAGAGCTCAGCAAAATGGTTTATATGTCGTTAGCTCGAATCGTTCGAATACAGAAGAAGGGTTTCATATGGCAGGGGGAAGTGCCATTTGGTCACCTCAGGGAGAGAAATTAGCTGAGGCCCCTTATTCGCCTGATGAAGAAAACGACATTGACGAAACAAAAGTTATATATGACGAGGTAGATCCTGAACACTTTCAAAATGAAAATAAAGAACTGCTAAAGGAAAGACGTCCTGAGTTGTATAAAGAACTAAGCCAATATATTCAACCATGGGACAGTAGAGCAACTACTGAATCTAAAAAAGTGAAGGCTATGGCTTTGCAGTACACCCCAAAACTGAGTGATAAAAAAACAAACCAAAAGAAAATTTCTAAGCTTATAGAAGAAGAGATTTCAACTTCTAAGGAAACGGATTTGCTCGTACTGCCAGAACTTTCTTTTACCGGGCCAGTCGCAGATGAAAGTATAAACTCCATTTATTCTCTATCAGAAAAGGATAAAGGAAACACGTATCAGTTTATATCACAATTAGCGAAGAAGCATAATATCAACATCGTTTATGGAATGATTGAAAGAGAAGAGAATCAATTGTACAATTCTGCAATATTAGTAAATGACAAAGGTGAAATGAAAGGCAAGTATCGTAAAACTCATCTTGACGGTAATGAAAAACGTTGGGCAAGATCAGTTTCCAGCCTGCCTGTATTTGATATAGAGGGTCTTGGGAAAATTGGTTTATTAATCGGTGATGATGTTCGGTTTCCTGAGGCATCAGGAGTACTAAGTGTCAAAAGAGCGGACATGATTGCAGTGCCCGTTTCCTGGAGTGGAGAATATAGCGGCGATATGGAAATCAATAAAAACATCTCTGAAAACCAATATCCAGATAATTCAGTGGTGCTCTGGGATGCTGTGGCAATAGGAGCACAGGCCTACACAATTTTCTCTAACTTTGTTGGAACAGAACATGAGTTTAAAGGAAGCAGCGGCCTTTATACATTAGATCCATTATACGGGTTGGACCAGCCTGTAATAGGGTCCTCTACAGATGAAGAAGCGGTACCTTTTGAATTTAATACAATACAAGCCGAACACTGGTTCAATCAAGAAAAACTGTTACAGTCAAGACACCCTCTCTATTATGAATCACTTATAACCAACCATAATAAAGGTCGAATGTTACCTGAAGCAAAATAATTATATGTTAATTAAGGACGTGGCGGATAGAACAGGAATAACATACATGCAAACCTGCATGCTTGAAGAACCCTCTTAAGTTGAATACTTAAGAGGGTTCTTATGATTAGTTCAAGTTCCTGAAAACCTGTGTCCATCTTACTACCCATAATTCTCTGATCTATTATTTTTTAGTTCATTTTGTAATTCTTTTTTCTTTGGAAGTATTGTTTTAAGAAGAGGATATATCCTTATTGTCAACAGGCTTGTAAAAATAGCAAGTGCGATGTCAATGCCTATGGTACTAAACAACCCTGCAGCCAGTACATGTGACAGGTTGGCGGGTTCGCTCAGCCATAGGTTCAATGACAGATAAAGATAAGGGACCCCTATTGCATAAATAACACCAGTTCCGATTAAGTTGGCAGCAATAAAATGTCTTCGAGCAGGGTGCTCGAAGCGTTCAATAATGAATCCGATGACATAGGCACCTATAGTGAAGCCAATTAAATATCCAAACGTCGGCTGCAATATGTATACAGGCCCTCCACCTTGAGTAAAAACCGGAACTCCAGCTAAGCCGACAAGAAGATAGACCAATTGACTTAGTAACCCTAGCTTGCTTCCTAATAATGACCCCGCCAAAAACACCACAATAATTTGCAGTGTAAAAGGAACAACGGGTAACGGGACTTTTATGAAGGCGCCAATTGCAGTCATTGCTGCGAATATTGCAACTAATGTAAGTGATAGAGTTTTAGAGTTTTTCAATTTCCTCGTTCCTTTCTTTCGTTCCCTCAATAGCATCCTCTATTAGATTAAATTCCCTATATTTATAGAATAAGCATAGAAGAAGTGGTTTTGGTATGTCAATGTCAACTTATAATATTTAAGGTTAACATAAAGATGATACGGTCTATAACTACAGTATCCAAACACAAAATACTTATCTGCCAAACAAAAATGTTGTTCCTCTTACTTTTGTAATTATTATAGGAATTTAAACCTTCTTGAAAAATTCAATGAAAAATGTAAACTTATAATTGTTAAGGTTAACATTTTGGGGAAGGAGAAACTTTGAATTCGATTTATATTTTATTGGCGGGGGGTAGTGAATCGATGGACGATCGCGAATTATACAGCATAAGAATGAGAGCTGCACTTGGCGGTCCTCATGAAGATGGAGGCAAGCATATATCAGGCGGCGAACACCTTTCTGCCAAAGCTTCTATGCAAATAAAAGTACTTGAGTTAATTGATAAGGCATTTACTCATAAACGAGGTGAGCCAACTTTCTTTCAACTGACGATTGATAAGGTAGAAGAGGACGGACAAATGATCAAGCCGTTACCTGTCTCTACCTTCGATTCGTCGGATGCTGCACAGGGGAGAAGAATAGCTTACTCTCTCCTTGCCGATCACGGAATATCAGAAGAAATTATTAAAAAAGCTATGAATCTATTTGAGAGCATCAATAACACCACAGGAGCTCTGATTATCAATGCAAAAACTGGCGAACGTCTTGATGAAAAAAAGGAACAGGGAGTGCGCGTTTCCCGTCTGGAATGGAAGAAAGAGAACTTTGAAGAATGGTGTAAGCAAAAAGAAATGCCGGTAAATCAGCGGATGAAAGAGGCCCTGACTTTGGCAACAAAGGTGTGTGCCCACCCCTTAACCATAGCTGAGTTGTGCTGGAGTGATGATCCTGATTATATTACAGGGTATGTTGCTAGTGGTGCAAAAGGGTATCAGAGAATTACAAAGCTCAAGGAATATGGTGACGAGACGGGTGGACGTTTGTTTTTTATCAAGGATGACCAGCCGATTGAGTCGTACATTCACTATTTACAGAAGATACCGGTTTTAATAGAAACGGAGGAGAATTATGAACTTAATTGATAAAAGTAAAAAATACTTGTGGCTGCCGTTTACACAAATGAAAGATTATGATGAAAACCCACTAATTATTGAAAGCGGAAAAGGAATAAAAGTGAAGGATATCAATGGAAAAGAATATTACGATGCCTTTTCTTCTGTATGGTTAAATGTACATGGACATCGTAAGAAAGAGTTGGATGAGGCTATACGCGAGCAATTAGATGAGATTGCACATTCCACCTTACTTGGAATGACGAATGTTCCCGCTACAGAACTGGCAGAAAAATTAGTCAAAATTGCTCCTGAATCCTTAAGCAGAGTCTTTTATTCGGACAGTGGGGCAGAAGCGGTTGAAATTGCTGTAAAGATGGCCTATCAATATTGGCAAAATATCGGGGAAACGACCAAACAGAAATTCATCTCGATAAAGAATGGATATCATGGAGATACAATCGGGGCAGTTAGTGTGGGTGCCATTGACATTTTTCATAAGGTCTACGGTCCTTTAATGTTTGAAGGATTTAAAGCAACGGTTCCTAATGTCTACCGGTATCCTGCAGAGGATCCTGAAAAATGCTGTGATGAAGCACTTGACACGCTTGAGTTGTTATTAAAGGAGCATCATCAGGAAATTGCCGGATTAACTGTTGAATCTATGGTCCAGGGTGCAGGTGGAATGATTATTATGCCAGATGGTTATTTATCCGGCGTTCGGGAACTGTGCACCAAATATAATGTACTTTTGATTATTGATGAAGTAGCTACCGGATTTGGGCGTACTGGTAAGATGTTTGCCTGCGAGCATGAAGGTATTGAACCTGATCTCATGGCAGCAGGGAAAGGAATTACTGGTGGTTACCTGCCTATCGCCATTACATATACAACTGAAAAAATTTATGAGGCATTTTATGATGACTATACCAATTTGAAGACTTTTTTTCACGGGCATTCCTATACCGGAAACCAGCTTGGATGCGCAGCAGCATTAGCCAACCTCAAATTATTTGAGAAAGAGCATATCCCTCAACAGGTAGCTAAGAAGTCTGAGTATTTATATGAATTATTTGAAGAAATGCTCGCCCTCCCACATATAGGGGACATTCGTCAACTCGGTTTCATGTGCGGGATTGAGCTCGTTTACGACGGTAAAACGAAAGAGCCTTTTCCTTTCGAAAGAAGAACAGCCTATAAAGCATCATTAAAAATGAGAGAATTAGGGCTTTTGACAAGACCCACCGGTGATGTAGTTGTCTTTATGCCTCCTCTTGCCAGTACAGAAGAAGAATTAAAAGAAATGGTTCAAATTATGAGAAAAGCTATTGAAAGTGTTACAACAGAGGAGGCGCTTCAGGTTGCCTCGACAAACTCATGATTGGATCGTACAGGAAGTAGAAATGATTAAGGAGCAGGGGCTGTATAGAAATCTTAGGATTATTTCTCCCTCTCATACACCAGGGAAATCTTACGTAGATGGAATAGAGAGGATCATGGCATCTTCTAACAATTACTTAGGTTTAGCAGGGGATAAAAGGTTGACCGAGGAAGCTGTGAAAATTATGAAAGAGTATGGGGTAGGAAGCACCGGCTCAAGACTGACCACTGGCAATACCACATTTCATGAGAAGCTGGAGAAGCGGATCGCTGAGTTCAAAAAGGATGAGGCTGCACTCATCTTCTCCAGCGGATACCTTGCCAATATTGGAGTGATGTCCAGCTTGCCAGGAGAAGGGGACGTGATTATAAGTGACCAGCTCAATCACGCAAGTATTATTGATGGGTGCAGACTCAGTAAGGCGAAGACAAGTATTTACCGTCATATAAATATGGAGGATTTAAAAGAAAAATTAATTCATAGTCAACATTATAACCGGAGATTTATCGTAACTGATGGGGTTTTTAGTATGGATGGGAACATTGCTCCATTGCGTGAAATCAAAGCATTAGCAGACATTTATAACGCTTATGTCATAGTAGACGATGCTCATGCCACAGGGATTTTAGGGGAAAACTCCAGAGGGACAGGTGAACACTTTGACGTATCTGTAGATGTAACCATAGGAACATTTAGTAAATCTATCGGTACAGAAGGAGGGTTTGTCACTGGGGCAAGGTCGCTGATTGACTATTTACGAAATAGGGCAAGATCTTTCATTTTTCAAACAGCACTCCCGCCGAGCATAATGGCATCAACCTTAAAGGCTATTGATATCATCGAATACAGTCCACAGCTCCGGGTGCATATGCAACAATTAATTCGCATTATTCGCAATGAACTTCTTGATTATGGCTTTGAGGTGAGAGGGGAACACACTCCTATTATACCAGTCGTTATTGGGTCATCCGAAAAAGCAATGAATTTTTCTGAAAAGCTCGAAATGAACGGAGTGTTCGCTCCAGCCATTCGGCCTCCAAGTGTCCCGAATGGGGAAAGCAGGATTCGAATGACGATCATGGCGACACATACTGAACAAGATATTCAGCAAATCTGTAAGGCCTTTTATAAGGTTGGAAAACAGCTGGAGGTGATTTAATTGGGACAAGGAATTTTTGTTACAGGAACGGACACAGGCATCGGAAAAACATTTGTAGCAGCGGGAGTAGCGGCGGCGTTATCAGAAAAAGGTGTGGATGTAGGTGTTTTTAAACCGATGCTGAGTGGTGAAAATCGCGAAGATCCAGCAAGTGACACGATGATTTTAAAATCCATGTCTGGTGATGAATCCCCACCATCAGACATCACCCCCTTTCAGTTCGATGAACCACTGGCACCATATCTCGCTGCTAAACGTCAAAATATTTCAGTGAAACAATCAGATGTGCTAAATTCTTGGAATCATATCAAACACCGCCATTCCTTTAATATTGTAGAAGGGGCAGGCGGCATCGCAGTACCTTACGGAGAAGATTTTCTCGTGAGTGATGTTATGAAGGATATCAATCTTTCAGTGCTTGTAGTCGCCCGCCCCAATTTGGGTACAGTTAACCATACTTTTTTGACTGTGGATTATGCTCGTAGATGCGGATTAAATGTGCTCGGTGTGGTCATAAATGGGTTTAACTCCGCAAGAGCAGAAGCAGCTGACTATACCAACCCTGAACTGATCGAGCAATTCTGCAAGGTACCTGTTCTCGGGATCATCCCTCAAACTGATAAAATAGATAAGAAGACGCTAGTGGAGTTATTCCAATCTAAGATGGATCTATCATTTTTTACGTAGCAGGTGTTGTGTGTTGAAGAATTTCTCGGCTGTGCAGTTTTTTTACAAGCAAAGCTATTTTAAGTATCCAAGTAGAGCTCGAAAATTGCAAGGCTATTTTACATTGATACAGATTGAACAATGATTTTCAAAAATAGGCATTCATACAACCATTCCCCCTCCTTAACCATACAATATGGATTAATTGGCTAATGAAGGAGACCAGGTAAAATGAGTTGTGGAAAAGAAAATGATTTTAACACCTGTGTGTGTGAGACTGTCCGCCAGATTGTCCGGGCCCAGGACGAAGCGGCAGACGGCTGTTCCACAGGGTGTGCGGAATCGATTAGAGATTTAGTTTCACCATCTTCGGATGAAAATGGGGCTGCGACCAGCATTCCATTCGCCCTTTATTGTAAGGGGAACTGCAAACCCTTTATTGGAAGCGGGATTTTCAAGCATCCTCTTGGTGAATCAGGGATGAATGCTTTACGTTGTGTGAAAACTCCTATCTTCCGGGCGAAAAGATTCGTGGATGAGGAGGAGTGCTGTGTTCATTTAGAATTACTGCTTCCGGTTACTATGGGAGGGTCGACTCCGGGACCTAGTGGAGATGGGACTCAAATATGTGATTACTTCCCGGGTAATAGTATAAGAAATTTACAGGCAACTGGGATATGCATCACGGTAGATTTGGATTGTTTCTGCGGAATCGTCTGTCTGGATCCTGTCACGCCTCTGCCTGCCTCTGAATTTAATATAAATGACGAGGACTAAAGGGAGCAGCGATTACGAACTAAATTAAGAACTCTTTCAGTTATTTGAGAATTAATGCTAGTTATTGAAGAACTCATCAGTGTTATGAAAGAATTATTGGCCTAAATTGAGAAACTAATTCTTAAAAAATAGAACCCTAAACTATATTGGAGATTTGTTTAGGGTCCTATTTTATTAATTATGCTGAGGTTCTTTTATAAGGCTGTTTTGCTCGCTCCGAATAGTTGCCTGAGCTGCCGCAAGCCGTGCTGCGGGCACGCGGAAAGGGGAGCAGCTTACATAATCTATCCCTGAATCATAGCAGAATTGAATCGATTCTTTTTCTCCGCCATGTTCTCCACAAATCCCTGTTTTTAGTGCAGGTTTCGTTTCCCGGCCCAGTTGGACCCCAGTTTCTACAAGTTTACCTACACCTTCTTGATCTAGCGAAACAAACGGATTTTGCACGAGGACTTCATTTTCAACATAATGCTGGAGGAACTTCCCTTCTGCATCGTCACGGCTGAATCCAAAGGTGGTTTGCGTTAAATCGTTGGTTCCAAAAGAGAAAAAGTCCGCTTCCTGAGCAATTTGGTCGGCTGTGAGTGCGGCGCGTGGAGTTTCGACCATGGTCCCAATGAGGTAATCGAATTCCTGGTCTTTTTCTTCTTGTACCTGGCTGCCAACATTGATGACGAGCTGGCGCATTTCTTTAAGTTCATTCACATGGCTGACCAACGGTATCATGATTTCCGACTTAACGTTAATTCCTTTTTTCATCACGTTGGACATGGCATAAAATATGGCTTTTGCCTGCATTTCGTAGATTTCAGGATGAATCATTCCCAGTCGGCAGCCGCGATGGCCTAACATGGGATTTGACTCCTCTAATACGCGCACTTTACGTAAGAGATTTTGCTTTTCCTGTAATTCGTTTGAGTTCGAATCTGTTATTTGCAGCTTTGTCACATCCACCAGCAGTTCTTCCTTATCCGGCAGAAATTCATGGAGAGGCGGGTCTAATAACCGAACGGTAATGGGATGTCCCTGCATCGTTTCAAATATTTTCTCGAAGTCCTCCTGCTGCATAGGTAAGAGCTGATCGAGAGCGTCATTACGTTCCTGGCTGGTTTCAGAAAGGATCATACTCTGTACTGTTGGAATACGAGAGGGATCCATAAACATATGCTCTGTACGGCAGAGTCCAATTCCTCCTGCTCCAAATTCCAAGGCTTTCGCAGCGTCGGCCGGGTTATCAGCATTTGCTCTTACTCCCATTTTTGTCTCTCCATCTGCCCAGCTCAGCAGCAGTTGGAATTCGTCTGAAAGCTGTGGTTCGATCATTGGAATTTCACCAAGAAAGATTTCACCTGTTGAGCCATCAATAGTAATTGTATCGCCATGGTTGACGGTTGTAGCTCCTACGTTAAATTGTTTTGCCTCTAAATCTATCTTTAATGATTCACAGCCGCATATGCACGCTTTTCCCATACCTCTGGCTACAACGGCGGCATGGCTGGTCATTCCTCCGCGGCTTGTAACGGTTGCCTGAGCAGCCACGATGCCGTGGATATCATCTGGTGTTGTTTCAGGGCGGACAAGAATAACTTTTTTCCCGCTTTTAGAAAGCTCTTCGGCTTCATCCGCATCAAAGACGACTTGACCTGTAGCTGCGCCTGGTGAAGCTGGCAGACCTTTAGCGAATTGTTTTTCTGTATGGTCGGGATCGATGTGATGATGGAGCAGCTGATTGAGCTGATCAGGATCCACGCGTAAAAGAGCCTCTCGTTTATCCATAATGTTTTCTCTTACTAATTCAACAGCAATTCTAATGGCTGCCTGGGCTGTGCGTTTCCCATTCCGTGTCTGGAGAATAAACAGATTTCCGCTTTCTACTGTAAATTCAATGTCCTGCATATCTTGGTAGTGATTTTCTAACAGCTGACACGTATCAATCAATTGCTGATAGACGTCTGGCATGTCTTCTTGAAGGGAAGCAATTGGCTGCGGCGTTCGAATGCCTGCTACCACGTCTTCTCCCTGGGCGTTAATTAAATATTCTCCATAGAGCTTCGATTCGCCGGTCGAGGGGTTGCGGGTGAAAGCAACTCCCGTACCGGAGTCCTCACCCATATTGCCGAACACCATGCTTTGAATATTGACAGCAGTACCCAGGTGGCCTGGTATCTGGTGAAGACGACGGTACAATACAGCCCGCTGGTTATTCCAGGAGTCAAACACAGCGTTGATGGTCAGGAATAATTGCTCCTTAGGATCTTCAGGGAAGCTTCGTTTCGCTTGATTCAGCACAATCTCTTTGAATTCTTTAATTACTTTTTTCCAATCGTCAGCCGTTATTTCTGTATCGGAATGGTATCCTTTTTCTTCGCGGATATGGTCTAACCGCTGCTCGAAATGATAGTTGTCTACATCCAGAACTACGTCGCTGAACATTTGAATAAACCTGCGGTAGGAATCATACGCAAACCGCGGGTTGTTTGTAAGCTCTGCCATTCCCTTTACGGTTTCATCATTCATCCCGAGATTCAGTACAGTATCCATCATTCCAGGCATGGAATGGACGGCACCTGAGCGTACGGAAACGAGCAGCGGGTTGGATGGATTACCTAATTGTTTGCCTGTTTTTTTCTCAAGTGCCTGCAGTGCTTCCAGTACTTGAAATTCAGCTTCAGGAGGAATCACCTGGCCTGCATCGTAATAGGAATTACACGCAGCTGTTGTAATTGTAAACCCATATGGAACAGGTAAACCGATACGCGTCATTTCAGCTAGATTAGCACCTTTCCCTCCTAAAAGTTCCTTCTTGCTGCTGCCGGATTGATCAAACATGAAGACAAATTTATTATTCATTATGCAAACTCCCCCTTTTGTTAAACATGGCTAAAATGACTTCAGCTGTCTCTTCAATGGCCTTATTGGAGACATCAATGATAGGACAGCCGATTTTTTTCATAATTTGTTCAGCACTTTCTAATTCTTCAAGAATTCGATCTAATGAGGCATAATTTGCTGGAGCTGTTAACCCCAGACTTTTCAGCCGTTCTTTGCGGATGCTGTTTAATTTCTCAGGTGTAATGATTAAGCCGACACATTTTTTTCTTGGAATCGAAAAAAGCTCTTGAGGAGGCGGAATCTCTGGGATGAGAGGTACATTGGCTACTTTAAACTTTTTATTTGCTAGATACATAGAAAGGGGAGTCTTTGAGGTTCTCGAAACCCCTACGATGACAATGTCGGCTTGTTTTAACCCCCGCACTTCCTGACCATCATCATACTTTACGGCAAATTCAATGGCTTCCACTCGTTTAAAATAGTTCTCATCCAGCTTCCTCATTAGTCCCGGTTGATGGTTGGGTTCAATATTAAACTTTTGAGTGAACGCCTCCATCAGCGGATGTATCAAGTCAACCGCCATGATTCCTTCTTCTGCTGCTCGTTGATCAAGGTATTCCTTTAAAGCGGGCAGAACGATGGTGTAAGCAATAATGGAGTGACTATACTTCGACACCGTAATGACGTTATTAATATCCTGCTCATTCTCTACATAGGAAAAATGCTTAATTTCAATATCCTGCCCAAGGAATTGACTCGTCACAGCTTTAACCATCATGTCAGCTGTTTCCCCGACTGAATCTGACACGACATATACTTTTTCTTTTTTAGACACGATTAATCTCCCTATTCTTTAAGTAGTAGAAGATGCTGTATGGAGCGGCATATATAAGTACAAATTTAATAGACTTACTGTTGATCGCCTCCCTTTACGGATTTACTCCGCTAAATTAATGTGACACACTATTTATTTTGTTTCCAATTAATATGTCATACTATTTCTTTGAATAGTATAGTATCATTATTTGGATTTTGTTACAACAAAAAGATAGTTTCTGGCTGGTTAAACTTAATAGAACCACGTACTAGTTGAGCTTCTATTTTTTTATAGTAATCCTGCTGGATCTGCAGAATTTGTCCAATCATTCGTTAAATCTATGAATATTTTAGTAGAAACAAGAAAGGAGGTGTTCATATGAGAAAAAATTATAACAAGCAGCAAGTTGTTAATCGAGAGTCTGATAGTGAGCAGGTCCGTAAACAACAGCTGGAAGCGACGAGAAGACAGGTTGAAGAGGCGCTGAGTCAAGCCAACGAAGTAGAGGATACTGAATCAATTCAGCAGCTTGAAGACCTATTGTCGACTTTTGAGCAGGCCCAACAAGCCAACTGTCCTGCTATCCTGATTGATCAGTGTGCGTTAGAGCTGCCGGCCAACTCGGTGATAGGTGTGACAGAACCTCCATTAATTATCAGTGTTCTAAATGATCCTTTCTTCCTTGACTGTTGTATTACTCCAGTCCAAGTGTCAGCATCCACGCCATGTGGAGATGTAGAGGGAGTGACAGTGAATGAAGTGAAAGCTGTAGGGTATCTCAATTATTATTTTAATCTTGAATTTGATACATTTTTTGATGATGGCGAGTCAAACTGTACAGCGATCAACCGTTTACCGTTTTCATGTACGGGTACAACGTGTGCCAACGAAGTGCTTTGTTATGCCTCGGTAAAGGATTCAGATCCGTGCCCTGATTTCTGTAATTTCGGCGTACAGTCTTTCGCTGTCTTATTGGATGTAATCCTTACAGACAACAAGGCTGTTTTGAATTATGCAGTTATTCACTTGCTGCCGGGATGTGATAGAGAAAATGATTAAAACTATGCAATCATAAACTTATAAGTTAATTCAAAAACCCCGGAGAAAGCGTTCAAGCTTTCTCCGGGGTTTTGTTGATTACAAAAAAGATATAAAAATCTGAAAATCACAAAGTTATTGACAAATTAACTACCTGGGTAGTAAAGTAATAATCAATAATTATACTACCTTTGTAGTAAGTAAATGAGGGGTTGAACATGGAAGAAATTATTACAACTTTAAAAGAATTTGGAATGACTGAATATGAGGCGAAGATTTACATTACTCTTTTAAGACATCAACCATCCAACGGAAATACAATTGCAAAATTATCTGGAGTTCCTGCTCCAAAAGTGTATGGTGCATTACAAAAAATGAGAGAACAAGGTTTGGTATTTACTGTATCAGGAGGGGATAACGGAAAAAAAGTCCGTTACAGCCCTCTGCCTTATAAAGAACTATTGAAATCAAAAAAGGACACATTTATGGATCACCTGGAATTTCTTGATCATTCACTTGAAGAGGTTTCTTCACGTAGTGACGTAGAATGGTCAGAATTGTTTCTGATCGAGGGATATTCAGCTTCGATGGAAGTGGTTCACACTGCTATTACAGAATGTGAATCTCAAGTGATCATTAGCTGCTGGAAAAGAGAGTTTGATGTATTGAAAGAACTTCTTCTCAAGACTCATCAACGCGGTGTCAAGATAGTGACTTTTATATTTGATGATGAGCCGGGTGAGGTTCCCTGGAATAGTTTCACCCATTATAAAGAGGAGGTAGCGCTGGGGCGTCATAGAGGAGAGTTATCCATTGTAGTCGATAATAAAAAAGCGATTCTGCTTCAATCCTTAGAGGATTCTCCGCATTCGGTTGTATCAAGCCATCCTGTTATGGTATCTACGACCAGAAATTATATTAGGCATGATATTTATGTGAATAGGATTATTAATGACTTCGAGGAAACAATTACTGATTATTACGGTACTAACCTTGAAGATTTAATTAATGATTTTTAGTATTAAGCAAGTGAAGCAAGTCAAATCTGCTATGTCCGTCAGCTTTAGTTCGCAGCTTTTTGAAAGCGCTTCACTAAAAATGCAGGGAGGAATGTTGTATGGAAAAATTAATAATTACGGTTGCTCCAACAGGGGCGCAGACCACCCGGGAACATACACCTCATGTACCTTTATCACCAAAAGAAATAGCTGATTCTATCTATGAATCTTGGAAAGCCGGGGCTGCCATTGGTCATGTACACGTAAGGGATGTAATGGGAGAAAATACAATGGATTTGGATGTTTATCAGGAAGTCATTGATCGGGTGAAAGAACAGTGTGACATTATTTTAAATTTAACAACGGCAGGGGGATTAGTAACGACGGAGGAAGAACGGCTTCGTGTATGTGAATTGAATCCGGAAATGGCCACGTTTGATGCGGGTTCAATGAATTTTGGTTCTGGGGTGTTCTACAATACTCCAGCCTTCTTAGAGAAGCTGGCATCTGAAACACAAAGACGAAACATAAGACCTGAAATCGAAGCTTTTGATGTAGGTATGATTGATAACGCTTTGCGTATCGCGAAAAAAGGACTACTGGAGGCACCTTACCATTTTCAATTCGTTTTAGGTGTGGCGGGAGGTATGCCGGCAACACCTAAAAACTTGATGCATATGGTGGACAGCATACCGGAAGGGTCAACGTGGTCAGCAATTGGAGCCAGCAGACACCAGTTAACGATTAATACCATGAGCATTCTATTAGGCGGGCACGTACGTGTAGGGATGGAGGATAGTGTATATTTTCGTAAAGGCGAATTAGCGAGAACAAATGCTCAATTTGTAACTCGTATTGCTGAATTAGCAAAGACGTTAGGGAGAGAAGTTGCAACACCTGATGAAGCGAGACAGATCTTAAAGCTGCAAAAGAATAGCATGAAAAGGGTAGGAGGAAAAGCATGAAAATTGCAGTGCTGGGTGCAGGGTCTTTAGGAATAATTGTCGGCTCTTTAATACAGAAGGGTGGTTACGATGTTGAATTAATTGATGTGAATCAAGAGAATGTGGATGCGTTAAATCAACACGGGGCGAGAATGACAGGCTTTTTAGATTTAACGGTTCCTGTAACAGCCAGACACCCGAAAGATTTCAGTGAAGAATATGATGTTGTCTTTTTACTTACGAAGCAGGTTTTCACTGCAGCTTCCTTACAATCCATCCTCCCATATCTTCATGAGGAGAGCATTGTTTGTACACTTCAAAACGGGGTTCCTGAAGAAAAGGTGGCATCAATTGTAGGAAGCGGCCGGACGATGGGAGGGGCAGTCGGCTTTGGAGCTGCTTGGTCTGGACCAGGGGTTTCCAATTTGACCACAGAAGTCAGTACGATGAAGAAATATGCTTTTGACGTTGGGGAGCTTCATGGGGAGATTACGGATCGGATTATAATGGTCAAAGAAATATTAGATACGGTAGGGCACTGTGAAATCAGTACAAATATCCAAGGAGTGAGATGGTCTAAATTACTAATGAATGCTACATTCAGTGGAATGTCAGCTGTTCTTGGCTGTACTTTTGGAGAGGTATTAAAAGATGCCGATGCTATGAAAATTCTAGCCAATATTGCTGATGAAACGATCAAGGTCGCTCATTCACACCAAATTACACTAGAACAAATGCAAGGAAAAGATTTTGGATTTCTGGAGCTGGAGAACCAGAGCGCGATTTCCGATAAACTCGATTTTTATAATGAAGTCTGGGGACCACACGCCAATCTTAAGGCAAGTATGCTGCAGGATTTGGAAAATGGGAAGCCGACTGAAATTAACTATATTAATGGCCATGTAGTAAAAAAGGAATGCAGTCTAATGTACCGACACCTTATAATCAATTCGTGTGCCAGATTGTCCAGAAAGCCGAAAAAGATAAAAAAGTGCCTGACTTTGGGGAAAGCATGGGTAAATGTCAATTGTTCTTAAATAATAATGTAAACGCATTCAATTGAAATGAATGAGCTTATGGACAAAAAATGAAGGTGGGGTAATTTAAATGATTATTGCCTTAATGACATGGTTCACTACAATTATTTTTTCGATGGTGTTAGGTACATATTTATGTTTCAGGATTGAAAAGCATGGAGTGAAACGCTGGGGCGCTACAGGAAGGTTGTATCAATACAAGCAAAAAGAAGGGGAGTGAGTGGTATGGTCTACTTAATCGTTCTTGGTTTATACGTTGCTTTCGTTATATGGACTTCAATTAGAAGCCTGAGGCATGCTGAATCTATGTCTGACTTTACTACCGGCGGCCACCGAATGGGACTTTTGTTAGGTATTGGTACAACTACAGCTACATGGGTTAGTGTTGCTTCTGTTATGGGAATTCCAGGATATCTCTATAGTAACGGCGTTTCCGCTATAATTGGCTGGGTGGCGGGATGGTTTTTGGCAACCGCCTTAATGCCCTTGGTTGCGTACAAGGTTCGCAGGCCGGAAATTCCAGCACGAACCTTTCCAGAATATATTCATATGAGATTCGAGCCCTTTCGAAAGGTAAGTCATTTACGCACCATAGTAGGAGCTATCATGTTTATCGGATACTTTTTATTTGTCCATTTACAGGTAGTCGGATTTGGTATTGTCTTCTCGACGATCACCGGATTTGATTATCAGTATGCGATATTCGCATTTTTAATTTTCCTGCTTTTTACAAGCATCGGAGGCTTCTGGTCAGTTGCTGCAACAGATACATTAAATACGCTCTTAATCGTGTTGGGTGTCATTTTAGGTGGAGCTTCTGTGTTAGCTGCCACAGGTGGATTGGCAAACATAGTGGACACCATTTCCGCCACTACTCAACCTACAAATTTGGGTGGAAGTGAAATACCAGAAGGATCAATGATTTCCCCGGTGGGTACATTTGGTTTAGGGGCTTTGCTTGCTATTTTTATGTCAAATGCAGTCGGGTCTATTGTGTCCCCTCACTGGGTTACGAGAATGCTGGCTCCTAGAAATGTTAAAGTTGCTGTCTTGCAAGTCATGGGTTCGCTTCTCGTATTAATCGTCATCTTTATACCATTAATCATAATGGGGCTGGGTGCGAAGACATTAATCCCTAGTTTACCGGCAGATCAGACTACGGATTATATCATTCCCTTAATTGTACAGGAGTACACCCCGCCTTTAGTTGGTGCCTTAACATTAGTGGCATTATGTGCCGCCGCGGTCTCGTCAGCGAATTCAATGCTTTTACACTGTGCAACTTCCTTATATTATGACGTATACTTAAACATTTTCTCGAAAAAGCAAATAACTGAAAAGAAGTTCAACATGAATCTTAGAATTGGAATGTTTGTCATTGCGGTCATCGCAGTGGTCAGCTCCATTACTCCACCCTGGTTCCTTGCCATGGGATTCACCTACGTTTATGGAGGCTTTGGAGCAGTATTTTTTGCTGTAGTCATCTTAGGGCTGTATTGGAAGCGGATGAATAGAGCCGGAGCCTATGTATCTATGCTCGTTGGGCTTTTTACGTATATTATTGCTCAATTTCTTAATGCAACCAACCCGTTCTTGATCGCCCTGTCAGCTTCGTTAATAGGTGTTCTTCTCGTAGTCTTTTTCACCAAGAGATCTCCGGTTGAGGCCTATGAGCCTTATTTCAAAGCAGAAATAAGCCAATCAACAAAGCAGACCATTCTCGATATACAAAAAAACGAAACAGATCCAAGTGTCATTAGTGACGAGCCAAAAATTACGAAGAAGGACGCATAAACTACAGATCGAAGGGTTTGCTTGCGAGACTGTTGTTGATCAAACAGTTGAACTTGTTGAAGCAGCTGCCGGCGCTGTAAATAGATGAGACTAAAAAGCTGGGCTCTTCCATAGTGTCCAGCGTTTTCACGCTATCAAGCCCCGTTTAGAGAAATTATGAATAGTAAAGTCAAAAGTTCCCCACATGATTCATTCACCTTCTACTCATACTAGCATGTAGGAGGTTTTGTTATGAAATTTGCCTTTTTGTCTTTATGCTTACTCTTAGCACAACCCTCTATACAAGATGACCGCTTAACCATCACTGAGGATGACAAAGAAGTTATGTCTGTGAACCGAAAGGACTTCGAAGCCGAGTTTCTGGGGGAGCCCTTTGTGAATCATTCTAAAATCCAGCAGCTCATTGACCGGCTGGATGAACAAATTGGCCGGGAACCAGTAAATGCCAAAATAGGGGACTCCGGTGAAATCATACCTGGAGAGGATGGAACCAGGGTTTATCAGAAGAAATTCATGGAGAAATTCTATGAGTACCTCTATGCAAATGAAGCGTCCTCAATCTCGGTGCCGAAGCTGGCTGTCCGTCCTGAGGTGGATAGTGAACTGCTTGCCAACATCCGCACACAGCAGATCGGGCAATATGTCACCTATTTCAACTCCAACAATAAAGAACGATCTCATAACATCCGCCTGGCTGCTGAAGCTCTGGATAGTCACGTGGTCTTTCCCGGAGAGGTATTTTCGTTTAATAAGGCCGTTGGAAAAAGAACGAAAGAGAAGGGCTACATGAATGCGCCGGAGATTGTGAAAGGGGAATTGACCGAGGGAATTGGCGGGGGGATCTGCCAGCTTTCTTCTACCCTGTTTAACTCGGTCGATAAGGTGGGCGTAAAGATTTTGGAACGTTTTTCCCACAGCAAGCGGGTCCCTTATGTTCCTCCCGGCCGCGATGCGACAGTGAGCTGGTATGGTCCTGATTTTACATTTAAGAACCAGTTTAATCAGCCGCTTTTAATCAGGTCAAGAGTGGATGGGGGCCAGGTAAGTGTGACAATCTATTCTTCTGATGTGATTAATTATGACCCGCAGAAGATGGCTGAGGCCCGCGAAGGAGATATAAGTGTTTAGGTATATCAACCTAAGTCATCTCCAGGCAACCGGTGTTTTTTTAATCAATCAAAAGGCTTAGGCATCTTCTCTCTTTTTTAGTATGCTATGATATTTTATAGTCATTACTATTAAAGGAGGCCTCCCTGCTATGTTTACGTTACGAAACGCTATAGGGATGCGGTTAGAGGATATACAAGAGGAAAAAAAGCATCTGCGGGAGATGCTCAAGGAGCTTACCAGTGAACAGCATGAGCTCATAGCCCGGCTGGAGCGTATGGAGGAGAATGGTGAGAACAATGACCATTCTGTGGAGATGGCCGATGAATTAAAAGGCCCGGACCCTGAGATTAAATCTGATCTTTCAATAGATAAAGCTGAGGAAGCGTTGAAAAATGACTATATCCTTCCCACTGACCCAATAGCCTTTTCAGCGGATCGATCCAAAAACATGACATACAAGGAATTGACGCATATTTTAATAAACTATGCGAAGGACCATAATAATCAGGTGGATCACGAAGCATTTGAGCAATATTTAATCGATCAACACAACTTTACACCGGCCAATTTCTCTCATATTATATGGAGAGCAAGAAAAATGGACCGGCGGTTAAGAAGTGTCATCAGTGGAAATAGGAAGATAACGATATTAGATGAGAGCAATCGATAACAGGGAGCTTCTTCGCGTTCTTGAAACGTAGAAGGAGCTTTTTTATTATTTTATCCAGTGCATTCCAAGCTGTTGATAAATTTATTGGAGAACGACATCCAGTTCCCAGACAATTGCACCATTGTTCTTTGTGATGCTAAAACTAGCCAGAAGTCTACAATCTTCATCGAAGGAATTAAGCTTCACATCTAGAATTAGAAAGGTAAGCATATGACATGGAGGTCGATGTATGAAAAAATATTTAGCTATACTCGGTTTAGCTGCCTTGCTCGGCTGCTCAGAGGATACCAGTGCGAATGAAAGTAAGGAGCAGCCGTCTCAACAGGATTTGGAAGAACAATTAAGGGAAGAAGCGGTACCAATTGATTTTGCGACTGTTAATGCAGGGGAAGTGGAAGAGGGCGACAAGGTATTCATTCAAGGTTATATTTCCGCTGCAGCACCTGCGGATGAGGCGGCAGCCGTTTTCTCGGTAACAGCGGATGAAGAGGCTGGAGAAGGGACTTATTCGGTGGAAAATAAGGATGAAGGTGCAGAATTTATGATTAAAGATATAGTGGAAGTGTATGGAACCTATCAGGGGACAGACGATGCAGGCACGCCTGTTATTGAAGGGACCATTATTGAAAGTGTAAAATAAGGCCCTGCCGTATGTAAATTAAGTGTTTTCGCCCATAAAAAAGCATAATCGCCCGTAAACTAAGATATTCGCCCACAAAATCAAATAAACGCCCATAAAAAAGATCAGCCGCCGCAACTAAGCGAAGGCTGAACTTTTTTGTATGATGAATTATTAACTTTTGGAGAAAATAATATCTACGTACGTTTCGAGAAGAAGGGGATTAATATGATTTTTGGCAGCCACGTTTCAATTAGAGAGGGTTATTTAGGGGCGGCGGAGCAGGCAGCCGCCATGGGTGCAGAAGCTTTTCAATATTTTCCGAAGAATCCGCGAAGCCTGACGGTTAAATCGTTTAATAAAGAAGATGCAGAGCTTTGCAGCGATTTTTGCAGGCAGCAGGGAATTGTCTCAGTCGCTCACTCGCCGTACCCTACCACGTTAACGCCTTTTAATGAAAATAAAAGGGAACAGGTCACGGCTTCACTCCTCAATGATTTAGCAATTGCTGAGGCGTGCGGATCTATAGGTCTTGTCGTTCATTTCGGAAAGGATCTGTTTAACGATGATAAGCTGGCCAGCTACCGCCTTATGATAGAAGTACTGAATGAAGTGCTGGGTCAGTGGCAGGGAGTGTGCAGGATTCTCCTTGAGAATATGGCGGGAAAGCCGGGAGCGATGGGTACGACGTTGGAAGAGCTGGTACAGATCAGGAAGTTATGTGACGAGCCCGAGAAGATCGGCTTCTGTTTTGATACATGTCATGCATTTGCGAGCGGACTGTGGGACGGTGACAATTGGGGACAGGTAGTAGAAAAGGGAATGGAGTTGGATTATTTTAATCATTTAGCTGTGATTCATCTCAATAATTCCAAATACGACACAGGATCAGGGAAAGATCGGCATGCGAATATCTTTGGTCATGGATATATAAAGGAGGTCCAATTTGCTCAGCTGTTTAAGACTCACTTATTGGAAAATGTTCCGTTTATCCTCGAAACGCCAAAAGAAATCGTTCCGCATAAGGAAGAAATTAAGCAGCTGGAGGAAAAATGGGGCGAAAAATAAAGGTGCGCTCTTGGCAAGCGCACCCTGAAATCGTCTTAGTTCTTGTTCACAGACGCATCGAAAATCGTATCTACCGCATCCTTCAACGCTTCATCAAACTGATCGTCTGACTGATCAGCCTTTAAATCAGAGGCCAGCGCCCGGGAGAAGCTTGCTACCAGGCCGTCGTTTTCTTTCAACTTCTCATTGGCTTCATCACGGGAATATCCCCCTGAAAGTGCTACCACACGCAACACACGCGGGTGATCGACGAGCTCTTTGTATGCATTGGCTTTCGTCGGAATGGTAAGCTTCAGCATGACGTTCTCATCTGCCGATAAACTGTTTAAGTGTTTGAGAATCTCACCGCGCAAAATTTCTTCACATTGTTCCTTGTTCTCACTTTTAATGCTGACTTCCGGTTCAATTATCGGAACGAGATCATAACCAATTATCTGTTTTCCAATTTCGAACTGCTGGTCAACGACGTCTTTAATTCCGCTTTCGTTTGGTTCATGTATGACCGAACGCATTTTGGTACCGAAAACATTTCGTTCGTTGGCGCGGCGCAGCTTCTCATCCAGGTCGTTAATCGGCTTCATAAGCTGAACTCCGTCTTTCTCATCGGCTAGTCCTTTGTCTACTTTAAGGAAGGGAACGACGTTTATATCAGCAAGATAATCTGCCGTGTATTTTCCTTCAATCTTACGGTCCATTGTCTGTTCAAAAAGAATCGCCCCGAGGATACGGTCGCCGTCAAATGAAGGTGATGTAATAATTCTTGTGCGCATCTCGTGAACGAGGTCAAACATTTCGTCTTCCCCTGAATAAGAATGAGCAGGTACTCCATAGGTGGCGAGTGCTTTAGGTGTGCTGCCGCCGCTTTGATCGAGTGCGGCGATAAACCCTTGTCCGTTTTTGATTTTATTAAATTGACTACTGTTCATGCTTCCACTCCTTTTTTGATATAAATCATCCATTTATTCTCTTCCCTATATATCATTGTCTTTAACATTGAAAGTTAACAACTTAAGAACAAAAGACTGCAGAACATGTACTTGTCAGCCGGAACGATATTAAAGCTCCAGTGCTCTATGCTTTTTCAGGAAACTTGGAAAACTTTTCATTATAATGATACTCTTAAACTATTACTTTAAAGGAGTGAGCAGTGATGAGTTCTTCCATTCCAGAGGTTACGCTAAACGATGGAACCACTTTGCCAGCTATAGGGCTGGGCACCTATAAACTGAACGGAAATGCAGGGGCACAGGCGATCGACACCGCGATTGATACCGGTTATCGGCTGATTGATACAGCCTATAATTATGAAAATGAAGGAACCGTAGGCGAAGCCATTCGACGCAGTTCGGTCTCAAGAAATGAATTAATCATTACATCTAAATTGCCAGGCCGGTATCAGACATACGATAAGGCGGTTACAGCTATACAGGAATCCTTGTACCGCGGGAACCTGGATTATTATGATCTATATCTGATTCACTGGCCTAATCCTAAACAGGATGAATATGTAGAAGCTTGGCAAGCCTTGATTGACGCTAAAAAATGGGGGCTGATCCGTTCAATTGGAGTGTGTAACTTCCTGCCTGAGCATTTGGACCGTTTAGAAAAGGAAACGGGTACGAAGCCAAGTATTAATCAAATCGAATTACATCCTTTTTTCAATCAGGAAGAGCAGAGAGTGTGGCACGAAGAGCATAATATTAAAACACAATCCTGGAGCCCATTAGCCCGGGCAAATGATGTGCTGGAAAATGAGACACTTCAAAGAATTGCGGATCAGCACAATAAGACGATATCTCAAGTGGTTTTACGCTGGCATCATCAATTAGGTGCGATTCCTATTCCGAAGTCATCCTCTCCAAATCGGCAGCTGGAAAATCTATCAATCTTTGATTTCTCTCTCACGGATAATGAAATGAGAATGGTCGCAGAGTTAACTCGTCCGGATGGCCGGATAAACGATCAGGATCCCGCAGTTTATGAAGAGTTTTAAGCCGGCAGTAGAACGAATGCCGGGAATATATAAAAAGAAGACAATTTGCCTTGAGGGTGAATTGTCTTTTTTTGGTGAATTAATAGGGAGTACAGATTATGAATAAAACGTAAGCAGCCCTTTAAGCGAATAAAACCGGCAGGACTTCGAATAATGTTTCGATTCCCTAAATAAAGGATAAACTCTCTGCAGGAACAATAAATTTATTTTTATATATAAAGGAGAATAATCTCATGCGAAATTATTTGAAGCATTATATTAACGGTGAATGGGTAGATTCTACGGGTTCAGAAACCGAGGAAGTAATTAATCCTGCTACAGAAGAAGTGATCGGAAAAATCAGTCTCGGTACGAAAGAGGATTTAGATAAAGCGGTGAAGGCGGCGCGTGATGCGTTTCCGTCTTTTTCACAAACGACAAAAGAAGAACGCGTTGAAATGCTCGAAAACATCGCCAAGGAATATGAGAATCGAAAAGAGGATATCATTGAAACCATTACGGACGAACTTGGTTCTCCGCTTGAGATCTCAGAGAATATTCATTTTATGATGGGGTACAACCATTTTTCACAGGCCGCGGAATCACTGAAGAATTTCTCTTTCATTGAGGAGCATGACGGACATACCCGCATGAAAGAATCGATCGGTGTCAGCGGGTTGATCACACCATGGAACTTCCCGACCAACCAGACGTCTACAAAAATTGCGAGTGCGTTTGCGGCAGGAAGTCCTGTCGTCTTGAAGCCGGCGGAGCTGACACCGTTTGCTGCGGTTATTTTAACGGAAATCTTCGATAAGGTCGGGGTTCCTAAAGGCGTGTTTAATCTTGTGAATGGCTCAGGGTCAGTGATTGGTGATGGCATCAGCTCCCACCCGGACATTGACTTTGTATCCTTTACCGGCTCCGGTGCTACAGGTGAGAAAATCATGAAAAATGCATCAGAAACGATTAAGAAGGTGGCTCTTGAACTTGGCGGAAAATCACCGCTCATTGTGCTCGAAGATGCCAATGTCGAGGAGGCAGCGAAGGCAGCAGTTGGTCATATTGCAACGAATTCCGGACAGGTGTGCTCAGCAGCGACACGGACATTAATTCCAGCTTCTATGAAGGAAGAGTTTGAAGAAGCGATGAAGAAGTCGTTGTCTGAATTTCCTGTCGGTGATCCGCGCCAAGGCAATCACATCGGTCCGCTCGTTTCCAAAAAACAGTGGGATACGGTGCAGTCCTATATAGAAAAAGGGATTGAAGAAGGAGCGACAATGATTGCTGGAGGTACGGGTAAACCTGAGGGGCTGGATAAAGGCTACTATACGAAACCAACCATCTTTACGGATGTTGATAATCAGATGGTTATCGCACAGGAAGAAATCTTTGGCCCTGTCATGACGGTGCTCACTTACGATACGCTTGAAGAAGCGATTGAGACCGCCAACGAAACCATTTACGGCCTGGCTGGGTATGTGTACGGAAAGGATCCGGCCATGCTTCGAAAAGCAGCTTCAGGCATTCGTGCGGGACGTGTGAAGGTTAATGACACAGAAGCAGACTTTTCTTCCCCGTTTGGCGGCTTTAAACAATCCGGGATCGGCAGAGAATGGGGCGATTATGGTATAGAGGAATACTTGGAAGTGAAAACAATTTTAGGCTATCCATAATAAAACCTGGTCCAGACGGCTGCTTTCTAGCAGCCGTCTACTAATGTAGAGAAGGGGATTCTGACATTTAACCGCAAGCTGACTTTCTAGACATTATTCATCAATCACATTTACTATATAAGTAATATCTGCTGAGAAAGGGTGGAGAAAATGAAGGTTCTCGTTGTAGGCGCAAATGGACAGATTGGTAAGCATCTCATTTCATTCATTAAAGAAAGGGATAGTCTGGAAGCGAAAGCTATGATCCGTAAACCCGAGCAGGCGTCCTTTTTTGAGGAACAGGGCGTCGAAACCGTCGTGGTTGATCTCGAAGACGATATCGAAACGATTGCCAAAGCAGCTGAAGGTGTCGACGCAGTCGTATTCACAGCTGGTTCCGGCCCCAGCACTGGCAAAGACAAAACGATTTTAATTGATTTAGACGGTGCAGTTAAAACCATTGAAGCAGCTAAAGCATCCGGGGTGAAGCGGTTTGTTATGATCAGCTCATTTGACACGAGGCGTGAAGCGATTCAGGCGGCGGATTCATCCTTTGCACCGTATGTGGCCGCTAAGCATTATGCCGATGAGTGGCTGAAAAGAACAGACCTTGATTACACGATCATTCATCCCGGCAGGCTGACGAATGATGAGGGAACAGGTCAAGTCGAAGCTGCTGTTGAAGTGGAAAGAGGTGAAATCCCCAGGGAAGACGTTGCTTCTGTAATAGCAGCCAGCCTGGAGGATGACTCGACGATCGGCAGGGAATTTCAGGTGGTCGGTGGTTCGACACCTGTTAAAGCAGCAATCACATCTATTTAGAAAAAGGCAATTCACCCATGTGGTGAATTGCCTTTTTTGTTGAGCAGCTAACTATTCAAATTTATCACGGTAGTGTGCGAGGGCGAGTAAAGGGAATATGAAACGATAGCTGTGATAATGGATATAGAAGGTTCCCGCCATAGCCTGCCCTTTTGGATATTCGGTCGTCCAATCTTCTTTTTTAATAGAGTTTAGTAAATATTCGACGCCTCTGTGTATTTCCTTACTTGGATGATCTTCAGCCATAATCAGGGCATCAAGGGCCCAGGCGGTGTCCGTTAATGTACTTGACCTGAGGGGGACATACTCCTTTTTACTGTCGCTTAAGCAGGATTCCCCCCAGCCGCCGTCACTATTCTGAATACTTTTCAGCCATGTTACAGCTGACGGGATGGCTCGATTGGCCGTCGGGAGGCCGACAGCCCTAAGGCCGGTGACCGCAGCCCAGGTTCCATTGATGTAGCAGATGCCCCAGCGGCTGTACCACGAACTATTGGTTTCCTGATAGTCCATAAGCCAGTTTACCGCCTGTTTGATCGCCGGATGTGTTCTTGCTAGGTTCGTATAATTGCCAAAAAATTCTATCGTTCTTCCTGTAAGATCGGCTGAAGAAGGGTCGCTGAACATATATTCAGCCTTTTCTACCGGCAGAAATTCGATCCATTTATTTTTGATGTTTTTTTCAAAGGAAGCCCAGCCGCCGTCATCATTCTGCATCGTAAACAACCAATATAAACCACGGTCCCACGCTTCACGATAAGCAGGGATGCCGGGAACCATCTCGACGATTGACCTTAATACAGCGGTCGTATCATCCATATCAGGATTCATTGTATTTACGTTAGAAAAGCCCCAGCCCCCGGGCCGGCCTTGAGGGTTATGGATTGCCCAATCCCCAAATTTATAGTGCTGCCGCTCCAGTAAATAGCGGTTTGCATTAGAGATAACGGAGGCATTGGCAGGGACACCGGCAGATTGCAGAGCTGTACTAATAAGCGAGGTGTTCCAAACATTGGCCGTCGTATACTGCATATGAGGGAGACCTTTTATCTCAGTTTTCATGGAAATTAACCCATCTACGGCCTTGGAGATGAGAGTGTGATTCTTTGGATATTTCAGCGAAAGTAAAGCGAAGACCATTAAAAAAGTGGAGCTGAAATAGCTGTAAAATGTTCCGTCAGGTTCCAGGCGGTCGAGTATATAGCTTTCAGCCCTTTCTATTGCTAATGAATGCAGATGAGACGGCAGTCCGATTAAGCTCTTCACGCCACTTTCAATCGTTGAAAATAAAGAACGCCACTCCGCCGGATATTCCCACTTTTCATCTTCCGTTCTATCTATAAATAAATCGCTGAGATCCGGGCTTAAGCTGGTCTTCTTACTGAATTTATTCTCTGCCACTATTAATATGGGAGCCAGATTGGTTCTTCCATACACGGAGATTTGATAGAAGTTAAGAGGAAAAGACAGTGGCAGAAGCATCACTTCCACAGGGACGGGAAATAAAGAGGGCCATTTGTACTGGCCGGTAATCGCAAGCATAATTTTTGAGAATATATTTACCTTTTCTATACCGCCGTTAGATGTAATAAAACTTCTCGCCTCCAGCAGTCTGGAGTCGTTCTTCGCATAATACCCTGAGTATAACAGGGCATAATACGATTCCACTGTCAATGCCAAATTCCCTTTAGGTTCATCATGGTAAAGCTTCCACCATCCATTATCTTCCTTCTTACTTATGATTCTCGCAGCCAGTCCCTCAATCAACTCTTCTTTATCTTCACGCTCTAACGTTCTTATTAAAATAATCATGTAAGCGTCCGTCAGTACTCCTGTGTCAAATGGATAGTTCCAGGACCCATCAGATAATTGATCCTCGTTCAGCTTATCAATGAGCCACTGAATTCCTTGACCAGTCTGGATTGTCAATCTATACCCTCCTCACTGGTAAATACAATTCATTAGATATTTATTCTTAGATGAGTGAAAGTATTTAATATATTGAAGGGCCTCGAGGTGGAGATTTTCTTTTTAACGAAGTTTTCTACATTTACCGAAGGAATGGTACACTTTAAAATAACAACCTCAATGAGGAGCAGAATTATGAATCAATCTCGTTTTAAACTAAGTACAATGATTATTTTCTACGTGCTGCTGGTGGTTTTATTTTCATTATTAATAACCGACCTGCTGATTACTGAAAGCACAAGTGATGACATTCGTGATCAACTGGAGGAAAAGGCGCTGATTGTCTCCCGTTCCGTAGCAGAGTCCCAGGTGGTGCAGAATGAGCTGGAAGACCCATCGGGGGATGGAACTATCCAGGATTATGCAACGAGCATTCAGGAAGCTTCGGATGTTCTGTTTGTAGTTGTCATGGATATGGACGGAATTCGTCATTCTCACCCGAACCCGGAGCGAATTGGGGAGCGTTTCGTCGGCGGGGATGAGAAGAGGGTGCTGAACGGTGAAGAGTACATATCGATCTCAGAAGGAACTCTTGGGCATTCGGTCCGCGCCTTTACTCCGATTGAAGGGGATAATGGGGAACAGGTGGGAGCTGTGTCGATCGGGATTTCCCTGGATGCAGTGGAAGCTTCGCTGCAGAGAAGTCACCGCAATATTCTCATAGGTTCCTTAATTGGCGGTCTGGTCGGAGTAATGGGGGCGTTTCTCCTCGCCCGTTATATTAAAAGGAGTTTATTCGGACTGGAGCCTGTGGCGATCGCAAGAATTCATGAAGAGCGTAATCGAATGCTGCATTCGGTAAGGGAGGGAATCATAGCGGTAGACAGCGAAGCGCGGATTACCCTTGTGAACAAGTCGGCGCGTGAAATTTTTCAAAAGGCCGGCATCCAGGATGAAGATCCGGTCGGACTCCACATTTCGGATTATCTTCCTTACTCTATGATGGAGAGAGTGCTCCATTCGGGAGAGGCGGAGCTTGATGAAGAACAGGTGATCAACGGGTCATCCATTATCGTCAACCGCGTGCCGCTCATTGTAAATGATGAAGTGGTGGGCGCCATTTCGACGTTTCGGGATAAAACGGAGGTCAACCAGCTGGCGGAACAGCTGACAGGCGTCCGGTTGTACGCCGAGTCGCTTCGTGCTCAGTCGCACGAGTTTAAGAATAAGCTACACGTTCTGCTTGGAATGATCGAGCTGGAATCGTTTAAAGATGTGAAATCGTATATTAAACAGTTAGTTGATCATCAGGTACATGAAGCGGATGTGATCACGAATAAGATTAAGGACCCTGTTCTGGCGGGCTTTATGATTGGTAAATTAAGCTATGCGCGGGAACAGAACATCCGCTTATCTGTAAATTGTGAAACCATCATTCCAGCTGCAGATGATGAAACGGTCACGCATGAATTAGTAACGATCATCGGCAATCTGCTCGACAATGCGGTTGAAAGCATGGCCGGAAGCGAAGAGAAAAGCATTTCGCTTTTCCTCTCCTATGTCGATGAGCTACTGACGATAACAGTAAGCGACACGGGACCCGGCATTAAAGAAGAAGATCAGGAAGAGATTTTTCGAAGAGGGGTATCGACAAAAGGAGATGACCGGGGGTACGGGTTACATCTCGTTCAAGCCAGTGTTAATGTCCTCGAAGGCTCCCTTGAACTGGAGTCAACTGTACATGAAGGAACGACGTTTACGGTGATCGTTCCATATGAAGCGGAGGTGAAGGAAGGATGATCCAGGTACTTATTGTAGAGGATGACCCGATGGTGGCTGATTTAAATAAAAAATACGTCGGCCAGGTGGAAGGCTTTGAATTAGTTGCCACTGCCCGAAATGTAGAAGAGGCTAATAAGTGTTTGAGCCAATCACAAGTAGATTTAGTACTTCTCGACGTCTACATGCCGGGAAAAAATGGCCTGCAGCTGCTGAAGGAACTAAGGGAAAAGGATGAGCAGGTCGACGTCATTCTGATCACGGCCGCTTCTGAAAAAGAGCAGATTCAGCAGTCCCTGAGGCTCGGCGTCGTCGATTACTTAATTAAACCGTTTGAGTTTGAACGACTTCAAGGCGCATTGCAAAAATATAAAGAAAACCATAACGTTTTGCAGGATAAAAGGAAAGTAAGCCAGGAGGAGCTGGATCAAATTTTCAGCAAGCAGGACCGGGAGGAGAGTCATCGAATTCAAGTTCCTAAAGGATTGACGAAAAATACGCTGGAGCACATTATTGAAGTAATCCGCCTGAAAGAAGCTGACGCCTTTTCAACAGATGAGATTGCCCGGGAGACCGATATTTCAAGAGTATCCGTCCGAAAATATTTAAAGTTCCTAAAAGAAATTGATGTGCTGGAGGAAACTCTCATCTATGGGGTAGGCCGTCCCGTTTACCAGTATCAGGTCAAGGAAATGCGGGATCTTGAATTCTATCACTAGGAAAGCAATTAAGTATCTCTGCTTTTAACTTCTAAATACACCCTTAAGTTTTCTCGTGCTATTCTCGAGGGAGCGGACCTTTGTTTTTATCAGCGGTTTTTTATTAATATCTGCGAATTTTTAAATAAATCAGCGTAAATCAAATTATAACCGCGATTCAGAGTGTCATCATATTTTTCAACAGCACAAAAGCAGCCAACCACGGCTGCTTTTTTTAATTACAATAAGATTTTTACTTTCATATGATGGGCAGGTGAAGCTTTTTGCAGATAAGATGGAACCTATAATTGAAAGCGATTTCTTTGGAGGGTAAGCAGATGAACAGAGACAATCTAACGGAAGAGACATTAAATTTGCATCGTACGTTTAAAGGCAAGATAGAAGTAGCAAGCAAGATGCCCGTTGATACAGAAGAAGACCTAAGTTTAGTCTACACACCTGGAGTGGCTGAGATCTGTAAAGCCATTGCTGACCATCCTGAAGAAGCTGACGAGCTGACGTCAAAGGGGAATATGGTGGCCGTTGTCACAGATGGAACGGCTGTCTTAGGGTTAGGAGATATTGGCCCGAAAGCAGCCATACCTGTAATGGAAGGGAAAAGCATGCTTTTTAAAAAATTCGCAGGGATTGATGCGTTTCCGTTATGTCTGGATACACAAGATCCTGAAGAGATCATTTCCATTGTAAAAGCGCTGGCACCTTCATTCTCAGGTATAAATCTTGAAGACATTTCAGCACCAAGATGTTTCGAAATTGAAGAACGTTTAAAGAAAGAGCTCGATATTCCTGTTTTTCATGATGATCAGCACGGTACAGCTATAGTCGTATTAGCAGCTTTAATTAATGCCTTGAAAATTGTGAACAAGTCCAAACAAAATACAAAGGTTGTAATTAACGGCGCTGGCGCCGCTGGAATCGCAATAGCAGATCTACTGTTGTATGCCGGATTTACGAATGTGACGTTAGTCAGCTTAGAAGGCGTCTTGAGAAAAGGCGCATCCTGGATGAATCCCAGACAGGCTTCTATCGCGGAAAAAACGAACTTGAATCGTATGCATGGAGGTTTGAATGAAGTGATCGTTGGAGCGGACATTTTTATCGGCGTCTCAGCTCCGGAAGTATTAAATAAAGAACAGGTCCAGATGATGGAGGAAGATCCGATTATTTTTGCATTAGCGAATCCTGTGCCGGAAATTTATCCTGAAGATGCGCTGGAAGCAGGAGCTGTTGTTGTCGGAACCGGACGCTCCGATTATCCAAACCAAATCAATAACCTGCTGGCTTTCCCCGGGATTTTTAAAGGGGCACTTAATAAAAAGGTAAGAGATATTACGATTGATATGAAAGTAGCCGCAGCTGAAGGAATTGCCAAGGTCGTTTCGGAGGACGAACTCTGCTCGGATTACGTCATACCAAGCGCCCTTAACAAAACCGTTGCTGAAACGGTAGCTAATGCCGTGGAACAGTCCGTGAGTCAAAAGGAAGAGTGCTTAGTGTAACGCTAAGTACTCTCAAATCTATTAACAAAGGAGAGATTTACATGTCCAGCTCAGCTGAAAGAGTTCGTAAAGAACAAACTGGAAAGCCGAATGTTACTTCTCTAAACTATGAAAAGAAAGCGATTACAATTTTTGGTCTTCCGCTTATTTGGTTTCTGGCAATTACTGCTTTGACTTTAGTCAGCATGTATACAGGAAACTTACCAGGGGGGATGATCGGCAGTCTGCTCATTATGATGGTCCTTGGGGAGCTCTTTGGATGGATTGGTGATAAAACGCCGATTCTTAAAACCTACCTAGGTGGCGGGGCAATCTTAGCCATCTTTGGGGCCGCGTATATGGCCTATGCGGGATTAATTCCTGATTCTACGGTTACGATGATCAATGATTTCATGAAGGACGGAGGATTCTTAAACTTCTATATTGCTGCCTTAATTACAGGTAGTATTCTAGGGATGAATAAGCAGATCCTAATAAAAGTCGGTCTGAAATACTTTATCCCAATCTTTGGTGCCGTGTTTGGAGCCATGCTGGTTGCTGGTTTATTCGGTGCTCTCGTTGGATTTTCATTAACGGATGCAGTGCTTGTGATTACAATGCCGATCATGGGAGGCGGCATGGGAGCTGGAGCGGTTCCAATGAGTCAGATTTATAGTGAATTAATGGGAAATGATCCTAGTTATTATATTTCAATGCTTGTCCCTGCACTGGCTTTAGGTAACGTTTTTGCTATTATTCTAGCGAGCATGCTGAATATCCTTGGAAAAAAAGTACCTTCTTTATCTGGAAACGGTCAGTTATTAAAAGGGTTTGAATACAAAGAAGAAAAATCATCTTTTGACATCCAAAAGATGGGGGTTGGATTATTGGCAGCGGTCCTTTTCTTTACGATCGGAACGTTAGCGGCCGGATTTATTCCCCTGCATGCTTACGCATTAATGATTATTATTGTAGCCATTGCCAAAATTGCCGACATCATTCCAAAAAATATTTTAGACGGAGCGAACCAGTGGTATAAATTCGTTGCAAAAAATTGGACGTTTGCTCTTCTCTTTGGAATTGGAATTGCCTATACGGATTTAGGTCAAGTACTCGAAGCTTTAACGCTTCAATACATTGTCACTGTACTTGGAGTTGTAGTCGGTGCTGTGATCGGTGCTGGGCTGCTTGGTAAACTAGTAGGCTTCTATCCGATTGAATCAGCCATTACAGCTGGCCTGTGTATGGCTAACATGGGAGGAACAGGAGACGTAGCTGTTCTGTCCTCATCAAGAAGAATGGAGCTAATGCCATTCGCGCAGATTTCCTCCCGCCTGGGCGGCGCCCTCATCTTGCTGCTGGCAGGTTTACTCATACCATTATTAATGTAAAACATAAGATAAGGGTCTGTCCCAGCTGGGACGGGCCCTTATTTGTTCCTCTATTAAAAACCCTTTCTCCTTTTTGACTCCTATTGTAAACAAAATAGGACTTGAATGTTAAGATTATTTACATAGAAATAAGGATTATTCTGTTAAAGTTGAGGGTAATTATATGAGTATGTTTTTCAATTTCAAAGAAAAGGAGACAGATATGAAACAGTCATTATTAATAAAACCAGCCGCCGCTCTTGTGTTAACCGCGATTATTCTTCTAGTCGTACTTCCAAGCGAAGGTTCGGAAGCCGATAATAATCAACCACCGGCTAAGCTTTCAATTGGGAAGAATAATCTGCCGGAAACCAGGCCAGGTACTCGCTTAGCCGAGGGAGTAGAGTATACGGAAATTACCCGGGGCTATGTTTCAGAGCAAGCAGAATATACTGTGGAGGCTTCTTTAGTTAATTCAAGAGAAGAAGCTGAGGATCTTACTGCTGAATTAAAAGAAGACGGATACCAGCCCAAGACGGATAAAGTACATAATCGTAATAGGAAACATACGGATGTGGAGGATCGAAGCTTAGGCTACATTGTACAAATCGGAACTTTTGAGAAGGAAGAAGAAGCCGAAGAGCTGGCCGGGCAGGCATCTGCGGACGGTTATGAAAACACAAATGTTACGTATTCCGAATATGATGGCACGAATAAAACCACTGGTCCCTGGCAGTTTGATGTCCTTGAAATCAACCCGGACCAATTTAATGGAGAGTTGACGAATAAGCTGGCTCATAGCCAAATTGAGGACCGTGAAACCATATCATCCATTGCCGGTCGAACCGGGGCAATTGCTGGAATAAATGGCGGCTATTTTGTAGTAGGCTCAAATGACGGAGTGCCGGGCGATCCAGCCGGGGCTTACATGACCGACGGCCATTTAGTAAGTGAGGCCATCGGGGAGAGAACGAGCTTGCTGCTTTCCGGTAACGAGGCTGAGATTGCTGAGGTTTCGACGAATCTAAAAATGGAAACAGAGAGCGGAGAAGCGGCGGTCATTGATGGGATCAACCGAAAACCAGGCTTGAGCCGAAGCTGTGGCGGAGTGGGGGACCAGCCTTCTAATGAGCCGATGCATGACGTTACCTGTACTGATTCGTCAGAAATCATTCGATACGATGACTTTTTTGGAGAGACCACCCCTGATGGAGAAGGATTTGAAGCTGTAGTTGATGAAGCAGGTGAAGTGACAGAGCACTATTCAGAACGCGGGAGGCGTATCCCGGACGAAGGCACCGTCTTATCAGCAACAGGAGAACAGGCTGAGTGGATGAAGGACTCCGTTTCCGTTGGAGACCACCTCGCTATTGACGAAAATGTATTGGAAGGCGGCCGGCCGATGACTGATGATTCTGATTTGGGCATCATCGGTGGCGGGCCGCAGCTTTTAAACGACGGCAGCATTGATATTCAAGCCGAGGAAGAAGGATTTCGCTGGAGTAAGGGTTTTTATTATCGATTTGCCGAAACCCGCCATCCGAGATCACTGGCTGGGATAAAAGAGAATGGGAATATCCTGCTGGTGACTGTCGATGGCCGTAATCCTGAGGAAAGCTTAGGACTGACTTTCTATGAAAGTGCTCAAGTGCTTCAGTCTCTCGGTGCTGTGGAAGGTATGAATCTGGATGGAGGAGGGTCGTCAACGATGACGGTTGGAGAAGAAGATGTTAATCAGCCGTCTGACCCTGTAGGAGAACGTCCGGTTTCTGATGGGATCTTGCTGATAGAGTAGTCATAAGAAGATAAAGCGTGCTCTTCCGGCTGGCAGGCGGAGGGCACGCTTTATTAATTATCAGCTGGTAAATTAAAATCTTAATGACAAGACAAGCGAAACATTATGTTTTGCTTGTCTCTTTCGCGTAACGAACACATATTAATCTTTACATTAACCTGCTCTCTGACTGCTTTCATCTTTACTGGCACCTTCATCCAATTTCCTTATACCGAATCCGTTCGTGTAAGGAGCGAGGAAGCCGTAAAGTGCTGAGAAAACAATGCCGCCCAGATTGAAGATGGCCCACGGCATAAATTCAAAGTTTCCTACGCCAAGCGTAGTCGCCATAAAGACTCCGGATACGGTCCATGGCATGAGAGCTTCTGTAATCGTAACAGAGTCCTCCATGCTTCTGGAAAGGTTGGCTGGGTGCAGATTTCGTTTCTTATATACATCCCCATAAATATCTTTGATTAGGAAGTAGGTAACTAGAGCGTTTGATGTACAGTTAATCACGGCAAACCCTGTGAGCAGTGAAGCGAAAATAACACTACCAATAGATCTTAAGTATGTGATCACTTTTTCAAGGATGACATTCAAAGCTTGAGAGACTTCCAAAGCAGAGGCGAAGAAAAACGCACAGAATACAAAGAATGTTGCATTGTACATGGAATAAAGGCCTCCGCGGTTAAGGAGTTCCTGAATATCTTCGGAAATAAGGCCGGGTGCGACGTCGAGCATTTCGGTATTAAAGCCTTCAACGGCTGCGGTAAATAAGTTGGGTACGGTTGCACTTTGCAATAACAGGGCGGTCAGCATGGCTGTAACCGCTGAACAAAACAGAACAATCAATGGATTCTTTTTCATTAATGATCCCGCGACAACGATGACAGCGGGAAGCAGGACTAATGGATTAAGGCTGAAAAGCTCACGAATGCCGGACAGCATCTCGTCAACACTCGATAATTGACCCGGATTTGCATCGATTTGAAGGCCGGCAAAGTAAAAAACAATAATAGCAATGATGGATGAGGGAATAGAGGTATACAGCATGTGTTTAATGTGTTCATATAAGTTTGAGCCTGCTGCCAGCGAGCTCATGTTGGTTGTGTCTGATAACGGAGAAAGCTTATCTCCAAAGTATGCCCCTGATACGACAGCCCCTGCTGTAATAGCCATAGATAAATCCATGGTCTGGGCGATACTCATCAGGGCGACCCCGATGGTTCCAGCCGCTCCCCAGGAGGTGCCGGTGCAGGTCGACACGATAGCGGAAACCACAAATGCGAGTACATATAAGTGGGCAGGATTAATGATTTCCAGTCCGTAATAGACGAAGAAGGGAATGGTTCCTGAAATCATCCAAGTACCGATCAACAGTCCGATACTGAACAAAATGAGTATGGCGGGCAGGGCGGTTTTAATTTTTTCACCCATCACAGTAATAATAGTTTCCCATTTATGACCGTAAAGAACCGCGAAGATGGCAAACAGGACTCCGGCAAAAATGAGCATGAGCTCAGCTTGAAATTGCAGGACGCCGATGCCGACGATAAAAATAAGAAGTGCGAGAGTAATAGGAACTAGAGCCACGGCAACTGTTGGACGTTTCACTTCATTTGTAGTCACTTGTTATTCTCTCCCTTGCTTAAGGTTTAATTAATTCCGATGCACGAAATGCATTCTTCAAATCTGCAATCAAATCATCCGGATTTTCCAGGCCGATCGAGAGGCGGATTAATCCAGGATCTATACCCTGTTTAATCAGCTCAGAGGCATTACTGCGTTTAACCGGAGAATTAACGAGGCTTTCATATCCACCCCAGCTCACTCCAATTTTGAAAACGTTTAATTCATTGATAAAAGAGGCGACATGATCAAACCTTCCTTCCTTTAATTCAAAGCTCAGCAACCCTGAGAACCCTGACATTTGATTTTCCGTTATATCTCTATCCTGCAGGCTCGGATGATGTATGACTTTAATTTCATCTCTCGATTGAAGGAAGTCGATGATCTGGCTGGCATTGGATTCATGCTGCTTCATTCGTAACGGCAGGGTGCGCAGCCCTTTGATAACCTGCGACGCATCATGAGGGGACAGAACAGATCCGTTTAACTGATAACCATACGTGAAAATACGGTCGATCAGTTTGCTGCTTCCAATCACAGCCCCGCCAACTATGTCACTGTGCCCGCCGATGTACTTCGTAAGCGAATGAACGGATAAGTCGAATCCGAGAGTCAGCGGCTTTTGGAAGATGGGTGTGGACCACGTATTATCGATGGCTGTGTATATACCATGCCGCATGGCCAGCGCCGTAACTTTCATTAAATCCACGACCTTCATCAACATCGTTCCCGGACTTTCCACATAAATTAATTTCGTATTCGGACGAATTGCGGCCTCTACATCATTTTCCGTATAGCTGTGTTCAATTCCGAAATTCTCAAGGTGCTTCATCAACTGCTGGGTCGGACCGTAAATGTTGTTCACGAGGAGTACGTGATCTCCTTTTTGTAAAAGAGATAGAAAGACAGAGCTGATGGCCCCCATCCCTGAACCGAAGCATTTACACCTTTCTCCACGTTCAAGCATGGCTAATTTCTGCTCAAGTATTTCCGTTGTAGGATTACCCCCCCGTGTATAAACATAATTCTCCCGTTCAGCCGACTGAGCTTCTGTAAACGCTTCAAAAGTTTCGAACGCAAATAAACTCGTCTGGTAGATTGGAGGAGAAACCGCCCCGTGATGCCTGGAGGGGGTGTCATAAAGCTGAGTACATATTTGTTCATCCGTGTAATTCACCGCGACATCGACCTTTCCTAAGTAGTTAAACATACACTATCATACTTTCAACCTGTATGAAAGGTTAGATTTTTCAGAATAAAATAAATTAATCCTGGAAGAGGAGATTTTATTATCCGACGTTCCAATAGTATAATAGCTTTACATAGGTCTTTCTGAGGTGATGATGTGAAAGCGATAAAAAAGAAACGGCTCTCCGAAATCGGAGCTAATGAAATAAAGGAATATATTAAAAGAAAGAAGCTGCAAAGTGGAGATAAACTGCCCTCGGTAGCCGATCTGGTTGACATTCTGCAGATCGGACGTTCGTCCCTGCGGGAAGCACTGCAGCTGCTTGAAACACAGGGGGCCATAGAAGTTTTAAATGGAAAAGGTACCTTTATTAAAGATATAAAGCCTTTTCAAATTAGACTGGCGTTTGAAGTAGAAGACGAGAAAAATTTTTTACTTGAGGCTCTTGAAGTTCGTGAAGCATTAGAAGGGAAAGCCGTACAGCTTGCTGTCCATGCGGCAGATGAAGAGGATATTCAGTTAATGGATGAGCAGTTGAAGAAATATGTCCAGTTCATTGATGAAGGAAGAAGGAATGAGGCGAATTCAGCGGATGCCGGTTTTCACCGCGCGATCTATCGTGCGTCTAATAACCCTATGCTTGAGAGTATGATTGATTCGGTCTGGGAAACGTTCCATGAGTTCTGGAATGTACCGTTTGGGAAGGATGATATTTTTGACCAGAGCTATCCTTATCACGAAACGCTGCTGCAGGCGATCAGGGAAAGTAATGAAGAAAAGGCAGAGGAAGCTTTTCGTAAAATTATGAGGTCAGTGAGAGATTCGATAATGGAGATCAATGCCACGTAACGATCACACATAGAAAAAGGCAGGCGGAAACATTATTCCGACTGCCTTTCTCTTATCAGCTGCCCGTCTTCTGTTTGTCATCCTCGACAGCTTTTAGATTCTTCTTTTCCTCGGTCTTCTCTTCTCCATTAACGAGCTCGGTCGTCGCGTTTTTAAATTCTTTTAATGTGCTTCCGAACGCACGTCCGATTTCAGGTAATTTCGACGGCCCGAAAATGATTAAGGCAATGACGAGCACGAGAATTAATCCTGGGATTCCGATATTTGTTAACATAAGTCCACCTCCAAATAATTTTAAACAATCGGAATGCCGTGGCGCTGGAAGGCGGCGGCTTCTAAATCAGACATCCCTTGTACTTCAGCAAAGACTGAGAGCTTGTCTGATACTTGGGGCGCGTATGGCTTGGGCGGTGCTGCGTGACCCATTTGTCTTCTGCGTCCGGCGTTTTTACGGGCGAATGGTCCCCAGATGGCAAAGGTTATCCCGGGCGTCTGAATATTAACGAAAAAGGTATGGCCCTGAGTGGAGAAAGTGGGGCCCGCCAGCTCGGAATCATTGATTTTATTTTCGGCAAAAACGTACGTTTCTCCTTCCGGGGTCATGCCGATAATCCGGTCGACTCCATCGCCGTCTTCTGCGATCCAGAGGTCACCCCACGGGGTGATGCAGATGTTGTCGGGCATTTCTAAATCGTTGGCAGAGCTGGATTCATAGAACAGTTCCAACGTATTTGTTGATGGAATATAGCGGTAGACGCGTCCTAAATCTTTGTCCCCGGCAGATGTATCATCAAACCAGAAGACACCGCCGTCGAAGTAAGCTCCTTCTAATCGGCTGAAGGCAATACACCCTTTCTGTCCCGCTTCTAAGGTGGGTTTCTCTGGATCCACATCCTTCCAAACCACTCCAAACTGCTGCCCTGTATAGAATTCGCTTGTTTGATCTGATCTCATCTCCTCCATCGCCGCAGCCTGAAGATTACCGCCTTTTTGCAGGGCTCCGGCTGCCTGGCTTCGATCATTTGGGATAAAACGATACAGGTAGCTCGGCCCGGCATCCTCGGTGAGGTAAACGATCCCTGTTGCTGGGTCAATTGCTGTTGCTTCATGAGAGAAAGCGCCCATATCACGGATAGGTGTTTTCGATAGCTTGTTCTCTGGCTCATTTGGGTCGACTTCAAACACATAGCCGTGGCCTTCTACTAACGTTTCTTCACATGTTAACCACGTGCCCCATGGCGTGGCGCCTCCCGCACAGTTGCGAATCGTCCCGGATGAAGATACGTACTCCTTCTTAATTTTGCGGTCGGCTCCTACTACCAGGGTGGTCGTGCCGCCTGTATGTTCTTTTTGGTAAGGGTTCTTACCAATGACGGGATATTTCGTGTTGCCTGTCAATTCATGATTTCGTACGAGAATCGTAGAGTCGCCGGCTCCTTTAAAGGCAGCCATCCCGTCAAATTTCTCAGGAATCGGACGTCCGTCAGAGAGCTCTCCGCCTTCTTCAGAAATGATGCGGTACTGAAAGCCGCGCGGAAGGTCGAGGATGCCTCCTGGATCCTTTACTAATGGACCGTACCCGCCTGGCAGTCGTTTTGATTTGCCGGGAGAGGCGAGAGCTTTACTTTCACTGAACGACAAGAGACCGGTAGTGCTGAGAGCGAGGGCAGCTGTACTGATCCCACCCGCCTTTAGAAAATCACGACGGTTCATATTCGTTTTCTTCATAAATCATTTCCTCCTTAGGAAAATTGGTCAGGACACCATTTTCTCTGAAGATGGCCGGGCGGCAAGTTTCTTTTTATAAACGATCGTTGATAAGCTGATGCTGATTTCATATAGGATAAACAGCGGTACGATTACGAGAATATCAGATAGGAAATCAGGTGGAGTGATCATTACTGAGACCACCACTAAAATAAAATAAGCGACTTTTCGCGCTTTTTTTAGCCGGTACGGATTTAGAATTCCGAGCCTGGTGAGAAACATAATCACGAGCGGCATTTCAAATAATAGTCCAAACGGAACGGTTAGATTTAACATAAAGCGAAAATATTTGTCAGCAGTAAACATCATCTCAAACTGACCGGCTGAAAGGGACGTCAGGAATCCTAAGACGATCGGGAAAAGCAGTAGGTAGCCAAAAGCAATGCCGAAAAGAAACAGAAAGAACAAAGCCGGAATGAATTGCAAGGTGACTTTGCGTTCTTCCTCGCTAAGAGCAGGAGCTACGAACAGCCAGACTTGTAACGCAGCGACCGGAATCGTGGCGGCCAGGGCGATGACGGCCGCAATCATAAGGTAAACCCAGAGAATGTCACTCGGTCCGAGCACGGCCAACTTCGCATCAAGGTCCTTGATCAGCCAACTGTAGATCGGCTCAACAAATACAAACCCGCCAATGAGAAAGATGAGGAAGGCCGCTAACGTGATCACAATCCGCTTACGGAGCTCCTCTAAATGGCCGACGAGCTGCAGGTTTTTGTCTTCCATAGATTACTCCTTTAGTTCGGTTGTTTTTGGTTCTTCTTCTGCTTGTTATGAGCACGGTCGTGTGCTTTGTGGCGGTCATCTTCTACTTCACTGGATGACGCTTTTCCTTGGGACACGATGGTGGCGGAGACTTCTTTAATCCCTTCCTGATCTTTTTCATAGACGAAGGAAGCACGGGTTGATATGTCGGCATTGGGTTCCGTGACGAAAGGGAGTACCCGGTAATCGGCTTTCCAGCTCGTCGGAGTCACTTCACAGCGGACATAACCGCGGTAATCATTAAAAAATCGGATGTGTTCATTTTGTTCTAAAATGCGGTCTGTATCCGCGCGTTTATCGGCTCCGTTCCCGCCTGAGGAAATCGAAGTCCCGACAAATTCAGCACCAAGCATACTGGAACTCAAATCATCGAAGTCAGCGAGCAGGTTTGATGCCCAATTGGCATGTACATCGCCGGTGAGGACGATCAGATTATCCATGTCGGCTTCGTGTGCGAATTCTGTAATGCGCTTGCGGGCAGGTATGTAGCCATCCCAGCTATCCATACTGTAGCGCGGATCCTCTGCACTTGGTCCGTAGTTCCTTTTAGCGAAAAAGATTTGCTGTGCGAGTACGTTCCAATGCGCTCTGGACTGATCAAGACGACCGAGCAGCCATTGTTCCTGTTCTTCTCCAAGCAATGTACGGGAAGGGTCTAAGGATTCATCTGTCTGCGGCGAGCTTTGATCACCGTTTGCCTGATCGGAACGGTACTGGCGTGTATCCAGCACGTGAAAATTGGCCAGATCTCCATAGGAAAAATCGCGGTACAGCTTCATATCCGCTCCATCCGGCATGGAGGACGTACGGAGCGGCATATGCTCGTAATATGCCTGATAAGCAGCGATTCGGCGCTTCACAAACTCTTCAACGGATTGATCTTTTTCCGGAATGTCATTGGCATAGTTGTTCTCCACCTCATGGTCATCCCATGTTACCACCCAGGGGAATGATGCATGAGCCGACTGCAGGTCCTTATCTGACCGATACTGAGCATGACGGTTACGGTAATCCTCTAGTGAGCGGGTTTCCGGCCCTTTATGCGTGCGGACGTTACCGGAAGGCGCAACATATTCATCCGGTCCATACTCATAGATGTAGTCACCCAGATGGAAGACAAGGTCGAGGTCCTCCTTCGCCATATGCTTATAGGCCGTAAAGTAGCCATGCTCATACTGCTGGCATGACGCGAAGGCAAACGACAGACTGTTCACAGCAGACCCCGAAGCCGGCAGCGTCTTCGTCTGCCCCACAGGAGAGAAATCTTGTCCTACTTTAAATCGATAGAAATACGGGGCATTTGACTCAAGGCCATTCACATCAACGTGTACGGAATGAGCCAATTCAGGAATCGCGATTTCTGTTCCCCGCTGCGTCACCTGTCGGAAGTTCTCATCCTTCGCGATCTCCCACTGCACAGGCACTTTACGATCCGGCATTCCTCCGCCGTCAAGCGGGTCGATGGCTAACCTTGTCCATAGAATGACACTGTCCGGAAGTGGATCACCTGAGGCAACTCCAAGCGTAAAAGGATATTCTTTGAAGCCTTCTTCTTCCTCCGCTTCAACATGAAGCCCTCCCATAGACTGGGCCATAACCAACCCTAACGACACACCTGCCACTTTGCCGGCTCCCTGAAGAAAATCACGACGGTCTAGATCCTTGTGCAGTGTCTTTTCATTTAAGCGGTGAATAAGATCATTGATTGAACGATCAGACATAGATTATGCTCCTTTCTCTATTTCCAGATTGAAACAATTGCCATTATAGAGGACGAATTTTAACGAGATGTTAATACATGTAAATGAATAATATGGAAAATGAACCTTGTTTCATAGGAGAAAGGAAGGGAAACGATCTAATAATGGGAAGGCGGATACTTGCTCAGGAACGAGGAGCGGGAGAGTTGTAGTCTTAATTTCCTGAATATGTTTACTAGGATTTAATAATAAATAACAAATCAGCCTTTTAACTATACCAATCTTGTTCTTCCTTCATAGATTATAAGAGGACAGCGAGAATGTCCTTAATCATAGAGGAGCCACAGTCTTAACCCTGGACAGTGATGGCTCCGTTTCTCGAAAATTAGTATGAAGGATAAATAGCGGTGTGACTGGTAATAGTCTTTCCTGTCATATCATTCCTTTCATGTAATTATAAACATCAGAAAGGCTCCATACCGCTTTGGAGCACTGATGGGTAATACAGCCTTCCACCAAGCTGAATTACCACCCCCGGATTTAATAACTTGACCATCAAATATCAAATGAATTTTTTAGCCGCAATTCGGCATGAAGCAAGTGAAAATTACGAACGTGCAACTTCAGCTCAGTCTTCCAAGCAGCGTGCGAATTCGTAGAACGAAAGAATTCAATGCATTTATAAAGTACTTTAAGATATTCATTAGTGGCCGCGCCTTCCGCGTTTATTGCACCTCACGCGTAACAGCCGGGTCACAGAGATTAAAACGCAATCATAATGAATTATTAATATAGAAAAAGCTTGAATTGATTAGGATTCGAGCTTTTTTAACGTAGGGATAGCCATTTGTTAAAGCAATGACCCTGCCCCATCAATAAATAGTTCCGTTCCTGTAATATGGCGCGACTTATCCGACCCAAGAAAGACAATCAGGTCAGCCACTTCTTCAGGACGTCCCGGCCGGTTCTGCAGCGGCTGATTGCCCTCAGGGAACTCCACAGGGATTTTGATTTTTTCTAAATTGTCTTCTTCTGGATGCGTGTTTTCTTCAATGTTCGTCTCGATTGCGCCGGGACAGATCACGTTAACACGGATATGATATCTTGCTAATTCAAGGGCTGCCATCTTACCAAAAGCCATCTGGCCGGCTTTGGATGAGCTGTACGCAGAGAAACCGAAGTTTGAGAAGGTGCGGTTTCCGTTTACCGAGCTCGTAATAATGATACTGCCGCCTTCTTCTTTCATATGTGGTATCGCATGCTTCACCGTGAGAAACGTACTCTTTAAGTTAGTATCGATGGTCTGCTGCCACTCTTCAACCGCCATATCTTCAATCGGGGTGATCTTACCGTTTACCCCGGCATTGGCAAAGATAATATCAAGCCGGCCGAAGCGGTCAATCAGCTGCTTGTAGCACCGCTCGATATCTTCTTCTCTGGATACATCTGTTTCAATAATCAGTGCCTCTCCGCCAAAGGCTTCGATTTCTTCTTTTGTTTCCTGTGCGTCATCTTCTTTAATATCAGCCAGAGCAACTCGGGCTCCTTCTTTGGCGAGCTGTACTGCGGAGGCTTTCCCAATTCCTGAACCGCCGCCGGTAACCAGGGCGACTTTTCCTTCTAACGATTTGTCCATAACGATTCATCTCCTTTTTGCCATTGATCGAGGTTAGTTCATTTATACCCTGGTTTGTGAAAATGTAACTTATGATTTTTAGTTTATGTCGGATAAAGATTCTCTCTCCTACTATAGAGAGGCGGGGCAGCCGAATCTAACATTTCTCTATTTAAGAAATATATGTCAAAATATTTTGAATTTCGTAATCATTTTTGGGATTATATAAGGTAAGAACTATATAAGGGAGTGTCCATATGGAAAGTTATGCTGTCCTGCGAATGCCGCAAACGATTAATTATGGTCGGGATGCTTTTGAAAGAGTTGGAGAAGAAGCTGCTGAAAGAGGTCGGAAAGCATTGGTTATCACTGATAAAGTGATGGAGGAGCTTGGTTATGTCAGTGAAGGGCGGGATCACCTTACGAAAGTTGGAGTGGAAAGTTTTATTTATGCAGGGGTAGCTTCAGAGCCAACGGACATCTATGTTGCTGAAGCCCTGAAGATGTTCCAACAGACTGAATGTGAAGTCATTATTTCCATAGGCGGCGGCAGCTGCATTGATACTGCCAAAGCTGTAGCCGTCCTGGCGAAGAACGGGGGATACATTGGGGATTATATGGGTGGTAAGCATACAGCCCGTATTGCTCCGATCCCTCATATCGCCATTCCAACAACTGCGGGCACAGGTTCGGAAGCCACAGATGTAACCATTATTACGAACACTTCTAATGATGTAAAAATGATGATCAAGCAGCCTGCCTTTATGCCGGAAGTAGCGATTGTTGATCCTTTATTAACCTTGTCGTCTCCAAAGCACGTTACTGCAGCTACAGGAATCGATGCACTCAGTCACGCCGTTGAAGCCTACATTTCACGCAAATCCCACCCTATGACAGATATGATTGCATTGTCAGCCATGCAGCTGATTGTTACGAATATTGAAACAGCGTACGATAACGGAGTAAGCTTGGATGCGAGAGAGGCAATGTCGCTTGGTGCCATGCAGGCTGGAATCGCTTTTTCTAACTCTTCCGTATGCCTTGTTCATGGGATGTCAAGACCAATCGGCGCTTTGTTTCATGTGCCACATGGAAATTCAAATGCGATGCTGCTCCCTGCGATATTGGAATACAGCAAGGACTATTCAGTAGAAAGACTGGCTGATCTAGGCAGAATATTTTCAAAAGAAGAGGAGGACCTCACAGATGAAGAAGCCGCTGAGTCAGCTGTTGAATCTGTCAAAAAGCTGTGCCAGAAGCTGGAGATACCAAATCTGAGTGGATGGGGAATTGATAAGCAGGATTTTGAAAGCGTTATCATTAAAATGGCAGCAGATGCACTGGGAAGCGGAAGTCCGGCAAATAACCCTCGTGTCCCTAATCAGACTGAAATTGAAGAACTCTATAAGGTTTGTTACGAATACGATTTTATATCAAAAAGCAAAGCAGGCAGATTAAAAACATAATGACATAAGCTATTAGAGGATCTGGCTCAATAAAAGCAATGGGGCAGATCCTCATTTTGATCACCCGCCAACATTTCACATAAAACCTTATACAATTTAAACCTAGCAGAGATTTGGCAGTTTTTGTTACAGTAATAATAGACGGAGGGGTATATATGCCGATTTATAATAAACTAGTCCGCGACAGAATTCCTGAAATAATTGAAAAGAGCGAAAAAAGCTATGAAACTAAAATATTAGATCAAGACGAATACATAAAGTCGCTGAAAATAAAACTTCAGGAAGAACTCCAAGAATACTTGACCTCGGAAAACGATCAAGAAGCTGCAGAGGAATTAGCAGATCTACTAGAGATAATTTATGTTCTATCAAAAATTCATGGCAGTTCCATTAAGCAAGTTGAAGAAATACGCAGGCAAAAAGCTGACGAGCGAGGCTCCTTTAATGAAAAAATATTCTTGAAAAGTGTCGAAGACTGAGCCCCGCCATTGGAGTGATTTGGTGAGTCATAAATTAAGAGTTGGAGAATTGAGAGCTCTCTATTTAACGGAAGAAGAAGTATGGCGCATCTTTACAATTGTGTTGACGACAAAATCAAAAAAGTCAGCAACTTATAAGTTTGGATTGTTAAAAGCGATGATCGAAAATCTTTATCAGGTGAATGAAAGTGGGGAAGTTACATACGATCAGCTGGCTTATTCCTTTACTAAAGTTTATTGGAATTTAGTGATTCATCATGAACTTGAGCAGGGTACAAGAGGTTCTGCTGTGGTAACTAAGTTAATGGAAATCAAGCAAACTTATAATATTCCTAAAGAAATGACCTTTGATAAATTAGATGCCACCATTCAACTGGCTGCGACTAAACGTGTTAAAGCTGTTATGAAGACAAACGTGTTCGGGGCCCTGTATGGAGATACCCAGGGTTCATTTTACGCTTTTGACCATAAAACGGAACAGTTCAAGTTTAATAAGGCTGTGTTGACATTTATGAGAAAGTACCAACGGCTGTTGATAGATTTGGTTAATTATCATATGGCAAAGATGATCGAGCAATTAAATGATGTTCCCCACATTAATTACTTGTTGGATAAAGTGGAAAGTATTGCAAAACGTTCTACTTTAAAACCATTTGAGAAAGTTTTAGTGCAGTATTTTGAACAAACTTGTTTCTATTGTGGGAAAAAACTTAATAAAAATACAATTCAAACTCACGTAGATCACTTTATCCCCTGGTCATTTGTTCAGTCCGACCAACTTTGGAATCTGGTTTTAACGTGCAGCAAGTGTAATACTTCTAAAAATGATAAGCTGGCTGTCCGAAGTTATCTAGATGACATGATTGATAGAAATGAACGTATGGTGAAGTCTCCAGAACTCCTCGCCAGTAAAAGTGAGTTAGCAACCTACAATAAAGAAAAAATCATTCATTTATATGATTACTCAATACAGAACGGGTATGAGAACATTTGGGTTCCGAGTTGAGTATGTGAAAATGGGCCAGCCCCAAGTAATAAAAAATATATATTTTGAAAACGAGCCACTTACCAAGTGGCTTTTCCTATTGAATTCGTAAACATGATAAAATAATATTAGAAAAATCAGAAGATAATGAAAAGGAGGGGCAGCAGTGGGGAACGGGTCTATAACAAATAACTTATCTGAGAATGATTATACGGACTGGCTTGAAGAAACAATTGACTCTATTAATGATGGGATCTTAGTAATAGATGTACATGGAGTCGTCCAATTTGTTAATACGGAATATACAAACATTACAGGTGTCCACCCAGATACGATTGTTGGTAAACCCTTAAAAGATGTACGTAAGGGAGCGGTTTTACCGAAGGCTTTAAGAGATGGTAAACGAAGAGAAGGAATCTATCGACGAGAAGGACAAACCGAGTATGTTATTGATACAGCACCCGTGTATAAAAATGAGGAAATTATTGGAGCAGTATCAGTTTGTAAAAGTTTAAATGAAGTTCATTATCTTACTAAAGAGCTGAAAAAAAGCAAAGAGCAGTTACTCAGACTCGAAAACACTGTTGGTCATATGTATAGAACCAGGTACACGTTTGATGATATTGTTGGAAAAGATAACGGCCTAAAGACCCCTGTGGAAACGGCGAAGAAAGCAGCTTACTCTGAGTTGAATATTTTAATCCAAGGGGAAAGTGGTACGGGAAAAGAACTGTTTGCGCAGGCCATTCATAGTGAGGGCCCACGCTCAAAGTTTCCTTTTATACCTATTAATTGTGCTGCTATTCCAGCCGAGCTTCTTGAAAGTGAATTATTTGGATATGAAGAAGGTTCATTTACTAGTTCTAAAAAAGGGGGAAAAGTCGGCCTCTTTGAATTATCGAATTATGGAACGTTATTTCTTGATGAAATAGGAGATTTACCTATAGAACTTCAAGCCAAGCTGCTTCGTGTATTGCAAGAAGGAAGAATCCGTAAAGTAGGAGGCTTGGAAGAAGAGGAAGTTGATGTTCAAGTTATTACTGCTACGAATAAGGACCTGGGAAAATTAGTGGAAAAGCAGAGGTTCAGAGAGGATTTATATTATCGTTTAAACGGGGTGGCCATTAATATTAGCCCTCTGAGAGATAGAAAAGAAGATATACAATTGTTCATTGATATCTTAATGGAGGATGCAGGATCTCCTGAAATACCACATGTGAATTTGACAAAAGAAGCTTCCCAAACTCTCACTCAATACGATTGGCCGGGGAATACGCGGGAACTATTTAATGCCATTCACTATGCCCTCAGCATGAGGGAAGGAAATTGTATAGAACCTTGTCATTTACCAGAATTAGTTCGTAAGCATGGTTCAATTACCGAATTTGATAATCCACAAAGCCTCAAAGAAATTGTGAAATATACAGAACAAAAGATTATCAAACAGAGTATAAAAAAATATGGAGATTCTTTAGAAGGGAAGAAGAAGACGGCAAAAAAATTAGGTATTTCTTTAGCGACTCTTTATAATAAAATTGGAGAATAAATTCTAAAGAAATAGAATTTGTTTTAATTTTTTATAATTAATGACAACGCTTTCAATAATGAAGACTGAGATTACATCTGAATAAATTCATTCTAATTTTTTAGAAAAGAAGAAAATAAAAGCCTTACAGTAAGGCTTTTTTCTTTGGCATGTTTCTTGCATATTACATAAATGAACCCAATTTTAAAAGGAGGAATATTTATGCTCGCTTTGTATGGTTTTTTAATTATTGCTATTTTGCTGTTCCTTGTACTGACTAAGAGAACTTCTGTTCATTTTGCCTTAGTTATTGTCCCAGTTGTTATTGCGCTAATTGCAGGCTTTGGAGCTGGAGAACTTGGTGAGTTTATGGGAGAAGGTATGTCTAGTATTGCAATGACGGGTATTATGATTACTTTCGCTATCCTCTTTTTTGGAATTATGTTTGATGCAGGGTTATTTGATCCTTTGATAAAAGGTGTAATCAAGTATGCCAAGGGGGATCCGGTAAAGATTGCTTTAGGCACAGCTATTATTGCCATGGCATCACATTTAGATGGGTCAGGGTCCAGTACCTTCCTTATTACAATTTCTGCTCTTTTACCTGTTTATAAAGCGTTGAAAATGAGTCCTTTAACCTTGGCGGTAATTGCTGCTTTAAGTGCGGGAACAATGAATTTAGTTCCTTGGGGAGGACCTACTATAAGAGCAGCTACGGCTCTTGATGTAGATGTGTTGGAACTTTATGGGCCACTAATTCCAGTACAAATAATTGGGTTAATTTCTGTCCTAATCGCTGCTTTTTGGCTTGGGAGACAGGAACGTAAACGTTTAGGTGTTATTGAGACTGCGGCAAGTGCGAATGCGGAAGAAGATTTGTTCACAGATGAAAAGAATTCAGAAAATCAAGAATTAAAGAGACCGAAATTGCTGATTCCCAATTTCTTGTTAACCGTTGGTGTAATAGTTGTTTTAATTATGGAGATTGTTCCACTGGCTGTTCCATTTGTTATTGGAGTGCCGCTGGCTCTAATGATCAATTATCGCAAGGTGGCAATGCAGCAGGATCGGATTGAAGCCCATGCTCGTGGTGCGATTTACACTTCTTCTGTGATTTTTTCCGCTGGGATATTTACAGGTATTCTTTCAGGTACAGGGATGATTGAGTCGATGGCTAATATATCAGCTTCAGCAATTCCAAATGGATTGGGCCCGGCGTTACCCATAATATTAGCTTATTTATCGATGCCGCTAAGTCTACTGTTTGATCCCGATTCGTTTTACTTCGGTGTCCTGCCTGTATTGAGTGCAACGGCTGAAACGTTTGGAGTACAGCCTGAAACCATGGGGCGAGCAGCTCTTTTAGGGCAGATGACAGTAGGGTTTTCAGTAAGTCCGCTGACTGGCTCAACATTTTTGCTGATAGGACTTGCAGGTGTAGATTTGGGAGACCTTCAGAAAAAAGCTATTCCTTTAGGGTTTGGAATCACGGCTGTAATGGCGACTGTAGCATGGATAATAGGAGTATTATAAGGGTCTATTGAAAATTTAGGAAAGAAGGTTAATACATGTTAAGAATAGGATCAGGAGCAGGATTTTCAGGTGACAGAATTGAACCAGCTGAAGTTTTATTAAAAAATGCAGATTTGGATTATTTAGTTTTAGAATGTTTGGCAGAACGTACAATTGCGCTTGCTCAACAGCGGAAAATCCATGAACAAAGTGGAGGATATGATCCATTATTAGAAAAAAGGATAAAGAGATTACTTCCGTTACTATTAGAAAATAAAGTACGCTTACTTACAAATATGGGGGCTGCAAACCCTATTGCAGCAGCAAGAAAAGTACTGAAAATTGCACAAGAATTAAATTTTTCATGTACAGTTGCTGCTGTTGTGGGCGATGATGTTCTTGACCAAATAGATTTAAACTCTGTTCCATGGGAAGGAAATTGCCTAATTGCTGAATTTGGTCCAATTATTTCAGCAAATGCTTATATGGGAATTGATGCAATATTGCCGGCTCTAGAGTCGGAGGCAGATATCATTATAACTGGAAGGGTAGCAGATCCATCTTTATTTCTTGCGCCTCAGGTGCATCATTTTGGGTGGTCCAGAGAGGATTATAATAAACTCGGACAAGGTTTGATAACAGGTCATTTGCTTGAATGTTCGAGTCAAATTAGTGGAGGTTATTTTGCAGATGGACATAAAAAAGAAGTGCCTGATCTTGCAAATATTGGGTTTCCATACGCCGCAATAGATGAAGATGGTCGGTCTGTCATTACTAAGGTAGAAGGAACTGGGGGTCTAATTGATCTAAGAACAGTGAAAGAGCAGTTATTATATGAAGTACATGACCCTGCAGAATATTTAACTCCAGATGTGACGGTTGATTTCTCTACGGTCCAGTTGAAAGAAATAAATAATAATCAAGTGGAAGTAGTAAATGGGGGTGGTAAAGCGTGTCCCCAATCTTTAAAGGTTTCTGTTGGGTATCATGCCGGTTTTTTGGGAGAAGGAGAAATCTCTTATGCGGGTTCCAATGCGTTGGCTCGAGCCGAACTGGCTGCTGAAATTTTGAAAGAGCGGTTACTAGATGATTTTCCAGACTTAAGGATAGATTTCATTGGACTATCGTCAGTGCACCGTACACATTTTAATGGTCCAGAACCATATGAAGTAAGGCTTCGTGTAGCTGGCTATCATTCTTCCAAAGAAACAGCAAGTTTAATTGGAGAAGAAGTAGAAGCACTGTATTTAAATGGACCGGCTGCGGGCGGGGGCGCTAGAAAGAAAGTAACAGAATCTATTGGTGTTTTATCTACTTTAATAGACCGGAAGAAAGTAAAACCTGAAATTTATCTATTAGGGACAGAAAAAGGGAGTTGAGCTGCAAAGTGAAATTAATTGATATTGCGCATAGTCGCGCAGGTGACAAGGGAAATATTCTTAACCTTTCCCTGATTCCTTATAAAGAAAAGGATTATGAACGGTTATGTCAAAAGGTTACTCCAAAAGCGGTTAAGAATCACTTGAAAGATATAATTCAAGGGGATGTTATACGTTATGAATTACCTAACGTTAAAGCTTTAAACTTTGTCTGTTATCAAAGTTTACTTGGAGGGGTTACGACCTCCCTGGCTATGGATACTCACGGAAAATCATTGAGTAGTGCCTTGCTGGAAATGGAGATCGACTATTAAAATTTAGTAAATATAAAATTTGGGGCGTTTGCATTAAGCGAGCGTCTCTTTTTTATGATAAATTATTAAAACTTTTAGGAGTAAGGCCTAGATTTCCCCTATCAAAAAAAGGGGAAACACAACATCAGTTGGATATTTATGTACATAGAAGATAATTTTTCAAAAAGGAGAGAGGAAAACAATATGCCAGCAAAATTACTCACTTATCCAGTATTCGCTGCACTAATAGGTCTTACTATGGGAGGCTGCCAGGAACAAACGAGGGAAACGGGTGCACCCGAAGAGGAAGAGCAGAACGATAGCGAAAGTAATGAAGAAACCGCTGAATGGTCTTATGAGGGGGATAATGGACCTGAGAATTGGGGAGAGCTCGACGATGATTATGCAGCTTGTGCCAATGGTAAGGAGCAGTCGCCTGTGAATATAGACTCAGCTCACGCGAACGAAAATGAAGAGAGAGAAGACATTGAGATTAACTATCAGTCAACTTCTTTTTCATTGGCGAACAACGGTCACAGTATTCAGGCAAACTCTTCTTCTTCAGACAATCATCTCATCATGAATGAAAAGGAATATGAACTAGCGCAATTTCATTTTCATCAGCCAAGTGAGCATTTATTCAATGATCATCGCTACGAGATGGAGCTCCATCTCGTCCATGAAACCGAAGATGGTGATGCTGCGGTCATAGGAATCATGATCGAGGAGGGCGAAGAGAATGATACATTATCGGATTTATGGGACCAATTGCCTTCGGAAGAAACGGAGGGGGATGTGAACATAGAAGAACCTGTGGAACTGCGGGAGCTTCTCCCTGAGGATCAAACGTCATTTCACTATGAAGGTTCTCTTACCACTCCGCCTTGTACAGAAGAAGTGAAGTGGATGCTTTTTGAAGAACCGATTGAGATGTCAGAAGATCAGATTCAAAACTTCAAATCGATCTATCATGAGAACCATCGTCCTGAGCAGCCCTTAGAAGACCGCGAAGTTATTGAAAATTAAAGTGAAGAATTTTTGTATGGGATTAAAGGTCGATTAGGTGAAATGGATGTGAAAAGCCTTCTCCGCGTAGAGAAGGCTTTTTTTGATCGGGGTTTCCGAAAGTGAATATCTATCTTTTTTATTACCAATAACGGGGTCCAGGATGAAAGTAGTATGGAGGACCTGCGTAGTGATTTCTTCCAAACATACGGGCGCCCTGCCCTTGACCGCCTCCCATTCCTGGAAAACCTGGCATTCCACCTTGCCCATTGCCCTGGCCTGGAGAAGGGAATCCGGGCATCATGCCGCCTTGCCCATTCCCGTTCCCGTTACCATTACCCTGCCCTGGGAAAGGGATCTCGGGTAACGCATCCATGTCCGGCATAGCTTCTTCGCCATTCTCCCCATTTCCATTTCCGTTCCCGTTTCCATTCCCATTTCCATCTTCCTGAGGTGCTCCAGGCTGGCCGGCTCCTTGAGGGAAGGGAAAGCATACAACAGAGAGCTCCTCGTCATCTGAAGTAGTAATTGTGCCCTCCATGCCACCTTCAAATTCGTACTGATCCGCTGGAATACAAATATAGCCTTCCTGTTGACGAGGGTACCGATAAGGGTAGTAAGGATTGTAGTAATACATGAATCATTCGCCTCCTTGATATACTTCTTCATCCTATTCAAATCATTTAATTTGGGCACTCTCATTTACGAATTAGTTTATTTGGCTATATGGATTTGTTTGAGTATGGAGGTAGTCGTCGGGAGAACTAAACACTGTTTTTATCTTAAGAGTGCATGTTTTAGTTGGAATGTCGCGGGTATATACATACCAAAACATCACGAGGAGGATGAATATCTATGGCAGATAGAAACGGGATGAGTGATAAAGTAAAAGGAAACATTAATAAGGCAAAGGGAGAAGTGAAGGATCAGGTGGGAAATGCGAAAAACGATCCTAAATTACAATCTGAAGGAAAGAGAGATAGAGCCAAAGGGTCAACGCAAAAAGGAATTGGAAACGCCAAAGATAACCTATAATTGTACAAAGCTCGTTTAAGATTTATTTACAGTGATGAAAAGCACGCATTCTGGTTAATGCTTTTTTGAGTTGTTGGTAATAAGCTGCTAATAAGGAGCTCGAGTAGAGTCCTTGACAGAGTGCCCTGAGAGATAGCGCCGTAACGGGTGAAGATAACGTCCTAATCCAGGCAGATAGTGCCCTAACCATGTCCCGGTAGTTGAAAGAGAAACGGTAGAGTGAAATTTACGCTGCATCTCCAAATTATTTGTCAAACTTCTCTGGAAACTGCTTTACAATCCCCTCGGAGATTGCATCGGCCATTATGATGATATGGGTGACTCCTTCATCAATTGCGGTGATTCTTTCATCCCATTCTTTTTCTAAGCTTGCGTTTAAGTCAGCGGCCACTAATTCCAGGTGCTCATACAACATTTTTGTTAAATCTTCATTTTTTAATTCAGGGTTGGCCTCACTAAGGAAAGACGCGATATCATCAGCATTTCTATTCCATTCTTTGTTTAGCTGATTCACCTTGTCTTCTTCACCGTTTTTAGCTGCATCTACAATCTTGCCGGCAATCACAATATGCTCCTTAAGCAGCTCAGTAAGTTTATTCCCTGCTTCCTCTCCGTATACCGGCTTCACAGCATTTCCGATATCCTCCTGGTTTTTCAGCAGCCTCGCCAGTACTTGCTCTTGATCCTCCGCTCCTGTCGTTGTGGCACTTGTAATATAATTACTTGTCCATAATACGTGATCAATCCAAAGTTTCCTGAATTCATTTTGGAATTCTACCTCTGATTGACTAATACTTTGTTCCTCTGTGTTACTGTTGGCACTAATTAACCCAGGTTGGATGTTTAGCAGAAATAACAATGTTAATACCATAAACCATAATTTTTTCATCAAACCGACTCCTTTCGAAATAATAAGTACCTTCATATTATTGCTGTATGGATTTTTTTAATTCGTTAAAATCATTCAGCTGAATAATATCGTTTAAATAAAGGGGGTCCCTGAGCGGGAAACTAAATGTTGGCTGTTTGTCTCTTACTATTTTTGGTATATAATTAATGTGGTTGTCCAAATGAATTAAAGGGAGAGTTGAATGATGTCAATGAGTTTGAACCCCTATTTAATTTTTGACGGTAAGACGAGAGAGGCAGTCAATTTTTACGAGAAAACACTGGACGGGAAAGTGATGGGAATAATGACGTTCGGAGATATGCCGGCGGACCCCGATCAGCCGTTGTCGGATGACATGAAGGAGCGCGTTATGCATGCTCACTTAAAAGTCGGCGACTCGGATCTTATGTTCTCCGATACATTTGCAGGCATGCCTCATCAGCAGGGTGATACGATACAAATTGCCATCCATCCTAAACAAGAGGAAAAAGCGAGAGCCATATTTGATGCACTTGAGGACGGCGGGGAGGTTGTCATGCCCCTTCAAAAGACGGATTGGAGTCCTTTGTACGGAATCGTAAAGGACAAATTCGGCGTTACTTTCCAAATAAATGTTCCTGAGGATCAGTCGTAGTAACAGCGTACAGACTTCTGCTGGAAAGCCTTGATGATGTAGTTATCCATTTTTGTCTTTCAAAAGTTGTTCCTTGGAGATGATTGTAATAATTTAGGAGGAAAAGATATGGAACTTGGTGCTTTTTCTGTAAGTTTAAGTGTGAAAGACATCAACAAATCTAAAGCGTTTTATGAAAAGCTGGGATTTCAGACCCTCGGTGGAGAAATTACTCAAAATTGGCTCATTATGAAGAATGAAAGCTGTGTTATCGGGCTTTTTCAAGGTATGTTCGAGAAAAATATTCTTACCTTCAATCCTGGATGGAATCAACAGGCGGAAGAGATTGATTCGTTTACTGATGTTCGGGAGCTTCAAAAGCAGCTAAAAGAACACGGTATTAAAATCTTGTCTGAAGCAGATGAAACGAGTGAAGGACCAGAAAGTCTTACGATTGAAGACCCTGATGGCAACCCCATTCTGATTGATCAACATAGATAATATTACACAAAAGACATATATTCCTTAGATTTATAAACAGGCTGAGAAAGGGTGGTGTTCGTGACAGGGACACCACCCTTTTCTTATTTATTAGATCTATTTTGACAAAAACTTAGCGCTAGTTTTAAAAAAAGATAATCAATTTCTTTCATCAAGCTCAGTTATTTCTCTTTCAATAAGAAATACTGAGATGTTAAAAGCCTCTATCCGCCTTTTAGCTAAGGTGATTTGTGAGCTATAGTTATTAGGGTTCTCCTTAGCTTCAAGAGTTTTTACTGTTTCTTTAAGTTTGTGTAGGGTGGAGTCAATTTGACGTTTTGCTTCAACTAATTCGGATCGTTTTAAATCCATTTATATTCATCTCCTTTGGCAGCTGAATGACAATCAGAACTATGTATTGTATCCGATGTTGATCGAACTGTCTACCTTTCATTTTTGAGTTGCGAGAGCTTCTTCGTTGACTCGCTTCATACGGAGTGCTAAGCTGATAATCAATTACAGATAATATAAGTCTTTAATATCTTTAATGTGTTGGGTAAGGAGGAAATTATGAAATATTCAAAAGCTACGAACTACGCATTACACACTATGGTGTATTTAATTGCTTTACCAAAAGGAAATACGATAGGTGTTCATAGCCTGGCAGAAATGCAGGATCTTTCTCCAACTTACCTGTCAAAAATATTAACGAAACTTGCTAAAGGCGGGTTAATTGAATCAACACCCGGAGTGAGAGGAGGTTATAAGGTTTCCAAAGCGAAGGATAGTATTTCATTTTTGGATGTGATCAAAACAGTGGAAGGAGAGTCCAATTTATTTAACTGCTCCATGGATCATCATGAAGGCTGTATGATTGAAAATGTGATGATAGAGGCTGAACAGAACATGAAAGATGATCTTGCTGCCAAATTTCTCATTGAGATCACAAATAAGATGGATGAACAGAGCATTAACAATATAAAAGGAAAAGCAAATTAAAACTAAGGGGAACAGATATGAAAGAGAATTGTAAGACCAGCCATATGGGCAGCCTGAGAAAAAAGGTGGATTATTTAGACAGTAACAAACGAAAAGAGCAATTCTCTCCAGAAAGTTTACTGAAGCTGCTGCCTTTTAATAGTAGAGATAACATTCTAGATATTGGAGCTGGCACAGGTTTCTTAACTATACCAGCTGCCAGAAAAACTAACGGTATGGTTTATGCGCTGGATATAGATTCGAATATCCTGGAATTCACTAGATCCAAAGCTAATGCTGAAGAGCTTGACAATGTTACGATCATACATGGAGAAATGAAGGATGTAAAGCTGCCTGAGAACTCAATTGATATAGTATTGGCATCTTTAGTTCTTCATGAAATAAAGTCTTTACCTGACACTTTACACCTGATTAATCAAGTACTTAAAGTTCATGGCTACTTTGCATGTGTTGAATTAGAAGAAAACCAGGGTCAAGAACATAATCACCCAAGGATTTCCTCAACACAAATGGAGCAGGAATTAAAAAAAGCGGGGTTTAAAGTAGGAAAGAAACTTTATCCGTCAGAGGCAATTTATGTTTTAATCGCTCAAAAAGTAAATTACGTTCCTTGAGGAATAATTTTTTTGTTTAATAGTAGACATTAAAGGTCTTTAATATATATTTTAAAATGAAAGGATATACCTTTTCGTTTTACATTCAGGGAGTGTATGCTTTACACATAAGGTCCATATTATCCGTTTTTTAAAGAGGTCTGTCACAGGAGGAATTAGAGCGCTTCTGGGGCAGCCCTTTTTTTGACATGTAGGCATGTTTACGTCTTGAATGAAAGACATTATAATTAAAATATCAGAAATTTTAAAATTCGGTCGATGCCTGTAACATTTTCTGAAGAATCACTAGAACTTGCTAGAAAATATGTACACCAATTTTTTCGGGGAGGCGGCAGGCTGTTTCTCTGAAAGATGAGGGAACACCTTAAGGGGAGATTGTTATGAGTGGTCTGTACAGGGTTTTAGTCGTGGATGATGAAATGCTGATCAGGCAGGGAGTGATCAATTATATTGATTGGGTTGAGGAAGGCTTTCAAATTGTGGGGGAGGCTTCTAATGGGAATGAGGCTTTGAGATTGATTGAAGAGCTCCGTCCTCATCTGGTCATTACGGATGTGGTGATGCCGGGAATGGATGGGATTGAATTAGTCCGCGTCGTGAAGGAGAAGCATCCTGAGATTGAGATCGTGGTGTTAAGCAGCTTCGAGGATTTTGAATATGTGCGGTCCACGTTTCAGTCCGGGGTGGCGGATTATATTCTAAAGCCGAAGCTCAATGGCGGGGAGTTAATTAAAACGCTGCGGAAGGTGATGCCGGAGTCGAGGAGGTCCAATGGAGTCGCTCAAAGCGCTCCGTCGATGGAGGAGTTATTACAGAAGAGTCTTGCCGGCTATTCGTTAACAGCCGGCGAAGAGCAGTTGGTTAAGGGTTTTGCTTTTAATCACTACAGTCTGATTGCAGTTTGTGGTTCTCAGAATCCAGATTTCTTACGCATGGAAATGTTTGATGAGCGGGCTATCGATGCATTTTTTATCCCTTCAAATGTAAGCGGAACCATGTTCGTGTTGATTAATTTTGACCGGGAGAAGTTGCAGTTGGTGAAGCGGGGGATCACCGAGCTGGGTGAGGCTGAAAAACACTCAAGGTGGTTAATGAGTGTTCCATTCACGTCTATTTATGAGCTGAAGAGGGTTTATGAAGATCATTTGCTTAAGATGAAGGATTATCTTTTCTATTTAACAGACGAGAAGGTGTTAATCTATGATGCACTGCCTCAGGTGCCGGAAGCGGAAAAGCCTTTTGACTTAGGGAGGTTTCTTGACCTTATTAAACAGAAAAAGTTTGAGGCGGCCATTCCTTCCCTGACGGAGCATGTCGATGTTCTCATGCGCAATTATACGAAGGATATCTTTGAGTTTAAGTCATGGCTTGAGAATATTTTATTTAATGTGATCGTTTTGTTAGGAAATATGAATTATGACGTCGACGAGCTTGAGATGAAGAAATATGAGTACTTTGCTGAGATCAACGAGGCGGCGTATGCAAAAGATGCGGTAGCCATTTTTCATACGTTTATCGAGGATGTGAAAAGAATTGTGTTGGTGGAAGACAATAAGAGCTGTCCGGCCGACATGAAGCGGCTTCTGCAATATATTGAAGAACATTATACTGAGCCTCTCTCGCTGACGACCTTATCGGAAACGTTCCACTTTAATCCTTCGTATCTGTCCAGTTATTTCAGTACCCACCTAAACATTGGGTTCAGCGATTACTTAAATCAGGTGAGAATTGTCAAGGCTAAGTATATTCTGGAGACGAGCCAGGCGTCTGTCAGCATGGTCAGTGAAATGGTCGGTTATTCCGACCCGAGCTATTTCTGCAAGGTATTTAAACGGATGGAAGGGTCTTCTCCCGGCAATTATCGCAAGCAGACTCCGGCCATGAATTGAGGCGGGCCATGAAGAAGCTGATAAGCGTTATTCATCATAACAATTTATTTATTAAGATGTTTCTCGTCATGGTGATCAGCATTATTTCTGTCTCCCTGCTCATTACCTTCAGCACGATCAGAATGTCGAATAATCTATTTATGGAGACGTTCAGCATTACGAATACGAAGGTGCTCAATCAAATTAAACAGCAGTTCGAATCGTTCAGTTATTCGGTTGTTGTGACCTCGATGGAAGTGGAGAATAATGCCACCATTAAGCGGATGTTGACGGAAGAGTATGTCAGCTCGGTTGATGCCTCTACTTCCTTTTATTCGATTAAAGAGCAGATGGAAAAACTGTATGCAGACCGGCCGAATGAGGCGAATATGATCATATTAGGGGAGAATGAGCGTTTGTTTAATATGAAGTATATGAACTGGTCGGTTACGGGGGATGACTTAATTAACCATCGCATCACAAAAAACGCTGAGGAGCATCCTAATCAGATTCTTTATCAATTTGTTTCCGGCGGTGAGATTACGAACGGCAGTCCGATGGTGGTAGCGACGAAGGCACTGACGGAGCGGTCCTCCAATAATATATACGGGTATTTGTATATTCCGATTCGAGAGCTCGATTTAAGAGGGTTCTATGATGATTATACAAGTCAAGGCAATAGTGTGATGCTGGTGAATGGGAGCGGGAAGATCATCTCGAGTGATGATGAGTCATACATCGGTCAGGATTCTCCTGAGCTGCTTGCGCTGGCGAAGGAAACGGAAGAACAGAGACTGGAGTATCAGGAAGCCAATGTATTTGGGAAGGATCAGCTGCTGCTGACTTCCGCGCTGCCTGCTCTTGACTTATATATTGTTAATCTTGTCGATCAGGAGCTAGTCATAAATAACCTTGTCAATACTAAAGAAATTGCGTTAATCAGTACGGTCATTGTGTTGCTGGCTTTAGTAGTTGTTTTTATTATATCGAGAAGAGTGACGAATTCGATCAGCCGTCTGGTGAAGCAGATTTCGAATATGGCTAAGTATGATTTCAGTAAACCGGTCGAAGAGAGCGGCGGTTATGAAGCGAGAAAAATTGCTCATGCGTTTAACTATATGCTGAACGAATTACAGGAGCATGTCGATGTGTTAATGAAGGCGCAGAGGAAGCAGCGCAAATCAGAGCTTGAGGCTTTGCAGCATCAGATCAATCCTCATTTTCTTTATAATACGTTAACATCGGTAAAGTTATTGGTGAAGGACGGTAAGAAAGAAGCGGCCTTTGAAACGATCGATGCCCTCATTCCATTGCTGCAAAATGCTCTCGGAAACGTCGATGAGACAATCACAGTCGAGCAGGAGGCAGCCAATATACAAAACTATGTGTTGATTAACCAAACTAGATATGGCGATCGGATTAAAGTGAATTCGCTCATTTCACCTGATTGTTTACATTATCATCTGCCGAAGCTTGTGATTCAGCCGTTTATAGAGAATGCCTTCTTCCATGCCTTTACAGAGAAGAAGAAAGGCTTCATTCAAATTCTTATTGCTCAGCGGAACGACAAGCTGGTCTGTGAGGTCATCGATACAGGAGACGGCATGAGGCTGGATAAGATAGAGAGTAAAGGGAAGCGGCAGCTGTTCAGCGGAATAGGTGTACGGAATGTCCATGAACGCATCCAGTTATTGTTTGGCGAGGATTACGGTGTGGAGATCTCAAGTGAATTGAAGAAAGGAACCAAAGTAAAAATTATCTTACCTTTGTTAGATGAAAACGCTAAATATATTACCAAATCTAAAAATAGTACCAAAGAGCGTCTGTCGGAAGGAGGAAACTTCTAAAGATAGTTAAATAAATTTCTAAAGATCGTTCTAACGGTCTTTTTTTTTCGGTGATATGCTTTAAATAAGCGTATTGGTAACGCTTACAAATAGAAGGGGGTATTAGTTATGGAGGATTTTCGCTTTAAGAAGAGCTGGCTGTCAGCTTTAGTCTTACTTACATTTCTCGTTTTGGCAGCATGTTCTTCAGATGAAGAGGGCGGAGCTTCAGAGGAAGGAGAGGCAGCAGAGGACCCGGATACGATTACGGCCTGGGCATGGGATCCGAACTTTAACATTGCGGCGTTGGAAACTGCCAAAGAATCCTATGATGGAGATGTGGAGCTTGATGTTATTGAAAACGCGCAGGATGATATCGTCTCGAAGCTGAACACAGGGCTTAGTTCGGGAACGATGAAAGGGATGCCGAACATAGTATTAATTGAAGACCAGCGGGCACAGAGCTTCCTGCAGTCTTATCCAGAGGCTTTCTTCCCGATCGACGATTACATCAACCCGGAAGATTTCGCTTCGTACAAGCTGGCACCGACCAGTCTTGATGATAAGCAGTATGGGTTACCTTTTGATACAGGTGTAACGGGGTTATTCTTCCGTACCGATTATCTAGAAGAAGCGGGATATACAATGGAAGACTTAACGGATATTACGTGGGAAGAATATATCGAGATTGGGCAGGATGTAAAAGAAACGACAGGTAAAGATATGATTTCACTTGATCCAAATGACCTGGGTCTCATTCGTGTCATGATTCAAAGTGCGGGTGCCTGGTACGTCGATGAAGAAGGCACAAACGTAAATATTGAAGGCAACGAACCGTTAAGAAAAGCATTCGAAAACTATAAAGCTATGATGGAAGCTGACTTTGTCAAAGCTAATTCAGATTGGAGCCAGTTTATCGCTTCCTTTAACAGCGGCGACGTAGCCACGGTACCAAGCGGAAACTGGATTGGAGCCAGCATTGAAGCTGAAGAATCTCAAGCTGGAGACTGGGCGGTTGCTCCGATTCCGAGGTTGGACATGGAAGGTGCGGTGAACGCATCGAACCAGGGAGGAAGCTCTTTCTACGTATTGAATGTCCCTGGAAAAGAAAAAGCAGCTGAATTTCTTGGACAGACGTTTGGAGAAAATGAAGAATTCTATCAGGACCTAGTAAACGACGTTGGAGCGATTGGGACTTACACCCCTGCTTCTGACGGAGAAGCTTATCAAACTGAAAATGAATTCTTTGGCGGACAATCTCTCATTTCCGACTTCTCTACATGGGTGGAGGACATTCCGAGTGTCAATTACGGCATGCACACGTATTCGATTGAAGATATTTTAGCTGCCGAAATGCAGAACTACTTAAAAGGAAAAAGCCTAGATGATGCATTTGCTGATGCGCAGGCACAGGCAGAAGCTCAGTTGAAGTAGGAACTGTAAAAGCAGAATAAGAAAAAAAATTTTCATAGAATAAGGGATTCTGCGAAAGATGTCAGTACTTTCAAAGAATCCCTTTCTTTCAAACCTGGGCATGTCTTATTGCGTAAGGAGGAGTCGAAAAATGAGTAAAGTAGTAAACAGAGCAGGATCCCCGTACCTCGAACGCAACAAATCGTTCGGCCGCTGGTACAGGAAGAATTATATTGGATGGTTGTTTATCCTGCTGGCTGTTGCAGGTATTTCGTTGTTTTACTTTTATCCAATGGGGAGAGCCTTACTTCTCTCTTTTCAGTCTGGAATGGGATCGAACCTTGAATACGTTGGATTAAATAACTATATTCGATTATTTAGTGACCCGACTTTTATTGCTGCACTGACGAATACATTTATTTATCTGCTCATTCAAGTTCCTATAATGATTCTTCTGGCCTTATTCTTTTCTGTACTTTTGAACGATGCGACCTTGAAATTTAAAGGTTTTTTCCGGACAGCTATCTTTTTACCATGTGTCACTTCACTGGTAGCATATGCGGTTATCTTTAAGTACCTATTTGGGGTCGACGGCCTGATCAACCAGTTTCTTATGGATCTGTCGCTGATTTCACAGCCGCTCAATTGGCTGTCGGACCCTGTATTGGCGAAAATCACAATCATTGCGGCGATTACGTGGAGGTGGACGGGCTACAACATGATCTTCTACTTATCTGCCCTGCAGAATATCGATCGTTCCATGTATGAAGCTGCCAGGATTGATGGAGCGACCTCTTTTCAGCAGTTCTTCTACATTACGGTGCCGATGCTGAAGCCGATTATTTTATTTACTTCAATCATTTCCACGATTGGAACGCTGCAGATCTTTGATGAAATTATGAATATTACGAATGGCGGACCTGGGAATGCGACGCTGTCTATTTCCATGTACATTTATAACCTTTCGTTTGAATACAGCCCTGATTTTGGCTATGCCGCTACTGTATCTTACGTCATTGTTATTCTAGTCGTTATATTATCGCTCATTCAGTTTAAAGTGGCAGGTGATGACAAGTGAGAAAGTTAAAAAGAATTGGTGTGTATACCTTCTTAAGTATTGCTGCGCTGGTATCTATTTTTCCATTCTTGTGGATGCTCGTCAGTATGACCAATAAATCTGTGGATGTAACGCAGGGCCGGCTGCTGCCGGGAGGACATTTATTCGAAAATGTAAGAGTTTTGTTCGAGTCTGTCAGTATGGTGACGGCATTAGTCAATTCGACTATTATTGCTGTCATTACTACCTTTTTAACGCTGTTAATTGGTTCTCTTGCGGGGTATGGATTTGAAATCTACCGGACCCCGGGCAGGGACAGGATCTTTAATATTCTTCTGTTGTCAATGATGATTCCGTTTGCAGCCATTATGGTTCCTCTCTATCGTATGTTTGGCGGGGTGTCTGCAAGTATTCCATTCCTGGGGATTGATACACTGGCTGCAGCTATTCTGCCTACAGTAATTACGGCGTTTTTTATCTTTTTCTTCCGTCAGAATACGAAGATGTTTGCGAAGGAATTGGTGGAGGCAGGCAGAATTGACGGCTTAAGTGAGCTGGGGATCTTTTTCCGTATTTACTTGCCGACGATGAAGACAGCGTATGCAGCTGCGGCGATTATTGCTTTCATGAACAGCTGGAATAACTATTTATGGCCGCTGGTCGTGCTGCAGTCCCCGGAAAATCAAACGATTCCATTATTGATCTCGAATCTTGGGGCTGGGTATTCGCCTGATTATGGAGTCATCATGACGGCCATTGTCATCGCGACGCTGCCAACGGCACTTGTGTTCTTCATCATGCAGAGGCATTTCGTTGCAGGTATGATGGGATCGGTAAAAGGATAACTTGAGGAGGTTGAAAACAATGTCAGTGAATGATTGGGAAAATATTCAAGTATTGCAGAGAAACCGGAGGAAGAAGCGGGCTCACTTTATTCCGTTTGCCGACAAAGCAAGTGCGTTAACGTTCGAGCGCGGGAAGTCGCCCTCTTTTAAACTATTAAATGGATTATGGAAGTTTCAATACGCCGGCAATCCAGATCTGGCTCCGGAACAATTTTACAAAGAAGACTTTGACACAGGGGAATGGGACGAGCTGTATGTCCCTTCCTCCTGGCAGATGCATGGTTATGGCAGCCCGGCTTATACGAATGTTGTCTATCCCTTTCCAGTCGATCCGCCGTTCGTTCCTACTCAGAATCCCACAGGTTCTTACGTTCGTGATTTCTGGGTGACGGAGGAGGGGCTCGATCAACAAGTAACCCTGCGCTTTGAAGGGGTGGACAGTGCTTTTTACGTCTGGGTAAACGGCGAGCGCGTCGGCTACAGCCAGGGAAGCCGGATCCCCTCTGAATTTGATCTTTCTTCCTATCTAAAGGAAGGAAAAAACCGGCTGGCCGTCCAGGTGTACCAATGGTCGGACGGCTCTTACATTGAAGATCAGGATATGTGGTGGCTGAGTGGGATTTTTCGTGATGTATATTTACTGGCGGTCCCTAAGGTGCATGTGGAGGATTACTTTGTAAAAACAAGTTTTGATGACAACTATGAGCATGGCACGCTGCGTGTTGAGACTGTTGTTGAAAACAGCAGCGATGACGATGTTTCTCATTATACACTTGAGTATCATTTACAGGATGCGGATGGGCAGGATGTGATAAATGAACGTGAACCTGTTTCCGTTGCTGCCAAAAGCACGAAAACGGTGGTCCGCGATTTTTCCATTCCGAATCCAGGTAAATGGTCGGCGGAAGATCCTTATTTGTATAAGCTGCTGCTTTCATTAAAAAAAGGGAAAGCTGCCGAAGTAATTCCAGTCAATGTCGGCTTTCGTACCGTGGAGCTGAAGGATGGCTTGTTCTTAGTGAACGGCAAGGCGATTAAGCTGAAGGGTGTCAACCGCCATGATCACCACCCCGACTTCGGCCGGGCTGTGCCTTTTGAGTGGATGGAAGAAGACGTCAAGCTGATGAAGCAGTACAATATTAACGCTGTACGGACGGCTCATTACCCGAATGATCCAAGGTTTTATGACTTATGTGACCAGTACGGCTTGTATGTTATTGATGAAGCAGATCTGGAAACGCACGGTTTTGAGGTGATCGGCAATTGGGATCAGCTCAGTGACGACCCTGATTGGGAAGACGCTTATCTCGACCGGATGAAGCGGATGGTCGCAAGGGATAAAAATCATCCTTCCATCATCATGTGGTCGCTTGGAAACGAATCCGGCTTTGGAAGAAACCACGTAGCGATGGCAGACTGGGCGAAGGATTATGATGATACGAGGCTCATTCATTATGAAGGAGAGTGCCGGGCGATCACGAGATCTGAAAGCACCTATGACCCTCAAAGGGATCCGGAAGCTTCGGATGTGTTTACGACGATGTACACAGCTGTCGAAGTTATGGATGCTTTAGGAGCGCGGAATGATTTAGGCAAGCCGCACATTTTGTGTGAATATGCACATGCGATGGGGAACGGTCCGGGAGGGTTGAAGGAATATTGGGAGACATTTTATCAATACGACCGGCTTCAAGGCGGTTTTGTCTGGGAGTGGCTCGACCATGGAATCCGCCGGGTAACTGAAGACGGGGAGGAATACTTTGCGTACGGAGGGGACTTCGGTGAAGCTGTGCACGATTCCAACTTTGTCATTGATGGGCTGGTTATGTCTGACCATACGCCTTCTCCGGCCCTTAAAGAATACAAAAAAGTAATTGAGCCTGTGGTTATAGAATCGATTAATTTGGAAAAAGGCAAAGTGAAGATAATGAATCGTTATGATTTTGTTTCACTGGAACATCTGCACGCGTCGTGGACCGTTACTACAGGGGAAGAAGTTGTCGCGGGCGGCACTATCTTATGTGATGGAATAGAGTCGGGATCAAGTGACCAGGTGACATTGCCTTATAACATTGGCCAGTATCATGGAGCGGCAGAAGACTATTGGTTAAACGTTGAATTCACGCTTGCCTGCGATACAGCCTGGGCAGAAACTGGACATCTGGTGGCCTGGGCTCAGTACGAACTCCCAGTTCAAAAGGCGAAGCCTCTAGAGTTCGGCTTTTCCCGCCAGCCTTTAGCAGTGGAAGAGTCAAAGCACGAATTGACCGTTCAAGGGGAGGATTTTATTGTCCGCTTCAATAAAGTATTCGGAAACTTGAGTGAATGGAAACATCAGGGGATTGATTTAATCAAAACAGGCCCCGTTTTGAATTTATGGCGTGCCCCTATAGATAATGATCTGTGGGCCCAGGCTCATTGGAAGGATACCCCGTCCATTACAGAATGGAAGAAGCATGGTCTTCATAGATTGCAGCAGCGAATCCATTCCGTCAGCTGTCACAGTCAAGGGGAACATCAAGCGGAAGTTATAGTGTCCGCCCGTGTCGCTCCGCCTATTTTAAATTGGGGCTTATCTATGACTTATACGTATACGATTGATTCTAGAGGGAGGGTTGGTATTGATGTACAGGGCGAGCCGTATGGAGAACTGCCGCGAACCTTTCCACGCCTTGGGCTTAAGATGGAAGTGCCGTCGATGCTGAATCGAGTGAAATGGTATGGCCGAGGTCCGGGGGAGTCGTACGTCGACAGCAAACTGGCGAACCGATTTGGCGTCTGGAAGAAAAAAGCGGAAGAATTCTATACTCCCTATGTCTATCCGCAGGAAAACGGCAATCGGCACGACGTTCGCTGGGCTGAGGTGACGAGCGGGAAGGGAGTCGGGATTACTTTTGTGGCTAAGCCTGCGTTTAATTTTAACTGCCAGTACTACACAATCGAAAACCTGGAAAAAGCGCAGCATACACATGGTTTAGTCAAACAGGATTTCCTGACCATTTTAATTGATCACAAGCATCATGGTCTTGGCTCGGCTAGCTGTGGTCCGGATGTGCTTGAGAAGTACCGGTTAAACAGCGGGGCGTTTCAGTTCGGGCTGGACATGAAGCCAGCCTTTCATTAATCCGGCAAAAAAAGACATAGATACTGCATCGAGACTACCTGCTCCTTATCCTGCCACGAGGACAGGTAGTTTTATTTTTGAAAAAGGAAGGAGTCCGTTACCCGGGGTTGGAGAAAGTGAGCGCGTTACCTCACTATCCATCGTATTTTCAACAGGATAAACAGAATCACTTTATAAGAAAGAAAGGTGAGAATATGAAAGAAAAATACAATCCAGTCAGCGCAAAAATTCCAAAAATGCTCCATGGAGCGGACTACAACCCGGAACAATGGGAGAGATACCCGGGGATATTGGAAGAAGATATCAGATTAATGAAACAAGCGAAATGTAACGTGATGTCCGTCGGAATATTTTCCTGGGGAAAGCTTGAACCTGAGGAAGGCGTATTTCACTTCGAGTGGCTGGACCGGGTTCTCGATCAATTAGCCGAGAATGGAATTTACGCTTTTTTAGCTACGCCGAGCGGTGCGCGGCCAGCCTGGATGTCCGAAAAGTATGAAGAAGTACTTCGAGTCAGCGATAACCGGGTGAGAAATATGCACGGACTCAGGCATAACCATTGTTATACTTCTCCGGTTTACCGTGAAAAAGTCACTATCATGAACCGTAAACTGGCTGAACGATATTCTGAGCATCCGGCCGTCATTGGCTGGCACATTTCTAATGAATTCGGCGGGGAGTGTCATTGTGATCTTTGTCAGGAGGCGTTCCGTCATTGGCTGAGTGAAAAGTATAACACGCTTGATGAGTTGAATCATAGCTGGTGGACGACGTTCTGGAGTCATACATATACTTCGTGGTCTCAGATTGAGTCTCCGGCTCCTCACGGTGAAACGATGGTCCATGGCTTAAACCTGGACTGGAAGCGATTTGTGACTGATCAGACGCTTGATTTCTATGAGCACGAGGTCAAGCCGTTAAAAACCAAAAACCCGGACTTACCTGTGACTACCAACTTTATGGAGGCCTTTGAAGGGTTGAATTACTCTAAGTTTGCGGAAGCCCTCGACTTTGTCTGCTGGGATTCCTATCCGACGTGGCACGACCTGGAGGGAGATATTCAGCAGGCAGCCTGGGTAGCGATGAATCATGACATGTTCCGTTCAATTAAAGACGGGCAGCCATTTTTATTAATGGAAAGCACACCAAGTCTGACAAACTGGCAGCCGATCAGCAAACTGAAGCGCCCGGGTATGCATTTGCTGTCTTCGATGCAGGCAGTGGCCCATGGTTCAGATTCGGTTCAATATTTTCAATGGCGGAAGAGCCGGGGTTCGAGCGAGAAGTTCCATGGCGCAGTAGTGGATCACTCCGGAAGTGAGCATACCCGAGTATTTCAGGATGTTACCGAAGTTGGTGAGACACTGGATCAGTTGGATGATGTAGTCGGAACGAGGGTGGAGGCTGAAGTCGCCATCATCTTTGACACCGAAACCCGCTGGGCCGTCAAGGATGCTCAAGGACCGAGGAACAAAGGCGTCAATTATGAAAAAACTGTTGCCGCTCACTACGAGGCATTTTGGAAACAAGGGGCTGCTGTCGATGTCATTGATATGGACAAGAATATATCCGGCTATAAATTAGTTGTGGCGCCGATGCTGTATATGGTCAGACCGGGAGTTGGTGAGAGGATTGAGGAGTTTGTGAAGCAGGGGGGGACGTTTGTGGCAACCTACTGGTCGGGGATCGTGAATGAAAATGATTTAGCTTTTCTTAGCGGCTTCCCTGGTCCTCTTCGAAACACTCTTGGTATCTGGGCGGAGGAAATTGATGGGCTATATGACGGCCAGACGAATGGAGTAACAATCGGCACAAATAGCTTAGGACTCAGCGGCGAATATACGGCTTATGAATTATGTGATTTAATCCATTTAGATGGAGCCGAGGCCCTGGCTTACTACAAAGATGACTTTTATGCCGGACGTCCTGCTCTAACAGTTAATCAACTGGGGAAGGGTAAAGCTTACTATATCGCCTCCCGTAACATACAGCCGTTTCAACATGACTTTTACGAAGCCCTTATTGAAGAGGCTGGGATTAGAAAAACGATACCAGGTACGCTGCCGGACGGGATATCGGCGCAGCAGAGGACGGACGGCAAGTACGACTGTATTTTCCTGATGAACTTTGGGGATGCTGAACAAACTGTAGAGCTGTACGGTGAGGTATTCTCACATTTGATAGACGGGAGACCAGTCCAGGGGAACGTAAACCTGCCTCCTTTTGGCCTCTCCATTTTAAAAAGGGAAAAAGGTGGTCAATAATGCTGCAGGCAAATAGCGGACAATTTTATTTAGATCAGGAACCATTTCAAATTCTCTCAGGCGCTATGCATTACTTCCGCACGGTACCTGAACACTGGGAAGACCGACTGCAGAAGCTCAAAGCGTTAGGGTTAAATACAGTAGAAACGTATATCGCCTGGAATGTACATGAACCGAAAAAGGGAAATTTTCATTTTTCTGGTCTTGCCGATATCGAGCAGTTCATTCAGCTTGCACAAGAGCTGGGATTGTATGTCATCATCCGCCCTTCGCCTTATATTTGTGCGGAGTGGGAAATGGGCGGTCTGCCCTCCTGGCTGCTGAAGGAACATTCGGTAGTGCTGCGCAGCAGTGACTCTCGTTTCTTAACGCACGTGGAAGAATATTATAATGTCCTGCTTCCTAAGTTCCGCCCTTATCTCTTTCAAAATGGCGGTCCCATAATAGCAATGCAGATAGAAAATGAATACGGTGCTTATGGAGATGATCAACGCTACTTGGAGTTTTTTAAACATCAGTATGAAAAACATGGAATGGATACGTTTCTGTTTACTTCAGATGGTCCTGAATTCATAGCTCAAGGCTCTCTTCCTGACGTCACTACGACGTTAAACTTCGGCTCTAAGGTAGAGGCAGCTTTTGACCAATTAGAGAAAATGAAACCGGGTTCGCCTAAGATGGCAGCTGAGTTCTGGATCGGCTGGTTTGACTATTGGACGGGGGAGCACCATACAAGAGAAGCAGAAGATGCAGCTGAAGTTTTTAAAGAGCTGATGGAGAAGAAGAGCTCAGTTAATTTCTATATGTTCCACGGGGGGACTAATTTTGGTTTCATGAATGGCGCGAACCATTATGATCTCTATTACCCTACGATTACAAGCTATGACTATGATAGTTTACTGACGGAAAATGGAGAAATTACCGAGAAATACCGTGCAGTTAAACGAATATTAGGCAACTATGCAGAAGTTCCTGATGATTACGTTAGTACGATTTCAGCAAAAAGCTACGGCACGATATCAATGCTGGAGTCCATCAGTTTGTTTGATACGATCCATCAAATCAGCCGCCGTGTGGAAAATATTACACCCCTTTCCATGGAAGCGATCGATCAGTCGTATGGCTATACGCTTTATCGTACGACAGTCAACAGGCAGGGAGATTTAAGTATGGGAATCGATGAGGTTCATGACCGTGCTTACGTTTATATTAATGGAAAATATGATACTACTATTTATAAAAACGATTCAGAACGGAAGGTTGTACTGACTTTTCCAAACGAAAGCAATACGCTCGAAATTTTGGTAGAAAACATGGGGAGGGCGAATTATGGAGAGCACCTCTCTGACAGGAAAGGAATCACGAGCAACATATGGCTGGGAGAGCAGTACTTTTTTCATTGGGAAATGTTTGCGGTTGAATTAGATGTCCTTCCCGACAGCTATGGTGGAGAAGGAGGTTCAAGGTATCCTAAGTTTTTCAGAGGAACCTTCGACGCAGACGGATTACACGACACATTTATTGATAGTACCGGCTTTACGAAGGGAAATATATTTATTAATGGGTTTAATTTAGGAAGGTATTGGAATCCAGCCGGTCCGCAGCAGAGGCTTTATCTTCCTGGTCCTTTATTAAGAGAAAAGGATAATGAGTTGGTTATTCTGGAGTTAGAGCAGACCTGCACTGATGAAGTCCAGCTGCTTAAGCACCATAAACTCGATAAAGAAAATAACGCTTCAATAATATAGCAGCAGAAGGCAGTTCCTGGAATTAATGAGGAATTGCTTTTTTTCTTGCTGTTTTCTATTGATGAAAGCGTTTTATTATGATAGTGTTATGGGCAGTTATTCATATATAAGAATTATATTTACATATGTGAATTAAGGAGGGGTGCGGGATGTCGGTTAAATCAGCTGGCCGTGTGATAGATATTATGAATTTATTAAAGGATTACCCGGGCGGCCTCCCTTTGAAGGAAATAGCTGCTAAGCTTTCACTGCCGCAGAGCAGTACGTTTCATTTAATACAGACGATGCATAGCAGACAGGTGTTAACGGTGACGGAACGAAAGCAGTACAAGCTCGGACCGAAGTTAATTCAAATCGGCACGAGGGCCTTAGAGACGCTCGATGTCAATACAGAGGCTCAGCCCTTACTTCGGGAGTTAATGGAAAAGGTGGAAGAAACCATCTTTATGGCTGTATTGATGGAGAAGGAACTCGTATACGTGGCCAAAGTAGATAACTACCGATCAGTGCGGACGAGTGCTCAAATTGGAATGAGAAAGCCGCTGTATTGTACAGGCCTTGGCAAGGCATTTCTTGCATTTTTGCCGGAGGCTGTAAGTGATAATATACTGTCATCTATTGATATGGAAGCGATCACGAATAATACGATTACAGATCCTGAGGTGTTAAAGGCTCAGTTTCCACAATTTCGAGCACAGGGATATGCGATTGATGATGAAGAGAATGAAAACGGCTTATTCTGCCTGGCTGCTCCGATCTACAATGCAGCCGGTGAAATGATTGCGGCAGTGAGTGTGGCCGGTCCGAAGAGCAGGGTATCTCCGAGGCATCCGTTCATAGCAGAAGAACTGCAGCACACAGCGAAGGTCATTTCACAACGTAATGGATACTAGAAAGGAAGGGTAATGTGGATGTAATCACACTAGGGGAGACGATGGTCTTGTTCACCTCAAAATCATCAGGGCTTATGCGCTACACGGGTGATTTTTCTACGAAAATTGCCGGAGCCGAGTCAAATGTCGCGATTGCTTTATCAAGGCTTGGCCATAAGTCAGGCTGGGTCAGCCGGCTGGGAGATGATGAATTTGGAGAAAAGGTACTTGCCTTTATACGTGGCGAAGGAGTGGATGTCAGCCGGGTTACCTTAGACGATGAAGCTGACACGGGGATTTTTTTTAAAGAAAGACTGTCACCTGATGAAATCAGAGTGAAATACTACCGGCGGCATTCGGCTGCGAGCCGTATGAGGCCTGAAGACATAGATGAGGAATACATTGCCGGGGCGAATTATTTACATGTCACGGGCATTACCCCGGCACTTAGTGACAGCTGTTATGAAACCGTTTTAAAAGCGGTGGATTGCGCGAAACTAAATGGAGTGCCGGTGATTTTTGATCCGAATCTGCGCCGTAAATTATGGACAGAAGAGCAGGCGCGCGAAGTATTGCTTAAGCTCTCTGGTCTCGCAGACATTGTGCTGCCGGGAATCGATGAGGCTGAATTCCTATTTGGCCGTTCAAGCCATGAGGAATTAGCCCGGCAATTTGTTGGAAATGGAGCCGCTGCTGTTGTGATGAAGCTTGGGAAAAAGGGGGCTTATGTATACTCTGAGCAGACTTCAGGTTACGTCGAAGGATTTCCTGTGAACCAAGTGGTAGATCCTGTCGGAGCCGGGGATGGATTCGCTGCCGGCTGTATCTCGGGTCTGCTTGATGGATTAGAACTAAAGGAAGCCGCCAGACGCGGGAACGCTGTTGGGGCAATGGTGACGATGGTTGATGGCGATGTTGAAGGGCTGCCGGACAAGAAGAGGCTTACTGACTTTCAAAACCAGGTCAGTAAAGAAGATGTAGACCGATAGGAGGGAGCTTGTATGGAAAACACTTTTCAGAAAATGATGAATCATAAACTGGTTGCCGTCGTTCGTGGGGCGGCAGGCGAAGATGTTGTGACGATCGCCCGGGCACTGCATGAAGGCGGGGTTCACATTATGGAAATTACTGCGGATACTCCGGAATGCAATGATTTAATTAGGCGGGTGAGCGGGGAATTCGGTGAGGAAATGGTGGTTGGTGCGGGGACGGTGCTCGACCCGGAAACGGCGAAAGCAGCAATTTCGGCTGGAGCCGACTTTATTTTTTCCCCAACCGTCGATAGAGAAACCATCCGAATTACGAAGCGGTATGGGGTAGTCAGTATTCCGGGTGCAATGACTCCGACAGAAATTCTAACCGCTTATGAACATGGAGCCGACTTGATTAAAGTCTTTCCGGCGGGGGTTATGGGACCGGGCTATATGAAGGATATCCACGGACCGCTTCCCCATATCCCGTTAATGCCGACCGGCGGTGTCAATTTGTCGAACGTCAGGGAGTATTTTGAAAAAGGCGCGGTTGCCGCCGGTCTAGGGAGCGCCCTTGTGAATACGAACCAAAAGATAGATGACGAGGCACTGAAGAATATAACAAAGAGCGCTCAACAATTCGCAGCAGCGATAAAGGATGTGGAAACCTATGAAAATTACTGATTTTAAACTCTATCAAGTGCCGCCGCGCTGGCTGTTCTTAAAAATTGAAACAGATGAAGGAATCAGCGGCTGGGGAGAGCCTGTGGTTGAAGGGCGTTCTCATACCGTGGAGGCCTGTGTTACGGAACTGATGGATTATTTGATAGGCAGGGATCCCCGCCAAATTGAAGATCACTTTCAAGTTCTGTACCGGGGCGGGTTCTATCGCGGCGGCCCCATTCTGATGAGTGCTATTTCCGGGATTGAGCAAGCCCTTTGGGATATAAAAGGCAAGTATCACGATATGCCTGTTTATGAAATGCTGGGAGGTGCTGTACGTGATAATATCCAGGTGTATTCCTGGATTGGAGGGGACCGGCCGGGTGATGTCGGCACCGCTGCTAAAGAAAAAGCAGATGCCGGCTTTACAGCGATCAAAATGAACGGAACCGAAGAGATGAATTACATTGACAGCTATACAAAAGTAGACGCGGCGGTCGAGCGGGTGGCGGCGATCCGCGAGGCGGCAGGGAATGATTTTGGAATTGGGATTGATTTTCACGGACGCGTTCACAAAGGAATGGCAAAAATTCTTGTAAAGGAATTGGAGCCTTATCGTCCAATGTTTATCGAAGAGCCCGTCCTCGTAGAGAACCTTGAAGCTTTTAAGGAAATCGCCAAACATACGACGACGCCTATTGCGACAGGAGAACGAAATTATACGCGCTGGGGATTTAAACAGATGCTGATGGATGGAGTAGTGGATATTGTCCAGCCGGATCTATCACACGCCGGCGGTATCTTAGAGACTAAGAAAATTGCTTCGATGGCCGAGGCGTTTGATGTAGCGGTGGCCCCTCATGCCCCGCTGGGCCCGATCAACCTGGCCGCTTCCCTGCAGGTCGATGCATGTACACCGAACTGCATCATTCAGGAACAAAGCCTGGGCATCCATTACAATAAAGGCAGTGATCTTTTGGATTACCTTGTGGATCCGGAAGTGTTCCGCTATCAATCTGGAGCTGTCACTATGCCTGTCGGGTCCGGTCTCGGAATTGAAATTAATGAAGAACGCGTGAAAGAAGCTTCCAAAGAAGCACATCAATGGAAGAATCCAATCTGGCGTAATGCCGATGGCACAGTCGCCGAATGGTAGAGATTATAAACTGCCAGATTATGAAACTAATTACATTACTATTGAAAGGAGCGGATTAAAATGTCTGCAGCAGGATTAATATTGCTTGCCGCTTTCGGTGTCGCGTTATTACTTTTCCTTGTGATCAGAACAAAGTTACAGGCGTTTATAGCCTTGATTCTCGTCAGTTATATTGTAGGTCTTCTCTCTGGGATGAGTTCTGGAGAAGTATTGGATGCCGTGTCGGAAGGTATGGGAGGAACAGTGGCTGAAGTCGCCATCATCATCGGGATTGGTGCCATGTTCGGTGAAATCCTGAAAGCTTCCGGCGGAGCAGAACGTTTAGCTTTGACGCTTATGAATAAATTTGGAGAAAAACGTGTGAACTGGGCGATGGTGCTGACAGGTTTTATCATTTCTATTCCTGTATTCCTTGATGTCGCTTTTGTAATTTTAGTACCGATCCTGTACAGCCTGGCTCAGAAAACAGGTAAATCACTCTTGTACTATGGAATTCCGCTGTTGGCCGGGTTAGCCGTTACCCACAGCTTCGTTCCACCTACACCGGGACCCATTTCAGTGGCTTCTCTGCTTGGGGCTAACATTGGCTGGGTAATCCTATTTGGTTTCCTGGCTGGAATACCCGCAGCGATTCTTGCGGGGCCGGTCTTTGGTACGTACATCGCTAAGAAAATTCATGCGACTGTGCCAAAAGAGATGATGAGAAATATGGCGGAGGAAGCGAAAGGCAAGCAATATGATAAAGACCTGCCAAGCTTCCGAATGATTGCTGGCCTGATTTTGCTGCCGTTGTTTTTAATCCTGCTGAATACGTTCGGCTCTCTTTTACTTCCGGAGGAAAGTACATGGGTATCTGTCTTGACTTTCATTGGTGATCCAGGTGTAGCATTGACTATTACAGCACTGGTCACTTTCTATTTATTAGGTACACGCCGTGGATACTCTAAGGAAGAAATTCAGGAAATTGCAACGAAATCCCTGGAGCCTGCCGGTGTTATTATTTTGATTACCGGAGCCGGCGGTGTATTCGGAACGGTGCTGGTTGAAGCCGGAATCGGAGATGTACTAGCTGATACGATGAGTAATCTCAACATGCCGATCATTGTATTTGCTTTCATTGTTGCATCAGCAGTACGTATTGCACAAGGTTCAGCTACGGTAGCGATGGTAACAGCCGCCAGTCTGATCTCGCCTGTTATCGATACGCTCGGTATAGAAGGCCCGATGCTGGCCCTGCTCGTGATTACGATCGCTTCCGGGGCGACCATTGCTTCCCACGTGAATGATTCAGGGTTCTGGATGGTTAACCGATTCTTTGGATTATCGGAGAAGGACACGTTAAAGTCATGGACGGTAATGGAAACGATTATCGCCCTGGTCGGGTTTAGTGTCACTCTTGTTATAAGCTTCTTTATTTCATAAAAAAGGAAGCATGATGGGTCCTCTTATATAGAGGGCCTTTTCTCTTTAGAAGGAAGATGTTTTCTCGCGGCAGTATGCTAAGCTGATAAAAAAGGAGGCAGTTTATGAAAATTCATAAAATCATTGTGGCAGGATGCGGAACGATGGCTCATACCTGGTTAGACTATGCTTCTCAGCGTAATAACGCAGAGGTGGCCGGGGTCGTTGACGTAAATGCAGCAGCAGCAAAAGAATTAGCTGAGAGTCACAGCCTGCAGGTTCCTGTCTTTACAAATCTCGCCGACGCACTCGAGCAGACGGATGCCTCGCTTGTATTTGATGTCACTGTACCGGCTGCTCACAAACAGGTTGTGACGACAGCACTTAAAGGTGGCTGTCATGTATTTGGAGAGAAACCAATAGCTGAAACTTTAAAAGACGCAAGTGAAGTAGTAAAAACAGCCCAGAAAACGGGAAAGAACTATTTTGTAATGCAAAACCGCAGGTACCAAAAAGAAATACGGGCGTTTAAATACCTTTTAGACAGCCGGGTGATCGGCCGGATTGGATCGATCCATGCTGATTTTTTCCTGGGACCTCATTTTGGAGGATTCCGGGAAGCAATGAAAAGCCCGCTTATTATGGATATGGCCATACATACATTCGATCAGGCTCGTTTTATAACGGGAGCGGATGCGGTTTCTGTGTATTGTCACGAATACAATCCACCCGGATCCTGGTATGAAGGCGATTCCTCGGCTGTTTGTATTTTTGAAATGAGTGACGGCTCCATATTTACGTACCGCGGCTCGTGGTCGGCAGTTGGTCATTCAACGTCGTGGGAAGCAGACTGGCGGGTGATGGGAAGTAAAGGATCGGTTCGTTGGAATGGCAGCGACGATCCGGCTTGTGAAATCATCGACGAATCTCGTCCTCAAGGTTTCATGGATAGCGTGAAAGTTGTTGAAGAGGAGAATGCATGGTCTGGACGGGAAGGGCATTTCGGCTGTCTGGATGAGATGTTTGCTGCTCTGGAGGAAGCGAGACCCGCAGAAACGGATTGCCGGGATAACTTTAAAAGTATGGAAATGGTGTTTAAGGCAATGGAAAGTGCAAGGTCTGGAAAGAAAATCACATTTTAATACAGGGCAGCAAAGCCTCTCATTCGTTCTAATAACGGTTGGGAGGCTTTTTACGTAGTGTGGATAATTATAAAAACGCATTCATTTTATAAATTTTCAAAAAATTATTGTGTTCAGCTTTAGGCTTTGTTAGTATATTAATTAACATACAATGTTAGAAAATATGACATGAAGGAGAAGGACACAAAATGGATGCTACTTTTTTGATGAATAACTTATGGATTATCGTGTGTACGGTACTGGTTTTTCTTATGCAGGGTGGATTTATTCTTCTTGAAGCAGGTTCGACGAGAATGAAGAACGCGGGTCACATTGCAGGGAAGACAGTGTTTACAGTTGGGATTGTGTCGCTGGTGTTCTGGGCAGTAGGTTATGGTCTGATTTATGGTGAAGGTAATGCTCTTATAGGTTTTTCTGATTTCTTCTATGGTGATGCATCGACAATGGGAGAAGGGCTGGCTGGCTCTGTTGATTTCATGTTCCAGCTTGTATTTGCAGCCATTGCAATGACGATTGCGTTTGGCGGATTTGCTGAACGTGCGAAGTTGATTGCTTATGTTATCTTTGCAGTTCTGTTTTCAATCGTGATTTACCCTGTAATTGCTCACTGGATCTGGGGCGGCGGCTGGTTAGCTGATCACGGTAAACAGGACTTTGCCGGTTCAACCGTTGTTCACTTAACAGGTGCAGCAGCTGCTCTTGCGGCAACGATTATACTTAAACCGCGTTTCGGAAAGTACAATAAAGATGGATCCTCGAATGAAATTGCGGGTCACAACCAGGTATTCACAGCTTTAGGGGTTCTGCTTCTATGGGTCGGCTGGTTCGGTTTTAATGCAGGAAGTACGTTTGGGGTAGAGGATGCATTCTTTGGATACGTTGCTTTGAACACGCAGCTTGCAGCAGGTGCTGGTGCAATTGGTGCAATGCTGATGGTATGGGCTGTAACTGGTAAAGCGGATGTGCCGACGACGTTAAATGGTGCACTTGCGGGTCTGGTTGCGATTACTGCATCTTGTGCGTTTGTTGAGCCCTGGGCAGCTGTTTTGATCGGTTTAGTCGGTGGAGCGTTTGTATTCTTCAGTATGAGGTTTTTTGATAAGAAAAAAATTGACGATCCAATCTTCGCGCTTTCTGTGCACGGTACAGTTGGTATTTGGGGAACGCTGTCTAACGGACTATTTGCTACACCGGAACTAGCTTCTGTCGGCCGTCCGGGATTGTTCTACGGCGGCGGCTTTGAGCAGCTTGGTGTTCAGCTTATGGGAGTTGTTGCTTGTGGTCTTTATGCCTTCCTCGTTTCTTTTATCATTTTGAAGGTTATGGATAAAGTGAAGGGCAGTATACGTGTAACGGAAGAAGAGGAAATTATGGGGCTTGATATTAGTGAGCATGGCGGGTATGGTTACCCAGAGAACCTTACAACCTCTAATACCAAATCTGGAGCGTAATCGCGCTCGAAGGAATGGATACGAATGTTTCAAACCTATGAAGATATAAAGCAATGGCGTCTTGAGACGATACCGTCCATTGCCGATGATCATTTTCAATTAAATGCTTTTCACGATCAAGTAATGTATCAAACCGTAGGGATCGCGAAAACGAAGCTGGAAAGTGAGCAGGGGATACCACCTGCTCCTTTTGCGTTCTTTCTAATGGGCAGCGCCGGACGCTTTGAACAGTCAGTATGGAGCGATCAGGATCATGGTCTTATATTTGAATCCGGTGATCAGGATTACTTTTTAAAACTGGGTGATGAAATCAGTCATGGGCTGGCGGTGGCCGGATACGAGCTGTGTGAAGGCAGGGTAATGGCTTCTAACCCGCTATGGTGTCAATCGGCCGAGGCATATAAAGAACAGGTAGGTGCGTGGCTTGAAGAAGCAAGCTGGCAGTCGATGCGGAACTTTTCGATCCTGTTTGACTCCCGTGTCTTGTATGGGGATGAAGAACTGCTGCTGCAATTAAAGCAGGACGCCTTTACGATGCTGGAGCGTGAACCGCAGCTGTATGCTCGATTGATGGAGAACTTCGAGTTTATTAAAAAGGGTGTCGGTGTATTTGGGCAGCTGCTTACCGAGCAAAGACAGGGGATGAAGGGGGAGATTCATTTAAAGGAAACAGCTTATTTTCCTTACGTGAATGCCATCCGCATCTTAGCACTGAGAAAGGGCGTGAGTGATGCATCTACGCTGGATAGGTTTATATCGCTCGGCGATACGTTCCCTTTTATTAAAGAATATGAACAGGATTTCCGCCAGCTGCTCGATTTCCGGCTGCAGTTTCGAAAAGAAGCAGCCAACTACGAGAAAGTTCATTTACTGCCAATTGAGCGCTTATCAAGAGAAGATAAACAGAAGTTGAAGTATTTGATCAGACGGGGCAACCAGCTTTTTGCCAAAGCAAAATCCATCCTTAAAGAAGAAGGTGCGCTATGAATCCGTTTATGCAATTTGTAAAGGATTTGTCTGATCGGCTTGGCAGCGGATTCTCTTCGATAAATCAGAACGACCCTTCCAAAGTAGCATATATGCGTAATCTTGAGCGGGAAATGAAGAACAGGGATGTGCTCGATATTCCTTTTGAAGAATTAAGCGTGGTCGTTTTCGATTTAGAAACGACAGGCTTCTATCCGTATAAGGGAGATCAGATCTTATCGATTGGTGCAGTTAAGGTGGAGGGAACGACTATTCTTGAAAATGAAACCTTTTATTCGCTCGTGCAATGCGATACGCCTCCTTCTCAGGAAATTGAAGAACTGACGGGCATTACCCAGGAAATGCTGGTGGCAGCAGACCCTTTACGTGATGTGTTGAAGCGTTTCTATTCCTATATTCGAAGCGATGTATTGGTGGCGCACCACGCGAATCATGAGAAGCAGTTTATGAACCACGCAACTTGGCTTGCGCTGAGGAAGAATTTTCAGCACCGCATTGTAGATACGAACTTTTTAACAAAAATTGCACATCAAGATTTGGTGAGCTTAGATGAATGCTGTGCTCATTACGATATATCAATTGAGCAGCGACACCATGCGTTAGAAGATGCGAAAGCAACAGCTAAACTGTGGGTAGAGAGTATTCGGGAAATTAAAGAGCATAACTTTACAACTCTTCAGGATGTGTATACTCATTTAGCAACTTCGAGGTAATTTATTCGACAATTAAAGCATTTCCCGGGAAATATCATACAAGTAATCGACAATAAACCGCCTTTCCTTGGCTGGAAAGGCGGTTAAGTCGCTATATTTTTCGTTAGGGCATTGTCTAACTGATTTAAGTCGTTATTATTTTTGTTGGGGACTTATCTGCTGACATTAGGGTGTTATCGCATGGCGTTATCAACTCAACCCGCATCCAAAAAAAGAAGGGAAGCCTCAGCTCCCCCTACAAATTCTCGCTTTTCCAGTCTAGGAAAGGCGATTTTATTAGCTTGATTTCTCTAAAGCGAGATCCTGTTCTGTGGTACGGACAGTTACAACACTTACAATGCCCATCACGACAAAAGATGTGAGTGAGCTGATTAACATGGCAATAAAAATATTACCGATTAATTCCTGAGTGGTAAACAATACATAAAGAGAGGCTCCGGTAATTAAAGCTGCGATTGCTCCATAGTTATTGGCTTTATTCCAAAAGTATCCAAGCGTGATTGGAGCGATAATCCCGGAGATAATCGCAGAATAGCTGAACTGGATTAAGAAAGCCAGAGAATCTGGACGTTCTAAGGAAAGGTATAGGGAAAGCAGTCCCACTCCAACCAGCGACCATTTTGCAACTTTTAACGATTGATTTTCAAGGTCTTTTTCATCTTTATTTGAAAAGAAAGAAGCAATTACGCCATACAGGTCATTCCCGATGCTTGTTGTTACACCGAGGTAAAGGCTGTCGGTACTTGACAGTATAGCTGATATAATTCCTACGATCATGATCGCAGCGATTAAACTTGGAAAGGCTTCAATTACGTACAATGGAATGGCCGAATCTGCACTATCAAGACTTGGGAACATGACGCGCGCAGCTAAACCGCCGAGTACCATGAGTGTTGAAATTATGCAGAGCACCAATCCTGCTGAAAGTGTGAAGGGTGCGAGGTCCTCTTCGTTTTCAAGCGAAAGGACTTTGTTAAGCAGGTGCGGCATTAAGATGAAGCTGAAGAGCATAAACTGTACCGCCATAATGGCTAATGCACTATTGTATGGTCCTCCGTCTGCGACAGCTGCCGTTAAATTAGGATCGATCGCATGCAATTGATCTGTCAATACACCGAAGACATTTAATCCTCCGCCGATTGTCCATAAAAAGGAGATGACAATAAGGATGGATGTAATGGCCATTAATATGCCTTGAATCCCATCGGTAATCATTTGTGCAAAGGCACCGCCAAGACCAATATAGACGATCGTAATAGCCACACCGATAATGATTCCCCAGAAGTAAGGAATGCCAATGACAGTTTCAAAAATGGTGGCAAGTCCAACGTTTTGACCGACGATATAATACACATTAAATAGAATTAATAATGAAACCAGGATTTGCAGTGCTTTGGAATTATATCGCTTGCCGAGCCATTCCGGTATAGTCGATACACGACCAAGCTTCTTGCCGTACCGCCAAAATGTTTTGGCAAACAGTAATAATCCGATCCAGGACACTCCAAAGCATCCCAGCGTGTACCAAAGGACGGCCGTCCCGTATTGATAAGCAAGACCGGGCACACCGATAAATAAGTTTGCACTTGCATAAGAAGTGGCGAAGCTTGCTCCGACGAGCCATGGGCTGACCTTTCCCCGGGCAGTAGCGAATCCCGCCATGGACTGGCTGTGGGCACGTCCTTTTTTACCTATCCACGTTACAGCGCCAAAGTAGGCAGTCAGCAATATAATTACGGTCCATAGCAGGACACTTGATTCTGTAAGCATAAGTTAATGTTCTCCTTTCTTGCCTGCGTAAAAATATTTCCATAATAGCAGTCCGCCTGCCCAGAATAGAGCGATACATAAGAAATAAGTGAGTATCATATTGTTTCCTCCTTTATTGGTTTGAAAAATGGCAGCGGATGGGGACCGGTGTTCTGGATGTCCATCTCTACTTCCATTTGATAATTGAGTTCGTCTTCGTTTACATTCAAGTGGGTGAGCAGAGATGGCCCTTCAGTGAGCTGGACAACACCGACAACATACGGGGTGTGTTCCTGCCAGGCCGGGTGCCCTGCCCGATGAATGATGCTCCATGTTTTTAATATTCCAGCTCCGGCTGCCTCTTTCCAGGTTAAGGAGCAATGAAAGCAATGAGGGCAGTGTGCCCGTGGATAGAAGATCCATTCGCTGCATTGATCGCACTGCTGAAGCATCAGCCTCCCTTCCTTAATACCGTCCCAAAACGGCTGACTTACTGAGGTGATCGTTGGTGCAGGAAGTGATATGTTTACTTGCTGACTCATTGTTCTCCTCCTAACACGAGAGCATTGGTTTCACTTAGTGTAGCTCCATTGCCTGTAACCAGTGCGTGCCCGGCTTTTGGTATTTGTCTATTGTCGGCTTCCCCGCGGAGCTGGTGAACTGCTTCGATAACGTGAGACATTCCGCCGGCTAAATCCGCCTGACCGAATCCTAACTGTCCGCCGTGTGTATTTAAAGGATATTTGCCATCATGAGAGAAGCTGTGATTTCTCATCAATTCTCCAAACCGGCCGGGCGCACACAGACCGGCACTTTCCAGCTGCACTGCTACAACGCTTGTATAGCAGTCATACAAAGAGAAAAGATCGATATCCTCTACGCTTACCCCGGCCTGTTCCAAAGCACGGGGGATGGAGTAGGTGAACGGCAGCTGATCAATCCGGGGTGCTTGACTGACAGCACGGTGAGTAATTTTTTCACCAGCTCCTTTCAAATAAACCGGCTTGTGCTGTATAACACGCGCGGCTTTCTCCTCAGAGGTGACGATGACAGCCGCTCCGCCGGCCACAGGCATGACAATTTCCAGCAGGTGGAGGGGATCCGCGATCAATGGAGAAGCAGTAATATCTTCAAGTTCGGCCGGTTTTCCATGAAAGATCGCTTTCGGATTCTTTTGTGCATTCTTTCTCGCCCAATAAGCGATACGGGCGAAATCTTCCTGCTGTGATCCATACTCCTCCATATGTTGTCGTTTCAAGAGTGCGTAAGACGTATTGGCTCCTGATGCGCCAAACGGTACATCAAATTCACGTATCGGGTTGCGATTTGGAGAGCGGAGGGTTTCCCCTTTTTCGTTCTTATTGGCAAGCACACAAACGACGGTTTCACACATGCCGGCTTCAATGGCAGCAGCGGCCCGCCAGATCATTCCCGGACCGGATGCACCGCCGAGGTCGACGGTGTTTGACATCGTGGGATCGATTCCTAAATACTCTGAAACTGTAGCTGGAACGTGCTGTGGAGTTTCCCCTACCTGAGGACCGACAAGGAGACCGTCGATTTCATGCTTTGAAATCCCAGCATCCTCAATGGCAAGACGGACTGACTCCGCAATCAGACTGAGTGTAGTTTCTCCTGATGTATAGCGGACCGGCTGTAATTCACCGATTCCTATTATGGCTCCTCTTACGTTACGCTTCATTTACAAATACTCCTTTTCTGGCAGCTCTCGGAATAATTGAAGGCTTAACGGGTTTCGTAATGAAGCTTCATTTTTAACCGTATGGCCTAATGCAGCAGTACGTGCAGCACCTTCAACCTTCTTTCCGTTAATGGTATGAGGAATGCTCTCTACCTGATAGATCCGTTTAGGCACATGACGGGGGGACGCTTTGGACCGGATCAGACGGCGCACTTGATCCGCCAGCTCTTTTGTAAAATGCTTCGTTACGACACAAAGGACGATCTCTTCGTCATTGTCCTTTGGCAGTCCAAACACGACAGAATCCTCAATCTCCGGAATATGTTCAACTACACGGTAGATTTCTGCTGTGCCGATCCGCACGCCTCCCGGGTTCAGTGTGGTATCAGCCCGTCCATAAATAATCAAAGCTTCATCAAGAGTTTGTGCGGCAAGGTCGCCATGCGTCCAAATGTCCCGGCGTTTTGAGAAATAGCTGCGCCGGTACCGTTCATCTCCGTCTTCGCCGACGAAAGTGAGCGGCATGCTCGGGAACGGCTGGGTACAAACTAAGTCCGCTTTTTTTTCATACACTGAAGCACTGCGTTCATCTAAAACATCAACGGCCATACCCAAAGCTTTACAGGCGATTTCCCCGCGTTTTACAGGGTGGACCGGGGATCCCATGACGAAGCAACCAATGATTTCTGTACCTCCGGAAATTGAGGCTAGATGGAGATCGTCCTTGATCGTGTCATAAACCCAGTCATACTGTTCAGGAGCAAGAGGCGCTCCACAGGACATAATACTTTTTAAACGTGAAAGGGAGTGCGTTGATTTTAAATGAACGTCGGCTTTCGCCAGCGATTCTAAATATTTCGGACTCGTTCCAAAATGGGTAACTCCCGCTTCATCTGCTATATCCCATAAATGAGCGATGTTATTTGATTGAACGGGTGAGCCGTCATAAAGCAGCAGGGCAGCCTCACTCGCAAGGCCGGAGACCAGCCAGGGGTACATCATCCACGCTGTGTTGGTGTACCAGAATAAAACATCATTACGCTGAACATCGCAATGGAGTTGATGCTCTTTGACATGCTGGAGCAGCGTGCCTCCGACGGAGTGAACAATCGCTTTAGGGAGACCGGTCGTTCCAGAGGTATAAAGAATATACAGCGGGTCATTGAATCCGGTCTCTGTAAACACAGGGGACTTTGCATCATTCGCACACAACTCAGCCCATGTTTTTGTTTCGACTCCCGGAAGTTCTGCTGTACCGTTTAACGTAATGACAGCCGAAAGGTCTTCAAGATTTTCTGTGGTTTCACGGATTTTCTCTTCAATGTTGAATGGTTTTTCTTTGTACTGGTATTTTAAGGATGCGAACAATACCTTAGGCGCGGCCTGTCCGATCCGGTCCACGATTCCTTTCGTCCCGAAATCTGGAGAACAGGAGGTCCAGACGGCGCCTAGAGAAGTAGCTGCAATTAAGGCAGTTAGTCCATCGATCGTATTTGTCGTTACCCCCGCTATGCAGTCCCCTTTCTGTACGCCTAAGTTCTGTAATCCTTGCTGCGCTTTCGCAACCATCTTTTTTAATTCGCCTAAGGTAATCGTGCGGCTTATTCCTGATTCCCCGGCTTCGTAAGCTGCAAGGCGATCATCGGAACCACGCAGCAGGTTTTCAGCAAAATTCAGTCTGGCGTTTGGAAACCATTCAGCGTCCGGCATAGAGGAGGAAGGAATAATAGTTGTATCTCCTTGATCCCCAATAACCCCGGCATAATTCCACACGCTGGACCAGAATTCACCTATACGCGTAATGGACCAGCGGTGAAACCTTTCGTATGGAAAAAGCGGCTGATTAACGTAGTCAGCAAATGCTTTAATATGAGAGTGATGAGATCTTTCCTCTGAAGGCTCCCAAAGCAGGGGGGAGTGTCTCTTTGATGCAGTTGATAATGTCATGAATGGATCTCCTTTCCAATTACGATTGGGGCACTTCGATAAGAATGGCCATTCCTTGGCCGCCGCCTCCGCACAGGGAAGCGATGCCTTTTCCGCCGCCTCTTCTTTTTAACTCATGAGCCAGGGTAAGTATGAGCCTGAAGCCTGTACCGCCTAATGGGTGACCGAGGGCGATGGCGCCGCCGTTCACGTTGACGCGGCTGTAATCAATTCCAAGATCCCGGCAGCTTGCAATTACTACACTGGCAAAGGCTTCGTTAATTTCATATAAATCGATGTCATCCGTCGTCAGGGAGTGTTTATCCAGCAGATGCTTAATGGCCTGTGAAGGTTTAGTCTGCAGACTCGCATCAGGGCCGGCGACTTCGGACCAGTCCACAATTTCAGCCAGCGGTGTTTTTCCAAGTTCTCTAGCTTTTTGTTCAGAGGTTACAATGCCTATGCTTGCCCCGTCCGTCATTTGGGAGGCGTTGCCGGCAGTGATGGTTCCATCCTTTGAAAAAGCAGGAGAGAGAGAGGCGAGCTTCTCTGAAGTAGTACCAGCCCTCACACCTTCATCCTGTTCTAATAATTCAGAGATCGGGCTGATTTCATCACTCAGCCTTTGATTACTTTGTGCATGGGCTGCACGCTGTTGAGAAAGGGCTGAGTAATCATCCTGGTCCTCGCGGTTAATGTCGAAGCTTCGGTTTTTCTCGTCGGTAAGAGCTCCCATGGAAACATCGGTCAGTGAGCACCATAACCCATCGTTCAGCAGAGTATCCGTAAGTCGGGTATGCCCGATACTTGAGGTTGTGCGGACGGGAGCAGTATGGGGCGCGTTCGTCATCGAATCGAACCCGCCTACGACATAGTACTCTCCTTCCTTCAGCTGAATTCTCCGTGAGGCATCAGCGATAGTAGCAATACCTCCCAGGCAGACATTATTGAGCGTAATGGCCGGAACTGCAGGGTCAAGACCTGCCTTATATGCTGCCTGCCGGGCAGGATTCTGCCCCTGACCGGCTTGAATAACCTGGGCGAGCAGTACTCCGTCTGCCTGCTTTGCTTCAGGCTGTCTTTCGAGTAAAGCCGCCAATGCTTTTTCTCCTAAATCTACGGCAGACAATTTACTTAACGCACCCTTCCATTTTCCAAAAGGGGTACGAGTACCATCTAGTAAAACGGTTTTCATTGGATTTCTCTCCTTTTCATAGAAAAAAGCTCTCCTCGATAAGAAGAGAGCTGGATTCTCTTCTTATCTATCAGGATTTCTCCTGCAGGAATTAGCACCTTTTCAAGCTTCAGCCTGATGGTTGCCGGGCGTCAACGGGCCAGTCCCTCTGCCTCTCTGGATAAGAATTACATATTCGAATGGAAAAAACCTCTCTAATCGTAATGAATAGAGAGGTTTAAGAGATGTATTATTCTCTTATCTTCCTGAGTTAAAACTCAGTAGGATTTGGCACCGTGCTATTTTATATAGCGGTTGCCGGGCTTCGCAGGGCCAGTCCCTCCACCTCTCTGGATAAGAATATCGTTGATTTTATTTTAATTGTGATCATAGCAATTAAATGGTGGAGTGTCAATGCATTTAAAAGAAATATCCGAAAATTGCTTCAATATTTATTCGCAGTGGACAAGAAAGAAGGAAACAAGAGAAAATGAATCCAGGAACTAAATGAGGAAGGTTGGATGCAGACATGAACAAAGATTATTTGGAAGTAACCAGGATTGAAGAAATCGGGGAAGGCATGAGAGTCTGCCTTGACTTAATTGATATTCTCCAGCCGTCAGACGGACTGTATATCGGCAATACAGGGCATGGCTATCTTAAAGTACTCGCTGAGAACCGGGAGTCTAAAGATTATCCCGCTCGGCCCTTTCGTATTAACTGCGGCGCCTTCCACCAATATTTATATCAGAATGCGAAGACTTATTATCTACATGAATTAACCCCGGGCGAGAAACTGACACTGGGTGATGAAGCGGCAGATCGGGAAATTGCAGTCGGACGGGTGAAGATTGAGAAGCGTCCATTTGTACGGGTGGAATGCCGCTGCGGAGAGCAGACGATATCAGCTACTCTTCAACAGTCTTCCAGTGTTTATTTATTAGAAGAAAACTTAGGCGAGGTTTCGATTTTAGATTTGAAGGAAGGACAGAAGGTGTTGGGATTATTGGATAAGCCAGGCCGGCATTTAGGAGAACAGATTGACGAGATTATTGTTGAGAAATAGAGAGGTGCCTCTCTTTTGATGTGTTTTCGTGATTGTGCGAAGATATGGGGAGAATTAATAGAAGCATCGCATAATGAGGTGAATTTCTTATGAAAAAACAAGACGTAGATGATTATTTACAGGAAGGTATCTACGGCGGCAGACAGACAAAACCAGGGGAACGCAAGCAATACCTTGGCACTCTCCGGGAGCGGATCGTTCTTGTTTTAACAAAAGGACAGGTGATGCAGGAAGCTGGAGTAGAAGAATTAAAAGAGAAGATGAAAGAGCATAAGGACGCTCAGCTGCTGTTAAACGGCGAAGTCAGCTATCGTTTTCGAAAACCTTATAGAAATATAGCTGATCAATATGATATTCACCATACGACCATTTCCAATCACGAAACAGACACCGATGCAGGGGCAATTCTGACCGTGGGTTATGCCATCGAGAAAGAAGACATTTACCTGGAAACAAAGGAAGAGCCTCGAGAGGTAAATCGTGAAAATAAAGGGGTAATTGGCTTCCTGAAGTCGTTGTTTAAATCCTCGGAATAAACGTGCATAGATTAGTAGGTCTTTAGCATTAATGAGTGGAAATCGACTGTTTTTAATAGACCTGAGCTCGTAAATGCGGTAGAGTAGACTACAAATCATTTCCAAAATTTAATAGTAGATTCACTAGGGGTGCCTTTATATAAGGGCTGAGATCAAAGTACAACTTTGGGACTCTTTGAACCTGAACTGGCTTTAACACCAGCGGAGGAAAGTGACCGTATGACAAGCGTGATATTAGAGCGATCTATATACTGCGTGCTGTTTACTCATAGACATGCCACTTTCCTAACCGGAAAAGTGGCATTTTTTAATGTCTAAATTAAAGGGGGGACGTGATGAAGCTTACTGCTGTCACGAATGGAAAATTGAATGAAGAACAGCTGCTGCCAATCATTAAGGAAATCGAGCCGCTCGTAGATTCCATTGTGTTACGTGAAAAACAAAAATCGCCTCAAGCATACCTGGAGTTCGTAAATGCATTACTAAAGGCACGGATTCCTGCCGGGAAGCTTAGGGTTCATAGTCATGCAGATATTGCTTGTATGACTGGAGTTCATAACCTTCATCTCCCGGAAAAAGGCATGACAGTAAGAGAAGTGAAAAAGGCTTATCCATTTCTTCATACAGGGCAGGCCGTCCATTCCTTATCATCCGCTATACAAGCGGAAGAAGAAGGAGCAGATTATATCATGTTCGGTCATATCTTTCCTACCGAGAGTAAGAAAGGAATGAAGTCAAGAGGGCTTAAGCAGCTGAGGGAGATCACATCGGCTCTTAGTATTCCAGTCATTGCGATTGGAGGTATCACCATAGAGAACATAAAGAAGCTGACTTCAACAAAGGCGGAAGGAGCCGCGGTTATGTCAGGGATTTTTAATGCCTCATCCCCGATTGAATCCGCACGTCTCTACCAAAAGGAGGTTCGTGAGCTGAATGAATAAGGTCTATGATGTATTAATTATTGGCGGAGGAATTATCGGTCATTCCATTTCCTTTTTCTTAAATAAATGCGGTGTTCATACCGTCGTGGTGGATAAACAGGCGAGTGGAAATAAAGCTACTCAGGCCGCAGCGGGCATGCTTGGAGTCCATACAGAAAATGAAAAAACAGGTGCCTATCACAAGTTTTGTGAAAAAAGCAGAGATTTATACGGGGGCTTACACAAGGAATTAAGAGAGATTACTTCAATCGATATTGAGCTTTCCAAATTTGGGATGGCAGAAGTGGCCGTCCATCCTGATGAAAAGAAAAGGCTGCATTCGAAAAAAATGAGCTTTCCATATCTGACTTGGGAGGAAGGACAGTCGCTTCGTGAGCGGATTCCTGCCCTGTCTGAGAATGCATTAGGAGCCCTTTTTATGCAAGAAGATGGTCACGTCGAACCACGTCAAGTCTGCGAAGCTTTGAAAAGGGCGGCCCTTTATTATGGCGGGGACGTTCTTGAAGACCAGGCCGTAATAGGTTTTAAAAAGAAGGGGGACTCCTTCACTGTTAATATGGAACACTCTACGGTTTCAGCCGAGCATGTGGTTGTTGCTTCCGGTGCAGACAGCGGGCGGTGGTTTAAAGATACCGGCCTGTGCAATCCTATCGTACCGACGAAAGGAGAGTGCTTTTCGATCAAGATGCGGGAAAAATTTTTCAACGAAGCTTTATTTTTTCGTGATTTTTATGTTGTTCCTAAGGCGGATGGACGCTGTATCGTAGGAGCTACTTCAAAGGCGGGCGACCAAAGTACAGATACTTCAGCAGGAGGTCTCTCCGATTTGATGAACCGGGTGTTTTCCCATTTCCCTGAGTGGAGGGAAGCAGCTTTTCTAAATTTTTGGTCTGGTGTCCGGCCGGGGACGGAAGACGGTGTACCTGTAATAGGAGAGCACCCTTCCATTTCGAAGCTTTACTTTGCGACAGGACATTACCGAAATGGCATTTTGCTGGCTCCGGCCACCGGTCAGCTGCTTAAAAACATGATTACTAAGAAGAAGATTGATCCGTCGATTCAAGCATTATTTTCCGCAAACCGCTTAGTTGAGAGAGGAGAGAGTACGTATGAATATTCTAGTTAACGGTCGTACGCTTGATTTTCCAAATGAAAAGGCGACCATTGCTGAGCTTCTGGAGAGTTATCAAATACAGAAAAAGATTGCAGTTGTGGAGCACAACAAACAGATTGTGAAGAAAACAGATTATGAACATACAAAACTAGCAGACGGTGACCATGTGGAAATCGTCCACTTTGTAGGAGGAGGATAAGACATGTTGAAAATAGGAGACCACACCTTTCAGTCCCGCTTAATGCTGGGAACAGGTAAATACCCGAGCTTTGCCAGTCAAAAAGAAGCCGTAAACGTATCAGGTACTGAGATATTAACCTTTGCCGTCCGGCGGATGGATATTTTTGATTCGAACGAACCGAATTTGTTAGAAGAGCTTGATTTGCAGAAATATTCCCTGCTGCCGAATACAGCAGGTGCGAAAACGGCGGAGGAAGCGGTGAGAATAGCTCGCTTAGCCAAAGCTTCCGAGCTGTGTGACATGATTAAAGTAGAGGTGATCGGCTGTGATAAGACACTGCTGCCAGATCCTTTTGAAACGATGAAGGCCTCAGTCCAGCTGCTGGAAGAAGGATTTACCGTTCTTACGTATACGTCCGATGATGTGGTGCTGGCGAGACGCTTAGAAGAGGAGGGCGTCCATGCGATTATGCCGGGGGCCTCTCCAATTGGATCCGGGCAGGGGATTGTGAACCCGCTGAACCTGCAGTTTATTATTGAGCAGGCAAACATCCCTGTAATTGTAGATGCGGGGATTGGCTCGCCTAGTGACGCATCATGCGCGATGGAGCTTGGAGCTGACGGTATTTTATTAAATACTGCGGTTTCCGGGGCTGAGGATCCGGTGAAAATGGCAGAAGCGATGAAGCTTGCGATTGAGTCCGGCCGCTTAGGCTATGAAGCGGGAAGAATTCCGCAGAAAACCTATGCGTCTAAAAGCAGTCCGGAAAGTGGGATGATCGGTTGATGACAGAGCGCTATTCCCGTCAGGAACGATTTACTCCGATCGGCCCTGGCGGTCAGGCTCAGCTCGCAAATAAGCATGTCTTTATTGTTGGTGCTGGCGCACTAGGTTGTGCTAATGCGGAAATGCTGACTCGAGCCGGAGTTGGAAAAATCACCATTATCGACCGTGATTACATCGAGTGGAGCAACCTTGGACGGCAGCAGCTCTACACCGAGAATGATGCGGCCTCGCTGAAGACGAAAGCGTCGGCAGCTGAACAGCGATTGCGGGCAATGAACTCTGAGATAAAAGTTCAAGGCATCGCACAGGAATTTGAAGCGGAAACAGCTGAAGCATTAGTAGACGGAGCAGATTTTCTAATCGACGGCACTGATAATTTTCAGACGCGTTTCGTCATTAATGATGTGGCAGCAAAGATTAAAGTGCCATGGGTTTACGGCGGGTGCTTGAAAAGCTATGGAATCGTACTGCCTATAGTTCCAGGGACAACCCCCTGCCTGCATTGTCTCATTGATCACCTGCCACAGGAAGGAAGTACGTGTGATACTGTCGGAATTATCGGGCCGGCTGTGCAGATGACAGCCGCTTATCAATCAGCTGAATGCCTGAAATTTCTTACGGGCCATTCAATGACCGTAGAAATGGTTTACGCTGATGTGTGGGGGCGTGAGTATTCTTCGATTAATATAAGCGGGCTCCTTAACCCAGAGTGCCCTTCCTGCTCCAGGGACGCCGTTTTCCCTTATTTGAAAAAGGAAAAAGGATTAAAAACTGCAATGCTTTGCGGGAGAAATACTGTACAAGTCAGACCTGATCAATTGTCTACACTCTCTCTATCAGATCTAAGCAGCCACTTAGAAAATGTGACTGATAGAATGAAAGAAAATGCAGAGCTTCTCATGTTTCATGTCGAAGACGTTCGATTCGTCGTTTTTAAGGATGGGAGGACTTTAATTCACGGTACAGAGAATGTGGAGGAAGCGAAGAAGCTGTATCAGAAGTATATCGGGGCTTAACTAGTTGATCCGCTCTTTCACTCTATTCATTGGAAAGGGAAAACTGTTGAACTGCCAAATCCAGATCAACAGATCACGAATTCTGGTATTCTAGTGTTAAAACAAGTGAAGGAAGTGATACTATGGCTGCTAAGAAAATTGTAATGATCGGTGACAGCATTACAGATGCCAATAGATTAAACGATCCAGAAGGAATAGGAGAAGGCTACGTGAAAATCCTGAGGGACCATTACATCACGAAGCACCCGGAAACAGAGGTTCACTTCGTGAATAAGGGAGTATCTGGAGACCGCATCACAGATCTAGAAGAACGATGGGGTCTGGACGTAATTGAGGAAAAACCGGACTGGGTTTCAGTCTCGATAGGCATCAATGACGTATGGCGCAAGCTGGATCAACCCGGGATGGAGCAGGTGGACCCTGACCATTTTTTAACCGTTTATCAAAGGCTGCTTGAGCGGACAGTCGAGGAAATAGGAAGTAACCTCATTCTGATGCAGCCGACAATTATAGAAGAAAACCCAGCATCCCGGGGGAATCAAATGCTCAAGCATTATGTTGAGAGTGTGAATCAACTGGCTGAGAATTATCAAGCAATTCTCGTGCCTGCACATGAAGCCTTTATTGAGCTTCTGGAGAAAAACCCAAGCCCCGGCTTAACGACTGACGGGGTTCATATGACATCAACAGGGAATATGCTGATGGCAAAAACTTGGGCGCGGACAGTGGAGAGAGCGATAATCTAGTTGTTTATTCATAACCTCTTCTAAACTACTGTTTTAGCTTAGAAGAGGTTTTTTTCAGAATTGAAATAAAGGTGAAAACTCCTCCATGAAGAATATATGAAATAAGGAAATCGTAATATATCTGAAGAGAGGTGTGCCGCTTGTCCGTTCGAGCCAAGGCATATGGAGCTTTTGTAAAAAAAGGCGATCACATTTATCGTAAATCGGCCTATTTACAGTGGGGCAAGTCAGATGAATCGTTAGGAGCAAGTTTATTATTGAACCCAGGCTCTGCTGCTTTAGCAAAGGAAGTAGAACATTCTCTTAAACAATACGGGGAAGGCAGTGGACTAATTCCCGCTGGAGATCCTACGATGAAGCAGCTTATTAAAATTGTTGAATGTATTTATGAGAAAAACGGTGAACTGACCGGACGTTTTCATATCTATAACCTCTTTAATTTGCGCCATCCGAGTTGTGTTCCTGCAGTAAATCTATTTGAGGAACTCACGAATAACGGGGAGTATTCTGTTCAAGCTTCTATAGTGTCGAGAGAAGAAGTACAGCAGCACTCCTGGATACTTCTAGGCTGGGGGTTAAATCATCAAAAAAAATGGAAGAACCTTAAATTAATTAAACGAGAATGGGTGCAATTGATTCAAGAGGCTGGTATTCCCTCTATTGGTGTCAAGGACATAAAAAGCGGGGGATATTATCACCCTTGTCCTCATTTATATACCAAAAGGAGAGAAATGGTGAATCACATTGTGGCTCAATATAGGAAGGAGTTCAAACAAGATAACAAGAATATTAGTAAAAGGGTGTCGTTTATGAATTTTGAAGAGTACCTCTTGAATCGTCATAAATTCATCAAGGGTGAAAAGCCAATAAAAGAAACGTCTGCTAAACAATATAATAATAGATTAGTTAATTTGAAGAAGAAAAAGATTTATAAAGAGGAACGGCAGATTAATAGTCAGACACTGGCTAATATTAAAAGGCATTATAAGGATACAACAAACCATTATCCGAGAACAATTAAATATTACATAGAGTACTTAGAACATCTGGATAAAAAAGCTTAGGATAAACCAACCAGCTTTAATCTTCTCCGTTATTCTGTTTGGAAATCGTAAAGTCAATTTTGTAATCTGATAATTCCTTTTGTGATTTGTGAAAGCTGGTCTTTTCTTGTTCCTTGGCCGAATTTCCCTGCTTAACAGCCTGCGATCTCCACCAAAGGAACTTAAGGTAAGTGGGGTGAAACAAATATAACTGCTTAGCTGGCTTCACAAACCTGTTCAATTGTTCAGCAGTCGCCGCTTCTCCTTCAGTCACTCCGTTAGAAGTGTATTTTTTTCCGAAGAAATCCACATAGACGAGAATAAACTCCGCCTCTTCATCCCAGTTAGGGCCTTTCTTAATCGTGAACTCAATTACGTCATCTGAATCGATTTCTCTTACTGGTTTGGAGAGGTAATATTTCATGTTATTATTTTCATCTTTTTCCCGCAGTAACAGTAAAGAGTCAATGCAAATTCCGTTCCCGATGTTTTTTGCAGTGATTTTAAAAATATTCTTTTCTTCATCTTCTGATATGCGGTATTTTCTGTTTTGTATAGCTATAATCGGGGCGTGACTTGCTCTGTAATTCAGTCTGGATAACATAAAAGTGATGATGGAAAGAAGGAGCAGTAATAAGCTGAGGATTTCTGATGTGTTTAAGGCAAAACCTGCAATCATCTTTAACCTCCTCATTATTTCTATTACTAATAACTTCCACAGTGGTTATGAAAATCCTTTAAAAGTTTAGTATTCTCTTTATATATCATTCATAAAGGAGAGTTTACTATGTTTATCAATAATACGTCGTCCATATTACTGCCGAATCATTTAAGAGGAAGAAGTCTTCGCGAAAACGTTATACCAACAGTAAGTAATTTGAGAAATATGCTGATAAAGCTGGAGGAGGTAGACGGAGAAGTAAGCCGATTAAAGCCTTGGGATAAACGAAGCTATGCTGCGTATCATCTAGCTACTATTAAAGAAGAAGCTTTGTCAGCGTCTTCTGAAGAAAGAATTGAATTAGTTAAAAATCATGTTTTACAGACGGACCCAGCTCAACTAGGGGCGAACTGTATCGATATTTATTTAGTTGCGTATGCTGCTGAAACTTTTGGTGCTGGTAAACAAAAATTTTTTGAATACATATTTGATAATGAAGTTACTGAAAAAGAAAACTCAGCTCAAGCCATCTGGCAGGTGGGGAAAGGCGACGGAGTTTACTTAGGTGTTCTAAACGAGGACGGTTCTATTTGTGACTGGAACTTCTTCGCTCATTGGGTAAAAGGAGGATAAAGGTAAACCGCTTGGATTTTATTGTTCAAGCGGTCGGTTTCTTAAATTGTCTCGTGAAGCTAAAGCTGCCTTTACCCGTTTTATGCAAGTTCCTCTGGTAAAGGTGGTTCGAAGGTTTGTATCCACTCCTTAAGTTTAGCTTCGGGTATAACAAAACTTTCATCTGGTTTGTGAGCATTTCTATTCCTTAAACGTTCAAATAGCACCTTTTCTGGTACATCCATAAAATGAATTTTAATGTCGGCCCCTAGTTCCTCAGCACGACAACGAAGCTCTTCTCGTTCCTTTCTGCTCCATAACCCAAAATCCAAAATGACATCAACGCCAAGAACTAAAACTCTAGCTGCAACCTTCCACATAAGAGATTCAACTGCATCGTGTCTGACATTGTGTAATGATTCGTCCGATTCAGTCATGTTATACCCATAATGATGACCTAAACCCGCATGCCAGTCATCGGGGGTAAGGCGAAGTGCAGAGTGTTTTGTTTCAAGTTTGCGAGCAAGAGTAGTTTTACCACTGCAAGGGAGGCCCACCATTAAGTGGAGGGTTGCCATGTCATACCATCTCCTATTCAATAAATTTAGTAACATTACTATATTAATCTGCTTTGATAGTTCGATTGAATTGCTTCACATATTATATATATTTATTTTATCATATACGCTATTTCGCCATCGGTTTATAAGGTTATAAAAGGTTTGTCATTCATAGAAACGTAACACCAGACCAATTAATTTTTATAGTACATTTTAACCATAAAAAAACAGGTCATCTTTATTAAAGATAAAATTACAGTCAAATACGTGATCTCTACTCACACAACCAAATCACTAGTTTTTATAAATTTCTGAAAAATATATTGTAATCGCTTTCAAAATTCGATACAATTCTTATTGAAACGTTTCAATAAATTGATTTCATCCGTAAGTTAAGAGAAGAGGGAAAAGCTTGTCCACGTTAAAAGATGTTGCAAAAAAAGCAAATGTTAGTGTAGCCACGGCATCCTATGTCATGAATGGGAGTGATCTGATTACGAAGCAGACAAAGGAAAAGGTGCTGCTGGCGGCTAAGGAGATTGGCTATCGACCAAATGGAAATGCCAAAAACCTGAAGAAAAATAAAACAAACATCATAGGCCTCTTCTTAAGTGGGTTTACGGGTCCGTTCTTTAATGAACTGTTGGAAGGCATTCAGGTTGCAGTGATCAAGAGAGGGTATGAGATGGTCGTCTGTGCTTCAGATGACAAGCACCGGTTGCTGGTGGAGCGGTATGTGGATGGAGCCATTATCCTCAATTACCATATCAGCAATGAATTATTGGACAGTCTGGCCAGTGAGAAGTTTCCGATTGTAGTTCTCGATCGTGAATTAGAGAATCCTCATGTGAAGGAGGTTTTGCTGCCGAATAAGCACGGCATGGACTACACAGTGAGCCATCTGGTGGAACAGGGACACAAGCGGATTGGTTTCATTGCTGGTTCCAGGGAATCGTTCGACGGGGAAAGCCGCTTGGAAGGGTTCCGGGAATCTCTTTCGAAACATGATCTTCCCTTTAAGGAGACGGATTTAATTCGAGCGGACTTTACGGAAATTAGTGGATTACTCTGCATGGCTAAGTTTTTAGAGGAGAACGAGAATTATCCGACGGCCTTTGTATCTGCGAACGATGAAATGGCGATGGGAGCGATCAAAGCTTCTCAGCAGACAGGTTTAAAGGTTCCTGACGATATTGCGTTTGTCGGATTTGATGACATTGACTTATCGAGATACGTGCAGCCGGCTTTGACGACGGTCCGCGTTCAAAAAAAGCAATGGGGACAGACGGCAGCTGAAGCTTTATTCGCTATGCTGCAAAAGAAAGAAGGAATCGATGAAGCGGAGATACCTATTGAGTTTATTCCGCGTCAATCAAGCTAGAAAGGAGGTGTGAACGATTAAAGTAAAAGATGAGAAGATCATGATCAATGGTACAGAAACGATCGTTTTTGGTGCGGAGCTTCATTATTTTCGAATTCCAAAGGAGGATTGGCTGGATCGTGTCCGTCAGGTTAAGGAAGCGGGGGTTAATATGGTCAGCACCTATGTGCCATGGATCTTTCATGAATACGAAGAGGGGGCCATCGATTTGACAGGGGAGACGAGAGCTGAGCGTGATTTTCAAAGCTTTCTTCAGCTGCTGGCGGATGAAGGGATGTACTGTCTGGTCCGCCCCGGTCCTTACGTTATGGCAGAAATTGTGGATCACGGAGTTCCGACATGGTTTATCGACCATTACCCTGAGGCGCTGGCCTACACGGAGAAGGGGGACGGCCACCCGACACGAGTCGTCAGTTACATGCACCCGGCGTTTTTAGAAAAAGTGGAAAGGTGGTATCACTCGGTTTGTTCTGTAATTGAGCCGTTTCAAATTAAGCATGGCGGTCCTGTCATTATGTTTCAGCTCGATAATGAAGAAGGAATGTTTCACTGGGTGACGAACGAGGGTGATTATAATGAAGTGACGAAGCAGCAATTTGAACAATACTTAAAAGAAAAAGATAACCAAATCGATGCACCCTTTGCGTATATGAGGGAGCACCCGGGAGATCAACAGGCTGAGGTTATAAAAAAAGAGTATTACCTGTTTATGCGCGAGCATTACAAAGTGTACCTGGAGCATTTAAAGATGCTGGCTCATGAGGAAGGCATATCGGTTCCTTTCATTATTAATATTCATGGATTTCATACGATTGACTTTTTAAAAAGAGGAACGCGCTACCCAATTGGCGCTGCCCAGCTGATTGAAGCAGCGAAGCTTGAGAACACGCTGGTGGCAGGAGACTATTACATTGGGAATATTGAATTCGATAACTACGTTGATATTGTCCTCGCTAATTCGTTTACAAAAGCGATCCAATCTCCGGATCAGCCGTTGTTTTCGGCGGAATTCCAGGGAGGTTCGGCATCGGACAAACCGAGGCTGCAGCCGAGTACATTTGATCTGACAACCCGCCTTTGTTTTGCCAATGGCATGAATGCTGTGAACTATTACATGTTTGTCGGCGGCGAGAATTACGAAAACATTGGGTTAAACGGCAGGAGGCATGAGTGGCAGGCACCATTAAGCGCTTCCGGAGAAAAGAAGCCCCATTTTCAAGTGATCCAGCATTTAGGGCGGATGTACCGTACCTATGAAAAACCACTATCAAATGCGAAGCAGAGGACCCAGACGTGCTTTGCTTTCTATCCGGATTACTACATGACGGAATATAGTAATCTTTTTTCTTCACCTTTAATTGAAACGTTTCAATCTGAGCTTGATTTAAACATCTACAATGGTGTTGCCAAAGGGCTTAGAGTTAATCGAATCGTTTTTGACAGCTTGAATATTCAAGATAATAGGAAGATAAACGTGGAAGAAGTGCCGACGCTGTGGATGTTTTCGATGAAATGGATGGACAGCCATGTACAGCAGAAGCTAATCGATTACTTGGAAGACGGTGGTCAGCTTATTCTTTTCCCGTCGATTCCGACTAAAGATCTCAATAATGATGAATGCACTTTGTTAAGAGATTACATTGGTGTGGAGTTGAATGGAAGAAGAAAGGGGTTTGTTACAGTCGGTGACATTGACAGCGTACAGACGAAGTATATGGAAACGTTCGAGGTAACAGAAGGAGCCTTTGCCTGGTCAGAAGACGAGAATAAAGATGTGGCTGCTTTTGAGAAGAGACTTGGAAAAGGCCGTCTGCTTATGTTCGGGATCGGCATGGAACTAAATTTTCACCATCAATACGATGTCATTCGCGAACTTGCCGAACGAGCAGGTGTAATCAGCGAGTTTATCGTAGATGAGGAATTGGACGTTTCCATACGTGAAGTTACCGCAGAAAGTTACTTTGTCTTTCTTCACAACTTGGATGAAGTGGAAAAGGTTACTCCTGTCAGAAGACACAATCAACTATTGTTCGAAGGAACTGCTGTTACCGTTCCCCCAAAAAGCGGGCTCATGCTTCCTGTTAATATTCCGCTTACAGAAGACCTTACTGTCACCTCTGCTACAGCAGAAGTGTTTAATGTGGACCAATCAAGAGAGGGTATATCGGTGGAAGTGAAACTAAAGCAGTCTAAAGAATTACTTATTTTTGAAACGTTTAAATACAAGCCGGTTGAAGCTTTTGGAGTGAAGGTCGAAAGAATCTCCGAAGGACGCTTTACTGTTCATTTGCCGCGGTCTTTAGAAAAAGAAATAACGATTGACTTTGTAAAATCAAATTGACGGCCCTGGTTACTAAAAAAATCGAAGAGGTGGATGTAATGAAAAAATGGTTTTCTATCGTTACGTTGTTGACAGTCTTTGCCCTGCTGGCTGCATGCTCAAATGATTCAGAAGGAGAAGGTGATTCAGGCGGGAGTGAAGACGGTGATGGAGTAACAATAAGTATTGCCAGCTGGGCATTCGGTTCGGAGGGGGAAACCAACCTTGACCGGATGATGATTGACGCCTTCATGGAGGAGAATCCGGATATCAATGTTGAGATTGATGAATCGATCAGTGATCCTTGGGAGGAATCTCTGGCTTCTGCAGCTAGTGCCGGGGAAATGCCGGACGTGTTCGCTCTTTCTCACGTACCGACAGGGATGGCAAATGACTGGATGATGGATGTGAGCGAGTATGTTGAAGAGGATGATGAATACGACATGCTGCCGGATTCAGTAAAAGAAGCCGTGACTTATGGTGATAGTGTTTATTCGGTCCCTTCTTCCCAAAATATCCTTGGCTATTTCGTCAACAAGGATTTATATGAAGAGGCTAACCTCGATGTTCCGTCACTTGGATTAAGCATTGACGAATTCGAAAGCGCTGTCAGTGATATTACCAACGTCAATCAGGGTGTGATTGGTTTAAACGAAGCGAACGCGATCCCTGAATGGTACCCGGCTGCTGCAAGTGAAGAGCTGGGCTGGTACACCTTTAATGAAGGATTCCATTTAGATAGTAATGAGTTTATCAGCGGGGTTGAACTGGCTAACAACATAAACACAAATGGTTATGCTTATGCCACGCTGTCTGAAGATGAAATGGCTAACTTCAATGGAGAAGATGCCAATGAAGTATGGATGAACAATGAAATCGGCATCAGGTGGGATGGAACATGGGCCATCGGCGGATATGAGCAAAACGCAGACTTCGATTGGGACTTTATTGGTATTCCGGGAGACAGAACTGTCATCACCCACGACTTCTATGGTCTTTCCAGTTCTACGGAACATCCGGAAGAAGCATATAAGCTGGCAAAATGGATGGGCTTCGGTAAAGACGGCTACATGAAACGTATGGAGCTTGCTGATGAGGAAGAAGAAGTAAGCTTGTCAGGCGTACCTTTAATTACTGATGAAGAAGTACTTGATGCTTATTTCGAGCGAGTTGACGTGCCGGGTCTTAAGGAAGCTTATGGCAACATTGAGAATGCTGTGATCGAGCCGTATAAGACAACTCCAGGCTATGGACAAGCCCGCTGGGAAGCACCGACAGGCGTAGAAGTAGGCGATGAATCTAATGCTACGATGGGTGCATTAATTGATGCCAGTGTATCAGGGCAGGTAAATATAGAAGATTATGCAAGTCAAATTAACGATTTAGCCAATCAGAAATATGAAGAAGAGTTAGAAGCGATTGGTGAAGAATAAAGTTATGGGAATCAGTTGAGGAGGTAACGTCATGAAGTCTAAAGTGCTGATATGGTCGCTGTTTACCCTGTTATTCATCCCTCACGCCGTTTTGGCAAACGGCGAGGACGAAACGGAAGCCAATGAGCAAATAGAAGAGCAGAGTTATCGCCTCGTACTCAACGAATGGAAGGAACAAGGTGTAGATAGTGCCGCTCAATTTGAGCGGACTATCTCCCCTTCTTCATTTACAGATATGGATGAAGAAGAATTATTATCTTCATCAGAAAGTAAGGGTTATGAGGATCGCGTATTCTATTGGCATAATCAAGAATCATTAACAGTTGAAGTCGAGGTGGAAGAAGAAGGTTTATATGAAATTGGGTTTGATTATTTACCACAAGGTGATTTGATCATGCCAATAGAGGGTGCTATCCAGGTGAACGGGGAGTATCCTTTTGGAGAAAGCCGGCAAATTGAATTCCCAAGTAAATGGAAGAACGAAACAGAAGACTTTGAAACGGATCGATCGGGGAATGAAATCATTCCTGATCAGGAGACGATCGAAGAATGGTCACATGTCAAAGCGGAAGACTCTACATATATGTATAAGCGCCCGCTTCAATATCATTTAGAAGAGGGCACTAACACAATTACCCTCAGTAATCTGCGTGGGGAAATGCTTGTAGGAGATGTTCATGTGACTTCTCCAGAGTCTATCCCTGCTTACGAGGACTATGTAGAGGATTACCCGGACGCTGAAAAACAAGAAGACCTGCAGACGATTGAAGCCGAACATCCGTCTGAGAAAAACAGCTCCTATATCCGTCCTGAAACAACCGAGGATCCTTCGGTGAATCCGTATGACAGGGAACAGCTGCTGTTAAATACATTAGGAGGAGATTCCTGGAGTGAACCGGGCCAGACGGTGAGTTGGGAAGTAGAAGCCGAGGAAGCAGGATTTTACCAATTGTCCTTTAAAACGAGACAGGATAACGAGTCCCGCTCGCCTGTATATCGACAAGTGCTTATTAATGACCGTGTCCCATTTGAAGAGGCACAGTCATACCCCTTTTCCTATAGCAAAGAGTGGAGAAATGAAACGTTAAGCAGTGAGGAGGGGGAGCCGTACTCCTTTTATTTAGAGGAAGGAACGAATACGGTCAGCCTAAAAGCTGATCCGTCTCCTCACGCCGATGTTTTATTTACGATTGATGAAGTGATGCAGGAGATTGATGAGCTGTCGCTGTCGATTCGTAAGCTTGTAGGGAATCAACAGGGATCACGTGACTGGGAGATCGAGGAATACATTCCGGATATTGAGGACCAGTTAAATGGCTGGGCGCACAGACTGAATGAACAGGTCGATTATTTGCTTGAGCTCAATGACGGCGAAGAATCGACGGAAGTATCGTCTATGAAAATTGCCATTGATAAATTAGACAACTTAGCTGACAATCCGGATGAAATTCCGAATAAGCTCACTCAGCTGTCTACAGGGTCTAACTCATCCGCACAGTTACTGGGGGATATATCTATGGATCTATCAGCCCAGCCGCTGCTGCTCGACCGCTTCTACGTTCATGGGGAGGATGAAAATCTCCCGAGTGCCGAGGCTGGATTTTTTGATAAGACGAAGGATTCTGTGTCCGGCTTCTTCCAATCCTTTACGGAGGATAATCTTGCCACCTCAGATGTAGACGATGACACGATTGAAGTCTGGGTGAACCGTCCGAGGCAGTACGTAGAACTGCTGCAGAATATGACAGACCAGAACTTCACGCCAGAAACTGGGATAAAAGTGAAATATTCATTAATGCCGGATGAGCAGAAGCTGGTACTGGCCAGTGCCGCCGATACACAGCCGGATTTAGCGTTTGGTATTAGTAACTGGGTCCCTTATGAGCTGGCCATCCGTGGATCAGCTGTTGATTTAAGAGAATTTGATGATTTCGGTGAAGTCGGGCAGCAGTTTTCACCGGGCGCTTTCCTTCCTTTAACGGTGGAGGATAGTGTCTATGCACTTCCTGAAACGCAGGATTTCTTTGTTCAGTTTTATCGTAAAGATATTGTGGAAGAGCTCGATGTGCCTGTGCCGGATACGTGGGATGAGGTCACTAATATTCTTCCCGAGCTGCAGAGGTATGGAATGAATTACTATACCCCATTAGCAGAAGAGTCAGCGTTTAAGCCATTTCAAACAACTTCTCCATTTATTTATCAATTTGGAGGAGAGATCTATGAAGAGAATGGACTCGGGACGACCATTGATGAAGAAAATGCACTCGAAGGTATACAATATATGGCTGATTTAAGCACCATCTACAGCATGCCGCTTCAAGTGCCAAGATTCTATAACCATTTCCGCTATTCGACGCTGCCGATGGGGGTTGCTCCATTTAGTACGTATGTTGAGCTGACGACGGCCGCCCCTGAAATATCCGGCTTGTGGGACATTACACCACAGCCTGGAATAGAACAGGAGGACGGCACAGTGGAACGCTGGGCCCCGGGATCCGGCCAGGCTTCCATGATGTTTGATAAGAGCGGCAAAAAGGACGACTCCTGGGAATTAATGAAATGGTGGATGTCGACGGATACGCAGACCGAGTTCGCGTCAACATTGCAGACGTTATACGGGCCGGAGTACATGTGGAATACAGCCAACCTGGATTCCTTTGCCCAGCTGCCGCTGCCGCAGGAGCATAAAGACGTAATTCTGGAGCAGTGGGAGTACATGAGGGAAGTACCGAAGACACCGTATTCATATATGGTCGAGCGTGAGATTAGTAACGTATGGAACAAGGTTGTATTTGACGGGGAAAATGCCCGTGCTTCTGTGGATGACAGTGTTATTCTAATTAACCGCGAAATGAGGCGGAAGCTTGAGGAATTTGATTATATGGAAGATGGAGAAGTTGTCAAACCTTATGAAATTCCAACGATCGAAAAAGTAGAAAGGTGGATGGAGACGGATGAATAACAGAGAGAATTTAAGTACATCTGTGTTTCTTGCACCCTATTTAATCTTGTTTTCTATGTTCATCATCATTCCGGTGGTGATTGCCGTCGGATTGTCTTTTACGTACTTTAATACGATCGAATTTCCGTCCTTCATAGGGCTTGCCAACTATGTCAATATCGTGACTCAGGACAATACCTTTATGCAGTATGTCCTGCCCAATACATTGATATTCTCCCTTATTGTAGGCCCCGGAGGCTATATTATGGCCTTTTTGTTAGCCTGGATGCTGGCGCAGATATCAAAAGGCCCCCGGACGATTCTTGCTTTAATTCTCTTCTCGCCGTCAATGACGGCAGGAGTGGCAATGGGTGTCGTCTGGAAGATTATTTTCAGCGGGGATCAGACAGGCTATTTGAATAATTTATTGATCTCTATGGGATTCATTACTGAACCCATTCAATTCCTGCAGTCTCCTAATTACTTAATGTTGATTATGATTCTCGTCACGTTATGGGGCAGCATGGGAGTCGGGTTTCTCGCGATGCTGTCCGGCGTGCTTAATATTGATAAGGAAATTTATGAAGCGGCTTATATTGACGGGATTAGAAACCGTTTTCAGGAAATTATTTATATTACGATTCCTTCGATGAAACCGCAGATGCTCTTTGGAGCGGTGATGGCCGTAGTGACCACATTTCAAGCCGGAGCCATCGGGGTTGAGCTTTCGGGACAGAATCCGACGCCGCAAAACGCGGGTCAGTTAATAGTGAACCACTTGGAGGATTTTGGGTTTATCCGTTATGAAATGGGTTATGCGGCTGCCTTGTCCGTATTGCTGCTTTTATTCATATATGGGTTCTCGCGGGTAGCTATGAAGCTGTTTGCTGAAAAAGACTAATCGATTAGGAGGTGTAACAATGGCATCCTTTCACGGGACAAAAATTAATCCAGATAAGTTTCATAGAAGCCAACTGAAGTTCTACTGCGTGCTTATTCCGATGGCGCTGTTAATGATGATTCCGATCGTCTATATTTTCTCCCATGCGTTTAAACCGATTGATGAACTGTTTGCTTATCCGCCCCGTTTCTTCGTGCAGAAACCGACGCTCGAAAACTTTGTTGACTTAGCAGGCAACACCAACGCAACGGGCGTGCCAATGACGAGGTATTTGTTCAACAGTGTAGTCGTCACTGTGATTGTTGTTTTCTTAACAGTGCTGATCAGTACGATGGCTGGATATGTGTTTTCCAAAAAGCAATTCAAGTTTAAGAACACGATTTTTGAAATTAACACACTGGCATTAATGTTCGTTCCAGCTGCAGTCGTCATTCCGCGTTATTTATTAATTGACGAAGTTGGGCTGCTCGATACATTTTTCGCTCATATCCTTCCTTTATTAGCGATGCCCGTAGGACTATTTTTAGTTAAACAATTTATTGATCAAATTCCAAATGAACTCATTGAAGCTGCAAAAATTGATGGAGCAAATGACTTTCAGATTTTCCTGAAGATTATCGTGCCTTTAGTCAAGCCTGCGATTGCCACCATCTCCATTCTGGCGTTTCAGGCCGTGTGGAACAACGCAGAGACGTCAACGTTATTTGTTGATGATGAAAACTTAAAGACATTTGCCTTTTTCATGTCAACGTTAGCGGCCGACACAGAAGGAAATACTGTTGCCGGGCAGGGGATGGCAGCAGCGGCATCATTAATTATGTTTGTTCCTAACTTGATTATTTTCATCTTTATGCAGAGTAAAGTTATGAACACGATGGCCCATTCAGGAATTAAGTAACGATGAGGAGGAAGGGAAATGAGGGGATTTATTACAGCTGTCATCTGTGTTTGGTTAACCATATTGTTTCCCGCACTTTGCTCTGCTTCCGTTTCTGTACCCTATCCAACAGAAACTTTAACAGCTGATGGAAATGTTATCGAAACCCAAACGGCTTACACACCGATCGGGTTGTTTGCAAAAGGAACGGAAATTATCAATCCAGAGGACATTTATATTGATCAACAGGGTCATATCTATATTGCCGATTCGGGTACACAAACCGTTATGAAGTTCGATGAAGAGGGGAATGAACTAGCGGTATACGGTGAAGAGGAATTGAATCAGCCGTTAGGAGTATACGCAGAGGAGAACGGCGATGTTTATGTGGCTGATTACGGCAATGAAAAAGTCGTGAAGTTCCAGGAGGATGGAGAGCTGATCGACGAGTTTGAACGGCCGGAATCTCCGTTGTTTGGTGCCAATGCGCCTTATAAGCCGGAAAAGGTGTCCGTTGATACTCGCGGCAATATCTATATTATTGGTGAAAGTGCGACGAACGGTATTATTCAACTGAGCGAGGACGGAACCTTTCTAGGGTACTATGGAGCGAATACGCTTGCGCCCTCTGTCGGGACGTTTGTTCAGGATATGATCACCACACAGCGTCAGGAAGCCAATCTATTTATGAAGGAACCCCCGGCTCCAGGGAATATTTCTATTGATGATCAAGGGTTGGTCTATACGACAACATCAGGAACGACGTGGGAAGCGATTCGGAAGCTGAACATTGAAGGGGGCAATATTCTACCTCCTGCAATGACAGAGGAAACGAACTTAGTTGATCTCGCAGTCGGTTCGATTGGAAATATTTATACCGTAGGAAACGACGGCATGATCTATGAATACGACAGCTCGGGCAACCAGCTCTTTTCCTTTGGCGGTAAGACGAATGAGAACAACCGCCTTGGTTTGACGACGCAGCCGTCCAGCATTGAAGTCGATGACGTCGGCCGTCTCTATGTAACCGACCGGGAGCAGGGAAATATTCAAGTCTATGAACCTACGGAATTCACATCCGTCCTTCACCAGGGGCTGGCACTCTTTGAGGAAGGCTACTATATCGAGAGTGAAGAGTATTGGAACGAAATTCTCCGGTTGAATTCATCATTCGGACTCGCTCATTCAGCTAAAGGGGAAGCTCTTTATAAGCAGCAGGAGTACGATGAGGCGTTAGAGGAATTTGAATTAGCCAACGATAAAGAAGGTTATTCCAATGCCTTCTGGGAAATCCGCTATCGCTGGATGGAAGATAATCTGGCGGGTGCGTTTATGATCATTTTTGCATTCTTTGCAGTAAGGTATACGGTTAAGTTCACAGACCGGAAGAAGAATATTCTCGAGCCTGTACGACATACTTCAAGAACCATTAAACGGCAGAAACTAGTTTATGAGCTATTGTTTTTAACAAGATTTATTAAAAGGCCGATCGACAGCATTTATTATTTGAAAAATGGAGAACGGGCGTCGATTCTATCTGCGAGTATTTTATATCTCGTTCTTGTCGTTGAATACTTACTGAGAATCTATTGGACAGGCTTTCTATTTACTGACCGGACGCTGGAAAATGTCAACGTATTCTTTGAAGCGGGGGTCGTGCTGCTTCCTCTTCTCCTATTTATCCTCGTCAACTATTTAATCAGTACGATTACCGAGGGAGAAGGAAGGTTCAGGGATGTTTATATAGGAACGATTTATTCGTTAGCTCCGATTCTATTATTTATCATCCCTGTCACCCTTATTTCAAACATTCTTACTTTTAATGAAGCGTTTATTTATACGTTCTCGATGCAGGTGATCATCATCTGGTCGATGGTTATCCTCTTTACCACCATTAAGGAGGTTCATGATTATTCCTTCTGGGGGACAGTAAGAAACTTTTTGGTCACATTGTTTGGTATGTTCCTGACCGTCTTAGTATTCTTTGTGCTTTACGTACTATTTGATCAATTATTTGACTTTGTCAGCTCGATCATGGAGGAGGTGATGCTGCGTGTTTAATAAGTGGAAGTGGGTCATTCTCATGATCGTCTTACTGTTTCCGGTAACGGCGATTGCCAATTCGCTGTCGGATAGCGATCCTGATACGGATATAAAAGAAGAGGAAGAGCAGCGTGCAAATGAAAAGCTTCGTTACCAGTCGAATCAGTTTACACAGCCTGAGCAGGAGGATGGCTCCTCCCCTGAGACATCAGTAAATGAAGCTTATACTCAGGTGGCAGAAAACGAGGACTTGGTGCTTTACCTGGAAGAGGACTCCCTCGCCCTGCAAATCGAGAACAAGCAGACAGGGTATATATGGAGCTCGGGTCTGAGTGAGGATAAAGAATATAACCTGAATGAAACATGGTCGGATATGGCTCATTCAGCCGTCACGATCGATTACATTGATGGAGAGGATAAAACCTCTTCCGAAAGTATATTGACAAATGAATCCGAGGTGTCGGTTAACGAGCAGGAAAATGGTTTTACTGCATCCATTGATTTTGAGGAAGCTGGAATCTCCATGGAACTCGAGGTTATCCTTGATGGCGGTTCGATTGAAGTCCTTATCCCAGAGAGTGAAATTAATGAAGAAGATCGAAAACTTGCGACAATGCGCGTGTATCCCTTCTTAGGAGCATCAGAAGGAACAGACATGGACGGTTATACGTTCATCCCCGACGGAAGCGGGGCGCTTATGCGCTTTGACGAAGAACAGCCGTCGTCTATGGCTCCCTATCAGGCTTCCATTTATGGAGAAGACGAGGGCTTTAAGCGAAGCGACTCTGAAGAAGGGGAAGACCGGGTCAACAGCGCCCAAAAAATTACGATGCCTGTATACGGTATGACGAATGGCGTGGATGAGAACGGCTACCTTGCTGTGATTGATGAAGGACAGACGTTTGCCGATCTGATCGCCTATCCATCCGGTGTTGCGACCGATTTCCACTGGGTGACCGCGCAGTACAATTACCGTTATCAATACTATCAGCCGACGAGTCAGAATATGAGCGGCTACAACGTTTTTCAGGAGGAAATGAATGAGTTCGATGTAAAAGAACGAATAACGTTTCTCAATGACGACGAGGCCAACTATGTAGGAATGGCTCAGACTTATCAGCAGTACTTGCTGGACAATGAGAGGCTGGTGTCGGGTAAAGATCAAGTTGACCTCCGTCTCGAATTTCTGGGTGGAGAAGTAAAAAGCGGTCTGCTGCGTGATTCCATTCAGGTAATGACCGAAGTGACGGACCTGCCTGACTATGTGGACCGCTTAAAGCAGCAGGAGGTTGACGATATGCATGTTGTCTACCGTGGCTGGACTAAAGGAGGTTACACCGGAACACTCCCGAAGAAATTCCCGCTTGAGAATGATTTAGGAAGCGATCGGGATTATGAAGACGTGAATGATTATTTTGCTGAAAATGAGATTCCTATGACCTATTACACAGATTATACGAAAGCATTTGATGGAGCATCAGGATTCTCAGGAAGGACGGACGTGGCGAGAAAGGTCAATGCCGAAACGATTACAAGCCGTGGAGAGTCAGAAGATTACTTTTACCTCAGCCCTCAAAAAGCGCTGGAAATGGTAAAGGAAGAACGAAGCGAATTTGAGGAAAGAGAGATGTCCCACTTAGCTGTAGATACGAGTGCGAATGAATTGTTCTCCGATTTTACGAGTGACTCGTTCAGGCCGCAGGTAATGGACACCTATCAGGAACTGGCTGGGGAGTTAAAGGAAAGCATGGATTCCTTGTCCTTCTATCAGCCGAATGATTACATGTGGGCTCAGACGGACAGGTACTTTGATATCCCGATGTATTCATCGAACTATAGTTTTGTCACCGATACGGTTCCGTTCCTGCAAATCGTACTCAAAGGTCATGTGCCTTATTACGCGTCCTTTACCAACTTTCATAACAGCCCGGAGGACGAGCTTCTCCGTATGATTGAATACGGTGCTAATCCATCGTTTTATTTAACTGGTGAAGACTCTCATGAACTGGTCCACACTCCTTCAGAGGATCTGTACACCTCTCAGTTTGATAACTGGGAAAGCACGATTGTTGAGCAATATGAAGCAGTTAAGGAAAGCCTCGGAGAAGTAGAAGGAGAAACAATAACGGACCGTATTGTCCATGACGCTGATCTGGTTGAAGTTGTGTATTCAAATGACAAAGCCATCCTTGTGAACTATAACAATGAGGCAGTTGAAGCAGACGGGACAGAAGTAGAAGCCAAAGGGTATCAGGTGATTGACCGGGGGGATCCATCATGATGAAGCAAATGACATTAAAGAAGAAGAAAAGTCTAATGGGTTTGACCTTTTTATCTCCCTGGATCATAGGTTTTATCGTATTTACGGCTTTTCCGTTGTTTTATTCTCTGTTTCTAAGCTTCCAACAGGTCAAAATTACGCCGAACGGCATTCAAACGGAGTTTGTTAAGTTTGAAAACTACATGTATGCCTTTACGGTAGATTCCCAGTTTACGCAGGTACTGCTCACATTTTTACGGGAGCTGCTGATATCAACACCTATTATTATCGTGTTCTCTCTCATTATTGCTCTGCTGCTGAATCAGCCGATCCGGATGAAAGGATTTTTTAGAACCGTATTCTTTCTTCCCGTTATCATTGCCAGCGGACCTGTAATTACGGATTTAATGGAGCAGGATGTTACTTCTATACCTTCTATTGAAGAGTACGCTCTTTTTGCCACATTTTTATCCAGTACAGATGGTTTTATTAACACAGTGCTCACCTATTTAATGGATAACCTGATTATCATTCTTTGGTATTCCGGCGTTCAAATCTTAATCTTCCTGGCAGCACTGCAGAAGACCGACCGGCAAATCTATGAAGCTGCCAAAATCGACGGCGCCTCGAACTGGGAGTGTTTTTGGAAGGTAACCCTGCCGACACTGTATCCGATGATCATTGTGAATTTAATCTACACGATTGTTACGTATTCCATATTTGCTTTAAATCCAGTCGTCGATCACATTCAAAGCAACATGTTCGAAGTCTCCACAGGGTTTGGGTATGCCTCGGCGCTCTCATGGGTGTATTTCCTTGTGATCGCACTCGTATTAGCCATTGGTGTCGGGACGATGGCGGTAAGAGGAAATAAAAAGTACAGGTAAAGGAGGGAACGTGTATGCTCGATACGAAGCTGTCTTCTGTGCAGAGAAAAAAAGCAGATAAGTACTTTTCCAAAATGAAAAGCTTCCTGCTCGGCGTACAGGGAAACAATGGTTTTCTATTTAAGATTTGTGTGTACGGGCTGTTAATAGTAATTGGGTTCGTCTATTTGTTTCCTATTATTTACATGAGCTCGTATAGCTTTAAGTCTCTGGAAGACCTGTTAAACCCGTTGATCAGCTGGATACCATCCACCTTCTATATGGAAAATTATGAGGTGGCCTACAGGGTGCTTGATTTGTTTCCCACCCTGATTGAAACGTTGTATGTAACGGTCATTCCTTCCCTTGCGCAGACAGCGGTGGCCGCCGTAATCGGTTATGGGTTTGCCCGTTTTGAATTTCCTTTTAAGAAAATTTTGTTCGGGCTGGTACTGGTTACATTTATCATTCCACCGCAGGTGCTGCTTATCCCGAGGTATGTTTTCTTTAACGAGATGGAGCTGATTGGAAGTATCCTTTCTTTCCTGCTTCCGGCTTTGTTCGGTCAGGGGTTAAACAGTGCCATCTTCATTCTGATTTTCTATCAGTTTTTTAGAATGATTCCTAAAGCTCTGGAGGAAGCAGCTCATTTAGATGGTGCCGGCAACTTCCGAATCTTTCTAACGATTGCCATTCCGATGGCTGTACCCGCGATCATTATATCCTTTCTGTTTTCGTTTGTATGGTATTGGAATGAAACAGCGCTGGCCAGTCTTTATTTCGGAAATGAGCTGACCACACTGCCGATTGAGCTTGGAAAGTTCAATGCGACTTTTGACCAGATGTACACCGGCGATACAGAAGCCGACAATATCAACGAAGGGATAAGCATGGCCGGAACGATGCTGTCTATCCTTCCACTGCTGATTGTATATTTCTTTACGCAGCGCTGGTTTGTTGAAGGAGTAGACCGGTCTGGAATTACAGGTGAATAATCCATCGGTAGTGCGCTGCATGGAAGAAGCTGTGTATCACTGCTTTATTGGAAAATAATTGGACTTTAATTGGGGTGCGTGGAGCGACTCGCTTTTCGTGGTTTCTCTCTTCCCAATTGAGTTTGGCCTGGAATCGGGAGCCCAGCTTTCATTTTTGAAACGTTTCAATGAAACTACTACTGGAGGTATGAGAAGTGACAGTGACAAAAGAATCAATCATTAATTTGACAGCCGGAGATTTACAGTTTTCATTTTTACCAAGCGGCGATCTGACCGAAGTGGTTTATAAGAATATTATGATTAACCAATTAACAGCTAATCCATTGGACGGGTCTCTTAATAATATATACCTGCGTGTTCATAAAGAAGATGGGATTCAGGCTTATCCCCTTCTTGGTGTACATTCCAACAGCGAGACCGCATTTGGAGAAGATCATGCGGTCTGGACAGGAACTGTCGATAACATTAATTATGTAGTAACCTTTTATTTAACAGAACAGCAAGTCTGGTTCTGGGATGTGAAAGTCGAAGGGTATGGGGCAGAGGTGGACGTTGTATACGGCCAGGATCTTGGCATTGCCGATGTCAACGCCTTGAAAAATAATGAAGCCTACATATCCCAATATTTAGACCACCAGGTTTTTGAGGATGACGATAGAGGCTGTATAGTATGTTCACGTCAGAACCAGCAGCAGTCGACCGGATTTCCTTACCTCCAGCAGGGGGCATTGACGGGGACCGTCGGCTACACTACGGACGGCTTTCAATTCTTTGGAAAATCTTATAAAGAGACGAATGAACCGGAAGCCTTAACAGAACCATCCCTTCCAAGTGAAGTGTATCAATATGAATTTGCCTATATGGCTCTGCAGTCAGGGAAGGCAGGATTGTCTGGAGAGCAGCGTTTTACCTTTTACGGATATTTTCTTGAAAATCATGAAAAAGCTGTAACAAGCGCCGACTTTGAGGAGATCATTACCGAAGCCTGGGAGCAGGTGGAGACAAAGGAGCTTTCTGCGGCAGTAAAGGTGGATAAAGTCGAGCGGGCGCCTGGGATTGGAAATTTCCTATCAGGAGACTCGATGACGATTGCGGAGATAGACCAGATTTATCCTAAGCGCCATCAGGAGGAGTGGGACGGAAATACGCTGCTTTCCTTTTTCACAGACACACATAAGCACGTCGTCTTAAAGGAAAAAGAAAATCTGGTGGAACGACCGCACGGCCATATCATTATGTCGGGGGAAAATGATCGATTAAAAGAAAATACGATTACCTCAACGTCGTGGATGTACGGCATCTTCAATGCTCAGCTCGTTGTAGGCAATACCAATTTCAATAAATTGCTGACGAATGCAAGGAACGCACTTAATCTAATGAAAACTTCGGGGCAGCGGATTTACGTAGAAATGGATGGAAGCTATCAGATCCTGACGATGCCTTCCTTATATGAAATGGGCTTTAACTATGCCCGCTGGTATTACAAAAAAGGGGAAGAGACGTTCATTATCACCAGTTATACTACCGTAGATTCTCCGGAGGTCAGACTTACAGTAAAGACTTGCAGTGGCACAGCCTACCGTTGTTTGGTAACGAATCAGTTTGTGATGCATCCGAATGAATATGAAGTGCCTTATCACGTTGTTCAGGAAGGAGCGTCACTAACGGTAACTGCCGATGAAGATTCAATGAGCGCTGAGGTATTTCCTGAACTGGCTTATACTCTGTACGTCGAGGGAGCTGAATTTGAGGTCTCCGATGAACAAAAGCTGGCATCCTCCGTCAAACCAGGATCTGCTTCGCTGGTAGTCTTAGAGCTTGAGGCTTCAAGTGAATGGGAAATGACAGTTCAAGGGCGGCTGCATGGTGAAGAAATCGGAGTTAAAAAACGTTCGGCCGAGGAAGAAATTGAACGTTACCGAGCGTACTATCGCCGCATTATGAACGGGTTTAGACTCTCAGAAAAAGGTGAAGTCACAGAAGAATTCAACAAAGTAAATGCCCTGGCCTGGTGGTATACGCACAATATGCTCGTTCACTTTTCTGTTCCTCACGGGCTTGAGCAGTACAGCGGGGCTGCCTGGGGCACAAGAGATGTATGTCAAGGACCGATGGAATATTTTATGGCCACACAAAACTATGAGTCTGCCAAAGAAATCTTAAAAACCGTCTACAGCCACCAGTTTGAAGAAGACGGCAACTGGCCGCAATGGTTTATGTTCGATAAATATTTTCATATACAGGCAGGAGAAAGCCATGGCGACGTAATTGTCTGGCCGCTGAAGGCTCTGGGAGATTATTTAGCGGCGACGAAGGACTTTGACATTCTGCAGGAGAAATTACCTTATACCAAGCGGGACGCTGGATTTGCTTTAACGAGTGAGACGGAGTCTATCTACGACCATGCGAAGAAAGAAATCGATTATATTAAGAGCCATTTTCTCCATGAGACGTATTTGTCTTCTTATGGAGACGGTGACTGGGATGATACGCTGCAGCCGGCGAATGCTCAGCTGAAAAAATATATGGTCAGCAGTTGGACCGTGGCTCTGACGTACCAGGTGGTGACTAAACTGGCTGACGTCCTGGAATCCTTTGATGAGCAGCACGCTGCAGAGCTCGCCGCTCTAGCTTCAGGGATTGAAAAAGACTTTAAGACTTATATGCTGCAGACAGACGTCCTGCCAGGGTTTGTATATATGGAAAAACCAGGGGAGGCCGAGCTGATGCTTCATCCGAATGATACGACGACCGGCATCGATTACCGGCTGCTGCCGATGCAGCGTGGAATTATCAGCGAGCTTCTGACAGCCGATCAGGCAGAGCACCATTACCGTATCATTAGAGAAAAATTGTACTGCCCGGACGGCGTTCGCTTAATGAACCGGCCGGCAAATTATACCGGAGGAGTAAGCACCCACTTTAAACGAGCAGAGCAGTCTTCGAATTTCGGGAGGGAAATCGGACTGCAGTATGTACATGCCCACATCCGGTTCGTCGAAGCGATGGCGAAGCTGGGCAAGAAGGAGGAAGTATGGCACGGACTTCAGAAAATTAATCCAATCGGCATCCAAAAAGTAGTACCTAATGCAGAAATTAGACAAAGCAATGCTTATTTCAGCAGCTCGGATGGAAAATTCAATACACGTTATGACGCCGAAGCGAATTTTGATAAGCTCAGAGCCGGCACCGTGGCTGTAAAGGGAGGATGGCGCATCTATTCGAGCGGTCCCGGAATTTATATGAATCAGCTGATCTCCAATTGTCTGGGTATTCGTCAGGAAGACGGTGATCTCGTGATCGATCCTGTTCTTCCGGAAGATTTTAATGGGCTGCATTTCGATTTTCAAATCAATGATAAAGCAGTCACCTTTGTTTATTTACTTGGAAAAGGGGAGAAACGCGTCGCCGTTAATGGACAGCGGGTAGAAAATGCGGGGCTTCTAAAAAATACCTATCGTGAAGGCGGGCTGCGCATCGATCAGCAGGAGTTTGAGCGATTGTGCAGTGCGGAAGATAATGTGATCGAAATTTTCCTTCCCTAATGGGGAGGGGAGATAACGCCCTAACGCAAGACGATAGCACCCTAACTCAGTGTGATTACGCCCTAACGAAAGAAATAGCGACTGAACGCTACAGAAGGGAATGAGACTTTAATGATTGAAATTACGGATAAGCAGATTGTAATTGACGGCGAGCCCCAAATGATTATGTGTGGAGAAATTCATTATTACCGGCTCGACCGCTCAGAGTGGCAGGATCGGATCAATAAATTGAAGGAGGCCGGCTGTAACGCCGTCGCCTCCTATGTTCCGTGGCTGTGTCATGAAGAGTTTGAAGGAAGGATCGACTTACAAGGAAAGACACGTCCAGAGCTTGATTTGGAAGGGTTTATAGATCTATGCGTGGAAAATGAGCTTTACTTTTTCCTGCGTCCTGGTCCTTTTATCATGGCCGAAATGAAAAATGAAGGCATTCCTTACTGGGTGATTGATAAACATCCCGAGATTGTTCCTGTGACGTGGGATGGAAAACAGACATTGGCTAAAACCCTCGACTACACCGCGCCTGCTTTTTTACAGGAGACGAAGAAGTGGTATACAGCGGTGATGGAGATCGCGGCTCCAAGACTGCAGCCCAACGGTGGGAATATTATCGGCGTGCAGCTCGATAATGAAGTCGGCATGCTTTCCTGGGTGAGCAACTGCCCGGACTTAACCGACCATGTGCTCGATGATTTTACCGGCTGGCTAAAGATGCGCTACGGTTCATCTGGACTGCAGGCACGCTACCCATTTGATGTAGACGGTAATTATTCAGCCTTTCGCTCTCCTGCGGAAAGCTATGTAACCCAGCTGCACTTCGATCTCGGCTATTATATGCGCCACCGATTTGCCAAATATATTGCGGCATTAAGAAGCTTTGCTGAGGAATTTGATGTAAAGGACATTCCTTTTATCGTTAATATACACGGAACTGATGGAGGGCGCGGCTTTACGTATCCGATCGGAATCAGTCAGCTGTATGAGTCGTATACGCAGGATGAAGGTTATTTATCAGGATCGGATATTTATTTTGGCGATTTAGACATGACTAGTTTTCAAGATTTGTATTTGATTAATGGTTTCATGGATGCTGTACATCGACCGGAACAGCCGTTAACGTCTGTTGAGTTTAACTGCGGGGATGGCAATTTTGGCAATAATTTCAGCGGCCGCATGGATCCTTCGGCAGCTGACTTTAAAGCAAGAATGTGCATCGCCCAGGGGAACAGACTCATTAATTATTATTTAATGACGGGAGGTAAAAACTACCGGTTGAACGATAAGCGTAATGATGGCAACGATCGGATCGCATCTACCGGGGAACGACACGGATTTGCAGCGCCAATCAGCCCAGAGGGAGAACTTAACTATACGTATCCGAGGATGGCGCGCTCCATTCAAACGATCATGGCGGTCTCCGATAAACTTGCGGTAATGGAAGAGGAGCGAGATGATGTCGCATTTGCCTTTATTCCTGATTACTACATGACCGAAGGCTGTTATCCAAACAGCGGGAAAATGAAGGAAATCTATCAAAACATTGAGGCTAACCGATCGACGGCTGCTTGGGAAAATATGGCGCGGGCGATGCTGCTGGCTGGATACAGATACGGATCGGCCGATATCCAAAATCAGCCGGTCGATCCAGAACAGGTATCAGTTTTGGCCGTCCCATCCGCACGTTACATGGCGGCGGATATTCAGGAGAAACTAGCAGTCTATTTAACGAATGGGGGAAGTCTCCTTTTGTATGGAGAGCTGCCGGAATACGATATGGAAGGCAGCCCATGCCGACTGCTGGCAGACGCTTTAGGCGTACAATCAACAGGAATGCGTCTGGCCGGACCTCAGTACGATTTATCAGTTTATGCCGATGGATGGGCAGAGGGGAGAGCGGAGATCCGTGTCCACAAAGCGCAGGTTTTTGAAACTGGCGATAATAGTGAAACGCTTCTCCGCGTTTATGGCACTGATGAAATATGCGGATTTGATGCAAGGGCAGGGAAAGGGAGAGTCATCGTGATCGCAGCTCCATATACGTGTGATATCGATCTTTTTCAAAAGGCGTTAGGAAGGTTAGGTGCTGATCCCCAGCTGACGAACGACAGTGCGTACCATGGCGTGTTCATGACATCTACTGCCAATAAGCAGGGGGAGAGGTTCCTCCACATACTGAATTTGGACAACTTTGATAAGAAGATGCATGTTTTTGAAAAAGGAAGGAAGCTCTTTGATGAGCGGAAGCTTGAACTGCAGGCAAAAGAAGGTGTGATGCTTCCGATTAACATCACGATAGGAGAAACGGTCATTTGTTATGCCACGGCAGAAATAAGAGACAGGCGTACGGATGAAATTCAATTCCGTCTCACTCAATCAGAGGATGTGATTGCCTTGCGAACTGACCGGCAAGTGCTGCCGAGTAAGGAGTATACGGTCCAGCACGAAAATAATTTGACGTATATATTCTCTAAAAAGCATGCCAAAGTTGATGATCAACTTATAGTGAAATTTCAATAAATCCAAAATAAAGAAAGGAAGATTCAAATGAAAATCCTTTATCTCGATATTGATTCTCTACGTCCCGACCATCTTGGTGCTTATGGGTATCATCGCAATACCTCCCCGAACATCGATAAGATTGCAGAAAAAGGGGTGAGGTTTACGAATTATTATGCTTCAGACGCACCGTGTGCCCCTTCAAGAAATGCGCTTTTCAATTCTAGATTTGGCATTCATACGGGCTCGATTAACCATGGCGGTTTGGATGCAGATGTACGTCCAATCGGAGCGGCCCGACCGTTTAACCATCACCACAGTCCTTATCAGGCATGGGTGGAAGAGCTGCGATTTAAAGGTCATCACACCGCGATGATCAGTCCTTTTCCAGGACGTCACGCCAAGTGGAATGTGCTGGAAGGTTTTCTTGAAATGCATGATACCGGCAAGCATGCAGGTGAAACAGCGGACGATGTGTCTAAAGAAGCGCTGCGATGGATTAAAGGACGTGGTACGGAGAAAGACGACTGGTTCCTGTACTTGAATTTCTGGGATCCGCACACGCCTTACCGGACGCCGGAAGAATACGGCAATCCTTTTGAAAATGATCCTGCACCGGACTGGCTGACGGATGAAATCATTGCCGAACACCGCGAAAGCTATGGTCCGATGAGCTCCCGGGAGATTCCTGACCGCAACCAGTGGCCGAATCTGCCGGAGGAAATTGCTTCGGTTGACGATTTTAAGCGGTGGATTGACGGGTATGATACAGCGATCCGTCACGTTGATGATCATATCGGCCAGCTGCTGCAGGCTCTCGAAGAAGAAGGGATTTTGGAAGAAACGACGATTATTATCTCGGCTGATCACGGAGAAAACCAGGGAGAGCTCAATGTGTACGGCGACCACCAGACGGCCGATCACATTACGAGCCGTATCCCGTTAATTATCTCCGGTCCGGACTTAAAACAGGGTCATGTCGATGACGATTTTCATTATCAGCTTGATGTCGGACCGACGTTGATCGATCTCATTGGAGGAACTAAGCAGGAGCGCTGGGATGGGACAAGCTTTCTTCCGGCTATTACAAAAGGGGAAGAGGCAGGCCGTCCGTATCTTGTCGTCAGTCAGGCTGCATGGAGCTGTCAGAGGGGCGTCCGGTTTGACAATTGGATGTTGATCCGTACGTATCATGACGGATTAAAGGATTTCCCTGATTGGATGCTGTTTGATATTGAGAACGATCCTCATGAAACGAACAACCTCTTCGATGAAAAACCTGAAGTGGCAGCAAAAGGAATGAGGCTGCTGGATGAATGGGTGGCCGAGCAGATGGCAACATCAGAATCACCGACGGATCCGATGTGGAATGTTATTCATGAAGGAGGCCCCTTTCATACGCGTGGAAACTATCCCAACTATGTGGAGAGACTTCGTGAAGAAGGACGATATGAAGCCGCCGGCCGATTGGAGAAACGTCATGAAAAATTCCAAACCATTTATAAACGGCAGGGAGGCGTGAACGTTTGACGACTACGACTGATTTATATACTCAATTACCAGACCGTGTGAGGAGATTTTTCGACCGCCAGTATGAAGATGCTTATCGGTTACTGGACGCATCGAGGCACCCGGTCACCGGGCTGTACGCGGACAGTTACCGGACGCTGGAGGATAATCCTGAAGAGAAGTGCTCGATTGCAGCCACAGGTGTTGGAATAATTGGTTTATGTGTAGCGGATATGGAAGGCTGGGAAGACGAAGCAGCAGAAAAGGTTATCACTACGCTGCGGGCGGTTACAGGTAAGATCGACGGCTGTGACCCTGCCCGGGATGAGAGTGCGGGATTTTATGCCCATTTTGTCCATATGGAAACCGGGGAGAATCTTAAATCTGAAATCTCTACAATTGATACGTCGTTACTGGTAGCCGGCGCCTTATTTGCTGGACAGCACTTTAAAGATACTCATCCTGAGATTGACACGATGGCGCGCGCCCTGCTGAAAGAAATCGACTGGAGCATCGTTGTGGCGGATCGGGATAACGGCTCAATTAATATGGTTGTAAAAGACGGCCAGGGCACACTGCCGCTCCCTGCTTACAACGAATATGTATTAGTTGCTCATCTGGCTCTACTCGGACAACCTGAAAATGAAAGCATTCAAGACTTATGGCATAAGAATTTTTCTGAAGATAAGATAGAAGATCTTCCGCAGGTTCACTACCGTGATATTCCTGTATTGACCGATACAAACGGGAAGCGAGGACAGGATTCCTTTTTATCATCATTTGTTCATCAGTTCCCTTTCTATCTTGTCCCTGAATACGCAGAAAGTCCTGTGTATCGCGAGTTTTATAAAAATGCTTGTCTCGCCGATCAATTAAAATGGAAAGAGCTTGAGGACGTTCCTTCTTATGTATGGGGATACGGAGCAGGTCCGAATGACGGATTGCATGGAGGCTATCATGCCGATCAGATTAATAATTCGCCGGGTGATATCGCCTCTGCCTATATTGTTGCGGGATTTTTACCTGTGAACCCTTCTGGCCTTTATGATTTATATGCGCTATATCGCCTGCACCTGCCATACGATACGTATGAGAATCCAGATGATCAGGAAGATGAGAAAAAGCTGAAAGCAGCCTATCGCTTTGGACTACACCGCTGCTCATGGTGGCACATGGAGCAGCCGGTCCGCTGGTATCCGGCGAAAATCACATTAATTGACTGGAGCTCTATGCTTTACGGGCTGACCGCGTATAAAAGGGGTATGTCCTTTTTTACAGACCGGCTGATCCGCTGATAATTGTTAAAGACAGGCTTTATTCGGGAAGTAGATAAGTATGAGTCTATTATCTCTGGAGACAGTCACTGCGTGGACCAGCCATGTCCGACAGTTTCCCCGGATCGTCTTCCCTTATCTATCGATTTTCAGTGCGGGTAGGGTAAACGGGGCAGTCTATTCATGACTGCAGAGACAATGCTTGAGGCTCAACTAGATTATTAGTTGAGCCTTTTATACATAATAGAAAGAAGGTTTGAAAATGGAGTTAAAAATCGGTACCTTCAATATAAGAGTGAATCTTGAACAGGATGGTCTTGATTCGTGGAAGCACCGTGCAGATAAAGTTTCAGCTTTGATTGAGGAACACGATCCAGTGGTGCTCGGCGTTCAAGAAGCCCTGCTTCCCATGACGCAGGATATGGAAACGGCTTTACCTGATTATCGATGGATCGGGGAGGGACGCCGCGGCGGGATGAGCGATGAGTTCTGCCCGATTTTTTATAACCACCGGCTGGTTGAATGTGAGTATGAGGGGCAGTTCTGGCTGTCTGATCAGCCGGAGGTCCCCGGCAGTATCAGCTGGGACAGCGACTTTCCAAGAATATGTACGTGGGGTCACTTTCGCTTCAAGCAGGCGCCCCGCGATGAATTTATTGTTTACAATACGCACCTCGACCATATTAGTTTACAAGCAAGAGAAAAGGGGATTGCGCTGATCTGGGAGAAGATTTATTCTCATTATGTAAGCAGGAAGATTCCGGTGGTTTTAATGGGTGACTTTAACAGCATTCCCCGGGATAGAGCGATCCGATTCATCCGTGGAAAATTATTGGTGCAGGATGCGTTTTCCTCCCTCGAAGCTTTACCGGGGAAAACCTTCCATCAATTTAAAGGCGGAACAGAAGGGGACCCCATTGATTATATTTTTTGTACAACAGATGTGAAGGTAAAAGAAACAGAGATAGACCGCAGACAGATAAAGGGACGCTACCCTTCTGATCACTATCCAGTATTCACAACGTTAGAAGGCTGAAGGAGGAAATACCATGGAGAAAGGAAACAGGCGCCCGTGCTGCCATGCCAGCCGCTCCGATGTGGAGGCGGGAGGAGGTCGCAGCAATTCGCCTAATGAAGTACCGGCAGCTAAGAAAGTAAAGTTAAAAGAAAGAATGGTGTACCTTCCGGGCGGGGAATTCTTAATGGGTACCGAAGATAAAGATGGCTTTCCGTTTGATGGGGAAGGGCCTGTCCGGAAAGTCGAGGTCGATTCTTTTTATATTGATGCCCACACGGTGAGCAATGCTGATTTTCAACAATTCATCAAAGAGACTGGGTACAAAACGGAGGCCGAGCAGTATGGCTGGTCGTTCGTATTTTACCAGTTTATCCCCGATGAACCTGGCTTTCAAGTACAGCAGCTGCCCCAGACACCATGGTGGATCGCAGTAGAAGGAGCTTACTGGTATCAGCCGGAAGGCATTGGGTCAACGATAGAAGATCGGCTGGATCACCCTGTTATTCATGTATCATGGAATGATGCTCTTGCTTTCTGCAATTGGGCAGGAAAAAGACTTCCGACTGAAGCAGAATGGGAATATGCAGCCCGCGGCGGCCTTGAGCAGAAGAAGTATCCCTGGGGCGATGAACTGCACCCGGACGGCGAACATTATTGTAATATTTGGCAGGGGAGATTTCCTCAGGAGAACATAGAAGAAGATGGATACTTCGGCACTGCGCCGGTAACGACCTTTCCAGCAAATGGCTACGGCTTGTATCATGTCGCAGGGAATGTATGGGAATGGTGCGCCGATACGTTTACGGTCCCCGGCAGGGCAAGCCGTGACACAGCTTCAAAAGTAATGAGAGGCGGTTCCTATCTATGCCACCACTCCTATTGCAATCGTTACCGCGTAGCGGCCCGAAGCTCAAACACCATGGACAGTTCAACAGGAAACATGGGTTTTCGATGTGTGGCGGATGCCTAGGTTACACAAAAAACAGCGCTTTTGCCTGCCTTCGCAAAAGCGCTGTTTTTTTATAAGCCTTTGATCAGCATACTGTCTTTTTCCCGTACAAGGTCATAGGAGTCGATCAGCGATTCAGGCACAAGCCGCCGCCCATAGTCCCACGCATTCCTTTCAATCTCCGTTTTAAGTTCTTCAATTTCTTCATCTTCCCCGTACATAAGAGTGCGCAGGTCGTGCTTATGCTTTCTGAATGTTAAAAAATATCCAATCTCATGATAAATCATAATCTGAACGATATTCTTTTCAGATTCATTGATTTTTATTTTTCCTATATATCCGTTTACTTCTAAGTAGTTAAAACTGATCGTATTCGTGGATACGTTAAAGCTCATAGGAGCAGAAAGATTGTTGTTGAATTCGTAATTAATCGATAATTGGTGCTCTTGTAATATATTTTTAATGAGTTCTTCGATGTGCCAGATATAGAGCATCTTCTTCATCACTATCCTTTTTTGTACTTATTTCCTATTAGATAAGTTTAAATATATCCTTGTTTAACCAATATAATAAAATTTTTAGTTAATTGAAACTATTAAAGGTCTTAATAGGAAAAATATACTAATGATGATCCTATATTTTGTGAATAGTCAAGACTTTAAGCATGCCGCACCCTCAGAGAAAATTAAGAGGTATATCTATAGGGGGATTAATGATCGAAGCGTCATCTGGTTCATAAAGAACTTCAATAAGTTGATACTTATTCTCCGGCTGTACGTGCTCAAACATTAGACTCTAACACCAACCGGGCATATAATAGAAGTTATTCATAAGAGTCAGGAGTTTTAAGAAATGAAGAACGGTTCCATGTATGCATATGCCGCCATTGTAAATTTATATATCGTATTGTTCTACATCACCCTTCAGGTGGAGAATGACCTGCTGTTTAACGTATTATCGGTCTTCGGTTTGTTATCTTTGTTGTTCTCGCTGTTTTATTTACCCGGAAGCAAAAGAATGCTTCCTTTATTTTTGATTGGGTTTGCCTTCTTTATTTTAATCATGTCGGATTCGTCCATCACGGAGGGTCTCCTTGAAGGATTCCGGCAGATGACGAGCTTGATTGCGATTCTGCTGATTGTACCGATTATCAGCTGGATTCTTAAGGAAGAGCCTTACATAGAGAAGATTATGTCGTTTGCGGGGAATTCATTAAATACGAGCCGGCGTTTTTACTTCGGTATTATGTTAATTACGCAGATTTTATCATTCTTTCTTTTGTTCGGTTCGATACAGACGGTGTATCAGTTCATCCAGCAGCTGCTTGGCGATCGGAAAGGCGAGGCTTGGGAGAATTTTAAAGGAACGGCGCTCCTGCGTGCTTTTTCCCTTTGTACACTATGGGTTATCAGTATTCCCAGCTTTGTTTTCATTGTCAACTTTCTTGATGCTTCGTTGTGGCTGTCTATGCTTCAGGGAGGCGTGATTTCGCTTTTTGCTGTACTGCTTGCGGTCATGTTCTCTTATTTTGAAGAAAAACATTACCAAATCGATATCAGCTCCGCGCTGAAGGAGGAAATTGAGAAGGCGATAGGATCTGAAGAGAGAGGGAAGCTTAGCCGGGAAGTTGTTGAGTTTGCCAGTCTGTTTGTCCTGATCTTCGGAACGATTTTCTTCCTGCATGGGGTGTTCGGACTGGAAATTCTCGAGATTATTCCGCCAGTAATTATGGTATACACGCTTCTTTATTTTATTGTAAAAAGCAGAACGGTAAGCTTGAGGAAAAATGTAGAGTTTTACTTTACCGAATATACGCAGGGAAAGGCCCAGCAGTTTAGTATATTACTATCGGTCGGGCTGGTGATTGTGGCGCTGAATCTCTCGGGATGGGGAGAAATCATGATTGACGGCATTTTAGTCATGGAAGAAACCATTCCTTTTGTAAATATTCTAACCCTTCTGCCTTTTATTCCTATGGTGCTGAGTTTCTTCGGTATTGGACCGCTCCCGGTGTTGGTACTCGTCGGCGGGGTTCTGCAACACGTATCTCTGCCGTATCCGCCGGAATTGCTTGTTCTGTCGATTACATCAGGCAGTGTGATTTCCGCGCTCCTGTCTCCTTTTATTCTGCCAGCCATTGTGCTCAGCAGTGAGAATGGATTGAGCATCTTTAAAAATGGCTTCCAGTTCAACATTTTGTATGCGGCGGCGTTTTATCTTTTCGTTCAAATGTATTTACAGATCGTTTCTGTGGTACTCTAAGTGTGAGCTTTTGGCATAGAGGGTTTTACACACAATTTCCACATTTAATATATTTTTCACTAATGAGTCTACAAAACCCTTCTATGACGGGGTTTGAGAGTTTGTTTAGAGCTCTAAAGCCCTTTTTTGAGACGATTGAGGTATTTTACATGGGGAGCTCAGATGTTACAATGACAACCATCATGAATCGGAAAGGGGAATACATTTTGAATAAGAAATGGTTATTGAGTTTACTTTTAGCGGCATTTGTTATGTTCCTTGCTGCCTGCAATAGTGATGATTCAGCAGAAGGTGATGAAGGCGGCAGTGAAGAAGAGAATACAGAAGAACAGGAGAGCGGTGAAGGAGAAAGTGAAGGCGAAGGCGAAGGAGAGCAAGCTGAAATGCCTGAACCGGATCTAGAAGACGTTCCTGATGTAGTAGCTGAAGTTAATGGAGAAGAAATCCAAAAAGATGAATTCGAAACAACATATGAAAGCCAATTCCAGCAAATGGCAATGCAGTCTCAAATGTCCGGAGAAGAGGTTGACCAGGATCAGCTGAAGGAACAAACAGCTGAAAGTCTTGTAGGTCAGGAACTTCTAATCCAGGAAGCAGAAAATGAAGGATATGAAGCTTCTGAAGAAGATATTGATGAAACATTGGACGAGCTGGCTCAGCAGAACCAGTTAGAATCTAAAGATGAATTCCTATCAGCCCTTGAAGAGCAGGGCATGAGTGAAGACGAAGTAATGTCTCAGCTTGAAGCAGAAGTAAAAGTTGAGCAGCTTGTAGCCAGCGAAGCTGGAGACATCGAACCGACTGAAGAAGAGCTTGAAGAAGCTTATGAGCAAATGGAAGCCCAGCAAGAGCAAATGGGTGAAGAAGCTGGCGGAGAAATGCCATCTTATGAAGACGCAAAGCCGGATCTAGAAGAGCAAGTGAAGACTACGAAAGAATCTGAAGTAACACAGAAACTTGTTGAAGAACTTCGTGAAGAAGGCGACGTCACAGTTCACCTATAAGATTAAACTTAAGAACCAGGTCCTACTTTGGACCTGGTTTTTTTAATGCTTTTACAAAATACGAACATTTAGTGGCCATTTTTAATTAAAATTCGGATTTTATATTGAGGAGGGGTGCTGGGTTTGCTATAGTAAGGCTCGTATTCATTTTTATATAGTAACAACTCGTATATTCTCGGTAATATGGACCGAGCGTCTCTACCCAGTTCCCGTAGAAAGAACTGGACTACGAGTTAAAGTAACCGGCCGGGGGAGAGCTCTGTCTTACTTTAACCGTAAGTGTGGTTTCGCCCATAAAGACCATATTTCCGCCCATAAAAAGCAGGAGACGCTCCGTTCCACTACCATCACCCAAGAATATACGATACACAACAAGGAGGAGAACAGAATGATTAAGAAAAATGCAGGATTCACCGTTTTTGCATTGCTAGTATTATTCTTATTTGCAGGATGCAGCTCGACTTCACAGAGTGAGGAAGGTGATGAAAAGGACGAGCAGCCGATCCTCGTACAGGGGCCAATGCCGATTGAAGCAGAAGAATTTGCGGAAAGGCTAGACGATGTGGAGGAAGAAACATCAGGAAACTTTGTTTTTTATAAAGGGACTGTGGACGATTATCCGGTCATCGTTGCAAAAACAGGAAAAGGCATGGAGAATACAGCTGCCGCTACCACACTGGCGATTGAAAAATACGATCCAAAAGCAATCATTAACCAGGGTACATCCGGCGGACATGACCCGGACCTTAACGTGTACGATATCGTATTAGGGGAAAGAACAACGAATATCGGTGCGTTGAAAACCGGTGATCGCGATAAAGGAGAAGGAATCGAAGCTACCGAATGGATTCCAATGGATTTAATGGCTTCTGAAGGTAGTGCCGGAGAGGACCCGGATGCTGAGAACATCCGCTATTATAAAGGGGACCAACAATTACTTGAAGCCGCACAGGCAGTAAAAGATACACATGAAGATGGAAAAGTAGTGGAAGGTACAATCGGTTCGGCCGATCTCTGGAACAATGAAGTGGATCGGATTGAGTGGTTCCATGAGAAGTATGAAACGTCTGTAGAAGAAATGGAAGGAGCGGCTGGAGCGCAGATGGCCGACGCCTACGATGTTCCGTACCTGGGTATTCGCATCCTGTCCAACAATAAAACTAATGACGGAGAATACGATCCTGATACTGCACAATCCAATCAAGCTTACGTTTATGAAGTCGTAAAAGAGTACATTTCAACACAGGCTGAATAGAGAGGGTGATTCGCCCAGGTAATTTAACAATTCATCGACACTCTATCCAAAAAAACAACCCTAACCAGTTCCGGCAGGAATCGGTTAGGGTTTGATTGTTGTTACATACGTCCTTTCATCATCCCGTGCCAGTACATCGCAGGTAAACCGTACTTTTTCAACCAATACATGCTTTTTCTTTCTTTCCCCTGGTCGACAGGGAACGTTTCAGAAGGTACATTATTATACTTAAATTCTGCCATTACGAGCGAGTTGTAGCCAGTTACGAGCGGACATGAAGTATAGCCGTTATATTTCTTCCATGGCTGCCGGCCCTTTAACATTGAATACAGGTTAGAGACAACCGCGGGGGCCTGTTTTCGAATGGCGGCCCCCGTTTTGGAGGTTGGAGCACTGGAGGCATCGCCTAAACTGAATATATTTTCGTATTGATTATGCTGCAATGTATAGGGATCAACGTCGACCCATCCAGCATCATTTACTATGGGACTACTTTTTAAAAAGTCTGGTGCACTCATATGAGGTACAACGTGGATCATCTCATAGTTTAATGTTTCTTCTTCGTTGGTCTCTAAATCTTTAAATGTAGCCCTTCTATTCGGACCGTCAATCTTTATTAAATCTTTCTTGAAGTCAGCCTGAATACCGCGCTTTTTAATGATATCGTTTAATGTCGCTGCATATTTATCTACAGAAAAAATAGAAGCATTTGCCGATTGGAAGAAGACTTCTGATTGTTCCCGCACACCTTGTTTACGGAATGCTTCTTCTGCTAAATACATAATCTTCTGCGGGGCTCCTCCACATTTCACTGGGGAATTAGGGTGCGTAAATATCGCCCGTCCTCCTGCAAAGCTGCTTATCAATTCCCATGTATAATCTACATGCTCATATGAGTAGTTGCTGCAAATCCCATATTTTCCTATGCTGCCTTCCAAGCCTTCAATCTTATGCCAGTCGAGCTGAAGACCAGGGCAGACCACTAAGTATTTGTAATAAATGTTAGTGCCCTCTTTCGTCTTCACTAAGTTCTCCTCGGGCTGAATTTCAAAAGCTTGCTCCTGATACCACTCTACGCCTTTAGGAATTAAGCTGGATTCATCGCGCTCTGATTCTTTCTTATCAAACACGCCTGCACCCACCAGGGTCCACAGAGGCTGATAATAGTGTTTTTCTGCTGGATCTACAATGGCAATGTCCAAACTGCTGGATAATTTCTTTAACTGAGACGCGACCGATATTCCTGCTGTTCCACCACCAATTACAAGTACCTGATGAAAATTCAACATTCTACTCCTCCTCAACGGGTTCATATTTAGCGGACATACAGTATTTACATACCCAATTAGGTATACATGAAAACGAGTTCATCTTGTTGAGGGTTTTGTCATTATACCTCCATTATTAATTGACATTGATAATCATTATCAATTAAACTGAAGGCATATCATTAGAAGGAGTGTTAATGATGCCTAAAGTAGTCGTGTTGTTTACCAGTATGTCAGGGAATACCGAAGAAATTGCAGAGATAATTGAAGCTCAATTACAGGCGTTGAATGTCTCTGTGTCCCTGGTTCAAATAGATATAGATGAATTTGAAGTAGAGGACCTGCTTTCCTATGATGCGATCCTGTTTGGGACGTATACGTGGGGCGACGGTGACCTCCCTTACGAATTGGAAGATTTCTATGAGGAGCTGGCAGATATAGATTTAAGCGGAAAGGAAGCCGCGTTGTTCGGCTCATGTGATTCAATGTATCCAGCTTACGGAGGAGCAGTCGATAAGGTTGAGGGTCAGTTAACAGCATGTGGAGCGAAGATTTTGCTGCCTTCATTGAAGGTGGAATTAACACCGGATGAAGAGGACGCGGAACGCTGCCGGCAATTCGCTGAAGACTTTACACATAAGCTTCGCACTCCGTCTACACGTTAATTATTGAAAAGGTTACTGTTACTAGTACTTAAGAAGATTGCAAGGAAGAACCCTTTTAGTAGTGAAAGGGTTCTTCCTTTTTTAAGAGAGAAGGAATTTATCAAGGAAGATCGAATAATTAACTAAGAGAGCTTCAATTTAAACGGGGAGGATTGTGACGTGCAATTCATGATGTGGGTGCAGACCATCGTCTACATAGGGCTGCCCCTGTTTTTAATCATAAGATTGATGAAGACAGACACAAGCCAGAGGCTGTGGTTTATAGAGTGGCTTTCCACAGCCATGTTTGTGGCTTTTATTTTTGTTCTTGGGCCATGGCATATTTTTATTTATTATTTGAGGTATGTATGGGTGGTCTTCTTTATAATCGTTTCTATATTATCCTTTAGAAGAATCCGTAAATTGCCTGTAAAAGGTCCTGAGAAGGATAAGGGTTATAAATTTTCTATGACGGTCAGTATAGTTCTGGCAGTTTATTTCGGTTATTTGGCTGCCGGCGGTTTATCGGGATATGCGGTGAAAAGCGAGCATGAGTCGGTTGAGCTGGAATTTCCGATGGAAGAGGGCGTGTTTGCTGTCGGCCATGGAGGTTCCGATCCATCAATTAACTATCATAATGCTCACCTCAGCCAGCAGTATGCGTATGATATTCTTCAGCTTAATGGCTTTGGGCTGCGGGCGTTCGGAATTACCCCGTCGAATCTGGATCAGTATAAGATTTACGAAGCTGCTCTTTATAGTCCATGCAGCGGAGAAGTGCTGGAGGCAGTAGATGAGTATGAAGATATTTCTCCTCTTCAATCGGAGAGCGATCCTGAAGAGCCAGCCGGTAACCACGTGATCCTGTCGTGTGAAGACACTGAAATTCACATTGCTCACATGAAGCCTGGGACGGTTGAAGTGGAGCAGGGGGATGTTGTAAATACAGGGGCTCAACTTGGCGAGGTGGGAAATACCGGCAACACGACCGAACCGCATCTCCATATACACGCAGAACGAGAGGGAGAAGGCGTGCCTATCACGTTTAACGATCGTTTTTTAAAGCGTAACAGTTTAGTATTTAACTAGAAAGAGCCTCTCAGTTTTTTTGCTGAGAGGCCATTCTTTTATTCTAGACATTCCAGGTCATCATTTAATTTTTTCGATACGTTTTTAAAATAAAGGTAGAAGCAGATCCACATTACAGTATACGTGACAAGTGCAATTCCTAAAAATAAGAGAATACTCTGCCCATCAAGAGAAATCCAGCCGATACCTAACGCCATAATAAAGTAAAGAATCATCACCGTTCCAAAATGCAGAGCCGTCTGCATAGGCAGCCGGAGCGAGCGGATCTCAAAATAAAGGGGACTTACACTGAACAACCACCCGCAGAAGATCGAGCCGAACGAGTTTTTTATAAAAAGACTCCCGTCAAGCATTTCCTGACCTCCGAAATACACCATCCCATTTACTGTTATCACTGTTACAAATGCGCCAAAAAAGATGCCGATCATACTTCTGAAAAGAAAAGTTTTCATTTCTTATCCCTCCTGTTCATTTTTAATACTTCCTTAATCCTGCTGACGTAGTGTCTTGAAGCGTACTCTTTATCACCGGATTTGAAATGTACACCGAGAGTACCGTTAAACGAGGGCTCGAAATGGCTGATTTCATATAGATTAGCAATGACGGACTTTGAAATACGAATGAATTTGCCGGCGGGAAGCTGTTGTTCCAGTTCATACAGCTTTTCCTTTACTTTAAACGTACCTTTGGAGGTAGCTGCGAGTACCGCATCACCTTTCGTATGAAAATAATGTACGTCCTCAGGCTGTAACACATGCTGCTTCTCTCCCAGGTGCCCAACGAGAAGCTCCATGTCTCTATGGTTTAAGTAATCTAGTATCTCTTTAATCGATTCATCCATTTCTCTGCAGTGGATCGTAACACTTGTGGCTTCATAGTCTCGATCAACATCCAATAACACCTTCATTCTCCCACCCCTTTTCAACGCTTCATTGATTATAAAATTAGTATAGTCCTGCGGTTGCTTATTGTCATCATGATCCAGGTGAAACGTCGTTCGTAGATTATGAGCTACGATTTCAATCGTCCAACCTGCAGGTGCACAAGTTACTCTTTTTGTAGAAAAGTGTTAGGATTGAAGAAACAAAAGGAAAGAGGTGCTTATGTTGAAGAAAATCAAGTTAGGCCGCAGTGATTTAGAAGCAGGTGAAATCTCTTTGGGCTGCATGCGCATGAGTGAGCTCAGTCAGAAGGATGCGGCTGAAGTTATTGAGAATGCGATGGAGCTTGGTGTTGATCTGTTCGACCATGCAGATATTTATGGCAAAGGAAAATCGGAAGAAGTTTTTGCCAAGGCCATCAAAATGAATGACGACGTCCGTGAACAAATCAAGCTGCAGACCAAGTGCGGAATCCACGATGGATATTTTGATTTTTCCAAGGAACATATCCTCGAATCGGTTGAAGGCAGTCTGAGCCGGTTGAAAACCGACTACATTGACAGCTACCTGCTTCACCGCCCGGATGTGCTGATGGAGCCTGAAGAAGTTGCCGAAGCTTTTGCAACACTGAAAGAAAGCGGGAAAGTACGTTACTTCGGGGTCAGTAACCAGAATCCGATGCAGATGGAACTTTTGAAAAAGTACTTAAAGGATGACTTAATCGTCAATCAGCTCCAATTAAGTGTCGTACATACACCGGTAATCGATGCCGGCTTTAACGTTAACATGATGAATGACCCGGCCATCGTCCGTGACAGCAGCGTTCTTGAGTACTGCCGCTTAAATGACATTACGATTCAAGCTTGGTCTCCTTACCAGCACGGGATGATTGAAGGACCATTTATCGGAAATGACGCCTTCCCTGAAGTAAATGCCAAGCTGCAGGAGCTCGCTGAGAAAAAAGGAGTCACAGATACAGCAATTGCAACTGCCTGGATTCTGCGCCACCCGGCAGATATTCAACCAGTGGTCGGTACTATGAATCCAAAGCGCTTACAAGCCATTGCCGAGGCTTCCCACATTGAACTGACCCGGCAGGAATGGTATGAATTGTATCGAGCTGCTGGCAATGAGCTGCCTTAAAAACGAAGGTTTCTTTTTATATTTTGAAAGAGGATTCGTGTGTCAACGTATCGAAATAGTGAAGGAGAGAAGGAGGAGATCATCTATGAAATACATTCGTTTTCGAAAAGGTGAAGAAATCTATTATGGAGTGGTCAAAGGAAATTCCATCACCCAGCTTGATGGTGACTACATAACCGGTGATACGCGCCCGCTGGCCAATGAATTCGCACTGGAGGAAGTAGAGGTGCTTACACCCGTGGACCCGGGACAGGTGCTCTGCATCGGTTTAAACTACGAGGCGCACGCTGAAGAGACAGGCAAGCCGATCCCGGAAGAGCCGATGATGTTCATGGCTTCTCCAAGCGCTGTCACAGCCCCTGCTGCGGATATCGTACTGCCAAACCTTGAGCATCGTATCGATTATGAAGCCGAGCTCGTGATCGTGATTGGAAAAGAAGCAAAGGATGTGAAAAAGGAAGAAGCGTTATCCTGCATCTTCGGGTATACCGTCGGAAATGACGTCTCAAACCGCAACCTGCAGAAAAAAGACGGCCAATTTACGAGAGCTAAATCGTTCGGCACCTTTAAGCCGCTCGGTCCGGTTATCGAAACGGAGCTTGATCCGAATAATGTACCGATAAAGCTGAAGCTAAACGGTGAAGTAAAGCAGGAGTCAAATACAAATGACTTGATTCATACGATTGAAGATCTGGTCGTAAAAATCACAGAAGTCATGACCCTGAGCCCGGGAGACGTCATTTACACAGGTACGCCATCCGGAGTAGGCCCGCTGTCGCCCGGCGATGTGGTTGAAGCGGAAGTGAGCGGCATTGGTGTGCTGCGTAATCAAGTGATCTCTAAATAAACTTAAGGTTCCCGATAAGGGAGCCTTTTTTTTGTCAGTCCTCTTTCCTTTTGCTGAAATCATCCGATGTTATAGGTAAAGAAGACAATGGGGGATAAAATGAATATTATACAAAAGCTGTTTCGCAAAAAAGAAGAAACAATTCGGTCCGCAGCTAAAACACCTAAAAAAGATAAGCCTAAAACAAAAGTTGCTGCTGAAAGAATAGGAGAACTGGGAGAATATAAGGTTAATATTCAACTAGATCAGTTTCCAGCTAACTATAAGCACTTAAGTGATCTTATGCTGGAAAATAAGAAAACCCGGTCCGGTTATTCCCAGATTGATCACGTGCTGCTGACCCCATATGGACTATTTGTCATAGAAACGAAGAATTATGCGGGAGAAATTAAAGGAGATAAGCAGGATAAGCAGTGGACTGTTAATAAGCGATATAAAATGAGGAATCCATTTCATCAGAACTATGCTCATGTTGAAGCAATTAAATCAAATATAAACAGCGACAGTCCCCATTCATTTATATCCGTGATTTCTTTTACCAGGAGAGCTATATTCAGTATAAATCCGGAACTTAGAAAAATGCAGTCTAATAACTTATGTGTATATGATACAGAACTTACGGAATTTATTACTCGAAAAATTCAAGTTACTAAGATTCAGAATGAGCGCCCTGCTTATAAGGATGAGGAAATTGAAGAAATATACGCTTCTCTTAAAAAGGCAAATGTTACAGATGACTCAATTAGAGAGAAGCATAAGCAGGCGCTCAAGTCATATTCTTCTACGGAAGCAAAGTGTGAGGTATGTCAAACAAAGGTATCTCAAAAAGTGAAGCAATTTTGTCTTACTAACAAAAAATTTAAAGGGAAAGTCTATTGCTTTGAACATCAGAAAACCTTGTAAAATTTCAATATCTCTAACGATTGGATATTTATGTTAAAATTAAGGAGCATTTAACTTTAAAGAAGGGGGAGGACCTTTGAACAAATACGTAAAATCTTCAATTCTTATTGGGCTGATAACGTTGGTTTCAGCGTTACTCATATTCTTGGTCATTGATTTTCCTTCTCCTTACATTGCTGCTCTAATTATTGCCTTTGTTGTATTTGAAATTAGTTTTTATCATTTGTTTGTTAAAGAGAGACAAAAGAGAAGACCGTTATAAGGGTACAAGCCGTTATTGTATTAAGATATTGCCATTTATGTGAACCAGGTATTGGAGGTCGATATACTTTGCTTCTCTATTTGGGGTCATTTCCATCTAAGATGTCATTAATTATGCAAACCTTAATGGGGTGTTCCGGCCTTGGGCGATTTTTCAGGGTTAATCTCAGAACGTTTATTTGAAAGACGAGGGACAGTTGGACGTATGAAAAAATAAGGGGAAATTAATTATTGCAGGAGTCGTTTCTCTTTGTATTTTGGGAGGAATAACGCTTTGGTTACTGGAACACTCGAAAACTTGGCCAATTCAATATCTTGATTACCGCCCTCCTCTAAATGAAGAGCAGGCTGTTCAAACGGCAACTAAGTCGGCTGAAGGATACTTACCTCAATACCTTCCAGGTAACAACGCTGCCCCATGGGATGTGACACAGGGTATTCGTTCAGCAGACGGTGAGATTGTTGAAGAAATAGAGATAGTTATTGATCAAGGTGATTCTTATCAAGTTGAATTCCGCCATCAAGGAGATTTTTGCCGCCAGCTTTTTATAGAAGTGGATAAGACAAGCGGGCACATTCTAAATAAAGCTCGAGGTACAAGCCAGCAGTGATCATTGTAAATGGAAGGAGTAGGATTTTTCTATGAAGCTTAGAATCATACATACTAACGATGTACATAGTCAGTTTGAGAATTTATCCAAAGCGGTATCGGTAATCGAACCTTTAATCAACGAGAACACGATATTGCTTGAAGCTGGTGATTTTGCAGATTTTAAAAGCATTGAATTACAAGGAACAAAAGGGAAAGCTGCTGTAGAGCTTCTTGAGGCGGTAGGGTATGAAGCGCTCACGATAGGCAATAATGAAATGTTTAACGGAATGGATACACTCGAGTATATGGCTGATGTAAGCTCTGTTCCATTTATCAGTAATAATTTGTTAAAGGCTGATGGAGCCCATATCAACGGGCTGTTTTCAAGTACTATTATACATAAAGAGAGACTTCGAATCCTTGTTACAGGGTCTTCCCCAGATCTTAGGGACTTTAACGAGGGATTGGGGATTCGTGTGAAAGATTACAAAACAGCGCTTAAGCAGGAAATAAGAAGAAATGCTGGTGCCTATGATATTTGTATCGTTTTAAATCACATAGGAACCGAGGCGGATGAAACACTCGCTGAAGAACTACCTGAAATTGATATTATTATTTCTGCCCACGATCACAATTTGTATAAAGAAGCGAAGGTCGTAAATGGAGTCATTATGAACAGCGCTGGTCATTTTGCCGAGCATGTCGGAGTAGTCGACGTTGAAATAAACAACAATGAGGTTCAACTTGTTGATTCTCATAACCTTTCTACGGACAGTGCAAAGAGAAATGAAGAAATTCTTTCTATTTTAAAAGCCAATAAAGAAATAGCCATGGAAAATTTAAGTCATCCGCTTTATTACCTTCATCGGCCATTATGGCATGATGTAATCGAAGAAAATCCACTGACCAATCTTATCGCCGATGGGTTGAAAGAGATCTTGGATTGTGATTTGAGTCTTATGAACAGCGGCATTGTAAATGCGGGGTTGTTTGAGTATGTATCAGAGCAAAAGCTTATTGAAATTTGTCCGTCTCCTCTGAATCCTACGGTGTTCGAAGTAAAAGGAAAGGATCTTTTACAAGCCCTGGAACATTCTCTGGATTCACAAGTATGCCTTTCAGATGGGAAAGGACCGGGATTTCGCGGGAAATATGCTGGACGCCTGCACGTTTCCGGGGCAGTGGTGATCCACAACAATCAGAAAATCTTAGACGTTCAAATAGGGCGAGAGCGGTTAATAGAAGACAGGTGGTATACGGTAGCCAGCTCAGATTATTTGCAGAGGGGTTCGGGTTATTCACCACTTGCATGTAATAGAAATGAGTCTTATACGCCTGGATACATTAGAGATGTGATTAGAACCTATGCTGAGAATGAAGTTTTTCTAGAAAAAGCATTTGAAAACAGATGGGTGAAGAACATTTAATCTAGTGGATCATAATTTTTTAAACAAATAAAAAGGAGGACAAGGCTTTGTTATCAACAGCGGGTATGATGCATTTTGGAGACATAATCTTTCAATTACTTTTCTTTATAGTACTAATAGGCATTATAAGCGGCGTCGTTTCCATTAGGAGAAGAAAAAATAAATAAATAGAATAGAAGATAAATTAAATCGAAAAATTTAATGGTGGGAGCTGAAGAAATGTCACGAGCGATCATCTTTGATATGGATGGGACTTTATTTCAGACTGACACAATACTGGAGTTGTCCTTAGAGGAAACATTTACTCACCTTAGAGAAAGAGGCATATGGAAGGGGGATACCCCGACGGATACGTACCGCGAAATAATGGGAGTGCCGCTTCCGATCGTTTGGAAAACTTTATTACCTAATTATTCAATGGAAATTAGAGAAGAAGTTGATGAATATTTTCTAGAAAAACTTATCGGGAATATTAAAAGTGGAAAAGGAATGTTATATCCTAATGTGGAAAGGGCCTTTAAGTATCTAAAAGAAATGGGATATTCGATTTACATAGCAAGTAACGGTTTAACAGAGTACTTAAATGCAATTGTAGGCTATTATAATTTAGATGTCTGGGTGACTGAAACATACAGCATTCAACAGATCGAATCTTTAAATAAGTCTGATTTAGTCAAAGCTATTATAGAAAAATATAACTTAGAACAGGGCGCCGTCGTAGGTGACCGTCTTTCAGATATCGAGGCGGCCAGGAAGAACGGATTAACCGCAATTGGCTGCCGTTTTGATTTTGCTAAAGAAGATGAACTCAAACAGGCGGATCGGGTAATTGAAGACTTATTGGAGTTAGAAACAATTTTACCTGGCTTAATAAAGCCTCGGGTAAGTTAGACGCTGATCAAAAGAGTCATTTTGAACTTGTCTCCGTTGTTACTTTTTTCTTCACTATTTGTCTTTGTTCCGGAGTGGACTTCTTCTATTTGGGACGTAGATTAGTTTCCGCCACCCATTAAAGGGGGAGATGGTTTGCAGAGAAAAATGAAGCTGTTCATTTTGTTATTTGGGTTTCTCACGGCTTGTTCTCAGGATCGTACCGTCGATTGGTATGAAAGCTTTAGATTTACCGGTACTGTAGAAGATAAAATGACAGAAGAAAGATTGCTCGTTATGAAAGAGTACAAGGAACCGGATGGAAGAAGAAAAGGAAATATTTACAAAATTCCAGTTGAAAACATTAATGAGTATGAAGCAGGCGACAAACTTCAAATCATTGTGGAAAAAAATACGTCAAGTGATGAATGGGACTTAGATCACATGAGGTTTGAGATTGAACATGTGAAGAATTAATATTTATTAACAGCTTAAGGTTTGAAGGAGGAGTTAGAAATAATATGGAGATCTTATTAACTCTCATAATCATTCCAATAATCTGGTTAGTGGTTGTAGGGTGGTTTACAGGTAAGAAAGATTACATATTTAAACGAAACGATGATAAGAACAAGCAGAGAATTAAACAAAAAGCAGTAGTGCAGAGCTGGGCTGTGCTCCTTCTTTTCTTACTGACAAACTTTCTTTTTGATGTATTTAACCTGGGTGACCCTCGTTTGAATGGGGAAGCACTATATCCGGAGCTCTTTTACTTGGTTGTTGTAGTCTTAAGCTATTTCTTTTTCTATTTTCTTAATCTGAAGCGAGCAGGAGCTGTGGAAGGTTGAGAATCTTTGTTCATTGTAAAGTCACGAACTGAAAATGAAGAAGCGTTTGGCCGTCCGGCAGCGTCTCTAGCGAAATAAGAAATGAACTACATAGCAGATGCAGTGAAGGATAAAGGGGGAGTTAATATGAAAAGAGTAGTGATCATTGGCTCAGGCGGTGCAGGAAAATCAACACTGGCCAGAAAGCTTTCCAAATTAATTGATGTCGAAGTCTTCCATCTGGATTCGTATATGTGGAGGCCGGGTTGGGAGCTGGTTTCAAGAGAAGAACAAGCGTCTATACAATCAGAACTGGTGCAGCAAAAAGAATGGATTTGTGACGGTAACTACGGCGCTACGATGGACATTAGGCTTCGGGAAGCCGATACGATAATTTTTCTGGATATGCCCCGTATCTTGTGTTTGTACCGTGCTGTTAAAAGGGTAGTGACATACTGGAAGCAGACGAGGCCGGATATGGCGCCGGGATGTGAAGAAAGATTCTCTTGGGAGTTTCTAAAATGGATATGGAATTACCCTGAAAAGAAGCGTCCCGGTCTCCTCCAACGCTTAAACGAGCATGCTTTGGAAAAAGAGATCGTTCTTCTGTGTTCCTCTCAAGAAGTGGATGATTTCCTGCTCAGCATTAATAGAAAGCGGGAAACGGCATTATGAAGGAAAAGACAGAAACAACGATCTTCATAATTGCCCATAATTTTGTCTATTTGCCCATAAGTTGAAATTATCGCCCGTAAAATCGTGAAATGGCCCATAAACGGCGATAAGCGCCCATAAATCGAGACCAGCTTACCCCACTTGATAATTTCTTCTTCTGAAAGGTTTCTCAACAAAAAAAGTCTTCCCATAATAGGAAGACTTAAATGACTTCTTCTTGTACCTGTTTACCTTGCGGGTGAAATCTGTAGTAAAGAGGATAGGCTCTTAAATAACAGAATTGAATGACCGGTCCAAGGAATAACATCGGTGCTATAGTACCTAATCCGACAGGTCCTCCGATGAGCAAGGCAAGAGATGTCATAATCACTGCCACCACGGTCTGTCCGACCATGATGCTTAAGTTGAAACGGGCACTCACTGCCAGGAATAATTGGTCCACCGGTGCCCGCGGGAATTGCGGCAGAATATAAATCGCTACGCCAAGACCAATAAAAGCGACCCCTGCTAATAAAGTCATTACTTGCAGTACATACGGAGCGGAGGCTAAATCTACATGGCTAAAAACAATTTCCAGCCAAAAGTCCAAAATGATACTTTCCAAAAGTATCGGAACCACAGCCCGGGTCTCGGGCTTCTGCTTCATTAAAGAAGCGTTGACGAAAACAATCAACAGCTGGAAGGCACCATACCAGAATCCAACCGTATAGCCAAGGTGATCAGAAACACCGATAAAGAAAGCCGTCCAAAACCCGGCCCCTAAAGTTGCATTAATTAATAAGGCCACTCCAAAAAAGTTAACCAGCATCCCCGTCAGATAAATCACTGAACGATACAGCATGACATCCTCCTCCTTTCTAAAAAAGTGATCACATCAGAGGGTTTCCTCAGAAATGTGACCACATTTTATTAGCGATTATTTTATGCGTCAATCGAAAATCATTAATGAAACTAAATTGTCAATTTTTAAATACCATCTCACTGGATCCACTGCTGGGATAGGGACACTATATTTTCCAGCTGCAATCCTGGAACCGTTTTACTAAAGGCATTACAGAAATCCAGCAAAAAGGTATTATGGAAATAACGAGAATTAGGGACCCGGGAATTGTCCTGTACAAGGAGCGAAGAAGAATGAAATATAGGTTTATTGATGGCAACGGGCAAGAATACCTGCCAGATGTGGAGCAGTGGAGGCCGGAAGAAGGTATCTTTAATATCAAATCATATGATGTCAGCTTTCCGAAAGAAAAATTGATAAAACGCCAATCAACCATGTGGAGGTACAAGGAAGCTTTACCTTTTGATAATTCAGAAGCCTATTCTCAAGTTACGCTTGGAGAGGGAATGACGCCTCTGGTTCTTCTGGAGCGAGAGCAACCCAATTTTTATGTAAAACTGGATTACCTTATGCCGACCGGTTCTTTTAAGGATCGCGGAGCCGCTGTTCTGATTGCCAAAGCAGTGGAACTAGGAGCAGCTTCAGTGATAGCCGACAGCAGCGGCAATGCAGGGACTGCGGTCGCTGCCTACTGTGCACGTGCAAACTTAGACTGCCGCATTTATGTGCCTTCTTCAACGTCGGAGAAAAAGTTAGCCCAAATCGAGGCTCATGGAGCGAAGATCTTTAAGGTCCAAGGTTCACGGGAAGACACAGCGGAGGCTGCTAAGAAAGCAGTGGAGGAGGAAAAAGCTTTTTACGCCAGTCACGTCTATAATCCTTTTTTCTATGAAGGGACGAAGACATTTGCTTTTGAGATTTGGGAGCAGCTGGATTACGAAGTCCCTGATAAGGTAATTCTTCCTGTAGGCAATGGAACACTTGTATTAGGAGCATATATCGGTTTTCAAAATTTAAAGAGTGCCGGCGTTACAGACAAACTTCCAGAAATTATTGCTGTCCAGTCGGAAGGGTGTGCGCCAATTGCGGATGCCTTTCACAGCAACGAAAAGGTATCACTGGTGGAGACCTCGCATACTCAAGCGGAAGGAATCGCCATCGCTGATCCCCAAAGGGGCGATCAGATTATTGAGGCTGTAAGGGAAACGAAAGGAACAATCATAGTGGCTCCGGAACAGGATATTGTTCTTGCAAGGAAAGAGCTGGCGGGTAAAGGGTTTTATGTAGAACCTACTACAGCTGCGACGTATGCAGCATATCGAACTTATCAACCACAGCTGGTCGATTCAAATGAGCTCGTTGTCCTTTCTTTATGTGGCTCTGGGTTGAAGAAATAGAACTCTTTTTAAGATTCATCCGCTTTGGTTAATCTTGAGGTTTTATGTAAAATATCATGGACAGCAAGCAGGCTTGATAACTTAGGGGGACATTATATTAAACAGTTACTTACCAGCTTATTGACAGTAATGACCTTCGCGGTTTTAGGGAATGCTTTTGTAGGAAATTCCATAATAGAGTGGTATATGGAACTCGAAAAACCGTGGTACCTTGTTCCTCTGTGGGCATTTATAGTGGTAGGAATTCTCTATTACATTATGGCTGGAACCATAGTATACAGGCAGCTTGTAAATTTTACGGAGTCTAAGCGGCGAAAGACAGCCTTTCTATTAACGATAGGGATGCTGGCGGGAAACGAAGTGTGGAATTACTTGTTTTTCGGATTGAAAAGTACGTTTTTAGGTTTTATCAGTTTAATCCCTTTTCTTATGCTCGTCGCAGGATTAGCTTATACGCTGAAAAAAGTGGATCTATTTTCTTTTGTAATCCTGATTCCCTACCTTTTCTGGCTGGGGTATGACTTGATTTGGACATACGGCTTACATATGGAAAACATATAAATAACTAAAGCAGCTTCCTGAAAAGCTGCTTTAGTTATGGTCTATGAAATTATAAATTCCCAGACTGTGGATCTCTTTTTTAAAAGAGTGGCATCCACCTTCAGCCCCTAGAAACTCGCGCTTTGATATTTATATTATTTCAAGTCAGGGTTTTCCTTTTTTGCTTCGTTTACATTTGGTTTGCGGTATCCACCTGCTTTATCCGCCTGTTTAAATTCTTTCGAGTAGCGGACTTCCTGAGCGTCCGATACGTCGATCCCATTTCCTCTTACAGGTTGATACTGTGTGTTTTTTGACATAGTGTTCATCCTTTCTTCTGGAATTGGGTTATATTGAATTTTTCCCGCGTGTAGGAAGTAATAAACATAAGCTGCAGGACAATTATTAATAGTTAAAAGAGGCACGAAGCTCGGGTTCCTTAGCGATATAATTGTGGAAGAAAAATTCTCCAGCTCCTAGAACAATTCCGGCTAAAACGCCTGCTGAAACCGAAAAGGATTGATCTGGATTTCCCAGACTTGAACCTACAATGGCTATAATGATGATGGCTATCCCTGCATCTGCAGTGGATGCGACCCTATTCGTGGTCTTCGGATAGATAAATAAATCATCTAATACGTAAGAAACTGCTCCAAGCACGAAATAATCGCTAAAATAGTGGTAAACGAAACTCCGGCTCTTCTAGACCCACCTTAATCTATTTATTACATAATTCCCACGCACGAACAGACTAAACATTAATCGACTCTGTATTTTATGGAGGGGCATCCTTATATTACTTTTGAGTGCCTATGATACTTTAAAGTGCGTTCTTCTCTAAACAGCCTATAGGTTTCATAATTAATATAGAAGGATAAATAAGTAATGGCTATCCATTAAATAGAAAATGAACTGGAGGTTTATAAAATGAAACATTTAATAGAGGGAAGACTCGGATTTGGTACGGCACCTTTAGGCAATATGTATCGTAATATTCCGGAAGAAGAAGCTATGGCAACCGTGGAGGCTGCCTGGAATCATGGTATCCGTTACTTCGACACCGCTCCGTTTTACGGTGCAGGATTGGCAGAGCTCCGACTTGGAAAAGCCTTATCAAAGCATAATCGTGATGAGTATGTGTTGAGCACGAAAGTAGGCCGGTATATGCTCGATGAGGAGGAGAAGCCGTCGGACGGAGGTTTGTTTGCACACGGGCGAAATAATAAAGTTGTCACTGATTACAGTGGTGATGCTGCTCTTCGTTCCATTGAGCAGAGTCTCGAACGATTGAAAACAGACCGCCTGGATTTCGTTTATGTTCATGATATTGCTCAGGATTTCCATGGGGATGATTGGCTGTCCAAATTTGAAGAAGCGCGTAAAGGGGCTTTTCGTGAGCTGACCCGCCTTCGTGAAGAGGGGGTCATTCAGTCTTGGGGGCTCGGTGTGAACCGCGTCGAACCGATCGAAATTGCAATGGAGCTCGAGGAAGCTAATCCAGATGTAAGCTTAATGGCTGGCCGTTACACGCTGCTTGATCATGACAAAGCCCTGCAGCGAGTACTGCCGAATGCCGTAGAGAAAAATGTAAGTATCGTAGCCGGCGGTCCGTATAACTCGGGTGTGCTCGCAGGAGGTAGTCACTTCGAGTATCAGGAGGCACCTGAAGAGATGATTTCAAGAGTTGAGAAAATCAAAAGTATAGCGGAGCGCAATAACATCAGCGTGAAGGCAGCCGCACTGCAGTTTACGCTGGCTCATCCAGCTATTGCGGCTGCTATCCCCGGTGCCAGCCGTCCTGAGCGGATTGAAGAGGATCAGGCTGCTCTTGAGACTATCATTCCGGCTGAATTCTGGCAGGACATGCGTGAACAAAACTTGATTTCACCAGAGGCACCGGTTCCCGGGAATAAATAAAAAGCAGTATATGAATTGACGCCATTCCGGATAGGGGATGGCGTTTTATTTGTCTGCATATTTTAATTAACCAAACGGTTGAATATAAATGGGTAATCTTATATATTTAACTATATGGTTAACTATAATAACGACGAAGAATTAAATGCGATCTTCCATGCCCTTGCTGATTCAACGAGAAGAGAAATGATTCACATGCTGTCTCAGAAAGAGAGCACGGTATCGGAGCTGGCTGTCCCCTTTGATATGTCGCTCGCTGCAGTGTCCAAGCATATTAAAGTGCTGGAACGAGCGAACCTTGTAGAGAGGAGTGTAAAGGGCAGAGTCCATAGTTGCCGGCTGAATGCCGGCTCTTTAGAGAAAATCACTGCATGGCTGAACATGTACGAAAGGTTTTGGTCGAAGAGGTTTGACGTACTGGAAGAAGAATTACTCAAAGCGAAAAAGAAAGAACATTAACAAAGGAGTGGTACTATGGAGGAATATTCAACAACTTATTTAGTAATGACAAGGACGTTTGAAGCGGCTGCTGAAAGAGTATTTGACGCATGGCTGAATCCTGAAATCATGAGGAAGTGGCTGTTCACCCTGGAAGCAACGAATAAAGTGGCTGAGAACAACCCTGTTGTAGGTGGAACATGGGAAATCGTGGACCACCGCAACGGTGTGGATTACAGAGCTGTAGGAGAGTATATGGAAATCGAACCGCCTCATAAATTAGTGTTTACGTTTAAAATGCCGCAAATGAGTGAGTATGAAGATACGATCACTGTAGAATTAAAAGAAGTTGAGAAAGGCTGTGAAATGAAGTTCACCCACGAAATCAAAGTACCCCATGAAGAAAACTGGACGACCGAAGATATTGAAAAAGCGATTGGCGAGAACCATGATGGCCTGGAGCACGGCTGGAACTTAATGTTTATGGGGCTTAAGGAATTGCTTGAAAAAGGTGAAATTAGTTATAAAGGATGAAAAAAGTCATTTGACACTTTTTCACATATCGTATAAAGTAACGGTAACTAATGAGTGGAAGGGTGACCCAACTAGATGAAGTACTAATCCTATTTTACGAAAGCCATGAATTGAAGAGCATGTAGATTACAGAAGAATGTTTCTGTCTGTTTTATGCTGCCTTCAATCGTAGTTTTCAGAATAGGATTGGGATTTCTATAGTTGAACGAATAAGGGAGCGGTGTCTCCTTTTGATGTCCACCTATATCTATGCCACCTATTCTGAACGCGGATAGGGGGCTTTTTTTGTGCCCCGGATTACGAAAATGGGGGAAGATCGTATGCATTTATTAGAAGCGCTGAACGTAAAACATTATGTGAAAGACCGTTTAATTCTCGATTTCGACCACATCCACATTTACAAAAATGACCGTATCGGACTCGTTGGCCAAAACGGAAGTGGAAAGACGACATTGTTGAACGTGCTTGCAGGAGAAATTACAACTGAAGAAGGACACGTGATCAGGCACGTGGAATTGGGGGTGCTGCCGCAGTTAAAGAGGACGGATGCTGTCAAAAGCGGCGGAGAGGTCACACAGGAGTATATTAATCAAGCACTTATTAAGGCACCTGGAGTTTTACTGGCAGACGAACCGACGACGCATCTTGATACAGAACACATGGAGTGGCTTGAGAAAAAATTGCTTCACTGGAAAGGAGCTTTTGTTATTGTTTCCCATGACCGGGCGTTTCTCGATGCCGTCTGTACAAAGGTATGGGAAATCGAGGAAGGGAAAATCAATGAGTATTCCGGAAACTACAGCGATTATGCAGAACAGAAGGACCTTGAACAACGTCACCAGCAGGCGGCCTATGAAAAATATGAGGCGAAGAAAAAACAGTTAGAAGAAGCATTGAAGCTTAAAGAAGAAAAAGCCGATAGAGCGACGAAAACACCACAAAATGTGAGTCGGTCAGAAGCGAAAATAACCGGAGCGAAGCCTTATTTTGCGAAGAAACAGAAGAAACTTCAGAAGACAGGAAAAGCCATTGAGAAACGTCTGGAGAAGCTGGAGAAGGTTGAAAAAGTAAGAGAAACCCCGCCCGTAAAAATGAATCTGCCGAATAAAAAGACGTTCAAAGGGAAAATAATTCTCCGCGCAGAAGATGTTTCGGGATTTGTCGGGGAACGGCTGCTGTGGGGCCGTACAAGGTTTAATGTGCGCGGTGGCGATAAAATCGCAGTTATCGGCTCAAACGGGTGCGGAAAGACAACGCTTGTGAAGAAGATTATCAATGGAGACGACGGAATCACCAAAACTCCATCCATGAAAATAGGTTATTTTAGTCAAGATTTACACATTTTAAACGTAGATCAGTCCATCCTGGAAAACGTAAGTTCCACCTCCAATCAGGATGAAACTGTGATCAGAACAGTGCTGGCCAGACTTTATTTCTACGGGGATGACGTATATAAGCCAGTCCGCGTATTAAGTGGAGGAGAAAGGGTGAAAGCCGCACTGGCGAAGCTGTTTTTAAGCAATATCAACACGTTGATTTTAGATGAGCCCACGAACTTTCTTGATATCGAAGCTGCCAGTGCTCTCGAATCTCTTTTGCAGGGTTATGAGGGCACGGTGATCTTCGTCTCCCACGACCGTCGGTTTATTGAAAATATTGCTACACGGATCCTGTCCATCCGCCATCAGGCAATCGAAGTTTTTGAAGGAACCTATCATCAATTTAAAAATAAAAAGCAGGAAAAGGAACGGGACCCCGCGGAAGATGAGAAGCTTGTCCTCCAAACGAAAATATCGGAAGTCCTGGGCCGGTTAAGCATTGAACCCTCAGAGGAATTGGAAGAAGAATTTCAGGAGCTTTTAGCAGAGAAGCGCAGGCTGGAGCAGCATCAAAAGTAGTACAGGGGTCGTTGGCTCTGCCTGGAAAAATGAAACCTTTTCATTGTCTCTCACGTAGAAAAGGGAGAAAGCAGGTGACGAATTTGAAGAAAACAATTGTATTGTTCTTTTTCCTCTTTATCTTAATGCCGGCTTCTGTCTTCGCTGTGGATTATGAAATCAATGACACAGAAATCACAGCTGTTTTAAAGACAGACGGCGGGGTTGAAGTTAAAGAAACTCATGAATACAGTTTTGACGGGGAGTTTAATGGCATTACCCGGACCCTTATTCCAAAGGAAAACACTTCCATTTCTAATGTGCGTGCTTCTGAAAATGGAACAAATTTAGATATCGAACAAGAAGATGAGCTGTACAAGGTACACCGCAGCGGCTCCGATGAAACAGTGAGCATCGATTTGTTCTACACGATTGAAAATGGGTTGAATGTCTATGAAGATGTGGCAGATTTTTATTGGCCGTTTTTTGATGACAGCAATGAATCGACGTATGAAAATATGTCCATAACGATTGAACCGCCTGAAGCAGCGGAGGTTAAAGCTGCATATGGTGAGCATGAAGCCTATAATACTGAACGAATACAAGAAGACGGTCGAGTAACGTTTGAGCTTGGAGAGGTTCCAAGTGGAGAGAAAGGAAATGTCCGGGTCGTCTATGATGCTGGTCTTTTCCAGGGTGTTCCTTTAACGAGTGAGACCCAAATGCTGAATGAGATTCAAGCAGAGGAACAAGCTTTAAGAGATCAGGTGATGGCGAGAGAAGCGCAGCAGGACCGCTGGGGAGGGTTAGCTCCATTTATTACAGGCAGTTTAGCGGCAGCGGCGCTGCTACTGATAGTTCATGGTTATAGAAAAAGACAGGAAGTCCTGCGTGAAGCGGAACGGCAGAGCAGCGGAGGCGGCCGGTTCCCGAAAGAATCAATGAGTCTGCCGGCTATGATTGCGTTTATGAAACACGGGCAATTGTCGACTTCAGCGTTGACTGCTGCTTTACTTGATCTGGTACGAAAAGGAAATATAGAGGAAGTGTCAGAGAAAGAATTCAAACTGATTCACCGAAATACGGAATATGAGCATGAAAGTATATTGATCCATTGGCTGTTCGATGAAATTGGTCATGATGGGGAATTCCATGTCGAGGAGATGGAGGCTTATGTAAAAGATGAGGATAACCACGAAAGTTATCAGAGCCAATATAATACCTGGTGCGCTGCAGTAAAAAAAGAGTATAAGCAGTATGATTTATATGTAACCTCCGGAAAACCACGATGGATTTCTGGAATCGCCGCATTGATGACGCTGCCGTTCGTTATTCTGTTTCCTTATTACGGATTCTTTATGTGGATGGCTGCTGCCATTGGTTTGCTCATATTTTTCCTCTTCTTTGCCATTGCTTATCAGCCGTTGACGGTGGAAGGACATAGAATTAAGAAGGACCTTCAGCCGCTTACACAAGGTGAGGAATGGAAAGCGTGGGACAAAGAAGATCAGGTTCCCGCGCTGCTCTACCAAATCGGCTCAGGTAACTGGGACTTATTAACAAAGAACACGCCGGCTTTATCCTCTGCCAGTAACGATTGGATGATCTTCATAATACTTGGAGCCGCATTGCATAACAGCTTCGATTCGGCTGAACAGCATACGGCTGTCACAGCTTCAACGGGGGTTGGAGCTGGCGGTGGCGGAACTGGTGTCGGAGGCGGCGGAGGAGGTTCCGGAGCTTTTTAGAAGGGAGCACTGACCTCAGCGTATCTATTGATTTTGTGATAATGGATACACAGACTGAAAGCGTGAAGGGGTGAAACTATGGATATATCCATAATCGCAGCGATAATTGTAATTTTTTTAGGTGTCTTAGGCGGCCGTCACTATATTAAAAATAATAAATAAAATTATTATTATCCTGGTAAATGGTTTCATTTGTTCTGCGTTCAATTAACTCTATTATCCAAGTCATAAAGAAACAGCCGGCAGTCTGCCGGCTGTTTCTTTATTATGATGCAGTTGGTTGATTTATTGACTGCTGTGGTTTTTTGTCCTGCTCTTTATTTACGGATCCACTGACCTCTTGAAACGATTCAGCTTCATGCAGTAAATTCTCCATGGTGGCGAGTTCATCATCACTAATGTCCGTCAGTTCCTCAAACATTTCTACTGACTCCTGAGAGATGAACGTCACTTGCTCTACAGAAGAAACAATCTGCTGAACACTGGCGGACATTTCAGATGTAGAAACTGATGTATTTTCGTTGTTTTTGGCAATGTGCTGATTTGAAGTTAAAATCTCTTCAAACAGCTGACCCACTTCTTCAATAGAGCGGTTTGTTTCTTCAGATTCGTTTAATCCTTTTTCCATAGATGTTACCGCTGCTTCGGTTTCCTGCTGGGTACCGTCGACGATACTCGTCACCTGATCGGATGAATTCTTCGTTTGTTCAGCAAGCTTTCTTACTTCGTCGGCGACGACTGCGAATCCTTTTCCATGTTCTCCTGCACGGGCAGCTTCAATGGCTGCATTGAGAGCAAGGAGATTGATTTGTCCAGAAATGTCTGTAATGACTTTGGCAATGGAGCCGATCTCCTGGGATTTCACGCCAAGGTTTTTTACAACGTCATACGTAGTAGTGACGGTTTGATTCAAGCTCTCCATTTTTACTACAGAGTCCTGAATTTGCTTATGACCTTTTTGCGTAAGCTCGAGGGCCATTGTGGATTGGTCTGAGATGTCAGATGAGTGATTGGACAACTCGATTATGGCAGAACTCATTTGTTCCAATGCAGCAGAGCTTTCCTCTGTGGCCGTCAGCTGACTCACAAGCCCCTTGCCGACTTCATCCATGGCGGCACGTACGATATCCGCTTTTTCAGAAGCGTCATTCCCTTTTTCTATAAGAGAAGCACCTCTTGCTTCAATCAGCTGCTTCAATTCCTGGAGGTCGTCTTTAACGGTAGTATCGGCAGGATTCTCGTGGAACGGAATCGTGTCTTCTTGTGTTTTATATTCGTCTCTCTGCTTCAGCCTGGTGTAACGGACAGCAAAAAAGGCGGTCGTCAGAAGCAGAATGACGTTTACAGCTAAACTGATATAGAGCATCATTGGCTATTCTCTCCTCCGTGTTAATTACAATTCTTTAATAATAAGTGTCGTTCCTTCTGAAAGGGATGGCGGTATGTCCTTCAGACGTTCATTCCTGCTGTAGTGATGGGTGATGACTTTGTTATCGATCGTTACATATTTTTTGAAACTGTGATACTTTTCCATCACACGAATGGATTTATTATTTGTAGCTTCTCCATAAACGGCTTTGATGCCTTCGCTTTCTGCCTTCTCAAGCAGTGTGTGGACGAGATCTTGAATGATGTCGTGGCGCTCTTCCTCGGCTGTTACACCCAGCATGAACAAATGCAGAAGCTCACGATCTCCTATATCTCGGTTATTACGTTTCTTAAAGTCTTCAATAAACTGCAGATCCACGTCCTCAAGTACACTCAGAATTACATTCATATCCTTGAAGCTTCCCTCAAATACATCCTCGCCAATAATTTCTGGTGCATTTGTATCTCCGGCCAGTACACCGCCGACCTGCCCGTCGTGATCAACTGCGGCGATGCAGTAACCCTGTTCTACGACTGCTTCTATATATTCTTTAGTAAAGGCATAAAAGTCTTCATACTGGATATCTAACAGTCCGACCATTGGCTCCTGCACCCATTTACCTGCGGTCTCCAGACCGATAAATGAACGTGTCAGGCAATCCGCAGCCTGATGAATCAGGTTGTGATCTTCGACTTTTATAATTTGATTGGTATATAGTCTCTGCTTTTGAAGCATGTGTTTTCCCTCCATATGGGTTATTGGCTGACCACGTCACCATGAAACTGAACACGTTCCAGCGCGTTTCGCAATTGGACTTGAGCAATTTTAGACGATGGATAAATCATTTTAATATCTTTAAATCCCAAATTCATATAAAATTGCAGCGTTTGATCAAGCTGGGGTACGACTTTTGATGGGACAGTTGTCTGGTGGGTGCCATCAATAACTAAGGTGTAAGAATTTTTAGGCACTTGACTGACTGTTTCCTGTAAGTCGGCGAGATACTCTTCTGCATCATCCGCACGAATTAAGCCAAATACTTGGACACACAATTCTTTTTCCTGTTCTTGAATCGCCATCTTGTATTTTCTTTTATCGACCACAATACCTCTCATTATTTGCCTGCTCCTCACATTAGTTAATACAAAAGCATTCAAACGATTTATCGACATAATTCGCCTATTGTTAAGGTGGCCTGTGTAAAATTACTTAAAATTTTGGATCTAATGGTAAATTAAACTAAATTTTAGTATAGTAAACGTGAACTACATACATCGACCTACAATCAAATAGGAGGACCACAAATGAAAGGTATTCAAGCCTACTATCCAAGTGAAGATGGGTGCTCTGCAGAAAGAGAAAAGCTGATGAAGCAGATCAATCAGATGTTAATAAACATCGATAATTTGAAGGAGCCAGCAAAATTAACTTTAGGTGAGGCACCTGAATCTATGGATTCATTTTATAATCATCTGAGTCAACAAGCAGTTATTCCAGATGAATCAATGTCCATTGAAAAGGTGATTACGCAGCTTACGGAATTGGCGGAAGGACACCGCTATGTGAACAGCCGTTATGTGGCGAACGCCGCTCCTCTTTCTAACATACCTGGGATTCTTGGGAATCTAATCATGGTCCTGTTAAATGGGAATAACCTTTGGGATGTAGAAGGCTCAGGGGCTGCCATGGCTGAAGTGAAAATAACGAGCATGCTTTCAAAGCTGGCAGGTTATGACGCTGACAATAGCGGAGGCTACACAACGTGGGGAGGGCAGGGAGCTGTCTTCAATTCACTGCGTCTTGCTGTAGCGAAACAGTTCCCAGATTCAAATGAAGAAGGTGTGCCGCGGAACCTGTACTGTTTCTGTTCGGAACTTGCACATTACAGCTTGTATAAATCTATGGAAGCCGTCGGTATTGGGACGAAATACCTTATTCGTGTGAAAGTGAAAGAGGATCATTCGATGGACACCGATGATTTACAGGAGAAGATGGAACAAGTTGTGTTAAAAGGAGGGCATCCTCTTTATATTTTAGCCAGCACAGGAACTACGGACACCTTTGGCATAGATGATGTAAAAGCTATAAAAAAAGCAGCTGAGGACCTGGAGGCTGCGTATGCTCTTGCCCCTGTGTTTATTCACGCAGATGCGGCGATGGGGGGCATGTACACTTTTTTTAATGATTACGATTTTGAGAAGAATCCGCTCGGTTTTAATAGAGAGGTTCTTTATGTGCTGGAAAGCTATCAATCTAAATTAAAAAACATCTGCCTGGCCGATAGTCTTGTGTTTGATTTTCACAAGCTCGGGCAGACTCCTTATACGTCCAGTCTGTTCTTAGTAAAGAATAAAGCAGACTTTTCACACGTTGACCTTGATCATGAAGAGACCCCGTATGTCGGCAATCGGAGCTACGGCAGCTACCATACAAGTTACACTTTGGAATGCTCACGGGCCGGCAGCTCGATCCCGATTTACGCTTAGTTGCTGGCGATGGGAATGGAAGGATATCAAACTCTACTCGCGAACTATATTGAAGTAAACCTTGCCTTTAGAAGACAGCTTCAAGAAAGATTGCCGAATGCATCTGTAACCAATTCGCCTTCTCCCATTACTACATTTCGTTTCTATCCTAAAACCGTATGCTGGCTGGAGGAAAGGGAAGGGCTGCTGACCAAGGATGAGATTGTCGAAATCAATGAATTTAACAGCAGGTTTGCTGAAGTAATTGGTGAGAAACGTGAGACTGTCTATTTCGGTAATACGTCGAAACAGAGGCTGGTGGAAGCAAAAGGTTCTGATGAAAGAATGCCAGTCTATGCTCATAAATTTTTCTCCATTTCCCCTTATACAACCATCGATCAAGTCGAGGGGTATGTGGACTTTCTGGTCGAGAACATGGGAGCTTTTAAACAAGAACTCGCAGGGGTTTAATATGATATAAAGCAGGCCTCATTCCTAATCGTGGAATGTGGCCTGTAAGGATTATTCTGCTGTTACCTGAAAAGCTTTCGAAACGGCACCTTGAAACTCACCGTTGTCGTCGTTCCAATTTACTGTTAAAAAGAACTTCTCATCCCGTGCACCGTGTACCGGGATTTCACCGCCTTCTAATGTATGATCCTCCGAAGTAGTGGAGCCGCCATGTTCGTATTGGACAGAATAACCAACTTGGCTCGGCTCTTCTCCTTCAACTTCGACATTAATTTGACCTTCCTCTTCTACTTGAAAGGGTTCCACGCCATCTGAAAATTCTTCGTGATTGATTTCATCCACATAAGCCGATTCTTCGCTACAATCATTTATAAAACAGCTTTTGATATCTTTTGTGTTAATTTCTTCCCCGTCATAAGTAAGGGATACAGACGGCTCCTCACTGAGAGGCTCCACCTCCTTATTTTCCGGGGTAACGGGTTCGGCTTCGTCCGCCTGACACGCGGCTGATAAAGTTAAAGTGAATATGATTAATAGCTTCCTCAATGATGAAATCTCCTTTTGTAAAATTGTTTATACTGCTTTTTGCTGGGTGTTCGAAATAGCTGCTGTTCTGCGGTGGTTCGTGTACACACTTAATGAGGCAAACGCTAGAATGATAATAATTCCTGCAAGAGAGTGCAGAGAAACTGTAATCCTCGGATCAAGGAATTGAAAAGCAAAAGTAAAAACAGGAATAAAAGAAAGTGACATCATAACAAAAAATGTAGCGGACCGCTTAATTCCCAGCTGCAGGAAATATAACGGGAGGATAACTCCAGTGAAAGTGACTGTAAGCAGCCCTCTCCAATGAGTGAGAACCTGTTCAAATAAACTCGCCTGCTGAAGCGAAAGCATAAGAGAAAGTATGATGATCACATAAAAGCGGTGAGCTAATATTTGAGTGGAACTCCACCGGGCATCGCTTAGTTTCTTTGAATATATAGCTGCCAATGCTGCGAAAAAACCACACATAATCGAAGCGAGAAGACCCGCCGCCGTAAAAGGCATAGGAACAGACCCAAATCCAGACTTTCCTTGTAATGCTGCCATAATTAGAAAAAGACTACCAATAAGTGCACCAGTCCCCGTACTAAGGTCAATCCACTTTACCTGCTGCCGCTGCAGAACTTTCATTAACAGCAGAGAAGAAACCGGAGCCGCACCGATTTCTATAGCGCCTGCGACTGCTGGTTCTATGTACTTCAAAGCAAAGTAGAAGCTCATAAAGGCACCAGCCGTACTAATGTTAATGCCTATTAAGGTTTTCCAGTTTATAAAAGAGCCGCTATGTCTCCTGATTGGTGAATACCATTGCAGAGCGTGAAATAGTATGGCGGTCAATAAAAAACTGATAAACGTGAACGTGAAAGGGCTGATGTTCTGCACCATATTGGAATAATAGACATTACTTCCTGCGGTACAAAGAGCAGAGCTTATCAAGAAAAAAGTTCCCCAGAACGTTTGTTGTTTTGTGTAATCACTCATTTATCTCCCCTCCATAGTTCAACCATTACTAAATATGTAATATTATGCCATTCTATAGAGGAGCTCAAGTAATGTCAACATTTTCTGAAAAAAGGTTGAGACGTATGATGAGATTTGAAATAATTGGTATTACCAACTATCAAAGGGGAGCTGGAGTATGGATATCATCATTTGGCTGGTATTGTTTTTCATCGTTATGCTCTTATCTATCGTCTATCTTTCCCGGGGGATGGCGGCAAGAATGGGAAAGCCAAATAAAGAGCTGGAGGAGAAAGTGGAAAGTTTAGAAAAACAGGTGAAGCAGTTAAAGGGGAAGGATTAAAATTCACTCTATATTGAAATTCATTAAGGTTAAGAGGTGAGTGTATGAAGTGGTTTACCGTTATCCTGTGGCTGTTGCCCGTTCCATTCTTTTTCCATTTGTACGAATATCAAAGCTACATACATAGAGAAGAAGCCATCTTTTTAATGGAAGGGTTTCTGTTAATTACAATCATCGCAGGGGTGTGGCTGATTAAATGGCCTCCTCTCATTGTTTTGATCCTCGGAATTGGAATGACTCTACTTTCCCTGGGGCTGGGCGCAGTTTATATCCCTAATGACACCAGCTGGTTTAAGCCTGTAGGCAGAAATGGAGCGATTATATTTACTGCGGTAATCTATATAGCGGGGATGATGATCATAAAAGGGGTGTGCCAGGGTATTCTGAACTTAAGGTTTCGGCTCTTGAAAAGTTAATCAGGAGAATCTAGTAAAACAAAGAAACAGGAAATTCCGGGGAATCTCCTGTTCGTTTACTATATCCGTTTTTCTACAAATCGTTTAATACGTTCCATGGCTTCGTCCAGCTGTTTCAAAGAGGTTGCGTAGGAGCAGCGGATATATCCTTCGCCGCTTTCTCCGAAGACTTCTCCCGGGACAACCGCTACTTGTTCCTCCTGAAGAAGCTGTTCGGCGAATTCTGCTGAAGATAGGCCGGTTGCTTGTATCGACGGAAAAGCATAGAACGCTCCGCCTGGATTTGGGCAGTCCAGTCCGATTTCGTTTAAGCTGCTTACAATAAAGTTTCTTCTTTGTTTGTAGCTTTCGATCATTTCCTGGACGCTCGGCTTACCATTTTTCATAGCTTCGAGTGCAGCGTGCTGAGCCATGGTTGGAGCACACATCATTGTGTATTGATGAATCTTGACCATACTTGAAATGATTTCCTCCGGCCCTGCGGCATAGCCAAGACGCCAGCCTGTCATGGCAAAAGCCTTGGAGAAACCGCTGATTAAAATGGTTCGTTCTTTCATATCAGGCAGCGAAGCAAAGCTCGTGTAATCTTCATCATATGTCAACTCGGCGTAGATTTCATCTGATAAGACGAGCAGGTCATGCTTTTCAATGACGGCTGAGAGTTGTTCAAGTTCCGGTTTTGATAAAAACGTTCCTGTAGGATTGTTCGGGTTACACAGCATAATAGCCTTTGTTCTTGGAGTGATCACTTCTTCAATTTGTTCAGGCTGGAGCTTGAAATCATTTTCAGGCTTCGTCTGTATCGTTACAGGTGTACCTCCAGCTAAGCTGACGGTCGGTACATAAGCGACAAAGCCTGGTTCGACTACGATCACTTCATCTCCAGGCTCAACAACAGTCCGAAGCGCAAGATCAATCGCCTGACTTGCGCCCACTGTTACAATGACCTGTTGCTCAGGGTTATATGATAATTGAAAATTACTGTTAAGATAACCGCTGATTTCCTGACGCAGTTCAAGCATGCCTGCATTCTCTGTATAGGAGGTGTAGCCTTGCTCTAATGCATGAAAGCTCTGTTCAATAAAATTCCAAGGTGTGACGAAATCAGGTTCACCGACCCCCAGAGAAATGACATCCTCCATCTGAGCGGCTAAATCAAAAAAACGTCGTATGCCGGACGGTTTTAAATCGGCGACTTGTTTTGAGATGTAAGAAGTTTTATTCATGGTGATACCACGATTCTTTTATCATCGTCATCATCGTCGTGCAAAATGATGCCGTCATGCTTGTAACGTTTTAAGACGAAATGCGTGGTCGTTGATAAGACGGAATCAAGCGTAGACAGTTTTTCAGAAATGAAATTCCCGATTTCTGTCATCGTTTTTCCTTTAACGGACACGGACAAGTCGTATGCTCCTGACATTAAATACACAGCTTTCACCTCTGGAAAGCGGTAAATACGCTCGGCCACTTTATCAAAGCCGACGCCGCGGGCAGGAGTTACTTTAACATCAACCATCGCGGTGACTTCTTCAACATCGAGCACCTTAGCCCAATCAATCAGTGTAGAATAACCCAGGATAGCTTTCTTTTCCTCCAGTTCACGCAGAAGTGCGCGAATTTCATCTATACTTTTGCCCATCAGCTTTGCAATTTTCTCAGCTTCTAAATTAGCATCTTTTTCAATTAATTTAAGCAGTTCTACTTCAGTTTCTTTCACTTTGAAAACACCTACTTTTTAAGTTGTACTATGCTCCATTCTACAGGCTTTCGGGGAGAACTAAAACCCTATTTTAGAGTCATTCGGGCGTTAAATATTTTTCTGACGATATCATTACCACTATTTAGAAAAATATAAGTGGATGAAACGAAAACTCTGAGGATTCGTTTAAGAAGCAGAGGAATAATAGAATAGGAGGTGCTTGCTATCTACTTGGAGGGGTCTTTCACTTTGGAGAGACCAATTTTAATTACTTTATTGGCTGCATTAACCATTATATTCATTATCACGTTGTTTCAAAAAAAGCAAAACCTCATAGTAAATGGATTTACAGTTATTGTCTTTTCGTTGACTGCCTCTATCGTGGCAGCTCAATTATTAATATTAAGTGGAATCGTCGCAGATGAAACGAATAGTTCAGGGGATCCTCAATCCTTCTACATTACCTTGATCATAGGTGCCGTTAGTTTGATCAACCCAGCGATTTATTTCTTAAAGACATAATAGACCCTGGATTTCGTATCACTGTTTCACTGAAACACTTATGATGGGAATGAATCAGGTAAAATAATAAGTACAAGCACGGTGGGCTGAATCTCTTAGGTCACGACAGTTCGCTTTTCGTAAATGCCCATAAATTTGTCTATTTGCCCATAAGTTGAAATTATCGCCCGTAAAATATAATTATCGCCCTTAAAATCGTGAAATGACCCATAAACGGCGATAACCGCCCATAAATTGAGAACGTTCACTCCCTCTATGATTTCTTCTCCTGAAAGGTTTCTCAATAAAATAAAAAGTACGCGGCCCGGCGGGCTGCGTACTTAGCGGATCAGGCAATGACCTCATTGTCTGATGGCTCTGTCCAAACTTCAATTTTTCGAATTTGAGCATCATCTTTTTTGATAACTTTGAAGTGGAACGTATCGCCGGTTATTATAGTGCCTTCTCGGGCATCTACATTATTTTTTAAAATCCAGCCTGAAATAGTGTCGACTTCTCCGTTTTTTAAGTCGATATCAAAATAACTATTCACATCTGAAATCGATGTTTTTCCATCTAAGATGTAGGTACCGTCTTCATTTTCCGTAATATCCTGTTCTTCTTCCTGGTCGAACTCGTCACGAATATCACCAACAATTTCTTCGATGATATCTTCTACAGTTACGATGCCTGAAGTTCCGCCGTATTCATCAGTCAGAAGAACGAGGTGCGTATTCTCTTTCTGCATTCTGATCAGCAAATCCTGAATAGGAATGTTCTCGAATACTCTGGTCACAGGATGTACGTAAGCTTCCAATGAGTTGAGGTTCTCTAACCTTTCTTGAAAAAGCTCTTTAATATGAATAATCCCGATGACGTGATCCTTGTCACCTTTAATTACCGGGTATCTAGTATATCTTTCGTTTTTAATATAAGTTAAGGACTCTTTAGGGGAATCTTCAATATCTATAACCGAAATTTCAGTTCTCGGCACCATAATTTCTTTGGCCGTTCTCTTGTCGAATTCAAATATTCGGTCGACGTACTCGTATTCAGACTGGTTGATTTCCCCTTTTTCGTAACTTTCGGTGAGAATGTGACGCAGTTCCTCTTCAGAGTGAACTTCATCAGACTCTTTCGCTGTTTTGTATCCAAGCATGCGGATCAATAAATTTGCTGATCCGTTCAACAGCCAGATTAGTGGATACATCAGCTTACTATAGAGAATTAATGGGGTGGCTAACAGTAATGTAATGGCCTCTGCTTTCTGTATCGCCATTGTCTTCGGTGCCAGTTCTCCCAAAACTACGTGCAAGAAAGTAATAATGAAAAACGCAATAGCAAAGCTGATGGTGTGAGTTAATCCCGCCGGCAGATTAAATTCTGCCAGTAATGGATGTAACAGGACTTCAAGCGTAGGTTCACCCAGCCAGCCTAATCCCAGGGCGGTAATTGTAATTCCTAGTTGACATGCGGACAAATAATAATCCAGGTTATTTGTCAGCTTCAAAGCCTTTTTCGCCTTTTTGTCTCCATCGTTCGCTCTGGCTTCCATTCTTGTCTTCCTTACTTTAACAATCGCAAATTCGCTTGCAACGAAAAAAGCTGTTAAAAGAATTAACAACGCAACCGCTGCAAGCTTCATCGACGTTTCCATAGCATATCCCCTTTAATATAAATGTTCAGTGATTGTCACTTACTATATATATTAACCGAAATCGCTGAATATGACTATTATTTTTATTTTTAGAACAATTACAATTGATTAAAGCAGGGAGGAGATTTTTAATACAGCCTTACATCCGAAATATAGCCCGAGGCCTAATAAGAAAAGACTTGCGGCAGAGGTGATAAGGCGCAAAGCTGCCGGATTCATCAATGTTCTTCCAAAATGAACGGTTAAAGCAAGATTTAAATTCCATAAACCTATACCGATAAAAATAGCACTATTCAACAAAAAAGCTCTGGTAAGATCAGCATCATGAAATGAATCACTCAGTATCGATCCATAAATCCCTACCCAGAATAAAATATTAATCGGATTAAAGGCAGCGATCGAGATACCGGTAAGATAGGACTTCAAAAGCTGAGGACTAATACTCGTCCGGGCTTCACTAAGATTTTCGGCAGAGTGGTCAGGATGTGTGAGCAGACTTTGCACGCCCATTATGGATAAGATGACTGCTCCCATTATTAATAATGAAAACTGGACCCATGGTAAGTTTACATACTCAGCTAATCCTTGATACATAAGATACATGAAGGTGAGGTCTGTAGTCATACCGCCTGCACCGACCAGCAGTGAAGGCCAGAATCCCTGCTGAATGCCTCTTCGAATAATTTCTATATTAATTGGACCAATGGGTGCAGCAAGGGATAGACCAAGTATGATTTGTCTGATTAATAGTAAAAGCATCTCTGACCCTCCATCTTGATAAGGTTGTCCTTATAGTTAATGAGAGAGTTGGAGAAATTAGACCTCAGAAAGCCATCTTCCTATTATTCTGACGGCATTTTTAGAGATTGAAACCATCTCTCCTTGTGAATCGTATATAAAGCTAGGACACAATGGATTCCGGAGGCAGAAGCACAATAAAGTGCTTTTTGAGGGAGGCCATTCACTAGAGGGTGACAAGGGTGCTGAAACTATTAAAATGGTTCAATTTTATAGGAAATTTTATGGTCTTTCATTACATATTAGGAAAAATCTATTTTTACCGTGCATCAGTAGACAGTCCCCTCATCAGCCTGGCAGGGCTGGCACTGACAGCATTACTTTCCTTGCTGACCACCCTTTACACGTTTCATCATGCACAAAAGGTATATACCCGGACATAGTAAACACAAGGGTGGGAATGTGACGGCTGTCAGTCTTCTAAATTTATTTGTTGACATTTATAGATTTCAGGAGCCTTAAAAATGGGGGGGAGGAGGGATATAATGAAGAAAAGCAGACGGATATTTTACTTCCTAATCTTTTTGACTGTATTCGGGTCTCTCTGGTACATGTCTAATCAAGCTTATTATTACGAGGATGGGAACGAAGTGCTTTTACTTAAAGAAGGGCGGCTTGGAGAAGAAGTAACTTATCCGCTTTCTTCAATGGATGATAAATTAGCGGCTGGAGAGGTGAAAAAAGATATATCAGTCCTTCACGACGCATTATCTTTAGGGTTACTTATTTTTGTAATATGCTGCCTTAGCATTTACTATACGTGGTTTACTCAAGGAGCCAGGGCTTCAAAGAAGGTTATGTATCAGTTAATAGGTTTGGAGCTCTTTCTATTGATTATTCCTTTGTATTTGATTATTGATCTGCATAGCACTATTCGGACCGCTGTTACATATTTCTAAAACCAGGTATAGTTAGGAGACAGGTTATGAATGATAATCGATTTTTCAAATTCGCAGCAGGGGCAGTTTTTGGAATTTTCATATACAAGATTTTTGAATTTCTATTCTTGTAATAGCTTCACTTAAGAGAGTGAGTAGAGGGGAGGTCTAAATAATGTCAGAAAACATAAAAGTAGAGTTTGAAGTAAAAGGATTTGGTGAGATCTCTCAACAAGGTTACGAAGATGCATTTACGAGCCATGAAATCCTGCGGACGAAAATTTTACCTAAACACACGACGCTGGAGGAGCTTGAGCAAACAGTTGAAACCTTACTGGAGGAAGTCCGCTCCCATTTTGACCTGCCTGAACAGCTTGCTGCTAAAGTAACGATAAGAGCGAAGCATAAGAATAATCAACTTGTTTATTTAGGGTAGAAGCACTAGTGAACAATTAGGAGGAGGATACCATGAGGCCGCCGGAAAATATTCTTCACACATGGAAGAAATTTGATGACTTTCCAATGGAAACTCTGACTAAGTTATGGGTATTCCAGCAGGAGGGCAGGGGAAAGCAACGCAGTGTTTCTCTTATGAGAGAACATAGACAACGGTATAGTATGTCTGGAAATTGCTTTGATTTAGCCCTTTGGCTGCTGGACGAGTTTAGAAGGGATGGGATTAAGGCTTATCCTATCGGCCATCACATCCTTACAGAGGAGGCACATGTCGCTGTAGTCGCGTTAGATGAAAAAGGCCGGCGCTTTCTGTGTGATTTAGGCGATCAGTGGCTTACTCCCATATTGGTTGATGGAACAAGTGACGAATTTTCCAGCAGGAGGCTGAGCGGTTTCTTTCCTGCGGCGGAAGTTCGAGTAAAGCCGCAGGCGTCTCACGTTGAAGTCTTTTACTATCGTCCAAATAGTAAATTCTCAACGCAGCGTTACGATCTGCAGCCGATTGAGATGGATGAATTCTTGCGTGCTGCCAATTATTCGCAGAATGTTATTCGCCCTTTTCCTTTAGTAGAATGTCGCATTCCTTTTAAAGAGGAGCAGGCTCACTGGGAGTTTGATAATTGGAGCAGCTTTCTAAGCACAAGTGAAGGACTAATTTATGATTTTGAAGTTACAACGGTCGAAGAGTGGGTGAATAGAATTTATGAAAAAACCCGCTATAATAAGGGCATCCTTAAAAAGGTTTTAGAGAAGTATGAAAAACTAAAGTAACCAAGCGCGCTTGATTACTTCTTATGCCTCATTTACTCCTGCTTTACTGCTTCTTCGTTCTAACAGGACGGTATCCCGCCAGACTCCATTCATTTCACCTATACGTTCACGGCGTCCTACTTCTCTAAAGCCGCACTTATAATGTAATTTGAGGCTAGGTATGTTTTCTGGAAATAATCCAGCCTGCAGCGTCCAAAATCCATTCAGTTCACTTTGTTCAATTAGAGCTTCCAAAAGCGAATGACCAATTCCTTTTCCTTTATAATTTTGCCGGACATACACACTGACTTCTGCAACCCCGGCATACACGCACCTGTTGGAGACTGGACTTAAAGCTGCCCATCCAGCTACTTTTTCTCCCATGCGTGCTGCAATACGGCATTGTTTCGTGTGAGATGCATCCCATTCCTCCCAGGAAGGGGTTTTTTTCTCAAATGTAGCATCTCCAGTATCTATTCCCTGCTGATATATTTCTCTTACTTGCTCCCAGTCTTCGGAACCCATTTGTTCTATTATTAAATTTTCATTCATTTTATCACCTTGCCTTTTTCGTTTGTTCATATTAATGGTCTAGTAAAAATTATAAAGCTCCTCTCTGAATTTTTGAATAAGAGAGGGATGTTGAAACAGATTTCTTTTCTTCTGTGAGAAATTTTGAAATAATAATTCTCATCATCAAGGAAAGAGGAGGAACATGATTGAGCCAGACTAATTTATCAACTAAACCCTTGTTTCAACCATTTACAAGTGAAAATATAAATTTACCGAACCTTACGGTGATGGCGCCGATGACCCGGGGATTTTCCCCAGGCGGTGTACCAAATGATGACGTAGTCGCTTATTACCGCCGCCGTGCGGAAAATAATGTCGGCCTGATTGTTACAGAAGGAACGGGTATTAATCACCCCTCTTCTGTGTCTGGAGACAGTATCCCTCTCTTTCATGGGGAAGCGTTGAATGGCTGGTCCCGTGTTGTTGAGGAAGTTCACAACGCAGGAGGTAAAATCGTACCGCAGCTGTGGCATGTAGGAATGACTCGTAAGGAAGGGGAGCTTCCTAATAAAGAGGCTTTGCCGGCCGGTCCATCTGGATTAAGCCTGGACGGGGAGAAGGTAAACGAACCCATGACGGAAGAAGAAGTGGTGAATATGGTTGAGGCCTATGCACAGGCAGCGGCTGATGCTAAACGACTTGGGTTTGATGGTATTGAAATTCACGGAGCTCACGGTTATTTAATTGATCAGTTCTTCTGGGAACAGACGAACAAACGGACTGACCGCTATGGCGGCGACCTTGTTGGACGCACCCAATTTGCTGTTGAGGTAGTGGAAGCATGCCGGTGTGAAGTGGGTCCTGACTTTCCGATTATTTTCCGTTTTTCTCAATGGAAAATGAATGACTATAACGCAAAGCTTGCCAAAAGCCAGGAGGAATTAGAACACTTTCTTCAGCCGTTTGTTGATGCAGGAGTAGACATTTTCCACTGTTCTACACGCCGTTTCTGGGAGCCGGAATTTGAAGGGTCCGACTTGAACCTGGCAGGATGGACGAAGAAGCTGACAGGAAAACCTGTTATTGCTGTTGGTTCTGTAGGATTGAATGGAGAGTTCACCAGCTTCTCCGGTGCTGAAACTACAAGCCTTGATGGCTTAATTGAAAAGCTCGACAGTGGAGAATTTGATTTAGTGGCGATTGGCAGATCATTGTTAATGGACCCTGAGTGGGTGCGGAAAGTAGAAGAAGGCAGAGCTGACGATTTACTGGCTTTTGATAAAGAAGCTCTTCAAAAATTATATTAACTAAAGGCACAGGTGCTCCGTATAATGGGGCACCTGTTTGATTATTCATTAGGTAGCCCCTCCACCTGCGTTACCGGCGTTTGATGAGTTTCTTTTTTCTATGGCATTGACGCCCATGACCACAGCAATTAATTCTTCAGTTTGAAGGGAACTTGAAGAATTACGTAATTCATACGCTGCCGATTGAAAGAAACCACTCACTTTTTTAAAGGTGGCTGCTTCTGTTTTCTGTTCATTAAGAATCGTGTACTCCTTTGAGAAGGCAGGAGATTCAATTTCATAGGTTTCCGAGTCTGTTGTGTAACTGTAACGTTTCGTGAAAAATGAAAAAGAATCCTTCACCCGGCCTAATACCTTTCCTTCAGCATTTGTAACATTCCATTTGCGGGAGAAAAAGGGAAACCCACCCTCTATAATAACATCTCCCTTTTCGTTTTCTACATTTAAACTAGAGGTAAACGCACTCTTTAAATCAAGCTGTCCCACCAGCTCTTGAGCGTCATTATAAATATCTGTTTTGCCTGCGGAGAAGAATTGATCGGAAAAATAAACACACTGCTCCATGTTTCACACTCCTTTCTATCTATACGAACAGCCTTTTATAAATGTTTCAAAAAGTATAAACTTGACTTTATTCGATTTAGATTTGCTCGACGGGTTGCAGATTGATAACAACTAATTATATGATATTTATGGATAAAACTAGAAGGTCAATTATAGGAGGCTGTTATGCCTAAAACGAAGTTTGTTAAAATTTACGAAGACTTAAAGCAAAAAATAGAAAAAAATATTTACGAATATCAGCAATTTATCCCTTCGGAAAATATTTTAGCGAAGGAACACGGCTGTTCACGTAATACGGTGAGAAGAGCAATTGCAGAATTAGTAGGGGAAGGCTACCTGCAAAGTAAACATGGGCAGGGTGTTCGTGTCATTTTTCAAGATTTACAGCAAAATGAATACGTGTATGGAGAGACGGAAACCTTTAAAGAGTTTGCGATTCGAAATAAAAAAGAATACCTTACTAAGGTTGTAACTTTTGAAGAGTTAATTGTAGATGAACGTATACATGAGATTACGTCGATGCCGATTGGTACAGAAGTCTATCATTTAGAGCGCGTCAGGCATCTTGATGGTACCCCGCTGATCATTGATCACAATTATTTTAGAAAAGATGTAGTGAAAGAGTTGACGGTGGAGATTGCTGAAGATTCCATTTATGAATACTTAGAGAAAGAACTAAATCAACGGGTAGTGACGGCAAAAAGGAAAATGGTCGTTGAGAAAACGACACAAAAGGATGAAAGGTACCTTGAACTGGATGGCTACAATTGTGTGGTAGTGGTCACGAGTTATATCTATAACGCTGATGGGGTCATGTTCGAGCGTACTCAATCCAGACATACCCCTGGATATTTTGTGTTTTTTGACCAGACACAGAAAAGAATATAACGTGTACGAGTCCACGCTGTTTGTGGAAGCTCGTACACGTTTATTTTATTTATTCCTCATCCTTAAGCTGTGACGCCAGATGAATGAAGACGCTGGATGTCCATGTATGAGCTAAATCTCTTAAACCTTCTCCTGTTTCAGCGTTAAAGTTTTCAGCAAACCCACTCTGTTTGCACAATTCCAGGAACTTTTCTGTTACTTCCTGTACTAATTCATGCTCCCCGCATTCCTGAAAAGCATCAATGAAAAGGAGTGTAGTGGGTGCCCAGATTGGTCCTCTCCAGTAAGCGTCTTCCTCGTAGTATGAACTGTCAAGAGCCTCGGAGGCAATTCCCCAGTCAGTCAAAAATTTTTCACTTCGGAGTAAATTAATTATATTGTCTCTCGCTGCTTCTGGCAGTTTATTTCCAAGGATAATTGAAACGAGGGGGAGGATACTTTCACTTTCGATAATCTCTCCGGTTCTTGTGAATCTTGCTGTCGGAAGGTTATCGACCAGGAAGTACTCGCAAAATTCAGCTGACATCTGTTCGGATTTTTTCTCCCAGAAAATTTTATCCTGTGGTCTATCCAGTTTGTCTGAAGTGACAGCAAGCATATCCATCGATTTAATTAAGAATGCTGTTAAATCTGGAGAATCAATAATAGCTGCATTTCTAAATACTGTACTGTTATCCTGGCCGGAGTCATTCCCGTGATGATATTCGCAAATCCCATCCTTGTTAAAGTCTTTATAATTAAAATAGTATTCTACGTGGTTTTTGATTTGAGTATAAATCGTTTCTAATTGAGGTTTAGACAAATCCATTTTCTCAAGCATTTTTATAATGAATAATCCCTGGACTGGAGGCTTGGAGAAATTCCAGCGTATGGTAGAATCACTGACGGATCCGGGGATCTGTCCCTTTTCATCTTGATGATCAAACAATACTTGTATTTGATCCCATGCCAGTTGATTATCTACACCGGCGAGGGCCAGCGCGTTAAATGCATTATCCCAACTCCATACCCCTGGGAAATTGCTGTTTGACATGTAAATTGCTTTTCGTTTTAGTAGTCCTTCTGGGTTAACCGTACATGTCCAATTCAAGTATGCCGCCTCTTCTAAGGTTCGCTGGTACTCTTTTGGAACCGCGGGCTGCTTTGATAAAAACCTGTTGAAGTGCTGTTTACTTTTTAACAATGCTTGTTCAAAGCTATATTCACGGTCTTCAGGCACAGCACCATTTTTAGGAATATCTTCGATGATACATAAGAAGCTGTCGCTGTTTTCTTCTGAATTAACTTGAATGCTTGATAAATTATCCGCTTTATTTGTACTGCCTGTAGTATCCATATAGACATTTTGCTGTAAGGAAACAGACCCTTCAGCAGCAAAAATTAAATATTTCGTTAAGTTTTTATAGCTGTTAACGATACAGTACTCTTCTCCCGCATTTCCTAGGAGGTAGTTGTACTCAAAGTTATAGACAGGCTGTGAATCTAAGGTGAGCCCGACATTATCACCAGTTCCTTTTACATAGATTCGGGACTCATCCTCGAAGCACACCTGAATATTTCCCCCTTCAAAAAAAAGAGAAAGCTGAAATCCATCGGCTTTATATGAGTAGCCTACGGGGGTCCCTTTTACAGTAGGTATAATTTTTAATGCGTTTTGATTGTGCTTCGATTTTCCTCTGACAGCGTTGACGTATAAGCCATTTTTTTCATCTTCCATACTTTCTTGATAAGTCAGCGCCATGTAGGAGCCAAAATGGCTCATTGGGGTTTTCTTAATATCCAAAATACGACACTCCTCTCAAATTTTCTTGACAACAAGTAATACTGTACTATAATGAACTTGTTTAAACAAGTTATAAAAATAAATTTTGAAAGCGATTTAAATAATAATAAGGGAGGTCTTTTTTATGGGGTTTAAAGAAAACGTTACCAAAATGATAGAGCAGGTCGGCGGCGCTGGTAATGTGCAAAGTGTAACCCATTGTGTGACCAGACTACGGCTGATGCTGGAAGATGAAAGTGCAGTCGATCAAAAGAAGTTAGAAGAAAATGATTTAGTCAAAGGAGTCTTTTCTGCGGGCGGTCAATTTCAAATTATTATAGGACCTGGAACCGTAGAAAAGGTGTACGAGGAGTTTGTGAAGCAGACAAATGCAGATGAAGTAAGTAAAGATGAGATGAAGAAGAAAAATGCCGAAAAGGGGAATTTCATTCAGAAGGGCGTACGTATTCTAGCGGATATTTTTATACCTATACTGCCTGCAATCGTAGCTGCAGGGCTGCTATTAGGGTTGAATAACCTGCTGTCTAATCCCGGCATCTTCTTTGAAGATCAATCCTTATTAGATGTTTATACTGGATGGACAGGGTTTGCAGAATTCATTGCCGTAGTAGCCAATACGGCCTTTACTTTTCTCCCCGTATTAATTACGTGGTCAGCAGCAAAAAAGTTCGGTGGAAGTCCATTACTTGGTATTGTGCTGGGACTGCTGCTCGTGCATCCAGATTTGATGTCGGCTTATGAATATGCTGAGAACCCGGAGGATGTAGGTTATTGGAACATGTTCGGATGGGAAGTTGCTAAGGTAGGTTATCAAGGGCAGGTACTGCCGGTAATATTTGCAACATGGATCTTAGTTTGGTCTGAGAGACACTTGAAAAGCTTTATTCCTGGGAATTTGCAAATGCTGTTTGTTGCTCCTTCAGCTCTTATATTTGCAGGTTTATTAACATTTGTCGTTATCGGCCCTATAACTATGACAGGGTCCAATTGGATTACTGATGGAATACTATTTCTATTCGAAGTCTCTCCGGCTATAGCAGGTGGAGTCTATGGATTTATATCGGCCCCGCTGGTTATTACAGGAATGCACCATATTTTCTTAGGAGTTAATCTCCAGATGGCAGGGAGTCTTGGATATGTAACGCTGTGGCCGGTAAGTGAAACAGTTACACTGGCCCAAGGGGCAGCTACACTTACCATGTTCTTTATCCTTAAACATAACAAAAAGTTGAGAGGGGTATCGTTAACAGCCACTATTTCTGCCTGGCTCGGGGTAACGGAGCCTGCTATATACGGGATTAACCTGCGCTTCCGCTATCCTTTTATTGCCGTAATGATAGGTAGTGCTGTAGGGAGTGCTTTTATCGCCTACCAACAAGTTAAAGCAACTTCTGTAGGTGTAGGAGGAGTCTTGTCTTTCCTTTCTGTTTATCCTGAACATTGGGGTTTTTATTTTACCGGCATGGTCATATCCTTTGCCATTACTGTAGGATTAACGTTGTTCTTTTACAAAAGCAAGTTGTTTAAAACGAGTAATGAGTAAATATAAATGAACGCACACCACATGGGCTGTGCGTTCATTTACATTAGTTACGAGGATCCACATAATCAGGGTAATCCGTAATAATTCCATCTGCTCCGGATTCCAATAAGTAATCAGCAGACTCTTGGTCGCGGACCGTCCATGGATGGGTTTCCATACCATATTCATGAATGCGCTCCACGAGTTCTGTATCGATCATTGCCATATTTGGATTCACGTATTCTGCATAGGAAGCAAATTCCATGAGCTGCTCATTCGAAATGCCGTCGGCGCTGTAGCTCAATAAGACTCCTACTGGCACATCCGGCAGAATAGAGTGAAAAGCTTGAACGGCATCATGCTCAAAGGATTGAACAATAATTTTGTCGTTGTTCGGCTTGTCGAGGTTACGTTTCTTAAGTTCCTCAGCAATTTTTTCTTCAATACCTGGATAAAGGGAAGGGGATTTCATTTCAATGAGGATGCCGCTTTTTCCTCTATATTCATCCAGTACTTCACCGAGTGTAGGGATTTTTTCGCCGGCAAATTCTTCTCCAAAAAAGCTGCCGGCGTCAAGCTCCTGCAGTTCGTCGTATGTAAGGTCACCTACGTTTCCCGTTCCATCTGTGGTACGGTCAACAGTTGTGTCATGAATGACTACGAGTTCCCCATCCTTACTCATTTGTACATCGAGCTCAAACATATCAGCTTTCATATCAACGGCTTTATCGAACGCGGCCATCGTGTTTTCTGGAGCATAGCCTGAGGCTCCACGGTGGGCGATATTGAGTACCTGATTTTCATTTTTTAAATTACTTTGCTCTGCCAGTACTTCTCCTTCTGTGCCGATCCAAGACATTACAAACACTCCCATCATCATTAAAATAACAACCAGCTGCTTCATGTTGATCTCTCCCTTCCATCTATTCACTATCTACGATAATGGAGGGATATTATGGAAGTTTTAATCTGGTGTTTAGATTTTATTGAAAAATATTACAGGATCAAGAGCTTTAAGCCTATGAATCTTAATAATCTAAATGATAAATAAACCCTATTGAAGTTCTGATTCAATAGGGCATTGCTGTATTTATTCATTGATTGACCGTAAGTGTTTAATTTCTACATTCTCAAATACTGCTGTACCACCTTCAGAGAAAAGAGTGATCCCTTCGTCCTCGAGTGGAGGAAAGACTTGATTCGAGTGAACTGTTTTCCCATCGTCGATAAAGACTTCCACACTCGTCTTATCCACCAATACTTTTAAGTGGACTTTCTTTTGTTCTGAATCAAAAGGAGACTGACTTTTCAAGAGCTCTTGATTTTCATCCGGCTGTGCAGTATAGCTGCGGTCAACATAAGAGTATTGACCTTCAGGTGAAATGCCTACGTCGACGTGCCGGGATTGATCGTCTGATTCTCTAAGACGCAGCCCTGCATTTTTAAGGTCTGACCAGGAAATATCTGCTTCAAGCTGATAAGTCGTTCCGGTGGCATCCAGTGTTTCTGAACCTTCAACTTCTATACTTTCATAAGAATCAGAAGAGCTTGTTAATTGCTCCAGTTCTTCTTTTGGCTGAGAAGCTAAGTAATATGAGTCGTCATCACTTTGCTTCAGTTCTATCTTTCGGACAATGGAGTCTAATCCGTTAAACCCTTCTGTTGTTGTTGGTGTTTCATCTGCATACGCCCAGTTGTTCATCCAGGCTAACGCATAGCGGTGATTCAGCTGATCCTCGTTTTTTCCGTCTGCAAAGGTTACGCCGCCGTACCAGTCGAATCCGTAATCAAGCCACTCTGGGTCCTCCTGGTCGGGGGTGAATTCGTCTCCGTTGAAATCACCGGACCAGTAGGCATACGTATTTGGCTTGTCAATATCCTTGCCATTTGCACTAACACCTAGTACCCATTTCACTGACCCATCATCTGCACGCATCCTATATAGATCCGGGCATTCAATTAATCCGATGTCTTTGGTTTGAAATTCTCCCGTATAGCTCCAGTCTTTCAAGTTATCTGATTCATAGAAGCCGACTTTTGTTTCCTCTGCCATAAGCATGACCCATTTCTTACTTTGGTCGTCCCAAATAATTTTAGGATCTCTAAACGCTTCTGTTCCAGGATTCTCTAACACCGGCTCCTCACTATAGGATTCGAAGGTCTCTCCATTATCAGTACTATACCATAAGTATTGCTCCTGATCTCCATCGGCAGAAGGCTGGGTAACAACAGCTGCTACGGTATCTTTGCCAAAACCAGCCGTGTTTTCCTTATCGACAACGACGGATCCTGACCAAGGGTCCCCATTTTTGTTGGTGTATTTAGGAATGGCTACTCCTTTGTCTTCCCAGTGTACTAAATCTCGTGAAGTTGCATGTCTCCATTCCGTACCATTGCCGTCAGGGTAGTCTCCGTTGTAAAGGTAATAGTAATGGTATTCTCCGTTAAAATAAATAGGCCGCTGAGGATCATTTTTCCAATGATCGGGTGAAGTGAAATGGTAGTCGGCACGATAGGAATCATCAGTAATTTCTGGTTCCGGCTCTTCCTCTGGAGCTTCGTCAGGTGTTAGAAGCAGCACGATCCCCCCGGTGATTACCATAAGAATGAGGAGGGTAGAGGCTGCTATAATTCTTGGATAGCGAGTCAAAGCTTTCTTCATGATGTTATTCACCGCTTTCTTTGCTGGATGAAAAAGAAAATGCCAATCGAACATTGGCATTTTCCCTAGTCATTATTCGTCTACTGTAATCTGTCCTTGTTCAAGAATGCTGTCTTCCACAACGGAAGATTTCTTTCCTTTAAGGTCTAACTTAAAGCTTGGTGAGAAAGTTGATTTCTCCTCTTCAAAGTATCCTCTGTTCGTCATGTAGCTCGTTATTACGACTTCGTCACTATTTTCCTGTGGGATCGCATAGTGTGCATAGTTCCAGGTTACATCATATGGATCAAGGTCCTGATGAAGGACGATTCCTGTTTTGTTCATTGGTTTAAATTCGCCGTCTAATGAGTCTGACACATAGCCGAGCATGTAGATGTCTTCATCATCAATGCCGTCAATAGTCATTTTAGATCCGCGGGCACTTGTGAATAAGTACCACTTGCCGTCTTTCTTGAAAATGTTTGGACGTTCGATTTCATCGGTTACCGTATTAGAAGCAATTAGTGGATCTTTTACTTCTTTAAGTGTGTAGTCATCGTTAATTTCGATGATACCGATTGCGCCATTGGCAAGCTCAGCGATGTCTTTCTGGTCGCTTTCAAGAAGCTTGTCTTTTTCATCCTGAAAATATTTGTTGCTGTTGCTGTAGTATTCGCGGTTGTAAAGAGAATCTTCACCGGAGTAACCGTATTCAGTCCCTGTATTAGCTTCAAATACGAGGTATTTGCTGCCATCTTCCTCAATGTAGTGAGGGTCCCTAAACGTGTGGTTCTCATTCCAATCAATTTCTCCATCACCGAAGGCTTGCTCTACGTTTTGATAAACGGAACCGTCTCCGCCTTCAAATATGGATTTATGGTCTTCTACACCGTCAACGTTAAGTGTTCCGGATTCCGGCTCAGATACGTTTACTTGTGCTGTTGTCAGGGTTTGTTTTCCGTAAAGCTCTTCGCTTTCATTAAATTCTGTACGGTTCGTGTAGAATAAGCGGACTTCTCCGTCAGAAGTAAAGGTTGCAGAGCCGGACCATTCTTCTGATTGATCTTTTAAGTATTCATCATCTGCTAAGTATTTATCTTCGTCGTCAAATACGCGTCCTGCATTTTTCCAGGAATCAATGGATTTGTCCTCTGCGTCTTTATAAAACATGTAAATGAATGTGTCATTCGGATCCTCTGGGTCTCCGGCTAATCCGAATAGAATGTGATAGCCGTTATATTCTGCTACTGTTCCATCCGCGTTTTGAAGCGGCCACGTATCCCATACATCCATTTTGATTTCATTACCATTCTCGTCCGTTTTCGTTGCTGAAGGAATGTTTTCAATCGTAGATTCATCGAATTCAGGGACCGTATAGTTTGAGTTACCGTGCTGATTGATCATACCCGAAACATCAGAGCGGGTAATATGAGAGATTCCGTAGTCCTCCTTGTGGTCCTTAGAATCCTTCGGTGCCGCCTCTGCCAATAATGCGTCACCTCCTGCCAGAATTGCTGTACTGAGCGTGACTAATGTTGCTTGTTTTGCCAGCCTTTTTAAATTCATGTATCTTCCTCCTCCTCGATGTCAGCGAAGCCTTCTCCGCCTTACCTTAGTACAATTAAAAGTATAGGGCAGGGGAAGCGGGTCTGGATATGGAGGATATTGATTCGTATTTCGTCTTGAATTGATATCGCAGTATGGAAAGGGAGAAAGTATAAAAAAGCCCTGGGAAAGCTTACTCGGATTGAGAGCTTTCCCAGGACTGCTGGTATTCATATAATAGTTGATCACGGTTTATGTCTTGCTTAATGTACTGCTGGGTAGCGGCTCCAAAATCTTCACGTACCCCAATGGGGAAATCAAACCAGTTCGAAGACATTGTTTGATCGTCTCTATAGTAGTTCCACGTTTCCTTTGCCAGGGGGCCTGATGAATCTGGTTCGATATGCTTAAAGGCCGGCAGGAATTTTAAATGCTCCGTCATATGCATTTGTCCTTCTTTTGAGGAAACCATCCAGTTTAAAAATTTCTTAGCTTCTTTCTTATTCTGGGAGCTCGTTTGTTTGTTAACGACCCAATAATTTGGTGTATTTACAACCAGTGAATCATTTTCCGCTTCGTCATTAATAGGAATCGGCATAATGCCAATATTCATGTCAGGCGCCTGCTGATCAATTACTGGCTGAATCCAATTTCCCTGCAGAATCATCGCGGCTTCCTCCTCCGCGAAAGATTGAACCTCCATGCTGTAATCCGTATCCAACGGATCGTCGCTGCCATAAGCTAGTGTAACATCGAGGAAGGTGACCAGCTCTTTAAACCTTGAATTATTTGAAATAGTTTCTGTTCCTTGATTAAGGTCAGTGATGAAGGCTCCAGGGTTGTCCTGTTGAGCGAAAGCTGTGTTCATTAAGTGGTCTCCCAGCTTCCACTTTTCATAATAACCGGTTGCGAATGGTGTAATCCCAGCATCCTCCAACTGCTTGGCTGCTGACTTTAACTCCCTCAGCGTCTCTGGCAGTGAATCGATTCCTGCCTGCTCAAATAAATCCTTATTGTAAATAAAACCATAGCCTTCTAAATTCATTGGCATGCCGTAGACCTTATCGTCAAATGTCATTGCAGAAAGTGTATCGTCATAGGCTTGGTCCACCCAGGGTTCATCAGAAAGATCCTCTAAATAGTCATTCCATAATTGAGCGTGGTCATATCCTGGATTCGTAAAGATATCCGGTCCGTCTCCTGCGGCCATCTGTGCTTTAAGATCAGAGTAGTCATCCATGGCCCCGCCGACAGTATGCACTTCTATAGTAACATTCGGATTTTCCTTTTCATAAGCGGTAACCATTTGTTCGAATTGGGAAGCTATTTCTACTTTCGGATTTCTAATTTCGAGGGTTACTTCCTTCTTTTCTGAGGGAGTCTCTTCTGCGTTCTGGTTTCCCGTGCAGGCAGAAAGCGATAAACTCAAGGTCCCTGCGATACACAGCTGCCAAAATTCTCGTTTCATTCTGTCACCTCTGTCTTAATCCCCCTTAAAGACTACCTGCTTGCGATTTGAGGATTCATTTCATTTCTATAGTCGAAAGGCGTCTGACCGACTTCTTTTTTAAAAAGTTTTGAAAAATACTTCTCATCCTTATAACCGAGCATTAAGGAGATTGAATAAATGGATTCTTCAGATTGTCTTAACCAGTGTTTTGCCTGATTAATTCTTAATTTTGTAACATATTTGGAAAGAGAAATTCCGCTTTCCTGCTTGAATTTTCTTGAAATATGTTCCCGGCTGAAGAAGAACAAGTTTGACAATCTCTCTAAGCTTAGTTCTTCCATGTAATACGTATCGACGTAAGAGACGATATCCTTTATCCTTCGTGCCGCATCAAGGTCATTTAATTTGTGAATCGTCCGGTAGCGGTGAGTCTCAAGAGCTGCCTGCAGGTGCTGAAAAGCCTTAGGAATCTCATGTAAGGAGGAAATGACTTTTTCACTTACGAGACGTACAGGAATATCAAGCTGCTTACTCATCCATTCTTCTGCTGTTAACCATTCATCGCAGATCGTAAGAACTAAATATAAATTATGATCATGGTGAAGCTTGAACACTCGGCCTAATGCTTGCTGAATAAGCTGCTTGGACAGAGCTTCCATGTATGAATCTGGCTGATGCATGTGATAAAACGAGAGCAGCGTCATTTCATACTGTTCTGCTAAAGGAAGGGAGGATTCGATAAGCTCATAGGAGAAGTCTTCTCCCATACACGCTGCTGTTAAAGTCTGATCGATCCGCAGCTTTTGTACGTCTTCACCCTCTTTAGTGCAGCGGACCGCCTCATCCTGCTTCCAGCTTTCAACAGCTTCACTCAGCACGTGATTAAACGGTTCTTCTTCAATCGGCTTCAGCAAATAATCAAAGCTGCTGTATTTAATCGCTTTTCGCATAAATGAGTAGTCGTTGTACCCTGTAATGAAGATGACTTTTCCTGGATAAGAAATTGAATCCAACCACTCGATCATTTCCATACCACTCGTGCCAGGCATTTTTATATCAGTAAAAATGATCTCCGGCTCTTCTTTTTCAATGATCGTCTTTGCTTCCTGTCCATTACTGGCTTCTAAAATATTGGTGATCCCGTGTTTCTCCCACTGACCCAAAAAACGTATAACATCCCGGACATTAATTTCATCATCGACAATTAAAGATTTCATCATTTTTCCTCCTTATTACGATGGTTGTTGAGTAAGTCGGGCTTCCATAGGTATAACAAGCTTGACTAGAAATCCATTCCCTCCACTGGTATCTACCGTAAGTCCTGCTTTTTCACCATAATTGAGTGCGAGACGTTCATGTATATTCTTTAACCCGATGTGGTCATTGTGCTCTTCGTGCCGAGGGGTATAGATGTTATCTCTTAAGTTGTAGAGCTCATTATCCGTTAAGCTTGGTCCGTCATTCTCTACAACCAGTATGATAGAACCTTGTTGGATTTCTCCATAAATTTGTAAATTAGCCTCATGGAAGCCTTCTTCATAGCTGTGTTTAAAGAAGTTCTCTACAAGCGGCTGCAGGATCATGCTCGGTATTTTTTTCGAAAGGATGGACTCACTTATGTCGATTGAGTAATTTACCTGATTGCGAAAACGTTCCATCTGCAGGATGAGATAAGCTTCAACATAATTTACTTCATCACGAACAAATACCCATTCGTTCGCTTGAATAGAATAACGCATCATTCTCGATAAAGAGGTGATTAATTGATAGACATCCGGCGCTTTCGACCGTATGGCTACAGCTCCGATCGACTGTAAGGCATTGAATAGAAAGTGGGGGTTTACCTGCGATTTTAAAGCACGGAATTGATTCTCCTTATTTTCGATTTCGAGCTTATATTCACGATCGATATGCGAGTTGATACGATCCATCATATCCTTCATATGTTTCTCTAAATAACCAATCTCGTCCTGCCGGTTTTCGTCAAAAGGAGGTGTCATATTTCCCCCTTCAATCGTCTGCACCTTATTCGTCAGGCGTTTGATCGGATCAGTTATTCTGTAAGTAATCATACTGATCATGATCAACCCTAATACTCCAACGCCCAACCCTACGAAAATACTGGTGTAAGCTGTTCTTCTTACATCCTGGAAAAGCACTTCACTTGGCGTGATTTTCACTAACTTCCAATCCTCAAGGGGCCCAGATAAGGTTGAAGATAAAAGAATATCTTCATCAGATCCGCCGTCTGTTGAATTCATTTGCTTTTCAATATCTGAAGGAACCGGCTTTCCAATCAGCTGAGAATCATTCGCATACATCACTTGATTATTTTCATTCACAATCAGAATGGACTCGTTATTGAACTGAGTTAAACTGTTACCAATCTGAGCAAACGCATCTAAATCCACATCCATGGTGATGATCCCCAGAAATTCGTTGGATAGAACATCAGTAACTTTATGATGAAATGTAATTACCATAGTGTCGTCAGACTCGGGAACAGTGGCGGCGTCGTTGTAATTCTCTATTTGATGAGGCGGCTCGATTACATATTTTTCGTTGGATTGATCAAGCTGCCGGATTCCTTCCTGCTCAAGGAAATCAGGGTTTGCTTTCCGAGCGCTCACCATCGCATTGTATACAGTGAACGATTCTTGCTGCTGATCCATATAAAACCTGACCTGTCTCATTTCGTCACGCATTAAGTAGTAATTCTCAAGACTTTTCTCCAAGTAGCTGGAGTTATCTAGATCATCAGTGAAAATACGAAACAATTCTGGATCGCGGTAAAGAATATAGGGGAGATTTACCATTTCATCTACGTATTGTTCAAGCTCTCTTGAGTTCTTAGCAATTTGTTCACGACTATTTTCAAGCTCATGCTGTTCTACGCTGTTCTTCGTATATCCATAAATAATGAAAACTGATAGAAAGTAGGGAAGAATGATGAAAATGAGTAGCAAGAGCAGTAAGCGGCGCTGGATGCTTTTCACGGACAAGTGCCCCTTTCACTAAAAGGACCAATCAATGGTACACGGGCTTTGTAATTCTCTAAACTATAACAAATAAGCTTTTAACGTCAATAATCCATTAGCAGGCGGACGATAGTGGTGGTTTCTGTGAAGAGTCTTTTATAACACAATTTGCAATCGCTAACATATGAGAGGGATGACGATCAACCTATTACAAAATAAAACTATACTACTAGAAAAAGAGGAGGGTGCATAGCGCACGCTCCTCTTTTATGGCTTTACGATATGTACGTTAACCTCATAACGATTCATTTCTTCTTCAAAATGAGCAGGGATATCATCGTCTACAATACAGAAGTCAATTTCCGTAAGGTCAGCTACTTTAGCGAAATTCACCTTTCCGATCTTACTATGATCACTCATGAGGATGGTGTGTCTGGCATTCGTGATCATCATTCGCTTAATCCTTGATTCGGTAAGGTTAGGGGTTGTGATAATACCTTCTCTAAGGTCAATGCCGTTCGTACCGATAAATGCTTTATCAATCCGGATCATATTAAGTGACTGTTCAGCAAAAGGACCAACGAGCGCAGACGTTTCTCTGCGCAAATTGCCGCCGAGCAGCATGACGTCTAAACCGGGGTTATCGGCCAGCTCCTGCATAATAATGATTGAGTTTGTCACAATGGAAAGATTGGAGAACGTTTTTAACTCTTTGACTAGTTCATAGGTGGTGGTGCCGGAATCCAGTAAAATTGCGTCCCCGGGGTTGATAAATTCTGAAGCTTTCTTAGCGATTGCCTGTTTTTCTTTAATATAGTCCTTCTTTCTGTCGCCAATTGATGCTTCGAAACTAACCGGCTGCAGGAGGATGGCACCGCCATGAGTGCGTTTGATGTTATCTGTCTCCTCTAATTCCTTAAGATCCCTTCGGATTGTAGAATCGGATACGTTAAATTGGACACTTAAGTCATGAACAGAAGCCCTTGACATATGCCGCAGGTACTCTAATATCTGAGCTTTCCTTTCTTCCATAAACATGAGAGCCAGCTCTCCTTTCTGCGAACTTCATCCTTCTTTCATTATAATCGATTCACGCCCATTAAAGAAAAACTACGTTTGTTGGTTTGTTCTTATATCTGATAGTGTGGACCAAGTTTTATTCGGAGTAGTCATAAATAGTCATAAATGAGTATTTTTAACCCTTAACAGTACCAACAATAAGGTGGAGGTTAATTGCTGTAATAATAGTCATTAAATACTATTTTTATAATTTTCTGAAAACTTATTGACATTTATTGTATACGCATATATAGTCATTAATAAGCAAAAACAGTCATAAATAAGAATATTTATCAAAGATTCTTATTTATGTAGTTAAAAGGAAAGGAGGGACTGACTGGCCATTAATGTAAGCGTATTCAAGTATATTTGTAAGAAAAAGTAAGGGGGAGAACGTATGATGAAACGATTGGCCCAAAGCACACCTCTAATCTTCATTACGCTATTTATTTTATTTTTGGCTGCTTGCAGTGGAAATAATGAAACATCCGGGAAGGAAAATGAAAGCGCTAACAATAATGGTGGGAAGGAACAAGAAGATTTGAAAATAGGCTTAACGTTGAACAATTTAGCTAATCCATTTTTCGTTTCCATGAGTGATGCGGCTGAGGAGTACGCAGATGAACTTGGAGCGGAAATGATTGTTCAGGCCGCCGATGCGGACTTGGCGAAGCAGACTTCTCAAATCGAAGACTTTATTACGCAGGGGGTGGACTTAATTCTACTTAATGCGGTTGATTCAGAAGGGATCGCAGGAGCTGTTGCCCAAGCAGACGCTGCAGGAATTCCAGTCATTTCAGTAGATGTAGGGGCAGATGGCGGGATTGATGGAACGGTGACTTCTGATAACTATCAGGCGGGTGTGCTTGCAGCTGAATATATGATTGATGATTTAGATGGAAAAGGGAAAGTAGTGATTATCGATGGTCCTCCTGTTACAGCAGTGAAAGATCGTATTGCAGGATTTGAAGACACAATCGAAGGTACAGACATTGAAGTTATTGCCAAGCAGAATGGAGAAGGTAATCGTGAGAAAGGTCTGCAGGTGATGGAGAGTATTTTGCAGGCCAATGAAGAAGGTACCATTGATGCGGTCTTTGCTAATAACGACCCAGTAGCAATAGGTGCGGAAATTGCTCAGCATCAGGCAGATCGGGAGGATGAATTTTATATCGTCGGGGTGGATGGTTCTCCCGATGTTATTGAAGCAATGAGTAAGGAGGGAAGCTCGATTGCGGGTACGTCTGCGCAGCACCCGGATAAAATGTTGAAAGAAGCTATGGATGTCGGTCTGCAGGTGCTTGACGGTGAAGAGGTAGAGGAAATAGTGAAGATTCCGGTGGATTTAGTTACACAGGATAACCTGGATTCCTATGAGGGCTGGTAACTCTCTGACAATTAGACGGTCCTTGCTGTGACAGCGGGGACCTTTCTTAAATCAAAGGAAGGTGGAAAATAAACTTATGGTTACTTTTGAAAAAGTAAGGCCAGTTCCAGTCTCGTTGCAGCCCGTTCTAAGTATGAAAGGGATCAGCAAAACATTCACAGGTACTACTGTATTGAAAAACGTAAACATCGATCTCTATCCAGGAGAAGTCCATGCTTTGATGGGAGAAAATGGAGCAGGGAAGTCAACATTGATGAAAATTTTGTCTGGTGTTTATGCACCGGATCAGGAGGGCGGCACGATCCGTTACAAAGGAGAACACGTTCAGTGGAAAGATCCGCTTTTAGCTAGAAAGGCAGGAATAGGTGTTATTCACCAGGAATTGAATCTCTCTCCTAACTTATCTATCAGCGAAAACATTCTAATGGGCACGAAATACCCGCGGAACAAATTAGGAGGAGTAAGGTGGGACGAGGTACATAGGATGGCTGAGGAAGTCCTTGTTTCAATGGGTTCCGACCTGCAGCCTGAACAGCTTGTCTCCACGTTAAGTGTAGCTCAGCAGCAAATGGTGGAGATTGCGAGGGCGCTTTCTTATAAAGCGGAAGTTCTAATTATGGATGAACCTACAGCTTCCCTGACAGATAAAGAGATTGATGGGTTATTTTCTATCATTAATGATTTGCGAAAGCACGGCGTGGCGATTGTCTATATTTCCCACCGAATGGAAGAAATATTTAAGATTGCTGACCGTTACACAGTACTGCGGGATGGGGAATGGATACGGAGCGGTCCAATCCAGGAAACGAATCCTGAGCACTTAGTCAGCTTAATGGTAGGGCGTGACTTAAAAGACCTATTTAAAAGAAAGGGCAGTTTGTATAAAAGAGAGGATGATCATCCGGCTCTCGAGGTTAAAGGACTGAGTGACAGTACGTTTGTAGAGGACTTATCCTTCAGTATTTACCCAGGAGAAATTGTTGGATTTGCAGGACTGGTAGGTGCCGGCCGTACGGAATTGGTCCGCTCCTTATTTGGTGTTTCAAGCATGACCAAAGGAGAGGTATGGGTTCAAGGAGAAAAGGTCGATATCCGCTCTCCGATAGATGCTATTAAATATGGGGTTGCTCTTGTTCCTGAAAGCCGCAAAGATCAGGGGCTCTTCCTTGATATGTCTGTGAAGGAAAATATTTTACTGGCAGAGATGAAAGCGTTTAAAAAGATAATGAAGCTTAATTGGAAAGAATTTAATCGTTCAGCGGATAACTATATTAGGGATTTGAGAATCAAAACGGCTTCACCTGCCCAGCCTATCTCAGGGCTTAGCGGAGGGAACCAGCAGAAAGCTGTCATTGCCCGATGGCTTTCGACTAATCCGAAGGTACTGCTTCTTGACGAGCCGACGAGGGGAGTAGACATCGGTGCCAAATCAGAAATTCATAAAATTATTTCAGAGCTGGCGGACGCTGGTCTTGCGGTATTAATGATTTCCTCTGAACTGCCGGAAGTGCTGGGAGTAAGTGATCGGATTTTTGTAATGCATGAAGGGCGGATCACAGGGCATTTACAGAGAGAAGAAGCCAGTCAGGAAAAAATTATGCATTATGCTACGGGAGGGAATTAATCATGAAATCAGCTTTGTCACCAAATCACCAGCCAAATTCTCAGCCAACGCCGCCGCAGGGGATGAAGTTCGGGCAGAACGTAACGCTGGTATGGAATCAGCTTGGTATGATTCTCATTTTAATCCTGCTGTGTATTGTTATGAGTTTCGTCGCTCCCAATTTCTTAGATGGCTCCAACCTCACAAATATTTTAAAACAGGTTTCCGTCACAGCTATATTAGCAGCTGGGATGACGATCGTTATATTAACGGGAGGGATTGATTTATCGGTAGGGTCCATCGTGGCACTCTCCGGCGTTGTTTCTGTGATGGCATCTCAAGCGGGAGTTCATCCGGTGTTGGCTATGCTGGCAGGGGTTGGAGCCGGTTATCTCGTTGGTTTTATTAATGGAGTATTTACTGCGAAGGCAGGGCTTCCTGCATTTATTGTGACTCTGGCAAGTATGACTTACGTACGCGGACTTGCATATGTAAGCAGTGGAGGCTATCCGGTTGTTCTCGAATCAAATACGTTTCGCTTTATCGGATCAGGATCCATTCTAGGCATCCCTACCCCCATTTATCTTATGGCGCTCGTATACTTGGTCATGTTTTATGTATTAAAGTACACCATGTTTGGCCGTCACATTTACGCGATTGGAGGCAACGCAGAAGCGGCTCGACTTACAGGGATCAAAGTGAAGAAAACCTTAGTTAATGTTTATTCAATCAGCGGCTTGCTTGCCGGGCTTGGGGGAGTGGTTTTAGCGGGGCGGCTTTACTCTGGTCAGCCGACAGCAGGAAATATGTATGAATTAGATGCGATCGCAGCAGTTATTTTAGGCGGTTCGAAACTTACGGGCGGGGTTGGTAAAATTCAGGGAACCATTATCGGGGTTTTAATCATGGGAGTCATAACGAATGGATTAACCTTAATGGACGTCAGCTATTATTCGCAGCTCGTCGTTAAAGGCGGGGTTATTCTTGCAGCTGTATTAATCGACCGGGTGCGTTCTTAATAACCAGGAATTGATAGATTACTAAAAAGGAGGTAGTAAACGTTGAGAACAAAATGGATGTTTCTTTCCTTCATCTGTTTTCTTTTAATCCTTTCGCCGTGCCCGGTATCAGCTGATGATTCCAGCTATTACGAAGAACCTTACCGAAACCAAGTTCACTTTTCGCCTGAAGCCAATTGGATGAATGACCCAAATGGTATGGTTTATTACGAAGGCGAGTATCACTTATTCTATCAATATCATCCTTATGGTACGACGTGGGGGCCGATGCATTGGGGACACGCGGTGAGTGAGGATCTCGTAAATTGGGAACACTTACCGATTGCACTATCGCCTGATGAACAAGGGCAGATTTTTTCAGGAAGTGCAGTGATTGACTGGGACAATACGGCAGGGTTTGGGGAAGAAGCAATGGTAGCTGTCTTTACCCATTCCGGGCCTGAAGGTCAGGTTCAGAGTCTGGCCTACAGCGTGGATAAAGGCAGGACGTGGGAGAAGTATGAAGGCAACCCGGTGATGCCAGATCCTCCAGTGGCCGATTGGCGCGACCCAAAGGTTTTCTGGCATAAGGACTCAGATCAGTGGGTGATGTCGCTGGCGGCTAAGGATCGTATTATGTTTTATACCTCCCCGGATTTGAAAGATTGGGAGTTTACCAGCGAATTTGGTCCTGACGGAGGTATCCAGTCTAATAGTCTTGATCAAGTATCTTACGCTATGTAAGATCATTCGGGCAGCTCCTTCCATTATAGCGGTGATGTTACCCTTCACGAGAAAAACGGCAGAGAAGGGGCAGGAGGTTTAGTTTTTCGCTCAGACAAAGAAGGGACTAATGGCTATGTTGCAGAAGTCGATGCGAGGCAGAGTGAGGTGACATTAAGTAAAAATATTGATGGACAAAAGGAAGAGATCGAGTCTGCATCGCTGAAAATTGATTCTTCGTCTACCTATGAGGTGGAAGCTGTAACAGACGAAGATCAGATTCAGGTTTATGTTGATGAGGAGCTAATGATTGACGTGCAGGACAGTACGTTTGAACACGGATACTATGGATTGGCATCAGACACATCAACCTCTTCATTTCGGAACGTTGAATTTGAAAATATGACCAATTTTGTATCTAATCTATCAGGATGGAGTGCTGTAAACGGAGAATGGGATAATTCACTAACAGGTAAAGCAGGCGTTTCACAAGAAGATGCTTTTATCCTTAGTGACGTAGAAGTGGATAACTTCTTGTACGAAGCGGACATTGAAATAGTAGGTGGCGAAGAAGGAGGGGGAGCAGGAGCGCTTGTTTTCAGAGCAGATGATCAGGCGGAGAACGGTTACTTTGCCAACATTGATGCCATGCATGATGTCGTGAAGCTGATGAAAATCGAAGATGGCAGTATATCCGTTTTAGGCGAAACGTCTATGGACATTGACACGGATCAAACGTATGAGCTGAAAGTTGATGCTTATGATAATAATCTTAAAGTATCCATAAATGATGAACTCGTACATGAAATTAGTGACGATTCTTTTGCGAGCGGCCAGCTTGGATTAAATGTATGGAACTCCACTGCAGTCTTTCAAAATGTCAATCAAGGGAAGAATATACGAACATCTGCAAGAGAAATTGACAATCATGATTTTGAAACAGGGGATCTTTCAGGATGGAATGTTGTTAAAGGAAATGCGTTTACAAATGATCATGTCACAGATGAAACGGAGTATTGGGGAGGTCCATTTAATCCTCAAGGCACGCATCACTTATGGGGGTTTTCTGATTTACATGATGGCGATCAGGCAACAGGTGAGCTGCATTCTTCTTACTTCAAACTGGATGGAAACGGTGAAATCAACTTTCTTTTAGGTGCAGGTAATGACATTAGTAATCGCTACGTCTCCCTCATGAGAGCTTCGGATGACAGAGAATTGATCCGCCAGACCAATACGAAGTTCCAGGAGGATGAAACTTATAAAAGATATATTTGGGACGCCTCAAAATACCTTGGGGAAGTGCTATATATTAAAGCTGTAGATCAGGCGTCAGATGGATGGGGACATATTAACTTAGATGATTTCAACGTCTATAATGAAGGATCGCTGCCTGAGGAAATAGACGCAACAGCAGAAGAACCTGAGGAAGAAGACATTGAGCAGAGTGGAACGATAGATGAGTGGACATCAGTGCAGGGGGATTGGGTGAATTCGACACATGGAAGCAATGGCGGCATCTGGGAATGTCCGACGCTCGTTGAATTGCCGATTGATGGCGATCCGAATAATACGAAATGGGTTCTTCAAGTCAGTATTAACGATGGCGCCCCCGCTGGCGGTTCAGGTATGCAGTACTTTGTCGGCGATTTTGACGGAGAAACGTTTACAAATGAGAATTCATCTGAAGAAATATTATGGACGGATTACGGAGCGGACTATTATGCGGCGGTCGAGTGGAGTGGAATTGAAGGTGACCAAGGACAAAAATACTGGCTCGGCTGGATGAGCAACTGGCAGTATGCGAATGAGACTCCGACTACTACGTGGCGGAGCTCTATGAGCCTGCCTAGGACTATGGAATTGACCGATACAGAAGCCGGGACACGTTTAAAGCAAACTCCAGTTTCGCTTAACAGCATCCGCGATAAAAAGCAGAAGGATTCTTATAGTAACGAAGTGATTTCTGGCAACAGCAGTCTGCTCTCTGAATTTTCAGGCGATACCTATGAATTGGTGGCTGAATTCGATGTTTCGAATTCCAGTGCTGAAGAATTTGGGTTCCGTATCCGTAAAGGAGAGGAGGAAGAATACACCACGGTCGGGTACCATGCAGCAGCTGAAGAATTATTCGTCGATCGCACCAGCAGTGATGAGTTTGATTATGGAAATAATGTTGCCGATCGACATGAGGGTAATTTACCTGTTTCAGACGGTAAGGTGAAAATGCGCATATTTGTTGACCGTTCAGCAGTGGAGGTGTTCGGGAACAACGGGGAGACAGTTATAACTGACCAGTTGTTTCCTGACCCATCCAGTAAAGGGTTAGACATTTACAGCAAAGGAGGAGAAGTCCATTTAAAATCGCTCGAAATCTACCCTTTAAAGAGTATATGGAAAGACCAAAATCAATTTAAATCAAATCTTACAGGATGGGAGTCGATTTCAGGAAGATGGGCTGAGACACAGCAAGGCCTGCAGGGCCAGGGCGATGGAGATAATTTTACACTAGCAAGCGAGCAGGGACAGAACTTCCATTATAAGGCTGACATTAAAGTACTGGATTCAGACTCTCATCCCGGGGATTCTGAACAGGATCTCGTCAATAACTCCGTTGGCTCAGGAGCTCTAGTATTCCGTTCAGATCCTTCTGCGAAAAATGCCTATGCAGCTAATATTGATGTAAAAAACAATCAAGTAAAGCTGATTAAATTTGAAGACGGGAAGGGGAGTGACTTAAAGACGTCAGAAGAAGATTTGGATTTGAAAGCGAACCAAAACTATCAGCTCAAGGTGGAGGCTGAGGGAGAGGATCTGCGAGTTTATTTAGATAAGGAATTAGTAATTGAGACGAAGGATTCAGCGTTTCAAGAAGGATATTTTGGATTGAATGTGTGGGATTCAACTGTGTTTTTTAATAAAGTGAAAGCAAAGGTTAATAAAGGTGAACAATAGTGCCTGAAAGGTACTATATGGTCCTGGTTATTTTAGAAAAAGTACAGCATTTTGAAAAGACTGCTGTACTTTTTTCTGTACTTATGAGCCTATCTTTCTGTAATCCTCTGCTATCGGCATCTCTTTAACTTGAGTAAAAGAACTAACGATAATGACGATTAGGACGTTGCAGATTAATCCTAATATCCCAGCGTCTATATCAAGGGGACGCGTTTCAGCGACGAGCTGGAAATAATAGTTGACGACTGTTCCAATGATTAATCCTGTTATGACAGCCGGGGCAGTCACTCTTTTCGAGTACAGCGCTGCGTATACCCCTGGCGCGAATTGAACGATTGATCCGTAAGCTCCCAGCAATAAAGCGATGAGTCCCTGACCGCCGAAGACAGTTATAAAGTAAGCTAAAGCACCAATAATAAAAACGCCGATTCTCATAATGAGAAGAGTGGTTTTTGATGATAGATCTTTTTTGACATTGCGGACGAATCCATCTGTAAATTCTAAGGAAGCACTGTGGGTGATAGCGTCAGCCGTTGACATCGCCGCAGCTAATGCTCCGGCTCCTACAAGGCCGTATACCCATCCGGGTAAGTTGAGTGCTGTGGTAATTAAGAATGGCAATATTTCATCTGGTGACCCGACTTGAGAGGGGTCAATCACGTTGACAGCAGAGAAGCCGACAAATAGAAGCGGTATTAAGAAAAGAGCAAAGACGGGGTAGACGAGTACCGTCTTCTTAATGGTTCGTGCATTAGTTGCATATGATTTGGAGAATAGGTGCGGCCACATCAGGAATCCGATTGTAGAAACCAAAATGGTTGTTGTATAGGCCATTGGAGACATTGTAGAACCCTCTGCTCCGATTTCAAGAAAGCCCGGGTTGGAGTCGGTCAAATTCATAAACATTTCAGAGACACTTCCATGCAGTTGGTTGACAATGGTTAACCCTACGGTCCATGAGATCACGATCATAAGAATACCTTGGAAAACATCGGACCAGGCCGCTGCGCGTAAACCGCCGGTGGCTACATATACGACCACTATTCCATAAGACAATAGAGCACCGAGCCAGAAAGGAATGCGTCCTTCAGTCATAATATTGAAGATGTAGGCCATTCCTTTCATTTGGGTAGCGAGGTATTGGATAGAAGCAAGAAGTGTAATAATCCCAATTAACATAGCCAGACCTTTACTTGTGTATCTCTTCTGTAAAAAACCCGACACTGTATAAATGTTATGCTTTCGTCCAATCTTTCCGATTTTAGGACCGATTATATACCAGGGCAGAATGGCGAAGGCGGTGTATGTAATGATGTATAATGCTGGAGCACCACGTGAAAAAGCCCAGCCAGGTGCACCGAGGAACGAAAAGGCGCTGAATACGGCTCCTCCCATTAAGAACCACATGACGAATAACCCTAAATTTCCGCCTGCTACTGTAAATTCTTCTAAAGAAGCTTTATCTTGTTTTCGACCTGCCATTACACCGATAAGCAGGGCGACCAGGAGATAGCCGATCATCATGATCATTGCGATTTGCCATTGTGCCATTTAGTTGACCTCCTTTTCGTCTTTGTCTGGATCAATTCGGTAGAGTAATAAAACGATAATAAAGGTGATGATAATCCAGAAAATGACCCAGAATACAGAGAAAGGCAGTCCTAAAATGAAGGGGGTTTCTCGATTTCCAAAAGAAAATAAGGGGTAAATCATGAGTAGAAACGGAACTAGTAAGGATAGACTGTAAATCTTTGCGAACTTCTGCTTACTCAATGAACACCCTCCTTTTGTTTCTGATAAACAATTTCTCCATTTAGTACTGTCATGTCGACTGTTATGTTCGTGAGTCTGTCGGAGGGACAATCTAGGATGGAGCGGTCCAGTACTACGAGATCTGCCAGTTTTCCAGATTCAATTGTGCCTTTTATATCTTCTTCAAAACTCGCGTAGGCCCCCGCCCAAGTATAAGCTCGAATCGCTTCTTCGATAGATATGGCCTGGGCTTGTCCGATAAGTTTTCCTGATTTACTTTTACGTGTAACAGCTGAGTAAATTCCCTGCAAGGGGTCAGCGCTTGTGATCGGACTATCTGAACCGAGCGCAAAAGGGATTTGCTGCTCAATAAAGCTTTTTAAAGGAAACATGTCATTTACTCTGCTTCCGTAGTCTCTAAGGTATCCAACACCAAATTCATACAGAAAAGCCGGGTTAGGAATAGGTATAGCTCTTAAGGATTTCAATTTGTCTAAAAGGTCTTCTGGTGTAATTCCTGAATGTTCAATTCGATGTCTATGATTCATTCTATAATTGAAGTGCAGAGTGCTTTCGAATGTATGAAGCAGCATTTCAATAGCTTGATCACCCATTGCGTGAGCGGTGATTTGCCAGCCATTTTCGTGAGCCTCACCTAAACTCTTATCTAATGCTTCCTGATTCAGATATAAAATGCCAGAATCATCCGGGTCGCTCGTATAAGGCTCTCTTGTTTTGCAAGTAGGTCCGCTGCTGCTTCCATCGATGAATACTTTAGCTGGGCAAATTTTAAAGTTCTGATCTCCAAGTCCGGTAATGATGCCGCTATCTATCCCGGTCTTAACCATCTCTGGAGATTCGTGCAGGGAACCATATAACGCATATACACGCTGTTTAATTTTCTTCTCGTTAACTGCTTGTTGAAGGTAACGGATGTGTTTCGTTCCGTATCCACCGGCATCATGCACGCTCGTTATGCCCAGCTTAAGATAATCGTCAGAAGCTATTTGAAGCCCTTTCATCACTTCCTCCGCCGAATAGTCAGCGAGCTGAAACATATTCATGTGGGCGGCCTCAAAGAGTAGTCCTGTCAACTCGCCGTTTTGTTTGTGATATGACCCTCCGGGAGGGTCAGGTGAAGTGAAGGAAAGTCCGGCTAGTTCGAGCGCTTTACTATTGGCGCAGGAAATATGTCCACACGTTCGCACTACTATGATAGGGTGAGTTAAAGAAACCCTGTCTAAATCCCATTTGGTCAAGTGCCTTCCTTCTTTTAAATAATTTTGATTGTATCCCCAGCCTCTAATCCATTCCCCATCAGGCACAGCATTGGCAGTTATCATTAATTTCTGCTGAAGTTCTTCTATGCTGTTCACCGTTTTACAGTTCACCCCAAGCTGGTTGGTTCCGTACAATTCAAGGTGAGCATGGGCATCAATAAAGCCTGGTAATAAACTGCGGCCTTGTAAATCGATGATCTCTGTCTGCTCGCTGACTGTCTCCGATACTTCTTCGTTAGTGCCAGTTTGTAGAATAGTGTTACCATGAATCGCTGCGGCTTCACATACGGAGTAATTCGAATCTGCGATAAAAACTTGACCGTTAATAAAAACTTTAGTTGCTGTCAATTCCATCACTCCCTCCAATTAAGACTCTGAAAGCCGGGCTGCGGTCTGGTAAAGTAGTTCTACCCCTTTCTCAATGTCCTTCATCTCAGCAAACTCCAGTGGGTTATGACTGATTCCCTTCTCGCAGCGGACAAAAATCATCCCGTAGTCACTTATATAAGACATAAACAGAGCATCGTGGAAAGGTCCGCTCATTAAAGTAGGAGAGCTGTAACCCAGCTTTTCGTCTTCCTCCTTCATAATGGTTTTAATCCAATCGGCGCAGTAACGAGGGTCACTGCGCGTGTCTTCGCTTAATGAGTACTTGAGGTTTAAAGCGGAACATGTCTTTTTAATAATTTCATAGAGTCTAGTTTCTAACCGATCTCTTACCTCCATGTCTATATCTCTCAGGTCAATCGTAAACTCTACTTTTTCAGGGATAATGTTTCGTGAGTTCGGAAAGGTCTGCAGACTGCCGACTGTACCTACTGTATTAGAAGTGCCTTCATTATTCACTAAATCATTAAACTCGCGAATGATCGTTGAAGCACCAACAAGAGCATCCTGGCGGAGGTTCATCGGTACCGATCCCGCATGCCCGGCAAACCCTTCAATTGAAACTGTAAGCCACAGAGGTCCGGAAATCGCTGAGACGATGCCGATTGGCTTCTTGAGATCTTCAAGAACAGGACCTTGTTCAATGTGCAGTTCAAGGAAGGCTTCAATGTCTCCAGGCTGATAAACAGGACTTTGAGTGATCTCCGGCGTAACACCGAATTCTTTCAATGCTTCTAAGCGGGTCATTCCTTCCTTGTCTTTTCGTTCCAGTTCTCCTTCTTCTAACTGTCCGATCAGTGCTCGGACGCCAAACACCCCTTTATTAAAGCGCGCTCCTTCCTCATCAGAGAAACAAACAACTTCGATTGTACGGACAGGAGTGAACCCGTGATCCTGAAAACTATGGATAACTTCAATTGCGCCAAGAGCCCCGGCTGTTCCGTCGAATCGTCCTCCATAAGGCTGGGAATCAATATGTGAACCCAGCATAAGTATTGGTTTCTCCTTCTCTGTTCCTTCAATCCGGCCTCTTAAGTTTCCGAAACAGTCGATGTGGGCGTCTAATCCTGCGTCTTCCATCCACTCTTTTACAAGGTCTACAGCTTTACGGTCTTCCTGCGAATGTGCTAACCTCCTCACTCCGGTTTCACCGATTTTTCCGATTTCTGCTAATGAGTAGATACGGTCCTTCAACCGCGCACTGTTAATTTTCAAATCTGATCACCCCGCCGCTTTTTTAATTACTATATCAAGTCCTTGGATGGCTTACAATTGACACATTGTCACAATATAATTGATTATTCTGTATATTTAGTCTATTGATATCGGAAGATTGGGACTTTGTTCTTAGGGTAAGCGAATACTGGGCGGCTTTTAACTTTCAGGGGGCATATCCCTTGCAAGGAACCAACTGCAAATACTTACTGAGCTTTTCGTTCATAGACAGCAGCCCCCTGATCCATACCCTCTGAGACATAACCTTCATGTTTAATAATCCAATATTTCATTAACACACCATAAATGATTCCTGAAGGTATAATTCCAATAAACCAGGCTAAGTCAACATTTATAAAAGAGACGCATGTTCCGGTTGTGATGGCAATAATTGCTGCAGGATTCCAGCCTTTAAAAGCAGAGAATAAGTTATCTGAATCGTATAACTTGGAAACATTATAGTTCCCTCTGTGAATGATGTAATAATCAACAACCATGACAGCAAACACAGGTCCTAAGAAAGCTGATACGATTGTAATAAAAGAAGTGAAATAAGCAGCGTTCATAATCCACCATGGACACGTAAAGACAGCTAAAATACCGATAATAACACATGCTTTTTTCCACGATATTTTAAAGATATCCATAGCTACAAATACGGTAGGGGTGATATTTGCTACCAGGTTTGTTGTGATCTGAGCCAATGCAATGACAAATAACACAATAATATTGGCAAAAACATTAGAAATATACTCTGACATCACATCGACTGGATTCCAAATTCCTACAGCAGCTGCTCCTAATATTCCTACTAAAGGAAGCAGGATCATTGGCGGCACAATCCCGATGAGATGAGCCCCGACAAAAGTTTTATTAGACACTCGTTTAGGAACATACCTCGTGTAATCGGACACGTTTAAGAATAAAGCAGCGAATTGACCTAACAGAACGGTCATAGCAAGCCAGAACGGAATACCCCATGTCCCTTGAACAGAAGCTGATTGTTCGACTTGTAAACCAAATGTTGTCAGGAAGAGGAAGATCATATATATGACACCAAGCATGATGATGATAGCACCGAATATTTCAATCCATTTAATTGACTTAATCCCTTTAGCTGATAGATAGATTTGCAATGCCTGGAATGTGAAGAACCAAACCCAAATGTTACTGAAACCTGCAAGATCAAGAAAGATTTGATTTAATGCCTGAGCTCCAAGCCATGTCTGCACTCCATACCAAAATAAAGCAGGGACCGCACGTAAGAGCGAGGGGATCTTTGCACCGATTGGACCGAAAGAAGAACGAAGCTGAATGACCATGGGAATGCCGTGTTTCCATCCGACTCTTCCATTTAAAGCGAAGAGCAGAGCTGCTAGAATATTAGCTATAATTAAAGCAGCGAAAGCTTGGTACAAATTTAAATCACCATAAGGAGGAATCATGCTGGAACCCAGCATGAAGGATCCCACCATTATAGCGTCACCCCACCACATAGCTATGTAAGCTTTTGGTCCAAGGATACGGTGTTTTTCTTTTGTAATAGGTAATAGGTTAACGTCAGCCATTGTTTTTTCCTCCTTATTGGTTATTTATTATATTCCTGTCCATTGGATAGCCTGTGCAAGGATGAGAAATAAGATCGCCACCCCCACCCAGATGCCGAACAAGGGAAGATAGAACTTGACCCACGTCTGCCATTTGACACCTGCCAGAGCAAGTGTCGCCATAAAATATCCGGAAGTGGGGAATAAAATATTTCCAAGACCGTCACCGAACTGAAAGGCAAGAATAGCGGTTTGCTTGGTTACTCCGATAATTTCAGCTAAAGGAGCCATAATTGGAATCGTTACAAGGGCCTGTCCGCTTCCGGATGGAACAAGGAAGTTAAAAGCGAGCTGGATGCCAAACATACCTATGGCACTGAACATAGAGGGGAAATCGCCAACTACATTCCCTAATCCGTATACGATCGTGTCCATAATTTGGGCATCCTCTAAAATTACCGAAACCGTCCGGGCTACCCCGACAATAAAAGCACCAAGTAAAACACTTTTGAAACCTTCATTAAATCCTTCGCAAATTTCACTGGCCGACAACCCGGCAATTAAGCCGACAACGATGCCCATCATAATAAACAGGCCGGCCATCTCCAGCATGAACCAGCCATGCTGCAGTACGCCGTAAACGAGAATACCGAAGAACCCGAGAGCTGCTATGGAAGCGGCTTTTTGGCGTTTTGAAGCCTTGAATCGTTTGGTGTGATGGATGTCTCTATAAAGGTCTCTTTTTTCTTGATCGTCGTCGTACACAAGACTGAGAGTTGGATCATTTTTAATTTTTTTGGCATAGCGGATGACATACCAGGAGCCGATCGCAATAATAACGAAGAAGGCGGCTAAGCGAAGACCAAATCCACTGTACAGGGGGAGTCCGGCTAACTTTTGGCCGAGTCCGGTGTTAATAGGATTTAAGAAGCCTGCAGTAAAACCTGCAGTTGTAGCACAAAGCGCAATAGCTACTGCGGTAATCGAGTCGTATCCAAGGGCGATAATAAGCGGCAGAATCACGGGGACATAGACGAGACTGAGTTCCTGCGTACCGATCAGACTGCAGACTACAGCAAATACAGTCATTAATACAGGAACAACGGCAAGACTTTTATTTGAGAAGGTTCTTGTTAACGCATCCACCGCATTTTCGATAATGCCTGTTTTACGAAGCACCATAAACATTCCGCCAATAATAAAGGTAAAGAATACAATGGTCCCGGCACTTTCTAGTCCTTTAGGAAAAGCAAGCATAAAATCCATCAGGCTTGTCGGGGTGGACTCTACTGTTTGGTATGAATCGGGGTCTATGGTTGTCCGACCTTCAGGACCATCAATTCTTTCATAAGTTCCGGACGGTACGAAATATGTTGTGATAGCAGCTATAGCACTAAAAATAAAAAGGATTACATAAATATGAGGCATTTGAAATCCGTTTTTATTTGGTGGTTCCTTCACTTCTCTGCCAACAGGTATGTATTCCTCTGCAACGTTCTTTTGGATGCTCATTTCTACCTTCCTCCCTTTCATTACATCTAATGTAATGTTTAATGACATTTTATTACGAAGGAAGAACATAGTCATTATGCAAATTGACTATAATTTTGCAGAAAATTTAGATATATACGACAATCTAAAGTAAAAAGCAGTAGAAAAATAATTAAATGAGGGGGGGTGTGTTAATTTTTATGACATGAGAAGAGGATGGAATAGAAAAATAATAGAAACTATCCAGATGAAAGAAGTGTCTCTCTCTAAGAGAAGCACTTTTTTTTATAAAAATAACAAACCAAAGGCGATGGGGAAGAAGCTCCAAATTAAGATAATGACACAGAACCCCATAATATCTCTTACTTTTAATCCAGCAATAGCCAGAAGCGGCAATGCCCAGAATGGCTGAATCATGTTCGTCCATGCATCTCCCCAGGCTACAGCCATAGCCGTTTTTGCTGTGTCTTCTCCCAGGTCCAACGAAGCTGGAATCATTATCGGCGCCTGTACTGCCCATTGGCCCCCTCCTGAAGGAACAAAAAAATTGAGGATTCCTGCACTGATAAAGGTAAATAATGGGAAAGTGAAATCGCTTGATATATTCACAAACCATAGTGATAACTGTTCAGACAGGCCGGAGCTGACCATCATCCCCATAATACCAGCATAAAATGGAAACTGAATTATAATCCCGCCAGCGTTTTTAACAGCATCTGTAACATTATTTAAAAACCTCCGCGGGGTTTTGTGAGCAAGAATGCCGAGAAAAAGTACGATGAAGTTAACAATATTGATATTTAAGTCGAGTCCGTTTTGAATAAAGTGATAAATAATAAAAGCCAGACCTAAGCCGCCTGTAAGCCAAGATAGAATTCTGCTGTTCTCAAGTCTCTCAGCGGGCGTCATCGAACTAGCTGCAGAATTGACTGCTTCTTCATGGGCGTCTTCTTTCTCCAGTAAGGGTGGATTATTTTTACTTGTATCTCCGCTCGATTTCATTATCCATAAATTAATCAAAGGAAGTGACACAAGCAGGACAAAAACGATAAAGAGATTCATTGAGCTAAAGATGGTATCGGTAATGGGGATGGAGCCGATGGTATCCGAAAGAAAGTGGTCCTCCGTGGCGATAGTTAAAGGGATTGATCCTGATAATCCCCCGTGCCACAGGAGGAAGCCGCTGTAAGCACTAGCCATCAATATTCTGTAATCAACCGCAGGCACTTGGCGGGCTGCATGTACAGCTAAGAGAGCTCCTACGACAAGTCCAAAACCATAATTTATTAAACAAGCGATGGCGGAGACGAAGGTTACTAATAAAATGGCCTGCCCTGGAGTGGTGGCTAGTCTTCCCAGTTTTGTCAGGAAGGACTGAACGACAGGGCTGTTTGCAAGAATGTAGCCGGTCACTACGATTAAAGCCATTTGCATAGCAAATTCTAGAAGGTCCCAGAACCCTCCTCCCCAAAAACTTACCATCTCAACAGGAGAACTACCTGTAAAACTAATCCCTAACCCAAATACAATTAACGTTAATAGAATCGCAAATAAGAAAGCGTCGGGCAGGTATCTCTGCACCAAACGATCAAAAAATAAAGTGACTCCACGCAGCATAAAAAGTCCTCCTCCTTTTTGTAACCGTTTACAAAAGAAAATAAAAAAAGATCTTTAATAATGAATGAATATTCATATCTATTTTATTGTGTATGAATAGTGTCGGAATTTCAAGCAGTGAATAAATAAAATTCCTTCTTATACTATAATGTAATCACCAATATGTCATCCGGTTGACATATAATCAAAACAGGGGTACAATCTAAAAAACGAAATCGCTTTCAAAAAAGGAGGAGGAGTAATGAAGTACGTTGTTATGGCCGCAGCCCTGGCAGTGGCATTGTTTTTAACTGCATGTAGTGATCAAGAGACTAACAGTACACAAGGAGAAGAAACCATCAGCATGTGGGTGCAGACGTCAAAGGAAAGCCCTGAGGGTGAAGTGATGTTTGACACTGTCCAGCAATTTAATGAGGAATACGAGGGAACTTATGAAGCCAATATTGAATTTATTCCAAGAAGCGGAGGCGGGGGAGGTTATGAAGATAAGGTAAATGCAGCTGTATCAACAGACACGCTGCCTGATGTACTAACTCTAGACGGGCCAAATACGGCTGCTTATGCTGAGGCCGATATCATCGCTCCGATAGGGGAATATCTTTCTGATAAAGATGATTTTTTACCAAGTATTATTGATCAGGGAACATATGAAGATGAGCTTTATGCAATTGGATACTCGGAGTCCGGCGTCGGAATTTTTTACAACAAAGATATGTTTGAAGAAGCAGGTATTGATTTAGATTCATTACCGACGGTTGAAGATCCTTGGGACTGGGATCAATTTATGGATTTATCAAAAAAACTGACCGAGGCCTTTGATACTCCTGCTATAGACATGGGGCTGGATGATAAGAGTGAATGGTTAATGTACGCCTTTGCTCCGTTTTTATGGTCTCAAGGTGGGCAGGTTGTTTCTGAAGACGGCGAGCAAGCCACAGGAGTTTTTAATAATGAAGATGGGTTGAAGGCCATGTCCTTTATTCAAGAAATGCAGAACAAAAATTATACGACCATTTCTCCTTCAGAAAATGGGTTCGAGACGGGCAAATACCCTATGATGATGAGTGGCTCCTGGTCGATTCAGATGCTGGAAACTAGTTATCAAGATATCGATTACGATATTATGCCTTATCCAGTTTCTCCGGATACCAACGAACTTGTCTCCCCTACAGGAAGCTGGCAGTATGCGATGTCAACCAGTGCGGAAAATGAAGAAGCCGCTGGGGCACTGATTGATTTTCTTACAACTACCGAGGCACTCGGAGATATTAGTTTAGGAAACACTGTACTTCCTGCACGATATTCAGCAGCAGAAGAGCTGGAAGATCAAGTAACACCGCAAATGAATAAGTTGATTGAGCAGAATACTGCATCCGGACAGCCGCGTCCTGTAATCCCTGCCTATCCGCAAGTAACACGTGCTTTTCAGCAAACAGTAACCGGTCTTTCATTCTACGAAAATACGGATGAACTGCAGCAGCTGCTTGATGAAAAAGCTCAGGAAATGCAGACAGCCATAGATAGGAGGAACTAATGTAATGGAGTACTCTGATAAGTACGCAAAACGTGAGAAAAGAAAATCCTTCAGTTTAGAAACAATCAGGTTCCATATTCAGCCATTTTATTTTCTGCTGCCAGCCATGGTTCTATTAGGGATTTTCTTATTCTTACCTGCATTATTGACGATTTATTATGCCTTTACTGATTATTATCTCCTTACGCCGGACCAACGGGAATTTGTTGGGTTTAGTAACTTTACTCAGCTTTTTAGTGATCCTGTGTTTATGAAAAGTCTTCAAAACATTTCTATTTTTGTTGTTTGTATTATTATCGTGCAGGTAGGGGCCGCTTTAGGGTTAGCTTTACTAATTAACAACAACAAAAAAAGTAATATTTTTCTCAAAGTAGCATTCTTTTCTCCGGTGGTTATGTCTTTAGTTGTCATCTCTGTCTTGTGGCTGTATTTATTGAATCCTTCCGATGGATTAATCAATTCTATGCTTCAAGGCATCGGAATTGATGCGCAGCCGTTTTTAACGAGTCCTAATCAGGCGATCTTTGCTATTGTGTTTGTTTCGGCCTGGCAGGGAGCTGGCTACCAAATGTTGATCTTTCTCGCTGGGCTTCAGAATATTTCCCGAGAGGTCTATGAAGCGGCGAAAATAGATGGAGCTACAAAATGGAAAAGCTTCCTGCATATTACTCTCCCTTTATTAAGACCGACTACTACTTTAATTGTATTCACAACGTTGATCGCTGCCTTTAAATTAATCATTCAGCCAATGATTATGACACAGGGTGGCCCGCTGAACTCAACAATGACACCGATTTATTATATCTATCAAACTGGTTTTACGGATCGGTTAGTTGGATACTCCAGTGCCATGACTGTTGTATTTGGGGTATTAATTGCGGTAGTTACATTTGTACAGCGAAAACTAGCAAAGGAGGAAATTTAGATGCGAAGAGTGACAAAAGGAATAAAAAATGTACTATTAACTCTTTTAGCTTTTCTGTTCGTGTTTCCTCTAATCTGGATGATTTCCTCTTCTTTAAAAACAGAAGAAAGCATTTACCAGGATTTAGACAGCATTAAGTCTCTGCTTCCTTCCTTTCAATTATCCGAATGGATGGCCTCCTATACGGAGCTCTTTGAAAGGTTTGATATTTTTAACTATTTGTTCAACAGTATTCTATACGCAGGCATTGTTACTGTTGGTTCTATCGTGATCAATGGAATGGCAGGGTATGCATTCGCGAAGTTCAGGTTCTTCGGTAAAAACGTCCTGTTCAGCCTGCTGCTGGCTCTATTAATTGTCCCGGTAGAAACAATCATCATTACTCAGTTTACGATCATTCACAATTTAGGGCTCGTCAACAGCCGGCTGGCTGTCGTCATACCTATGATCGCTAACGCGTTCTTTATTTACTTGTTTAGGAACTTCTTCATTGCTGTACCTGATTCAGTAATTGAGTCAGCTAAAATTGAAGGGGCCAGCAATTGGTCAATTTTCTGGAGAATTATGATGCCGATGTCTAAACCAGCTATTGCAACTGTAGGCACACTTTCATTTATCGCAAGCTGGAATGACTACATTTGGCCATTGATGATCTTAACCGATGGCGAGAAATTCCCTCTGCAGGTTGCGATTACGAATATTAACTCAACAGAGCCTGTGTTTACAAATCAGATTATGGCCATCTTAACGATTTCAACGCTTCCACTTATTATCGTTTATATCGTGGCGCAAAAATATTTACTTCAGGGGCTGGGAACATCAGGAACAGGTAATAAGTAAGTATTAATTTTTAATTTATGTGACAACCGGATAGCATATCATGGAGGGAAAACTATGAAATTAACGAATGAAACACATGAGCAAAAAGTGCAGCAAGCCACTCTGGGGGTGGAAGCTAGAAAGAAGCAAATCGAAGCTGCACGTTATCGATTAAACTATCACTTTATGGCTCCGTCGGGATGGATTAATGATCCTAACGGCCTGATTCAGCATAAAGGAATCTATCATTTATTTTACCAGCATAACCCTTATGGAGCAGACTGGGGACCGATGCACTGGGGACACGCTGTAAGCAAAGATTTAATTCACTGGGAGCATCAACCCGTTGCATTAGCACCTTCAGAGGAATATGATTTTGATGAAGGTAATCAAGAGATTGGCTGCTTCTCAGGGAGTGCCGTTTCTAAAGGCGAAGAACTTTACTTAATTTATACGGGGCACGTGGAAGGGAAATCACCAAAAGAGGTTCAAGCAGCAGCATATTCTTTAGATGGTGTTCATTTTAATAAGCACAGTCAAAATCCTTTCATTGAAAAGCCGCCAGAACATCTATCGCAGGATTTTCGCGATCCTAAAGTATGGAGGCATAACGAGGACTGGTATATGGTCGTTGGCTCGAGTATAAATGGAAAGGGTGCGATTCCTTTATATACATCTAAGGATTTAATCGATTGGACATATGAAGGGGAAGCCTTAACAGCAGAAGAAAATCAGGGGGATATGTGGGAATGCCCGGATCTATTCCCTATTGAGGATAAACACGCCTTGATTGTTTCTCCGATGAATATGAGCAATGGAAAAAATATCATTATGGTTGGCGAAATGAATTATGAAGAAGGTAAATTTACTCCTGAATCAGTGAAAGAAATTGATAACGGTAATGATTTTTACGCTGCCCAGACATTCGAAGATGAACAGGGAAGAAGAATACTAATTGCCTGGATGGATACGTGGCAGACAGATTTTCCTACTAAATCAGAAGGCTGGGCAGGAGCTATGACGATCCCAAGACAGGTTGTTCTAGACGATAACCGTCAAGTGAAGCTTTTACCTGTTCCTGAACTTCAGGGCTTACGAGAGAATTATCAGTGCAGTGAGAAGGTGCATCTTAACTCAAATGAAGTTGTAGATATAACTAGAGACGATGTAGATCATAGCTTTGAAATGTTAATAGATTTTGATTTAAAAGACACTGAATCTTATGGAAAGATAGGAATGGAATTAAGGGCTTCGAATGACGGAACAGAAAAGTTAATTGTGTACTACGATTTAAAAACAAAAGAATTAGTCGTAGACACCACTGTAGCCGGGGGAGATACACATCCTGGTATTAATAAAACAAAGCTTGATGTACAAGACAACCTTACACTCAGATTATTTATGGATAGATGCTCATTAGAAGTTCTCACTGCTGATGGAGAGGGGTGGATAACGAATCGCATTTATTCTGATTTAAACAACAAAGGAACTCGATTATTTACGGAAGGAACCAGGGTTGCTGTAGATAAAGTGGAGACATGGTTCTTAAAAAAGGTAATAGAATAAAAAGAAGGGAAAGACTGATCAACTCAGTCTTTCCCTTCTTTCAGTTGATCTCTAAATAGAATTACCCTCATAAAGAGAGACATCATGTCGGATTTCTTCCTGGATAATCGGTTTTGTTCCTTCAATTTGCTGCTGCAGAAGGGAAACGGCTGATTCAGCGATAGTTTGAATCGGCTGACAAATAGTGGTGAGGCTAGGGTGGATGGTACGAATGGTTTCTGTACCATCATAGCCTATAATTTTTAGTTTTTCTGGTACAGATAATTTTCTATTTTCTGCTTCCCGCATTACGGCCAGAGCTAATATATCGTCACTGGCAAAAACTCCGTCCATATCCGGCTGTTCATCAAAGAGCTGTTTAATTATTCGATTGTGCTGCTCCGTATCGACTACCCCTGGAATTTCATAGGTGGTATAAGGCAAATTGCGCTCAGCCATCATATCCTCATATGCCTTCCTTCTAAAGTTAGCAGGGGTTTCAAGATCATAAGGCCCGTTTAAATGGATAATGCGTTGACATCCTGACTCCAGCAGCTTCTCTACAGCCAGCTTCCCGCCTTTATAATTGTCTGAACCTACAACGGGAATATCTTTCGATAAATAATGGTCAATCGCGACAGTCGGTAAGTTATGCTGTTCATAATCAAGAAGACCACGGTTGTATGTCCCCACGATGACACCATCTACTTGATTTCTTCTGAGCATATCCCAGTACTGTTTTTCTTTATCAATGTTATTTACGCTGTTACAAAGAAGAACTTTCAACCCTTTTTGCGAGCAGTAGTTCTCTATTTCAGCAGCGAGTTCGCCGAAGAACGGGTTTTTTGTTGTTGGAACAATGAGTCCAACAATATTTGTTTTTTTATTATATAAAGATCGTGCTAAATCGTTTGGAATATAATTAATTTCTTCCATGGCAGTATAAACTTTCTTTTTCATTTCTTCACTTATGTATCCACGGTTATTGAGAACGCGGGATACTGTTGTTGGGGAGACACCAGCTGCTTTAGCCACGTCTTGAATTTTTGGCTTCATAATATGTGAATCTCCTTTATTGATTAGTAGTGGGAGGTGGGATATGAAAACTCTTTCATCTTTATAAAAATGATTATACCTTATTGGATATAACATATTAAATAAAGAGCTTTAAGAATACATCAATTTTTTTTGATGCATTATATTGACTTTCTGCATACATTATCTTAAGCTTTAAATATCAAAAAAAATTGATTTAAGGAGGGAGGGAAATGAGCAAGGAAATTCCCTTTCAAGATCTTTCTTTGGAAAGAACCTTCAGTACCTATGAAAAGAAGTTTAAAGCGCTGGCAGACCAGAAACGCTTGTACATCCTGCATGAAATTACTCAACACGGCGAAGTATGTGTCTGTGATTTATCCGAAAAGCTCGAGCTGCCTCAGTCTAAGCTGTCGTATCATTTGAAGATTCTAATGGATGCCCGGCTTATAGAAAAAGAAACAAGAGGGACCTGGAGCTATTACACCTTAAACCACTCCCAATTGAATCATTTATTATCCGAAGAACTTTGCTGCTTGTTTCGACGTGAGTAATTTTTTTGTTCAATAAATCAAAAAAAATTGATGAAGGGAGAGATTGGAATGAACGTACACGTAGGTTTACATGTAACGGACCTGGAACAGTCTATTCAGTTTTATAACAACGTTTTTGGAGAAGCTCCTGTCAAAATTAAAGAAGACTACGCCAAATATTTACCGGAGGAATTACAGTTTAATTTTACACTCAATGTAACGTCCCATGTATCCGGTAACCAGGTGGGTCATTTTGGCATCCAGGTTGAAAGCCCGGGGGATATTGACCATCATAAAAATCGTCTTGAAAAGCTGGGGCTTTTCACACGTGAGGAAAAGGATACAAATTGCTGCTACGCCCTTCAGGATAAATTTTGGATTACTGATCCCGACGGAAATGAGTGGGAATTTTTCTATACGAAACAGGATGTCGAACCAGAGAGGAAAGAAAAGGCATGCTGCAATAAGGAGGTAGAAAAATGATGAACGTATATGCAATGGCAAAGCGCATGGAAGAATTAAAAGAAGAGGGGCAAAAACTCGGCCCTGCTGTAACTCAGCCCAGAAAGCAAATGAAATGGCCGCAGGTAAGGTTTTGGAAGCAGTACAAACCAGCTGCCTGCTGTCCAACCTGCTGCTAATCACAGTAATACGGACAATATTGATCACAGTAAACGTTCAGGGATCTCCCCCTGGACGTTTCTTTATGTTGTTTTGATAATAGTTCATTCAGCTCACAACTTGGGAGGAAAGCCCCGCAAACTAGTACCTGAAAATTCTATTCGTTCCGCTTCTGTATTATGATGGAAGCAAAGGAGGAAAGAGATATGTCAGTATTTGATTATACCGTGAAAAAAAGTAATGGAGAGACATTGAAGCTGGCCGATTTTCAAGGAGACATCCTTCTCATCGTAAATACTGCAACGAAATGCGGGTTTGCCAATCAGTTTGAAGGCCTGGAAGCACTGCATCAAAAGTACAGCAGCGCTGGCCTGCAGGTGCTCGGTTTTCCGAGCAACCAGTTTATGAAACAGGAGCCTGTATCTGATGAAGAGATGGAACAAACGTGTAAGATTAATTTTGGGGTAACTTTTCCACTGCTAAAGAAAATTAATGTAAAAGGGAAAGACGCAGATCCTTTGTTTAAGTATTTGAAAGATCAGCAAAAAGGCTTCTTAAATGAAGAAATTAAGTGGAATTTCACAAAATTTCTCGTTGATCGAAAGGGTAACGTAGTGAAGCGTTACGCACCAAAGGACAAGCCGGAAGCTATAGAAGAAGATATCAAATCCCTGGTATGAGGTTGTGTAGTGTGAATGAAGAAGGAGGAGTTTTCTCAACCAAATGGGAAAATATCCTTCTTTTTTTATGGAATTTTAAATGCTTTGAGCAAGAAGGAAATGAGTGCCCGTTGAATTTTCAGAGAAGTAAATATATATTAAAGTTGCATACTATCTGGTTAGTATATTGAATTGAAGCTCAAGGAGAGTTTAGGTTTCTTTTTAACTGCTTGAAATATGAAATGGAGGGTGGATGAATGGGAATCGTCGAAACTGTCACAGGTCCTGTTGAATCCAGTAAACTGGGAAGATCCTTGATTCACGAGCATTTCTTTTTTGGTACCCAGGTTTTCAAGGTGATATGACGCTGGGAAGGTTTAATTTTGAAGAAAAGAAGAAGCAAGGGATTGAGGTGGCCCAACGAATTCAAAAGCAGGGTGTGGACACAGTGGTTGATCCCACTCCGAATGAATGTGGACGTAACGTTCAATTGCTTCAAGCCGTAGCAGAAGCAACCGGCTTGAATATTATTTGTGCTACGGGCTTTTACTACGAAGGTGAAGGAGCGACTCCTTATTTTAAGTTCCGGCAGCAGCTCGGAACTGCCGAGGAAGAAATCTATCAAATGTTCATGGAAGAAATCACTAATGGTATTGAAGGGACGGGTCTTAAGCCGGGGATTATTAAACTGGCTTCGAGTAAAAATGAAATTACAGCATATGAGCAAATGTTTTTCAGGGCAGCAGTAAGGGCCCAGAAGGAAACGAATATCGTCCTGCTGACACATACGCAGGAAGGAACAATGGGCCCTGAGCAAGCTGAAATATTAAAAGATGAGGGGGCTGATCTATCTAAAGTAGTGATCGGCCATATGTGTGGGACCACGGACCTCGACCAGCATTTACAAGTACTTAAGCATGGGGCGTACATTGCACTTGACCGCTGGGGGCTGCAGGGAATTGTCGGGGCACCGATGGATGAAGCCAGATTGGCGGTGCTCAGTGGATTGCTCACTTCGGGTTATGAAAAACAAATCTTTCTTTCTCATGATACTGTTAATGTATGGTGGGGAAGGGAGCCTGTTTTACCTGAGGCGTTAGCCGGACTGCTGCAGAACTGGCAGCCTGATCATTTGTTTAAACGTATACTGCCTTCCTTAAAAGAAAAAGGAGGCATTACGGAGGAGCAAATCCAGCAAATCTTTAAATCTAACGTCAGCCGGCTGTTTGCGTGTTGACACATGATGTTTTATGCTCTCTGAAATGCCCTTCTCGATCTGTTTTAAAAATGCGCATGAGACAAAAACCGGTTTCGCTTAAAAGAAGCCGGTTTTTTGCAAGTATTAGCATCTTGTGGAAAAATTGTGAATTTGAAATAATTGGAGAAACAAATAAAAAGGGGAGCGGAAATGAAACACATTTATTTAATTTCTGGTCCGGCGGGCGCAGGTAAGTCTACAACCTCAAGAAGACTTGCTGAAACGTTTGACCACAGTGCTTATATTCAAGGAGATACAATTAACCACATGATCGTAGGCGGCTATCGTCCTCCATGGGAAGACGAAGATCTGCTTAGTTTAACTTGGAAAAACATTGCTGATTTAAGTATCAATTTTCTCCTGTCAGGTAAAGCCGTAATTATTGATTACGTCGCTTTTCCCCATGAAGCAGCTGAATTGGCAGAGCAATTAAAAGCCAGAGTTCAAGGGGTAGAAGTTAATTATGTAGTTTTATGGGTGGAGAAAGAGGAACTTCTCAGAAGAGATGCGCTTCGAGTAGAAGAAAGTCAAATGGGAGAACGTTGCTTGGAATTACTTCATGAATTTGAAAACGCACCATTGAATCACCGTTTTTTCTATGACACCTCGGGATTTAATATCAAGAGTTTAGATAGGATAGTGGATGAGATAAAAAGTAATTCAAGGTTTATATGGGGGAAAGGAGATGAATATTCTTGAGATTTTTTGTGAATCTGAACGTACTAAGTGCTTTATATGCTTTCATATTATTTCTCGCGGTCGAGATATTATTAAACATCGGTCGATTGAGTCGTTTGACAGGGTGGGAAATGGATGCCGCGGCTATTGGAGGTATGGGTTTATTCATTTTCGCTTGTATTGCCTTTACCCTCCTGTTTTATCAATTAATTAAGCGATTAATGGAAAACAGAAAGGCCTCATTTTGGTCTGTGCTGCTTTGGGTTCCGTATTTTCTCTTATTTATATTTGCTTTTGTTTCTTTATTTCCTATCACCAATCCGGCTGACGAGCCTGCAGATGCCACAGGATTAATTATTATATTTATGGTCTGTTTTTATCCGGTCTATTTATTAGTCCTTCATGTTTTTGGAACGGGGGTCGGCATCACGGATGACTAGTAAGGGTGGAAATGATGAATAAGGAATTACTAGATTTAATGAAAACAGTCAGTCTCGTGGTGATCGCAGTAACTCTCGTAATTATTGCGTGGCGGCTCGGTGAAATTGCTGGATACTTGTATGACTTAGTCATGCTGTCTTGAAATGTGTAAGAGGTCTTTGAAACGAAAATGAATGCCCGTTCGTATGGTAGTTATAGACAGTAGAAAGGGACTCTTTAATGGCTATAATAAAAAACAATGGTAGAAATTTTTATTACTGTAAGAAAAATAAAGAGAACCCCACTGGAAGACTCTCTTGATCTCATCTTGTACTTTAGTTGTGTAAAGTAAAGAAAGACGGCGAACGTAGGAATAGTAGTTTGAAATGATTACATAAAGGAACAATTGAATTTGAACAGGAGGGCTGGAGATGGAACCGATCATCCAGTTTGAGAATGTCAGTAAAGCGTATGGCGGTGTGAAAGCTGTAGAGGACCTTTCCTTTTCTGTGCGGAAAGGGGAAATATTTGGAATTATAGGGCCGAACGGAGCGGGTAAAACCACAACCCTGGAAATGCTGGAAGGTGTACGTAAGCCTGATCGAGGTAACATCCATGTACTTGGATTAACACCTCATAAGCAGATGAAGGAATTAAACAAGCATATAGGTGTTCAATTTCAATCAACCTCTATTCAGAAGAAGATGAAAGTGAGAGAGGCACTTGAACTGTTTTCTTCCTTTTATAAGAATCCTGCTCCTAAAGAGGAGCTCATTGAACATTTTCATCTTAATGAGAAGCTGGATGTTACATTCGACGATTTGTCAGGTGGTTGGCAGCAGCGTGTGACACTCGCTCTGGCTACTCTGCCCCGCCCGAAGCTGTTATTTCTCGATGAGCCCAGCATGGGACTTGATCCTCATGCCCGCAGGGAAATGTGGTCCTCTATTCAGTCCTTGAGAGAGCAGGGGTCTACAATTGTTGTAAGCACACATTATATGGAGGAAGCGGAGAAGCTGTGTGACCGTGTGGCGATGATCTATAACGGACAGTTGAAGGCGCTCAATACTCCCAGGCAATTGCTGGACGGTGTAACGGCTCACTATCTTTCTGTGGGCAGTGTGCAGATTGATCGAGAATTCTTGACCTCCCTGCCTGACGTAGTAAAAGTCGAACAGGAGGATGAAATGTTTAAAGTCTTCAGTAATGATCAGCAAAAAACGGCTTATCATTTATTTACTTACTGTCACGAACAAGAAATCGTCCTGACTGACTTCAAGTTTGAAAAAGGCTCCCTGGATGATTTGTTCGTTCAATATTTGGAAAAGGAGCCTCAAACATGACGGCCATTATTAAACTTGCAAGCCTGGAGACAAAAATGTTTTTTCGGGATCGCGTCAGTGTGTTTTGGACGTTTGTTTTTCCTGTACTGATTATCTGGCTGTTTGGGGCGATGTTCGTTGGGAATGAGATGAGCGTTCTTTCTTTTGCTGAACATTTTATTCCTTCCTGGATTGGAGTTAACATTGTCACTACGTCATTTTTTACGCTGGGGACCTTGCTGGCCCACTACAGGGATTCCGGTGTATTAAGACGTTACCAATCTACCCCTTAGCAGCCCTGGAAAATTCTCGCCGCCCATACTTTTCAAGGGACAGTTATTTTTTTCATCTCCGCCGCACTGCTTACTGTATTTGGTATGGTTATGTACGACTTGTCACTGCCGGAATACGCTGGCAGTACGATACTCGCCTTGTTCTTAAGCATTGGTGCTTTCTTTCCTTTTGCCCTGCTATTAACTTCATTTGCTAAAAACACCCAGGCAGCTGCAGCGATCAGCTCCGTATTTTTAAACATTATGCTGTTTCTTTCCGGAGCTACGTTTCCGGTGGAATTTATGCCCACGTTCCTTCAATACGTGGCGAAAGCTCTGCCACTCTATTATGTCATTCAACTGCTTCGCGGCACGTGGACGGAAGCACCGATCACCCATTATGGTTTAGAAGTGGGGTTATTGATCGGTATTGGAGTGATTTCCACACTATTAGCTTCACGGTTTTTCCGGTGGAGTGGAAAGTAAGGAGTGTCAACCTGGTGACAACAAGACTTCTTGTTTTACTCGTACTGGTGACTGTTTGTTTTCCTGTTACAGTGTCTGCAACCTCATGGGCGTACTCTTTCGTTGTGTGGAACGGGTATGAATACATTATTGAGGATGAACAAGAAGTAATGGAAGTTGATGAAGAGATTGGGGAGGTAACTAAATATTCCGATATGGAGCAGCACACCGGCAATTTCTCCAACACATATAAAGAAGGAACGAGCTATTACTCGATAGCGGGAGTCAGTACGGAAGAAGCTATTGCAGTAGAAAAACAAAATGGAATTTTTATAAGAGCTGAACGGGGGGAGGAGTATACGTATGGTGAGAGGGATGCTTCTCTTTATTTCCTTTTCGGATTTGGTACGTTAGTGATCGCTGCAGCGGTTTTCTTTTATTTAAAAGGTTGTCGAAAACGATGGAGAGAGATTCACAAAGAAGAAGGATAATGAAATATTTTGTAGAAGGGATAAATTTAATGACCTCATCTAAAATTAATGTGAAATGTCCGACCCCGATTTTTCGTATTTTTAATGAAGAAAAAGCTAAAGAATTTTATCTTACCTTTCTAGAGTTCGAGTTAGATTGGGAGCATCGATTTGAAGACGACCTGCCGCTGTATATGCAAATATCCTATGGGGATTGTACAATCCATCTGACCGAGAACTATGGAGACTGCTGTCCCGGCAGTTCGGTGCGTATTGAAGTGGAAAACTTAGATTTACTCCATTCCATTCTGATTTCAAAGCAATACAAGTACGCTCGTCCCGGTATTGAAACCACTCCGTGGAATACTCAGGAAGTGCGCATTGGAGATCCATTCGGTAATAAAATAGTGTTTTTTGAAAATCTTTAACTATGAATGAGCAGTATATGGGGGGATAGTGTGTGCTTACAAGTTTTAGTGTGCTAGGTGTTCTTATATTCATCGTTGCCGTCGTTTTAATTATTCTTGCCTTAAGAAGCTTACTAAAAAATAAATAGAAAGGAGTTTTTACTATCCCAAATAAATCATTTAATGAAGGGATGGAGCACTTGTCTAAGATTGAAGGTTATCCCGCCGGCGGGGCACGGTTTAAGCAGCTCCCTAAGGGCATCCGAATCATAGGATATATCATGATTGGAAGTGTATTGTTTACACTTATTAGTTCCATCGTGGAAATTTTTCTTTAGTTCACAACGAGTAAAAGGAGCTGGTCTAGTGCTTTCTAATCTATTATGGGGACTGCTGTTACTTCTATTGGTCCTGCTTCTCGTTTATCTTGATAAAAGAAAACAAAAAAATCGATACGTTGAGCCTCATCTTAGGAGAGCACAGCAGGAGAAGGAAGTGGAACGAGCCATTGAAAAAGAAAAATCATTTCGAGGAGGCCCGCCATCGGGTGACCTATAATGTACATGATCCTTTGAAGTGAGCAAGTAATATGGGAGGCGAATTGATGGATAATAATTTAAAAGAGCATTTAAAAGCAAGAGAACAAAGCCATTTAGATCTGAACGTCCGAAAGTCCTCAGCAGCTCTAGACGAAATATTAGCTGACGATTTCTGGGAAATAGGAAGTTCAGGGAGGATGTTCGATAAGAAAGAGTGTCTAGATAGTGGAGTGTCTATAGCAGAAATGACTATGTATAATTTTGAAATCCAGCCGCTGGCTCCTGATGTCGTTTTATCTACATATTTTATAGAAAATCATACGAGAAAGAGAAACACGCTTCGCAGTTCGATATGGAAGTATATTGACGGACGCTGGCAATTATATTTCCATCAGGGAACGATTACTAATCTCCAGGCTGATGGAGTCATTCATTCATATAGGAAAGAAGGTAAGTAATATGTCTCCTGTTAAAATCAACCCTATAAAAAACATCTTAGACCGCCATTCTGTGCTCATTCTGGACGGCGCATTAGCTACGGAGCTGGAAGCCTATGGCTGTGACCTTGATGATCCGCTTTGGTCCGCTCGTGTTTTGCTGGAGCAGCCTGAGCTCATTACCCGCGTTCATTATGCCTATTTCAAGGCAGGGGCAGATTGTGCGATCACTGCCAGCTATCAGGCAACAGTGGAAGGGTTTGCGCAGCGCGGCATTCAAGAAAAGGAAGCGATAGAGTTAATTAAAAAAACGGTAGAGCTTGCCCGTCAGGCGAGGGATGATTTTTGGCAGGAGGAAGCAGGTGTGAACCGTCCGAAGCCGATTGTTGCTGCATCGGTAGGTCCGTATGGTGCTTATCTTGCCGATGGATCAGAATATGTTGGGAATTATGGGGTATCGGATAAGGAGCTGCTTGAATTCCATCTTCCTAGAGTGAGTGCTTTAGTAGAAGCAGGGGCTGATGTATTAGCTTTTGAAACACTGCCGTTCTTTCAGGAAGCTAAAGTGCTCGCTTCTCTGCTGGAAAAATTCGCTGATACTTATGCGTGGCTCTCGTTTACGTTAAAAGACGGGGAAAGCATAAGTGATGGTACGCCATTACGGGAGTGTGCAAAGATATTTAATGCTCACCCTCAAATTGCAGCGGCTGGTGTCAATTGTGCCCCGATCGATGAAGCTGCGAATGCCATGCGGGTACTGCGCCGGTATACAGATAAGCCTCTTATCATGTACCCGAACTCAGGAGAAACGTATGATGCTGATACAAACTCATGGCATGGGCAGGAAGACTGTGTGCGTTTTGACCGTCAGTCTGAAATTTGGTATGAAGCAGGGGCCCGCCTCGTCGGGGGCTGCTGCCGAACAACCCCGGATCATATCAAAGCTATTGCTGACAAGTGGAGATCGCATAGGTTTATTTAAGTTTTTCGGCAATATAGCGGAATGCAGTTCTGGCTTCAGGAAAGGTAAAGAAAGGAAAGACGTGAACCATTTTGGCTGCTTCATAATAGTCGATAGTAACTCCTTGCTCTTTCGCTTTCTTTACCAGTTTTCTGGCATCCGGAGCCAGAATGTCATGGGTCCCCATGACAATAGTCATTTCACCTAAATCAGACAGTTTTCCCAAAGCAGGGCTGAGTAAATAATGACTTCGTTCAGTGTCTCCTGCATACATCTTACCTGCTTCAACCACGCCATCTCTTACTAGGAAAGGATCTTTTTTCTCGATTGCTTTAATTTCCGGATTTGTCAGGTGAAGATCAAGCCACGGGGAGATGAGAATGATCCTGGCTGGCTTTGGATCCTGTTTTTCATTAATGAGCCGGGCTAGAGCGAGGGCGATGCCCCCTCCTGCTGAGTCTCCCATCAACACTAAGTTTGAAGGGTTTTTGACTTTGCCTGCTATCTGCTGATACAAAGGGTAGATAAATTTGTATGTGTCTTTGTATGTGTGCTCGGGTGCCAGTGGGTAGAGAGGGACGGTGATCGTACACTCCAATTCATTGACCAGCCGGCTTAAAAACAGCCAGTGATGTTTCGTGATCCGATTAACATAGCCTCCGCCATGAGTGTAGAGAATCTGCATCTCCGTCTCGAACTGCAGTGGTTTCATTTCATAATATACATGCCCGTGAGCCTCTGTTTTTTTAATAGATAGATGATTTCTAATCTGGCGGGGAGGTTCAAAGCTGAGACGTCGTCGTCTTTTTATTCCTTTCTCCAGCTTGCCCCCTGATTTCTTCCACAATTTATTTTTCCTGATTAGTCTGAGCAATAGCTTGACCAACCTGCTTTGTATACTTTCCATCCTACTTCTCTCCTTGTGCCATTTCCATTCTCTTATTCTAGTCTATAGTTAAAAAATCACCATATATACGGTGCCATTTTTCGTTTCCCTTTTGCAAAAACTAGCAAACTATTCATCTATTTTAGAGACACCGTGTTAAAATAGATATGACATTTAAACTGTAAAGGGAGGGGAGAGCGTGGCGAAGAAAACTAAAAAGCGAAGTTTCTTTAATCGTATCCTCCCTTTTCTGTTTATAGGTGGAATAGTCTACGCTTTTTTAAATAGTAATCTTATCGGTGACGGTATCAACATTGACCTTCCTAATAACCAGGATCGTTTATCCTCTCACGTGCTGCAATATGAAGAAGAAGTAACGGCTTATGCCGAAGAGGAAGGAATAGAGGATCACGTCGACACATTGCTCGCCTTAATGATGCAGGAATCCGGAGGGCGCGGAGATGATCCTATGCAGGCTTCCGAATCGCTTTGTGGTTCTGTCGGCTGCATTGATGATGCAGATCGTTCTATAGAGCAGGGAGTTACCTATTTTGCTCAGACGCTGGAACAAGCTGATTACGACGAAAAGCTGGCGTTACAGTCGTACAATTTTGGTTCAGGGTTTATTGATTATGTGAAAGATAACGGAGGAGAATACACCCAGGATCTGGCGATAGAATTCTCGCAGTTGAAGTACGAGGAATTAGCTCATACCGGGGATTACAGCTGTCTTCGCGCTGAAGCGGAACAGTACGACGCCTGCTACGGTGACATTTACTATGTCGATGCTGTACTTGGATATAAAGAAGCTGTCAGCCAGCAGAAGTCAGCTTAACACGTACAAGGACCAGCGGCTCTTTAACAAGCCGCGGTCTTTTTATATTAAATCGAATCATAATCTGTTGATAGGAGAATGCTTGTGCTTCCTGTACGTTTTGCAAATCATTTATACATATTCTATTCGTTTGTTTTTTTGTTAAATGTTATTCACGTCTTCTGGCAGAAACCTTTCCTTTATTCTGTGATTGGTGTGCTCGGAATCATTATGGTCATTATTAACTTCCCGCGGGCCGACCGGGTATTTAAAATTCTCGGCGTCATCTTGTTGGCGGCTGGAACTTTTTTCTTTTTCTCGAGTGATGTGTCTGCTCGAGAGATACCGGCTTTCTTCGCGGGCAATATAGGCTTACTCTTTCTTCTGTCTATGCTTCCGTGGATGAATAGTGTTGTGAAAGCCGGCCGGTATAATAAACTTCTTCAATCCCTGCTTGGCGGAAATGGTCAAGGGATGGGGCCGCTGTATGTGCGAAGTGAAGTAACGATGATTTCACTTGCAGCTTTCTTGAACTTATCGTCTGCGACCATCTCTCAGGACCTGCTGAAAGAACAGATCAACAATGTAAAGAGAAAAGTAAAAAACAGCTTTATTGCTATGGCTACGCTTCGTGGATATTCCCTGGCTCTGCTTTGGAGTCCGCTTGAAATCCTGCTGGCCACTTCGATCTTTATAACAGGTGCTGATTATTTAGTAGTTCTTCCCTGGATGCTTCTTATTGCAGTGCTCGGGTTTGCGATCGACTCAAGCGTGGGGAATATATTGTTTCGTAAATATGAAATAGAAAGGAAGACGCCGGTTAAACAACGGGTGGGAGAGAATAAAGGCAGACTGATTCAATTTATAACCGCACTGTTTTTATTCTTGCTTGTGGTTGTGTTTTTAGCTAACGTAATACAATTCGACTTTTTATTTGCGGTAACGATTGCGATCTTTCCGTTTGCCTTTACGTGGGCAGTTCTCATGAAGCGAAAGAAAAGCTTCCTGCAGGTCGGCCTCCCGACATGGAAAAAACAGACGAACCATTTAAGTAACTTTATCGTCCTGCTGCTGGCGCTATCTTTCTTAACAGAAACATTAAATGCTTCACCCTACTTAGAGTTTCTCCAGGAGCCTATTGTAGCGTTAGAGGGCCGTCCGTTATTGATTATGCTCTTTATTCAAGCAGCTTTCCTCGGGATGACGCTGCTTGGTGTCCATCCCCTGGCTACGATGGGGATTTTCGGCGGGGTAAGCGAGCTGTTAATGGGCGCGCTGCCATCCGTCACGTTAACTGTGCTGCTCTCCAGTTGTGCGATAGCTACGGTTCCGTCTGCTCCATATGGGTTAATTGTAACAATGACTTCTGTCGGGTTACGAATGAATCCGTATCAAATAGTGATGAAAAACCTGCCATATAGTCTGCTCCTCGGTTTTATAGGGATCGGCGTGTCACTGCTGACGTTGCTGATCTACTAAATTCTTCTGAAACTCTGGAAGGTGAAATATTATATTAAAGTAATTAATTTTTATCCAATTTCTCTAAACAAGTTTATGTGAACGCTATTTAGGACATATACACCTGGATGGTATTTTAACATAACATTGGAGGAGGGTTTGGATGAATAAGAAGAAGTTAATTGATTATAGTATTTTTATTCCTTCATTAGTCATTATGATGGCGATCAGCATCCCTTTAGCTCTGTATGAATCCGAATCATTAGAGCTTCTAAACTCCATTTTTGACTACATTGTGGAAAAGTTTAGCTGGGGATACTTATGGTACGGGCTTATTCTAGTAGCCGCCGGTTTGTTTTTATCTTTTTCAAAATACGGTCAGGTGGTATTAGGCGACCCCGCGGAAAAACCGCGATTTAATCTATTTGAGTATGCTTCGATTCTTATAGCTATGGGCATAGGTTCGACTATTATGCGTACGGGAATGCTGGAGTGGACATCTGTAGCAAACGATCCGCCGACTGGTGTCGAAGCTGGTTCAGCAGAAGCCCTCTTGTGGGGGAATGCGTATAGTATGTTCTTATGGGGATTCCAGGTGTTTGCGATTTTCGTGATGATTGCCCCGGCGATGGGGTACGTGTTACACGTACGAAAAAAACCTTTGATGAGGATCTCAGAGGCTTCGCGTGTCATTTTTGGAGATAAATTTACTGATGGAATTGGCGGGAAAGTATTAGATGTTATTTTCCTTATCAGTATTTTAGCGGGTGCAGCAGTCACATTGGGTCTCGGTGCACCGATCATCACTCACAACTTATCGTCACTCTTAGGTTTAGAAGTGACGTTTGGCATGACTTTGATTGTTACGATTGTCTGGGTCATAATGTTCTCGATCAGTGCTTACTTAGGAGTTGAAAAAGGAATTAAACGGTTAAGTACGTTTAACATGTATTTGGCTGGGCTTTTTGCGCTATTTATAGTCGTGGCGGGGCCGGGCGTTTTTATTCTCGATTACTTCACAGAGAGCGTGTCTTTGCTGCTGACCAATTATTTGGACATTTCACTGAATACAGAGTCTGTCACACCGGGAGAAACCACGCATATTCAAAGTAATACGGTGTTCTGGTTCGCATACAGTGCAACATGGGCCATGCTTCACAGTGTCTTTGCAGCTAAAATTTCCAAAGGACGGACGATCAAGGAAATGATCCTTACCTACTTTATGGCACCGAGCTTGATTTCATGGATCGCAACAGGTGTGCTTGGAGGACTTGGGGTTCACCGCTATCTTATAGATGACATGCCGATTCTGGATTTCGTACAGGATAATGAGCCTATGGCGGCTATTCCGGAAATCTTATCTACCCTGCCGCTTGGCGGAGCGGCGATTGTTATTTTCATTATCGTGGCGTTGATCTTCTTAACCACTACTCTTGATTCAACCACGTATACAGTAGCTGCGTATACAAGTACGAGGAACATGAGTAAATTCGAACCGCCAAAAATGCTGCGCATCATTATTGCGGCAGTAATCACCACGTTCTCCCTGCTTCTGATGAGGATTGGAGGCTTGGCACCACTTGAAGTGATTTCAGGTCTCATGGGCATTCCTATTATATTCATTCAATTTATACTCATCTACGCAGCAAAAAGAATGATGGATCAGGATAAAGCCTGGAAGCATAATGTCCGCAAAGACTAGAGAAACGTTGAGCCTCTCGTTTATTTAAAGAATAGACGGGAGGTTTTTTGAATGACCGCTGACGTGTGGACATACTCTAATACTAATTCAAATCATGTATTAGGAGCTGAACGGAACTATGGGATTTACTTATGGAAAAATAGAATTAATTCAAGATCTGCAAAAAGTGTTTGCTAAACACAATGTCCAGTCGATTGAAGTTAAGGAAGCAGGCACGTTATTTTTAGTAGAAGAAGATGGATCTCTGAAGGTAGGTGCAGGCGCAACTATTGCCGCTTTCGATACAAAGCCTGAAAATAAGCCGGCGGCCAAGTTAAAAGTAATTCAAGGGGGAAGCACGAGCTGTGAGTGAGCTCGTGCTTTTTTTATAATGGTCATTTGTGGAAAAATTTATGCTCATGTTAGAGCAGGTTAACTCAAAGGGTGCTTTTTACATAGGGAAAGGTTGGGTATAGTACTTTAAACCACGCAGCAAGGAGGAAGTTCGATGCAAAAACAATCAGATTCTTTGTGGAGAGATCATGTAATTGAATCCTTTCCAGCGCTGAAAAAGGATACCTCGACCTGTGTCACACGAGATCACTTCTCAGCACGGTTAATTTATTCGCAGCTTATAAAAACCATAGGATTGTCGGAGGCGAGACAGTATTACCATGCTAATGAAGACGGGTTAAAGTTAATTGACCAAATCAGAAAGGATCTGAAAATGGATTGTGATTTCTCTTCTAAGGACGCCTTTGTTTATGGTGTCAGCAGTCCAGCTAAGCGGGAGATTTATAAAGAAGCTGAAGAATACGAAAGAATTGGAATTAACGGTGGTCTCTGCTATATAGAAGAGCTGCCCTTTTCCGTAACGGCTGCTATAACAATGAGGGGACAGGCTCAGTTTCACCCGGTTAAATACTTGGCCGGGCTGATCCGGGAGCTTAAAGCACTGGGCACTCCTATTTATGAAAACTCAAGAGCGGTTCAAGTGGAAAAAGGGGCTCGTCCGCTTGTGATTACAAGGGAGGGGCATTCAATCACGTGCGATCACGTCATTATGGCGACTCATTACCCGTTTCAGGATTTTGACAGTTTTTACTTTTCGCGCCTTCATGTGGAGCGTTCTTATTCCATAGCCGCACAGGCAGAAGGGCCGATCCCCGATGTAATGTCACTCATCAATGGTCTTCACAGGATTTAACGAGCCCCTTTAAAGAAGCTGGAAGGTTATATATCAAAATAATTAACAATCTTAGCATCAGCCGGCGGGTATTCAGAGGATTAGAAGTGTAGTAATAGTTAAATAGTACCATGTTTTATTGAAAAGCCATTAATTATATTTATATAATATTACAAATGAGCTATTTCCTAAAAAAAGGGTTTAAAGGAGATGGAAAAAGAGAACGTAAGACCATGTAGCTTAAATTAAAGGAGGAGATCAAAAATGTCTAAGAACAGCCAGGGAAAGATGAGCAGAGAAGAAGCAGGACGTAAAGGCGGAGAGGAGACAAGTAACAAATACAGTCAGGAACACTTCGAGGACATCGGTCAAAAGGGCGGCGAAACGACCAGCAAGGAGTACAGTCAGGATCACTTTGAGAACATTGGCCAAAAAGGAGGAGAAACCACAAGCAAGAAACACGGGGAGAAACATTATGAGGAAATTGGAAAAAAAGGCGGCCGCAATTCATAGTTTAGGATAGAATCCTGACTAATCATTACGGCCTTAACACTTCTAAAAATCAAGAAATGGATTACGGACATAATTCATTTCTCAGCTCAAATTATAACGGAGGGATGCAACCATGGCAAATAAACAATATAAAACTGGCGAAAAAGCACCAGCGACTGGAACGTATAAAGTAGATCAACTTGTTAATGGCAAAAAGAGCCAAGACAAAAATGAAATTAATTTAAGTGAAGGCGATCAGTTTCCACCCTCAACTACTGAAAGTGAAGCAGCCTACTGGGTGAAAATCTCCTGATAACAATAGGACAATCCTCTCCTGATTATAATATCAGGAGAGGATTTTTATTTAGTTTGACAGCTCAATTCATCACAATTCTGCTGCCATGAAGTATATCTCCTATCTATTTACGAATGATAAAAAGATAGGAGGTGAGGGCTGTGACTCATGCAAAATATTTTGCATCTAAATTAGTTGGCTGCCTGGCTTTGTTGTTTTTAATTCTTGGGATTGGATATGAAATGTCATTTGGGAATGTATTTTTAATTGCATTAGTTTTAGGAGTTCTGTCTTATGTTATAGGTGACATGATGATCCTGCCGCGCACAAATAATATAATTGCAGTCATTTCCGATTTTGTACTTGCATTTGCTGTTATTTATTTTATGAGTAGCGCGTTAACTACTGCCGGAGACATTTTTAATGCTGCTTTGCTTTCAGCAGTAGCTGTAGCCGTATTTGAATTTATTTATCATAAGTATGTGGCAGCAAGCGGGCTCTTTGAGCAGAAAGCCGGTAAAGTGGATGAGCAAAACTTTGCCGTAGAAACCTCGGATGAATTATTCCCTTATGAAGATGAGTGAGAAACATTTGACACATTTTAAGCTGTCGAGAAAGTCTACACATCCGTCTAACACCTTTAATTGTTGAAGAGCATCCAAATGTTCTCTCATGCCATGCATGAGAGAGCGGACCTTTGTTATATCAGCGGAAATTAGCCACTTCATAAATGCTGTCCCCCAGGGAGGACGAGAGTCTGCCGTACAAAAGAATGAAAGCGTTTTTGTGCATCCCTTCACTCCCTCTGATTGTTCTTACCCAGGCGATTGTTAGTTTAACATAAAATTCCAATGTTTTGTGAATGAATTACCATTCTATCCCAATTGATTTTCCTCTGGTACCATAGAGTTAGATCTACTTATGGAAGGGGCAGATGTGATGTGGATTTCTAATAAGCTGATGAAGCTTTTACAAATGGACGTTCCGGTTATTCAAGCAGGTATGGCAGGGGGGATTACAACTCCTGAACTCATTGCCGCAGTTTCAAATGCAGGCGGGCTGGGGAACTTAGGGGCGGGTTATATGAAAGCGGAAGATATGAAAGACAGCATTCAAAAAGTTAAACAAATGACAAAAAGGTCGTTTGGGGTAAATGTATTTATCCCTGAGTATCCTGAAATTATTGAGGAAGAACTGCAGAGAGCAAATGCATGGCTTGAGCCGTTAAGGAAAGAGCTTAAGATTAAGGAAGTACCAAAGCCGAAAATATCCACCGCCCTTTATGCCCAGCAGATAGATGTTTTGTTGGAGCAGCTGGTGCCGGTTTGCAGCTTTACGTTCGGAGTACCCTCAAAAGAAGTGGTCCATGAATTAAAGAAGTCAGGAATACGAGTGATTGGGACAGCAACTACAGTAGAGGAGGCCGTAGTGAACGAAGATCGAGGAGTAGAGGCCGTTGTTGTTCAGGGAAGTGAAGCGGGAGGTCATCGAGGCACCTTCCTTAAATCAGGAGGTCAGCCTATGATCGGCTCGATGTCATTAGTTCCGCAGGCAGCCGATGAAGTAGATATTCCTGTCATTGCTGCTGGGGGAATTATGGATGGAAGAGGAGTGGCAGCCGCACTCACCTTAGGAGCTGAAGCGGCTCAGCTGGGTACGGCTTTTGTTACAGCTGAAGAGAGTGGTGCTTTCCCTGAACATAAAGAGGCAATTCTTCAAGCCAATGAACAAGATGTTGAGATCACCTCAGCATTCAGCGGTAAACCGGCAAGGGGAATTAGGAATTCATTTATAGAGAAAATGAATATTCATGAGACGGATTGGCCGGCTTATCCCATTCAAAACAGCTTAACTAAAGATATCCGAAAAGAAGCGGCGGTGCAGCATAGAGCGGAATACATGTCTCTTTGGTCGGGCCAGAGTCCGCGGTTAAGTACAAGTAAGGCAGCTGGTGATCTGGTCGCAGGGATTGCGAAAGAGGTTATGAAATTACGTTAAAAATAAAGGTGATTGAGAAGCAGCGAAGAACTTCTTAGGTAAGAAGGGAGTGATTGGAAATGGAAAGAGTAACCCCATTTCTTATGTTCCAGGGGAATGCTGAAGAAGCTATGCATTTCTATATAACAATCATTGAAGGATCAGAGGTTATTGCCATCCAACGCTACGGACCGAATGAAGTAGGAGAAGAAGGCAGTGTGAAACAGGCTGTTTTTTCATTAAAAGGCCAGGAGTTCATGTGTATTGACAGCGATGTTCAGCACGAATTCACGTTTACGCCTTCTTTTTCTATTTATCTCACGTGTGAAAATGAGAAGGAAATCGACCACGTGTATCAAAGTTTTTCGGAAGGCGGCAACGAGCTGATGCCGCTTGGGGATTATTCATTCAGCAGAAAGTTCGGCTGGGTTGTCGACCAGTTTGGAGTGTCATGGCAGCTGAATCTTCCTTAAGCTTTGTTGTCCCATATTAAAAGGGAAGTTTTTTCAGCAGATTCTTTTCATTGAAGCTTGTACATATAGTGGAGGGAATGGATTACTCCGGGAGGCTTCTTAATGGAATGGAATCTGCTGATTATGCTTCTTTGTGCCTGTGCAACCGGTGCGGGGGCTCTGCCTGTATTTTTTATAAGGGGTATTTCTCATCGTGGAATGGATAGTATTCTGGCTTATACCGCAGGAATCATGGTAGCTGCGTCTACATATGGATTGATTCCTGCTTCGCTTAAGCTGACTAATTTATATGTGCTCTGTATTGGGGTTCTGACCGGGGCTGTTCTATTAAGTATATTAGAATGGGTGATCCCTCACGAGGACGTGGAGCATATACGTATGAATTCTCGAGTGCCGTCTTCATCTCTGATGATGGTGATGGCTATGACCCTGCATAATATTCCAGAAGGGTTATCAGTAGGTGCTGGTCTTGGCAGTCAAATAGAAAATCTCGGGGTAGTGGTTGCTCTTTCAATGGGGATTCAAAACGCACCTGAAGGCTTTTTGGTAGCCTTATTTCTTGTTCATCAAAAAGTGAGAAGAGGCCTCGCTGTCTGTTTGGCTGTATTAACAGGTGTGATTGAATTTGTATCCAGTTTAATAGGTTATAGTTTAGTGAATGCTGCTCTGTTTCTAGTTCCTTATGGACTGGCGTTCGCCGCTGGAGCTATGCTTTTTGTTGTATATAAGGAGCTGATACCTGAAACTCATGGGCATGGGTATGAACGCTGGGCTACCTTTTCTTTCTTAGCAGGCCTGCTCAGTATGATCGGGCTGGTTGAATGGTTTCGCTGATTCAAACGATATCTGGTTACTTGCCTCTATGTCATCTACCAATACACCGAGCTCGTTTCTCTCATATAATAATCTACCTTGTATAAAAAAGGAGGTTATTGCATGAAAAATCGAAAGAGTATAAAAGAAATTCATGAGTATTGGGTTAATACGAGTACACCCGAAAAGTACGCCGATAAACTGGAGCGAAGCGAATTTTTATCAAAATACGTTCAGAAGTATATAGCAAAAAAAGGCAGCATTCTTGAGGCGGGATGTAACGTCGGACGGAATTTGAACCATTTATATGAAGACGGATACCATCGTTTAACAGGCATTGAGATTAGTAAGGAAGCGGTCGAGGCGTTACAGAAAACGTACCCGGAGATGGCCGCTCACTCTAATATTATTCACTCACCCATTGAAGATGTAATTCGAGAAATGAGGACGAATTCATTTCATCTCGTTTTCTCAATGGCGGTACTTGAACATATACACCCGGATAGTGAGTGGGTGTTTGAGGAGTTAGCCAGAATATCGAGAGCTTACCTAATAACAATAGAAGCTGAGCGAGCGGAGAACTGGCGGCTGTTCCCGCGTAATTACAAAACCATTTTTGAACAATATGGATTTGTTCAAGTCGAAGAAAGTAACTGCATCGAAGCCGACTTAAAACATTATACCCTCCGCGTGTTTAAAAAAGTAGGTAAATAGAAGTCATTGTAAAAACTCCCTCCAATGGGGGTTTTTATTTTGGTAAAAGAAGGAACTGTATGACAAACGTAATGCGAGGAGGATTACTGTGAAGCTGTATGCGGGGCCGACGGATGAGAAGCAGCTTGAACGGCTGCTAGCCAGGGTGGAAAAGGATGAGGATAAGCCTTATTTTGATAAAGAAGCAAATGAAAAAGAGGTAAAGATGTACTATAAAAATATTAAATTAACAGATTTGAATTCTCTCGAGAAATTAGTAAAAGAGACACATACTAAACAAGTAAACTATGATCCGAGTGAGTATGTATACCCATGGGTGGACCTGCGTCCGGACAGGAAGCTGGTGAGCATTTACTCCGGGGATAAGCGTGACGTAAAAACCGTTATTCAAGAGGATTATGAGACTTCACTGCAACGGCAGGCTGCGGTAGAGGAAGAGGGACAGGACGAAGAGGCAGCAGTTAATCAATTCAAATACAATTGTGAGCACGCTGTTCCTCAATCGTGGTTTGAAGGTGAGGAGCCGATGCGGGGAGATCTTCATCATTTGTTCACCTGTGAGCCTGTGTGCAATTCGATTCGCAGCAATTACCCTTATTATGATTTTAAAGATTATCCCCACGAGGAGGCAGGAATGAACCGGATTGAAAAACATTGTGGAAAAGCGGAGGATGAACGCTTTGAACCGGAGCACGGAAAAGGAACAGTGGCACGGGCGGTGCTTTACTTTATCATAAGGTATCCAGATCGAATTGGATCGGAATATAAGGCAGGAATTGACCGCAACCTATTAATCAAATGGCATGAAAAAGAACCACCCGATGATTATGAACGTCATCGTAACCAGGCAATTTATGAAATCCAGGGAAACCGTAATCCGTGGATTGATTTTCCTTCTGAAATGGTCCGGATTATGAAATAGAGTATCAGCGGGGTACCAGGCAGTGAGATACGCATCAGGCGTCTTATTGCTTGGTATCATTTTATTATTTGTACATATCAACTAAAAGAATTTTGATAATTCATATAATTTAACTAATGACAGAATGACTTAGATCCTATATCATAATTTAAAATCACATAAAATGTTAGTAAAGTTAACACTTGCAACCATCTAATACAAAATGATGAGTAGATTGTTAGATAATATTACAAAAGTACATATTTTTACTAAGAAGGAGAAACGGTGCATGGAAGACATTCATCTCATTTTAAAAGAGCTGTCCTGTACTGGAGTGAAAAATGGTGTATTAGCCACCATCATTCATGTAGAAGGTTCTGCTTATAAGAAGGAAGGAGCATCTATGCTGTTCAAGACCGATGGTACACAGGTAGGTATGCTTAGTGCTGGATGTTTGGAGGAAGATTTAACAGCCCGGATCGACCAACAGAGTTTAGGAGAATTTCCTGAAACGATTGTTTATGATATGCGGGGGTACAGCGAGCTTTCCTGGGGAGAAGGATCAGGGTGCAACGGGGTGATCCATGTACTCGTGCAGCCGTTGAACAAGCGCCTCTTTCAGCAGATGTATGAAGTGAAAAAATTATTGAATGAGAGAAAGGCGGTTACCTGGGTTCAGCCATTGAGCGGGGGAATGGATGAAAACAGCCGTTTTTTAACAAAAAATAAAGACCTTGATTCTTTCCTCTCCTTGAAAAAAGATCAACGATGGAGTGGGGTGGAGTTTGAGCCGTCAATGAATCAATTCATCTTTGTTCATCACTTTAACCCTAAGCCGCGCTTATTTGTGTTTGGTGCCGGCAAAGATGCGGTGCCTCTCGTTTCGTTTGCAGCACGCGCAGGATTCTCAGTTGTTGTCTGTGACTGGCGCCCTGCCCTTTGTCATAAAAGCAGATTCCCGGAGGCAGATCGGCTGCTGCATGGATTTCCTGAAGAAATGCTGCCGGATATTCAATTTCATCCGAGTGACTACGTAGTGATTTTGACTCACAATTTTCAAAAGGATAAAGAGATCGTATCTCATCTGATAGATAAACCGTTAAGCTATCTGGGCATTCTTGGTTCTGCAGCACGTACGAAACGGCTCCTGGGGCTAAAGGAACTACCGAATCATATTACTTCCCCGATTGGTTTTTCTATTGGAGCGAAGGGTCCGGAAGAAATTGCCATAAGTGTTGTGGCGGAGCTGGTTTCAGTTAAACGCTTTATTGAGACTGAAGAGGTGGTAGGTTCTTAATGAGTAATATTGTTGGTGTTATGCTGGCCGCAGGGGAAAGCAGCCGTATGGGGAGGAATAAACTAGCCCTTCCGTTTAACAGTACTACAATTGGCTGCAGTTCACTTCGTACCGCGTTAGATTCCGAGCTTGATCACGTTATAGTAGTAACAAGAAAAGAAGATGACCTTGTATGGATTGATAGATCTTTACTTTTGTTAAGTCCGGCATGGTCAAGAATCAAGTGTGATCATGCACAAAAAGGGCAGGCTTCTTCCTTAAAGTGCGGCATTAAGGCAGCAGAGGACAGGAATGCTGATGCGGTCGTTGTACTGCTTGCAGACCAGCCGCTTCTCCATTCGAAAATGATTAACAAGTTAATTTCCCGCTTTACTAAAACACCGAAGTCAAATTATGTAGCGTCTCGTTATGATGACCGCATGCAGCCTCCGATTTTATTTTCATCTGCTTTCTTCTCTACACTTCTGCAGACAACAGGAGATCAAGGCGCAAGGACGATATTACGAAAAAGTTCGCCGGACCTTGGTGCAGTAGTTGATTTTGAAGAGGGCCGCAGTTTTCAAGACATTGATACAGAGGATGACTATAAATGGCTCAAGGAAACAACGAATCGATGAGTATGAACAAATCAGCAGAATGGGCATCTGCCGCTGTCTGGCAGCCTCAAGAAATAGAAGAAGCGTGGGATTTGAAAGAGGAATACAGGGATAATGCGGTATTTATTGCCGGCGGAACCTTACTTCAGCTTTTAAGAGAACAGGGTACACTGCTGCCCCGGTATCTTATAAGCTTGGAAAAGGTAGAGGCTCTTCACGGAATATCTATGGAAGAGAACCAGCTGAAAATTGGTGCTTTAACCACACTGGACCTTTGCCGGATGAATATAAATGTTTTTCAGAAGTGGATGATTTTAGCGGAGGCAATAAAGGTTGTTGCTTCTCCGGCAGTACGTAACCGCGCAACGATCGGCGGGAATGTCTGCTGCCTCGTGGGTGACCTGGTTCCAGCCTTGCTCGCCCTCGATGCTGAGGTCACATTCTTTGATAGAAAGTCTTTCATTAAAGTATCAATCGACTCCTTCCTGCAATACGAGAATTTGACAGATGCAATTTTGGTTGCCTTAACAGTTCCAGATCCAGTAGAGAATGCATGGTCATTTTATGAAAAAACAGGGAGACGTGAAGCGCTCATTCCGTCTCTAGTCACGTTGGCTGCTACGGCTGTCTGCAACAGGCGCGGTGAAATCAAGCACATACGGCTGGCTGCAGGAGGAGGTACAACCTTTCCGCGAAGGCTCATTGAAAGCGAGTGCTGGCTCATGGGACAAACATGGAATAAAGTTGATTTAGGAGAATTATATAATCGTGTGCATGGTGAGTTCCAGCCTGCTGCTGACAGCTTTGCAACGGAGTCTTACCGCAAAACTGTGGCCGCAAATCTCCTCGTTTCTAAGCTTGAAGAAAATCATAGTAAGGAGACTGTTGTATGGAACCCATGAAAGCTTCGTTAAAGAGGAACCGGGAACGGCCGGATGGACCTGGCAAGGTAACGGGACAGATGAAATATTTATCTGACCTCGCTTTTCCTGGTATGCTGTATGGCAAAATTAAGCGGAGTGACTATCCGCATGCCCGGATTATATCCATCGATACGAAGAGGGCTGAACAGGTTCCGGGTGTAGCAGCTGTAATTACTCATAAAGACGTTCCTGGTTTAAACGCCTTTGGGATCGTGATTCCTGATCAGCCGGTCCTCTGTGAGGATTATGTCCGATACACTGGAGATGCGGTTGCGGCGGTGGCTGCAGAGTCCCTGGCTGCTGCTGAACAAGCGTTAGATTTTATTGACATCGAGTATGAGCCACTCCTTGTTGTTAGTGATCCGGTTCGTTCATTAGACGAGGAAACGCCCAATCTTCATCCTGCTGGAAATTTACTGCACGAAAAAACATATATAAAAGGAGATGTAAATGCTGCTTTCTTATCATGTTCCGCAGTGGCAGAGGAGACGTATGAACTACCTCGTCAAATGCATACTTACATGGAGACTGAAGGCGGCGTTATCATACCTGAAGAGGATGGAGGTGTAACGGTGTACGTTGGTACACAACATGGCTTCCAGGATCGCTTCCAACTTTCGAGAATTCTTAATATGCCGGAAGAGGACATTCGAATTGTGTCAAGTCCCATGGGAGGTTCTTTTGGTGGAAAGGATGAGCTGAATATTCAGCCTTACGGGGCGCTGCTTGCTCTGGCAGCTGGCCGTCCAGTCAAAATTCATCAAACAAGGCAGGAGTCTGTACTTTCCGGACTGAAGCGTCATCCAATGAAAATAACGATGAAGACCGGAGCGGGTTCAAACGGCCAACTGCTTGCTCATCAAGTGTATATATTAGCGGACACTGGGGCTTATTCTACATTAGGACCAGCAATTCTGGATTTTGCTGTTGAACATGCCACCGGTCCTTATGTGATTCCAAATGTACATACGGAAGGGCAGTCTGTTTTTACGAATAACGGAGTCGCTGGTGAATTCCGGGGCTTTGGGGGCAATCAGGTTACGTTTGCTCTGGAAGGTCAGATGGATCGCTTAGCTGAAAAGCTTATGATTGATCCGTTAGAGCTAAGGCGCAGAAATGTTCGGAAAAAAGACAGTCTGGGACCGCTTGGGCAGCGCATTGCTCCTGTAACTGGAGCATCAGATGTACTTGAATCCATCGCCAAGCATCAGGAGCAAACGAAAGATCTATTGAAGGATTATACTGATAAACGAAAAATCCGCGGCATTGGGTCGGCAATTACCATGCATGGAGGGGGTCTTGGATACGGACGGTTAGATCCGGCCGGAGGCAGACTTCGTTTAACAGAAGAAGGGAAAATCGAAGCAGCATTTGGATTTGAAGAAGCTGGACAAGGAATTCTTGGAGTGATTGAAACCATTGTGACGGAAGAGCTTGGTTGTGCAGCAGCAGACTTATCGATTGTAATTGGTGATACAGCTTTAGTCCCTTCCTCCGGATCAACCACAGCTTCAAGAGGTACAAGCATGGTGTGGCAGGCATTAGAGAATATGAAGCGGGCTTTCGGCAGCAAGTTAATAGCTGAAGCTGCGGAGGTTACAGGCGTTCAGGTAGATATTCTGACTCTTGGCAGAGGCGGAGTGTTTGCTAATACAAGAGAGAATATGAATCTGCCTGTTATCACTTATTCAGAACTAGCATCACAATCTCTAGATTTGGAGAAGTTAACGGTATCAACAGAATTTGATTTTCCAACTACACCTGATGAGGTGGATGCAGGACACTTCTTATACACTTTTGCGGGAGTCCTGGCCCAAGTGGAGATAGATCTCTTAACTGGAAAGGTAAAGGTGATAGATCTTGATCAAGCTATCGCCGCTGGTCCTGTGGTGAACTTCCTCGGTTATAAAGGGCAGATCGAAGGCGGCGGTGTCATGGGGCTTGGTTACGCGTTAATGGAGGAAGCCATTATGACAGAAGGTGAATACGTAACGAAAAATTTGGATGACTATTTAATCCCTGGCATCGGGGACGTCCCATTTCAAATGAAGGTTGATGCTGTTGAAACCCTAGAAGAAGGTGACTCATATGGTCCAAGAGGTGTTGGTGAGATTGGGTCAGTGGCTGTAGCACCGGCTATTGCTAAGGCTGTACATGATGCACTTGGCTGTTGGGTGAATAAACTACCTGTTTCTGCTGAGGAAACACTACTAGCAGTCAATCAAAGGAGGAGGCATCAATGGATGAAAGTAGAGAAGTAGTTCAAAAGTTTCTCGAAGAGTCACTCCTCCATTTGAATTTGACGGTGAATGGCGAAGCAGTGCACCTCCATGTCCCCCCAACAGCGAGGCTGGTGGATATTATTCGTAATGAAATTCATCTGACGGGGACGAAGGTTTCCTGCGGGATTGGACGCTGTGGAGCATGCTCGATCCTGATGAATGGAAGCTTGGTGAATTCGTGTTTGGTGATGGCATATCAAGCTGATCAAGCAGTGGTAACGACAATTGAAGGAGTGAAAGGAGGAGAGGGGCTCCATCCGATTCAGGAGGCTTTTCTTGAAGAAGGGGGCTTTCAGTGTGGATATTGCACGCCGGGAATGATTATAGCGGCTAAAGCGCTGCTAGAAGAAAATCCTCATCCAACTGATAAAGAAATCGAAACCGCTTTGTCAGGGAATTTATGCCGCTGTACAGGTTACGGGGGAATAATCCGCGCTGTTCGAAGGGCGGCTGAGGCAATGTAGCTCAGTCGTTTTAGATTTCAAGAGTATTACACCCGCATGAGACAATAACTCTTTAATTAAGGAATAGAAAAATAGGAGGAATAGAATGGGAGATCAGTACGAGGCTTATGTTGACCAGGACGTCGAGCTGCCTCCAAAGGCATCAGGCGCACTTAACGGATTTTCGTTTTCCGTGAAAGATGTGTTTTCAATAAAAGGGTATACAAACCACGCAGGCAATCCCCACTGGCATAAGACGCATTCACCTGCCGTTCAAACTTCCCCTGTGATTGAAAGGTTACTAGAAAACGGGGCTAAACTTCGTGGAACCACCCATACAGATGAGTTGATGTACAGTTTAAATGGAGAAAATGCCCACTATGGTACTCCTGTTAACCCTGCAAATCCCAGTCTTATTCCGGGGGGATCTTCCAGCGGATCTGCGGTAGCAGTGGCAGCAGGCAAGGTTGATTTCGCGTTAGGTACAGACACAGGAGGTTCTGTGAGAATTCCGGCTTCTTATTGTGGGATTTTTGGATTTCGGCCTACGCATGGTGCGGTTTCGATAGAGAATGTAATTCCGTTAGCCCAAAGTTTTGATACAGTTGGCTGGTTTGCGAGAAATCCCAATTTGCTGATGGAGGTTGGAAAAATTTTGCTTCAGGAGGAAAGCAGTAAGCAAAAAAAATTAAGTAATGGACTAGTGGGGGAAGACGCCCTTGCATTACTTGATAATTCAGGAAAAAAATCTTTTCTATCCTATTTACCAACCATTGAACGAACGGTGGAGACTGTCAGGAACGTGGTAATCTCAAAAGAAGGTCTGCGTCAATGGTTTGGTGTTTTTAAAGTTTTGCAGGGGATGGAGATCTGGCAGCAGCATGGCGAGTGGATTGAAACAGCAAATCCATCCTTTGGGCCCGGTCTTGCTGAACGATTCACCTGGACAAAAACACTGAAGCAGAAGGATCATGTATTTGACTTTGAAAAGCGGGAGATTATCCGGGAGAAGGTGGAGATGTTGCTTGGAGGTGATGGAATACTTATCATTCCAACTGCCCCAGGTCCTGCACCGGAAAAAGGGCTGCCGCCGGAAGTGCTGGAAGAACGGCGTGAACGGACAATGCAGCTGCTGTGTATGGCCGGGCTGGCTGGTTTGCCTCAGGTAACTATGCCTCTCCTCGAGATTGACGGAAATCCGGTTGGGCTTTCGGTAATCGCTCCTCGACATTATGATCTGTCCTTGCTTAAATGGGCTTCTCATTTTAGTGAAGAAATTGCCGGCACTGGATTATAAGGGAAAGCCGCTGAGAGATGTAAACTCTGAGCGGCTTTATGTTTTTCAGGCAGCTTAGCATGCTTTTCTAATTTTAAGGTACAATGCCGGAGGTCTTTTTACAACTGGTTTAACCGGACAAATTACCGGACATTTATACTCTTCCTTTTTCTTTTTTCGTTTCTTTTTACCACGCAAGTATACAGCAGGAAGTCTGTGTACCTTTGGACAACAACACCCATTCATTTTCTATTCTCCTTTCTTTCTCTAGCATATGTTTCAAGGAGTTAAGAAGTTAATAGATGAACATAATTTAATATGAAGGTCTGAGCCATTTTCCGTTTGCCTCACCAGGTAATTCTGAGTGTTTATAAATCGTTTGCCCCCGATTTATGGTCCTTTCAATACGACATGGAAAAGTGTGATTCATAAATAAACTTTGCTTATGCTTCGCGTGGAAATTGGAAGGACTGACGTAGAATCGGTCGTGTATATTCACGAAAGTTAAGCTCGCCTCATTTCCTTTTGCAATCTCACCTCTAAATGGAAGATTGAACCGGCGGGATGGAGCAGAAGAGGTCCACTCGGCCACTTTCTCGAGAGGAATCTTCTGTTCTAAAGCAAGTTCAATCATTGAAAGCAGCGTGAATTGCCCGCCGCTGATTCCTCCCCAGGCTTCAAGTAAATTAAATTGGCTCGGGTCTTTTAAGTTATAAGGGCAGGGGGAATGATCGGAAGTGATCATATCAAACTGGTCATCTATTAAAAGTTGCACCATGGCTTGCTGTTCCTTAGCCTCTCGTAAAGGAGGGGCGCACTTAGCTGCAGCCCCGCGTTCCACTAAATGCGAGTGATTAAACAGAAGGTAATGGGCACAGGTTTCTACTGTAATATCCAAGCCTTTTAATTTAGCTTTTATGATCCTCTCCATAGCTTCACTGCTGCTGATATGCACAAAATGCAGAGGGCACCCGGTCAGATCTGCATAGTAAATAGCCCGCTCAACAGCTTCCACTTCAGCGATGATCGGCCGTGTTTCAGCATAGTCATCAGCCGTTGTCTGCCCATTCATCCGCTTTTGCTTCGTTAAAAAATCAGTAATTGGCCCGCTTTCTGAATGCAGAGCTAGCACTTTGCCTAGTCTGGCTATTTCTTTCATTCCATTTAAGAGGGTGTAATCATCGCAGGCTTCAAATTCTTTATTTCCTGTCGTTGATAAAAAAGCTTTAAAGCCTATTGCACCTGCATCAGCAAGAGCTTCAAGCTCCGTTTCGTTTCCTGGTACAAGTCCTCCCCAAAGAGCGAAATCAACAAAGGACTTCTGCTCTCCAATCTCCGCTTTTCCCCGCAGGGCTTGTTCATTGATGGTCGAAGGAATTCCGTTTAACGGCATGTCAAAAAAGGTGGAGGCCCCTCCAGCCGCCATCATATAAGATCCTGTTTCAAAGCCTTCCCAATCCTCCCTGCCAGGCTCGTTAAAATGAACATGGACGTCAATCGCACCTGGAAAAATATGAAGACCCTCAGCATCAATGATGTATGTGCCGCTGTTGGAGAGATCCTCGGTAATAGCTGTGATTTTCCCTTGTTTTAATCCGATGTCCATTCGTTTTACTCCGTCAGGAAAGACAACGCTTCCGTTTATTATTACTGAGTCGAAATCAGGCATTGTGTTTTACCTCCAGGCTTTTATTGAGTGATCATATTTTTCTGTTTAGATTGATAGGCGTTTAGAGCATGCTGAAGTGCTTCTCCTTTATGAACGTCAACATCATGACGAATCAATACTGCTTCAAGCGCTCCTAACGTAAACAGTACATTTTCCTTGCGGCAGCTGTAGCCCATGGTGCCAATGCGCCAGATTTTCCCTGATAAAGGTCCGAATGAGCTGGCAATCTCGATACCGAATTCCTCAAGCAGCATGTGGCGAACAGAGTCCGCCTTTATTCCTTCTGGAACCTTCACGCACGTGACGGTGGGAAGCTTGCAGGCAGGGTCCCCATACAGGGACAATCCCATCGCTTCAATCCCTGTCACTAAGGCGTGTTCATGTTCCTTGTGTCGGGTGAACCGAGCTTCCAACCCTTCCTCAAGCACAATGCGTAATCCTTCGCGAAGCGCATAAAGCATTGAGGTTGCTTCTGTATGGTGGTTTAACCTCCGTGAGCTCCAATAATCCTGAAGCATACTGATATCAAAGTAATTACTTCGTACCGGAGGATGATCCCTCGTTCTTTCCTCAGATATATCTTTCTTCGTGGAAATTCCCCGCTCCACTTTTTTACGTGCTTGAATAACTTTCTCAATACGGTCGTTGTATGTGAGAGGAGACATTCCGGAAGGGACGGATAAACATTTTTGTGTGCCTCCGACGATTCCGTCAATCATCCATTCATCCACCCTGATGTCTGTTCCGGCTATTGTGGCCACAGCATCTACAACGAGAAGGACATCTTCTTCACGGCAGGACGCACCAAGCTTTTGCAGTGGCTGCATCCGCCCGGTTGAGGTTTCACCGTGCACAATGGCTATTATTTTAGGTGAAATTCTTTTTACTTCCTTAATAATTTCTTCCTCGTCAAAAACCTCTCCCCAGGAACATTCCATCGTATGTACATCAGCCCCATAACGCTCACAGATTTCAGTAAGTAAATGACCAAACCGTCCAAAAATAGGGACGAGCACTTTATCTCCAGGTTCGATGATGCTGCAGAGAAGGGCTTCAATGCCTGAACGGGATGTACCGTCTACGGGAAAGGCCCATTGGTTATTCGTTTGGAATATTTGTCGGAGCATATCCATCACTTCATTCATGATGGACGTAAATGCTGGGTCGAACTGACCAACGATTGGTGTACTCATTGCACGCAGCACTCGTGGATCTACTTCGACGGGTCCGGGTGTCATGATCGTCCGCAGCGGAGTGTTTAATTCTGTATAAGTATAGGCCATCTCTATGTCTCCTTCTTAAAAGTTAGTAAGCAAGCTTATATAATAGATCGGTTAAGAGATCTACTCCTTTTTCAAGGTCGGACGCTTTCGTAAATTCCTTTGGCGAGTGGCTGATTCCTTTATAGCTTGGAACGAATATAAGCGACGTTGGACAGTGAGTACCAAACACCTGTGCATCATGGCCTGCTCCGCTCGTCAGAACGCGGTAAGAAGTGTTTTGCTCAAAAGCGGATTCTTGAGCAATCTTTAACAACTGCGGAGTCATTTGAACTGGCGCTGCGCTCATCCATTGTGTGAGGCTGATACTTACTCCGTTTTCCCAGGCAGTCTCCTGAATATACTCCTGAAAAGAATCTATGAACTTCTTTAGCACAGGTTCCTGATGATGTCTGATATCAAGACTAAACGTGACATCACCGGCAATAACATTCGGTGTGTTAGGTTCCGCGCAAATTTTCCCTACAGTTGCGACTAAGTCTGAGTCAATGTGAGGAGTTTTTTGCGCCGCGTAGTCTATGAGACGGGCTGCTATACTCATCGCATCTTTTCTTAAGTGCATTGGTGTCGTGCCGGCATGGTTACTTTCGCCACTGATCGAAATGTTATAACGTCTTTGTCCGACGATGTGACTGACTAATCCTAATGAAATCTTCTCCTGATCGAGAACTAACCCCTGTTCTACGTGCAGTTCAATGAAGCTGTCGATATCCTCTCTCAATGGTGATTTGTATTCATCTGGATTAAACCCCGCTTCTTTCATAGCCTGCAGTAAGGAGACACCATTACTGTCCTGAATGTTCTGTGCGTCCTTTAAGTTGTATTTCCCCGTTATGTTCCCGGACCCCCAAAAGGTAAGTGGGAAACGGCTGCCTTCCTCTTCACATAACGAAATAACTTCAATCGATTTTTTTGGACGTCCATAAACAGATTGTAAGCGTGAAACAGCTAGTAAGCTTGCGGCAATTCCGTAGACGCCGTCGAACATGCCGCCGTTTGCTACAGAATCGATATGAGATCCGGTTAAAATCGTTTTAGCATCATGATCCGTACCCTGCAGGCGGCCGAAAAGGTTGCCGATACTGTCAAAATGCGGAGTTAAACCGTTCGCTTTCATTTTTTTTAATAAAGCTTGCTGAGCTTCTACCCATGCAGGTGAATACAGCAGGCGGTGGACACCACCTGTATCTATCTGACCGAAAGAAGCAAGCCATTTGACTAACTCTTCTGCCTGATCCTGAGGTATGAGTGTTTTCGTTGATTGCTGCACCAATATGGACCTCCGTTCGTATTAAAGGATTAATCTATATTTTTTAGTTTATCAAGGAATGTAGTTCTTCACATTGGCAGATGTGTAGTAAATTTGATCATTTTTTGTGCAAGGTAAATAAATATTCATAAAATTATGATAAGATACTCAAAACGAGTAAAGAGAAGGAGTGTTTGTATGAAAGTTGCAGAAATTGTAGATGTCCCTGCTTTAAAGAGGTGTGAGGTGATTGCGGGAGCAGAGGGGACCAACAGGGAGATCCTTCATGTCAATATGATGGATGCTCCTGATATTGCAAGATTTTTAAAACCGAATGAATTACTTGTAACTACAGCGTACCATGTGAAGGATCAACCGGACCTGTTAACAGAGCTCATCATTGAAATGAATAAGCAAGGCTGTGCAGCATTAGGAATTAAAACGAAACGTTTTATAGAAAAGGTGCCTGAAGATATTAAGCAGCTAGCTGATGAATTGTCATTTCCCATTATAGAGCTGCCTGCATCTTCTTCTCTAGGCGATATAGTTAATCAGACACTGAGCAGTATACTAGACAAACGAACCAACGAGCTCCGTTTTGCCATCGAGACTCATAAGCAGTTTTCTCATCACATCATGAGCGGAAAAGGAATTCAACAGTTACTAAGAAGATTAGGGGAGATGGTGAATGCACCGGTTGCATTACTTGATCAGTATGCTAAAACGGTCTCGATGTCTTCTCCTCAATTGAATCTGTCACCTGCTGCCAGGGAACTATATGCAAGAGGGTCACAGGCTCCATTTATGAAGAACCCATACTTTACTTTCTCCACAATAGAAGATAAGAAAACCTATTCGGTGTTCTCCGTATTTACCCAGGATAAGAAAGCAGGATTCCTTGTCGTGTGTCGTAATATACAGACTGATGATCATGCGGCCTTACTAACGATTGAGCAGGCTACAAATGTTATTTCCTTTGAACTAATTAAGGAAAATGCCTTAAAACAATACTCACGACGGGTAAGAAATGAGTTTTTTCTAAATTTCACTGAAGGTATGTATTCCTCGCAGGAAGAAATTATAAACCGTGCAAAAGAATTTAAATTAGAGAATGAACGCTATTACTACTGTGCAATAGGCAAACTGTCACCGCGGGACTTCGAAGGTAGTTATACTCAAAGTCAGTTTGAGACGGATAACATCTATGAATACATTGAAGAAGAACTTATCCAATTTTCAATATCCACTCACCTGTTCACGCGCGGTGACCTTTGTATCCTCCTTTTTCAAGTGGACAGTTCAGCTCAGGAACACCAGGAATATGTAAGAAATTCTCTGCAATTTGTTCAATCAAATGTGTATTCGCGCTTTGGGCGGACCATATCATTCGGTATCAGTAACGTTTCCCGTCAATTCCTTAATGTGAATAAGGCTTTTAAAGAAGCTCACGATGCACTGGATTCCGGGTGGATGTCCGGGGCGGAAGGTTTTATCCAAACGTATCGAACGAAGGATGTCCTTGAGCTGCTGAGAGTTATTTCTGAAGAGGATTTAACAGAATTCTATGAGTATGCCCTCCAGCAGCTTGCTTCACATAAGGGAGATGAAGACGGAACGCTGCTCCATACATTATTCGTTTATTTAGAGACGCACTGTCAAATATCAGAAACAGCTAAAAGGCTCTTCGTTCACAGAAACACAGTAGTCTACCGTTTAGAAAAATGTGAAGAGCTGCTTGGTAGTAAATTAAACGATGCCGAAACGACGCTGCAAGTACGGCTGGCGCTGAGAATTAAGAAGATGCTCTCTCTTTAATTAAAGTAAACAGCGATGAGGCGATGCCGGGTTCTTTTACCTGATGAGATACAACGGACTTTCCGCAACCAATTTTATTGCCTTTAAAGGTAATCACAAGAACTAAAGATTATGCAAAATGCTTACAAATAAGTAAAATAATTAGTTAAAATAAATAATGACAATTTTCAGAATAATAATTACTATGGAACTATCACTTGGATGATAAAAGTGAGTTAGGAGGAGAGCAACTAGGTGAACCTAAACGAATTAAATGAGACAAGCAGACAAGCGTTTAAGAACCATTTAGGTGATATATTCGAAGATTCTCCCTGGGTAGCTGCTAAAGCTTCTGACCACCGCCCTTATTCAACAATGGATAATCTCTATCAAAGGATGGTTGAAATTGTAAACAATGCACCAAACGAAGAGAAGCTTGAATTAATCAGGATCCATCCAAACTTAGGAGAGAACATACAAATGAGTGATCGTTCGAACCGGGAGCAGCAGGGAGCGGGATTAAAGGATCTGACGGAAGAAGAGGCTCTCAGCTTTAAATCTTTAAATAAAACTTACGCAGATAAATTTGGCTTTCCGTTTGTTTTTTGCGTCAAGGGTAAGTACAAAGGCGATATACATCAGGCACTTCAAGAGAGAGTGCATAACTCTCAAAAAGAAGAATTCGAAAAAGCTCTGGCTGAAATTTTTAAAATTGCCTATTTCCGACTTCAGGAAAAATTCAATGGTGCTAAGGAGAAGATTTAATGACAACCGATCGAACGATGTTTTATGGTAAGCAGGATGTTTTTGCTTATCGTACATATATGAAGCCCCTTAAAGGCATCCGTCAGATTCCGGAATCCAGCTTTGCAGGTAATGAAAATATTGTTTTTGGTCTGAATCTAAGTGTCAGAGTGGGAGGAGCTGAATTTCTATCTTCATTTACTGAAGGTGATAATTCGAAGGTTGTAGCAACCGACTCTATGAAAAATTTTATCCAGCGACATCTGGCCAGCTATGAAGGTGCAACGATTGAAGGTTTTGTGGAATATGTTTCACGTGCGTTTTTAGAAAAATACCCTCACTTTGAAAGTGTGCAGATGATTGGAGAAGAGGTTCCTTTTGAAAGCGTACCTGCGTACACAGATGGAGGATTGAAGTATAGTAATCTTGTCTTTAAACATTCACGGAACGAAACCTCTCAAGCTTTAGTGGAACTTGTACGTAAGGGTACGTATATTGAAGTGAAAAATCAGTACAGCAGCGTTCTGGATCTTCAGCTTATGAAAGTAAAAGGGAACTCGTTCGCGGGTTATGTACATGACGAATATACCACCCTGCCTGAGGATACCAACCGGCCTCTGTTTATCTATTTAAACCTGCACTGGCAGTATGAAGATGGAGCTGATCCATCTGGAACCGAGCCTCTTCAGTATGCAGCCGCTGAACAGGTGAAAGATATAGCTGCAAGCGTATTTCATGAGAAGACAACCCCATCGATTCAGTCGTTAATCTACCACATTGGCTGCCGAGTACTTGAAAGGTTCCCTCAATTGAAAAATATTACGTTTGAATCGCAGAATAGAACGTGGGAAACCGTCGTTGGTGATATTCCCGGAACAGAAGGGAAAGTGTATACAGAGCCGCGTCCTCCCTATGGGTTCCAGGAGTTTACCGTTACGAAAGAGGATGCCGCACGAGAAAAAGAAAAACTTAAAAGCAGCGGGGAGAAAGTATGAGCGGACTGACAACTCATGTATTGGATTTAACGAACGGGATCCCGGGGGCGTATATAAAAATAGAACTCTATCAAATAAATCAAGGCAGGGATAAAGAATTTTTAAGAGAAGCATTAACAAACCGGGAAGGACGGCTTGATACTCCGCTTCTTACTTCTGAGGAGCTTAGACAAAGTGAATATGAACTGGTTTTTTACATCGGCGATTATTTTAAAGATAAGGGAGGCGAAGCTCCCTCTTTCTTAACCGCTGTCCCTGTTCGGTTCGGTGTGAGTGCGCCCTCGTCACATTATCACGTGCCGCTGCTCATCTCGCCATGGGGTTACCAGGTTTATCGAGGTAGCTGAAAAAGTCCACGAGCTGGACTTTTTTATTGGTTTTCACAGGGGTAAATGGTTATTTATGTTAAAGTAAATAGAAAAAAGTCCTGTATCTGTTCAACTATGTTGTTAGTATTTGCCGAATAAGTACAAGAGTGGATTATTAATCCTCAGCTGTTCATTGGTGAATACTCGCTGTCGAGACTTTAATGTGATAAGAAATACTGAGATGGGAGTGCAGCTATGACTTACAAAGCCAATACACAAAGGTCCGTGTTAATAGTGCTCTTTATTTTATCCATTGGTAACATAGCGTTCACCAGCTATAATGAAACCCTATTTTTCATATATCTTGGTTTATCCATTTCTATAATCATTACTTTAGGACTCAACTACACTCTTAAAATAGAAAAAGATTTGGTGATTTATCGTATTTATCTATGGAACCTTCCTATCTTCAATAAAAAAATTGATGCTGCATCCATTAATAAAGTCATCTTCAAGCGATATGGCTGGGACCAAAAGGGTGCTTGTTTAAGAGTAGAGAAAGGAGGGACGATTAGAATAATACGGTTTACACCTGATTCAGTGTATGAGGAGTTAGAAAAATTTACAGATGTGCATCGGATCCAGTTACATAAATCGAAGGATTACTTATCTCTTTATGAAAGGGGGAGGAAGGTTGAAAAGGCGTAGAAAAAATAGGAAGTCGAAGGAAGATTATACTTTTATCGATGTTTTATTAGATATTTTGTTTTCGATTCCTGAGATTCTTATATTTCTAATTCGTATAATTGTTTTACTGGGAAGAGGAATTGGCAGGCTGCTTCACCACATTTTTGATATTATTTAATAATTCCTATCAAATAATCTCTGAAATGGGGTATAATATAATTGTAATAGTTTGAATGTTCAGTTTTTAATTTACCTCACTTCTCTTTTTTATACATATGCTATTTCTTATAGCATAACTAAAATGAGGTGAGTGATATGAACGCGACATTCAGAACGGTTCGTGCAGTCTTTTTCCTATGTCTAGCCACCTTCCTTATCTTCTCCTCTCAGGCAGCCGCTGCCAGCTCCCAGTTCGTAACGAAAGGCAATACCTCAAGTAAGCTGATTGCTCTTACATTTGATGATGGTGCTGATGGGACAAACGTTGAAACTATTCTTCAAACGCTCTCCACGTACAATATCAAAGCTACGTTTTTTCTAACCGGTACAGGTATAAATCATCACCCTGATAAAATTAAACTCATTCATTCTCGGGGCCATGAATTAGGGAATCATTCGTATACTCACTCTGATTTTACAACGTTAACCTCTGCAGAAATTAAAGACGAGCTCGAACGTACGGAATTCCTGGTAAGAAATACAACAGGACAAACAACCAAGCCTTTATTTCGCGCTCCATTCGGTGCTGTGAACTCTGCAGTGCTGGATACTGCAGGTAATTCAGGTTACTCCCAGACAATTCACTGGAACATTGATACGGTGGATTGGAAAGGTAATTCTTCTGCTGACATTAGAAACAGAGTCCTGAATCACGTTGTTCCAGGTTCTATTGTTCTTATGCACACCGGCGCAGGCGCATCGGGTACACCAGGGGCACTGCCGGGTATGATTCAAGGGTTAAAGGACAAGGGTTATCAATTTGTAACAGTGTCAGATCTATTTAATGGAAATGAGGGTCACACCGGTATGTATGTGGTGAAAGCAGGGGATACACTTTACAGTATTGCACGCCAATATAAAACATCAGTGTCTCAAATTGTCCTCGATAATCAACTGGTCAATCCCAATCTTATAAGCGTGGGACAAGCTCTTAAAGTACCATCACAAAATACGGACAGTTCGACGTCTTACACAGTCAAAGCAGGTGACACACTATACAGCATCGCCCGGATTCATAATACTACCACCGCTCAACTCGTTTCTCTCAACCAGTTAGCTGACGCGGGATTTATTCGAATCGGTCAGGTGCTTATGCTTCTTGGCAGTTCTCCTCCAACGAAGACCACTTACAAAGTCAAGGCCGGTGATACGCTCTACAGCATCGCAGCCCGATATAAAACAACAGTTCAGAAGCTGGCGGAATCCAATAATCTATCCAACCCGTCTCTCATACGCATTGGCCAGTCACTGGTTGTTCCGCTTTCGTAACAAAATCATCCGCGCTTTGCATAGGCGCGGATGATTTTTGTGTTAGTGATAATATATGTATTATTGTTGCTTTAACGGAAGAGTGATGGGAGAGGAGGAGAAAAACAATAAAGCCAGGAACTTCCGGTAAAAGATCCTGGCTTCGCTTCTTAATTTGTTTCATTTGTTAATTTAACAAGAACGTGTGCGAGGTGTCTGCGCTCTTCTTCATTAGCTGTATTCCATAGTTCATTTAATACTTTTTCTTCACGGTTTCTCGGTTTTTCATTTTTAGCCAGGTAATCACCTACGCGTTTGGCCCCTTTTGTCAAACCTTCTTCACCAAGACCGAGCTTTTCACCTTTTTGAACCTGGTTGCCTAAATAGTCTTTGAATGTTTGGAAGTTCTGCATAATATCATCTTTTTTATCTTCACTCATTTGTGCTGCTGCCTGCTTTGGATCCTTTGCCATGAATACCACTCCTTTGTTGTAGGTTGTGTTCTATGTGTTCCACGGCAGCCACAGATTAAAACAAATAAAGTTATATTTTAATAATTTAGTTCTGTTAAACAATACTGAATACTTTTTCGGAAATATATATTTAGACAGTTCCAATGATTTGTAGGAACGTCAATTAGGGATCGGGAAAGCGTGCTGTTTTTTCCTGCCCTTACATTTAGACACGACGTTCCTCTCGGATTCAGGTAGTATTTTTTTATTTATATAATACTATTTTATTAAAGCCTAATAAATTTATTGCAGCCGACTGATTATAAATGTGATAATGAGAAATCTTAGGTTAATCAATAAGTTGACATTCTTCTTAGAAAACGCTTACAATTTAATTACGAAGAAGTTAGGTGAAGTTGATGACACAGAAGATACCAATCGGAAAAATGGCGATGCTCGTCGCTTCTTTAACGTCAGAGGAGCTTGAGCCGTTTACTGAGCAGTTAAAGGACGTCGATTATTGCTGTGGCAAATCAGGCTCCATGAATATGCAGAAAGTGATTTCAGCTGTAGAAACATCAGCGAAACGAAATCATATTATATCAGATGAACTTTATCGGGAGACTCATGCGCTGTATCATGCAATTTTAGAAGCGTTAGAAGGAGTCATGCGGGGCCAGATGGCTGCTGGTGACATGATGCGGACAGTAGGTCTGCGGTTTGCAGTCGTGCGCGGGTCGCCTTATGAGAAGTTTGATGAAGGAGAATGGCTGGCTGTTGCTTTTTACGGAACGATCGGGGCTCCGGTTAAAGGGCTTGAGCATGAGACATTTGGTCTCGGTATTAATCACATAGGGTAACAGGCTGCCTATAGTCATGAGTTATGAGGAGGCGGCAATGGTATTTCGTATGCCATTGTCGTCTCTTTTTTTACGGAAGAAGGGAGAGGTCGGAATGATATACTTAAACGGTTCAACGCTGACGATGGATCAAATGAAGCGGGTTATTTATCAAGATGAGCCGGTGCAAATTGACTCTGTAAGCATGGAAAAAGTGAGGAAAAGCCGGGAAGCAGTTGATGGTATAGTCACAAGAGGTGAAACGGTTTACGGCATTACGACGGGGTTTGGTAAGTTAAGTGACGTGCATATTCATATTCATGATGTAGATGATCTGCAGCTGCACCTCATTCGATCTCATGCCTGTGCGGTTGGTGAAGCTTTTCCAGAAAAAGTGAGCAAAGCGATGGTGGTGCTGAGATTAAATGCGCTGTTGAAAGGTTTTTCGGGGGTACGTACTTGTGTGGTGGAGCTTCTTCGTGATTTAGTCAATCATTCCATAATTCCTGTAGTGCCGAGTCAGGGATCGTTAGGCGCATCAGGAGACTTAGCGCCGCTTGCTCATCTCGCGCTGGTTCTCGTCGGTGAAGGAGAGGTTCACTATCAGGGAAAAATACAGCCGGCTGCTGCAGTTTTTAAAAGGATCGGCTTCACGCCGCTCACTTTGAAAGCGAAGGAGGGTCTCGCACTTATTAATGGAACACAGGCTATGACGGCGATGGGTATTATTAACTACATTGAAGCAGAGCGGATAATGAATCAAAGCGACTGGATTGCAGCTATGACGTTAGAAGCACTGGAGGGCATCATTGATGCTTTTCATCCTGCCATTCATGAAGCACGCGGCTACCCTGAACAGATCGAAGTCGCCGAACGAATACGGCTGCTTACACAGGGAAGTAAACTGATGACTCATCAAGGAGAGAAAAGAGTGCAGGATGCCTACTCGCTGCGCTGTATTCCCCAAGTGCACGGCGCTTCCCGACAGAGCCTGTCTTACGTGAAAGAAAAATTAGAAATTGAAATGAATGCAGCCACTGATAACCCGCTTATTTTTGAGGAGGGGCAAGTAGTCGTTTCTGGAGGTAATTTCCACGGCCAGCCGATTGCCTTAGCAATGGATTTTCTGAAAATTGCTGTTTCTGAAATGGCCAGCATTTCGGAACGCCGGGTGGAGCGGCTCGTTAATCCTCAACTTAACACTCTGCCTGCTTTCTTGAGTCCGAATCCAGGGCTTCAGTCAGGAGCTATGATTATGCAGTATGTGGCTGCTTCACTCGTTTCAGAAAATAAGACACTTTCTCACCCTGCCAGTGTAGACTCTATTCCGTCTTCTGCCAATCAGGAGGATCACGTTAGTATGGGAACGATTGGAGCACGACACGCCTATCAAATTATTATAAATACACAAAAAACGATTGCGATTGAATTGATATGTGCGATGCAGGCGCTCGAATATAGAGGGGAGAGTAATGCATCCGCGGCAGCGAATCAGCTCCTTACAGCAGGACGAAAAGTAGTGGCAAGTATTACTGAAGATCGGGTATTCTCGAAAGATATTGAAGCTTTAACGAAGTGGATGGCCAGTGATCAATTTGAGTGGGCCATTCCCTTACATTCTGCCAGGTCTTACATGTAAAAAAACCAGGCGAATCAACAGATTCGCCTTAGTCTTTAAATTGATTTTCTAAAAGCTTTGACGGTAATGCCATCATCTGCAGGCTGAAAATCAAAATGAGGAAGTCGTTCGAAGCCATAGTGTTGGTACAACGAAATGGCACGATGCATAAATTCACCAGTATGAAGACCGATGTAGTTATGACCTTCTTCTTTTGCCAAATCGATGCATTTGGTAACTAAAGCAGAGGCAACTCCGTTTCCGCGTGCCTCAGGCGCAACGGCAAGAACACGAATTTCCGGGTAAGCCAATTCTTCAACTAACCCATCGTACGCATCTGTTTTGGCTGGAAATAAAGCTGAACTGCCTGCCACTTTACCATCCAGCTCAGCTACTAGTAATTCAACACCGGGCTGTTCGTCTGCATCTGAAAGAATGGCTGCCTTTAACGCCTGCCAGTGCGCATCTGGAATTGCAGTTTTATGTTCTTCATAGGCACGAACTCTTTGACTCCGTATGAGCGGCAATTCTTCTTTTTCAGCTTTACGTACTATAATCATTACAGCGTCCCCTTTAAATAGTGAACTTTCTTTCCTTTTGTTTATCTCACGAGTTTAACTAAGGGTCAAGAATTAAGAGCAGCGCTGGTTAGTATAGAAACCAAGGTTTTTTTAATGAAAGACCGCATGTAACTACTTTCTGGGCTTTCATGTAGCGCAGCATCATCCGGGCATGGCGTCCTTCTATAGTATATGGATTTTGTAACTCTTCCAGTCTTCGAATGAATGCTCGGTCGCATGCGCAATAATCTCCGTAATAAAGGTAGCATTGGTCATGTGCTTTGCAGGCAGCGTCGACGGCGTTAACAGGTTCACCGGGCCCGCTGCAGGCAGGTCCGCACCAATTGTAGCCGGGGAACAGGCAGAACGGCGATCTCCTCCGGTACTTATATTTCCGCATATGAATCTTCTTCTTTCGTTAGTATTATCATTCTCATATATAGTGTATGACGGAAAATGAAGGACGCTTAGTGAATATACAATAGATGGATTAAAAAAATTTGAAGCGGATCTCTGTTTATTAAAGATAGGGGTGTTTCGCTTTACTTCCCCTTGGCAGACTATTATAAGAATTACCAACGTCGAAGCAATAACAAGATATGGTGACTGCACAAATTTTCAGCAAAAAAATAAGAATCGCACGTAAACGGCAGTTTAAGCGGTGTTCCTTTGAATATACTAGTATTATTTTTATCGGAATGTATTGACAATTTATCGAATTAGGCATAACATATTTACCATTCATGGCTTTATAATAATTAGATACGAGATTTCTTATTTTGAGAGGTGGAGGGACTGGCCCTTTGAAGCCTCGGCAACGGGTCTTAGTCGTTTCGGGGACACTGTGCCAATTCCAGCAGAGGCATTAAGCGTCTGAGAAATAAGAAGAATGGAGATTTCAACAACACCCTCTCTTCTTATTTTTTAGGAAGTGGGGGTTTTTTGCTAGTGGAGAAAGTGTGTCATCAGTTTTTTTAAATCTAAACCCGACTAAACAGCTATGATTACAATGTGAAGTGGAGTGAGGTGGAAGTGTTGCAATTAATGGAAAAGAACAGCCCTTTTAATCAGGAGCAGGCAGATCAATTGAATCGACTGCTTCCAACTTTAACAGAAACACAGAGAATTTGGCTGAGTGGTTATCTGGCCGTACCTGTTAATGGGACGGCTGTAGAAGATCCTCCGCAGCAGCAGGAATCGACCGGCGGCGGGACAGCAGGTCCGACAAGAGAGATAACGATCTTATATGGATCTCATACCGGTAACTGTCAGTCTCTTGCTGAAGAATTTTCTCAAAAGCTGGAACAGCAGCAATTTAAAGTGACGGTTTCCTCAATGGATGATTTTAAACCGAAAGCATTAAAAAAGGTAGAAGACTTACTAATCCTGACAAGTACACATGGAGATGGTGATCCTCCTGATAACGCGCTGTCATTTTATGATTTTCTATACAGCAAAAGAGCTCCTGAGTTAAAAGGGGTGCGTTTCTCTGTTCTTTCACTGGGAGACAGCTCGTATGAATTTTTCTGCCAGACGGGTAAAGATTTTGATCGTCGTTTGGAGGAGTTAGGAGCCGAGCGTATCACTGAACGAGTGGATTGTGATTTGGACTTTGAGGAGCCGGCAGAAGAGTGGTTTCAGGCAGCTGTTGCTGAACTTGATTCCGGCTCGCAGCAGGCAGTAGAAGGGGAGGCTGTATCTCCTGTACTTGACAAGTCGAGTGAAACAGTTTACTCGAGGTCGAATCCATTCCAAGCTGAAATCCTGGAAAATATTAATCTTAACGGCCGCGGATCCAATAAGGAAACGAGACATCTCGAGCTTGATCTTGAAGGATCAGGCATTAAGTACCAGCCCGGAGACAGCTTAGGGATATTTCCGGAAAACGATCCCGCTCTTGTAGAGCAGCTGATCAAGCTTATGGACTGGAACCCGGAAGAGACCGTAACGATTAATAAGCAAGGTGAAATTCGCGCCCTGCGTGAAGCGTTGACTACTCATTTTGAGATTACTAGTCTGACAAAGCCATTGTTGGAAAAAGCGGCATCACTAACATCAAACGAATCGCTTAAAGAGCTGGTCAGACCTGACAACGGCCAGGAATTAAAAAAGTATATTGAAGGACGAGATTTAGTGGATCTCCTGAAGGACTTTGGACCTTGGGAGGCGTCTGTCCACGATTTCATTGCTATACTCCGTAAAATACCTGTCCGTCTTTATTCGATAGCGAGCAGTTCTGAAGCCAATCCGGATGAGGTACACCTCACAATCAGCGCTGTGAGGTATGATGCACATGGGCGTCCGCGTTCAGGAGTGTGCTCTGTACAATGTTCAGAACGTTCTGAGCCAGGTGATAAGCTTCCTGTCTTTGTCCAGCGCAACCAGAACTTTAAGCTTCCCGATAACGATGAAACCCCGGTAATTATGATTGGGGCTGGCACAGGAGTGGCTCCGTACCGTGCTTTTCTTGAGGAAAGAGAAGAAGCAGAAGCCGGCGGGAAAACCTGGCTTTTCTTCGGAGATCAGCATTTTGTTACTGACTTCCTTTATCAGACCGAGTGGCAGCGCTGGTTAAAAGAAGGCGTGTTATCGAAAATGGACGTCGCTTTCTCAAGAGACACCAAAGAGAAAGTTTATGTGCAGCACCGCTTACGGGAGCACAGCAAAGAATTATACGAGTGGCTGCAGGCTGGAGCTCATGTGTATGTTTGTGGAGATGAACAATACATGGCGAAGGATGTGCAGGAAACTCTCTTAAGCATTTTAAAGGAAGAAGGCCGGATGAACGACGAAGAGGCCGAGCAATATTTGGCGGATATGCGCCAGGCTAAACGTTACCAGCGTGACGTGTACTAAGCGGAAAGGGGATAGATCATGACGAACAATAGATTTCCAGAACAGCACGGTCCTCCGAGTGACATGGAAAAAATAAAAGACGAGAGTGACTATTTAAGAGGCTCTCTCGTCGAAAGCTTTGCTGAACGTTTAAGTGCGGGAATCCCTGATGAGCAGACGAAGCTTCTTAAGTTTCATGGAAGCTACATGCAGGATGATCGTGACGTACGAAATGAACGCAAGCAGCAGAAGCTTGAGCCGAATTATCAATTTATGATCCGTGTACGATTAGCTGGAGGGGTTGCTTCTCCAGAGCAATGGCTGAAAATGGATGAACTTGCACACACGAATGGCAACGGCACGCTTAAATTAACAACGCGCCAGACCTTCCAGCTTCACGGGGTTTTAAAATGGAATATGAAAAAGACGATCCAGGGCATGAACGATGCGCTCATGGATACCATTGCCGCCTGCGGCGACGTGAATCGTAATGTAATGTGTAATGCAAACCCCTACCAGTCTGACATTCACGCAGAGGTATACGAGTGGTCGAAGCAAATTAGTGACCACTTACTGCCTCGCACAAGAGCTTATCACGAGATTTGGCTGGACGAAGAGAAAGTTCTCGACAGCAGAGAGGAAACTGAACCTATTTACGGCCCTCTTTATTTACCGAGGAAGTTTAAAATCGGTGTGGCCGTTCCTCCTTCGAACGATGTTGATATTTTCTCTCAGGATTTAGGGTTTATTGCGGTTTTAGAAGATGGTAAACTGCAAGGCTTTAATGTAACGGTTGGCGGCGGAATGGGGATGACTCACGGGGATACCAATACTTATCCCCAACTGGCTAAAGTGCTCGGTTTCTGCAGACCGGACCAGACTCTCGAAGTAGCCGAGAAAATTTTAACGATACAACGGGATTACGGAAACCGTTCAGAGCGGAAGAATGCCCGCTTTAAATATACGATTGACCGAAAAGGACTGGATTGGATCAGACAAGAGCTTAATGCCCGGCTGGGATGGGATATTGAAGAAGAACGTCCTTACACGTTTGACCATAACGGTGACCGCTACGGCTGGGTTAAAGGCGATGGGAAATGGCACCTCACTTTATTTATTCAAAATGGGCGCGTGAAAGATTCAGAAGACTACCCGATGATGACAGGGCTGCGTGAGATTGCCAAGGTCCATCAAGGTGATTTCAGGTTGACGCCAAACCAGAATCTAATTATTTCAAACGTCGCAGAAGAGGATAAAGAGCAGATCGAGAAGCTCGTCAGCCAGTACGGGTTGACAGATGGCAAGCATAATTCAGCGTTAAGACAGAATTCCATGGCTTGTGTAGCCTTTCCAACCTGTGGACTTGCGATGGCTGAATCCGAACGTTATCTGCCATCTTTAATCGATAAGGTGGAGGACATCTTAGATGAGTCCGGCATCCGCGATGAGGAAATTATCATTCGCATGTCCGGATGTCCAAATGGCTGCTCACGTCCCGCTTTAGGAGAAATCGGCTTTATCGGCAAAGCTCCCGGAAAGTATAACATGTATTTAGGTGCCGGCTTTAGAGGAGACCGCCTTAACAAATTGTATCGCGAGAATATAGGCGAGGAAGAAATTTTACAAGAATTAAAACCAATGCTGCAAAAATTCGCCAGGGAAAAAGAAGATCAGGAACATTTCGGTGATTATGTAATCCGTGCGGGTTACGTAGAAGCTGTTCCCGATGGTGTTGAATTTCATAGCTGATTAGATTCCTCCAGGACCTGACAAAGGTATCTGGGGGTTTTTTATTTCCTGAGTACCGCATATAAATAATAGTGCTTCTTTTAAAAGGGGGGAGCCAATGCCTTATCTTATTTTATCTACCTTCGGATATACAGGTTCAAGAAATTCAGGAGATGACCTGATAAGTAAAAGTTTAATTAGACTTCTTACCAGAGTGAAGGGCAAACAGGCAGGATTTGATGTTTTTAGTTTAGTGGATCATTCTATTAAAGACATAAGAGATATTGAGAAGTACCACGCGGTCATTGCTCCGGCTATGCGGCCGACTGTTCAAGGAAGCAGAACGCTCCCCCCTGCCCGTGCAATGATTTTGGAGATGGCAATCAAGCATAATATTCCTTTTTACGCGGTGGGTTCAGGGTGGGGGACGTACCCCGGTTCTTTAAAGCAGGCAAAGAATCAGCGGCTGACTAAGGAGGAAAAAGCACAGTTAACAGCGATTACGGGAGATAACGGGAGCGTCTCATGCAGAGACTTTATGACAGAGGTCCTTTTGAAGAACAATGGTATTCCTTGTTATGGAACTACTGGAGACTGTGCACTATTCGATACAAAATCTATCGGACGGCCTCTCAATATTCCAAAAAAGATACAAAGTATAGCAGTGTCCCTGCCCCATAACCAGCATCATTGGCCTGCATGCTATCAGCTGGCTCTTCAACTAAAAAGGGAGTTTGCCTGTACTGTCTATTTAACGTTTCATGGCTATTATGGGAAGCTGTCCAGTCTGATCGATCCTGAGTGGGATACAAATGAAGTTCAGATTAAAGACTTGTCCGGAGGAGCGGAGAAGCTAAGCTTCTATCAGAAGGTGGATGTCCATATAGGCTTTAGGCTCCACGGGCACATTTGGTTTTTACGAAAAAGAAAACCAAGTTTGTTGATTGCTGAAGACGGAAGAGGCATGGGGCACTTAATAACCGTAAACGGCTTAGGTTATTCGGCAGCATCAAAGGCTACGTGGGAAAAAGCCGGGGAATGCATCACATTCAGTAAAGAAACGATGTATAAACATAAAGAAAATGAACCCAATATAGTTAAAGCCATTGAAATGTTTAAGCAGGAAAACGCCAGGGGCTACCCCATTACAAAGAATTCTTTAAGAAAGATTGATAATCTGTGGCACAATCAAATGAAGCCGCTTATTCAGCAGCTGCCATAAAAGGGGAGAGGCTATGAAAGTGCCTAAAGGAGAAGAAGCTATAAACCATACTTCTCCTATTGTAGAAGTACCAATCGATAAATGCAGGGACTGGCAGGGCTTCTCGTATAAGAAAGAAGGATGGCATTATTTATGTGAGACGATGAAGCAGCTTGATTCAACTAAACGTTTAGCGTACAAAGATTCCCTTCTTTACCAGTTCTATATGCACTATCAGCCGGCGTCACTGATGGAGTGTTTATTTTATCAAGGTGCTAAGAATCAAAAGTTGAGTCCAAAAGGCTGGCCGCCTTTACCTTGGAAACGGACAATGAAAATTAAGGAGGGGAATCATCAGCATTTTGGACCAAACCAGTATAGATTTGGGGAAATAGAGCTTCGCAGAATTCATACAGTATACAAAGCATTAAAAGAAAACGGGTATCGTCCGGCTATGTATAAAGACGGCTATATTCGAGGTTATTTCTTGAAAAAGCCTGGTGAATACCGGTTTATTATATCGGCTGGTCAGCACCGGATCGCTGCGTTGGCTGTAATGAATCAGAAAGAGATACGAGTAAAAGTACAAAAAGGCCACAACCGGATGGTTACTATGAAAGATATAGACTCCTGGCCCCAAGTGGAAAATGGAATCTACGATAAGGAAACAGCCCGCCGTATATTTCAATTGTATTTTAAAAGTAATGGAAGGGAAAAGGCGAAGGCAATTGGGTTACTCCCCAGAAAATAAGAACATGATGTATTAAGATTAATACAATAGCTCGTACGGTGGATCAAAAATCTTATTTTACTGCCGCTCGTTTAGTCCTCTTTAGAAAGGGGTAAGTTAAGTTCTCAGGAGGAACTAACATGAAAAAAACACTCATAAACACAGCTGGTTTAATTGTTATCATCGTCATAGGTGTGGGTTTAGTCAGCTGGAATCAAACGAAGAATGCCTCTCCGGAGAATAATGAAAAAATGATTGCCCTTGGTGATTCATTAACGTACGGCATTGGGGATCAGTCCGGGCATGGGTATGTTGAAAATATGGAACAATTGTTAAGCGAAAATAAAAATGCAGAAATTCAAGTGGAAAACTACGGAATACCTGATCAGCAGACAAATGGTCTGCTTAAGCAGGTGCAGCAGACAGATGTGAAAAGTGATCTGCCCAGCGCGGATTACTTTATCCTGTTTATTGGTACAAATGATTTAATAGAAAGTAATGGTGGAGATTTAACATCCGTTAGTGAAAAGGATATAGAAGCGGGTAAAGCAGACTATGAAGATAATTTAAAAGAGATATTGAAAATAATCCGTGATCAAAATGAAGATGCTCCGATATTGTTTCTAGGTCTCTATAATCCTTATCCTGATTCTGAAGAGATCGAAGAAGAAGTCGTCTCCTGGAATGACAATAGTCAGACTATCGTAGACGATTATGAGGGAATTAAATTTATTTCGACCAATGATTTATTTAAAGAGAAATCAATGGAATACTTTAGCGACGCCCTTCATCCAAATAAAAAGGGTTATGATCTCATCACCGAAAAAATTGTAGAAGAATATGATTTTTAATTTTCGTTAAACACTATACTAATGATTTATTAACACCGTACTCCGCTGCTATGCTCACCAGCACGTAACAGACAAACGTAAATAAAGAAAAGCCGCGTTTTCGTTTGAGTCGAAAACGCGGCTTTCTTATCGTTGTAACGTAAGTTTCGTTTCACGCTGCTGGAAATCAACATCTTGATAATAGGTGTTTTTTACCAACAAATTTGGACCTAAGCACTTCGCAGCCGGGCAGTGGCAGTTTAAAGACTTGGCGGTTTGAGTACCCAGCCATTTGTGAAAAGCGTCAGGGAGAGGAATACCCTGAATTTTTCCTAATGAAGGTTCATCTCCGAAGTCGGTTACAATAATCTCCCCTGAAAAAATATTGACATTCAGCCGTGAGCGGCCATCAGGGTCATTTCGAACAGTGACATTCTTTGCTTCATCCAGCCTGCTCAGCATTTCTAAATCCTCTTGAGACTGATTACATGGATAAAAGGGCAGGGTGCCGAACAGCATCCACGTATTCGGATCGCGGTGATTCAAAAGCCGCTGGATACCTTCCCGCATTTCTTCTAAGGTTAATGTTTCTAAATTACTAGCAAAATCCACGGGATACATTGGATGGATTTCGTGACGGGCACATCCCATTTCGAGAACGTGATCGTGAATTTTCTCCAAATGATGAAAAGTACGTTTGTTGAGCATAGTCTCTGCTGAAACCATCACTCCTTCTTTAGAAAGCGCCTGACTATTTTCAACAAGACGCTTGAAGTAGTCAGCCCGATTATTGAAGGCGGGCTTGCGGTCCATGAGGGCAAATCCTGTTTCAGCGAATTCCTCTACAGTTCCCCAGTTATGAGAAATATGCAGTACATCTAAATAAGGAATGATTTCCTCATAGCGGGAGTAGGGGAGCGTTAAGTTTGAGTTGATTTGCGTACGGACGCCGCGCTCGTGGGCGTATTTTAATAATGGAACTACATACTCTCTCACCGATTTCTTCGAGAGCATGGGCTCGCCCCCTGTAATGCTGAGCGTGCGAAGATGTTCAATTTCATCCAGTCTCTTCGTCAACAGCTCCATAGGCAGGGCGTCAGGGTCTTTATTTTGCAGCGTGTAACCAACCGCACAGTGGGCGCAGCGCATGTTGCATAAGTACGTAGTTGTAAATTCAACATTGGAAAGCGTCATTCCTCCATGTTCTTCAACATCCATATAAGCTTCCCACGGGTCATAGGAAGGGGAAAGTGCATTTAATTTCGTCACATCCATGATGATAAACTTCCTTTCTAGCTATAAACGTACCTCCATTGTAGCATGATCGTCCTTTAATTTAATCCTGAGGAAAATATCTTGAAATTGAGATAGTTTAGCGTTAGTATGAAAAAAAGAACAGCAATATTCCAAATGGAGGAATGGACATGAATGAAATAAAAGGGATTCACCATGTGACTGCCATAACAAGCAGCGCTGAGAAGAACTATGAATTTTTCACTTATGTATTAGGAATGCGTCTCGTTAAGAAGACAGTCAATCAGGATGATATTCAAACCTATCATTTATTTTTTGCTGACGATAAAGGAAGCGCCGGGACGGATATGACTTTTTTTGATTTCCCGGGTATCCCTAAAGGTTTACATGGTACGAATGAAATTGCTAAGACTTCGTTCCGGGTGCCGGATGATGAAGCAATAGATTACTGGAAAGAGCGTTTAGACCGGCTTGACGTAAAGCATAAAGGAATACAAGAGCGTTTTGGCAAAAAGGTGCTGCCGTTCGTTGATTTTGACGATCAAGCGTATGAACTCGTTTCTGATGAACATGACCAGGGTACAGCTGCCGGCACTCCATGGCAGAAGGGGCCTGTACCGTTACAACATGCCATCACCGGTTTAGGTCCTTTATATATTCGTGTAGAGAATTTTGAATACTTTAAAGAAATGCTTGAGAAAGTTCTCTTGTTTAAAGAAATTGGGGAAGAAGGATCTCTTCATTTGTTCGAGGTCGGTGAAGGAGGAAATGGAGCACAGGTAGTTGTTGAATCCAACCCGATTCTTCCTCAGGCCAGACAGGGGTATGGTACTGTTCACCATGCGGCTTTTCGCGTGGAGGATCGAAATGCGCTTGATGAATGGATTGACCGGATGCCGCGTTTTGGTTTTAAGACCTCCGGGTATGTCAATCGTCATTACTTCGAGTCTCTTTATGTGAATGTAGCGCCTCAGATTTTATTCGAATTTGCAACGGACGGGCCGGGGTTTATGGGGGATGAGCCTTATGAAACCTTAGGAGAGAAGCTTTCCCTGCCGCCGATGCTTGAACCTAAGCGTGAGCAGATAGAGAAGGCAGTGCGGCCGATTGACACGGTAAGAAGCTCGAAGGAGTTTAATAAAGAGTAAGCCGGTAATCAGGTAAATTGATTAACCTGATTTTCTGTAGCTTATTAAGGAATAGGACACGAGGAGATTTTAACAAATCTCAAAAAGAGAAGAAATCCCCCGTCTGGTCAGAACACCGGACGGGGGATTTTGTTTAACCTGATTAATTGTCGAAGTAGTCAATAGCACCTTGGGTAATGGCATCAGCTACTAAGGACTGATAGCTTTCAGTTTGAACAACCTCTTCTTCCTCAGGGTTTGAGAGAAAACCTAGTTCAACTAATACCGCGGGGGCTTGGTTATCTTTGACAACTCGATATTCCTCCTGGAAGACACCGTTATTCAGCCTGTCCGTTTTACTGGCAAGCTGATCCTGCATGGAGCGTGCCCACAAAAGATCTTTGCTGGAATCTGAATAATAGCTGCTTATACCCTCTGCGCTCGAATAAGTGCTCGCATTATAATGAAGGCTGATAAAAGCATCTGAATCATAGGAATGGCTGATGTTGACTCGTTCATCTAAATCAACATATTGATCTCCTGAGCGTGTCATGTTGACAGTAGCACCTGCATCGCTTAGTTCATCATATGTACGCTGTGCGGTGCTTAAGTTAACATCCTTCTCATAAGTCCCGGCTGCTCCAATCGCTCCCGGGTCCGTTCCGCCGTGACCTGCATCAAGGGTGATACGAACACCTTCAAGCGGGGTTTCTGATGCCGTTAAGAAATCAGAAGATATCCACCCTGTATACCCGTTATAATCGATTCTCGACCAGCTTCCGTCTTCCTCTAGTACCGTTACGGTCGACCCATCTTCTAATGAACCAATAATAGGACTGTCAAGGCTTGGAGTACTTCTTACGTTCAAGGATGTAGCGTCAACCTGGTAATCAGTTCCTTCTTCGGCACTTACCGGTACTGCCCCCAACAGCGTCACCAAACCAACTATAAACGCTAGGACAAAAAATAAACTCTTATTCTCTTTTAATGTGCTTTTTAATGGGATGATAATCCACCTCTCTTTATTTAGTTATCAATCTAGCAGCCTATAATTCAATTTCATACTATCATACCAATACATGGAAGGAATTCAATCGTTTCAACAATAAACGAAACGAATGGCTAATAAAACAGGATATTTTTGTAATTTTTCGAGGGGTTTTTTATATAAGTAAGGACTTTTCTCTTTGTGAAGATAGAGGGATAATCTGGTGGTTTAAGGTCTTCCTTTTCTGTTACCGAATAAGCTATACATAGGAGTAAATTATGAGAGGGGAATGTTTGTGAAGGCAGAAAGGAAGCATTTGTACCTGCCCATAGAAATCAAGGCTCGCGAGCTGGATGCCAAACTGCTGTTTTCATATTATGCGGTTCAGGAAGGGTACCGTGTACTCTTAGGTGAGCAGCGTATGGTGGAAGAGGCAGCAGCCGTCATGGCGCCGGGGATCTTTTTTTCCAAAGGATACTCACAGCGTTATCGCCGGAGAGTTATTATGAATGCAGCTAAAGCAAATCACAAGATCGTGGAGCTTGATGAGGAAGGGTTCATATTTCATGACCCAGAGATGTATATTTCAGAGCGCATGAATGAGAGTCTACAGCCGATGATTGCTCAGGAGTATTGCTGGGGAGATTATCAGCGGGAGGTCATTGTAAATGCTTACCCTGACTTTAAAAAAAGGTGTTACCTAACGGGGAATCCGCGTTTTGACCTTTTAAAGGAAAAGTATCGCCCGCTGTATTCGAAAAAAACAACAGCCCTTCGAAAACAGTATGGTGAATTTATTTTAATCAATACTAGATTTGCTTTGTATAATCATTTTCGCGGCAGAAGGAAAGTAGAAGAACATTCGGCCACAGCGTACATAAAGAAGCTTTATGACGCTTTTTTGGCAATGGTAAAAGAGCTGAGTGTCCGCTGTCCTCATGTAAACATAATTATCAGACCGCATCCCTCAGAAGATGTAACATCTTATCAAAAAGCGTTCTCTTCGAGCAAGAACGTTATGGTCCGCAATGACGGTGGTTCTGCGGAGTGGATCGAAGCTTCACGCCTGGTTATTCATAATGGCTGTACGACCGGTATTGAAGCTGCCCTTTTAGGTACTCCGGTGGTCACGTATGTTCCTTTTATAGACGCTAGGTATGATGTAGAGATGCCTAACAATGCGGGAGTTAAAGCTTACTCAGTCGAAGAAGCGGCTTACTATGTGAATCATAAAACGAAGCCGAAGCGCACACGCTTTTTATCTGCCTATTATGAAGAAGAACCGAGTGCACATGAGAGCATCCTGCCATTGTTACGAGATTTACGTGTGAAATCAGCCCGTTATGAGCCGGTCGTCATTCCCAATGTACGCAATAAAAATATTAGACACCGTTTTTCTACATTGAAGGTACAGGTCATCCGATCATTCTTTAAAGGTTTGGATGAAATTGAAGGCAAAAGCGCGGGTATCATTATTCATCCTGCAGGAGACAATTTATTTGAATTAACAGCCAAAGGGAAGTGAACCATTTGAAGGCTTATGAGACGAACTATTGGTCACTCTACTTTGATTATCTTAAACTATTTTCTAATGAAGCTCCGCATGGCTATCCCATTGTACTGCTCAGTCAATTTTATGAGCATATAAGAAAGACCCCGATTCTGCAGAACGAGTTAAAAGATAAGCCTGCCCTGGATGGAATGATTCATTGTATAGAAACGGAAGAGGAGGTACAGCTTTTGTTTGGTGAATACCTCCCCGAAAGTATGAAGAAGGAGGGGAAGGGGAGAATTGCCTTACATGACCACCTGCTGCGTTTTCCTCCTTCTGTTTTAAAAAGTTTTCCGGTAAGAGAGACAGTGATTATTAATAATAAATCACGTCACCGTAAGAAAAATACAGGGCTGCCTATCATTAGTCTCCAGGATAGTGAGCATGAAATTGAACATAGAATCGATCATTTTAAAGAAAAATGGTATGAGATTTTCAAAAAATATTCTCGCCATCCACTAATGAAATATCCGGCCTTTAAAAAAAGATTGATAGAAGAGCTGCCTCGGCTGCTAAAAGCGTCAGCAGCCGCGGAAAAAGTCATAAAAAAAGAAAAACCCCGCGTTTTACTCTTGGGAACTACCAACACATGTGAAAGCCGCGCGTTAGCTTTAACTGCGAGAAAAATGGACATTCCTGTTATTTGTATGCAGCACGGAATCATTGGTCTTGAATTTGGTTACATGCCGGTACTTTCTCATGTTCAGGCCGTTTATGGGGAGTATGAATATGATTGGTATTTAAGGAAAGGGATCCCTTCAGTAAACGTGAGGGTGACTGGTCATCCGAGGTTTGACGAAATCACTACTAAGAAATATAATCCTCCATTAAAGTTAAAATTAGAACCTCGTAAGACAACGGTTTTATTTATTCATCATCATGAAGAGGTGAAGGTTCCGCGGGAAATAATTACTCAGCTGTATGCTCAATCTCATCTCCAGCTCATCATTAAATCACGCGGCAGCCCAAAAGAAATAAGAAAATTACAAGGTGCATTTCCAGGGATAAGAATTGCGTCCGGCATTCATTTGTATGATTTAATTAAAGCGGCAGATGTGGTGGTCAGCTATCCTTCAACTGTTGTGTTAGAATCTCTGCTTGCTGACCGGCCGGTTTTTATATGGTCGATCCCTGGGGAAGATCCGCCGTTGTATTTTAAAGCATTTGAAAACTGTATATATTCGAGCCCGAGCAGGCTGGTTAAACAGCTGCTTAACCATGTGAACAAAAACAAACTGAAGGAATTATTGATAAACGAAAAAGATTTTCTGAGTTATCATTATCCGCTTGCAGGGGAGGAGAGAACTTCGACAGATGAGCTTCTTCACATCATTAAAAATATGAACGGTTAAACTATGAGTTTGATAAAATATTTAACACTCGGGCGATTTACCGGAGATTAAGAATTACCCCAGGTCCGTTGCAGAGGTAAGTTAAAGGGCGGCTGGGGAACGATTCGCTTTCCTGTGGGGGAACCGGCAAGCCTCCTTAGTCGTTTCACTCCTCAAGGGGTCTAGCCTGGATCCTTCTCCCACGGGAGTCTCACCGTTCCCCAGCCGCCATATCTGACATGCAGGCTCACGGCCCTATTGTAATGTCTAAACCAGCATCCCTTTACAAAATGTTCTTTCCAGTACGCTCAGATATAGAACATCTGCGGAAAAAGAATTTACTTGCTTTGGATAGATTCATTGCTCCTGTTATTCAGCAGCGTTTCCATTACTAAATTATGAGATTCCTCGAAAATGCTGTGTATTCCTTCGTGCGGTGTTTATTCGACTGCCTTGTAGGAGGGAAATGTCAGGTGTGACCCCGGACGACGGAGTTCCAAGGGAATAAGTTATGTTTCACAGTCAGTCCAAGCCCACTTAACATAAAAGAACTGAGTATATTGAAGGATATGAAACGGTTCGGGCTTTGGTTGTTCGTGTAACTATCAACAGCAGCATTAAAAACAAAAAAGAGAAAGGGTAAGCGCGCTGGCTTAGCTTTTCTCTTTATTTAATCCTTTAATCAGTGAATCCACCACTTCTTTACGACTGAATGCTGCAGGCGGGATTATTCCTTCCCGCAGCATTTCTCTTACCTTCGTTCCAGAAAGATGAACGTGCTCTGATGACTCATGGGGGCATGTTTTTTTTGTCGTGACTTGCTGACAGACTGAACAGAAGAAGGCATGCTCAAAAAATAATGGCTGAATGCCGAGCTCATCCTCTGTGAAATTAGAGAAAATATACTGGGCATCATAAGTACCGTAATAACTTCCAACACCAGCGTGATCACGGCCGATAATGATGTGGGTGCAGCCGTAATTTTTACGAATGAGGGCGTGAAAAATAGCTTCTCTCGGTCCCGCATAACGCATGGCCGCTGGAAATACACTTAAATAAACGCGGTCAGCAGGGTAATAATGTTGGAGGAGCACTTGATAGCTTTTCATACGGATAGGAGCCGGGATATCGTCCGGCTTGGTTTCTCCTACAAGAGGATGAAGCAATAAACCATCTACCATTTCTAACGCGCACTTTTGAATATACTCGTGAGCCCTGTGGACCGGATTTCTCGTTTGGAAAGCAACTATCGTCTTCCAGTTCTTTTCGCTGAAAGCCTGCCTTACTGCTGCTGGAGTCTGGTAATAAGCAGGAAAAAAAGCGTGTGGTGGGCTGTGTTTAACGAGTGTAACTGGTCCTGCTACATACACGTCCGGCCGGGAAAGCATCTTTTTTACACCGGGATGATGAACATCGTTTGTTTTGTAAACTTGTACGGCTTCGTATTGTTTGTCTGGCTTATACTTTTCTGTAACTTGAATAATCCCGTATACTTCGCCATTATGTGTTAGTTTTATCTGCTCTCCACTATGAATTTGTTCAGCGGCTTCCTCACTTACCGGGAGAGTGATGGGAATACTCCAGATCAGTCCGTCAGCCAGTCTCATATTTTCAATAACAGACTGATAATCGTCTTTACCGAGAAAACCGGTCAACGGGCTGTAGGCGCCTGTTGCAATTAATTCAAGGTCAGATAATGCCATCTCATCTATTTCTAAACTCTTTTGAATGGAACGATAGTCGTAAGACAGGTCAACTTTGTGGACAAGCCTGCCTCCATGAGGAGTACTTTGTGTCATGCAGGCTAGCTCCTTTCTTCATTTAATTTGGTTAACAAAAAGCGGGTAAGCTCTTCTACAGATTCTTTAATGGATTGATCTGCTGTATTAATGATCACTTCGGGACTGCCGGGCGGCTCGTAGGTCTGTGAGATTCCTGTGAAATTTTTAATTTCACCGGCACGAGCTTTCTGATAAAGTCCTTTAGGATCACGCTTCTCACACTCCTCGACTGTACACTGGACGTATACTTCGATAAATTCCCCCTCTTCAAACCGGCTGCGTGCGGCTGCACGTTCTTCTTCGTAGGGGGAAATCGCTGCTGCAAATATTACAACTCCGGCATCTACAAAAAGCTTTCCTATTTCTGAGATTCTTCGAATGTTCTCTTTTCGGTCTTCTTCACTGAATCCTAAGTTATGATTAATGCCGTGCCGAAGATTATCCCCATCTAATAAGTAGGTGTGCACCCCTTCATTGAATAACTTTTGCTCGACTAAATTTGCCAGCGTTGACTTGCCAGACCCTGATAAACCAGTCAGCCAGACGATGAAGCTTCTATGTCCTTTTGCTGTTTGTCGGTCAATCTTTGTTAAGGATGTGTTATGCCACTGAATATGTTCGTTCATTTAGATCACCTCCAGATAAGTAATACAATTCCAACAGTACATAAAGCGCAAATAAGGCTTAAACCAAAACCGACTTTACTAAAATCTTTAAATAAATATCCTCCAGGTTCGAATACGATGATGTTCGTTTGGTAGCCGATCGGCGTCATAAAGCTGCATGAAGCTGAAATGGCAATAGTCATGGCAAACAATTCGGGATCAGCTCCGATTAAATTTGCGACTGATAGACCGACAGGAAACATAAGCACGGCCGCGGCAATATTATGAGATATTTCTGTAAGGATCATCGTAGCTAAATATAATAGGAACGTGACCCCGGCTAAACCGATGAAAGGATAGGAGTGCAAAACCATATCCGTAATCCAGGCTGTTATTCCGGCATTTTCAAGGGCTGTACCGATACCAATGGCTGATGCCATAATTAGAATGACACTTCCGCTTACTGCCTTACGTGCTTCCTCCATTCGTAAGATTTTTGTCACCAGGAGAATAATCACAACGGCTAATGCTGCTTTAACTAAAGAAACCAGGTGAAGAGATACCAGTATGATCATAATTATTATTATGGAAAATACGATCCCTCTCTGCCGCTTTGACAATTTCTCTTTAACTGCCGTGTTTTCTTTAATGGAGCACCTGGTCCTTCGTGAGGGAAGAAGCTTTCTGCCGGTCAAGCTCATATATAACACTCCTGCCAGAGTAAGAGGAATTCCGATCAAAGCGAACTCGAATACGGAAAAGCCATCGTGCCCATTCTCTACTAAAAGTCCATGAACAATTAGATTAGTAGAGGAACCGTATAAAGTCATAGTTCCGCCAAGTATCGCTGCATAGGAGAGGGGGATAAGCAGCTTGGATGGAGGAAGGTTGTTTTTGACAGCCCAATGGCTCAGTTCAGGAGTTAATATAGATACGATCGGCGTGTTATTCATAAATGCTGACATGAACGCCACGGGTGTCATTATTTTACATAGAAGTGCAGCGGGGCGGTCGTTGGGCTGCAGACACCGCTGCAGTATAAAGAAGAGAATTCCAGTTTTATATATGCTGTGTCCTATGATGAAAAGGAGAGCGATAATAATGACGCTGACGTGAGAGAAGCCTCGGAATGCCTCTTCTATCGTTATAATACCTGACAGCAGGAAGACCGCCATCGTTACAAACAGAGTGATATCGGGGGAGGCCCATTGCTTAATGAGTACAACAAACATTCCTATTAACACGAGGGTCACAAAAGCTGTAGGCATCTACTATTACTCACCCTCTTTTCTATTCAATTATGAATAATATATGCGGTAGATCGAAGAAGGTTATGAAAATGGTTGAGTGCATGAAGATTAGTTTCTCTATCTCCCACACATCTTAAATAAGAAGTGCTTATAATAACGTAGTCATAACGAAGTAAAGGGGGAGAAGAATTGATTCATTTTAATAAAGAGAAGATTGATCAGAAGGAACTCATCTGTTTTCTTCATATTCCTAAGTCAGGCGGTAAAACGATGTGGAAGATATTAGAGGAGCAGAAGGAACAAATACTCGTATGGCACGGCAAATATTTTAAAATATTAAAGAAACCAACTGTATACTTTACAATACTTCGGAATCCTGTCGAGCGGGTAATCTCGACCTACTTTTATATTCGCAGCTACGAACGCGATCCGCTGCATGAGCAAGTGAAGAATATGAGCTTCCAAAAGTTCCTCTCTTATATGAAGGATGAGAATATTAGGAATAAGCAGTATCACAAAAGAGATATCCGCAGTATACGCTACCGCACTGTTAATTTAACTACTCGTTATTTATCAGGAGGAGATCCTGACAATTTGAAGATGGCCAATTACAATTTGAATCATTATTTTACCGAGGTCGGATTTACGGAACGATTCAGTGAATCTCTATTTTTCTTAAAAGAGCACTTTGGATGGGAGGATACACTTAAGATTAAGCAGGTTAACAGGACGCAAAACCGGCCGAAATCTACTGAAATTCCTCCGGAAATTATAAAGGAAATAAAGAGGTTGAATCACAATGATGAAGCCCTTTATAAACAGGCTAGAAGAAAGTTTGAAGACAGACTTGTGAAGTTGAGTGATCAGCAGAAGCAGGCGCTGGAGGTGTGGAAGAAGATATCTAAAGGGTAGGCCGTGCAGCCTGCCTTTTTTTGGTTTAGAAAAAGATTTGCCTTGAAGTTAAAACATTCGGCACAAGCGCTCTGACATTCTAGTCCTAAGCCATCCCGCTTCCCGTTATGCGTTTCCTGTCTATCAGGGCGCATGCGCCATTTATAAAAAAATAAAAGAGATCCTTTCTCTCTTTCATAATGATGAAAGAATATTAACAGAGCCTATTTTTATAGAATGCTTTTTTCCTAAGCGTTAAAACCATACCGATTCTTACATAGTGCATACGATAGAACAGGTAGAGAAGCAGTTCTCCGCTATTATAAGATTAATAGAAGACTCCGAAGAAAACGGCCGCAGGATGAACTGGAGATTAAAAAGGAAGAAGGAGCTAACGTGTACTTCAAGAATAAACGAATTTTAATTATTGGAGGGACAGGAACGATAGGAAAGAGTATCGTCCGCTATGTGCTTAATGATGACCCGGCCGAAGTAATCATTTTCAGCAGAGATGAATATAAGCAGTTTCAGATGCAGAATGAATGGGACCATCACAGTGATCTTACCTTTATGCTTGGTGATGTTCGTGATTACGAAAGAGTCGCCCAGGCGATGAACGGGGTCGATTATGTATTTCACCTGGCCGCAATGAAGCATGTCGGCTCATGTGAAGCCAACCCTCAGGAAGCGATACTCACTAACGTAAAGGGGACCTCTCATGTTATCAACGCCGCCTTAGCTAACAACGTAAAAAAAGTAGTATTTACGAGCTCGGATAAAGCGATTTCACCGACTAATACGTATGGAGCAACAAAGCTGATCGCTGAAAGACTGATGACGTCTGCAGAACTGCGAAAGGGAAAAGCGGAAACCACTTTTGCCAGTGTCCGCTTCGGCAACGTTATCGGCTCAAGGGGCTCCGTCATTCCCCTCTTTAAGAAGCAGATTATCGAACAGCAGCGAATCAACGTAACGGATGCTAAGATGACGCGGTTCATGATGACTCTCACCCAGGCAACTGAACTTACGATTAAAGCCTTGAAGGAAGCCAGGGGCGGGGAAGTTTTTATATTAAAAATGCCTGTTATTTTACTTGGGGACCTCGTCTCATTAATCATCGAAGAAACCTGCCACTCTTGCCAAATCAACAAAAAGAATGTATATGTCCGTGAGGTCGGGTTACGGCCAGGCGAAAAGCTGTATGAAGAACTGATGACGTTTGATGAATCACTGTCTGCCTGGGAGCTTCCTGATATGTATGTCCTGCCTGGAAAGAAGGAGAGCTTCTATCAGAATGCAGCCCCGGCACAGCATAAAACATACAGCTCCATTGACCAATCACCAATATCATACGAAGAGATAAAACAGCTGTTGAAAAATGAAAATATACTTTAATAAGGTTAGACAAGTTTTAGGATGAAAGCGGAAAGGAGGCAGCAAGTTGAACACATATGAAAGAAATTACTGGTCTCTTTATTTAGATTTTCTGGACCGGTTTGAAGGGATCACGTACAAAGGGTATTCTCTGCCTTACCTTTGTCATTATCGAAGCTTAATTAAGAAAGCCCCTTTAATGAATAATCTCGATCAGGACTCTTTTACTCTTTTACTCAATAATAAAGTGGAAAGCAATGCGGAGATTCAAAGTCGTTTCAATCGTTTCATAAAAAAACACACGAGCAGCCGGCCAAATAAAAATAAAAAGGGAAAAGTGATTATTCACGATGTTTACAATTTAATTCGTTTTCCCACGCCTATTTTGAACAAATATTTTTCACCTTCTACATCACTTATTATTAAAGATAGAAAAAAACCTCCAAGAGATAAAGGATATGTAAGAAAGGAGAAGGATGGAAATATTCCTGTCCATTATTTTGATGAATATAAGAGTCAGTCAAGTACTTTAGAAGCTGCAGTAACCGAAACACACAGGCAGGCGAAGAAAATATTTAAAGCATTCCCGAACCACCCATTGTTCAGCGATAAAAAGTTTCAAACCATATTCTTAATGCAGCTGGAAAAAATTATTCACCGGATTGAACAAGCGAGCAGACTGTTTCGCAGTGAACCCGTTTCCTGCGTCATCGTAGCGTCCACCCACTACCCTGAAAGCCGGACACTTGCCATAGTAGCTGCTAAACAAGGGGTTACGTCCATCTGCATGCAGCATGGAATCATATCAAGTGAATTTGGGTATCTGCCAAAGATAGCAACAGTGGATGCGGTTTATGGAACCTTTGAAAAAGTGTGGTATAAGCAGAAAGGAATTGCCGATCAAGCTGTAGAAATTATAGGTCATCCTCGATTTGATCAAATTACGTTAAATAAGCCAGTCAGCAAAAACGAGTTCGTTACCAATCTCGGGTTAGATCCTTCCAAGAAAACCGTACTAGTAGTAGTGAGGGGGAATAAGGATCTGCAGCGCTGGAAGGTATTGGTGCAGGCATTAGCTAAAAAGGGAAATGCTAATATCCTCATAAAAGACTTCCCAGGTTCACAGCCTCATCAACTGACTAAAGATGTACCGGAAGCTCTGCCTACTCAAAATTACTCTTTGTACGACATACTTCACAATGTTGATGCTGTAGTCGTATATTCCTCCACCGTAGGACTAGAGGCTATGTTGTCTGGAAAGCCTGTATTTATTTTAAGTGAACATTTTCCAGGGCATACCGGTTATTATTATGGTTTAGGCGGTTTGACACATGATAATCCTTCAAAGCTGGCCAACATCGTCCTGCGTTATTTTACTGATCCTCAAATGGAGAATTATGAGAAAAAAATGAGGGAGAAGTTCTTATCTACTGCTTATAATACGAAACAGCTGTCCGGGAAGCGGCTGTTACAGCTTATTGATCGATTAACGAAGTAACCGGCGATGATTCGCCGGTTTTTTCGTGGTCAATTATAAAATCCCAAACTGTGGATCTCTTTTTTAAAAGAGTGACATCCAGCTCCAGCGCCCAGACACTTGTTTCTACCTGCACCTCTAAATATTGATGTCTGGTTAAGAAAATAAGATGATCTTTAACAGATGTTCTTAAGAATATTCTCTCTTTTACTTTAATAGTATTGGTCTGAAGGGATAAAGGAGGGAGATGAAGATTTGAATGTACTAGTAACCGGCGGTGCAGGATTTATTGGGAGATGGGTCGTTAAGAAACTGCTCGACGATGGTCATGAAGTCTGGGTGCTGGATGATTTATCCAACGGACGGATTGAAAACGTGGAGGAATATTTGAGCCGCAAAAATTTTAAAGAATTTATTCAGGGAGACATTAAAGATACCACTTTGTTAAAGGATCTTTTTTTAAAGGGATTCGACTGTTGTTATCACCTTGGAGCAAGTATTAATGTTCAAGACAGTATTGATGATCCTAAGACTACTTTTGATAATGATACGCTGGGTACTTTTAACGTATTGGAAGAGTGTAAAAAACATAACGTCAAAATGGTGTTTATGAGTACAGGCATGGTCTATGACCGGGCGGCTACCCCGGCAGGAATAAAAGAGACCGATCCGGTTAAACCAGCCTCCCCCTATGCAGGGGCGAAGATTGCCGCAGAGAACATGGTGCTTTCCTACTTCTTTGCTTATGGGATGCCGACAGTTGTCGTTCGACCATTCAATACGTATGGACCGTACCAGAAGACGGGTGGAGAAGGCGGCGTCGTCGCTATTTTTATAAAAAACAAATTAGAGGGCAGAACGCTTCGCATTTATGGGGATGGAACTCAGACGAGAGACCTGTTGTACGTAGAGGATTGTGCTCAATTTGTAGTAGAAGCAGGGTACAACGATAAAGCAAATGGAGAAATTCTAAATGCCGGTCTCGGCCGTGACATATCGGTTAACGACTTGGCCAGCTTAATCGTTAAGGATGTGACGAAAATACAGCACGTTGAACATATCCACCCGCAGAGTGAAATTCAAAAGCTTCTATGTAACTATGATAAAGCTTCCAAGCTGCTTGGGTGGAAGCCGGTATTTAATTTAGAAGATGGAATCGCACGGACAGAAGAGTGGATTAAAACCACGAAATTGATTTAATGAGGGATTCATCATGGCGAAAAAGCTAGCACTTCACGGAGGAAAGCCGGTAAGGGACAGCTACCTCCCTTATGGAAAACAATTCATTGATGAGGATGATATAAGAAATGTAGTTAATGTGTTAAAGAGTGACTTTTTAACAACCGGCCCGGAGATTGATAAGTTTGAGCAGAAGATCAGCGATTATGTAGGTGCGAACTATTCTGTAGCTTTCTCCAGTGGAACAGCCGCTCTTCATGGAGCTTGCTTTGCAGCAGGTATAAAGAAAAATGATGAAGTGATTACAAGCCCGATGACATTTCTTGCAAGTGCGAACTGTGCTCTTTATATGGACGCTATGCCTGTATTTGCAGATATTGATCCGAATACGTACAATATTTCTCCCTCCTCTATCCAATCATTAATAACTGAAAAAACAAAAGCAATTATTCCCATAGATTTTACCGGGCAGCCGGCCGCTTACGATGATATTTTATCGATTGCAAAAGGTCATAACATTCCTGTCATAGAAGATGCAGCTCATGCTTTAGGGGCCAGGTATAAAGGCAGGGATGTCGGAGCACTGAGTGATATGACAATGTTCAGCTTTCATCCTGTCAAACATGTGACAACGGGCGAGGGAGGCATTATTACGACCAATCGTAAAGACTACTATGAGAAGCTTCTGCAGTTTAGAAGTCATGGCGTTACCCGGCATGCTGAACAGTTTACAGAAGCATCTCACGGGCCGTGGTATTACGAAATGCAATCTCTCGGCTATAACTATCGAATGACAGATATACAAGCTGCTTTAGGGCACAGTCAGCTTAATAAATTAGATCAGTTTATCGCAAAAAGAAAGAAATACGCAGAGATGTACACAAAAGCTTTTCAAGATGTTAACGAATTAATCTCTCCCAAGCTGAGAGCAGGCTGTGAATCCAGCTGGCACCTATACATTCTTCGATTAAAGCTCGAACGTCTTATGGGCTCGCGCAGGGAGGTGTTTGAGGCGCTTCTAAAAGAAAATATAGGAGTGAACGTTCATTACATTCCTGTATATTGGCAGCCCTATTACCGCCGGCTTGGTTATGAGAGAGGCCTCTGCCCGGCAGCAGAGGATCTATACGAGACTATGATTACACTTCCATTGTTTCCCTCCATGACGAAATCTGATGTTAAGGACGTCATAAAAGCCGTGAAGAAAGTAATCTCCTATTATGCGGGGTGAAACGATGAAAGTGACAGCCATTATTCAGGCACGCATGGGTTCAACCCGGCTGCCTGGAAAAGTATTAAAACGTGTAATGGATAGACCTTTGCTTGATTTTCAACTGGAAAGAATACGGATGTCGGCTTTATTGGATGAAATTATTATCGCCACAACAACGAAGCCTGAAGATGACGTGCTTGCAGAGTTTGCTCAAAATCACTCCATTCAAGTGTATCGCGGCTCAGAGCAGGATGTACTCAGCCGTTATTTTGAAGCGGCTCAATACTATGGGGCAGATGTGATCGTGCGGCTCACCTCTGATTGTCCAATCATTGATGCAGCAGTGATTGATCAGGTTATTCAGGCATTTACCAAACATAAAGGAACCTGCAAATATGCATCCAATACCGTCGCACGTACGTACCCGCGGGGTATGGACACGGAAGTACTGTCCATGCCGGCTTTAAAGCGCTGCTTTGACGAGGCCCGTTCGCTTTCTGAGCGGGAGCATGTCACCTCTTATATACATCATCACCCTGATGAATTTTCAATATGCAGTGTGAGGTTAAAGCAGGATGAAAGCCACCATCGATGGACTGTGGATACACATGAAGATTTTCAATTAATGAAGCGTATGATTAGTCATTTATATCCTAATAATCCCCATTTCACCTTTGAGGACGCTTTGGAAGTCGTTAAACAGTATCCAGAGTGGGCTCTTATTAATAGTCATATCGATCAAAAAAAAACTTGAGAGTGTGAAGTCCTATTGAAGTAGTAATGCGAACGGACGCCTCAATAGAAATAGGATCAGGGCATGTAATGAGATGTCTGACACTGGCTCATCAGTTAAGAAAAGCAGGAGCACACGTCTCCTTTATCTGCAGGCTTTTAAAAGGGAATATGATCCAGTATATAAAGGACCAGCAGTTTCCTGTATATCCTTTGCCGTTCCCTGTAGAGGAACATTTTAATAAAGATCCATCCATTCCATATTCCTCCTGGCTGGAAGTCGATTATAAAGCCGATTTAAGGCATACGGCGGCCGTTCTTCAAGCGCATCACAGGGATGTGGATTGGTTCTTAGTCGATCACTATGCGTTAGGTAAGAAGTGGGAGCAGGGGATGCGGGAGTTCTCGAAGAGGCTCATCGTAATCGACGATTTAGCAGATAGAGAACATGAGTGTGATTTATTAGTCGACCAGAATCTGTATAAAAACTACCTTACCCGTTATGATCATTTAGTGCCGGAGCAGACAATCAAGCTGCTGGGACCAGACCATATGATCGTGCGGGAAGAGTTCATCAGAGCAAAGGCAATGGCAGAGAGGCGTAGCGGCAATGTAAAACGGCTGCTCATTTCATTTGGAGGGACAGATCCAACCAATGAAACGATAAAAGCATTAGCGGCATTAAAACAATTAAACCTAGCAGAGATAAGGGTGGACATTGTGGCAGGGGCAAGCAACCCGCGTATTGATGAAATAAAACACATTTGCCTTACAAACCCAAGTTATCATTTTCACTGCCAAATTAATTACATGGCTGATTTAATGAGGAAAGCTGACCTTGCTCTTGGGGCAGGAGGGACTTCCACCTGGGAACGGTGTATGCTAGGGCTGCCTGCACTCACGATTCAAACCGCTTCAAATCAAGCCGATATTCTATCATTAATGGAAGAGAAGGGGGCTGTCGTCTGCTTAGGAACGAGTGAGGACGTTACGGCAAACGATATAGCGCAGGGTGTATCGTTTTTTCTTGGAAATGAAGCTCAATTAAGAAAGATGTCAGAAGCTGCTGAGCGGGTGGGGGGGAAAATTAAAGGAGGTTCAGTCGTTCGGCATATGCTGGAGGGGGCGTCTGGAATGGTAAATGTAAGAGAATTTGAGTTAAAAAAATTATCAGAGAAAGAGCTGCCCGTTGTACTTAGGTGGAGAAACTCAGAAGCGATCCGTGAAGCGATGTATACGGATCATACAATTACAATGGAAGAACATAAACAATGGTTTGATAGAGTGAATAACGATGCCGCGACTAATGTCCAGCTGCTCTATTATAAGAAGCAGCCTATCGGTCTCGTGAACTTTTCAAAGATTGACCGGCATCACAATAAATGCTTTTGGGGGTTTTATATAGGAGAACAATCAGCGCCCGGGGGCTCCGGGACGGTGCTGGGGCTGCTTGCGTTAGCGTTTATATTCGAACAGCAGAATATGTACAAAGTTTGTGCAGAAGTGTTGGTTACGAATCAAAAGAGTTTACAATATCATAAAAAATTGGGATTTGTTGAAGAAGGACGATTCATGAATCATACAATAAAGAATGGGCAGTATGTGGATGTCATTCCTATGGCTCATTTTAAAGATACATGGTTTGAGGCGAAAAAGCGTATTATCAAATCTTTAGGAGGGGGAGAGCATGAACAGCTTTCATCTTCATAATCGTAAAGTCGGTGCGGAGGCTCCTCCCTTGATCATAGCTGAAATGTCCGGGAACCATAATCAGTCGCTCAGCCGTGCTCTGGAAATTGTAGAAGCTGCTGCAAAAGCAGGGGCTCATGCGTTAAAGCTTCAAACCTATACGGCAGATACAATGACGCTGAATCTCTCCAATAAGGACTTCGTTATAAGCGGGGATCGACAATGGAAGGACCAGTCGCTTTATCAACTTTACCAAAAAGCATACACGCCTTGGGAGTGGCATGCTCCGATTTTTAACAGATGCCGGGAGCTAGGAATGATTGGTTTTAGTTCCCCGTTTGATGAGACGGCGGTGGATTTTTTAGAAAAACTGAATGTCCCTTGTTATAAAATAGCCTCCTTTGAAAATACAGATCTACCACTGATTAAAAAGGTGGCGCAGACGGGCAAGCCGATGATCATATCAACAGGTTTGGCAACAGCTGCTGAAATAGATGAAGCCGTAAGAACAGCCGAATCGGAGGGGTGTAAAGATGTAATTCTATTAAAATGCACGAGTACCTATCCAGCCTCGCCTGCGAATACGAATATAAGTACGATTCCACACATGAAGGAATTATTTCAATGTCAGGTTGGATTGTCAGACCACACGACGGGCACCGGGGTGGCTGTGGCAGCAGTTGCATTAGGAGCCACAGTTATCGAGAAGCACTTCACTCTCTCCCGAAGGGACGGGGGAGTAGATGCCACTTTCTCTATGGAGCCTCATGAATTCAAAGGGTTAGTGGATGAAACAAAAAGAGCGTGGCTTGCACTCGGTTCAATTACGTACGGCCCCACTAAAAGTGAAGCTTCCTCACAAAAATACCGACGCTCACTCTATGTAGTAAAAGATATAAACAAAGGGGAGCTATTTTCAAAGGAGAATGTAAAAGCAATAAGGCCGGGTTTTGGACTTCCGCCGAAGTATTACGACATTCTACTCGGTAAAAGAGCGTCGAAATTTATTAAAGCAGGTACCCCGTTATCATGGGATTTAATGTAATCATAAATAAAGAAAAAGAGAAAGCATCGCTTCCTCTTTTTCACAGAACTATTATTCGCCGCCGTTGCCGTTACCGTTGTTAGGGAATACCACTGGACATTGTGGTGGTCTAACAGGAGACGGGCAAGGAGTAGGCAGGATGTCTCTTGGCTCGCAGAATTCAGTAATTAGTTCAACTGTTACAGGGAACGTAGACTGAATGCTTTGGCAAAGGTTAACAGTGATTGACGCGTCGAAAGTTGGATCTGTGTCTGTATCACCAGGATCACAGTCGAATGTACATACAAAACAGTCTGTGTCTGTGTATGTTACATCAATTTCTGTACCTGCTGGAGCGCAGAGAACAACTTGTTCGCAGCGGGAAAAGTCTAATTCTACTTCTTCGTCACCGTTAATAGTTGTCGGAATAGTTAGGGTGACAGTAAAGTTTTTGCGGATAGAAACTAGTTGTAAAGTTGTTTCTACACCGTCGATGATGAACGTGCGGTCTTCACGCGACAAAATGTCTACATCTTCAGGAGTAACTGTACAAGTTACATCCGCAGGGTCGAAATCATCACAGTCTAATCCTTCTGGTAAATCTTCATCTACGATATTAATGTCGAATGAAGCCTCATTTACCACCCAATCATAAACCTTATCTACATTGACACAAAGAAGTTCTTGACCACCGCTTAAATTTTTTGCTTGCATCTAATAAGCACCTCCGGAATTATAAGATATGTTACACTCGTAGCATATGTTTACACTTGCAGGATGGTATAGTGATAGCGCATAGATTTCAGAATTTATTCGAAAAAATAGAATGGGCAGAGCTCATTATTTACTGGATATTTTCTTCAGCGGCTGTAAACAGACCTGTTTGGTAGTTATAGTGAAGGAGTAGATTCTTTTTAAACCCTTGCACAATAAATTCCTCCCTCGACTCGGACTGTCTTCTAAGTCGGATAATAAGTAACCTCTAAAGGATTGCTGTTCACCTCACTATCCATTACGTATACCTTGTCATCAGTGAGTCATGGACGATAAAGTTTGGTTATGACTTGCCGCTGAATCACCTCTTCTATTACTATGTAAGTGAACATGTCCTTGCTCATAAAGAAATAAAAAACAACGAAAGTCATTACAAAAAGACCCGGTCAATTTTGAATTGACCGGGTCTTTTTGTATTTAATGGTCATCGCTTCGTCAAAATACTTCGCTTTTCAGCGGATCGCTCAAAAAAGCAAGGACCGCTTTCCTGAGAGGGAATCTTGCTGCCCCTTGTAAGTTGACTACGCTGCATTTTATAGATTTTTGATTTATTGGTCATTATCTCTTTAATAAGAGGACACTCATTGCTTTGTTCCGGCCTATTTACGGACTTGAGGGAGGCTGAAACGGCTTTTCTAGAGCGGATTAATCTTCATCACTTATAATACCGCATGCAATACGTGCGCCGGCATCTCCTGCAGGCTGTGACTCATGATCATCAGCTTCTGCGTGAATAACTAAGGCTGTACCATCTTCATCCAATAAGGAGTGATCCTCCCCACTAGTGAGTGTAACATTCTCTGCTGTAACCTCCTGTTCCACAGTGCCGTCTTCACTTACTTCAATATTAGGCAGGTCACCAGCATGAGGTCCATCCTCAGATTCTGTGCCATGACTGCTGTCGGAAGGGTTGAAATGATCGCCAGCTGATTCAAAGTCAGGTCCCTCGCAGAGCCCGCTTTCATGAATATGGAAACCGTGCTCTCCTTCAGGTAAGTCTGAGGCTTCAAGGTGCATATATACTCCATCTTCCTGCTCGATCAGCTCAGCTGTACCTACTTCATCTCCATCACCATTCATGATGTCAGCCGTAATATTTTCTGTCTCGCTATCCTCCTCTATTTCTTCACTGTTAGATTCTTCTTCTGTTGAAGTTTGATTATCCCCTGTATCGGGCGCATCCGTTTTCTCTTCATCCTCTCCGCAGGACACTAAGAAAATTAGTAAGGTCGCAGCCAGCAATAAAAAGATCTCTTTTTTCATGAATTTTCACCCCTTATATAAATTCACTTCTATACCTTTGTTGTTTACTGGAAAGAAGCAAAGTAAACGGAAAAAAGTGGATTTCATTCGATGGACCTAATCCAGGGTAATGGGAAACATTTCTATTGAATAGTAAGTACTACATTACATATAATAAGAACAAATGTTCGGTAATTAATGATAAGAGGAGTGAACGAACGTGGAGAAGCTTTTGGAGAAAGCCAGGAAGAGTAAAGAAAAGATAGAAATCATTTATTTTTCCTCAGACGAAATGATCTCCCAAAGAGTAATAAGAGTTCTTGAATGCCATGAGCTGCGTATTCTTGCTTTTTGTTATTCAAAGCAGCAGGTAAGAACATTTCATAAAGAAAATATACTGTCGGCATACCCACTGACTTCCAAGAAGAAAAGAGGGGCTTCGTAGCGGATAGAATAAAAAAACCACCGGACACATGAAGTGCCGGTGGGTGTGTCAAAAAAATTAATTATTACTTAGCGATAAACATCTGAGTCCAGTAATTTCCGTCCTCAGCATGTCCAACGCCGATGTGAGTAAATGATTCATTCATAATATTTTCGCGGTGACCTTCACTGTTCATCCACCCTTGAACAACTTCTTCAGGAGAAGTCTGTCCTTTGGCAATGTTTTCACCTGCAGTTGTATAATCAATTCCGTATTCATTCATCATATCAAACGGTGACCCGTGTGTTGGGCTGTCGTGAGAGAAATAGTTGTTTTGCTGCATGTCTACTGATTTATCTTTTGCTACTCCGCTAAGTTCAACGTCAAGCTCGAGCGGCTCCAGTCCTTGTTGCGCGCGCTCTTCATTTGTTAGATCCACTACTTCCTGTTCGAATGCAGAAACTTCAGAGTCAGATTCTTCTTGCTCTGCTGGTTCTTCTTCAGTAGTTTCTTCTTGAGCAGTTTGTTCTGCTGGTGCTTGTTCTTCAGTTGAAGGCTCTTGTGGAGCTTCAGCAGGCTCTTCTTGTGCAGGTTCTTCCTCTGCAGGCTGCTCAGGTGCTTCCTGAGGCTGTTCCTGTGGTGTCTCTTCTTCTTCTTGAGCTTCAGCAGGCTGCTCTACTTGCAGCTGTTCAAGTAATGATTGAATATCTGCTTGTTGAAGAGTGTTTCCTTTAAGTGCATCTTCATTTTCAGTCAACCATTGAAGGGCACCTTCTATATTTGAATTTTGTTGATTTACTTTAACTGTGCTATCCCCAGTGGAAGCTAGAGAAGTAGCTGGAGCTGCCAATAATGAAAGGGCAAGAGCTCCTGAAACAATCAGTGATTTGACTTTCATGTTCGTATTCCTCCTTGAAAAGTTTTTGTTTTTTCAACAATTTCATCCTATCATCTAATCTATGTAATATTTATGGTTAATTCTAGTAATCCACTCATTAAAGGCTGACAACTCGGTGAAAAATACAGAATTAATAAAAAAACAGCTTGTAATAGTTGATATAATAAGGAATTCCTATTTTTTCTTATTTATTAATCTTTAAGACTTATTGGAACAATAAGGTATCAAAATATAATAATTGGCAAAACATTTTGGTTGACAAGATTTTGAAACCATTATTTTTTTACGATTGTTACGCTGGTGTTACAATAAAGCACATGGTAAATGGTGAATGGAAATCTGCTAAGTTGAATTTCATTATTATTTCCCCGGAAATATAACAGGTTTAGACATGTTTATTATTTATATAAACAGCGATACACAAGTTTTGTCGTAAGACTATAGATATAGTATAGTTAGAGTAAGAATGAGTTTTCAGAAAATAGCGTCTGAGAAGCGAGGGATCTGACCAAATGAGTAATCAAGCGTTCTTATATCAGCCTAAGATTTCCGAAGTTTTAAAGAATATTAACCGTGTCATGATTGGAAAAGATGATGAAGCGCTTTTAAGCGTAGTGGCACTGCTGGCTAAAGGTCATGTGCTGCTGGAGGATGTACCTGGAGTCGGAAAAACCATGCTTGTACGTACTCTGGCAAAATCACTCGATTGTGATTTTAAGCGTATCCAATTCACCCCCGACTTACTGCCTTCAGATGTTACCGGAGTTTCCATTTACAACCCTAAAACACTAGAGTTTGAGTTTCGTCCCGGACCTATCCTTGGAAATATTGTTTTAGCAGATGAGATTAATAGAACCTCACCAAAAACTCAATCCGCTTTACTTGAAGGGATGGAAGAAACAAACATTACTGTAGATGGTGAAGCAGTACCTCTTAAAAGCCCATTTTTTGTTATGGCGACTCAAAACCCGATTGAGTATGAAGGAACTTATCCTCTTCCGGAAGCTCAACTGGATCGCTTCTTGTTAAAGCTGAGAATGGGGTATCCGAGTGAAAAACAGGAAATGGAAATGCTGGCACGTACGTCTGGAAGCCATCCCATTCACGAAGTAGAAGCCGTGATCAGCCGGGAAGAACTTGTGAGCCTTCAGAAAGAAGTAGAAGAGGTTTACGTAGACTCCACGGTTCACCGATATATTGTAGACCTTGTAACAGGTACGAGAAAACATGAAGGCGTTTATCTTGGTGTCAGTCCCCGTGGTTCAATCGCATTAATGAAAGCTGCTAAAGCCTATGCTTTTATAATGGACCGGGATTACGTGCTTCCCGATGATGTGAAGTTTCTGGCTGAGAACGTACTTTCACACCGACTGATTTTAACATCAGAGGCCAAATTTGAAGGAGCGACACCGGAAGACATCATTTCAGATGTATTATCAAACATAGCTGTACCCGTGCAGAGGAATGTGAGTGAATGAAACAGACTTTTCACTTTACAGCCAGGATAATCACAGTTTCCGTTTTGTTTGCTGTTTTATTTTCCTACGCCATGTTCCAGGGAGGATTTGTAAGCTGGTTTCTGTTTTACAGCTTTCTGCCTTTTCTCATTTATATGACGGCTCTGACATTTTATCGTTTAGACAACTGGGAAGTTAACCGGTATTTGTCAAAGCGCGCAGCCACAGCAGGAGAAACATTGCAGGTGGAAATTAAAATTGACCGCCGCTTTCCTTTTCCATTGTACTATTGTGTGGTAGAAGAATACTTTCCGCAGTCATTAATGAATAAGGACCTCCATTTAGAAAAGTACAAATATATGGATGATCCTGCTCAAATGAATGAATTTAGACAAGTGAAGAAGATTTCATTTCCGTGGTTTAAGCGTCATATCAGCTGCCGATATGAACTTGAAAAAGTGCCAAGAGGGGAACATCACCTTAAGGCTTTACGAGTAAAAACAGCTGATTTTTTTGGATTTATAAAAAAAGAATATGTATACATGCTGGATCATCAGTTTCTTGTGTTTCCTTATCAAAGGAAGGTGAAGCTTACTGAGAAGGCATACAGCTTCGAACAGGGAGCGAGTCCGTCGTTTAAATTAAATGAGAAGAACACGAATGTTGTTTCCGGCGTGCGTGAATATGTTCCTGGTGATCGTTTCTCCTGGATTGATTGGAAGAATACAGCGAAGAGCAATCAAATGATGACAAAGGAATTTGAGCAGGAAAAAAGCGTGGACATGCTGCTCGTATTAAACGGTGTGCACAACGATAAGACAAGTCCGTTAAGCTTTGAAGGAGCCGTAGAATTTAGTGCATCTTTACTGGAAGAACTACATAAAAAATCTTCTCAGCTGGCTTTTATGACTTTGGGAGATGGGAAAAGGTACTTTCCGTTTCAGCAGGATTATCAGCATAAGGATAAGATTCACAGACATTTAGCAGAAATTAAAGCTATTGGAAGGACCTCTTTTGCTGAACAATTGGAAAGGGAACGTTTTCAACTGCCCTCTGGAATCGTTCTTTTAATAGTCAGTCATGAGCTGAATCCTCAATTACTCGAAACCATTACTAGATTGACCCAGAAGAGCAAGCGCCTTGTATTCTTCTATGTACGTCCTCAGAGTCAGCTGGATTTTGAAGACCATAAATTAATTAAGAAAATGAGCAGTAATAAAATAGTAGTCAATGTGCTTACTGAAGAAGAACTGACAAAAAGAGAATTTGAGGTGAATACATAATGAACCTCACTCCAACACATCAAAGGTTTTATCAAATAGCGATTTATATCTGCGGTTTTTTGTTGTTTATGGAATGGCTCCGCCCGCTTGAAGTGATTGCAGAATTCAATAATGTCAGCATCTTTTTCATTTACGCTGCTTTTTGTTTCTTTATATCATTCATTCAGTTGAACTGGATGCTTTCTGTCCCTTTGAAACTTTTAGCCCTTTTGTTTATTATAGATGGTCTCTATATTGGTGAACAGATTTTCAGCAGGAATTGGTTTACGGTTATATACGATCAAATCCTATACAATATACAAGTTATTCAAGGGCAGCAGTGGTGGCAGATGACCCCAATGTTTAGAAGCCTGCTGTTTCTCATCCTGCTTTGGCTGATGAGCTACCTGTTGTTCTATTGGTTTATTGTAGCCAAGCGAATGTTTGTTTTCGTTTTATTAACGATCGTTTTCGTTACCGTCGTCGATACTTTTACGATCTACGAAGGAAAATGGGCAATTATCCGTACCTTCACCCTGGCAGTGATATCATTAGGGTTGTCACACTTCTATAAAGAGATGGAAAGAGAAAACATATCATTTAAAAATATGCCTTCTTCCTTTATATGGGTGTTTCCGCTTGCGGGAATGATTATCCTTTCCTTGCTGGCAGGATATTCTTCACCAAAACTTACACCACAATGGCCGGATCCTGTTCCTTTTCTAACCAGCGGCAACCCAGGCTCCGGTCCCGGGGGCAGCGGGGGAGGTCCTGTTCAAAAAGTCGGATATGGAGAAAATGATTCCAGACTTGGCGGAGGATTTGTGCAGGATGACACGCCCGTTTTTCAAGCCCTGGCAGACGACGACCAGTACTGGCGGATAGAATCTAAAGATACCTACACCGGAAGAGGATGGGAAGACACTCTGGATGGAGATACGAGTGCTGTTTCTGCGGATGACCTGGAATTTGATACCGTTACAGAAGAAGTAGAAACAGAAGAACGGACGAGCCTTCTGAATTTTACGGGGGAAGCTAATTTTAATAAACTTGTCTACCCTTATGGTGCTCAGTCATTAGAGCAGTTCCCGAATAATACAGCACTTGAGCTTCATAATTATACAGGTGAAATAGACACGATCCGCGATGGAAGTGTAACGCAGGTGGAGGAGTATGTAGTAGAATACGACATGCCTTCCTTTGAATATAACGAACTCCGGGAAGCGGGAAGTGAAGACCCAGAAGAAATAGAGGAGCAATACACGCAGCTGCCTGAAAATCTTCCAGAAAGGGTTGGCAATCTGGCTGGGCAGATTATAGAAGAGGAAGATAACCGCTATGATCAAGCGAAGGCTGTGGAAGCTTTTTTTGCAGCGAATGATTTTGAGTATTCAACAGAAGATATAGAAGTACCTGAGGATAACGAAGATTACGTTGACCAATTTTTATTTGATACAAAAGTGGGCTATTGTGATAACTTCTCAACCTCAATGGTCGTCCTCCTGCGATCACAGGGCATACCAGCCCGGTGGGTTAAAGGCTTTACGGGAGGCGAGCCGACAAATGAAACCCAATCGATCAATGGCGAGAGCCTTAACGAGTATGAAGTAACAAGCGGAAACGCTCACTCATGGGTGGAGGTTTATTTTCCAGAAGTTGGATGGGTGCCATTTGAACCAACCCAGGGTTTCTCAAACAACACCGACTTTTACCTCGACGTAGAAAGTGATAGTGAAAGTGACAGTGATACAAATGGAGAAGACGAAGAAGACTCCTCCAATTCAGATGAGAATGACCCGTCTAACCCGAACCAGCAGGAACAGGAAGAAGATTTAGATTCTGAAGATGATGAAAGTGCCGCAGCAGGCGGTAATAACAGTCAGCTTCCCCAATGGATTACGGCAGGACTCGTGCTTACTCTGGCATCTATTATATTCTTTACCAGATTTCGCCTGATGGCCGCTTATTACGAACGTCAATTGAAAAAGAAACAGGACCAAGACACGTTTGAGCGCGCTTTTATATTCCTATTGAAGGCACTTGAAAAAAGAGACTTGAAGCGTCATTCCAATCAGACGCTCCGTGATTTCGCAGGCAGGGTCGACGCCCGTTATCAAACAAATGAGATGAGGCAGCTAACGAATTATTATGAACGCGTATTGTATCGGAATGAAACTAATCAAAAGCAAATGAGCAAGGTCACAGAATTATGGGAAAATTTAATTAAAAAAGCATTGTCTTGATTCCCGTCGTTGCGGTTGATAGAATGAATGAAATTAATCCATCAACCTTCATATATCCTCGGTAATATGGTCCGAAAGTCTCTACCGGAGCACCGTAAATGCTCTGACTATGAAGGCAGGAATCTTGCAGCGTTTTCCGCATGGACTTCTGCCTTCACCGTATTTATTCGGGGGCGGGAGTCTATTTTTTTATAGGGCGATCGAAAGAATTTGAAGTAGGAAAAGGAGAGGTACTCATTATGGAACAAATTCAAGGCATGATTCTTGTGCTCGATTTCGGAAGTCAGTACAATCAATTGATTACACGCCGTATCCGTGAGTTCGGTGTTTACAGTGAACTGCGTTCTCACAAGATTACTGCAGAAGATATTAAAGAGTTGAACCCAAGCGGTATTATATTATCCGGCGGTCCTAACAGTGTATATGGTGAAAAGAGTTTTCGCTGTGATGAAGACTTATTTGAATTAGGTATTCCCGTTCTGGGCATCTGCTACGGCATGCAGTTGATGACTCACCACTTTAATGGAAAAGTCGAGCGTGCCCACCAGCGTGAATATGGAAAAGCGGACATTGCTGTTTCAGAAGACCCTGTTCTTTTCCGGAAAACGCCGAAAGCCCAGACGGTATGGATGAGCCACAGTGATAAAGTGATTGAAGCTCCTCCAGGATTTACTGTAGATTCCACAAGTCCGTCCTGTCCGGTGGCTGCCATTGGAAATGATGAAAAACAGATGTATGGCGTCCAGTTTCATCCGGAAGTCCGTCATTCAGAATATGGTAATGACATCCTGCGAAGCTTTGTCTTTGATGTGTGCGAAGCCACAGACGACTGGACAATGGAACATATTGTTGAAATGGAAGTAGAGAAAATTCGTGAGGAAGTCGGAGATCGTAAAGTTCTTTGTGCACTTAGCGGAGGGGTCGACTCTTCAGTAGTTGCTGCTCTGATGCATAAAGCCATCGGCGATCAGCTGACTTGTATTTTTGTAGACCATGGGCTGCTCCGAAAAAATGAAGCTGATGACGTTATGCGCACCCTTGGGGATGGGTTTAATATGAACATCATTAAAGTGGATGCAAAAGACCGTTTCCTCAGCAAGCTGGAAGGGGTATCTGACCCTGAAGAGAAACGAAAAATTATCGGAAACGAATTCATTTATGTCTTTGACGATGAAGCAGATAAGCTTCGCGACATCGATTATTTAGCGCAGGGCACACTTTACACTGATATCATTGAAAGTGGAACGGACACTGCCCAGACAATTAAATCCCACCATAATGTAGGCGGTCTTCCTGAAGATATGGAGTTCCAGTTAATCGAACCGCTTAACACGCTTTTTAAAGATGAAGTACGCGCCCTTGGAACAGAGCTTGGTGTACCCGAACACATTGTATGGCGTCAGCCTTTCCCTGGTCCAGGCCTGGCCATTCGTATTTTGGGTGCGGTCAGTGAAGAAAAACTGGAAATTGTACGAGAATCAGATGCGATTTTAAGGGAAGAAATTAAAAACGCCGGGCTGGACCGTGACATTTGGCAGTATTTCACTGTACTTCCCAATATCCGTTCCGTCGGGGTTATGGGAGACGAGCGTACGTACGACCACACGATCGGCATTCGAGCCGTCACTTCCATTGACGGCATGACCTCAGATTGGGCACGGATCCCCTGGGAAGTGCTGGAGCGGATTTCTAATCGAATCGTTAATGAAGTGAACCACATTAACCGCGTCGTGTACGACGTAACAAGTAAACCGCCTTCAACCATTGAATGGGAATAGACGAATAATAGAAATGAATAAAAGTCCGAACGTTCGGATTTTGTCTTGACGAAACTTGTCAAACTTTAGTATGATAACAAAAGTTAAAAGTGAATAAGCTGTCGTATAATTTTGGGGATATGGCCCATAAGTTTCTACCGGACTACCGTAAATGGTCTGACTACGTCAGAAATAACCGCACGTTTACCCGTGAGGTCCATTTCTTTAGTAGATTCGTGTAGAAAGCACTCTCGGCCACTGTCTGAGAGTGCTTTTTTATTTTAATCTGTTCTAATACACTTGTGCAAGGATAGGACAGTGAGGGATAACACGCTTCCCGTGGGGGCACGCTGAGTCACCCATCCCTCATTTACACTTTTAAGCGGCAGCTTCAAACAAGAAGGGGAGGAAAGAAAGATGAAGAAGTTTTTTAAATTTCAGGAACACGGTACGAATTACCGCACAGAATTCCTGGCAGGGATGACCACCTTTCTTGCGATGGCTTACATTTTATTCGTAAACCCGTCCACGCTTGCATTAACAGGAATTGACGAGCTTCCAGAGGGCGTAACACGGATTGATGAAGGAGCCGTATTCACGGCTACCGCCATTGCAGCAGCCATAGGAACATTAATCATGGGGGTTCTGGCTAAATATCCAATTGCACTTGCCCCGGGGATGGGCTTAAATGCCTTTTTCGCATACACTGTTGTTTTAGGTTACGGTATTCCATGGGAAACCGCACTGGCTGGAGTCTTGGCATCTGGACTTATATTTATATTATTGACGTTAACAGGACTGCGCCAAAAAATTATTAACGCGATACCAGCTAACTTAAAGCTTGCCGTAGGAGCAGGGATCGGACTATTTATCGCTTTTATTGGCTTCCAGAACTCAGGGATTGTGCAAGGGAATGAAGATACTCTTGTGGCACTTGGTGACTTGACGCAGTCCACAACATTACTTGCTGTGTTTGGTATTGTAGTTTCTGTCATGCTGCTTGCACTGGGCATAAAAGGCGGAATTTTCTACGGTATGATCCTGACCGCTGTTGCCGGAATGGTTGCCGGCTTAATTGCCCCGCCGACTGGTCTTGGAGATGTTGTAGGGGCGGCACCAAGCATGGAACCTACTTTTGGAGCAGCCTTTACACACTTTGGTGAAATTTTCACAATTGAAATGCTCGTCGTTATTTTAACTTTCTTATTCGTCGATTTCTTTGACACTGCAGGAACACTTGTGGCAGTGGCCACACAAGCCGGTTATATGAAAGACAACAAGCTGCCGCGTGCAGGGCGTGCCCTGTTTGCAGACTCTGCAGCTACCGTAGCAGGAGCAGTGGCCGGTACATCAACTACGACGTCATATATTGAATCAACAGCCGGCGTAGGAGCAGGAGGGCGTACAGGGTTTGCCTCCGTGGTAACTGCAGGTTTCTTCCTGTTAGCTCTATTCTTTTCACCGCTCTTGTCCGTCGTTACGGCAGAAGTCACCGCACCTGCGCTGATTATTGTCGGAGTGCTCATGGCCTCCACCTTAAAAAGCATTGACTGGGATCAGTTTGAAATAGCCGTCCCCGCTTTCTTTACCATTGCAGCTATGCCGCTGACGTACAGCATTGCTACAGGAATTGCGATAGGCTTTATCTTTTATCCTATAACGCTTCTATTAAAAGGAAGAGGAAAAGAGATTCACCCGATCATGTATCTGTTATTTGTCATTTTCCTTCTATATTTCATATTCTTAGCATAAACGCTATGAAGAACAGAGAAACGGCCCTCATTTGGAGGGCCGCAGGTTGTTGGGATATTTAGACGCACTTTCCAGTTTCGATATAAGAGAAAGGCTTGCTCAACAATCGTCGGTCCTCAAGTAGAGTGCTGGCTATTATTCATCTTCAAGGTGCCGAATCTTAACCGGTTTCTGACGAGTAGAGTCTGAAATGAAGCGGAACAGTTGAATAATGAGCAGGCCATGCTTATAAGTAGCTTCCATTTTATCGCTGCGCACAGGGAAAGGAAGATCAATTGACCGCTCAAATGCACCGGTGGCAATCTCTGATTGCAGCTGATGACCACCGCTGTGGTGGATATCGATGGTTCCTTTCAACGTCAGCGTCGCATGATCAACGAGAACATCGACGTTTTTAGGATGGTTCATTCCGGGTATATTCACTATACAGATTAATTCATTATCGTACTGATACACGTTCATCTGGGGGATCGAAGGCTTCATAAATCCTTCAAAATCACCCCAAAAATCCTGCCCGAAGAAACGGTCGAAATTCTTTTTCCAATCATCAAATTGTCTCATGATCCAGCATGACCTCCGTTCGACAAAAGTTTTGAAAATATCTTATTGTGCCACTTGGATATGATGGTATATAGTGTATGCAGATTGATCGTTTGGGTGAATGTCCCGGCGTGCACCGTAAACGTCATCGTCTAAATGATTGTGCTTTTTCACTTGGCGGTGAGGGGGCATAGGAGGAATACCCATGCTGGATAATACACTTGTAATGGTTACTATCATTTTAATGGTCAACATCGTCTACGTATCATTTTTTACGTTACGAATGATCTTTACCTTGAAGGGTAAGCGTTATTTCGCAGCTTTTATCAGCACGTTTGAAATTTTGATTTATATCCTGGGCTTAGGTTTAGTCCTTGATAACCTTAATGAAATTGAGAACGTGATTGCTTATGCAGTCGGTTATGGCCTTGGTGTTATTATCGGGATGAAGATTGAAGAGAAGCTGGCGATTGGGTATACAACCGTTAATGTGATCTCTTCAAGTCCGGATATAGAGTTTACGAGAATGCTTCGTGATAAAGGATATGGAGTAACGAGTTGGTATGCATATGGAATGGAAGGCGACCGCCTGGCCATGCAGATTCTAACTCCGAGAAAGTATGAACTGCAGCTTTATGAAACCATTAAATCAATTGACCCGAAAGCATTCATTATTGCTTATGAACCAAAACAAATCCATGGCGGATTCTGGGTGAAGCAAGTGAAGAAGGGAAGGATTCGCAATGCCCAAAAAGAGAGCCAGGAAGCGCTATGAGGTAGCAGAGAACGAAACAATCGATCAATGCCTGGAGCGGATGAAGAAAGAAGGGTATACACCGATCCGTCGCTCGGAGGAGCCTGTCTTTAAAGAAACGACAGAAAATGGAGAAAAAGCCTTTGAACCTATAGGAAGAACCATCGTTTTCTATGCTGTTGAGTTATAAACACGAACAATTATTATTTAATTAATTTTTAATGTTCGTCATTTGCGTTGACAGAATGAATTGAATATTGCTATGATAAAATCAGAATTGCATATTGGACCTCATATAAGTCGGGGATAAGGCCCGGACGTTTCTACCTGGACACCGTAAATGTCCGGACTATGAGGGGAGACCAAGCAGTTGATTGATTCTGGTCACACGTGTGCCTGTTTATCTCCTCTCATACGAGGGGGATGAGCAGGCTTTTTTAATGAATTATTCTTAAGAAAAAGAGGGATCGTATGACTCAAGTTGGCGTAATTATGGGAAGCATTTCTGACTGGGAAACAATGAAGCAGACGTGCAGCCTGTTAGATGAATTGAATATCGAGTATGAAAAGGAAATCATATCCGCACACCGTACACCAGAAGACATGTTTACCTACGCGGAGGAAGCACGATCCAGAGGGTTGAAGGTTATTGTAGCCGGCGCAGGAGGTGCGGCCCACCTGCCAGGTATGGTAGCCGCTAAAACGACACTGCCGGTAATAGGAGTTCCTGTACAATCCAGGGCTCTAAGCGGTATAGATTCGCTCTATTCCATTGCTCAAATGCCTGGCGGCGTGCCGGTAGCGACTGTGGCAATTGGAGGAGCGGGTGCTAAGAATGCCGGTCTTTTAGCTGCAGAAATCATCGGAGCTTTCGATGAGCAAGTCGCAGGTCGTCTTGATGAGTACCGCAAAGGAATGAGAAACAAAGTAGAAGAGATGCGGGGTGAGCTTCGTGATCAGTAAAGTTATACGCCCGGGAGATACAATAGGGATTCTTGGCGGCGGCCAGCTCGGCCGGATGATGGCTGTTGCAGCTAAGCATATGGGATACAGGGTGGCCGTGCTTGATCCGACAGAAGATTGTCCTTGTGCCCAGGTAGCCGATCTTCATATTCAAGGCAATTATGACGATTTAGAAGCTGCCGAGCAGCTAAGTGAAGCCAGTGACGTGATCACCTATGAATTTGAAAATGTAGATTTAGAAGTCGCCAGGCAATTTGAAGAAGCAGACAAGCTGCCACAGGGAGCTTTTTCCTTAGAAGTGACGCAGAACCGTGCAAAAGAAAAGGCGGTGGCTGCAGAAGCCGGATTGCCGGTAGCAGATTATGAGATTATAGAATCAGTCGACGAATTGAAAGAAGCTCTTCAATCAATCGGATTTCCTTCAGTAGTCAAAACCATCAGCGGGGGCTACGACGGCAAGGGGCAGCTTAAGTTCGAGTATGAAGAAGACGTCGTTCAAGCTAAAGACTTTATTAAAGACGGCGGCCGTTACATTATTGAAAAATGGCTGGCCTTCGATTTAGAGATTTCTCAGGTGTTTACAAGAGCTCAAGACGGAAATATTCAATATTTTCCTATTGGGGAAAATGTCCACCGTCATCAAATATTACACGAAACCAGAGTGCCGGCCGGCATATCGTCTCAAGTGGAAAAGAAGGTGCAGGAAGCTGTATCTGCTTTAGCGGAGGAAATGAACATCGTTGGGACATTTGCTGTTGAAATGTTCGTAAAAGATGAAGATATTTATATAAACGAGATGGCACCAAGACCTCACAACTCCGGACATTATACGATTGAAGCCTGCAGCGTGTCTCAGTTTGAGCAGCATGTTCGTGCTATCTGCGGTCTTCCGCTCCTGCCTGTTCACAACTTTCCGTCCGCTGTCATGATCAATGTCCTCGGCAAGCACCGGGATATTCTCCTGGGTAAACTGGAGGAATATTACGGCATCCACCTGCACGACTATGGAAAGAAAGATTCACGCTCCACTCGTAAGATGGGACATTTAACGATCATTGGAAACAACCTGAATGAAATTGATGAGATCATCGCAGAAAATAATATTCATATGTGGTAACTACTGAGGAGGAAGACAATGATAGAACGATATACAAGACCTGAAATGGGATCCATCTGGACAGAAGAAAACAGATATCAAGCATGGCTGGAGGTTGAACTTCTGGCATGTGAAGCTTGGAGTGAGCTTGGAGTCATTCCAAAGGAAGATGTAGAAAAACTGCGTGAGAAAGCGTCATTTAATGTGGATCGCATTTATGAAATCGAAGCAGAGACCCGCCATGACGTGGTGGCCTTTACACGAGCTGTTTCAGAAACAGTAGGTGAGGAACGTAAGTGGGTCCATTACGGCTTAACATCAACAGACGTTGTGGATACGGCACTTTCCTATCAGTTAAAGCAGGCTAATGAAATCATTCGCAGAGACCTTGTGAACTTTATCGATATTTTAGGCGATAAAGCAACTGAACACAAACACACCGTTATGATGGGTCGGACACATGGGGTTCACGCTGAGCCGACGACATTTGGTCTTAAGCTGGCTCTCTATTATGAAGAAATGAAGCGCAACCTGGAGCGTCTGGATTTAGCGATTAAGAACATTGAAGTCGGGAAGCTTTCAGGTGCTGTAGGAACTTATGCCAATATCGATCCTTTCGTAGAAGAATATGTATGTAATAAGCTTGGCTTGGAAGCAGCTCCGGTTTCCACGCAGACACTGCAGCGTGATCGTCATGCTCATTACGTTTCTACCTTAGCATTAATTGCAACCTCTATTGAGAAAATTGCGGTTGAGATCCGTGGTCTGCAGAAGACAGAAACTCGTGAAGTTGAGGAATTTTTTGCGAAAGGGCAGAAAGGGTCTTCAGCTATGCCTCACAAGCGTAATCCAATTGGTTCAGAGAATATGACGGGCATGGCGCGCGTCCTTCGCGGTGAAATGCTGACAGCTTTTGAAAATGTTCCGCTCTGGCATGAACGTGACATATCCCACTCTTCTGCTGAACGAGTTATTCTGCCGGACGCAACCATTGCTCTTAACTACATGCTAAACCGCTTCAGTTCTATCGTTAAGAACTTAACCGTCTTTCCGGAACGTATGCAGGAAAATATGGAGAAAACTTACGGTCTTATCTTCTCCCAGCGCGTCCTGCTTACATTGATCGATGAAGGATTTGTACGGGAAGAAGCCTACGATCTCGTGCAGCCAAAAGCGATGGAAGCGTGGGAGCGCGGAATTCCTTTCCGTGAACTGATCGAAGCAGATGACCGAATTACATCAGCATTATCTGGTGAACAAATTGATGCCTGCTTTGACTATAAGCATCATTTAAAACAAGTTGATCGAATCTTTGACCGTATCGGACTTTCATAAATCCAACAGGATGGGGTGTTTTCCAATGAAGGGATCTCTTTTATACGAAGGAAAAGCTAAGAGAGTGTACCACGTGAACGATGAACCAGAACAACTGGTTTTATCCTATAAAAATGATGCTACTGCTTTTAATGGTAAGAAGAAGGATGAGTTTGAGGGCAAAGGGCGTCTCAATAATTTAATCACATCAAAAGTTTTTGAATACCTTCACCAGCAGCAGCTTCCGTCTCATTTTATTAAATCCCTGAATGATACCGAGCAGTTGGTAGCAAAAACAACTATTATTCCATTAGAGGTAGTCGTCAGGAACGTAGCAGCCGGGAGTATTACGAGAAGACTGGGGATAGAAGAGAAGTCAGTATTCGAACCGCCGATTGTCGAACTCTTCTATAAAAAGGACGAGCTGGATGATCCGATATTAAATGATTACCATGCTCTTTATTTAACGGATGTAACGGAGGCAGAGCTGCAATCCATTAAAGATAAGGCCCTTAAGGTAAATGATCATCTAAAAGATTTGTTTAAACAGTCCGGGCTGAAACTAGTTGATTTTAAATTAGAATTTGGAAGATTAGCAGATGACTCCATCGTGCTGGCTGATGAAATCTCACCTGATACGTGCCGGCTCTGGGACGAAGAAACAGGCGAGAAGATGGATAAAGACGTGTTCCGTGAAAGCTTAGGCGACTTAATCTCTGTGTACGAAAACATTTTACAACGACTGGAGGAGAACACATGCGCAAAGTAAAGATTTACATCACTCTTAAAGAAGGCGTACTTGATCCACAAGGAAAGGCTGTGCAGAATTCATTGCACTCTCTACAATACAACAATGTCTCTGATGTAAGAGTTGGCAAATATATGGAAGTCATGCTTGAGGAATCAAAGGATATAGAATCTCAGGTTGATAAAATGTGTGATGAGCTGCTGGCTAATCCAGTCATCGAAGATTATTCATACACGATCGAGGAGGTCGTTTAAGTGAAATTCGCTGTTGTTGTATTTCCAGGCTCCAATTGTGACCGCGATATGTATTTTGCTATAACAGATGCTCTTGGGCAGAAAGCGGATCTCGTTTGGTATCAGGAAGCTGATCTATCAAGCTATGATGCGATTCTATTGCCTGGCGGGTTCTCTTATGGAGATTACCTGAGGTCAGGAGCTATTGCTTCGACGTCCAATGTTATTAAGCAGATTCGTGAAGCAGCCGAAGCAGGCAAACCCATTCTCGGCGTTTGTAATGGATTTCAGGTGCTGCTTGAAATGGGACTGCTTCCAGGTGCCATGCTGCCGAACAAGCATTTGAAATTTATGTGTCATTACGAAACTTTAAAAGTTGAGAATGCAAAAACGATGTTTACCAACAGCTATGAAGAGCAGGAGGAAATTGAGCTTCCAATTGCCCATGGAGACGGTAATTATTATTGTGATGAAGCAACTTATACTCAGCTGAAAAATAACAATCAAATTGCGTTTACGTATAAAAATAATCCAAACGGATCTGTTGAGGATATCGCCGGGATTACGAACGAGCAGGGCACTGTGCTTGGCATGATGCCTCACCCGGAACGCGCTGTCGATTCACTGGTAGGCACGACAGACGGCCTCCGGTTATTCCAGTCGATCCTTACACATTGGAGGGATAAGCATGCCATCAAAGCTTGAGATCAGTCCAGATCAAATTAAACAACAGCAGTTATATAAAGAAATGGGCTTAACTGACGAAGAATTTGAGTCCGTCACGAATATACTCGGCCGCTTACCGAATTATACAGAAACCGGACTATTTTCTGTGATGTGGTCCGAGCATTGCAGCTACAAAAACTCCAAGCCGCTGCTAAGAAAATTTCCAGTAGATGGCGAGCATGTGCTCCAGGGTCCAGGTGAAGGCGCAGGAATTATTGATATCGGCGATGACCAGGCTGTCGTTTTTAAAGTAGAAAGCCACAACCACCCATCAGCCGTTGAACCTTACCAGGGAGCAGCTACCGGAGTTGGCGGGATTTTACGCGATGTATTTTCCATGGGAGCCCGTCCTGTTGCTTTATTGAACTCACTCCGTTTTGGATCATTAAAGCATCCACGAGTTAAATACCTTTTTGAAGAAGTAGTCCATGGAATTGCGGGTTACGGCAACTGCGTCGGTGTACCGACAGTCGGAGGAGAGGTTCAGTTTGACGATGCTTACAACGGCAACCCATTAGTAAACGCCATGTGCGTAGGATTAATTGACCATAAGGATATTCAGAAAGGAATTGCGGCCGGAGTAGGTAATACAGTGATGTACGTCGGAGCTAAAACAGGCCGCGACGGCATTCACGGCGCGACTTTTGCATCTGAAGAGTTAACTGAAGAATCACAGGAGAAACGTCCTTCCGTGCAGGTCGGTGACCCATTTATGGAAAAGCTCCTCATTGAAGCCTGCTTAGAGGTGATTCATCATGATGCGCTAGTAGGGATTCAAGATATGGGAGCAGCAGGACTTACTTCTTCAGCGAGTGAAATGGCCAGTAAAGCAGGTACGGGCATGGTCATGAACCTGGACTTAGTGCCGCAGCGTGAATTAAATATGACTCCTTATGAAATGATGCTTTCTGAATCTCAGGAGCGTATGCTGCTCGTCGTTGAGAAAGGGCGCGAAGATGAAATTGCAGAGGTTTTCAGAAAGTTTGATCTAGAAGCCGTTTCGGTTGGAGAGGTAACAGACGATCAGCGTTTCCGCCTTACTCATCTTGGGGAAACGGCAGCGGATGTACCTGTCGATTCGCTTGCAGAAGATGCACCAGTTTACCATAAGCCTTCTCGTGTGCCTGCTTATTACAAGGAATACCAGGAAATGGATCGCTACGTTCCAGCCGTTGATAATTACGGAGAGACATTAAAAGAATTACTTCAGCAGCCGACAATCGCAAGTAAAGAATGGGTTTACGACCAATACGATTCCATGGTTCAGACGAACACTGTCGTGACACCAGGATCTGACGCAGCAGTTCTCCGGGTCCGGGGAACGAAAAAGGCACTGGCTATGACTACAGACTGTAATTCCCGCTACATTTACCTTGATCCGGAAACCGGCGGTCAGATCGCTGTTGCGGAAGCCGCGCGAAACATCATCTGCTCTGGAGCACAGCCTCTGGGAATCACGGACGGGCTCAACTTTGGTTCTCCGGATAACCCGGAAATCTTCTGGCAGATGGAGAAAAGTGTTGAAGGAATGAGTGAAGCCTGCCGTCAGCTTAATACACCGGTTATAAGCGGGAATGTTTCGCTTTATAATGAGTCATTTGGCGGTCAAGCCATCTATCCTACTCCTGTAGTGGGTATGGTGGGATTAGTGGAAGATACGGAGCACATTACTCAATCTCATGCTAAAAACAGCGGAGATCTCATTTATGTAATAGGAGAAACGAAAGCAGAATTCGGCGGAAGCGAGCTTCAGGGATTGCGTGAAGGCCGTCATTTTGGACAGGCCCCTGCATTGGATCTGCAAACCGAAACGAAGCGTCAGCAGCAGCTTCTAAATGTGATTAAGCAAGGAATTATTCAATCTGCCCATGATGTTGCAGAAGGTGGACTTGCTGTAGCATTGGCAGAAAGCTTATTCAATGGCGGTCTGGGCTGTGACATCACGATTGAAGGCGATCCTGCAGCAGCGTTGTTCTCTGAAACTCAGTCCCGCTTTTTAGTATCAATCAAACCTGAAGATCAAGAGGCTTTTGAGCAGAAAGTTGAAGATGCGATTCTTCTTGGTAAAACGGCAGGGGATGGGGTGTACCGCATCCGCGCTCAAGAGGGAACCGTCGTGGAAGAGCAGACAGATGAATTAAAGCAACTTTGGAAAGGAGCTATTCCATGCTTGGTGAAATCAAAGGACTAAATGAAGAATGCGGTATTTTTGGTGTTTTTAATCATCCGGATTCAGCGCAGCTTACGTATTACGGCCTTCACGCCCTTCAACATCGCGGGCAGGAAGGTGCCGGCATTGTAACGAGTGACGGAGATCATATGAAAGTCTCGAAAGGCCACGGACTAATATCCGAGGTCTTCCCGCAGAATCGATTGAATGATCTTCAAGGCTATGCGTCTGTAGGACATGTTCGTTATGCTACAGCAGGTGACGGAAGCTATGAGAACATTCAGCCGCTTATGTTCCGTTCTCAAACCGGCGGACTTGCATTGGCGCATAACGGTAATCTCGTAAATGCTCACGCTCTTAAAGGCCAGCTTGAAGCGCAGGGGTCTATTTTACAAACGACCTCCGACACAGAAGTTGTGGCGCACTTAATAAAGCGGGCTGGACATCTGCCGATGGATGAGGCAATCAGCCAGGCGCTGTCTATGATTAAAGGGGCTTACGCTTTTCTAATGATGACGGAAAACAAAATGTATGTCGCTAACGATCCAAGAGGCCTGCGCCCTATCAGCATCGGTCACTTAGGAGACGCGTGGTGCGTATCATCTGAAACATGCGCCTTCGATGTGATCGGGGCTTCATATGAACGTGAAGTTATGCCTGGAGAGCTTTTAATTATTGATGAAAACGGTATTGAATCCAAGCGATTTTCAGCACCGATCCAGCGTACACTCTGCTCCATGGAATATGTATACTTCTCTCGTCCGGACAGTAACCTGGACGGGAAGAATGTGCATGCCTCAAGAAAGCGCATGGGTAAAACGCTTGCTGCAGAAGCACCGGTTGAAGCCGATGTCGTTACCGGAGTGCCGGATTCAAGTATTTCTGCAGCTATCGGATACGCAGAAGCTTCTGGAATTCCCTATGAGCTCGGTTTAATTAAAAATCGCTATGTGGGACGTACATTCATTCAGCCCTCTCAGGAGCTGCGTGAACAAGGTGTGAAAATGAAACTTTCTGCCGTGCGCGGTATCGTAGAAGGCAAGCGGGTAGTTATGGTTGATGACTCCATTGTCCGTGGAACAACCAGCCGGAGAATTGTAAAAATGTTAAAAGAAGCAGGGGCCAAAGAAGTCCACGTCCGGATCGCATCACCACCTATTCAGAATCCTTGCTACTACGGCATTGATACCTCTACCAGCGGGGAGCTCATTGCCGCGAACAATACGGTAGAAGAAATTGAAGAGCAAATTGGGGCAGACAGTCTTTCTTATCTAACAGTGGAAGGATTGAACGATGCCATTTATCAAGGGGAAGAATCGCTGAATCATGGAGGCTGTGCTGCTTGCTTCACAGGGAACTACCCGACAGAAATTTATCCAAACACAGCTCTGCCATACGAGAAAGCGTAGCACAAGGAGGCACACCAGACATGAGCGAATCATATAAAAAAGCAGGAGTAGATGTAGAAGCAGGCTATCAAGCTGTTGATTTAATGAAAAAGCACGTCCAGCGCACGATGCGTCCTGAAGTAATCGGAGGCTTAGGATCGTTTGCCGGATTATTTGATATCAGCGGGATGAGTTACACTCATCCCGTGCTTGTGACAGGAACGGACGGCGTCGGCACAAAGCTGAAGCTGGCCTTTGAAATGGACAAGCACGATACGATTGGAATTGATGTGGTTGCGATGTGTGTAAACGATATTGTCGCTCAAGGAGCAGACCCTTTGCTGTTCCTCGATTACATTGCCTGCGGGAAAAATGAACCAGAGAAAATTGAGCAGATCGTTAAAGGAATTGCTGATGGGTGTGAACAATCCCGATGCGCTCTGGTCGGCGGCGAGACTGCTGAAATGCCCGGTATGTATGATGAAGATGAATATGATCTGGCAGGGTTTGTGGTCGGAATGGCCGACAAAGACCAGCTTATATCAGGTTCAGGTATTCAGCCCGGCGATGCGTTGATCGGTCTGCCTTCAAGCGGCGTTCACTCGAACGGATTCTCGCTCGTGCGCCGGATAATTGAAGACAAAAACCTGGACTTGCACACCACTTATTCAGGATTTACTAAACCTTTAGGTGAAGAGCTGTTAACACCTACGAAACTATATACGCAGCCCATCCAGTCTCTTAAACAGTCCGTATCTGTAAAAGGCTTGGCGCATGTTACCGGCGGCGGATTCTATGAAAATATTCCCCGCACGCTTCCTGGCGGATTAGGAGTACGCTTGAAGCAGGATAGCTGGAATGTACCAGCAATCTTTGACTTTCTGCAGGATAAAGGAGCATTACCTATTGAAGATATGCTCGGTGTATTTAACATGGGCATCGGCATGGTTGCTGTTGTTGCAGAGGAAGAAAGTAAAGCAGCGCTCGATTCTCTGAAGGAACACGGTGAAGACGCCTCCTTAATTGGCTATGTCACAGCAGATGAAGGAATTTATTGGTCATGAATAACAAAATCGCGGTCTTTGCCTCAGGCACAGGAACAAACTTCGATGCTATTGTGAACGCTGTTAATGAAGGCACGCTCGATGCCGAGGTCAGCCTCCTTGTCAGTGATAAAATCAATGCAGGTGTTATCGAAAAAGCACAAAAAAGAGACATTGATACCGTCGTCTGCACACCCAAATCATTTACTGATAAAGCAGCTTATGAATCCGCTGTACTAGCAGATTGCAGAGCAAGGAACGTAGAATGGATCATTCTGGCCGGATATATGCGGTTAATCGGTCCAACCTTATTAGAATCTTATGCCAACCGCATCATCAACATCCATCCATCCCTTCTTCCCGCATTCCCGGGCAAGGACGCGATCGGACAGGCAGTAGATAAAAAGGTGAAAGTGACGGGGGTCACCGTGCACTTCGTAGATGACGGGATGGATACCGGCCCGATAATCGCGCAGGAAGCGCTGTCGATAACAGAAGAGGATACAAAGGATGACGTCCGACGAAAAATACAGGCTGTAGAGCATAGGCTGTATCCCCATGTTATCCAATCCCTACTCACCAAGGAGGAAGCTAAATGAAACGTGCATTATTAAGTGTGTCTGACAAACAAGGAATCAGCGAATTCGCTCAACAATTAATCGAACTTGGCTACGAACTAATCTCAACAGGGGGAACCAAGCGCGCGATTGAAGAAGCAGGACTGCCTGTTCTTTCTATTTCAGAGATTACCGAGTTCCCTGAAATTATGGATGGACGCGTCAAGACATTGCACCCCTCTGTACATGGCGGACTGCTGGCTAAGCGCAGCAATGAAGCTCATATGAGCCAGCTTGACGAATTAAACATTGAAACGATTGATCTTGTTGCGGTGAATCTCTATCCGTTTAAAGAAACCATTGCGAAACCTGATGTAACTGAAGAAGATGCGATTGAAAACATTGACATCGGGGGACCGACAATGCTTCGCTCCGCTGCTAAAAGTTTTGAAGATGTGGCGGTCGTGGTTGACCCGGACGATTACCATCAAGTGATCGACAGTCTGAAGTCTGGAGATCTTTCATTTGCTGAACGTAAGAATCTGGCCGCTAAAGTATTCCGCCATACAGCGAATTATGATGCTTTGATTGCTGAGTATTTCGCTCAATTAACTGAAGAACCATATCCAGAATCGTATATTGTAACTTATGAGAAGGTACAGAGTTTACGTTATGGTGAGAACCCTCACCAAACCGCTTCCTTTTATAAAAAGGCGAACTATAAGGGAGCTTCCCTGGCTAATGCAGAACAGTTAAACGGCAAGGAGCTATCTTATAACAATATACAGGACGCGAACGCTGCACTTGATGTTGTACTTGAGTTTAACGAACCGGCAGCCGTAGCTGTTAAGCATATGAATCCTTGTGGAGTCGGCACGAGCCGTGGTTTATTTGATGCTTTCAGTAAAGCTTACGCCGCCGATCCTGTATCCATTTTCGGCGGGATCGTAGCTTTAAACCGTGAAGTGGATGGAGAAACGGCAGCTAAGCTGAAAGAAATTTTCTTGGAAATCGTTCTGGCTCCATCGTTTAGCGAAGAAGCGCTTGAAATACTTACAGCGAAGAAAAACCTGCGTTTGTTGAAGATTGATATAAAGAAACCTGAAACGCAGACGCATAAACTTACTTCAGTAAGTGGTGGTCTGCTCGTTCAGGACACGGACGAAGGCACATTAGAAGACGTAGAATTAGAAGTTGCGACTGAACGCCAGCCAACAGAGCAAGAGTTGAAGGATCTTGAACTGGGATGGAAAGTCGTCAAACATGTGAAGTCAAATGCGATCGTTGTGGCAAAATCGGATCAAACCCTGGGTGTTGGAGCCGGGCAGATGAACCGTGTAGGAGCAGCTCAGATTGCTTTTGAACAGGCGGGGGACCAAGCCCAGGGAGCCATTCTGGCATCTGATGCATTTTTCCCGATGCCGGACACGGTTGAAGCCGCTGCATCGGCCGGAATAAAGGCGATCATTCAGCCAGGCGGATCAAAGCGCGATCAAGACTCAATCGATGCCTGCAATAAGCATGGCATTGCAATGGTGTTTACGAAAATGCGTCACTTCAAACATTAAGAAAGGAGGAGAATGAATGAAGGTTCTAGTTATTGGACGTGGGGGACGTGAGCATAGTCTCGTTCAGAAATTTGCTGAAAGTCCTCAGGTGGCTGAAGTTTATGCTGCACCGGGAAATGCGGGTATGGAAGAAGAAGCGGAATGTGTCCCTATTTCAGAAACGTCACACGGCGAGCTCGTCGCTTTTGCGCAGGAAAGCGGGGTGGATGTGACATTTGTGGGACCTGAGAATCCTTTGTTGGACGGCATTGTCGACGATTTTAAAGAAGCGGGTCTGCTCGTCTTCGGTCCGACGAAGGAGGCCGCTCTCCTTGAAGGAAGCAAGCATTATGCCAAGCAGATAATGAAGAAATACAGCATTCCAACTGCTGAGTATGAGGCTTTCACAAATGCCGAAGAAGCGAAGACTTATATTGAGAAGAAGGGCGCACCTATCGTAGTAAAAGCGGATGGTTTAGCTGCAGGCAAAGGAGTAGTCGTTGCTGAGACGGTCAGCCAGGCTGTAGAAGCTGTTGATGAGATGCTGTTAAACCGTCGGTTCGGAGAGGCGAGTAAGGAAATCGTGGTAGAGGAATTTCTTGAAGGAGAAGAATACTCTTTGATGGCCTTCGTCAACGGGGAAGACGTATACCCAATGGTAACAGCAAGAGATCACAAGAGAGCATATGAAGGCGACGAAGGTCCGAATACCGGAGGGATGGGAGCGTTTGCCCCTGCCCAGGATCTGCCTGAAGGTGAATATGAGTTTGCCGTAGAAAGTATTCTAAAGCAGACAGCTTCTGCTATGGTTCAGGAAGGTCGTCCGTTTACCGGAATATTATACGCAGGATTGATCCAAACGTCTCAAGGTTCAAAAGTCATTGAATTTAATGCCAGGTTTGGTGATCCCGAAACCCAAGTCGTTCTGCCTCTGTTAGAGAATGATCTTCTGCAGGTAATCCTGGATGTTCTTGATCATAAGAATCCTGAACTGACATGGAAGAAGCAATCGTGCGCAGGTGTTGTTGTCGCTTCAGCCGGTTACCCTGGAAGCTATCAAAAAGGCGTGCCTCTTCCACAGTTGGACAAGCAGCCAGGGCTTTTCATCGTTCACGCTGGAACGAAGAAAGTGAAAGAATCTTATGTTTCGGACGGCGGCCGCGTATTATTGTTCGGAAAAACAGCGGACAGCCTCAGCGCAGCCTTAACTGAAGTGAATGAAGCACTGACTGTATTTGATCGTTCCGAGGACTTCTTTTACAGAAAAGACATCGGGCAGTCATCTATTATTTCTTCTAATGAAAACATAGAGTAAAGCTGCTACTGTACCAATGATCAGGGAGATCACAAACCCTGCATCAGTCAAGTATTCCATGAAATCCATTTTGTCGACATCCTTTACTGACCAGGACGGGCTTATCCCGTCCTTTTTTATTTGGGGTTAATTCTTTAATAAATGGAAAAAATATGATTAACTGATAGAGCGCTTTCTTTTTCTGCATTGACAGTATTCTTATATTTAGCGAAGGGAATCCAACCTGTGTTACGATAGAAAAAATGAACCCGGGAGGCTGCTCCATGAATGAACAACGCTTTCGCTGGCGCAACCGTCAACTTCGCGAACATACAGCAGTTGTCGATGGAAAGCTGGCACCAACGAAGTTAATCAAACAAACAACTTACTTAAACGTATATCTTAAACAATGGATGAAGGGTCATATATGGATTTACAATGACCGTATTATTTACTGCGGTTCAGAACTGCCGCCCCTTACTGAAGGAACCGAAATTATTGACGGCAGCGATTCGTATATCGTACCCGGCTATATTGAGCCGCATGCTCATCCATTTCAATTATATAATCCCCGTAGTCTGGCCGAATATGCAGCCCGCACCGGTACAACGACTTTAATTAATGATAATTTGATGTGGTTATTTTTAACCGACCAGAAAAATGCATTCAGTCTGCTCGAGGAATTTATGAACGTGTCTGCTTCGATGTACTGGTGGGCGAGATTTGATTCTCAATCCACACTGCCGGAAGAGGAGCAGGAAAAGTTTGAAGATCAAATTCTGTCCTGGCTTCACCACGATGCCGTCATTCAAGGTGGAGAATTGACGGCCTGGCCTGAAGTGCTGTACGGCGGTGATGATCAAATGCTGCACTGGATGCAGGAAACGAGGCGGTCCAGGAAGCCGATGGAAGGTCATCTTCCGGGAGCGTCGTGGAAAACATTAGTGAAGATGAAGCTGCTGGGGGTGGATTCCGAACATGAATCAATGACCGCTGCAGAGGTTATTGAGCGATTATCTTACGGATACCAGACGGGCTTACGGTATTCTTCTATTCGTCCTGATTTACCTGAAATTTTGAAAGAGCTGCTGGATCAAAATATCCAATCCTTTGATCGTACAATGTTTACAACGGATGGATCAACGCCTGGATTTTATCGTGAAGGACTGATCAATCCGTGTATTAAAATCGCTCTTGAGGCGGGTGTGAAAGATGTGGATGCCTACATGATGGGTTCTTATTACGCAGCCCGTCATTTTGGAATTGAAGACCGTCTTGGAAGCCTCGCGCCAGGAAGAGTGGCCCACTTGAATTTCCTTTCTCATCCAAACGATCCAAACCCGCATTCTGTTATTGCGAAAGGGGAATGGGTGAGACGTGATCATAAGCACATTCAAACGGGTTCAGATTTCCCTTGGGAAAAACACGGACTGAGGCAGCTTGAGTTATCATGGGATTTAACAGAAGAGGATCTTCAATTCTCTATGCCTGTAGGAATGGAAATGGTGAATGAAGTCATAACGAAACCATTTGCGATTGATGTCGACTCTGCTGCCGAACGCCTGCCGGATGACCACAATGAAGCCTTTTTAACATTGCTGGACCGTGATGGGGAGTGGAGAGTGAACACACTGCTCAAAGGTTTCACTGATTCTCTCGGTGCTTTAGTAAGCTCCTACTCAAACACAGGAGATATTATACTAATTGGAAAATCACGCCCAGATATGAAGCTCGCTTTTCAACGCTTAAAGGAAATTGGCGGTGGGATAGTTCTTGTCGATGAGGGAGAAGTGATTTTCGAACTCCCCTTATCCTTAGCCGGAGTAATGGCGGATATGGAAATGGACGAACTGATAGTAAAAGAAAAAGAACTTAAAAAGAAATTAAAATCGTATGGATATACGTTTGGAGATCCAGTATACACGCTGCTGTTTCTATCTTCCATGCACCTGCCTTTTATACGGATTACTCCAGTCGGCATCATGGATGTGAAAAAGAATGAGGTTCTTTATCCGGCGATCATGCGTTAATATATAAAGAGAGACGAGAAATTTTTAAGGGGAATTAATGAATGAGAAAGCTCTTATGGTTTAGCCTGGTTTTACTTTTTAGTGTATTAGCGGCTTGTAGTAATAACGAGTCAAAGTCAAATGAAGCGGCTGAAGAACCCTCTCAGGAAGAAAAAGAAGAACCCTCTCAGGGAGAAAAGGAAGAACCCCCGCGGGTTTATCCATTGACGGGAGAAGAGACGGATGAAGATATTGACCAGCGAGTCGTTTCGGTCATGGTCAATAATCATTCGCAGGCCCGTCCGCAGTCTGGATTAAGTCAGGCGGACGTCGTTTATGAATTTTTAGCTGAAGGGCAGATTACGAGATTCCTGGCTTTGTATCAAAGCGATCTGCCTGAAAACGTAGGACCTGTCCGAAGTGCACGGCCTTACTTTTATGAGACTGCTGAAGGATATGATGCCCTTTATACGTATCATGGAGCAGCTGATTTTATTAATGATGATATTGAAGAAAGCGGTATTGATTATGCTGACGGTGCTCACTATGATAATGACCGTGAGTTATTTAAACGTACTTCAGACCGTCAGGCGCCGCACAATTCCTATTTAATAACAAACGGATTGGAACAACTGCTGCAGAGTAAAGGCTATAAAATGGAAAAAGAAATAGAACCGCTTCCTTTTAGTGATGAGGCGGACGTAGAAGGAACTCCAGCCGGGCAGGTAACTGTGACATACGACGAAAATGAAACGGTCACGTATACGTATGATGAAGACAAAGAACAATATTTACGCGAAAGCGATGGTGAACCGACAATCGATGCAGAAACCAATGAACAAGTAGCTCTTGAGAATGTTCTGATTGTGCAAACCTCCCATGAAGTAATTGATGATGCAGGAAGAAGGGAGATCGACCTGAATTCAGGCGGAAAGGGATACCTCTTGCAAAAAGGGGAGCAACTTGATGTAGAATGGAAGAATACAGATGGTCGGATTCTGCCTTATCAAAATGATGAACCCGTACCATTTAAACCGGGTCAAACTTGGGTGAATGTCGTTCCTGATGAACCAGGAATGGTATCTGTGAATGAAAAGGGAGGGGAAGCAAATGCAGATTGATAAATTAAGAGGCAAAACACTGGACCAGCTTTTCGAAGCGATTTTATCTTTAAAAAATGTAGAAGAATGCTATGAATTTTTTGATGATTTGGCTACGATGAATGAAGTGCAGTCGCTTGCCCAACGTCTGGAAGTAGCAAGAATGCTGCGTGAAGGGTTTACGTACCATAAGATTGAAACTGAAACCGGTGCGTCCACGGCTACGATCTCTCGTGTGAAACGCTGTTTGAACTACGGTAATGATGCGTACACTCTGGCACTTGACCGCGTACAGGAAAAAAGAACAGAATAGAAGTAATAACCGTCCTCTTTAAAAAGGGCGGTTTTTTGTTTTAATGAGAGTGGTAATTTCGACATCCCAATGCCAAGTGACGGATGTAGTATTTTTATGTCAAAAACCCAGCCCTCCCTCCACAGACATCAGTTCGATTTAAAACATTAACAAATTTCTTCAGTCATCATAAAGCTCACAATACTTCACAAAAAATCCCTCTTATCGATTCATGTAATAAGCAAAAGTTTGCTATAATATATGAATGGACAAAAGGTTTATCGTTGAATACGTACGATAAATATCCGAGAAATAAACGCAGCTTCTGCGAGTGAAACTTTCGTTAGAAAAAAGTTTCACCATATGGAGGAAGACATCCCTTGCTACACGTGAACGAATGGCGCCACGTTTTTAAACTGGATCCTAATAAATTAATAGAGAACGAAGATTTATCTTCTATTTGTGAATCAGGTACGGATGCAATCATTATCGGAGGTACGGATGGGGTGACATTTGATAATGTATATGATCTTGCCGAAAGGGTACAGCAGTACACTGTTCCCTGCCTTCTTGAGGTTTCGACTATGGAAGCCATTATGCCTGGATTTGACGGCTATTTAATTCCAAGCGTTTTAAACAGTAAGGAGAAACACTTTGTTACAGGAATCCAGCATGAAGCGATTAAGGAATATAATGATTGGATCGATTGGAATCAAATGGTGGTGGAAGGCTACTGTGTAATGAACGATCAGGCCAAGGTGTTTAAAGCTGCAGAATGTGAGTTTCCCACGCAGGAGGATGTAATGGCCTATGCCGTCATGGCCGAGCAAATGTTTCGGTTTCCGATCTTTTACTTAGAATACAGCGGAATGTTTGGGGATGTGGAATTGGTGAAACAGGTCAGCTCCCAATTAGAGCAGACCGCACTTTTTTATGGCGGAGGAATTGAATCATACGATCAGGCAGCAGCGATGAAGCAATATGCTGACGTCATCGTGGTTGGTAATATTATATATAAAGATGTACAGGCAGCTTTACGAACGGTGGAAGCCTGCAGGTAACAATCAAGAAAAAAGGAAGGTGTCCTCATGACACAAGCAATGCACCCTTTAGTAAGCGGGTTAAATGAACAACAGCGAAATGCGGTCACCCATACGGAAGGACCGCTACTTATAATGGCGGGAGCAGGGAGTGGCAAAACACGTGTGCTCACTCATCGAATTGCTTACCTGCTTGATGAAAGAGACGTGTCTCCGCGGAATGTGCTGGCGATCACATTTACGAATAAAGCAGCCCGGGAAATGAAGGCACGTGTGGAGGCACTGGTAGGTGCCGATGCCGATAAGATTTGGATGTCCACGTTCCACTCGATGTGTGTACGGATATTAAGGCGGGACATTGACCGGATTGGCTATGACCGCAACTTTTCCATTTTGGACTCAAGCGACCAGCAATCGGTTATTAAACAAATACTTAAGGATTTAAATCTAGATCCGAAGAAGTGGGATCCCCGTGCTATGATCGGAGCAATCAGTAACGCTAAAAACGAATTGATCACGCCTGAACAGTACGAGCGTGAAGCAAACAGCATGCATGAGGAGCAGATTGCTAAGATTTATAAAGGCTACCAAAAGAAGCTGCGGAAAAATCAGTCGCTCGATTTTGATGATTTAATTATGCAGACGCTGACCCTCTTTGACCGTTTGCCTGAAGTTCTGGAATACTACCAGCGCCGGTTCCAATATATCCACGTTGATGAGTATCAGGATACAAACCATGCTCAATATCAGCTCGTGAAGCAATTAGCAAGCCGCTTTAAAAACCTCTGTGTCGTCGGGGACTCTGACCAGTCTATTTACCGATGGAGGGGAGCGGATATTACCAATATCCTTTCTTTTGAGGAAGACTATCCAAATGCCAGAACGATACTGCTGGAGCAGAATTATCGTTCAACCGAGCTGATTTTAAATGCAGCCAATAAAGTCATCTCGAACAACAGCGGCCGAAAAGCAAAAAACTTATGGACAGATAATAACGGCGGTACAAAAATTCAATACAAAGAAGCTGGAACGGAACGGGAGGAAGCTTTTTTTGTAACAGATCAAATTGAAGACCTTGTGCGCAGCGGTCGTTTCCGCTACAAGGACGCTGCTATTTTATACCGTACGAATGCACAGTCGCGTGCGATTGAGGAAACCTTCGTCAAGTCTGGTGTTCCGTATCAAATGGTCGGCGGCACAAAGTTCTACGACCGTAAAGAAATTAAAGACCTGCTGGCTTACTTAAGACTGATTGCAAATCCTAATGACGATTTGAGCTTCCAGCGCGTAGTCAATGAACCAAAACGAGGAGTAGGCAAAACAAGCCTAGATAAACTTCAAGCTTATGCTGCCGCACAGGATATTTCTCTTTATGAAGCCTCAGCTGAAATTGATTTTGTAGGTGTAAGTGCTAAAGCAGCTAAATCAATCATGGGCTTTTACCAAATGATCCGCAACTGGACCCGCCAGCAGGAGTTTCTTTCAGCTACAGATATGGTTAATGAAGTCATTGAAGTGACAGGCTATGAAGAGATGCTGAAAAACGAAAAGAGTTTAGAAGCTCAAAGCCGTCTTGAGAATATTGAAGAATTCAAATCCGTTACGAAGAATTTTGAAGAAACCTCCGAGGACAAAACATTAATCGCGTTTTTAACTGATTTAGCGTTAATCGCTGACATTGATTCTATGAACGATGATCCATCAAGCGATGACACGGTTACGTTAATGACGCTGCATTCCGCTAAAGGACTAGAATTTCCAGTTGTCTTTCTAATTGGAATGGAAGAAAACGTATTTCCGCATACACGTTCATTGATGGACGATGATGAGATGGAAGAGGAAAGACGGCTTGCCTATGTAGGCATTACACGTGCGGAGAAAGAGTTGTATTTGACCCACGCCAAAATGCGTACTCTATATGGTCGTACCAACATGAATCCGATCAGCCGATTCATTCATGAAATTCCTGATGACCTGTTAGAAGGAAAAGAAGAAAAAGAATCGCTGCCTTTCTTTAATCAAAAACGTGAACCAGGAGCTGCTGCAGCTTCCCGCCCGGCTCCTGTCAAACGTGCTGCCAAGAAAGAAAAAACTACCTCAGGCGGTGAGAAATTATCCTGGCAGCCCGGCGATAAAGCCGCCCATAAAAAATGGGGTGAAGGCACAGTGGTTAAGGTACAGGGCGAAGGAGAGGATCTTGAGCTTGACATTGCCTTCCCGGCACCGACTGGAATCAAACGGTTAATTGCAAGGTTTGCCCCGATAACGAAAGTGTAAGGACGTGGTACGAATGAATGAACAAGAAGCACAGCAACGCTTACAATCACTACGAGAAGAAATCCATCAATACAATTATGAGTATCACACTCTGGATGCTCCTAGTGTATCTGATTATGAATATGACAAAAAAATGCATGAACTGCTAGATCTTGAAGCTGAGTTTCCTCATTTCGTCACGTCTGATTCCCCATCCCAGCGTGTAGGCGCCGAGCCGCTGAGCGCATTTCAGAAGGTGAGGCATAATGTGGCGATGCTCAGCTTAGGCAACTCCTTCGATGAACAGGAACTGCGTGATTTCGACCGCCGGGCAAGGGAAGGAACCGGCGAGGAAGTGACATATGTCTGTGAACTGAAGATTGATGGTCTGGCGGTTTCCTTAACCTATGAGGATGGAGTTCTCGTTCGTGGAGCCACTCGCGGCGATGGAACGGTGGGAGAGGATATTACCGTTAACTTACGTACCATCCGGACTATTCCGCTTCGCCTTCACAAGCCTGAGACTATTGAAGTCCGGGGGGAAGCCTTCATGCCGAAGAAATCATTTTTAAGGATGAACGAAGCCCGTGAGGAAAAAGGAGAAGAACTTTTTGCCAATCCAAGAAATGCTGCCGCAGGCTCACTCCGACAGCTCGATCCTAAGATTGCAGCTAAACGTAATCTGGATATCTTCTTATATGGAGTCGGCGAATGGCAGGGAGAGTCATCGTCCTCTCACAGTGAACGTTTGGAGCGCATGAAAGAAATTGGGTTAAAAACGAATCCTGAATGGAAGAAATGCCATTCGATTGATGAGGTTATTGAGTATGTGAACAGCTGGGTGGAACGCCGCCCTGATTTGAATTATGAAATTGACGGAATCGTCATTAAGGTAGACCGACTTGATCAACAGGAAGCGCTTGGTTTTACAGCAAAAAGTCCGCGCTGGGCAACCGCTTATAAGTTCCCGGCAGAAGAAGCGGTCACGAAATTAAACGATATCGAATTAAGCGTCGGGCGTACAGGCGTCGTTACACCTACGGCGATTTTGGAACCCGTGAAGGTAGCCGGAACGACTGTTCAACGTGCTTCCCTGCACAATGAAGACTTAATCCGCGAGCGGGACATCCGTATCGGCGATACTGTCGTGATTAAGAAAGCCGGCGATATTATTCCTGAAGTGGTACGTGTGCTCACAGACCAGCGGAGCGGTGAGGAAGAAGCTTATGCGATGCCGGAGCACTGTCCTGAATGTGACAGTAAGCTTGTTAGACTTGAGGAAGAAGTAGCACTGCGCTGTATTAATCCGAACTGCCACGCCCAGCTGCGCGAAGGTCTTATCCACTTTGTATCCCGTAATGCCATGGACATTGACGGTCTTGGGGAAAAAGTAATCGCACAGCTCTTCAAAGAAAATTTAATAGCTGCCATAGCTGATCTGTACAAGCTTCAGCGCGAGGAACTGCTGCAGCTGGAAAGAATGGGCGACAAATCAGTCGATAATTTACTGAAGGCCATCGAAGCCTCAAAAGAAAATTCACTGGAGAAGCTTCTGTTTGGTTTAGGGATACGATACGTAGGTACAAAAGCAGCCCAAACCCTGGCGCAGGAATTTGAAACGATGGACGCTTTAAGTGAAGCAGACATTGAAAGATTAGTGCAGGTGCCTGAGATTGGTGAAAAAATGGCCGACTCAATCGCCCGTTATTTTGCTAAGCCGCAGGTGCTCGAGCTCATTGAGGACCTGAAACAATCAGGCCTTAACATGGAATATAAGGGACCTAAGAAAAACGAGGGACCAGAAGATTCTCCTTTTAAAGGAAAGACAGTTGTTCTTACTGGGAAAATGGAGAATTACACGAGGTCGGAAGCTAAGAATATCGTCCAGGAACTCGGTGGGAAAGTAACAGGAAGCATAAGCAAGAGCACTGATTTATTGATTGCCGGGGAAGACGCAGGATCTAAGTACGAGAAAGCCGAAAAGCTCGGTGTAGAAATTTGGAACGAAGACGAATTTGCAAATGCTTTAACATAATGGGGAGTGGAATACATGAGGAAGCTGCACGCCGTTTGGTTAGCTATGATCCTTATTGTCAGTGCGTGTACACCCGTATATGATAATACCGACGAGGTTGTTCGCGAAACGACGGATGAAGACAGTGAAGAAAAAGCGATCATCCCAAACTATGATTTATCCGATGATACGTACAGGATGATTTTAACAGAAGGAGAATCGAGAATTTCAGCGGCACGAGGAGTAACGACGAATCAGATGGGGAACCGTCTGGACATCGCTGAATTTGAAGGCGGACTGCAGCGACATTCCAAAGAATTTTTCGATCCGGAAGAATATTACTTCCAGCCCGGACAGTTCTTAGATGAGGATACACTGCTCAGCTGGCTGGGCAGAGTTTCTGATGAAAACGAGGACGGACTGAATCCGGAGCTTGATGAAGAATCTGCCTCAGAGGAAGAATTCCGTGAGACTCCACGCTACATTTCAAACATAGTGGAACAAGATTATTTAATCCGTGAAGGGGACGATGATGTCGTCGAAGTAGCAGGATTAACCATAGGGATATCCATGCGCTCTGTTTATGACTTCCAGGCAGAAGGCAGGGAATACAAAGAAGATATATCAACGAGCGAGTCCTTGTCGAGAGGACAGGAGTACGCAGATACGATATTGGAGCGGCTGAGGGAAATAGAAGAGCTGCAGAATGTTCCTGTAGCCTTTGCTATATATGAAGAAGAGGAAGACAACGCAGAGTCTCCAGGTAACTTTTTAAGTAAAGGATACGCCGGAGAATCTAATAATTCAGTAGGCGGATGGGAAGATATTGATGAGGAATATGTACTATTCCCATCAGATGAAGCAGAAGAGGACCATTTCGACGATGCTGAAACATTTTCTGATTTCCGTACAGAAGTCTCGGATTATTTTCCAAACTTTGTCGGCATGATTGCAAACGGGTTTTACGTAGATGATGAATTACAGGAAGTAAAAATCGACATTCCGATTCAGTTTGACTCCCAATCTGAAGTAACCGGCTTTACCCAATATGTGTACAGTCTGGTCATGGAAATGTTTGAAGATCACTATTCCGTAGAAGTAAAGATTAACAGCATGGATCAACAGGAAAGCTTAATCGTCAAGGAACCAGACCAGGAAGAGCCTTTCATTCATATTTATGACTAATTATAGGAAGCCATGACGGCAGGCAGGAGCCTGAGCCGAGCCGTCGTGGCTTTTTGTTTTGCCCATAAGCGGTGAGTTTCTGCCCATAAACAAAAATATTCGCCCATAAAGGCATAGAAAAGCCCATAAACTGCATAATACCGCCCATAAATAACAATAGAAATAATTTGAAGAAACCAGCAACATACGATAGAATATTTTGTGGAAACGCTTAATGTAACAATTTTCAAAAAAAGCGTCTGACCCCAAAATATGAGGAGGCGGTTTTACATGGTAGTTCCTTACAAGCATGAACCTTTTACTGATTTTACAATTGAAGAGAATAGGAAAGCAATGGAAGATGCCATTAAGCAGGCTGAAGCAGACTTAGGCAAAGATTACCCGTTGATCATCGGCGGAGAGCGAATTATGACAGACGATAAAATAAAAGTAGTTAACCCAGCCAATAAAAAAGAGGTCGTTGGCTACGTGTCCAAAGCGAACCAGGACCTGGCTGAGAAAGCTCATCAAATTGCGGATGACACATTTAACTGGTGGAGAAAAACGAAAGCACAGTTTCGAGCTGATATTCTTTTCCGTGCTGCAGCAATTATCCGCCGCCGTAAGCATGAATTCACGGCTCATCTCGTGAAAGAAGGAGGCAAGCCTTGGAAGGAAGCTGACGCCGATACTGCAGAAGCAATTGACTTCCTGGAATATTACGGCCGGCAGATCATCGAAATCGATAAAGGGGTGGAAATTAACTCCCGGCCTATCGAAAATAACCGGTTCCATTACATACCGCTTGGTGTGGGAGTAGTCATTTCTCCATGGAACTTCTTATTCGCCATTATGTGTGGGACGACGGTGGCATCGATGGTATCAGGGAATACAGTCCTTCTTAAGCCGGCAAGTGCGACACCAATCATTGCGTTTAAGATGATGGAAGTGCTCGAAGAAGCCGGGCTTCCCGCAGGAGTCATCAATTATATTCCTGGCAGCGGCAAAGAAGTGGGCGATTACCTCGTTGATCATCCTCGTACTCGCTTTGTAAGCTTTACTGGCTCCCGTGAAGTTGGAACGCGCATCTTTGAGCGGGCGTCAAAAGTTCAGCCAGGCCAGAAGTGGCTGAAGCGCACGATTATTGAAATGGGCGGAAAGGATACGATCGTGGTGGATAAGGACTCTGACCTGGAGTTGGCCGCTGTTGCCATCACATACTCTGCTTTCGGATTTTCCGGTCAAAAATGTTCTGCCTGTTCCCGGGTGATAGCGCACGAAGACATCTATGATGAACTGCTTGATAAAGTAGCAGCCAAAACGAGGGAATCTGTCTCCTATGGTGATCCTGCTGCACATGACACATACATGGGACCAGTTATCGATCAAGCGGCTTTCGATAAAATTATGAGCTATATTGACATTGGCAAGGAAGAAGGCAAGCTTGTGACTGGAGGAAAAGGGAATGACAGCAAAGGGTGGTTTGTAGAGCCGACTGTATTTGCTGAGTTAGCTCCTGATGCGCGCATAATGCAGGAAGAAATTTTCGGACCTGTGGTTGGTTTCACGAAAGCGAAGACGTTCGATGAAGCGATTGAAATCGCTAATAATACAGATTACGGCCTGACCGGGGCAGTAATTACGAATAATCGTCATAATCAGGAGAAAGCCCGGGAGGATTTCCACGTCGGAAACCTGTACTTTAACCGCGGGTGCACAGCCGCCATTGTCGGCTACCATCCATTTGGAGGGTTTAATATGTCAGGAACAGACTCCAAAGCCGGAGGACCCGACTATTTAATTCACCACATGCAGGGAAAAACAACTTCAGAGATGCTTTAGAGTCAGGCAGCCCCACTTTATGTTTTTGAAGCAGAAGTGGGGTTTTTTTATGAAAAAAGGGTATTAGGTAACTATCCGGATTGTGTCGTTTGAATCAGGGAAAAAGGCCCTGGAAATTATGGGATGATTACCCCTTCTAAACTTTTATTTATAAGATTATATGAATAGATATCATCTATATGGGAGAAATTTAATTATATATTGCAAATTAACGTATATTTAATCATGAAAAAGTTAATATTATAATTTTTGTAATGTTCTAACGACTATATTGTGATATAGTGGTAGCTGAGTTTGGCTTTTCTAACTTCTATGCTTGATTTGTAGGATTTCTGAATTATTTGAAAATTGCATAGAAGTGTATATTACAAAATATGGAGGTGACCTCGTGTTTGAACTAGCAGCCGCTGCAGGACAATATTCACTTTCAGGCGCAACATGGTTTTGGCTTTTTGTACCAATGCCGTTATTAATTATTCTATCACTTATCTCAGTATTTACAGGAAGGAGCGAATAAGAAAACATGGGTTCAGCAACATTAATTACGTTTATAGTATATCTCATAGGTATGCTGTTAATTGGTTTTGCAGCATATCGCTTAACAAGCGATTTATCAGATTACGTACTTGGAGGCCGTCGTTTAGGACCGGGAGTAGCAGCACTAAGTGCTGGAGCTTCAGACATGAGCGGGTGGCTGCTGTTAGGTTTACCGGGAGCGATTTATGCATCTGGTTTAGCAGAGGCATGGATTGGTGTAGGTCTGGCAATAGGTGCATACTTAAACTGGCAGTTTGTCGCTCGACGTCTTCGCATTTTCACTGAGGTTTTTCAGGACTCGATCACTGTGCCGGATTATTTAGAGAATCGTTTCCACGATCACTCACATATCTTACGTGTGATTTCTGCTCTTGTTATTTTAGTATTTTTTACGTTTTACACATCTTCAGGGATGGTCGCGGGAGCTACACTATTTGAGGCTTCATTTGAATTAACTTATAATCAGGCTCTATGGGTTGGCGCAATTGTTACCATTTCTTACACATTCCTAGGCGGGTTCTTAGCTGTAAGCTGGACGGACTTCGTACAGGGTATCTTAATGTTCTTAGCTTTAATAGCCGTTCCAATTGTAGCCGCACAGGAACTTGGCGGATTCACTGAAGCTGTAAATGCGGTTGGCGAAATTGATTCAGGACATCTGCAGATGGTACAGGGTGTCGGTGCAATGGCAATTATTTCATCTCTTGCGTGGGGACTTGGTTACTTTGGCCAGCCTCATATCGTCGTGCGTTTTATGGCTTTACGTTCACCTAACGACGTACCTAAAGCACGTCTAATCGGAATTGGCTGGATGGTTATCGGCCTTTATGGCGCTATTTTTACAGGGTTATTCGGAATGGCTTATATGGCCACGAATGACGTAGAGGGGTTAGGCAGCTTTGGTGTAGAACTGGTAAATGAGGGTGGAGTACAAATGCTCGATAACTCTGAAACCATCTTTATCGCGTTCTCACAAATTCTCTTCCACCCGATTATTGCAGGTATTCTCCTGGCAGCCATTCTTTCTGCTATTATGAGTACGATTGATTCACAATTGCTTGTATCATCTTCAGCACTTGCGGAAGACTTTTACAAAGCGATTTTCCGAAAAAATGCTTCTGACCGTGAGCTTGTATGGATAGGGCGCGCAGCCGTAGCCGGAATTGCACTTATCGCCATTCTGCTTGCAGGTAACCCGGATAGTACAGTACTCGAGCTTGTTTCCTACGCGTGGGCAGGATTTGGTGCCGCATTTGGTCCGATTATCGTACTGTCCCTATTCTGGAAAGGCATTACACGAAATGGTGCTCTTGCCGGGATTATTGTGGGAGCTATAACTGTGATTGTATGGGCCAGCTTGAGCGGAGGTATTTTTGATCTTTATGAGTTGTTACCAGGATTTATCTTAAGTGGTATTGCCGCTATCCTGGTAAGTTTAGCAGGTACACCTCCTAAAGAAGTAATCGCAGAATTTGAAGAAGCATCAAGCAAGTAATGTAAAAGGATCTCCAGCAGGCAGCTGGAGATCTTTTTTGTATAATAAAGAGAAGAAAAGGAGGAAAGCCATGATTATAAAAGAATGAAACAAGCCGGACCAAATGCTGGCGCTGGAATCCCTGCATAGAAGGACGAGTTTGAGAAAAGAAGAGATTGAAAAAGATCTCCTGCTGACGGGGGCAGGCTATCGCGGGTAAGAAGCGCTGGATTATCATTTACGGCAGCTCCCGTCTCATTATTAAATCTTTCATGATCTAAGGCTCGCCGCTGGTGAACTCTTCATTCAGCTGGACACCCTGCTCATAACAGAGAATCTCATGATCATTATCGAAGTGAAGAATATTACCGGCACATTAACCTTTGATGAAGAGCGGCATCAGATGATTCGCACGCTCGAAGGAAAAGAAGAAGCATTTCTCGACCCGCTGCTGCAAGTAAGAAGGCAGAAGAATCTTTTGCAAAAGTGGATCAACGCTAAGGGTTACCCCGAAACCCCCATTGAAACCCTCGTCGTCATAAGTAAACTCTCAACGATTATTCATACATCCAACCCCTCCGTCATCCACAGCGCCTATCTCCCCTTTAAAATAAATGAACTCTCAAATAAGTATGGCGGGCAAGTACTCGGGCAGAATGATTTACTACGCCTGGGTCAGGAGCTGAAGCAGGCTCATACACCACGAAAAGTCGATGTGCTTCAGAAATATAAAATTAAGAAAGAAAATTTACGGGTGGGCGTGCACTGCCTAGGCTGCAGAGCTCTGCCTATGATAAGGGTTTATGGAAAATGGCAATGTTCTTTTTGTGGAGTGGTTTCGGTGGATGCGCACATAGAGAGTCTGCGCGATTACCGATTGCTGTTGGGAAATGTTATTACGAATCGAGAGCTGCGAGGGTTCTTACAAATTGACTCTGAAAGAATAGCAAGGAGCATTATCCAATCCTTGTATCCAGTTGGGAAAACGAAAGGAAGGACATACAGGCTGGATTTTTAGTGATTGTCAGAATTAATGCATATAATGTCAGAAAAACTAGTTGGAATGTCAGAAAAACCACCTCAAATGTCAGAATCCCTGCGCCCGATTGGCTCAACTAACATTCAGGAAAAACCCCCTGAATGAAGTTTCGCTTTATGTTATGATAGGAAGGGTGTAAAGCTGTACGTTGCGAATGAAAACAGATTTTTGGTATGATCATATATTATGTGAGATCGAAATGGAGGTAACGACAATATGTCCCGAATTAGTAAAGAAGAAGTGAAGCACGTGGCACACCTGGCCCGTCTTTCCATTAAGGAAGAAGAAGCTGATCTTTTCACAAAGCAGCTTGACGATATTATTACGTATGCGGAGCAGTTAAATGAACTGGATACCGAAGGCGTAGAGCCGACGACACACGTTCTTGATCTGCAGAACGTGATGCGTAAGGACGAACCGAAGAAATGGATTGAAAAAGAAGATGCGCTTAAGAACGCACCAGATCATCAGGGTGGACAATATAAAGTCCCATCCATTTTGGAATAGGGAGGGTATTTCATGTCATTGTTTGAACATTCTTTACGTGAGTTGAAAGACAAGCTACATAGTAAAGAAATTAACGTAACAGATTTAGTCAATGAATCGTACAATCGAATTGAGGAAGTGGACGAGCAGGTTAAAGCTTTCCTTACGTTAAATAAAGAAGCTGCTTTAAAGCAGGCAGCTGAACTTGATGAAGCACGCGGCGACGATGCTGCCAAGCTTTTCGGCCTGCCAATCGGCGTAAAAGATAACATCGTGACCAAAGGCCTGCGCACGACAGCAGCGAGTCAGTTCCTGGATAACTTCGAGGATCCGCTTTATAACGCAACCGTCGTGAACAAGCTGAACGAAGCGAAGTCTGTGACGATCGGAAAGCTGAACATGGACGAGTTTGCCATGGGATCTTCCAACGAAAACTCAAGCTATTATGCGACGCGCAACCCGTGGAATACAGATTACGTTCCAGGCGGGTCAAGCGGTGGATCAGCTGCTTCCGTAGCTGCCGGCGAAGTACCATTTTCGCTTGGTTCTGATACAGGCGGATCCATCCGCCAGCCAGCAGCATTCTGCGGAGTTGTCGGACTGAAGCCTACCTACGGCCGTGTGTCCCGTTTCGGCTTGATCGCATTTGCGTCTTCCCTGGACCAGATCGGACCGATCACCCGCTCGGTTGAAGACAACGCGTACCTGCTTGAAACGATCGCAGGCTATGACAATATGGACTCCACATCTGCGAACGTAGAAGTGCCAAGCTATACAGATGCTCTTACAGGCGATGTAAAAGGGTTGAAAATCGCCGTGCCGAAGGAGTATCTCGGCGAAGGTGTAGCACCTGAGGTGAAAGAGGCCGTCCAAGCCGCACTGAAAAAGTATGAAGAGCTTGGAGCGACTTGGGACGAAGTATCCCTGCCTCACTCTAAATACGCCGTAGCGACATACTACCTGCTGTCATCTTCAGAAGCGTCCGCCAACCTTGCCCGCTTTGACGGCGTCCGTTACGGCAAGCGCACAGAAAACGCAGAAACGATGCTTGATATGTTCAAGCGTTCCCGTTCTGAAGGATTCGGTAACGAAGTGAAGCGCCGTATTATGCTTGGAACCTTTGCGCTCAGCTCTGGTTACTATGACGCCTACTACAAAAAAGCACAGCAGGTTCGTACATTGATTAAAAACGATTTCGAAAAAGTACTCGAAGACTATGACGTCATTGTAGGACCGACTACGCCTACTCCAGCATTTAAAGTCGGAGAGAAAATCGATGATCCGCTGACGATGTATGCGAACGATATTTTAACCATCCCAGTTAACTTAGCTGGTGTGCCGGGAATCTCTGTTCCTTGCGGCTTCTCATCTGACGGCCTTCCGATCGGCCTGCAGATTATCGGGAGACACTTTGATGAGTGCAGCGTTTATCGTGCTGCTCATGCTTATGAACAGGCGACAGACTTCCATAAACAACGTCCATCCCTTGGAGGTGCGCGCTAATGAATTTTGAAACAGTGATTGGACTTGAAGTCCACGTAGAATTAAAAACAGCATCTAAAATTTTCAGTCCTTCTCCGAACATGTTTGGAGATTCACCGAATACAAACGTTAACCCGATTGACCTTGGCTATCCGGGGGTGCTTCCTGTTCTGAACGAGGAAGCGGTAAACTATGCCATGAAGGCTTCAATGGCGCTGAATTGTGAGATTGCAACGGATACGAAGTTCGACCGTAAGAACTATTTCTATCCAGACAACCCGAAGGCGTACCAGATTTCTCAGTTTGATAAACCGATCGGGGAAAATGGCTACATCGACATTGAAGTCGATGGGGTGAAGAAGCGCATCGGCATTACCCGTCTGCACATGGAGGAGGATGCTGGTAAGCTGACACACAGCGATGACGGCTATTCTCTTGTTGACTTTAACCGTCAGGGGACGCCGCTGGTAGAAATTGTGTCCGAGCCAGACATTCGTTCACCAAAAGAAGCATATGCTTATTTAGAAGCATTAAAAAATATTATCCAATATACAGGTGTTTCGGATTGTAAGATGGAAGAAGGATCACTGCGTTGTGACGCGAACCTTTCCATCCGTCCAATCGGTCAGGAAGAATTCGGGACGAAGACGGAGCTTAAAAACTTAAACTCGTTCTCGTTTGTGCAAAAAGGCTTAGAGTTTGAAGAGAAGCGTCAGGAGAAGGTTCTTCTATCCGGCGGAGAGATTCTTCAGGAAACCCGCCGTTATGATGAACAGACGAAAGAAACCATCCTTATGCGTGTAAAAGAAGGCTCGGATGACTATCGTTACTTCCCGGAGCCGGACCTAGTGCCTCTTCACATTGATGAAGCGTGGAAAGACCGGATCTTCAGTCAGATTCCTGAGCTTCCGGATGCGCGTAAGAAACGCTACATTGAAGATTTAAAGCTGCCGGCATATGATGCAATGGTGTTAACGAATAACAAAGAGATGTCCGATTTCTTCGAGGAAACGATCGAGGCAGGCGGAGATGTGAAGCAGGCGTCCAACTGGCTGATGGGTGAAGTATCGGCTTATATGAACAAGCATGATAAAGAGTTCAGCGACATTGCCTTAACACCTGAAGGTCTGGCGAAGCTGACGAAGCTGATTGAAGACGGAACCATTTCCTCTAAGATCGCGAAGAAAGTGTTTGGAGACCTTGTAGAAAAAGGCGGCGACCCTGAGAAGATTGTTAAAGACAAAGGTCTTGTACAAATTTCCGACGAAGGTCAGCTGCGCGAAATTATTACAGGTATTCTTGATAACAACGAGCAGTCAATTGAAGATTATAAGAATGGAAAAGATAAGGCGATCGGTTTCTTAGTCGGCCAGGTGATGAAACAGACAAAAGGTCAGGCGAACCCGCCAATGGTAAACAAAATTCTTCTAGAAGAAATAGATAAACGTTAGATTTAAAGCGGCAAGGGTACGGCCCTTTCCGTTCACAATGAGAGCAGGCACTCATCGTGCGTGCTTTTATTCGTGGAATACAAAAATGTTTGCAAATAACGGAAAAAGAGCTATGATGTTATTTGGAGCATGATGGATGAGGGGGTCATACTATGCAGCGTGCCCGTATTATATATAATCCTACCTCTGGGAGAGAGATTATTAGAAAAGTTCTTCCTGATGTCCTGCAGCGCTTTGAACAGGCAGGCTACGAAACTTCTGCCCATGCGACAACGTGTGAAGGCGATGCGACAGAAGCGGCTAAAATTGCCGTGGAGCGCAAGTTTGATGTTGTGGTGGCAGCAGGCGGGGATGGAACCATTAATGAAGTCATAAACGGAATAGCTGAGCAGGAATTCAGGCCGAAGCTTGGCATAATTCCTGTAGGAACTACAAACGACTTTGCGCGTGCGTTATGCGTGCCGCGTAATATTCATAAAGCCGTAGATGTAATTTTAGCGGATTATTCAACGCCTTTAGATATTGGACGAGTCAACGATCAGTATTTCATGAACATTGCCGGCGGCGGCAAAATCACCGAAATTTCGTATGAAGTGCCAAGCAAGCTGAAAACAATGCTTGGACAGCTCGCCTACTATTTAAAAGGCATCGAGATGCTGCCTTCGCTGCGTCCGACGTTTGTCCAGATGGAATACGACGGTCGTCTCTTTGAAGGCGAAGTGATGCTGTTTCTCGTATCGAATACGAACTCGGTCGGCGGACTTGAAAAGCTGGCGCCTGAGGCGAAGATGGATGACGGTGTATTTGATCTGATGATCATTGAGAAAATGAACATCGCTGAATTCGTCCGCCTTGCTACACTGGCGATCCAGGGCAACCACCTGAATCATCCGAAGTTTATTCATACGACAGCGAGTCGTGTGAAAGTGCATACCGAGGAAAAAATGCAGCTGAACATTGATGGAGAATATGGCGGCCAGCTCCCCGGAGAGTTCGTCAACCTATACCGGCACATGGAATTTTTCGTGCCCGAGGATAAATTCTCTTCAGATCCAAAGGATAATTGTTAACCGTAAACGCTGCCGTTCTAATGACGGCAGCGTTTTTGTTATAATAGGGAGAGTTAAGAAATGAAAAGGACGGATAAACGATGGCAAAACCTAAACCGCCGGTAGAAAAAAATCAAACGATCGAGATCACTTTCGAGGACCTGACTCATGAAGGCAGCGGCGTCGGCAAAGTGGACGGGTATCCCTTATTCGTGCCGTACGGACTGCCGGGAGAAAAGGCACAGGTCAAAGTAGTGAAAGTGAAAAAGAACTTCGGATTCGGCAAGCTGTTAGAAGTGGAGGCACCGAGCGATGAACGAGTCGAACCTCCATGTGACGTCTATTACCAGTGTGGAGGCTGTCAGCTCCAGCACATGAGCTACAGCATGCAGCTTGAAATGAAGCACAATCAAGTCAAAAACGCGATGAAAAAAATCGCTCATTTAGAGCACATTCCTGTCCACGAAACCATCGGAATGGCCGATCCATGGCGCTACCGTAACAAAATACAAATTCCCGTCGGGCAAAAAGAAGACGGCCAGCTGATGACCGGCTTTTATCAGAAACGCAGCCATAACATTATCGACATGGATACATGTGTAATTCAGGATGAAATGAACGACCGCATGGTAGAGTCCGTCCGCCGCATCGCCAGCCGTCTCGGCATCGATGCCTACGACGAAGAAAACCACCGCGGTGTGCTGCGGCACATTATGGTACGCACCGGCCAAACGACGAAGGATATTATTGTCGTCCTCGTCACCCGCACGAAAAAGCTTCCTCACCAGGAGAAATTAATTGATGAGCTTCGGGAAACGTTTCCTAATGTGAAGTCAATCGTCCACAACGTGAACAGCGGCAGGACGAACGTCATTTTAGGAAAAGAAACGAAAGTGCTCTGGGGCGATGAATACATTTACGATACTATCGGCGATGTGAAGTTTATGATCTCGCCAAAATCCTTTTACCAGGTCAATCCGACCCAGACGAAAAAACTTTACGACCAGGTACTTGAATACGCTGACCTTCGCGGAGGAGAAACCGTCATCGACGCCTACTGCGGCATTGGCACAATTTCGTTATTCTTAGCGCAAAAAGCGAAGAAAGTGTACGGCGTAGAAATTGTTCCTGAAGCCGTAACGGATGCAAAGAAAAACGCCCGCTTAAATAAAATGGACAACGCCGAATTTTACGTCGGACAGGCCGAGGAAATCATGCCATGGTGGCGCAACCAGGGCTTGCAGCCAGATGTTATTGTGGTGGACCCGCCGAGAAAAGGATGCGATGAGGAACTGTTGAAGGCGATGCTGGATATGGGGCCGGAACGTATCGTGTACGTTTCCTGTAATCCATCAACACTTGCACGTGACTTGCGTGTACTAGAAGATGGGGGATATGAGACGAAAGAAGTTCAGCCTGTTGATATGTTCCCGCAGACGAATCACGTGGAGTGTGTGACGTATTTAACCCTTAAATCATAGGGTTTTATAGGAGAAAAACACGTGAGTGGTCACATTTTGACCACTCATATGTTTTTTCGGAGGTAATTTCCGAATTTTTCAGCTGATTCAGTTTTCATATTTTCAGTTACGTGAGCGTAAATATCACCAGTTGTTTTTATGCTTTTGTGACCAAGACGATCTTGGACATCTTTTAATGAATTTCCTGCTTCTAACATTAATGAAGCATGGGTGTGCCTCAGATCGTGAATGCGAATTTTTGTTACTTTTGATTTCTTAATTAGCCGATTGAATATAGTAGTCAGGGTTCTTGGGTAAATCGGGCGGCCGTCTTCACGACAAAATACTAAACCGTAATTATGGTCGTATTCTTTGCCGAGTAACAGTTTAAATTCACTCTGTTTCTTTTTATGTTTTCTCAATTCTTTGGTGACATATTCATCAATCTTAACTGTCCGATAAGAGGATTCATTTTTAAGCTCTCCAAATCGAAACCCTTCTTTATCATAGATGAGGTTTCGCTTAACTTCGATTAACTCATTCTCTAGATCAATATCTTCCCATTTCAACCCCAATAATTCACCACGTCTTAACCCTGTATAAATGAATGTCAGAAAAACAGTATAGTAATTAATGTTTTCATATTTAGCGAAGTGTAGGAACCTTTCTATTTCTTCCACCGACCACGTAAGAGGTTTTCTCCTTCTCCCTCTAGGAATATCCACTTTTTCCATTGGGTTACGCGGGAGCAGCGGTTCATATAACTAACCGTTTTAAAGCACTGTTTAAATGACTGGATTTTGACTGGATAATACTCATGTCCATCCATGTGTTATTTATCAAAAAAGTATCTTGGTTAGCTGAAAGGGCTTTTATATAAGGGATTTCATTTTTTATTGATAGATATTGTTGTCAAAAAGGGTATGGGCGGCATGATGTAAGCAACCTTATACCTCGGGTAAACGCTAGAATTAAGTTTACAGTTTTCGCTTGATTAGATTTTACACTTTTGCTTTATCAGCCTGTTCCTTTTGAAAAATAGTAGGTGACGTTATTTAGGGAATTTGCTAAGCAATAATTAGCTTATACAGAAAGAGCTTCATCCTATTGGTTGAGGCTTTTTGCTTTGTTAGAGAAATAGAAAAAAAGACTATATTTTTTACGGATTTAAAAGGATTACATAAAGTTTTGTATAATATATAGTTCTAAAGGAGGTGTGGAATTGGGAAAAGTAACTATGGATTCAGGTTTTGGATATCCTTTGGACTATCCGGTTAACGGAGATATCAATATTTTATTTACCATTAAGAAGATTAAAAAGGGAGAAAATGATCGTTACATTCTTATGGAGTATTTGCCGAACTACCCTTCCGTAAAGTCCTTCAGTCGCAGATCCCCACCCTAGATAACCACGCAAAAAGCTTCTTACTTAGCAAACTTTCTGACATTGATGCAGGAAAATATGATACTTATAATCTGCTTGCTCAGAGAATATATGCAACTGAGAAAAAATATTAAGAGAAACCTCACATTAATGGTGGGCTTTTTATTTTGTAACTAACGGAATCTTTTATTGATTAAAAAGTCTCAGGATGAATATAATAAGAACAAAAGTTCGTATATGAAGTGAAATCATGGAAAGTTTGTTAATCAAAGCTAGTGAAGAAAAAATAAAGCTTGAAATGATTTATATGGATTCACAAGGAGAGCTAACATACCGAGTAATTAGAACAGTGAAGAATGAAGAAGAACATATCCTTGGATACTGTTATATAAAAAAGGAAATACGTTCATTTAGGAAAGATAGCATTCTTTCCATTTATCCATATAAACCTAGTGAAAGGAAAGAAGCCAAAAGTATGTAATCAGTATCCTGTGCAGCACCATAGCAATATAAGCACGCTGAAGCTGTCCGCCACTTAACTCGTCAATAAACTTATCTTGTAACTTTATTAATACCATATAATGTATGGCTTGCTCTACTCGCTCCCAATCTTCTTTTCTTAACTTTCCCTGGGAATAAGGAAATCTCCCAAAGCTGACCAATTCTCGAATGGTTATTCTAATATTTACATTGTTAGATTGCTTTAAAGTAGAAATGGCCTTTGCTAAGTCATTACTCTTAATAGTGGTGATATCTCTCCCATCCAAAAGAACAGAACCTTGGTCCCTCGAAATAAGTCGAGAAACCATGGATAATAACGTGCTCTTACCAGCACCATTTGCATATCACGAATGAACTTAGCAGTTAAAAAGGTTCATGAGAACTTCTATAGCGAATCACCTTGTATTAAATAGGTGATTCGTATTTTTTATATTTTTTACTCTTGAGCTTTCGACACTAAACGTCTTTTCAACAAAGTTAAAAATTATGAATTGTCTAAAATTTGTTTGAATTATTAAAGATAGTGTGCTAGAATTTCGATTATAGGATTAACAAACCGATAATCGGATAAAAAGATGTTGGATCCTGTCAAAACAACTGCTAGGAGGGATAGGATGAAAAAAGCATTAGAAGATATTGTAGTTTTAGATTTAGGTCAGATCTATAACGGACCTTATTGTTCGTTAATGTTAGCTTTTCAAGGAGCGAAGGTTATTAAAATTGAACCTTTAAAAGGAGAAAACCTTCGAGTTAGAAGGAAGGGGGATAGTCATGAGCTGCTTATGCTCAACTCTAATAAAAAGAGTGTGTCTATAGACCTTAAATCAGAAGAAGGAAAAGAGCTGTTTCTAAATCTAGTAAAAAAAGCAGATGTATTGGTCGAGAATTTTTCTCTTGGAGCTATGGACCGGCTGGGACTAGGATATGAAGTTTTAAAAGAAGTGAATCCGAGTTTAATTTATGCCTCTGGTAAAGGTTATGGCCTTGAAGGACCATATGCGGAAAGGCTTGCCATGGACTTAACGATTCAGGCTATGGGTGGAGTGATGGCTACAACAGGGTTTGCGGATAAACCACCCGTAAAAGCTGGCCCGGCATTATGTGACTTTCTTGGCGGCATTCACTTATTCGGAGGAATTACCACAGCCCTTTACCAAAGGGAAAAAACAGGAAAAGGCCAATTGATTGAGGTTTCCATGCATGACACTATTTATCCTACATTGGCTTCAGCCTTGGGTGCTTACTATAGCAGTGGGGGGAAGGTTTCTCAGAGGACCGGCAACCAACATAGCGGCATGGCCACAGCCCCATATAACGTGTACGCAGCAAGTGATGGTTATATTGCGATTCTCTGTGTGGCAGACAGACAATGGCAATCACTATTAAAAGTTATCGATAAACATGACCTTTTAGAAGATGAGCGTTTCCAAACGAATATTGATCGATCCGCCCATACAGAGTTGGTAGATGAAATCGTGACTAACTGGACTTTTGATAAAAAGAAGCTGGAAATATCCGATATTCTCATTGAAGCAAATGTCCCTCATGCCCCTGTATTGTCTATAGACGAAGTAGCTGATGACCCCCATCTGAAGTATCGAAAAATGATCCGCGAAATTGAACATCCACAAGCAGGAAATATTAAAGTGCCTGGTTCTCCGATCCGTCTGTCAGATTCAACATTGGAAGAAGTGATAGCAGCTCCTCTTCTCGGTCAACATACGGATGAAGTCCTTCAGGATATGCTTGGTCTATCGCATGATCAGTTAGAATCTCTACATCAGAAAAAAGTAATCCTGACAAAGGAAAAGGCGGTCCAATAAATTTCAATAAAATTGGAGGAAGTTATGCTATGGAGTCAAAAATTTTAACCAGTATAGAGAAAAATATAATGGTCATTACATTAAACCGGCCGGAAATGAAAAACGCATTAGATGGACAAATGATTGATGAATGGGTAGATGCGCTGGAGGAAGCCCAGAGAAATAATGAAGTTCATGTCATTGTGGTGACAGGAAAAGGGAGTGCCTTTTGTGCAGGCGGTGATGTTGGAGGTATGAAACAAGACCAGACGGCTCTGGATAACAAAAACAAGCTCTGGAAGAATATTCATCGTGTTCCTCTTACTCTAAAAAATATTGATAAACCTGTTATAGCAGCTATAAATGGTCCTGCTGTTGGCGCTGGATTGGACATGGCTTTAATGTGTGATCTCCGCACAATTGTAAGCGCTTCTAAAGTGAGCGAAGGTTATGTGAGAGTCGGTCTTGTCCCGGGAGATGGAGGAGCGTACTTCTTACCTCAAATTGTCGGAGAAGCAAAAGCTTTAGAACTATTGTGGACGGGAGATTTTATTAGTTCAGAGAAGGCTTATGAGTTAGGTTTGGTAAATCATTTGTACGAAGAAGAAGAATTCTTTTCAAAAACCATGGCCTTAGCCGAAAGAATTGCTTCTGGACCACAGGTGGCTATTAGAATGACGAAAAGAGCGGTCAAATATTCAAGAACGATGGAGCTTGAACCCGCATTGGATTTAATGTCTTCTCACTACTCCATTATTAAAGAGACAGAGGATCATAAAGAAGGAGTAAAAGCTTTTAAAGAAAAAAGAAGGCCTGTTTTTAGAGGGGTATAAATCAACTATTTAGAAGGAGAGTTGAGATGAGCTTAATAGAATATGAGAAAAAAGGACAAATCGCATACCTGTATTTAAATCGCCCTGAGAAAAGAAATGCTATTAATTCTGAGATGTCTGATAACTTATTAGATTATTTACGAGAATATAAGGAAGACAATGACGCACGCGTGCTGATTATTACAGGGAAAGGTGAAAAAGCTTTCTGCAGTGGAAGAGATTTAAAAGAGTCTAAAGAAAACCCAGAGGCTTTTAAGCGAAAACCTCTAAGGGGCCGCCTTTTTAATGCCATGATTGAAACCTATAAACCTATCATTTCAGCAGTTAATGGAGCGGCAGTAGGGGCTGGCTGTGAAATTGCCTTGGCCAGCGACATTCGTCTAGCCAGTTCGGACTGTAAATTGGGAATGCCGGAAGCAAAACGAGGAATGGGGGCTACATTTGGCGCTACGATCCTGCCAAAGTTAATTTCTCCAAGCCTAGCCGCTAAAATGCTATACACGGGACAGCTTATTTCAAGTGAAGAGGCTTTAAATATAGGGCTGGTAGATGAAGTATTAAGTGACAATGAAGAATTAATGAAACGGGCACATGAGATTGGAGAACAAATTTGTGATTGTGCTCCTTTATCTGTACAGCGTATAAAAGAAACGATATGGAAAACAATGGATGTCCCTCTGTTTCAAGCATTGCAGTTGGATATCGGCCCGAATGTCTATGAAAGCGAAGATCGTTTGGAAGGAGCTCAAGCTTTTATAGAAAAACGAAAGCCAGTTTGGAAAGGTAGATAGGTTTAGGGTTTAAAACTATTCAGTAGAAGGTGAAAAGTTTGTTTCAATATATAAAAAAAGAGGTTGATCAATTTGTTGGGAAGATCATTATTAATAGAGAAGAAGCTAGAAATGCACTTAATCATGCGACCTTAGAAGAATTTCAAGAAGCTTTTGAAGAATTTGATAGTGATCCGGACCTTAGGATTATTATTATAAAAGGCGCAGGGGAAAAGGCGTTCATTGGAGGCGCGGACATAAAAGAGCTGTATCAAAGAACGATGCTAGAGGCCCTCGCTCCAGGATTACAGAGCATTTACAAAAAGGTTGAACAATCCTCTAAAGTTACGGTTGCCGCTATAAATGGTCATGCACTAGGAGGCGGACTTGAGCTAGCTTTAGCTTGTGATATTAGAGTTTCAGCCGCGCAATCTAAAATGGGTCTTCCTGAACTGAATTTAGGTATTATTCCAGGGGCAGGCGGTACTCAAAGGTTAAGTAGAATTATAGGTAAAGGAAGGGCATTGGATATGGTGTTAACGGGGAAAGTCATCGATGCCAAGGAGGCCTTAAAAATTGGATTGATTACCTATTTAGCTGAGGGATCCGACCTTACACTGGTGATAGATAACTTAGTGCAATCTCTTTTGTCTAAGGGGAAATTAGCTGTTCACCTTGCCAAAATAGCGGTTAACCAGGGTGCTAATACGAATTTGGAAACAGGATTAATGATCGAGAAATTAGCTCAAACCATTGCTTTCTCATCCGAGGAAAAAGAAGAAGGAACTAGAGCTTTTCTGGAAAAAAGAAAACCTAGTTTTCATATCAAATAAAATTTTTGGAAGGAGGAGACTACGTGCCTAATACAGTGATCGTTGAGTCTGTAAGAACACCTATAGGAAAATTAGGAGGAACCATTCGAGATGTTCCAGTAGATTATTTAGCTGCAAAAGTAATAAAAGAGACGATACAAAGGTCGGGGATTGAAGAAAATATGGTAGATGAAGTGATCTTGGGACAGGCAAAACAAAGCTCTGATGCTTCCAATATGGCAAGAGTTGCTTTATTGCGTGCAGGTCTCCCAAATGAAACACCAGGCTATACCATTCACCGGCAATGTGGTTCAGGATTGCAAGCGATTAATAATGCAGATATGCAAATTAAGCTGGGGCTCAGCGATGTAATGATAGCAGGAGGAGCCGAAAGCATGAGTACGGCACCCTACTACATTCGTAACGCCAGGTTTGGATATCGATCAGGGAACGGTTTGCTGCTTGATCCTAATACAGAGAGTCAGCCCAATTCCCAGCCTTTTGAGGAGTTTGGAAATTTAACGATGGGGATGACGGCAGAAAATCTGGCAAGCGTATATAGTATTGAACGGCAGGAACAGGATGAATTTGCTTTGCGAAGTCAGGAACTAGCAGCAAGAGCGATTCACACCGGTCTTTTCCAAGATGAAATTGTGCCGTATGAAGTAAAGGAAAGAAAGAAAACGATCAAATTTGATCAAGATGAACATCCACGAACGACTACATTTGAGAAATTACAATCTCTAAAACCGGTCTTTAAAGATGGAGGGACCGTTACAGCAGGAAATTCATCCGGGAGAAATGATGGAGCTTCATCGCTGCTTTTAATGAATGAATCATTTGCCAAGGAAAGAGGTTTCACCCCTAAAGCAAAAATTCTATCTCATGCAAGTGCAGGGGTATCGCCGGATATCATGGGAATCGGTCCTGTAGAAGCTACAAAAAAAGCCCTGAAAATAAGTGATCTTACTATAGAAGATATTGATCTAATTGAATTAAATGAAGCTTTTTCTGCGCAAGCTTTATCCGTTCTTAAGGATCTCAACCTTGACTTAAACAAAGTAAATGTTAATGGAGGCGCGATTGCATTAGGTCATCCAATAGGAGCCACAGGGGCGATACTAGCTACTAAAATTGTTCACGAAATGGAGCGCAGGGGAGCAAGGTATGGCTTGGTTACTTTATGTATAGCTGGCGGGATGGGGATTACCACCATTTTTGAAAATTTAAGAATTTGAAGGAGAGGACAGAGAAATGAAGAAAGTTGCCATCATAGGATCTGGAACGATGGGACGAGGCATTGCGTATGTAGCCGCACTAAACGGGTTTAAGGTAACCGTAAATGATATAGAACAAGAATCTCTCTTAAAGGCTGAACACTATATTTATGAGGAATGGTCCAAAAGTGAAGAACGAGGATTTATTACAAAAGAAGATGTTCAGAAGGGGAAAAACAATCTGAGCTTCACTTTAGATCTGGAAGACACCGTTCATAATGCAGACCTTGTTATAGAAGCAGTATTGGAAATTATGGAGGTGAAAATTAGAGTTTTTAAGGAATTAGATCAATTATGTCCGCCACATACGATACTTGCGACCAATACTTCTACGATGAGCCCTACAGAAATAGGGGCACAAACATTGCGTCCTGATAAGGTCATTGCTATGCACTTTTTTAACCCTGTTCATAAAATGAAACTTATTGAAATTGTCAAAGGGCTTGATACTTCAGATGAAACGGTAAATTCTGTTATTAAAATAGCGGAACAGTTAAAAAAAGAAGCTGTGGAAGTCAATGAGTTTCCAGGGTTTATAACGAGCAGAATGAACTGTTTGATAGGAAATGAAGCAATGAATATGTTCATGGAGGGAGTGGCCTCTGCAGAGGATATTGATAAATCCATTAAATTGGGGTTAAATCATCCTATGGGGCCCCTGGAGTTAGCCGATTTAGTAGGATTAGATACAAGGCTGCGTAATATGGAATACCTTTATCAAACGCTTGGAGAGAAATATCGTCCATGTCCACTGCTTACCAAGTATGTGAAAGCAAGTAAATTAGGTAAGAAAACAGGTGCTGGTATTTTTACTTATCCAAATAAAATAAAAGAAGGAGTAGTCCAATCATGACTATTAAAAAGGCGATCCTTACGCTTATCTCAATAGGTATAATTTTAATAATGACAGGTTGTTCTGGAGCGTCTAATGCTAATGGCGGTTCTAAAAATGTAATGATTACTACTGGGGATACGGGAGGCACTCTTTATCCAATCGGCGCATCTATCACAAAAATAGTAAATGACAAGCAGAAAGATATTAAATTAACAAATCAAGCCTCAGGAGGGTCCGTCGAAAATGTGAATCTTCTTCAGCAAAACGATTCCGAATTTGCTATTATCGGCGGCGACGTCGCGACAGACGCTTATGAAGGGGAAGATTTCTTTAAAGATGAGCCTAAAAATGTTAGCGGAGTATTCGCCGCTTATAGTCAGCCTCTTGCCATCTTAACACGTGCCGACTCACCGATAAATTCTATTCAGGATATTAAAGGAAAGTCTATTCGTGTAGGAGAGCCAGGGAGCGGAAATGAAGTAAAAACAAAAAAGGTCCTTGAAAATTTAGGTATTACTTATGACGATATTAACCCGCAATTTATTTCCTTCTCTGAGTCTGTTGACGCCCTTAAAAATAATCAAATCGATGCCGCTATGTTCTGGGCTGGAAGTCCCAATGCATCCATTATGGATTTATCGACAACAGAAGATATCAAGCTGATCTCTTTATCTGAGGAGGAGAGAAAGGTGATTTCAAGTAAGATGCCGTACTTTGAGAACTACTCAATTCCGGCAGGAGTATACGATGGAGTAGATGAAGAAGTACAGACTCTGTCTGTTAATGCTCAAGTTGTAGCTTCAAATGAAGCTTCAGAAGAAGTGGTGTATTCATTCACAAAAGCACTTTTTGAGAACTTAGAATCGTTTAATGAATCACATGGTGCAGTTAAGGACTTAACAGTGGAAAATGCCGCAAGTAATACAATTCCTTTACATCCCGGCGCAGAAAAATATTTTAAAGAAAAGGGTATCATTGAATAATACACCATCTATTGTAAGCGGTTCCTTAACCCATAACAGTAGCTATCCTATTCATAGAAAGGAGAGGTTAGGTTGACTAGTTCAATAAAAGAGTATGGCATAGTAAAAAAGATTATTTTCCCCTTAACATTAATTCTCTCATTGTTCCAATTATATACAGGCGGGTTTGGAGTATTAACTCCAATGCTGCAAAGAGGCGTTCACTTAACTTTAGTATTAATGATCATTTTTTTGATATACCCTATCAGCAAATCTTTTAAATTTCGTTGGTTGGATTATCTGGCTGTAATTCTTGCTTTAGCCAGTGGGATTTACCTTTATTCCACTTATTACGACTTGTTTGAAAGAGTAGGAAACCCTAATTTAGCCGATCAAATTTTTGCAGGTGTAACAATCATTCTTCTCTTGGAAGCTACTAGAAGATTAACGGGCTGGATCTTACCATTCATTGGAGTTCTATTCTTAGCATATGGATTTTATGGATATCTATTGGGCGGCATGTTTTCAATACGAGAGATTTCTTATGAAAGAATGGTATCTCTAGTATACATGTCCACAAATGGCATCTGGGGGACTACATTAGGAGTTGCAGCTACTTTTATCGCATTGTTTATCCTTTTTGGAGCATTTTTGAATTCGACGGGAGCTGGGAAACTATTCGTAGATATGGCATTTGCTATTGGCGGGAAGTTTAGAGGTGGTCCTGCTAAAGTATCTGTACTTGCAAGTGCCTTAACGGGTACAATTTCAGGCAGTCAAGTAGCCAATGTCAGTATAACCGGTCAATTTACCATACCTCTCATGAAGAAGGTGGGGTACAAACCCAAGGTTGCAGGAGGAGTGGAATCTGTTGCTTCAACCGGAGGGGCTATCATGCCACCGATTATGGGGGCGGGTGCGTTCGTAATGGCTGAAATGACAGGAATTCCCTATTCAGAAATTATTATTGCTGCCTTAATTCCAGCATTGTTGTACTTTCTCTCTGTTTATTTTTCAGTAGATTTTGAAGCGGCAAAAAAGAATATGAAAGGGCTTAAGAAAGAAGAATTGCCTGATTTGAAGAGAGTAGCAAAGCAGGGCGTTCATTTGTATATTGGGCTCGCCGTACTAATTTATATGCTAATGATTGTCCACTCTTCCCCAATGAGAGCTGCTTGTTGGGCAATAGTTGCTCTTGTTATCTCAACTTTTATTTTTAAAAGAAAAACCATTAAATGGAGTTTTCTTTTAGATGCTCTTCATACGGGAGCCAAAGGCATGCTGATGGTAACCGTAGCCTGTGGAACAGCAGGAATCGTCGTAGGGATAGTAAACTTAACAGGAATTGGGATTACATTAACGAGTCTTATGATAGGAATTGCTGATAGTTCCTTCTTTCTCACACTTCTCATTGCCACAGTGGCAAGTATTATCTTGGGTATGGGGCTTCCTCCCACTGCAGCTTATATTTTATTAGGTGTCCTAACAGCACCAGCATTGGTGGAAGTAGGGCTGCCAGTCATTGTTGCTCACATGTTTGTTTATTACTACACTTGTCTTGCTCCTATAACACCACCAGTAGCCCTTGCATCGTATACAGCTGCTGGTATTGCCGGGAGTAATCCGATGGCTACTAGTTTTACTTCATTACGTATTGGATTGGTGGGTTTTATTATTCCATTTATGTTCGTATATGGACCAGCTCTATTGTTTCAAGGAGATGGACTGGACATCATACTCGCCTTTACTACCAGCCTTATGGGAGTCATCTTGTTATCATCCGCTACAGTGGGTTGGATGCGAAGAAGCTTAACACTTATCGAAAGAGTAATTCCATTGGCAGCTTCTTTGTTACTGATATTCCCTGAATCAATAACAGATACCATAGGTATAGCACTTGCTATATGTTTTGTTGGATATGTATATTTAGTGAAAACAAACGTTTACGCTTCGAATAGCAAAGAAGAAGCACAGTAAAAAAATCCCCGTATCGTTCGGGGATTTTTAATGATTGAAGTTACATGACTACTTCTAAAGAATTTTCGATTTGCTTTGCTGCATCGATCAAGTATTTAGAAAAAGTAGTAACTGTATCCTTCTCTTTTCTAAAAACAGGGAAAGTAATAGAGATGCCAGCAAGAATACGGCCATTCGATGATAAAATTGGTACCGATACATTTACGGCTCCTTTGTACACTTCACTTTCTGAATGTGCAAAGCCATCTGTTTTAATCTTCTCTAAATCCTTTTTTAATTCATCAATATCTGTGAACCCATCCGCAATAGCTCTTTGAAAAACTTGTTCTTGCTGGGGTGGTTCCATGAATGCCAGCATAACTTTCTTAGATGCACCGCGATACAGAGATCGGCTTGTCCCCACAGGAGTTGAGAATTTGATTTCTTGTGGACTTTCAAGTGATGTAATACAAATCCCGTTTAAAGTAAGCGGATTGACGACATACATGCTCACGGTTTCTTGAGTTTTTTCAGCCACTTGTTCTAGAAATGGAAGAGCTAATTGTTGAAGACTAAAATGAGGGTCAGCACTCAGGCCTAATTTATATGCGTTAAATCCTAATCTGTATTTTCCGCTGTTTACATTTTTCTCTAGATAACCGCTTTCGACTAAAGTATTCACTAGTCGAAAGGTGACGGTTGAGGAAATGTCTAAGTGTTTAGCAATTTCTTTAACGCTGTATTCTGCATCTTTTCCCTGAAAGTAATCTAGCACTAATAATCCTCTTCGTAGAGTTTGGGAGGTTGATTTATCTACCATTTAGATACCTGCCTTCATTATGGTTTATATATCGGATTATAAATCCGATAATCGGTTTAAGTATAAATCTTTATGTAGATTTTGTAAAGCAAAATGGTCAACAAAGGAGTGAGATGATGAATTCTGACCATCCATTTTGGAATCATATCGGGCTTACCGAAGTTTTTAAAAAAGACGGACTTTCTAAAATAGAGTTAGAGGTTACAGGGTTGCTTACTCAAAGACATGGTACGGTACATGGCGGAGTACTGGCCACTATGGTAGATGCTGCTGTAGGAACGTCTATACGCTCCCTATTACCCGAGAAAAAAGCAGCAGTCACAGTAGAAATGAAAGTAAATTATTTGCGTCCGTCTACGGGTTCTAAATTAATAGGTGAAGGAAGAATAATAAATAAAGGGCAATCAATTATTGTAGGAGAGGCTCAAATTAAAAATGAAGACGGGAAAGTAGTCGCTCACGGAACGGCCACTTATATGATTGTTAAATAAATTAGGTGGGTTGCCCATGAATAAATATTTTTTATACTTAATTGCTGCGATCTTTGTCCTATTGCCTATATCTGCTGTTCGTCCAATGACTTCTTTATTTGCAGATTCACTCGGAGCATCGGTAACTGAAATAGGTATACTCACTGCCTGTTATTCTTTAACACCTTTACTGCTTTCCGTAAATATAGGACGATTAGTCGATTTGATTGGTGAGAGAATCCCCATACTGCTTGGAGCTTCAGGGCTTATTCTGGCACTTGTAATCCCTTATTTTTTTCCGAATTTAACTACTCTTTATGCCTCTCAATTATTACTCGGAGGTTCTCAGTTTCTAACATTAGTAGCTCTCCAGAATGGGTTAACAAAATCAGTTTCTTCTCAAAAAAGGGACAGCGCGATCGCAACCTTTAGTCTATTTGTTTCAAGTGGTATGATGTTAGGCCCACTAATAGGCGGTTACTCTTCAGAACATATAGGATTTAAAGCTTCCTATCTTCTTTTTTTCATTATAACAATTGGACTGATAATTGTTGGAATATTCATTAAATCAACCGTGAATTCCAAGGAAATAACAAAAAAAGAACGCAGAGTGAAAGATGTTATCACTATCCCGGGAATGAAAAATATTTTTTTAATCAGTATGTTAAATTTAGCTGTTTTAGATATCTTTTATGTTTTCTTTCCTCTATATGCTAACTCGATAGGAATCAGTCCTTCTGAAATTGGTTGGATTCTAACGATTCAATCATTTGCAAGTATAATAACTAGATTATATCTCCCCATGCTAGTCCACCATTATGGAAAAGTTAAAGTTTTACGCTTCTTTATGTTTTTAGGAGCAATTGCCTACGGTTCTATGTCTTTTATAACGGGATTTATAAGTATTGCTGCTGTATCAGCCATTTTTGGCATTGGTCTTGGCATTGTACAGCCGCTTACCATTATGATAACTGTGTACTTAGCACCTGAAGAAAGAATGGGAGAATCTTTAGCAATAAGAATTGCTGGGAATAGGCTATCGCAAACAATAACCCCTTTATTCATTTCTGGTATCTCTGCAATTATGGGGCTAGGTTATATATTTATATTTAGTGCATTGCCATTAACGCTATGTGCCATTATGAGTAAGAAGATAAATGCTGAATAATTATAAAATACTTGTGAGTTATTATATGGAAGTGAAATAAAATATATAAATCAATACAATATTTGTCTAAGCTATTCCTTACACTCTGTATATTAATCAGAGAGAATATTTTATGTTAGAAGAGAACCTTATTAGTCATTTTTTTGTTGCTTAAGTTGAGAGGCTAAACTTCAACTTAAATCATCCGACTCATTCTAGTCTTTTTTACGATCGGGGGGCGATAGCTGAAGATCGCATCCTAAATTTTTAGCTTCTCCTTTATTCAAGAACCGGGTTATTCTTGAGAATAATTTCTTATTAAAAAACGGTCACGTGGTCACACATTTGACCACGTAATGGTAAATTGGCAATAAAATTCATAGGACGAAAACTTGTTTACATTTGGTTGGTATCACTCAAAGTACAGTGTAATTAAAAGTGATTAAATGCAATTAAAAGGAGTACCTTAGACGAATCACGTGGAGTGTGTCTCGCAACTCATTAGAAGAAAAGGCAACTAACCCTCTGAGTGTTGCCTTTTTTATGTTTCTTTGAATGATTAGCATTGTAATACTTTAGAATAATGATCCATATTCATTATGTAATAGAGGGTTTTGTACTGAAAATATTTAATGGTAAAATTGTCTTAGGTACTAGACTGGGTAATGCATAAACAAATATAGGAGGAATAATATGGCGTACAGAAATGTTCATGAAGTAGAAGTTAAACACAGTGGTTTAAACAAATACCGAGTGATAAGAGGTTCGGATCGATATGTAGTAGAGCAGAAGGCACGAGCTCAAAGAAATCAATGGGCAGATATGTGGGAAAAAAAGCAAGAAGCAGAGGCTAAAAAAGCTGAGCGAGAAAAGATGGCACAAGAAAAAGAAGAGAAAAAAATGTTTGCTTTGCAACAAACAGAGGAAGCTGAAGAAGAACTTAAAAAGATAGAAGAAACTCTGCTCTACACTTTGAGTGTTGATGACAAAATAGACTGGGAAAATTTAAAGGATAAAGGGGAATTTGATAAACCTCAACCTACATCTCCTACAGAATTAAATTCCCCTCCAAGACCTAATAAAAACAATGAAAAATTTCAACCTCAATTAGGGCTTTTAGATAAAATATTTCCTAGTATGAAAGAGAAAAAAGAAAAAGCTATGGAAGAGGACTATGAAAAAGCATTGAGTGAATGGGAAACCGAAAAGAATGAGGCGAAAGAAAAAAATAATGAGAATAAAACGAATTATAAAAAGAAACTAAAGGAGTGGGAAGAAGGAAAAGTATTATTTGAAACTTCCCGTGATGAAAAGAATGAAGCGATTGAAAAGCAAAAAGAAAATTATTTAAATAAGAAACCTACAGCTATCATTGATTATTGTGATATGGTGTTATCAAATTCGGTTTATCCTGATGAATTTCCACAAGAATTTGATATAGATTATAATCCTGAAACTAAAATAATGATAGTTGATTATTCATTGCCTTCACCTGAAGATGTACCTACGTTGAAAGAAGTAAAATACATTCAATCCAGAAATGAATTTAAAGATGTTCACTTATCTGAAGCGGCTCGAAAAAAGCTATACGATGGCTTGTTGTATAATATGACTCTGAGATCTCTACACGAATTATTCGAAGCAGATGTAATAGACGCTTTGGATGCAATTGTTTTTAATGGATGGGTAAATTCCGTTGATAAAGCAACGGGGCAAGCAGTTAATGCTTGTATTTTATCTGTTCAGGCTAGTAAAGAAGAATTCTTGGAAATAAATTTAGAACAAGTGAATCCCAAAATGTGCTTTAAAAAGCTAAAAGGAATAGGAAGCAGTAAGCTACATAGTTTATCTCCGGTGGCTCCAATAATAAAGATAGACAGAGAAGATCCTAGATTTGTTTCTTCTTACGAAGTGGCCGGGGGCATTGATGAGAGTGAGAATATAGCGGCTATGGATTGGCAGGACTTTGAAAATCTGATTCGTGAGTTGTTTGAAAAGGAATTTAACCAAGCTGGAGGAGAAGTGAAAATTACCAGGGCCAGTAAAGATGGTGGAGTCGATGCAGTTGCTTTCGACCCTGACCCATTGAGAGGTGGAAAAATGGTAATACAAGCGAAGAGATATACTAATGTAGTTGGAGTTTCTGCTGTTCGTGATTTGTATGGAACAGTTATGAACGAAGGTGCTACAAAGGGTATTTTAGTTTCTACAGCCGATTATGGCCCGGATGCTTATTCATTTGCTAAAGATAAGCCATTGACTTTATTAAATGGTAATAATTTGTTGCATTTATTAGAAAGGCATGGACATAAAGCAAAAATAGATTTAAAAGAGGCGAAACAGGAACTCAAAGAAAAAGAGATGGACAAAAAATAAATTACTATTACAAAGGTGCAGAGCAATTAAACCATTGCTCTGCATTTTTGTGGTTGAAGTAGTCTCTAACTACTCGAAATGATGCAAGCAGAACTAGGACTGAGTATGGGACGTGAGTAGAAAAGTCATAGATGAAGTAATATTTTTAGGTTTTCAAAATAAAAAAGCACCTTACCCAATGCCTTAGAAGCCAAACAACCCGCTTCAAGCATCCAGGTAAGGTGCTTTTATTTATTATGCCTGTTGAGACACTGTCAAATCACTAGATTGTTTAAGATCAAAACGATCCGCATTCATCACTTTCACCCATGCATTCACGAAGTCACGCACAAATTTTTCTCTGTTATCTTCTTGTGCATATACTTCAGCAAGAGCACGAAGGACAGAGTTTGAACCGAATACGAGATCCACACGTGTAGCTGTGCGGACGAGTTCGCCAGTTTGGCGGTCGCGTCCTTCGTAAAGGTTGTAGTCTGACGGCTTCCATTCAATGCCCATATCAAGCAGATTGACGAAGAAGTCGTTCGTAAGTTCGCCGGCACGGTCTGTGAATACACCGTGGTCAGTACCGCCGTGGTTTGTTCCAAGCGCACGCATGCCGCCGATCAGGACAGTCATTTCCGGTGCGGAGAGGCCGAGCAGCTGAGCTTTGTCTACTAATAGTTCCTCGGGGCTCAGTGTGTAGGCTTTCTTCTCGTAGTTTCGGAAACCATCTGCCATTGGCTCAAATACTTCAAAGCTTTCAACATCTGTTTCCGCTTGTGTGGCATCGCCGCGTCCTGGTGCGAATGGAACGGTAATGTCAACACCTGCGTCTTTGGCAGCTTTTTCTACGGCTGCGCTTCCGCCGAGGACAATTAAATCAGCAATGCTGACTTTCTTATCTAGCTGGTTTTGGATGTCTTCGTAAACAGCAAGTACTTTTTCAAGCTGTTCAGGCTCGTTCACTTCCCAATTCTTCTGAGGAGCCAGGCGGATACGGGCGCCATTCGCACCACCGCGCATGTCGGAGCCGCGGTACGTACTTGCGGAAGCCCATGCTGTTGTGACGAGTTCGCTGACAGATAATCCTGTATTAAGAATCTTTGCTTTCAGCTCTGAGATTTCAGCATCTGATAATTCATAGTCTGCTTCAGGGATTGGATCCTGCCAGATGAGATCTTCTTCTGGAACTTCAGGTCCGAGGTATCTTGATTTAGGCCCCATGTCACGGTGAAGCAGCTTAAACCATGCTCGCGCGAAGGCATCTGCGAATTCATCCGGGTTTTCATGGTAGTGTCGTGAAATTTTTTCATAATCCGGGTCCATACGTAATGCCATATCGGCAGTTGTCATAAACGTTGGAACACGGACAGAAGAGTCTTCTGCGTCCGGTGCAAGGTCTTCTTCTTTAGGGTTTACCGGGGCCCATTGGTTGGCGCCTGCAGCGCTCTTTGTAAGTTCCCATTCGTAGCCAAATAATAAATCGTAATATCCGTTATCCCATACAGTCGGGTTGGCTGTCCATGCACCATCTACACCGCTCGTGATCGTGTCACGGCCTTTACCGCTTCCGTGCGTGCTCTGCCAGCCTAATCCCTGCTCTTCGATATCAGCGGCTTCTGGTGACGCGCTGACTTTTTCAGGGTCTCCGGCACCGTGAGCTTTACCGAATGTGTGACCGCCGGCGATTAAGGCAACTGTTTCTTCATCATTCATTCCCATACGGGCAAATGTTTCGCGAATGTCCTGTGCACTTGCCAGCGGATCCGGATTTCCGTTTGGCCCTTCAGGGTTTACGTAAATCAGACCCATCTGTACGGCGGCAAGCGGATTTTCCAGCTCGCGGTCGCCTGAGTAACGGTTATCTCCTAGCCATTCTTTTTCAGTTCCCCAGTAGACGTCTTCTTCAGGATGCCAGACGTCTTTACGTCCTCCGGCAAAACCGAATGTTTTCAATCCCATCGATTCAAGCGCGACATTTCCTGTCAGTACAAGTAAGTCAGCCCAGGAAATTTTGTTTCCGTACTTCTGTTTAATCGGCCATAGCAGACGCCGTGCTTTATCCAGGTTGGCGTTATCCGGCCAGCTGTTTAGAGGGGCGAAACGCTGTGTACCGGTTGCTCCGCCGCCGCGGCCGTCCCCCGTACGGTACGTACCGGCAGCGTGCCATGACATCCGGATAAAGAGTGGGCCGTAGTGACCGTAGTCAGCAGGCCACCAGTCCTGGCTGTCTGTCATTAGTTCGCGTAGGTCCTGCTTTAATTCGTAATAGTCCAGTTTTTTAAATTCCTCTTCATAATCAAAGTCTTCCCCCATAGGGTTCGTCTTTTTATCGTGCTGATGTAAAATATGCAGGTTCAGTTGATTGGGCCACCAATCTTTATTGGTCGTACCAACTTTTGAGGTGGTAATTGCATTCTCTTCTTCAGTTTTTCCGTGTGATACAGGGCATTTTCCAGCCTGGCTTTCATGCATTTCATTCTTGTCCATATTTCATTCCCCTTTCTTTATGTGGAAAATAATTATAATCTCTATCAAATTATAATTATAATAAACTAGCGGATGAATTGAAAGCAAGATACTCAAATTCTTGAAATTATTTTCAATTAGGCAGTTGAGAAAGTGATTGACTCACCCTAAGCTTTGAGAAGTATGAAAGTTATTGTGACGGAAGTAATGGTTGTCTACCCATTATTTTAACAAATTTACTGAATTTATAGTAGATTTTATCGGTTTTAAAGAATAGTTTTCCAAAGTGATGCAGGAAGTTGCTTTGAAGCGGGAGGGGAGAGGATGATCGTAGTTAAATCTATGGAGTCGCTAGACTAGTTATCCCAAAGTGGGTTTCATTACCTAAAGATATTAGGAGTAAACTAATTAATTATGTTTTTTGTTCAAAATGCAGGGGTGTATCCACTATTAGAGATTTCATCATTGAAGATCACTCACCCGGTATCATTCTCCGGGGAGAGCAGCCAGAGTGTTGAGCTGGAGGAGTGAGGAGCCGGATTTTTCTCTCTGGTCAGTAAAGAAGCAGAAGCTGATAGAATAAATTCTTCTATCAGCTTCTGCTTTATTAAAAATCATTCACCAAACGCTTCAGGCAGCATTTTAAATCCGTCAATTTCAGCGTCTTCTTCAATTTCAATCATGATGCAGCGCTTCCCTTTATAATTAACCTGCCTTACATATTCCAGGTCCTGCGGGCTGATGGAAATGTTGGCGATCTTTGTATTAATTTTAATAGATTTTGATTTATATTTCGGCACTATGCTGCTTGCTTTCAGCTCATACCCTTCGTCATCTGTCACTCTTTGAAAAGCGGTTTTTATTTTTTCCGATTCTACGTTCTCGCCGCTTTGTGACAGAACTCGCTCGACGTCCTTATAATCGAGCCTCGGTGCTTCATCCTCTTCATTTTCTTCTACGACACGATTGATTTCTCCGTATACGTTAGCGAGCGTGGAAGGATTGAGCTGGTCGCCTACGACATCCCTGATGACTTCCTCAAAGACGGTTTTGTCTTCCTTTGCAGTCATGATTTCTTCTCCATTTAATACGTCTTCAATGAAACGATAGTCAGGCTCATTCGCTTTTCCTGAGGCATAAAGAACATGGTTTACGTCTGAAGCTCCATCGGTAATAGTAGGGAAAAGAAATCCTGTCATCGGGTTCTTTAGGTCAATAACTGGATCTACTTCGATCTTGTATTTAAATTCTTTTTCCACATAATCGAACTGGATTTCTTTTTTCGGCTCCTCTGTTTTGTTGATGCTGCACAGAATAAAGGGGTTAGAGTAGACGGCGTCCCGTTCACTTACCTCCGCTTCATCATTGCGGTTTTTCATCGGCTTTAAGTATTCGGCGCGAATGAACGTAATGACGACGTCCTTTTCGTACGGATGGTCTTTAATCATTTTCTCTGTCATCTGCAGCATTTGTTCCTTCCAGTCCTCGACCTCGCTGCTTAACAACCCTTTATGTAAAATAAATTGACTGCTGTTCTCGACGTCACGCTGAAATTTCAGTTCAAATAATTTTTCATCCAGCTGCCCTGACAGTGTTTTCTTGAAATTATTCATGAAAAGTTCCTGCTGATCAGTATCGAGCATTTCGAACGGCTGGCTCTGGTGATGGTAGATGTCGGTTGTTTCCTTCATTATATAGACGTTGAAAATATCACGGATCTTCAATAGATCATTATCGACTTTGAGCTGTCGGCGGATGCCGGCTATATCTTTTTTATCCATTCATTGTCCACTCCTAAACTTTCCTCGCTGTTCTCTGGAGGAGGTGTTTCTATTTTATCATATGGTCTATTTTACATCCTTCCGTTAAGATGTAAACGATCCATGGATTGGACTTTTGCTAGATAACAGGATCAAATGCGCATCAAGATCCTTTTACAGCGTATTGCTGCGGTATTACCTGCTCATTCCGTATAAAGGTTAATTGTGGTAAGGTTGAAGGAGATTTCAACGTTGCGGGGTATTTTATATGCAGAAAGTAAAAAAAGTTTTCCTAATTATCTCAGGCTGTGTGTCATTAGGGATTGGCATCCTCGGCATCGTCCTGCCTTTAGTTCCTACAACACCCTTACTCCTTTTAGCTGCTGCGTGCTTTTTCCGCAGCTCGGACCGCATGTATTGGTGGCTGCTGGAGAATAAATATTTTGGCCATTACATTAAGAACTACCGGGAACATCGTGGGATCCCTCTTAAAGCCAAGATCGTAGGGGTTACGGTTTTATGGATTTCGATTCTCTATTCTGCGTTGTTTGTCGTTCCTTTATTTTTTGTGAAAGTTATTATGATAGGGCTTGCGGTATATTTTACCTGGTTTATGTTATCTTTAAACACCATCAAGTGAGTAACTATTGTGAAAAGATAAAAAAGCAGTGACGCTTGGTCACTGCTTTCAGTTTGTTGAGAAACCTTTCAGAATAAGAAATTATCGCGGGGGGGATCGTTCTCGATTTATGGGCATTTATCGCCGTTTATGGGTCATTTCAAGAATTTACGGGCGATAATTTCAACTTATGGGCAAATAGACAAATTTATGGGCATTTGCGGAAAGTGAACTGTCGTGACCGAGGAGACTTTCCGTCTGCCCCTCTTAAAAGCGGCGCTTTTTCCTATTTTTCTAGATTCTACCAAGTGTACATCCATCCAGGCTTTTTCAACAGTCTAAAAGGCCACGCTCCTTGGGGTTTCTTTAAGATAGAAAAAGACTCTCCTTCACCTAGATCACCCTTGCTAGATGAAGGAGAGTCTTTTTGATAGGCAGCTGTCATCAGCGCCTGTTCCTTCACTTTCTATATAGATTCTTATCCTCAAGATAACAAAAGATCGTGGTGAAAAATGAAAGAAATCAGAAAAAATCAGGCTGCCTTGACTTTCTCGACAGCCTGAGCAGTGACCGCGAACGTGGTCACTGCTTTTTCTTTTAAATAATCAATCTGAATTATAATCTTCAATCTGCTTCTGAATTCTACGGTGACGCTTGCGTTCTTCCTCAAGCCTCGCTTCTTTGTAATCTTCCCGTATAGACTTGAGTAACGATAGACAGGAGATAAACAGAACAATGGAGAATGGCAGTGCTCCGATCAGCGATGCCGTCTGCAGCCCTTCTAAACCTGCACTTAATATGAGGATCACGGCTAAGGCAGCAATTAAAGAACCCCATACAACCTTAACGACGCCAGCTGGGTTTGTATCCCCGTTTGAGCTCATCATGCCCAGTACGAATGTAGCCGAGTCAGCTGAAGTTACTAAGAAAGTAAACAACAGGCAGATTGATAGGACTGACAGAATGGGACCTAATGGCAGATTATCCAGCATACTAAACAAAGCGGTAGCTTCGTCTTCTGCAACGGCTCCGGCAATGTCCGTACCATGGAAAAGATCGAGGTTGATCGCTGTTCCTCCGAATATACCGATCCAGATAATACCGATGAATGGCGGTGCGACCATAACGCCGAGCACGAATTCCCGGACCGTACGGCCTTTTGAAATACGGGCTACGAACATACCGACAAATGGTGCCCAGGCAATCGTCCAGGCCCAGTAATAAACCGGCCAGTCCTGTACCCATGTGCCGTCTGTGTATTGGTCAAGTCTTAAGCTGGCCTGGAAGAAGTTCTGCAGATAATCTCCTATTCCCATTGTAATCGTATCAAGTATAAATCCTGTTGGACCTATAATCAGTACAGCAATCATTAAGAATAAGGCAATTCCCAGGTTGGCATTACTTAAGTATTTAATCCCCCGGTCAAGACCTGAGAGGGTGGATAACATGAAGAAAACAAACATAACTATTACAATAGCGATTTGAGTAGCGCCGCCGGAAGGAGCGTTAAATACACTGCCAAGTCCGCTGTTGATTTGAAGAACACTTAAACCAAGCGTGGTCGCAACCCCCATAACGGTGGCAATGATGGCAATGATATCTACAGTGTTTCGAAGCGGTTTCTTCCCTGTGCTTCCTATGACCGAGTTCATCGTATCACTGATCAAGCTGCGTTCGTCCTGACGATAAATAAAGTAGGATAAGGCAAGACCGACGAATGTAAAGGAGGCCCACTGGTGAATCCCGTTGTTAAAGAACGCATTCCACATAGCTACTCGGGCGGCATCAGCCGACTCAGGTTCCACGTTTCCGTCAAATGGAGGCGGTGTGCCGAAATGAGTCATCGGCTCAGCAACTCCCCAGAAAACAATACTTACACCAAACCCACAGCTGAACAGCATGGCGATCCAGGTGAACAGAGGGTATTTTGGTTTGACGTCGTCTCCGCCCAAGCGGATTTTTCCGTATTTACTAAATGCTAAGTAAAAATTGAAAAGAATTAAAAATAGCACAAACACTAAGTAGAACCATCCAAAGGTGTTCGCGATAAAACCATAAATGTTTTCAGCTTGTGAGGCCAGGGCGCCGGGCGCTAACCCACCCCATAAAGCGAATACAAAAATGATAAGAAAAGAAATCCAAAAAACCCTATTCATGAATTTCCCTTTGGGTTTATTTGTATCCATGACAAGTCTCCTTTAAGTATTGAAATTTAGTTTATTCAGTTTTATATTGTCCGGATTCATATCTCCTTGTTTAGGAATATCAGCCCCAATCATTTAGAGTATTATGCTAGTACCCATACCCTATTTTAAGTAGATTCATGTCAGGAATTTTAAATTCGTACGGCTGGGTGTTTGCTAGTATACTAGAGAATTTGCTCTGAGTGAACAGTAACTACATATATTATCCTTCCCCTCCAATCCAAGTGTATACAACAGTGATTAAATCAGAGCCTGTCTATCGGGAATAGTTATTCATGTTAACTTTCTTGACGTTAAATAAAAAAACAAGCCAAACCTTCTAATTTTATAAACATTATTTAGGTATAAGTTCCTCAATAAATATTACTAATGTTAACTTTCTTAACATAAATAGTTACAAGATAGGACTCTCTGTGATATATTTAATTTAATATTCAAACATTTCAAACGCATGTAACCCACATAAAATAAAGTCGTTGGAGGTTCAGGATGAAAAAGCAGAGACTTGTAGTTATAGGGAATGGGATGGCAGCCATAAGATTTGTACGCAACCTGTTAAAGGAAGACCCGGACTTTTATAACGTTGTAATGTTTGGCAGTGAACCTCATACAAGCTACAGCAGAATTATGCTTTCGTCAGTTTTGCAGGGGGATACTACCGTCGACGATATTACCATTCAACCCTGCAGCTGGTATGAAGAGAATAATATTCAGCTTTTCACAGGGGAAACTGTCCTTACCATCGACAAGGATGATAAGAAGCTGGTCACCGATAAAAGCAGGGAGGTTACGTTTGATAAATTGGTGATTGCTACGGGATCTTCTCCGTTTATTCTGCCGATTGCAGGAAATGACAAAGAAGGAGTTATTGCCTTTAGGACGATTAAAGACTGTGAACGGATGATGGAAACAGCGGAGAAGTTTTCAAAGGCAGTTGTCATTGGAGGGGGACTACTGGGTTTAGAAGCAGCAAGAGGATTAGTAAACCTGGGGATGAAAACAGATGTTGTACATATCTCCAAATATATTATGGAACGGCAGCTGGATAAACAAGCTTCTTTAATGCTTCAGGAGCAGCTCGAAGAACAAGGAATGAATTTTCTGCTGAAGAAAGTAACCGAAGAAATCATAGGGGAAGACAGGGTAAAGGCTGTCCGTTTTAAAGACGGCACGACGATTGAAGCCGACTTAGTCGTTATGGCGGCCGGGGTTAGACCTAACATTAAATTAGCCGAAGAGAGCGGGATTCAAACGGGCCGGGGCATTATCGTCAATGACCATCTGCAGACAAGTGAGCAGGATATATACGCTGTTGGTGAATGTGTTGAGCATAATGGCAATGTGTATGGATTAGTTCAGCCTTTATATGAACAGGCGGAAGTGTTGGCGAAGCATTTATGTCGGAAAAGTACCGGCGGATACAAAGGATCTCTGTTGTATACACAGTTGAAGATATCAGGCGTGCATTTATTTTCAGCTGGTGAAATCCAACCAGGTTCAGAAACAAAAGCGATTCATTATTACAATGAAGTGGATTCCATATATAAGAAGATCGTATTTCAAGGAAACAAAGCTGTCGGCACTGTAATGTTTGGTGATACAAGAGCCGGACCTGCGGTGTTGGACACCATCGTCAAACAAAAGCCGTTGTCATCGAAGGATAAATCGTTATTGCTGGAAAGTCCAGATCCACAACAATCACCGGCTGCTTCTTACTCTTTAGAAAAGCACATTTGTTCCTGCAATAGTGTGAGTAAAGGAACAATTATTCAGGCGGTCCAACAAAGGGGGTTAACGACTGTACCCCAGGTGAGAGAGTGTACTAAAGCTGCAAGCTCGTGCGGCGGGTGTAAGCCGCTGGTTTCGGATTTACTTGATTATATAAAAAGTGATGGTTTTGATGAAGGGGTGATTGATGAGCCGACGCTTTGTAGCTGCACGGGCTTGACAGAGGACGAGCTTGTAGAGCAAATACAAATTCAAAATTTATCAAGTGCTGAGGAAGTGATGGTTCGGCTGGGGTGGTTGAATCTGACTGGCTGCTCTACCTGCAGGCTTGCCCTGGATTACTATTTAGGAATGATTCATCCAGAATACAGCACAGACCGCAAAGAGGATGTATTTATAAATGATTACATGAATGCGAAGGCTCAGCAGGATGGCAGCTATGCTGTGGTTCCTCAATTGTATGGAGGAGAAGTGACGATTGAACAGCTCAAAAATATAACACAAACAGCAGAGAAATTTAATATCTCCAATATGGCGGTGGCCAGCGACCAAAGAATTCATTTGCTTGGTATAAATAAACAAGATTTACGTTCTGTCTGGAACATGCTTGACATGCCGCTTCGTGCTCCTTATGGAAATCGGGTGGAACCAGTAAAAACAAATATCGGAAATCATGATTGTCAATGTCATAAACAATCTGCCCTTAATATTGCCCGGGCAATTGAAAAAAAGACAGAGCTGCTGCAGACACCCTACCGCTTAAAGATCGGAATTTCTTCGTGTATCCATAATGGTGCCGGTTCTACTACGAAAGATATAGGTGCCATAAAGGTGGACGGAAGCTGGGAGATGTATATAGGTGGAAGCAGCGGTCGAAATGCTAGGAAAGGCCAGCTTTTGTGTATAGCGGAGGACGATATACAGCTGGAACGAATGATTCTAGGATGCCTGCAATACTACCGCAAGTCTGCCCGGTATTTAGAGAGGACGTGGCAGTGGATGGACAGGCTCTCCCTTATTCACATTCGAGAGGCATTATTTAACGAAGAGCTGTGTGAGGAGCTCATACGAACATTGAGTGAAGATGCTGCCATTAAGAAGGAACATTTAATCAAAGCTTAAATGAAAGTTCAATACTATCAATATATAAACAAAGGATGAGTCGGCTTGACTGAATTAATGTTGAAGTATTTCCGCAGTAAACAGCAGGATGTCCAGTCAGAGAAAGTCTTCGATTCTCAGTGTCCTTTTTGCAGCATGCAGTGCAAAATGCAGCTCATTGAGCAAAAGGTCGTTTCCCGTACGACTTATAAAACCATTGGCAGGGACAATCCTACGACCCAGGGCAGGTTGTGTGTAAAAGGCATGAATGCTCATCAGCACACTCTCCATAGAGACCGGCTCATGTACCCGTTACTTAAAAAGAATGGAGAATTTGTCCCTGTCAGCTGGAGTGAAGCAATGAGAGTCATTCGTAATCGATTTAACGAGATTCAAGAGAATGATGGTCGTGATGCTTTATCCGTTTACGGGAGTGGTTCACTTACGAATGAAGAAGCCTATCTATTAGGGAAGTTTGCCAGAATCGGCTTGAAGACGAAACATATTGATTACAATGGCAGGCTGTGTATGGCTTCAGCAGCCACCGGGGCTAATCAAAGTTTTGGAGTGGATCGGGGACTTACTAATTCTTTGCAGGAAGTACCGCATACAAAGTGTATTATCCTCGCAGGAACAAATATAGCAGAATGTCAGCCAACGATCATGCCATATTTTGAACAGGCGAAAGAAAATGGAGCATATATTATTGCCATAGATCCGAGAGAAACAGCAACCACAGCTGTTGCTGACCTGCACTTGAAAAATAAACCGGGATCAGACTTAGCTTTAGCCCGCGCTCTACTAAAAATCATTGTGGAAGAAAACTTAGTTGATAAAACTTTTATTTCTGAACGAGTGAATGGGTTTGAAGAGGCGGCTCATGAGGCCTGCTCGTTAGATTTAGAAAAATATGCGAACGTAACAGGCGTTTCTGAGAATCAGTTGTATCAGACAGCTCTTACCTTTGGGCAAGAAGAGTCAGGAATGATATTTACTGCTAGAGGTATTGAACAGCAAATTGACGGAACAGCGGCTGTTAGAAGCTTCATTAACCTCTTGCTTGCTACCGGTAAAATAGGCAGGCCTTACTCAGGCTACGGAGCTATTACCGGACAGGGAAATGGACAAGGGGGAAGAGAGCACGGACAGAAGGCTGATCAGCTCCCGGGGTATCGTTCCATTGAAAATGAAGACGATCGTGCTCACGTTGCGGAAGTATGGGGAGTTGAAGCAGATCAGATTCCTCGAAAAGGCGTTTCTGCCTATGAAATGTTTGAAGAGATGGAGCGAGGCACGATTAAAGGAATGCTCGTCATGTGTTCAAACCCGGTCGTCTCAAATCCGAATGCCAATTTTGTGAAAAAGGCTCTTACTAACCTTAATTTTCTCGTTGCAGTTGATATGTTTCTATCAGAAACAGCCCAGCTTGCAGACCTGGTTTTACCGTCCTCTTCTTACCTCGAGGACCCGGGAACGATGACAAATGTGGAGGGGAGAGTGACGTTAAGAGAAGCAAGCCGGCCGCTGCCCGGGGAAGTGAAGCATGATTGGCAGATTATTAGTGAAATCGCAGCTGTAATGGGAGAAGGGGAGAAGTTCAGCTATGAATCTTCTGAAGACATATTTAATGAATTGCGGTGGGCCACTCGAGGCGCAAGGGCCGATTACTACGGAATAACTTATGAGAAGATCAAGAGAAATCAGGGGATACTTTGGCCGTGTCCGGACTTAGAACACGAAGGGACACAGCGGTTGTTTGAGAATGGATTTGCTCATGAAGGTGGAAAAGCTGAAATGGTCTTCACCGGGGGCATCTTAGGAACTCAAAAGGAAAGTATAACCGATGAATTCCCACTCTTCTTAACTACCGGAAGAGTAATGTCGCATTACTTAACAGGGGAACAGACGAGGAAAAGCCCTTCGCTGGCAGCGCGGCATATTGAATCCTTTATGGAAATCCACCCGAGTACCGGGGAGAAATTTAAATTGAAAGCAAATATGCTCGTACGAGTAACTTCGGCATTTGGAAGTATTGTCGTCCGCAGTAAGTATTCAGAGCAGATACGAAAGGATACAGTATTTGTCCCCTTTCACTGGGGCGGGGAACAAAATGTGAATCGTCTCGTAGCAGATGAATTAGATCCTGACTGCCGGATGCCGGGCTTTAAGCTGGCAGCGGTCAATGTGGAACCTGCGCATAATCAAGCAGAAGCATTACTGAAAAGCTAGGTGCCAGGAATTTTGGAGAATAATTATTTGGAGGGATTTGCGTCATGGAAAAGCAGAAGTTAGTACTGATCGGTAACGGTATGGCTGGAGTTCGGGCAGTAGAGGAAATCTTGAAATTATCACCTGATCAATTTGATATAACGGTGTTTGGCAGTGAACCATATCCTAACTACGACCGGATTCAATTATCCAAAGTACTTCAAGGGGATACAGAGATCAGTGATATTACCTTAAATTCCTGGGAGTGGTACGAAGAGAATAATATCCTGTTATACCCTGGTGAAACAGTAACAGCGGTGGATACGGAGAAGCAGACAGTCACTACGGATAAAGACAGGCAGGTACCTTATGACAAGCTGATCATGGCGACAGGCTCTGTACCTTTCATGCTGCCGCTGCCGGGAGCTGATAAAGAAGGGGTTACTGCTTTTCGAGACATAAAAGACTGCGAACAAATGATTGAATCCGCTGAGCAATATAAGAAGGCAGTAGTTATTGGCGGCGGTCTGCTCGGTTTAGAAGCGGCCCGGGGTCTGCTGAATTTAGGGATGGAGGTTGATGTCGTACACATCGCAGATTTCCTGATGGAGCGTCAGTTAGACCGGACAGCAGGGAAGATGCTGCAGAAGGAGCTTGAGAAGCAGGGCATGAACTTCCTGCTGGAGAAACAGTCGCAAGAAATTATCGGAGAGGATCGAGTGGAAGGTCTGCGGTTTAAAGACGGCGAAGAAGTTGAAGCTGATCTTGTCGTCATGGCGGTCGGCATCCGTCCAAACGCAGCGCTGGCAAGTCAAAGCGGTATTCCGGTAAACAGAGGTATTATTGTCAATGACCATTTAGAAACCGAAATACTAAATGTTTATGCGGTGGGAGAATGTGCGGAGCATAGAGAAATGGTATATGGTCTTGTTGCTCCTCTTTATCAGCAAGGGCAGGAAATGGCTAAGAAAATATGCGGCATAGAAAGTGAAGGGTACCAGGGGTCGGTTTTATCCACCCAGTTGAAGGTCTCAGGAGTAGACGTGTTCTCGACAGGTAAAATCAACGAAGACGAAGACACGAAAACGGTGAAAGTATTCGATGACTGGCGCGGTATTTATCAGAAAGTGCTCGTTGACGAGGGCAAGATAACAGGAGCCGTGCTGTTCGGAGATACGAAGGAAGGCAATCAGCTGTTGTCTTTGATTAATAAGGGAGCAGCCATTGAAGAATATCTTGACCAGGATAAAAGCGATGCGGCTGGAATCGATTTCATTGCCTCGATGGGCTCTGAAGAAATTGTATGCGGCTGTAATGGGGTTACAAAAGGAACGATCGTTAACGCGATAGGTGAGCAGGGGCTTACCACAGTCGATCAGGTTAAAGGATGTACAAGTGCCTCGCGTTCCTGCGGAGGCTGCAAACCCCTTGTAGCTGACTTGCTTGAGCATACATTAGGTGATGAATATGATCATAATCAAAAGGAATCAATATGCGCGTGCACTTCATTATCGAGAGATGAAGTGGTGGAAGAAATAAAATCTAAAGGACTGACTCACATTCGTGAGGTCATGAATGTTCTGGAGTGGAAGACCGAAGAAGGATGTTCAAAATGTAAGCCGGCTTTAAATTACTATCTCGGGATGATCAATCCGTCAGAATACAAGGATGAGAAAGAATCCCGCTTCGTAAACGAAAGGCTGCACGCTAATATACAAAACGACGGCACGTATTCAGTTGTGCCCAGAATGTATGGCGGGGTAACCAACTCCGAAGATTTACGGAAGATTGCCGATGTGGCTGATAAATATGAGGTGAAGATGATTAAAGTAACCGGAGGGCAGAGACTTGACCTCTTAGGGGTTCAGAAAGAGGATCTCCCCCGCATTTGGTCAGAGCTCGATATGCCATCAGGATCAGCTTATGCGAAAGGTTTGCGAACTGTAAAAACGTGCGTAGGTGCAGATTTCTGCCGGTTTGGCACCCAGGATTCCATTGGATTAGGGGTGCAGATGGAGAAGAAGTTTGAAGGTTTGAACACACCGCACAAAGTTAAAATGAGTGTATCTGCCTGCCCGCGGAATTGTGCAGAAGGATCAGTGAAAGATGTCGGGGTTGTGGGCCTCGATGGAGAATTTGAAATCTATGTAGGTGGAAATGGCGGGACTCACATGAGACAGGCTGAACTTTTATCCAAAGTGAAAACAGAGGAGGAAGTAATAGATGCCACAGCCGCCTTCCTGCAGTATTATCGTGAGGATGCCAATTACTTGGAAAGAACGTCTGCCTGGGTTGAACGGGTAGGACTCGATCACATTCAAAGCGTCCTTTCTAATAAGAAGACATTCATTGAATTAATCCAGAGGATGAATGAAGCACTGGCTGTTGTTCAACAACAGGATCCTTGGAAAGAAGCCATTGAAAGTGAAACTCTGCTTCGGGATCTTTACAAAAACGTAAAAGTTGCTGCAGGTTCAAACTAAATCTAAGGAGGAATTTGAGATGGAACAAGTTTTAAAGAGAGTGTTCGCTGCAAAGCTGAGTGATCTTCCTGAGAAGTTAGGGAGAACGGTTGAAGCGGGAGGTCTGGAGCTGGCGATTTTTAAATTAGCGGACGATAATATACGAGTTATTGAGAATCGCTGCCCTCATAAAGGTGGTGTGCTCGCTGAAGGAATGGTGAGCGGGGAGCATGTTTTCTGTCCTATGCACGATTGGAAGATCAGTGTCGTGGATGGGAAGGTTCAGGATCCTGATACAGGTTGTGTTCAAACGTATGACGTAGAAGTACAGAATGGAGACGTCTACATTTATATCCCAGAATAAATGAAGCCTTTAGGAGGGCGTTTATGTCAAAAGTATATTTAGTTGGAGCAGGTCCTGGAGATCCTGATTTAGTTACGGTTAAAGCTCTGAAATGCATACAGACGGCCGATGTAATATTATATGACCGGCTTGTAAATAAACAGCTGCTGGAGCATGCCAGACCCGGCGTCGATTTAGTATTTTGCGGAAAGCATCCGAAGTTTCATATCTTAAAGCAGGAAACCATCAATCATTTACTCGTCAAATATGCTAAACAAGGGAAAAGGGTAACACGTTTAAAGGGAGGAGACCCATTTGTTTTCGGCCGCGGGGCGGAAGAAGCTGTGGCATTAGCTGAGCATGGGATTTCGTGTGAAATTGTTCCGGGAATCACTTCTGGAATTGCCGCCCCGGCTTATGCAGACATCCCTGTCACCCATAGAGAGATGGGGAGCTCATTTGCTGTCATTGCCGGCCACCGTTGTAAAGGAAATGATAAAGCCATCGATTGGAAAAGCCTTTCAGAAAACATTGATACCCTGGCTATTTACATGGGTATCAGCAACCTCCCCTATATCTGCAGCCAGCTGCTGCAGAATGAGAGCAGCAAAGATAAACCAGCAGCGGTTATCGAGCAGGGGACTACTGACAATCAACGTGTAGTCACGGGGACGATCTCAACGATTGTAGAGATTGTAGAAGCACAAGAAATAAAAAACCCTGCCATGATTGTCGTTGGGGAAGTGGTGCGTTTTCGTGAACGACTTCATGAGTTACTGAAAAACCATCAGCAATTTCAAGAATTTGAGGCGATCGAAGCCTAGCGGGAAGCTAAAACTGCTATACTATATCAATATAAAAATAATCTGGAGAGCCCAGGCATTATCATGCTTGGGTTTTTTGAGTTTGTTAAATCCTTTTAACTGCCATAATAAGTTTACAGGAAATTTTTGTGGGAATTCTTTAATAAGAAGAGGAGGGACCAGATTGGGAAACACAAGTATTAAGAATATATACAAGTCTTCCTATTTATCTCGTAATTTATGGTCAGGGTTCTTATTCGGTGTGGGGATTGTTGCTTTTTTAGATGAAACGCTTTTTCACCAATTATTACACTGGCATCATTTCTATGATCAATCAACAACGAATGTGGGACTAGTCTCTGATGGCTTCTTTCATGCGTTCAGCTGGTTCGCAACGATCGGCGGTTTATTTTTATTTGCAGACCTGCGCAGGAGAGAGGGTCTGTGGCTGAGAAGATGGTGGGGAGGTATTTTACTTGGAGCAGGAGTATTTCAGCTGTATGACGGTCTTATTCAACACAAATTAATGAGGCTTCATCAAATTCGGTACGTTGATAATGTACTGGCGTATGACTTCGTGTGGAATGGGATTGCCGTAATAATGATCATTATAGGAGCAGTCATTTTACGTAATACACGTAAGAGTGCTGAGGGAGAGGGAGGAGCATGAGCCATCATTCTGACCATATGTTGTCAGATGGAGCGGTGCTTTGGTCTCAGGTTATTTTATCCCTTCCGTTTATACTAGCTGCCCTCGGCTATGCTGCTGCTCTGTATCGATCAAAAAGGAAGAATAAGAAATGGTCTTTTTACAGAACTCTTTTATGGTTTACAGGTGTACTGTGCGCTGTTATTTCAGTTGCTGGGCCGCTTGCTCAATGGGCGCACACAAATTTCACCGCCCATATGGCCGGTCATTTACTCTTAGGCATGCTTGCTCCTCTGCTCATGGTGTTCGCTGCACCTCTGACATTATTATTCAGGGCATTACCTATCAACTATGCTAAGAAGGTGACGAAGCTTCTAAGGTCACGGTTCGTCAATGTGCTTATGGATCCATTCACTGCCTCTATGCTAAATGTTGGAGGCTTATGGGTATTGTATAGCACAAGCTTATATGCTTTAATGCACGAGTATTTAGTGCTGCATATTTTTGTTCATGTACATGTTTTTCTTGCGGGTTACTTATTTACAGCTTCGATGATATATGTTGATCCGGTGTCTCATAGGCGTAGATATACTTATCGTGCCGTTATTTTAACAGCCGCGCTTGCTTTTCATGGAATTTTATCTAAATATATTTATAGTCATCCGCCTGCAGGGGTTCCTTCCCGGCAGGCGGAAGCAGGCGGGAAACTGATGTATTATGGAGGGGATGCTGTTGATTTGGTACTTATCTTCTTTTTATGTATGCATTGGTATCATGCCGCCCGTCCCCGTTCGGTGGAAAGGGGCAGAGAGACCTGCCAAACCGTATAATGGTTGAGAAGCAGGGCACTGCCTCTATAGAACTATATATTCAGATGTTAATATGTGATAGAATTTGACGATATATTAGAATTTTCACTAAAGTTTCACGAATCGGAGGTATTTAGATGCAGAAAAACACCACAACAAAAAGCTATTGGAATTACCTTTGGCATTTACATGAACAAGCAAAAGATCTAATGAAATTCACCGTAAATGGAAATTCTGATAACATTCCGCAGGCTGACCAAAAAGACAGTCAGGAGGGTGACACCGGCGGGGATTCAAACGGCTCTGGTCCGTCTTTTGGTACGAGACAGAAAGCAGGGTTGTTTTTAGGACCTATTTTGTTTGCGCTTACATTGTTGTTCTTTGAGGCAGAAGGACTTTCGGATAGTGCAGTAGCGATACTGGCGAGTACGCTGTGGATTGCCACCTGGTGGATTACAGAAGCGATGCCCATCCCCGCAACGTCCCTGCTTCCGTTAATTTTGTTCCCGCTGACGGGTGGACTCGATGGGGGAGACACCGCTTCTTCGTACGGAGATAATACAATTTTTCTATTTATGGGCGGGTTCTTAATCGCGTTGGCGATGCAGAAATGGTACTTACATAAAAGGATTGCCCTGTTCATTATTTCAATGATTGGTACGAGCACCGAACGTATCGTTTTAGGTTTCATGGCAGCGACCGGTTTCTTATCGATGTGGATTTCGAATACGGCAACTGCAATGATGATGGTGCCGATTGGTCTTGCAGTAATCTATCAATCTTCTGAGCAATTAAAGCAGTCAGGTGAAGGTGTGGTCGATCATACTTCTTTTAACTTTGGAAAGGTAACCATGCTCGGGATTGCTTATAGTGCATCGATCGGCGGGCTGGCTACTTTAATAGGTACCCCTCCCAACTCTCTCTTTAGAGGAGTGGTGGAGAACCAGTACGGTATTGAAATTTCTTTTCTTGACTGGATGGCTTTTGGGGTGCCTATAACCATTTTATTTATGATTATTGCCTGGGTTTACCTCGTGAAAATTGCCTATCCAATGAAAATGAAACAGCTGCCGGGAGGCAAAGAAGTGATTGCTTCTGAACGTAAATCACTTGGAGTTATGTCCTCCGAAGAAAAAGTAGTCATGACTGTGTTCACTTTAACGGCAGCAGCATGGATACTGCGTTCGTTTGTGTTAGTCCATATTAATGAAAATATAAGCGACACCATTATTGCGATGACTGCCGCAATCATTCTGTTCCTTATCCCTTCCAAAAATAATAAAGGAGATTTCCTTTTAGATTGGGATACTGCCAAAGGGCTTCCATGGGGAATTCTGCTCTTGTTTGGCGCAGGTCTGGCGATAGCGGCAGGCTTTGAAGATTCAGGACTTGCCGAATGGATAGGATCGCAGCTGACCATTTTAGAAGGCATCAGTTTTATCCTGATTGTAGCCACTGTGATTACTTTAGTTATCTTCTTAACTGAGATTACATCAAACACGGCAACAGCAACGATGATGTTCCCAATTATGGCTTCACTTGCTGCGGCCATAAATGTGCATCCGTATAGTTTAATGATTGGAGCCGGTGTTGCGGCCAGCTGTGCGTTTATGCTGCCTGTAGCTACTCCGCCAAATGCTGTCGTATTTGGATCGGGTTATTTGAGAATACCTGATATGGCGAAAGCAGGATTCTGGCTTAACATCGTGGCAATTATTATAGTAACGCTTGCCATTTTCATTTATCTTCCTTTTGTTTGGGGGATTGATCTGACTACCTTCCCGGAACAGTTTAGAGATTAAGGATGATTGCACCATGACCACGCAATTAAAGCCGTACACATCTAAAGAAGCAGCATTTTGGCAGGTCACTGCGGCCTTAATGCTTGCTTCCTTATTAATCTTTTCTACGTTGTACGTATTTCAGCCGCTGCTTCCTGTATTCTCAAACGAGTTTAATGTTACAGCGACTCAGTCCAGCTATTTGATGTCATCGGCTGTTATTTCTATGGTTGGTGGTTTATTTATATTAGGGTTTATGGCCGATCGTTATGGCCGGCTGTTGTTGATGCAGATATCTTTAGGCATGACGGTGCTTCTATTAGTACTGATGCCTTTTATTCCATCGTTTGAAGGATTGGTTTTCCTTCGGCTGCTGCAAGGTTTCTTTCTTGCGGGTGTCCCGGCCGCAGCCATGGGCTATTTAGGGGAAGAAGTCAGCACTAAAGACCTGGGCCTTGCCGTTACTTTATATATTTCCAGCAATGCTTTAGGAGGAATGGGAGGCCGGGTGGTTTCAGGATACGTCACGGACGTATTCAACTGGAACATGACCCTGCTTTTCTTGTCCGGTTTTGGACTAGTGACCACGCTTCTATTTATTTGGCTGCTGCCAAAAGAGAGATTTTTTGAGAAGCAGGAGACACCTATGCGGAAGGACCTTATAGGAATGCTGGTCCATTTAAAAGATCGAAACATGCTGTCCTTGTTTCTCATGGGGTTGCTGCTGCAGGTTGTCTTTACAGCAGCATGGACGTACCTGCCTTTTTACTTGCAGAGCGATCCTTTTAATTGGAGCTTGAAATCGATCTCATTTACTTATTTAGCTTACGGATTTGGTGTGCTGGCTCCTCCACTGGCAGGGAGGCTCTCAGTACGGGCGGGACTGTCTAAAGTAATGCTGGGAGGATTGGTGGTTCTCCTGATGGGTGTATGGATGACAGGGCTTCCTTTAACGGCGTTTCTGCTGCTGGGACTAGGAACTATGTGTATGGGATTCTTCGTAGCTCATTCTATGGCTGCAGCTTTAGTAAGTAAAACGGCTGTTCATCATCGCAGTGGCGCTTCAGGCTTTTATTTAATCAGCTATTACATTGGAGTTGCGATTGGTAGCACAGCTATCGGATCACTGTGGGAGCAGTTTGAGTGGCGGGGGATTATGTCTACGAGTGTGATCTTCTTATTGGCTGCTGCCTGTCTTCCATTTTATAAAAGGCTGGGTTAAAAGCTGATATTGAGTTGCTGCGTTTCTTCCCCTCAAGACCCCCTTACGAACTGCATATTTACGTTACCTTGGATATCGTAGGGAGGGCTGGGAAATGACTCGCTTTCCGTAGGCATGCGCTGAGCCTCCTCTGGAAGTTCTCTGGAGAACTGCTTGATAACTAACATTTATGCAGATGATTGAATATGTTGATAAAGAGCAGTTCGATTGTTTAATAGAGCCGTATAAAATGGGCTGAAAATTTTCGAAGAGATCGTTTTTCGGTTTCTCAAAAAAATTTTTTATTTTTTTAAAACTGACTAAAACGCTAGGAATAAAGGGATTTACGGGCTTAACATGCAATAAATCAACAAAAAACCCCTTTGACAGCTTTTAAATCATGCTGTATATTTCCATTTAATCACATAGTAATTTTTCTTATCCAGAGAGGTGGAGGGACTGGCCCGGTGAAACCTCGGCAACAGACTTAAAATCGTAAAAAGTACTGTGCTAACTCCAGCAGGCATCACCGCTTGATAGATAAGAAGAGCAGAGATCAAATTTCTCATCCTCTTCTTTTATCTAAAGAAGAGGATTTTCTGTTTATGACTGTCTTAGCAATAGACAGTGGAGGCGCTTATTCGGGCTTCCTCATTCATAACTCTTTAGAGGAGGGCTTCATAATGAGTCAGAATGTAATTACCTATGAATCTTTCGTTCAAGATCCATTCAAAGACACACAGCCGGAGGACGGAACGAAAGGGGCTTTAACTATATTGGAATGGGCGTACAGCTCATATGATGACATCGTTTATGCCTGCAGCTTTGGTGCTGAAGGAATCGTTCTTATTGATTTAATTTCCAGGGTGAAGAAAGATGCGCACATAGTTTTCCTGGATACGGATGTTCACTTTCAAGAAACGTATGACCTGATTGACCGTATTAAAGAAAGATTCCCGGATCTGAAGATTACCATGAAGAAACCGAAGCTGACTCTTGATGAGCAGGCGGAAAAGCATGGGGAGCAGCTCTGGAATTCCAACCCTGACCACTGCTGCTACATTCGTAAGATTAAACCACTCGAAGAGGCTCTCAGCGGAGCGACTGCCTGGGTTTCAGGACTTCGACGTGAACAGTCTTTAAGCAGAAGTAAAACAGATTTCGTCAACAAAGATGAGCGTTTTCGTTCTATAAAGGTTTGTCCGTTAATTCACTGGACGTGGGACGATGTATGGGATCACATTAAAGAAAACAATCTGCCTTACAATGATCTGCATGATCAAGGCTACGCGAGTATCGGCTGCATGCCGTGTACAGCACCATCTGATGATCCGAATGACCGTTCTGGAAGGTGGGCAGGATTTGGTAAGACAGAATGTGGGCTTCACACCGCGGCAAGTCAGGATAATCCCTCATGACGCTTTTGATTCTGAGCTTCATTATTGCCTATTTTTACGCCTTTAACGTTGGAGCCAGCGGATCGGCCGCAACAATGGGAATTGCCTATGGAGCTCAAGTAATAAACAAAAAATGGATCGCGCTTCTGTTAAGCGGGATTGGCTGTCTGGCAGGAGCTTTTTGGGGCGGGGAAGTAGTAGAGACGATCGGCAAAGGGCTGCTATCTGAAAGCAGTCTTACCGTCGAAGCAGCAGCTATCATTCTCTTTGTCTCTGCAATCACGTTGTTTGTAACGAATCTATTAGGCATCCCTCTTTCTTCAAGCGAAGTTACGGTGGGTGCGATCGTCGGTGTGAGTATTTCAATGCAGCAGCTATTCGTCGGGAAATTATTTGACATCGTACTGTTTTGGATTTTTGTACCGTTGACCGCTTTTCTGCTTACGTTTTTTTTCGGATTGCTGAAGGAGCGGGTGAAGCCAAAGAAGTTTATGTCCAAAAAATTGACCGCTGTTCTGTCGGTCCTGCTAATCATTACAGGCTTTTTAGAAGCGATTGCTGCGGGTATGAATAATGTTGCCAGTGCCATCGGACCGCTTGTTGGAGCTGACGTTTTAAATAAAAACACCGGCCTGATTACGGGAGGCCTTTTCATGGCACTGGGAGCGTTGTTGTTAGGAGGAAGAGTCCTTGAGACTAACGGCAAAAGGATTTCACATTTATCCCTGTCTGACGGGGTTGTGATATCAGGAACTTCGGGGTTTCTTGTCATAGGAGCTTCTTTGCTGGGTATCCCGATCCCAATGACCCAGGTGACCACTTCCGGCATTGTCGGCGTAGGAGCAGTTAAAGACTGGCAGGGGATTTGGAAAAAGAAAGTCATTCATCAGATTGCAAAAGTCTGGGTGACGTCGCCGCTCATTTCTCTTGTATTTGCTTACTGCCTGACTGAGATTTTTCTTATGGCTAAAGTATCCACTGTACTCATCATTGCAAGCGGGATTTTCGCAACATTGGTACTTACCAATTTCGGAAGAACTTCAATAATAAAAAAAGCAAGACATCCACTTAAGGAGGAGTTTTAAAATGACGAGTCAACCACATGGAGGAGTATTAGTTAATCGAATTGTAGAAGTTGAAGATTTATCTAAACAAAATATTTCAAACAATATTGAATTAGATGATATTGCCATTAGTGATTTAGAACTGATTGCCAATGGAGCTTACAGCCCGCTTAAAGGATTTTTGAAAAAAGGGGACTACGAATCAGTCGTACACGATATGCGCTTATCCAATGGTCTTCCGTGGAGTATCCCGATTACTCTGCCCGTAGATGAAGGGAAAGCAAATGAACTGCAGGAAGGCAGCCTGGTCAGCCTGTCTAAAGACGGGGAGGTTTATGGCTGGATTGAAGTTGAGGAAATTTATGAATCACAGAAAGAAACAGAAGCCAGCTACGTCTATCAGACCACTGAACTAGAACATCCCGGCGTAAAGAAGCTGTTTGAACGCCCGGATTACTACGTTGGAGGACCTATTCATTTAGTGAAGCGGCCGAATCGGAAACATTCTGAGGTGTACTACCTGGATCCAAGTGAAACAAGGAAAGAATTTGAAGAGCTGGGCTGGAAGAAGATTGTCGGTTTCCAAACGCGTAACCCTGTACACCGGGCACACGAGCACATTCAGAAGACAGCTTTAGAAACGGTAGACGGTCTGTTTTTGAATCCTCTTGTCGGTGAAACGAAAAGTGATGATGTACCAAGTGATGTAAGACTAAAAAGCTATCACGTATTACTGGATAACTATTATCCTAAAAACCGAGTATTCCTGGCTGTATTTAATGCCGCAATGAGATATGCCGGACCTAGAGAAGCCATTTTTCATGCCATCGTCCGTAAGAACTTCGGCTGTACACACTTCATAGTAGGGCGTGATCATGCGGGTGTAGGCGATTACTACGGCACTTATGATGCGCAGAAGATCTTCTCTAATTTCACAGAAGATGAGCTTGGTATTACACCATTGTTCTTTGAGCACAGCTTTTACTGCCATACGTGTAAAGCTATGGTCTCCAGCAAAACGTGCCCTCACGATAAGAGTCAGCATGTGATTCTATCAGGTACTAAAGTAAGAGAGATGCTGAGAAATGGAGAGAAGCCGCCGGAAACGTTCAGCCGTCCGGAAGTTGCCGGCATTTTAATAGAAGGATTGCAGAAGGTAACGCCATAAAAAGGAGAGTTAAACATGAGTACTAATTTAACGTGGCACGCCACATCCATTGATAAGGAAGATTATCGAAGAAAAAACGGTCATTCGAGCGGTGTCATTTGGCTGACAGGATTATCGGGCTCAGGCAAATCGACTATAGCGAACATCGTTAATCAAATGCTTTATGAAAAAGGCCTGCAGACTTACGTTCTTGATGGTGATAATGTTCGTCATGGTTTAAATAAGGATCTGGGATTTGGAGATCAGGATCGTGAAGAAAATATCCGCCGTGTAGGAGAAGTGGCTAAGCTGTTTGCGGACAGCGGGACGATTGTACTGGCGTCCTTTATTTCTCCATTCCGCTCAGACCGCGATCAAATCCGGGAGAGCTTAGGAGAGAATGAGTTTGTCGAAGTTTTTGTCGACTGCCCGTTAGAAGAGTGCGAGAAACGTGATCCGAAAGGGATTTATAAGAAAGTAAGAAATGGCGAGATACCATCCTTTACTGGAATCGATTCTCCATATGAAGCGCCGGAAAAAAGCGAGTTAATTATACAAACCGAGAAAGAATCAGCAGAGCAGTCCGCTGAAAAAATCATTCAATTTCTACAGGAGAAAAACTGGGTGTAGCAGCCTACCACATGTGGGGGGATATTAGTGACGAAAGTCTTTTTAGTAGGAGCAGGTCCGGGAGATCCGGAATTAATAACAGTCAAAGGATTGAAGGCCATTCAGAAGGCGGACGTCATTTTATATGACCGCCTGGTTAATGAGGAACTGCTGGATTATGCTTCAAGTAAAGCGGAGCTTGTTTTCTGCGGGAAGAAGCCTGACCAGCATACATTGCTGCAGGAAAATATAAATGAACTGCTGTGCCAGTATGCGTTGGAGGATAAAGTGGTCACCCGCTTAAAGGGCGGGGATCCTTTTATCTTTGGCAGAGGGGGAGAAGAAGCAGCAGTGCTGAGTGAAAAAGGAATTGAGTTTGAAGTGGTTCCGGGGATCACGTCAGGAGCAGCTGCTCCCGCCTATGCAGGGATTCCATTAACTCATAGAGAATTAAGCTCTTCAGTTACCTTTGTATCCGGAGTGAATCCAGACGGTGATACAGCCGAATATTGGACGAACTTAGCTAAACACAAAGGAACCCTCTGTATCTACATGGGTGTAAAAAAATTCCCTCAAACATGTGAACAACTGATCTCTCATGGAATGGATCAGGATATGCCTGTAGCTATCATCCACTGGGGCACAACAGAAGAGCAGAAAACAGTGACAGGAACACTAGCTGATATCCATCAACGTTTGCATGAAGTGTCGAACCCTTCTATGATTGTAATAGGAGAAGTCGTAAGGTTGCGCGAAAATTTAAAGTGGTTTGAGAAAGAGCCGCTGTCTGTCATATCATCGGTTATTTAACGAGAAGGGGAGTCTGCATGCAAGGAGTTCTTTATGTAAGTCATGGTACACGTTACGAAAAAGGAAAACAGGAAGCGGTCGATTTCCTAACTAATGTCCGGTCATCTGTTAACGCTCCGCTGCAGGAGATTTGCTTTCTTGAAATTTGTGAGCCGGATGTGCAGGAAGGCGTGCGCAGACTCGTTGAAGCGGGGGCATCGGCAATTACCGTAATTCCTGTCCTGCTGCTGACAGCTGGTCACGCTTTAAATGATATTCCTATTGAACTAAAAAATGTGAAGCATACGTACCCTTGGCTCGAAATCACTTATGGAGAGCCGCTTGGAGTACAGGATCGGTTAATTGACGTATTGGAGGATCGGATCCGCGAAGTTTCCCCTCAACTCGAAGATGACCCTACGATTCTATTAGTGGGCCGGGGCAGCTATGACCCTGCAACGAGGAGAGATATTGAAACAATTGCCGGCTCCGTTGAAAACCGACTGTCCACTAAAGTAGAGACAGCCTATTTAGCGGCCATCGAGCCGAAATTTAATGATGTGATCGAAGCCTGGCCTCGTAACTCAAAGGTCATCGTGGCTCCTTATTTATGGTTTGACGGCCTTCTCATTCAGTCAATGAAGAAAAAGGTTCACGATCTCCAGGAAGCTGGTGTAGACGTTGACCTTTGCCGTCAGTTAGGGGATCATAGAAATATAGTGAACGCGTTAATTGACCGCGTTCATGAATCTTTTGAGTGTCCATTCGTCGTAATCGAGGCGAAGAACTGACTATCTGGAGGCATTGTACATTGAGTGGATTAACAGACAAAACCGTAGCTATTGCCGCTGACCGCCAGGCGGAATCAATTGGCGAGCTCGTGCGTAAGCAGGGGGGAGCTCCTTTATCTTTCCCCATTCAAGGACAGAAGGTATTGAATGAAAAAGATGCTGAAGCCGATGTGAAGAAGCTGATCGAATCCCATTTTGACTATGTAATTTTAACGACTGGCATCGGATCAAAGACGCTGGAAGAGGCGGCGGAAAGATTAGGTCTTCAGAAAGAATATATTCAAGCCTTACGAAATACAAAACTGGCAGTTCGAGGCAGTAAAACGTTGAAATGGCTGAAGGAAAATGAATTGGAGCCTGACATCGTATCAAGTGACGGAACGATGAACGAATTGGTTGAAGCAATAAGCAGCATCAATTTAGAAGGACAGCGTTTTTTCCTTCAACAGTACAATAAAGAGGAGCAGGAACTTCTGGATAGGCTGAATGGACTTCCCATTCAGCTATATGAATCCCTCCCTTATCACTACGTTGCACCCGGGGATGAAACAATAAGCGAGCTGCGAAGCTTAATTACCGGGCAAAAAGTGGACGCTGTCGTTTTCACGAGCAAAACGCAGGTCCAGAACCTATTTGAAGAGAACCGTGAGGCATTAAAAAACGGCTTTAACGGCAAGGTTACAGCAGTGGCTGTCGGCAGCATAACTGCAGCTGAATTACGTAAAAATGAAGTGGTTGAACACATCGTAGAGCCTTCCAAGCCTAAAATGGGTGCTATGATTATTGCCTTAACCCAATATTTTAAAGCGAATGCCTGAGACATGAACCCATCCCCTTATCAAGGAGATGGGTTCATTGTTGTGACTGCAAGTGATGAAGCATGTGAACCTGCTTATCCTTATTAAAAAAATCTTCCTCTACCAGACGCCGGAGGATCACTTTCCTTTCATTGGGAGAGAGAGAAGTCTGTTTAATGAGCTGACGGGCTTCATACAAAAAGTCTACGTATTGCTCATACCCCTCATCATATTTATCTTCTAGATCATTTTTTATTTGTGAAGCTAATATAGGACTTGCTCCTTGCGTGGAAACACTGATCGACAGTCTGCCTCGTTTACAATGAGTAGGAAATTGGACATTTCCTTCTTCAGCTTCCTGCACGCAGTTTATAAGGGCATTTGAAGGAGAAGCATTAATGACGGCTTGATTTGTACTTGTGTCATTGGAAGCAGCTACAATTAGAAAGGCATCAACTGCATCTTCTGGCGAGAAATATTTCTGCTGCCAGCGGATTTTTTTAGCAGCGTTCAGAGAAAACAGTCCTTCCGTTACATCAGGACTGATGACCTCAATATCAGCCTCCCCTTCTATAAGAGTATGCACCCTCCGCTCCGCAATGGGGCCGCCCCCTACAACAACTACTTTCTTATCAGTGAAATCAACCATCAATGGAACGACGCTCATTATCATCATCCTTTTTAGTATGTGTGTACCAGGTACCATTATAAACGATTTGCGTACCGGGTACTTAATTTTTGGGCAATTTCTGTATTGGGAAGGAGCGGGGTCCATGTAATAGAGTCCGTCTCTTCGTCAGGTATGGTGATCGGGAGCTGGTGATTGCTTCGTTCCTGAAAATAAAAGTTTCGTCAGATCTCCTGAAAAGCCACCCTCCAAGCTTACTAAAAGCCAAAGGATGTTTTAACATATTCATAATCTAAAGCAATAAAATCGAACCTTTTACCTTTTAACATATAATAAAAACCTATTGGTATCCCCTGTGATGATCATCACACAAAGCGAGGTACTCAGATGTATGGTGTTGTGGTAAGATGGGGGTAACTTTTATTGAACGGAGGGTTCTTTATGTTATTTTGCAGACTTCGATCCCGCTTGGGAGCCGCTAACTGAATATTCAACATGTCTCTCTATAAGTACAGGGATCAATGGGGAGTCTGCCTGATGTAAAAGAACATAGATGCCGAACGGAGAAGATACTTAACCAAATAATATTCTATTTTCTCATTCTTGAACACGGGCGGACTTACCCGTGTTTTTCTATTATAAAAGGAGAAAGGCGGGCAGCTGATGTCTAAAGAAATGGAGCAAGTAGTAAAGCTGGCTGAGAACCACGGTTTGACCATAAGAAAAGAAACGCTGGAAGTTAACAATTCAGGACTCGATTTTCAAGTTGTATTTGCAACGGATATAAGCGGCAGGGAATGGGTGTTAAGAATTCCAAGACGGGAAGATGTCGTCTCAACTGCCAAAAAAGAAAAAGATATTCTTGATAGAGTGAAAGGGAAACTTCCTATTCAGGTACCTGTTTGGGAAGTGTTTTCACAGGAGCTTATTGCTTATCAAAGGTTGGAGGGAGTACCTGCAGGGACCATCGATCCAGAGGCTAAAGCGTACGTATGGGAAATAGACGAACAAAACGTGCCTCTTCTGTTTCACAAAACGTTAGGAGAGGCTATGACCGCCCTGCATCGTGTGAATCGTGTGGAAGATCCTCAAGCCCAGGACTTAAGAAAATCAATGCAAGACCGTATGGAGATTGTAAAGAGAACTTACGGTGTAAGCGAGGAACTGTGGCAGCGCTGGCAGGCGTGGCTTTCAAAAGAAGAATGGTGGCCTAAGCATAAAGCTTTTGTTCACGGCGACCTTCATGCCGGGCATATTTTGATAAACAAAGAAGCCCGTGTAACAGGCTTTATAGACTGGACCGAGGCGCGCATCGATGACCCGGGTAACGACTTTGCAGTTCATCTTGCAGCCTTTGGAGAAGGGGCCCTGCATGAATTAATCAAGGAGTATGAGGTGGCTGGTGGAAGAACGTGGCCGCATATGTTTGAACACATTAAAGAGTTATTAGCGGCTTACCCTGTAGCTATCGCCGAGTTTGCCATTAAGTCTGGATCAGAGGAATATAAATTAATGGCTAAACAGGCTTTAGGAACAGCAGAGAGTTAACAGCTGCCGGCGGAAAGGGAAGGTCTATGGAAGAAAGCCTCTGGGGAGATCACATAGAAGCGGACACAGCTCATCGTTAGAGTACGGATCACATTAGTAAGAAAAAGATAAATTCAGCGGGGTGATTAAAATGAAATGGAACTTATACGAAAAGTTAATGAAAGATTTTGATAAAAGCTTTAACTATGATGGAATTGTCGGTGAGAGGTTAGCGTCGAGGCTGCACGCCATTTCAGAAATCGGCTTAACTCCTGATGGTGGGAGCCGCCGGCCCGGTTTTTCTAAAGAAGAACAGCAGGCCAAAGACTTGGTGAAACAATGGATGAAGCAGGCCGGACTTACGATCTTGGAAGACGGCGCGGGAAATGTATTCGGCAGACTGGAAGGGAAGCAGCCGCAATTACCCGTCGTTCTAAACGGATCCCATGTGGACAGTGTCCCTAATGGTGGTCATTTTGACGGCCCTCTTGGAGTACTCTCCTCCCTTGAAGTTGTAGAAGCCTGGAAGGAGCAAGGGTATCAGCCTGAACGTAGCTATGAGGTTGTTATCTTCTCAGATGAAGAAGGAGCCAGGTTTAATAATGGTTTGACAGGAAGCCGTGCCATGACAGGAGGAGTCGATCGGGACATCCAAGAAGGATTAGTAGATTATGATTCGGTCACTTTTAATGAAGCTCTTAACGACGTGGGGCTGTCTTCTGAAGAATTTTATAACGCGGAAAGGAATTTGGAAGCAGCCAGTCATTTCGTTGAGGTTCATATTGAACAGGGAAAGATACTAGAGCAAAAAGGGCTTCCTGCTGGCATCGTATCCGGTATTGCTGGACCTTCCTGGCTTGAGATGACCTTTGAAGGAACAGCCGGTCATGCCGGAAATACACCCATGACAGAACGTAGAGACCCGCTCGCAGCAGCCGGGGAATTCGTAAGTAGAATTCATACCCTGCCAAAAGAAGTGAGCCCGACATCCGTAGCAACCGTCGGAAAGCTGAATGTAGAGCCGAATGGAGCCAATGTGATTGCAGGGGAAGTTAATTTGATAGTAGATATTCGTGACATTTATGAAGAAACGAGAGATCAACTTGTTGAATTAGTAATTGAACAAGCAGAGCTTATTTCCACAAAGTACGGCGTAACCGTGGAGGACAAGCAGACATTAAAAGTAGCCCCCGTACCCATTGCAGCCGAATTCACACAGCTCTTGGAACAATCATTAAGCAAACAACGAATCGAACCATATACCTTGCCAAGTGGTGCTGGTCATGATGCATTAATCGTCGGTCATCATTTACCCGTCTCGATGTTATTTGTCAGAAGTAAAGACGGCATTAGTCATACACCAAAAGAATGGTCCTCCTTAAACGACTGCGTCCAAACCGTTCACGTGCTAAAAGACTATATCGAAACCCTCACTAAAAACTAATAAACCCCTGTGCACCATTGTGCACAGGGGTTTATGGTTGTACCGGGTACAGAAATCGCATCAGGTTGTACCGGGTACAGAAATCGCATCAGGTTGTACCGGGTACAGAAATCGCATCAGGTTGTACCGGGTACAGAAATCGCATCAGGTTGTACCGGGTACAGAAATCGCATCAGGTTGTACCGGGTAC
>NZ_JAIZEO010000003.1 GCF_024189315.1 Halobacillus sp. A5 | reverse complement strand
CATTCCACCAGCGTCACCCCCGAAGGGGATCTGCTGGTTTCCTGCGCTCGACTTGCATGTATTAGGCACGCCGCCAGCGTTCGTCCTGAGCCAGGATCAAACTCTCCATAAAAGTTGAGAATGACTTGCTCATTTGCACACCGAATGTGCTTGTTTTACTTCCTTCTATATAGAAAGAAGATGTTGACGTACTGGTTGGTTCGTTCAGTTTTCAAAGATCAAATAATGCGCTACTGCCTAACGACAGTAAGTAAATTCTACCATAGTTCTTCAAAATAAGTCAATACTGTTGAAAGATTTTCTCTCACAATTTACTTGTTTACTAGAAAGTCGCTTCTTAAAAGAGCAACGTTTAATATAATAACCAATATAAAAATAAAAGTCAAGCCGAAAATAAAACCAGGACTCGTAATTATTACAGCCCTGGTTTTATTATTCGCTATACAGCTTTAACATAATAAATGTTTTTTCCTTTTTTCTTTCTAATCATTCGAGCTGCCAGTTTAGCTCCTCTTTTATCATCAGTTACCAGCAGAATATCTTTTGTGCATTGAAAACGATCCTTTAACGCTCTTTGCAGATAGCTTAATGGAATATTCTCAGCTCCTGGATAAGGAGAACGATGAGCAGAAATATAATCACGAATATCAATGACACAAAAATCATCTCTAGATGGTGATTGATTTGTAAATGGTTTTAATACGAAGGTATGGTAGAACCCTCTAAAGATAGTGAAAATCAGTGCTCCAGTAACAACTATACTTAATTCAAGCATCCTATAAGTCCTCTCTCACCTTAAAATACTAGTTCACCTTTCCATTCCAACATACCACCTTCAAGATTGTGAACTCTATGGAAGCCTTTTTCCTTAAGAAATTCAGAAGCATTCATACTTCTTCTTCCAGATCTGCACACCATAACATATTCATTTTCCGGATCGAGATTTCCTGCTTCTTCCGGGACATTGCCTAATGGAATATGCTGAGCAGAGGGAATCATTCCTTGGGCTACTTCTTCATTTTCCCGCACATCTATAATTTTGAGGTCTTTATTTTCATCTAGCGCTTTTTGCAATTCTTCAGGAGTTATGACTTTTACTACGCTCATACCCATCCTCCTCATTTTAATTTAATTTCATTTTTATTTTAATAAATTAAGAGAACTAGTCAAGAATTTGAACTATACACTAAAAACTACCTCCTTTAAAAAGGAGATAGTTTTTAAAGATTAATTCGTTACGATATTAACTAACTTGCCAGGAACAGCGATAATTTTGCGTACTGTTTTCCCTTCAAGCCACTCCTGTACGTTATCGTTTTCCAGGGCAGCTTTTTCAAGGTCTTCTCTTGAAGCTTCTGGGCTCACCATCATTTTCGCCCGGACTTTCCCCATAACCTGGATTACGATTTCAACTTCTTCTTCTATAAGTTTTTCTTCATCAAATGAAGGCCATTCTTCATAGCTGACACTCTCTGTATATCCAAGCAAGTTCCATAGTTCTTCAGCTAAGTGAGGGGCAACTGGTGACAGCAGCTTTACAAAGCCCTTTACGTATTCTTTTGGAATTTCTTCGACCTTATACCCCTCATTAATAAATACCATCATTTGAGATATCCCAGTGTTAAACCGCAGTTCTTCGAAATTCTCTGACACTTTCTGCACTGTTTCATGGTAAGTTTTCTCCAGTGTAGATTCTTTACTATCTTCTACTACCACATGGGATAGTCTGCCTTCCTCTGTAAATAAACGCCACACACGGTCTAAGAAACGTCTCGCTCCGTCTAATCCATTTGTAGACCAGGCTACTGATGCTTCCAAAGGTCCCATGAACATTTCATACAGGCGCAGTGTATCTGCCCCATGAGTAAACACGATGTCATCAGGATTCACTACATTCCCTTTAGACTTACTCATTTTTTCATTTCCTTCTCCCAAAATCATCCCTTGGTTAAAAAGCTTTTGGAAAGGCTCTTTCGTTGGCACTACGCCCACATCGTATAAAACTTTATGCCAAAACCGGCCGTAGAGAAGATGGAGAACAGCGTGTTCAGCTCCTCCAATATATACATCTATAGGAAGCCATTTTTTTAACTTCTCAAAGTCTGCAAAAATTTCATCGTTACCAGCATCTATATAGCGAAGGAAATACCAGCAGCTTCCTGCCCACTGAGGCATAGTATTCGTTTCACGACGCCCCTTTAATCCTGTTTGAGGATCAACAACATTGACCCAATCATCAATATTAGCCAACGGCGATTCTCCAGTTCCAGAAGGTTTAATTTCTGTTGTTTTCGGGAGACGTACAGGTAATTCATTTTCAGGAACAGCGGTAATTGTTCCATCTTCCCAATGGATGACCGGAATCGGTTCTCCCCAGTAACGCTGACGGCTGAAAAGCCAATCTCTCAGACGGTAAGTCGTTTTTCTCTCACCTTTTTTATTATCTTCCAGCCATTGAATGACTTTTTCTATCGCTTCTTCTTTATCCAAACCATTTAATATTCCAGAATTTATGTGGGGACCGTCTCCTGTAAATGCCTCTTCTTCCACATCTCCACCTTCTAAGACGGCAATGATAGGAAGATCATATTTAGTTGCAAACTCATAATCTCGTTCATCATGGGCAGGTACAGCCATAATGGCTCCGCTTCCATAGCTCATTAATACATAGTCCGCGACCCAGATGGGAAGTTTGTTTCCATCAATTGGGTTTATAGCATAAGCCCCTGTAAACACTCCTGATTTATTCTTCGCTAGATCTGTTCTCTCAAGTTCGCTTTTATTTTGAGCATCGTCGATATAGCGGTCAACTTCTTCTTTCTTCTCCTGCGTTACGACTTGATTGACAAGAGGGTGTTCAGGTGCAAGAACAGCATAAGTAGCTCCGTACAGCGTATCCGGCCGTGTAGTAAACACATCGAAAGAAGCATTATTGTGCGCTATATCAAAAGTAATTTCGGCTCCTTCTGACTTACCTATCCAGTTCCTCTGCATATCTTTAATACTTTCTGGCCAGTCAAGCTCTTCTAAATCTTCGAGCAGCCGGTCAGCATATTCCGTTATTTTCAGCATCCACTGTTTCATAGGACGACGCTCAACAGGGTGCCCCCCTCGTTCGCTTTTACCATCAATCACTTCTTCATTTGCAAGTACTGTTCCTAGTGCAGGACACCAATTTACTGCGACCTCATCAATGTAAGCTAAATCTTTTTCGTATAGCTTAAGGAAAATCCATTGCGTCCACTTATAATAATCTGGATCTGTTGTATTTATTTCACGATCCCAATCGTAGGAAAAACCCAACTCCTGGATTTGTCTTTTAAAAGTAGCAATATTCTGCTTTGTAAATTCTTCCGGATCGTTACCTGTATCAAGTGCGTACTGCTCAGCAGGAAGACCAAAAGCATCCCATCCGATCGGATGCAAAACTTCATAGCCCTGCATTCTCTTCATTCGTGAGAGAATATCCGTCGCAGTATAACCTTCAGGGTGCCCTACATGTAACCCGGATCCTGACGGGTAAGGGAACATGTCTAAAGCATAGAATTTCTTTTTATTTGAGCTAGTATCTGTTTTAAAGGTTTTGTTTTCTAACCAATAGGTCTGCCACTTCTTTTCAATAGCCTTGTGATCAAATGCCATTTGTCTTCCTCCTATTTATTAAACTATCTAAGTGTCTTCGTAATTTAAATTTAAATAAAAAAAGCCACTCATCCCTGAACAAGGGACGAGAGACTTCTCCCGCGGTACCACCCAAATTAACGTTTACACGCTCACTTGCAATCGATATCGGTGATTCAGCCGGAAGAAGATCACGCTTTCTCTTCTTCGACATCCAAGGCGAGTTCATAAAGGCTCAAGAACAGCTTTCACCTGCCGCTGCCTCTCTAGTACTTGAGGAACTTTATTACTATTCCTTTTCAACGTCTTTACATATCTACTTTGTATACTATTGAAACCGTCATTCTTTGTCAAGTTCTCATGTTTACTGCGCGGAATAAATTGGGAATAAGTTTCATTAAAGGAGGATTCTTCATGAAAAAACCTATTCGTAAAACAGACTCTCCTTCTCAAAACAACATTAAGCGTACAGTAAATACACCTAAACGGGTGGTGCAGATTAAAAATCGAAATAAGGGTTAGCTTACGATCCTTCTATTGAAATCAGCCGGATATTTTTATCTGCAGAAGCTATCGCCAATTGCCTGCCATCAAAAAGATAATCTACACTATAATTACCTTTTGCGGGAAGTATTAGTTTTTGTGACTTTAAGTCTTGAAGACGAAGTCTGATTAATTGGTAAGGCATGGCTATAGCTGCTTCTTTTTCATCAGGGGATAATGAAATCGAATAATACCCTTCACCTCCTAAATGATAGGTCTCCAGCTTTTGGTGCTTTGTCATATCCCATATAACTAAACTCCCGTTGTATCCTGCAGACACTCCATAATGATCATTATCAAAAAACTTGAATCCCATCACAGCTGTCTCATGTCCTTCAAACTCTTCTAATACTTCGCCTGAAGGAATAAAATAGCGGCGGAGTCTCGAACCGACTCCGCCTACTACCGCATGAAGGCTCCTGTCTGCAGTTGCTAAGACTCCACTGTTTTGCTGGTCGCTCTTTAATTTGTGTATGAGATCTCCGTCCGGCCACTCTCGTATTCTTAACATAGACTTTTTATTGCTCGTCAGAAGGTAGCGGCTGTCACATGTTAAGTGCATGTGGCTGACTCCAGATTTTAAGTCCTGAAGATTTTGAACAGGTTCAGAGGAAGAAATTTCATGAACTAAAATGGTTCCGCTTCCAGAAGCAGACAGCAGTTTTTTCCCCTTTTCAAGCCAAATAACACAATTCACCGTCTGATTATGTCCTTTAAACTCCATTAGTTTCTTTCCTGAATCTACATCCCATAAATACAACTCTCCATTAAAACCAGCTGAAACCAACAATCGTTCATTAGGATGGTACTTCACTTTATTTACATGTGACGAGTGAGCTTGAATGACTTTGATCTCCATTCGAACACCTGCTTTCATTAATTTAGTCTTTATGAAGAAAGGGTATTTACTTTTAAAGCACTTCATTTATGAGCAGCCCTCCCAACATAGACAGGTTCAATTATCAAGAGCAATTCTTTCAGAAAGCTTTTTTAATAAGTTTATGGAAGCTTTCGTTCATGCTAAAATAATGCAGTATTTAAACGGATGATAAGGAGCCAATAGGAAATGAAGTTAAAAAGAATTTTACATTATGCCCATGATTTGATAGAACAAACGCTTAAAGAAGGCGATGTAGCGGTTGATGGGACGTGCGGAAATGGGCATGATACCGTTCATCTATGCAGACTCGTTGGTTCAAGTGGTCATGTTTATGGATACGATATACAGCACCAGGCTATTGAAAATACATTAGAAAGGTTGAACACACATAACTTGTCTGACCGTGCCACCATCCTCCAAATCAGTCATGATGAAATTAAAGCTACAATCCCGGAAGATGACCTGGCACGGTTAAAGGCAGCCATTTTCAATCTTGGGTACCTGCCGGGAAGCGACAAACAAGTTGTCACCACACCGGAGGTTACTATCCGATCAGTAAAAACGCTTTTGTATCATTTAAATAAAGGCGGAATAATCGTGGTAGTAGTCTACCATGGTCATCCTGGAGGAGGAGACGAAAAAGACGCATTACTTCAATATGTGCAATCCCTTGACCAGAAGACCTACAGCGTACTTCAATATGGGTTTATCAACCAGAAGAACACGCCGCCCTTTATTATTGCTATCGAAAAGAAGCAGCTAGGAATGCAGCGACTTTAACTTATTGTACATCTTTGTATTGTAATAAAAGAAAGTCGCTTTCTTTCCGCTCGCACGAAGCAATGCTTTCACAAAACCTTTCGCCTGGCTGATCGCTTGAACTTTACGGTCAGCTAAATATAAGCCCACGAGCCCTTTATGGATCATTTCGTGAAAAGCTGAATGAGGCAGCTTTTTAATCGAGAGGTTTGTTTGTTTCACAAAATAAACAAACCTCTCTTTCATTAACTGTTCATGATCGTAGTAAGAACAAAAGTTGAGATCACCCTCCTCTTCATCTTCCTGCTGATCAATATAGTAATCAAGAAGAATATGCAAGCCCTGCATATAAGGAAAGTAACTGCCGGTTACTTGTTCCGCCAACTCTTCGGTCATTTCTCCGCTCAGTGCATAAGAAACCAGGCAAAAAACGCCCAGTGTAGATCCTGCACATGCCGAGAACTCATACCATTCAAGATGAGAGCATTCCTCCTGATAGTGCTCAAACCATTTCTTTAACCTAGGAATTCTCTCTTCTTCTCGTACATGCTTATGTACTTGTAAATCATTATACAAAAAGCCTAATTTCGTCGCAGACGCCTGAGCTTTTTTGTAGTGTGGTGAAGCTCGCAACACTTCCTGACAGGTTAAAACGAGAGAGTGCAGGTAACCACCATCATTATTATCCTCCCTATAGAGGTAATAGTTTGTTAATTCATTTTCAGGGTTTAATGCGTCGGTCATCGATCTATGCAGCATACGAAAATCTTTGGGATCCATTGATGTACTGCGATCACACAGATTGTCTAAATAATCACTTATCGTTTGATAGGCTACGATAAACCGAACAGCTTCGCGCCAATTTTCCTTTGCCAGAAGCGAATAAATGCCTCCCCCTTCACAGTGGAACGTTTTCTGTTGAATACTGGCTAAAGCTTGAGTCTGTAATTCAGTGTTTGGTATTGCTTCAGCCAATTTCTTCCAATGATTCAACTGTTTATGCACGTATGGAAAAACTTGTCTATAGACACACACCATTAAAGGAAGTGCACGTTCAGGAACTTTCTCACTCACATTAATCTCTCCTTATATGTAATGCCCCGGCAGCTGTTGGTGTAAGAAGTTATGTAAATATTTATACGGAAGCTGCCACTCTACTTCATTAAATATCTCATGATAAAACCCCGGCCACTCTTTATATGATTTCTCAGAAGAGTCTGCTTCCTGAAACCACTGGTAGGTTTTTAAAGGATCTACAATTAAATCATCTCCTGATTGCATGACGAGCAGAGGAAGATTAGGGAACTTATCTATTTCTTTAAAAGTCCTGTTAATCGAACGCTGAAATTCGTTATACCACCTGACTGAAACCTTATCAATTATAAGATTATCCTTCTTATGCCGGGCGATTATTTCCGGGTTTTTTGTAATAGATTCCGGTTTCAAAGCGCGAGTTACTCTAAAAGTCGGCCAAATATAGTTTAATAACCGGGATGCCGCTTCCATAGGTTTACCCGCCCCATTTTTAATAGCAAAAGCCGGAGACGAAAGTATTACCCCGTTTACTTTTAAATTATAGGTTTGAAGTGCCCTCACTACGATAACCCCGCCCATACTGTGACCCAATAAAAAAACTGGCAGGTTATCATCTGCTTCTTCAACCCATTCTTTTATTTTATTTATATAATCGGAAAAAGAGCGGATGTGCCCTTTCAATCCTTCTGTTCTTCCCTGGCCAGGCAGATCATGTATGACTGCTTCAAAGTTATCCTTCTGCAGTTGTTCAACCAGATGATTATATCTGCCGGAATGTTCAAAAGCACCATGTACAATAATTATTGTAGCTAATTTATCAGGAGTCATTCCAACTTCTCCTCGTCTATTTGTTATACTAAATTAACTATAATTATAAGGGGGTTCATAATGATTTGCGAGTATAAAGGAATAAAACCAAAGATTGATGCCAACGTATATATAGCTGAAGATGCCGTAATAACAGGCGATGTAACGATCGGGGAATATTCGAGCATATGGTTTAAAACCGTAATCCGGGGGGATGTTGCCCCGGTCCATATTGGGAAAGAGGTTAATATACAGGACTTAAGCATGCTGCATCAGAGTCCTGATCAGCCCTTAATCATTGAGGATGGGGTAACCGTTGGCCATCAAGTCACATTGCATTCTGCCCATATAAAGAAAAATGCACTAATCGGCATGGGGGCCCTTATTTTAGATGGGGCAGTAATTGGGGAGCAGGCCTTTATTGGAGCCGGCAGCCTCGTTCCTCCTGGAAAAACAATACCTCCACGAACGCTGGCCATTGGCCGTCCTGCCAAAGTAGTAAGAGAATTATCAGAAGAAGATTACAAAGAACTCGACCGCATTCGATCCACGTATGTAGAGAAAGGGCAGGTTTATAAAGAACAACAGTCAAGCTAGAAAAAGGATAGACTTATGGGCGCCTTTCTCGATTTATGGGCGAAAACCCGCGGAATGTCATCCGCGGGTTTTCTTTTATTCAAAAAGCAGGCAGACCCACGACGGACTGCCTGTTACTTATTCTGTAAGGTTAAGCACTGCACCTGCTGGAAATAACCCTTCCGTGACAGCTCATCTATTTATATAAACAAAAAAATCGCTCCATTCGTGTTCAAGCAATTAAACGAATAGGAGCGATTTTTCAATTAGTAATTCAGTGATTTTATTATTAATGTTAAGAGGGCTTTTTGAGACAGCTCCTCTATCTTATTGATTTACCTTTTGCTTTAAAAGCTCAGCTTTATCAGTTTGTTCCCACGGAAAAGCAACATCTGTGCGTCCAAAATGACCGTAAGCAGCAGTTTGACGATAGATAGGGCGTCTAAGGTCAAGCATTTTAATAATACCGGCAGGACGCAAATCAAACAATTCTCTTACTGCCTCTACAAGCTGCTCTTCCGAAACCTTACCTGAGCCAAAAGTATTAATAGATATAGAAACGGGCTGAGCCACACCAATGGCATAAGCAAGCTGAACCTCGCAGGTTTCGGCGAGTTTGGCAGCCACAATGTTCTTTGCCACATAACGAGCTGCATAAGCTGCTGAGCGGTCAACCTTTGTCGCATCCTTCCCGCTGAAGGCTCCTCCGCCGTGACGGGCATAACCGCCATAAGTATCCACAATAATTTTTCTTCCAGTCAATCCAGCGTCACCTTGAGGTCCGCCAATTACAAAGCGGCCTGTAGGATTAATAAAATACTTTGTCTGTTCGTCAATCAAGCGGCTCGGCACGACTGGATTAATGACTTTTTCTTTTAAATCCTTTTGAATTTGTTTCAGCGTAATCTCTTCTGCATGTTGTGTAGAGATCACAATGGTATCCACTCTTACCGGAAGATCGTTTTCATCGTATTCGATAGTGACTTGAGTTTTCCCATCAGGTCGTAAGTAACTTAATGTTCCGTCATTTCTTACATCAGAAAGGCGTTTAGCTATTTTGTGAGCTAGTGAAATAGGCAGAGGCATAAGCTCTTCAGTTTCGTTATTCGCGAATCCAAACATTAAGCCTTGATCTCCTGCACCAATTGCTTCAATTTCATCCTCACTCATCTGACCTTCTCTTGATTCGAGTGCAACATCAACCCCACCTGCAATATCAGGTGACTGCTCGTCAATTGCTGTAAGAACCGCGCAAGTATCCGCGTCAAAACCATATTTAGCTCTTGTATATCCAATTTCCTTAATGGTTTTCCTTACAATAGAAGGAATGTCTACATACGTATTGGTACTTATTTCCCCTGATACTAATACCAGCCCCGTTGTCACTGTAGTTTCACAGGCAACTCGGGCATTTGGATCATTTTTTAAGATTTCATCTAATATCGCATCAGAAATCTGGTCACAAATCTTGTCAGGGTGTCCTTCTGTGACAGATTCCGATGTGAATAACCGGCGATTAGCAGGCATTCTAAAAAACTCCTCCTTCTATATTATGAGAATTCGACGGAACTCTTTCCAGTTTTTCTTTAGAAGTTTATCACACAGGTAAACTTCACTTGTGTTTTATATTTAAAGTTATAATTTGAAAGGCTTAAGTGCTTTGCACATAAAGAAAAACCCTTCCTGCTAAAAAGAGGAAAGGTGCTAGTTCCTTTCGCTCTTATCGTCCAAGGCTGAATAATTGAGCCTTGCTCCAGGTTAGCACCATGTCAGATTACTGACGGGTTGCCGGGTTTCATTGGGCCTGTCCCTCCACCACTCTGGATAAGAGAGTATCCGTTCGGACTAATAGTATCGAAATACCGCAACCATGTCAATTAGTTTTCCGTCTTTATGACATGGAGCACGAGCCGTTTTTGCAACGGTTCTTGAAGATACGATATCGGTTCTTTGCGATTAGTCGATATAAAGGTTCCCCTATCACTCTCATGCCTGGCATGTACATAAAGGCACCGACTACGAAAGTTAGTGGAGTTCTTATAAACGCATACCTAAGGGAGTCGTACCCTTTTAGAATCTTCTTAGAAGGGGTAATTAAGTGTAATTCTTTAGATAAATCGTTGATATTAATTTTAAATTTAGACACATCTTCTTTTTGAATAGCCATCCATTTAAATAGGTTAAACCAGTCAAAGGTTTGTAAGATTAATTTGGTCTGCCTGCACAAATAACAATTTTCATCATATAAAATTATAGGCTTGTTCACTATTTCACATCCCTTCAATAACATTATAGCTCAATATGTAATAAAATAAAATGAAAGCAATTTCAATTAATAGTATGGATTAATGAATCTAATGTGTTATACTTTGTTTCAAAGTAGAACCAAATCTTTAAGTAAAGGCGGGTAGTCACTTATGAGCACCATTAATCAGATGTCTGATTTAACTCAACTTCTAAATGAATCACATGTCCAACACCAATTATCAGTCCCACAACTAGTAGAGAAGATTCTTGCGCGTAAGGAAGGCACGCTGACTAACAGTGGATCAATCCAGGCAACAACCGGTGAATATACTGGTCGATCTCCACACGATAAATTCATCGTTAAAGATGACGAATCTACTGATCGTGTGAATTGGGGAAAAGTCAATCAATCAATTGACGAGTTTACGTTTATAAAGCTTTACCATAAGGTGTTGGATTACCTAAAAAAACGAGATGAGCTTTTCGTTTTTAATGGGTTTGCCGGGGCTGACGAAAGATACCGCCTGCCATTAAGAGTCATCAATGAATTTGCCTGGCACAACCTGTTTGCTCATCAAATGTTTATTCGTCCTAAAGAAGAAGAGATAAATCACCACGATGCAGAGTTCACTGTCATTTCTGCACCGACATTTAAAGCAGATCCTGATGTAGACGGCACTAATTCCGAAGCTTTTATTATGATCTCCTTTAAACACCGGGTCGTTCTTATCGGAGGCACGGAATATGCAGGAGAAATTAAAAAATCAATTTTTTCAGTCATGAATTATGTACTGCCTAAACAAAATGTACTTCCGATGCACTGTTCAGCGAACGTTGGAACAGAAGGGGACGTTGCTCTCTTCTTTGGTCTTTCAGGAACTGGTAAAACGACATTATCAGCTGACGCAGACCGTAAATTAATTGGTGATGACGAACATGCGTGGTCCAATTATGGTATTTCCAACATCGAAGGCGGATGTTATGCAAAATGTATTAACTTATCTCATGAAAAAGAGCCACAAATTTTCGATGCTATCCACTTTGGAGCTGTATTAGAAAATGTTATTTTAAATGAAGGATCCCATCAGCCTGACTATGATGATACGTCTTTGACTGAAAACACTAGAGCTGCCTACCCGCTGCACCATATTAAAAACACAGTAGACCCGAGTATTGCAGGGCACCCAAACGCTCTAGTTTTTCTTACAGCGGATGCTACCGGGGTGCTCCCGCCTATAAGTAAATTGACAAAAGAACAGGCAATGTATCATTTCCTAAGCGGGTACACGAGCAAACTTGCAGGAACAGAACGAGGCGTCACCTCTCCACAAGCAACTTTCTCTGCCTGCTTTGGGTCACCATTTCTTCCGTTAGCTCCATCAGTATATGCAGAGATGCTAGGAGAAAAGATCGATCAATTTAATGCAGACGTATATTTAGTAAATACAGGTTGGACTGGCGGTCCATACGGTGAAGGACAGCGAATGAAACTATCTCATACACGCTCAATGATCCATGCGGCTCTTGAAGGAGAGTTAAATTCTGCAGAGACGTATACTGACCCCGTATTCGGCTTGAACATTCCAGTGCACTGTCCCGGAGTACCTGATGAAGTTTTAATTCCGAGAAAAACATGGAAAAACCCTAAAGACTATGATCAGAAGGCTCATGAATTAGCAGATCAATTCCATAAGAATTTCAAACAATTCAAGAAGGCGAGCCCTGATATTATTAGTGCAGGACCACATTACGGAAGGTAATTACAATCGTTTCCTCATTTCCTCAATATATAAGAAACCCGTGCCAATGGCACGGGTTTCAATTTGTTGAAAATCCATCGTTTTCTCTTTCATCTCAAAAGGGTGTACACACTCCTTGCAGGCTCAAGAGCAACCGATTTTAGGAATCGACTCCCTTTCCATGGTTCCACACGATGTGGGAGCGTTAGGTTACTATAAGTGTAAAAGCCTTGGCAGAAAGTAGTCTTTCTAATAAGAATTAAGATGCTTGAATTTAATAATTTTTAAGCACTCAGTTAATACTTCGTCCTTCATCATAAAGCTGTAGAGTGTATTGTTTTTAATTGAATCTGGTAATTGGTTAAGTAAGACAGGTCCTTCGGTTTCGTAGTAATGAGGCTGTTCTTCAAGATGGGAGATCTCAGCGAAGTAAACATTCTTAATAATAGTTCCACCTTTCCCAGCTACATAATACTGCCCAATATAATGAAGGCGTTCGACCTCAGCCCCCGTTTCCTCCTTCACTTCCCGTACAGCCGCCTCATCAGCGGATTCTCCTTGCTCAACCTTACCTCCCGGAAATTCCAGACCTCTATCCTTATGTTTGGTTAACAGCCATTGCTCTTTATAACGGCAGATAACCCAGACATGTTTAGGTGCAGTTGAAAAAGGATGATCCTCAAAAGAGAGTTTCACTTGATTTCTATAATAATCATAAAATGTTTTCACGTTTAATCAACTGCCTTTAATAACTTGTTATGTACTTCTGCATTAAATCGTATCATAAGGACTCAAGATTAAAAACAATAGTGAATGTTACACTTATATTACACAAAAACTGAAAACTTGAAACCTTCGACTTTTTCAATCGTATGTATAGAAGAACGAAAAGGGGGATTTTTATGAAAAACAAACTTGCAGCTTTAGCAGCGGCTGGTCTGCTTCTTACTGCCACTGCATGCTCAAGTGCAGAGGGACAGGAAGCGAAAGATGTATTCGAGAAATCAGCAGAGGCTTCTGAAGAATTAGAAAGTTTCTCCATGAAAATGGAAATGGTGCAGAACATGGACGTCGATTCAGAGGATACCGAAGCAGCTGTTCCTGGAGGGGTTCCTATAGAGACTACAATGGATTCCGACATGCAGATGGATCCCGTCGCTTTTCACCAAACAGTGGACTTCATGGGTCAATCAATGGAACAATACTATACAGAAGACGGAATGTATATGTCCATGCCAGGAGAAGACGGATGGTTTAAAGCACCTGAAGAACTCCTTGACCAGTTAAATCAAATCAGTTCTGAGGAACAATCCCCAGGTAATCAGCTTGAAAACCTGAAAGACTATGTGGATGAATTTGATTTAGAAGAAAATGATAATTCTTACACTTTGTCTTTTACATCTGAAGGTGAGAATGTACAATCTCTCATCGAAGAGTCCATGGAAGAAATGTTCCCTGAAGGTACTATGCCTGAAGATACACTAGAAGGATTGACAGTTGATAAAGTAGAATATTCCTTTAAGGTTGATAAAGACAGTTATTACCCTAGGAAGTTAGATGCCAAAATGGACTTCACCATGGATGTAGAAGGAGAGGAAACAGCGATCAGCCAAGAAATGAGCGGGACATACAGCAATTTCAATAACGTTAAAGAAATCCAAATTCCTGAAGAAGTAACCGAAGATGCGGAAGAACTTCCAGGAATGGGCACCACTCCATAATGAAAAACAGAAGCCGCTTCTAATTCTGAAGCGGCTTTTCACTGTCTAAATCTTCTAAGACGCCCATAGAAGCAATATGGCTTTTCGTCTGCTCATCACCAAGTTCGTGGATTTTACGAAAGGCAGATTTCATCCCTTCATCAAATTCATCATTTGCCTGATCCCTATGGTAAGGATCAAATGGGACATGAGCACGAAAGAATGCTCTCGTATCCGAATTGTACATTTCATCAAACATTTCTCTTAATAACAACAGATCCCCTTCATCAGCATAAATAACGAAATCATCATTATTTGCATCGTGATTAATTGATATTTCCCGTGTGCCTATATTGACATAATACGGCTGTTTACCCATTTGCACAGACCTCCTTTATACGATTAGGTTTAGCAAAAAGGAAACTTTTATAACTGTATTATTCAGCTGTTCCTCAAGTGAGGGCAAACTTTACAGAAATTACTGTCACAATGAAGCTTATACGATAAGCAGCAGCACTTCCTTTGTCTCGCTCCAGTGTTCATAATGGGCTGATTTATGAAATACCCAAAAGGATTTTCTTTCGTACCAAATGCGCTTCCCGGCAGGTGTCCTATAATATATAGAAGGTCTTTCTGCATGCGTCTGGCTGTCACTGAATCATACCATTGAGGAAGCTCCCTTTCGTAAAAGCGAAACATATAAATGGCGATATTTTCCCACATCACATTCATTGAAAGCCGGGTTAACTGGTTAATATGCAGAAATAAAGGTCTGACCTGATTAGAAAAAAGTTTGCTAAGTTCAGCATTCATCCAGTCCTGCCGGTTGAATTTGCCAGGTTCACTTACTTTCTTTGATTTTAACTTTAACTTTGGAAACCATTTTTGTTCATCAGTAGTTTGCATCAACTCAATATTTTCTAAGTCCATCTGAGGCAGTTTATCAAATAAAGTCATAGCAGCCAGCGGGACATTAGCTATATAATAGCCATAGCGTTTAGAAAGAATGGAAGCTGACGTTATAAGGAAATTAGATTCCATATAAGCATAGATGCAGTCAATCGTCTGCTGGACGCCGGACTTCGTTTTTAAACGAGTCCCTTTAATTATTTCGTAAACCTCATCTTCATCGTCTAAAAAATATCTAAAGCGTTCGTGGAGAAAAAGTTCTTCCTCTTTACTTAGAAAACGCAACGCGTCACCTCAAATCAATGATTCATTAACCCTATACTGATAAAAATGAGTAGTAAAAGTCTTTAAAGCTTTGTTGTCCACATTAACACCAATCCCTGCTTCAACAGGGACCGTTACTTTTCCTTCGATGACCTCTAAATAAGGACTTATAATATCCTGCTCTAAATATCGGGTAGAGTGCGAAATGTCTCCTGGAATCGTAAAATTGCTCATAGATGCTAAAGCTAAATTGTGTGCTTTAGATATTCCGGTTTCAACCATTCCTCCACACCACACTGGAATATTATATTCTTTACAATAATCATGAATGCGTACTGCTTCCGTTAAACCGCCTACTCTGCTGATTTTTATATTGACTGTCCGGCAGCTTCCCATCGCTAAAGCCTGCACGGTATCCTGAAAGCTTGCAATTGATTCATCTAAGCATATAGGTGTCTGCATTTCTTGTTGAAGCTGTTGATGCGTATAAAAATCTCCAGCTCTAAATGGCTGTTCGATCATTATCAGCCCGTATTTGTCGAGCCGTTTAAGAGTTGGTAAATCTTCGGCCACATACATACCATTAGCATCAATCATAATCGGCAGTTCAGGGTAAAAGTCTCTAACTTTAGAAATCGTTTGCTCTTCCCTGCCTTTATCAATCTTCAGCTTAAACCGTTCATAACCCATTTCCAATAGCTGCTCAACTTCTGAAACTAGATCGCTTGATAAACTTAAGACAGCTCCAGCTTTAACGGTCTTTCTCCGGCCGCCGATTAATGTGGAGAGACTTACATTTAACTGTTTAGAATATAAGTCCCATAAAGCCCCTTCTACTCCAGCCTTCGCCATTTGATGCCCTCTAATAAATTCTGACGCGGCTGGAAAATCAGCAGGGTGGGAAAGCTTCTTGAAATCAATATAAGGGAGACAGATGTCTTTAATTATGTGCCAGGCTGTATGAATGGTTTCAGAAGTATAAAAGGGTAGAGAAAATGCAGTTACTTCTCCATAGCCTATGCGACCTTCAGCATCCTCTGCAGCTACAATAATCACTGTTCGATTCGTCAGCTTCCCACTATGGGTCTGAAATGGTAATTTTAAAGGAATAGTAACCTCGTACAACTTTATTTTATTTATCTCCATTGCGCCCTTCCTTATCAATTAAAGAATGTAAATTTCTTCTAACTATTTTATTTGAAGCATTTCTTGGTAGTTCTTCAATAAAATAAAATTCAACAGGGACTTTATATCCTGCTAAACGAGTCATACAATAAATTCTCAGCTCTTCAATGGTTACACTCCAATTATCTTTTCTCACTACAAATGCAGCAGGTACCTCTCCCCACTCAGAATGTTTCATTCCAGTTACAGCAGCTTCCTGGATGCCTTCCACTTCTTGAAGGACACTTTCAATTTCTGCTGGATACACGTTCTCTCCGCCAGTAATTATCATATCCTTTAGGCGATCGACTACAAATAAAAATCCGTCCTGATCCACATAACCCAGATCTCCTGTAGATAAATAGTCTTCTCTATGGGGCTCGTGGTGATAATATCCAATCGATACCATCGGGCCTTTCACGTGTATTTCTCCGATATCATAAGGGCTGCATTCTTTACCATCAGATACTATTTTAACGGACGCTGAAGAGAGAGCCTTGCCGGCAGAACCTAACTTACGCCAAGCATCCTGTGGGCGCAGCGTTGATATCTGCGAGCTTGTTTCGGTCATCCCGTATGTTTGAATTACAGGAATATTGAATTGAAAAGCCTTGTTAAGAAGTGGTTCAGGTGCTGGCCCACCCCCGAGCAATGCTCCTCTAAACGATACTGGGTATTCCCCTTTTTTATGCTCCAATATTCTCTGCAGCATTACTGTAACCACCGATATTAAGGAGATGTTTCGCTCTACAATTAAACGGTTCACTTTACTGGGGTCAAACTTCTCAAGTAAAACTACGGGCATCCCATAGATCACATTTTTCATTAAAAGGGAAAATCCCCCAACATGAAAAAGCGGCAAGCATACCAGCCACTTATCACTTTCAGATAAACCGAGATTCAACGCGGAAGCAACCGCACTGAACCAGTGATTGCCATACGTGTGAATTACTGCTTTAGGACTGCCGGTAGTTCCTGAGGTATACATCATAGTAAAACGGTCATTAAAATTTATAGTTTCCTTTAAATCATTGTTCTTTTCTGTTTGAGGCAATGCTTCTAAGGATACTATTTGCAGGTCCAAATCGCTCGAGTCAACGGTTTGTTTTCCTAGTTGAGCATAATGGTGATCGACTACAAAATAATCAGCCTCAGCATCCACAACTTGATAAGCCAGTTCACTTGGGGTCAACCTTGTGTTTAAACACACCACAATACCACCGACATAGCTGACGGCATGAATAAACACAGCGTAATTAAAGTGATTGTCTGCTAAAAAAGCAATGTGATCCCCTTTAGAAACACCTCTGTTTATAAGTCCTGAGGCCATCATCCGACTTTGACTCCTTAATTCCTCATAAGTTATCTTTTGGTCCTCTGAGGTTTCAACAGCAACTGCAGAAGGCTGCAGTTCATATTGTTTCTCTAACCAATGTGGAATCTCTGTCATACGTATTCCTTCTTTCCATAGCTTAATCGTTTCTTCTCAAAGAAAAGGCTCTCCCTCAGCGGGAAAGCCTTTCTAGTCGTATTATGGGAAACGAGGAAACTGTTTAAAGTCCGGCTTTCGTTTTTCTTTAAACGAGTCACGGCCTTCCTTCGCTTCATCAGTAGTATAATAAAGTAACGTCGCGTCTCCGCCCATTTGCTGAAGACCAGCCAGGCCATCCGTATCTGCATTAAAGGATGCCTTAAGAAAACGAAGTGCGGTTGGAGATTTTTCAAGCATTTCTCTTCCCCACTGAACCACCTCATCTTCAAGCTGTTCCAATGGAACCACTGTGTTAACAAGCCCCATGTCCTGCGCTTCTTTAGCACTGTACTGGCGGCACAAGTACCAAATTTCACGTGCTTTTTTGTGACCGACAATACGTGCCAGCAGACCAGCGCCATATCCCGCATCAAAGCTGCCTACCTTAGGTCCTGTTTGACCAAAGACAGCATTATCTGCGGCAATTGTTAAATCACAAACAATATGTAGCACGTGGCCGCCGCCAATTGCGTAACCTGAAACTTCAGCCACTACTGGTTTCGGGATTACACGGATTAAACGCTGTAAATCAAGGACATTCAATCGAGGAATATGGTCATCTCCTACATAGCCTCCATGACCTCTGACACTTTGGTCTCCACCTGAACAAAATGCATCATCTCCTGCACCGGCTAAGACAATGACTCCAATATTAGAATCATCACGAGCATAAGCGAAAGCATCGATCAGCTCCTGAACCGTCTTCGGTCTGAATGCATTACGAACTTCCGGACGGTTGATTGTAATTCTAGCGATTCCTTCATAAGTTTCATAAAGAATATCTTCATAGTTACGTTCTGAAATCCAATTATATTTCACAATAAAGCCTCCTAGATCAGTAAATTAGCACTCCTGCTTATTACATTACCAAAGTAATTATAGCATGAAATCTTCTACAATTTCATTGAAAGTTCCTGGATCCTCGACATGAATAGTGTGCCCAGCCCCTTTTACAACGAACAGCTCGCAAATTGGAAGAAGTTCACTCATCCTATTATTAATTTTAACAAACTTCTCATCATTTTCTCCAGTAATTAACAATACCCTCTTTTTTAAACTCGAAAGTTGCTGCCACCAGGAAGGCTGCTGTCCGGTTCCCATTCCTTCAAGTGATTGGGCAAGTCCGCGGACATTATGCCGGAGCCGTTCGTCTCTTAATATTAGGCGGTCATGTTCGGGCAGTTTCTTATGGGAGTCAAATAAAGGAATCCTTTCCCAATACTCTACAAATGTTTCAATCCCCTGATAGAGCAGCATCTCTATAAGTTTCTGGTCTGCAGACTTTCTGGCTGCTCTTTCTTGCTGAAGCTCCAAACCAGGCGATGAACTTTCAAGCACCAGTTTGTTTACATATTGGGGCTGCAGCATTGCAAATGAAAGAGCGGCTCTCCCCCCCATTGAATAGCCAAGTAGATTGACCTTCGAATAGGAAAAATGTTCAATCAGCTGCTTTAAATCCTGTGAGAATTCTTCCATGGAGATAACTCCTACCTCCCCGGTCCTTCCGTGCCCAGGCATTTCTATGGAAATAAGTCTGAAAGAGGACGAGAGGTCTGTTATAAGACGGTCGAAAGATTTAGTACTCCCTGTAAAACCGTGCAATAAAAATATTGGATCCCCTGTACCTGTATCTTCTACCCAATATTTTCTATGATCTGTTTTTAAAAACATGAATTAGTTTGACCACCCTTCTGCGAGGGCAGCCACTTCGTTCCACCTTTCCCGGTGAAAATCCACATGGTTCTCCCGATCTGTCATTACCTCTACCACCGAAAGTCCCAGTTCTTCATAGCTGGAGGCTAGTGCCTCTTTATATCCTTCCCAATCGATCACTCTACGGTGAGTTCCCCCATACATAGTAATTACTTTTTGGAAGTCCAGCCCCATCGGCGTCCCAAACAATTCTTCAAAATATTCGCTTTGTGAAGATTGAGGCAAGTAAGAAAAAATGCCGCCGCCATCATTGTTAATAACGACGATCGTAATATTAATGTTCTTCTGTTTAGCGATCAATAATCCATTTAAGTCATGAAAAAAAGATAGATCGCCAAGCATTAATGTGGTTTTTCTTCCGCTTGCAGCCGCTCCCAGAGCAGTGGATACAACTCCATCAATACCGTTCGCTCCCCGGTTTGCCATAATCGTAATATTTTTAGGCGAAGCCGCAAAGAAACTGTCAACTTCTCGAATCGGCATGCTGTTCCCCGCAAATAGAATTGATTCTTCAGGAATAGCTTCTGACAAATAGACAACTGCATGCCCTTCATTCAACGCTGCACCAGGCTGAGACAGCATAATTTTTTTAGTTTCAATGTTTAGGCTCTGCCAATTCGCTAACCACGGAGTATCACTGCCCTTATCCTCTAGTTCAGCGGCCAATTGCCTCACAAACTGTACGTTATCGGCAGCAACAAAAGTCGAAGGGACACCTGAAGGCTCCCGGTGACTTGCATATTCATCTATTACATAATGCTCGATGGCTTCTCCGTGTGTTTGAATCCATTGTAAGTATGCCTTGGAAACCGGCATAGCCCCTAATCTAATAATATAGTCCGGCTTCAGCTCATTTTTAAAAGCTTCAGAGCGCAGAAATGAATCATAGCTTTCAATGACATTCATTTTATCGTGTGCACCAGACCTTAATTGAGAGAGCGGGTCAGCCAGAACAGGCAGGGCCCCTTTTGAAGATAGTTCAGCAAGGTGTTGCGGGAGTTCTTTGTCAGTTTGAGGTCCACAAACAATTAAACCTTTACGATTGCTTAGAATTAGTTCTTTGAAATGGTCTGTTTGCTCTTTACTTAATACAAAAGACCCTTCTATTAAGTTAGGAAAAGGCCTATTATAATCGTCCCTCCATAACCCTTCTGTTGTAAAATCCGGAGTTAACGGCTCTCTTAAAGGGACATTAACATGAACCGGTCCCTGAAGCCCTGATATGCTTTCATTTACTGCCCTTAAAGCTTGTTTTCTGACATAAGGAACGAGTCGTTCTTCGGGCAGGGCTAAATCATGAAACCATTTTACATATCCTCCGAACATTTGAATTTGTTCAATGGACTGAGGAGCCCCTACGTCTCTCAGCTCATGAGGCCGATCGGCAGTAAGAACCAGCAAAGGAACCCTGCTATAGTATGCTTCCACTATAGCAGGGTAATAGTTGGCAGCAGCTGTTCCGGATGTACAAACTAATGCGACTGGCTGCTGCTTGTCTTTAGCTATTCCTAAAGCAAAGAAACCTGCAGATCGTTCGTCCAGGTTAACCCAGTGGTTAATTTCATTATGCTCTCGGAAAGTAACAGCCAGAGGTGTAGATCTTGAGCCGGGAGAAATCACTACGTCTTCGACTCCAGCATAGCTTAACTGGTCTACAAAGTGTGTTATATACTTAGTAAGCGTTGCAGTGTGTTCCATTAGTATCCTCCTAAAGCTGAAAGCATCGGTTTCAGTTTGACACCTGTCTCTTCAAATTCGGCTTCAGGATCAGAATCTTCTACAACACCACAGCCCGCAAACAACGATGCTTCATTTTTTTGAATTAAAGCAGATCGAATGGCTACCGCAAATTCTCCATTATTTTTTCCGTCAAACCACCCTAATGGACCAGCATACCAGCCGCGATTCAAAACTTCATGATCCCTGATATAGTCCACTGAAGTTTTCTGAGGAAGCCCCCCAAGTGCAGGAGTGGGATGCAGACGGGCGACTACATCTAATAAAGTATATCCTTTTTCCAGGGTAGCCGTAACAGGGGTATACAAGTGCTGTAAGTTTCTTAAAGGATATACCACCGGCTCCTGTGGAATTGAAACATTATAACAGCAGGCTTCCACAGCCTCGCGAATCATTTGAACAACAAAGTCATGCTCTTGTCTGTTCTTAGGATCATTCAGTAACGCTTCTCCGAGCTGCTCATCTTGTTCAGGGTAATGTCCTCTAGGAACCGTACCTGCCAGGCATGTAGAGATCAATTCCTGGTTATCAACTTTAGCGAGTCTTTCAGGTGTAGCCCCTACAAAGTAATCCCCACCGCTTTCAATGGCAAAAACATAGCTGTTTATTTGAGTTTCGCAAAGCTTTTCAATTACTGCAGCGAGTTGTACGTCATGACTAAATTTCACTCTCACCTCTCTGGCCAATACTACCTTTTCCAGTTTGTTATTTTTAATGTCGTCGGTAGCTTGTTTTACAATCTCCTTCCATTCTTCCGGTGCAACATCTAAACGGCCGATACGATCGGGAAGATTCAATTCTTCTCTCTCAGCTGTCAACAATTGTTCATGATCCGTTAAAATTTGATGCACAATCTGCTGCTTGTGATCTTCTTCCATTATAAGGATATTAGTGGTAAGAAAAGACTGGTTACCTTTATTTGTTAATAGATACATCGGGATCGTCATTTGGTTGTGGGGAAAATTAGCCCACGGGGCATTGTTATCCTGTTTTGTGTCGAAACTGAAGCCGCCAATTGAAACAAGACCCGTCCCTTTCTCATGTAGAATGTCGTACACGCTTGCCTTCTGCTGAACTTCATTCCAGACTGCCTCTATTTCATTAAAACGGTGGGAGTTAGAGGATAAGATTTTTTTGGTTGAGCCAACTCCAACCAGCGTAAACTCTTCGTCCGCACTCTGCCAGAATAAACGATGCTTGTCTACTTTATTTGCACGATCTAAAAAAGCAATACTATCTGTATAATCAATTTGGTTTACAATACTAATAAACTGCGGCTCTTTACTCAAATAAGCCTGTTTTATTGCTCCCTCTATGATCTCTTCGATCTGAGGTATTTTTGTATGAAGCATGAAAATTCCTCCCATCCCAATCAGGGACGCTGCATTTAATCGGTCTTAGCTAAGATTAAACAGACCCTACTCTATTTTATTCTCTTTCTCTTCAGGACTCAAGGAATCCCCATTTTTTCTAACATACTCTTACAATCATTGACACTTTAATACCGTTTCCCTAAACTTAAGTTGATATTATTTAATCCAAGGGAGATGACCCCCATGAACACGGTACCTAATCAAGATGTAAAAGCTTCCTTAAACGAGCGGGACGGCTTTCAAATATGGTGGCGGTTATTACGCCCCCATACATTGACTGCCGCTTTTGTACCTGTATTTATCGGTTCCATGCTGGCCGCTTTAGACGGAGCACTGCATATTGGATTATTTACGGCCATGCTGCTGGCCTCAATTTTAATACAAGCAGCTACTAATATGTTTAATGAATATTTCGACTATGTTCACGGACTTGATAATGAAAAGTCAGTCGGGATTGGAGGTGCCATAGTACGGGACGGGATTAGCCCCACTACTGTTAAGGTCTTAGCTTATAGTTTCCTTGGAGCGGCAACATTATTAGGTGTATATATATGCGCTTCTTCAAGCTGGTGGATCGCAGCAATCGGCATTATAAGTATGCTGTTTGGATATCTTTATACCGGCGGACCTTACCCTATTGCTTATACCCCTTATGGAGAAGTGACAGCCGGCATCTTCATGGGCACGATTATTATTGGCATAAGCTATTATATACAAACCCTGACTCTTGAATTAAATGTGTTAATTATTTCCTTACCTGTTGCCATATTTATCGGAGCGATTTTGCTGGCAAATAACATAAGGGACCGGGTGGGTGATGCCGAAAACGGTCGGAGAACCCTCGCTATTTTGTTTGGTCATGAGGGGGCAATCCATTTCTTAACTTCTATTTATGGGTTGGCCTATGGATTGACGGTGGTTCTTATCTCAATAGGAGTCTTACCCATTTGGTCGATTATTGCATTGCTGAGTTTAATAAAAGCAAAAGCTTCCGTAATGGGATTTAAAAACAAAAATACACCTTTAGAAATGATGCCTGCCATGAAAGCTACTGCACAAACAAACACGTTTTACGGGCTTCTTTTAGGTCTTTCTTTACTGCTGCATTTGTATATACCTCTAACGCTTTAAACAACTGGATGGTTATTAGACCATCCTTTTTCAATAGGTTTGACCTATCCTATGAGGGGAATAATAGAAAGGAATGATAAGTTTGAAACTATCTATGGAAAACACATTAATGGAAACGTTAGGTATAGAGGTAGTTGAAGCTGCCCCCGATCAAGTTACTTTAAAAATGCCGGTCGATAAACGTACGCAGCAGCCTATGGGCTATTTACATGGTGGAGCAACTGTGGCTTTGGCGGAATCCGCTGCAAGTATAGCGGGTTTTTTAAATATTGATCCGAATACTCATCAGGTCTTCGGAATAGAAATTAACGCCAACCATATTAAAAGTACGCGAACCGGATCTGTGTACGGCACAGCCAGACCATTTCACATTGGTAAGCGAACCATGGTCTGGGAAATTAAAGTTACAGATGAAGATAATGAACTTATTTCAATATCCCGCTGTACGGTGGGGGTAGTGCCTCTAAAAACCTCCTAACATATTGAAAGGAGTTTAATAATATTATGCTTAATGAAAAACAACTCGCTCATTTTAAACAACAGTTAGAGAAAATGAAGGAAGAAGCAGAAGATAACATTAATCAATATTTAAAAAAACAGGACCAATCCTCCAGTGACTACGAAGGAGAATTATCCAGCGTATCAGATCATCCTGGCGACCTAGGAACTGTTCAGCATGAACGCGAAAAGGAACAAACCTTATACGAACAGTCAAAAGAGAGGTTAATGGACATTAACGATGCCTTAGACAGGATTGAGAACGGAACCTATGGTATAAGTGAAAAATCAGGCGACCCTATTCCGTTAGAACGTTTGGAAGCCATGCCTGCTGCTAGATTTAATGTTAATGAGGCGGAAGAAGAACGGAAGTAATTCCGTTCTTCTTTTAGTATAGTTATATAGTATGAGAAAACTTTTTACAGCCGCTTTAAGCTTTATATTAATTTATATTTCTTTTTCTGTTGCAGGATTTTTGTTTCCAATAGACCAAAGCTGGTACAACCAATTAGATAAGCCCTGTTGGACACCAGCAGGGGGTTCAATCGGAATCATTTGGGGCGTTTTATTTGGGTTAATCTCACTTGCTCTTTCCATTATTGTATATAGATATGGATACAAGGAGATCCCCAAAAGCGTTTGGTTTGTTCTACTTATGAACTACGTATTTAATCAATTGTTCAGCTACTTTCAATTTATACAGAAAGACTTATTGCTGGCTTCTATAGATTGCGTGTTAGTTGCTGTAACCTCACTGTGGCTGACAATCCTTTTATTTAAAAAGAACCGGATAAGCGGTAGTCTGCTTATCCCCTATGTGGTTTGGAGCAGCTTTGCAACGGTACTGGCTTTTACAATTTATTCACTTAACCCTGGAATGACCGCTTTATTCTAAAGGCTGCTGGTGCTCTTTAGAGATGATGGGAAGGAACTATATAATTGAAATTCGAGTATAAATCCACAAAGGATTTATACTCTTTAATTAAAAATTATTTTAGTAATTTATTTAGTTAGTTTAGAAATCCAATATGAAATAGAGAATTATTTTTACTCGTCCAGAGGATTCAAGCTTTCATTCCCCGTCATATTTTCAATCATATTTACAAGCAAGTCGATTTCTTGATTGATATCAGAGAGACTCGCCGTTTCTACAGGTGAGTGCATATATCGTAAGGGAAGGGATACAAGACTGACAGGCACTCCTTCTCCTGTTAATCTCATACGATCTGCATCAGTGCCGGTCGCTCTTGATGTCAATTCAAATTGCACTTTCATATTCAGTTTTTGAGCACTGGACTCGAGCAGCTGATTAATTTTACGGTTAATAGGAGCACCTTTCGCCAGTACAGGACCGCCTTCAAGTTTAATATCGCCATACTTATTTTTGTTCACTCCAGGATAATCGGTGGCAAACGTCACATCACACGCAATCGCCATACTCGGCTTTACACCCGCAGCAGCAAAATAAGCTCCACCCATATTCGTTTCTTCGTTTACTGTACTGGCAGCATACACCCCTACGTTTAAGTTCTTTTGAGAAAGCCGGCGGAGCACTTCTCCAACGATAAACTGCCCTGTTCTGTTATCCAATCCTCTACCTGTAACATAGCGATTCATCAATATTTCAGGCTCACGATTATAGACAGCGAGATCGCCAATACGAACAAAAGCTTCTATCTCATCCTTAGACTTAGCTCCACAATCAATAAACAGCTCATCTAAATCAAAATCCCCTTTCAGCCCGCCGTGGTGCTGAGCATTTACACCAATTACACCATGGAGTGTTTTATTACTGCCCAGCACAGAAACCTTCATTCCTACGGCTGCTTTCGGGTTAATCCCTCCCATCTTATCGATGTATAAATAACCATCCTCATCAATACGGTTTATGACCAGTGCGATTTCGTCACAATGCCCTGCCAATAAAACCTTAAATTCTGCTTCGGGGTTTAATACGGCTATTGCATTTCCTGCGTGATCGGTTCGTATCTCATCTGCGTACGAATTCATTTCTTTAATCCAGCGTTTCTGGATTTCCATTTCCATACTTGAAGGGGACGGAGTGTTTAAAAGCTCCATTAACAAGTCTTGATTTTGCAATTTCATATGTATACCTCCAATCAGTTTCTCACTAAATTATAACACTTGGACTTATAAAATATAAAAGTGCGCTTAATTAATTCTTAAATAGGGAACAAGTATAAGGATGTCGTGATGAAGGAGGAATGACAATGGAATTAAATGATTGGTATGCTAAAGGTAAAAGTGCCCAAGAATATGTAGATTCTATGAAGCAGCATCAGGAGGGCTTTATTTATATTTATGAAAACTTTAGAATCCCAACAGAAGATGAGCCGCTTTTATCAAGTTTAAGAGGAAATAATTGGAGAGCAATCATATTAACAGAAGACTGGTGTGGAGACGCCATGCTCAATATACCTGTTTTTTTAAGAATTGCCGAAGCGGGAAGAATTCACACACATTTTCTCTCAAGAGATGAGAACCTTGAATTAATGGATCACTATCTGACCAATCAGCAGTCCCGGTCAATCCCCAAAATTATTATAATTGATCGAGAAGGAAAAGAAGTACTTCACTGGGGCCCCCGCGCGCCGGAGCTTCAGCAGTTTATTGATAACGCAACTTCATCCTTACCCGGAGAGGACCATCCTCAATTTAAAGAAAAACAGAAAGAGATGTTCCAATTCGTAACAAAAGCTTTTAGAGATAATGAAGATTTTAGAGATTATGTATTTAAAGATATGAAAAATAAACTGACGAGCTTCTCTCATTAATTGAGCCTCCCTCATTGGGAGGCTTTTTGAATGTTTGAATTTGTATCAATGCAGACATACTAGATAAAAAAGAGGTGCTTATCGTGCAGCACTGGATCCGTTATTATTTTCAACTTCCATTATTTTTAAGACTGCTTAGTACTGTGTTCGTATTTATGATTTTCTTTGGAATGCTCATTCATGCAATAGAGCCGAATAATTTCCCTACTGTATTTGACGGTATTTGGTGGGCATTTGTGACCGGAGCTACCGTTGGCTATGGTGATTATGTCCCCTTAAGTACACCGGGAAAGATTACAGCAATCTTTCTCATTCTAACGGGAGGTGGATTAGTAACTTTTTACATGGCCACCTTGTCAGCAGCGACCGTTAAACACGAACGTGATTTATCCAGTGGAAAAGTAGACTATAAGGGCAGCGGGCATATCGTATTAATCGGGTGGAATGAACGAACCCGGCAGCTGATTGAAATGATGACTGAAAATCATTGTCATGAATATATCGTACTTCTGGATCGTACCATGAAACGCCTTTATGAGAATCACTCATACGTTCATTTTATTAATGGGGACGCAACAACGGAGGAGACTCTCGAGAAGGCAAATGTAAAGGAAGCCAAACTGGCAGTGATCACAGCTGATCCCTCTAAAGCAGAACATGCCGCTGATCAATCAGTTATCCATCAAATCGTTTCCTTAAAAGGGCATAATTCGCAATTATTTATTATTGCAGAAGTATTGACTGAGCAGCAAAAAATTAATGCAGAGCGAGCAGGAGCAAACCGTGTCATCCGTTCTAATGATTTTATGAGCACCTTATTTTATCATGAACTCTACCATAATGATCCGATCGAGCCTTTTGAATTGTTATTAGCCTTATTAACATCCCGGCAGTTCCATGAAGAGCCTATCCCTGAAGGCTATAATCACAAGACAATGGAGGATGCAGTTCAATTTCACTTAAATAAAGGCTCAATTGTCATAGGCTACAGATATAATAAAGATGTACACTTTACATTGAAACCTTCCTTACCGCTCGAAAACGTACAAACTTTAATCTTATTGGTTACGCTGAGATCGTAATGCTTGTTCAGCATCCTTTAAAGCCTTTCTTCCCGCTTCAATGTATTCTTTAGGAAACTCCGCATCTCTGTCTTTAGGTTCCTGGAACTGATCAAAGGACGCTCTAATATTCCCTTCCCTTACATGGTCGTCCAGTCCATCTTGAAACTGGTGGTATAGAAGAAACGGGGCTTTTATTTTAACCATATTTGCCTCATCAGGAGAATCCAGGTACCCGCCCATGACTTCTATAGGAATCCTTAGAAAAAGGTATCCATTGTGATTATCAATTTTATAATCAAAATAGCCATGGTCGTAATCCCAGTTGTCAGCCATTTTAAAGCCTAAAGGTTCAAGCGCCTCTTCCATTTCGTGGTAAACGTAGAACTTATTCGTTAATTCCGATTCTATTGTAAACATAATTTCATCCCTCCTTCAGCCTTTAGTTTACCCAAAAAAACCACCTCCGATTAACCAATAACTGGAGGTGGTTTCACATTATTATTATTATAGACGCTGTTCTAATTCTTCTTTTTCTTTTTCAAAACCCGGCTTTCCTAAAAGAGCAAACATATTTTTCTTGTATGCTTCTACGCCCGGCTGATCGAAGGGATTAACCCCCAGCAGATAACCACTTAAAGCGCAGGCCTTCTCGAAAAAGTATACGAGGTATCCGAATGTATAAGCATTAAGTTCAGGAACATGAACGATTAAGTTCGGAACTTCCCCATCAGTGTGTGCGAGCATCGTACCCTGGTAAGCTTTTTCATTAACATAATCCACCGTCTGTCCCGCCAGGTAATTTAACCCGTCTAAGTTCTGTTCATCTTCTTCTATGGTGTAATCTGACTTAGCTTTTTCCACATGAAGAACCGTTTCAAACAAATCGCGGCGTCCATCCTGCACGTATTGGCCCAGGGAATGCAGGTCAGTTGAGAAGTTAGCGGAAGAAGGATAAATTCCTTTTTGGTCTTTCCCTTCACTTTCACCGAATAACTGTTTCCACCATTCAGAGAAATATTGAAGAGAAGGCTCATAATTAATCATCATTTCGATTGTTTTTCCTTTGCTGTATAAAACATTTCTAACAGCGGCATACTGATAAGCAGGATTCTCTGACAGTTTGTCCGTGTTAAGATCGTTCTGTGCTTTTTGAGCACCTTCCATCATATTTTCTATGTCTACTCCGCTGACAGCGATAGGTAGTAAACCTACAGCGGTAAGTACTGAGTACCGGCCTCCGACATCATCAGGTACAACAAAGGATTCATACCCTTGTTCATCAGCTAAAGTCTTAAGTGCTCCTTTTTCTTTATCTGTTGTTGCATAAATGCGTTTCTGAGCTTCTTCTTGTCCATATTTGTCTTCAAGAAATTTACGGAAAGCCCGGAAAGCAATGGCAGGCTCTGTAGTAGTTCCACTTTTCGAAATCACGTTAACTGAAACATCTTTGTCTTTAAGCAGGTCGAATAGATCGTTTAAATAAGGTGCACTAATGCTGTTACCTACAAAGAAGACCTGCGGCGTTTTACGCTGCTCTGAAGACAGTTCATTGTAGAAACTGTGATTTAACATTTCAATAGCGGCACGTGCCCCCAGATATGAACCGCCGATCCCAATGACAAGAAGAACATCAGAATCATTTTTTATTTTTTCTGCTGATTGCTGAATGCGTGAAAATTCTTCTCGGTCATAATTTTCAGGAAGATCCAGCCATCCAAGGTAATCACTTCCTGCACCTGTTTTCTCGTGTAAAGCGTTATGGGCCAGACTTACGGCATCCTGCACATATTCAAGCTCATGCTCACCAAAGAATGGAAGGGCTTTTTCATAGTCAAATCGCACATGTGTCATTGATCATTCCTCCAGGTTCATAAATTTACTAAGTCATTTTTACTTTATCGAAACCTACCTTTCAAATCAAGTAAGGTTGTAATTGTAAACGCATTCATTTAAAAAAGGACACTTATTGTGCCCTTTTCGTTATTTAGATAATTCTAAAATGGTTTTTACATCGTCATCTTCCAGTTTGTTGAAGTTTCCGAATGCTCCGCGTTTCATAGCACGATTGATGATCACATTAAATTGGTCGTCTCCAATATCATAATCAGCTAAGGTTTGAGGTGCTCCAAGAGAAGACCAGAATTTCTGCAGTTCCTTTATTCCCTCTTCAGCGGCTTCACGTGAAGATTTCCCTTCCTCGCTCACATGAAAAACTTTAACTGCAAGACGGGCAAATCGGTCCACATTGGTATCAAGGTTATGCTTCATCCAATTTGGGAACAATATTGCAAGTCCTCCTGCGTGAGGAATGTCATAAACCGCTGAAACAGCATGTTCAATATTGTGTGTTGCCCAGTCTCCGCGGTACCCCATTTGCAGCATACCATTTAATGCAATAGTGCCTGCATATAGAATTGTTTCGCGGTGTTCAAATGATTCTAAATCGTCAAGAAGCTTTGGTGCAGTATCAATAACGGTTCGAAGCACGCCTTCAATCATTTCATCCTGTATGGGCGATTGTGTATCATTGTGAAAGTATTGTTCCAATAAATGACTCATCATATCTACAATACCGTATATCGTCTGATCACGAGGAACGGAAATTGTATGCTGTGGATCTAAAATGGAAAAAGCCGGATACGTATAAGGCGCAAAGCCCCAGCCATACTTCTCATTAGTTTCCCAATTAGTTATAACTGCGCCGCCATTCATTTCTGAACCGGTAGCTGCTAATGTCAATACCGTACCGAATGGCAATGCACCCTCCGGAGTAGCCTGACGCGTTACTAGATCCCAGGCATCACCATCATATTTCGCACCTGCTGCAATTGTTTTTGTGCAGTCAATAACACTTCCGCCGCCTACGGCTAACAAGAAATCGATGCCCTCCTGCTTACAAATGTCGACTCCTCTTCTTACAGTAGTCAGCCTTGGGTTGGGCTCGACCCCAGGTAATTCAAATATTTCAACATTTAGTTGGTCTAGTTGATCTGTAACTATATCGTATACACCATTTCTTTTTATACTTCCGCCACCGTAAACAATCAGAACTTTCCTGGCAGCTCCGGGTATTTGTTCAGATAGTTGTTCTACTTGATCCTTACCGAAAATTAATTTCGTTGGATTGTGAAATGTAAATGAATCCATTTAACTTCTCCTTCCAGTTGTGAAAGTACTTCTTACATTATCACATTATCCCTTATTTCCAATTCATACTCAAAAGAAAAGCGTCATGTATAAAATTTCAATCAATGTTCAACCTATGCATGTAAAGCAAAAAAAAGGAGGGATAATGATGAGCTGGTTACAAAGAACAGCACTGTTTTTAATTATCGTCGGTGCAATTAACTGGGGGTTGATTGGACTATTCCAATATGACCTTGTAGCAGGATTGTTTGGGGGCGGTGAGCAAAGTGGAGCCTTCGCGCGTGTTATTTATACACTTGTAGGAATTAGTGGACTTATAGCGATTTCGATCTATTTCTCACGTGCCGCTGAATTTCATGATGCTACAGTTGACGCAACTGAAAAATAACAAAAACCCGGCATAGGCCGGGTTTTTAATTACTTGCGATATTTCTCACGGTCGTCAGACTGCTTGATCCAATCTTCTAGTTTATCTTTAAGAGTATTGAAACCTGCAGAGGCTTCTTCCTGTTGCTGTGGTTTAGCAGCTGTTTGTTTACGTGGACGGCGCTGTTCCTGTTTAGGCGCTTCCTGAGTAGCACGGATAGAAAGAGAATATTTATTCTTTTCTTCATCGATGTTCAAAATTTTAACTTGTACTTCGTCACCTTCCGTAAGGTGCTCGTTAATATCCTTCACGTAACCATGGGTTACTTCAGAAATGTGGACAAGCCCTTGAACTTTCTCATCTAAAGCAACAAATGCTCCGTATGGCTGAATACCAGTAACTTTACCTTCTAAAACCTGACCTTCTTGAAACTTATCTGACATGCTATACAACTCCTGATATAAATTATTCGTTTCTTTTCACGCAATTATTGATTTTACCATACCTTTTCTCTTTAAGCAAAGAGTTCATGAAATATACACTAATGAATCTTACGTTTATGATATAATTATTGAAATATGAGGAGGGATAAAAATGGCTGTTGGTGAAAATATCCAAAAATATCGCAACCTCAAAGAATTAACAAAAGAAAATCTTGCTTTAAAAGCTAGAATTGGTGTACAAACACTAGAATCATATGAAAACAATGAACGCATTCCTGAACTCGATACGCTATTAAAAATCTCAACTGTTCTTGATATTCCAGCTTCAGAACTAATGGAAGATGAAGAAGAACGTGTAATTGATGATGAGCTACATCAGCTCGTTCAGCAGGTCGGTGTTAAGAGGACAAAATTACTGCTGAGAAAAGCTTTAGACTTTTCTGAAGATGAAGTATTAAAGGCTATGAATCTACTTTATGATTTAAAAAATGAAAAAAATGAAAAAAATAGGTTTAAAGATCTTTAATTATGGCTATATTTATTAGCGTAAGACTTTCTCGTATTCCCCCTGTGTAGCAAAGCGAATTTATCGCTTTGCTTTTTTTTTGTGCCAATAAACGATCACATTGTTTTTTTCCTTCACAATTTTCCGATATGATTAACCTAGTAATGAACGAATGGAGTGGTAACAGTGAGTCAATTTTCTAATGTAATCCAGCGTAAAGGAACTCGTTCTGTTAAGTGGGATTATGCAGAGCAGCTCTATCAAGACAAAGATATATTACCAATGTGGGTGGCCGACATGGACTTTCAAGTTCCAGAGGCAGTAATTAGTGATCTGAAGGAGAGAGTGGATCACGGAATATTCGGCTATACGATGCCAGATGAAAATGTTAAACACACCATTATAGAGTGGCTTTCCAAAAGGCATCAATGGAAAATAAAAGAAGACTGGATAACTTACAGCCCTGGTGTCATCCCGAGCCTGCATATGACTATACAGGCACTGACGAATAAGGGAGACCATATTCTAATTCAGCCACCCGTCTATCCTCCCTTTTATAGTGTTATTAATGATCACGAACGTAAAGTCGTAAAAAATCCTTTAATTTATAATAAAGGAAGATATACAATTGATTTTGAGGATTTTGAAAAACAGATTATAGAAAACGAAGTAAAAATGTTTATTCTCTGTAACCCTCACAACCCTGTCGGAAGAGTGTGGAACGAGGAAGAACTGCTGAAAATGGGAGAGATCTGCTTAAATCATAATGTCATCATTGTTTCTGATGAAATTCATGCCGACCTTGTCCTGGACGAACATAAACACCTCCCGGTCGCTTCACTCACAGAGAAGTTAAATGAACAGACAGTGACATGTTTTTCTCCTACAAAGACATTTAATTTAGCTGGTCTGCAGGCTTCTTACTTAGTAACATCGAGCAAAGACAAACGTGAGAAAATAAAGTCGCATTTTGATAAGCAGGGAATGCATATGCTAAACACTCTGGGGTTGACCGCCATGGAAAGTGCTTATCTGCACGGTGAAGACTGGCTGGAAGGTCTGCTTGAAACCATTGAGGCAAACCGTGATTTCGTAATGGAGCAATTCGAAGAAAACACCAACCAAATTAAAGTACTGCCCCTGGAAGGAACATATTTGCTTTGGATGGATTGCCGTTCTTTGAATATGTCTCAGGCTGAACTAAAATCCTTTATGCAAAAGCAAGCGAAGGTCGGGCTGAACGATGGAGTTTCCTTTGGTGAAGAAGGAGAGGGGTTTATGAGAATGAACTTAGCTGCTCCACCCAATATTATTGCAGAAGGAGTAAACCGCATCCTAAACGCAATACGTGAAAAACCAAAAGCCTAGTCATTTGACCAGGCTTTTGGTTTTATTCATTATTTTCATCGCGTTCAGTAGGATCACTTGTCTCATCTTTATCCGCACCTGTTGTAATCTCAGCACAAGCGATGCGGTTTCCGGAATCTCCAGCAGGCTGACTCATTCCGTCATCAGCTTCACTCGTAATAACAATTGACGTGCCTTCATCTCTTAATAACGACGTCTGCCCATCTTTAAGTGTAGCCTCCTGGATCATTAGTTCCACTTCCACTTTTCCATCACCAGCCGCTTCAATATTTGGCAGGTCGCCGGTGTGCGCCCCGTTCTCATTCATCAGTCCGTGATCTACATTTTTAGGATTAAAATGATTTCCAGCACTTTTGAAGTCCGGCCCCCTGCATTCTGGTCTTTCATGTATATGAATACCGTGGGCACCTGAAGGCAGTCCCTCAGCCGTTACACTTACTTCAACCCCATCTGCCTTCTCAGTAAATTCAGCTTTACCAATACGGTCACCATCCTGATTATAAATTGGAGTTTCAAGCGGGGAACGATTATCATCATTACACCCAGTTAAAAAAACTATAAACAATACATTAAACCATAACAACGCCTTCATAACCCAACGTCCCTTCCACAGACAGTATTGTGGATAGGTTTTCCTTAAATAATAAACTTTATAACAAAAAAACAAGACTTAAGCCCCTCAGGGTAAGTCTTGTTTAAGAATAATCTTTAGAATGATTATTCATAGGTTCATTTGAATTGGAGAAGTTTTCAGTTTTTTTCTCTTCTTTGCGAGAAGCTTTAATTATAAAGTACATTGTAATTCCAGCTAAAATAATAAAAACTGCCAACATTAGGACAGCTGGAATATATTCGGACTTGTCCTCAGGAAAATACAAAAATTCCATCATAAGAAATCACAACCCTTCGCATGTTATTATAACAAATGAATAACTGCTCCGCAGATTTTTCAATATATATTCACAATTGCCAGGCTTAAATTACTATAGAATTAGAGAAGGAGGAATTATATGACTCAATTAATCCAGAGTGACATCGTCAGAGCTCATTACAAAACAGGTGTCTATATAGGCGAGTTTATCGAAGAGCGTCCTAACGCTTATTTAATAAAAGTCCTTGCTGTTGAAAAACACCCGATGCAGGGAGACCTGCATAATCCCGGGCAGACACAGGAAGTATTTTTCCATCAGAGAAATGCGTTAAGTTATCAGGAGAAAGCAAATATCCATAAGAAAGCCGTAGAAAAGCTGAGCATTCAGGAGGTTCCTGAATATACCGAATCTTTAAAAAAATCAGTAGAACAATTAAAGGAAAAATTAAGCCGGCGGGAAACAGAATTTAATCAACATGCCTTAAAACAACTGAAAGAACTGGAAAACCAATATTTTAAATGAGGTCGGGACAAAACTGAATAAAACATAAAATAATCCGAATGATTTTGTAGAAATCAATTCGGATTATTTAGGTTAAAGAGAATTCACACTATCACTCCGTCAAAATGCTTAGCTTTCCGCAGGCACGGCCTTAAGCTTCCTCAGAAAGCAAAGAACGCTTTCCTCCGGATCTTCGGCTCGTGCTGATCCCACAGGAGTCTCCGCATTTTGACTACGCTAATCATCTGCGTTTATACAAATGTTTGTTTTTTGACAACACCGCTTTACTTATGTCCCAGCCTCTTTCTTAATCACCCGGCACACGCAGATTCTTCTTTTTCTTAACTGGTTTTCCATATATCTTTGTTGTTATTCTGGGTGCTTTCTCAAACAAAAACATACCAATAAAAGCAGCAATTAATATATATAGACCACTGAACGCTTTTAGTGCTCCTGTGGCTGCACTTGCCATGACAACAGAAAATTCTCCCCTTGCGCATAAGGATAAGCCTGCTCGTAAAGAAGAACGCTTAGACAGCCCGTAAATTGGTCCTCCTGCGACCCCTAGAATTAACTTCGACACTATCGACCAGATCACTACAACTGCCAGTAAAAAGGCCATAGGTACTCCATTTCCAAGTTCTATGGTTGTACCAAAATAAACAAAGAAAGTAGGGAGCATCAGATCCCTAACTGGAATAATAGTTTGTTCGACTTTTTCAATTCTTCCTATTTCCGCAAGCATCATCCCAGCCAGAAACGCTCCAAGAACTTCAGAAAGCCCAAGAAAGAGGGCAAACCCACCATATGTTAATGCTATCCCTATAAGTACCGCTATTTTAAAATCTTCGTCTGAAATACGGTCAAGAAAACGTTCAAACTTTTTAAAAACTGTTTTACCCAGAAGAACAGCCAAGAGTGTCAATCCAATGATTTTCCCGACCAAATACACTGCAGATAAGCTTGTGAAATTTTCACCTGTACTGACAGCAAATAAAACAGCTACAACTATGGGAGCTACTAAATCTTCAAAAATTAAAATAGCAAGAATAAACTCTGTTTCCGAGTTAGCCATACGTCCTCTATCATCGAGCAATTTAGCAGTAATTGAAGAACTGGTAGCATATGCAATTCCCCCTACAAGAAAGCTCGAAAAAAGATCTAAATTAAATAATAGTGCAATACCGGTAGTTACACCTAAACTAAGAAAGACGTCCAATAAGCCGGCCGGCCAGACTTTCTTGGCAATACCTCCAAGACGCTTCACATTAAATTCTAGTCCAAGTAAAAAAAATAATAATACGATTCCTACTTCACTTGCAAAATGTAAAATTTCGTTATCAGCCAGAGCATCTGCTAAAATGATTCCCAGAAGGATATAAAGAATAACATTCGGTATTTTAATTTTCAGGCTCAAAAAACCAAGATAGAAAATAAATAGCAAAATGAGCCCTGCACCTAATAATTCAGGAAATTCTGTATGCAAGTTTGATCATTCCCCTCCATTACACAGAGCGATCATGCTGTCTATTTGGTCCTGCTTTCCAATGGACATAATGACATCTCCAGGCTGTAATTTAGTATCAGCCTCCGGAATGGCAATTGTCTCATCCCCTTTTATAATACCTATAATAGTTACCCCGGTTAAGTTCCGCACCTCAGACTCCTCAATGGTCTTGTAAACAATCGGCGAGCTTGGTTTCAATTCGATCCAGTCAATAACGATTTGATTCTTAAACATCTTAAGCTGATCAGCGTTAACAGGCTGATAAGTAGCTCCAAGAAGCTGCGCCCCAAGCTCACGCGTCTCATCGGAAGTCAAATCCATTGCAAAATCTGCTTCTTCACTATCCTGATCATCAAAAAAATATAATTCTCTCTTCCCCGTATGATGGACAATCAATACAAGCATGCTTTCTTCAGCTGTTTTCAAAGAAATTTTTTGTCCAATACCAGGAAGTTGAGAGATGGAAATATTCATCTTAACATTCCTTTCTGTGCCGCAATGAGTTCCTTTTCAGTCGTAAACTCTTATTATAAACCTGGCAGCGGTCTATTTATTAAGTTTATTCTATCAGTTGACAATTTGCCATTCCACTTGTTTATTTGTTTTCTACAAATTGTTATGGTAATTTTAAAAGTGCTAGATAACGATAAGGAGGTCAAACTAATGAGTGTACATATTGGAGCAAAACCTGGAGATATTGCAGATAAAATCTTACTGCCTGGAGACCCGTTAAGGGCGAAGTATATAGCTGAAAACTTCCTAGAAGACGCCGTTTGCTACAACGAAGTGCGCGGCATGTATGGCTACACAGGAACTTATAGAGGCGAACGTATTTCCGTTCAAGGTACTGGAATGGGTGTACCTTCCATTTCCATTTATATTAATGAATTAATGGAGAGTTATGATGTCCAAAAATTAATTCGTGTAGGCACATGTGGTGCTCTTCAAAAGGATGTAAAAGTCCGTGACGTTATATTAGCTTCTACGTCTACTACAGACTCTCAAATGAACCGCATGGTATTTGGCGGTATTGACTACGCCCCTACAGCTAATTTCAACTTACTAAAAAATGCTTATGAAGCAGGTATTAACAAGGGACTGAAGCTGCGCGTCGGAAATGTATTTACGAGCGACAGCTTTTATCGAGACCATGCTATGGACCTCTTCAACCTGCTCGCTAAGTACAATGTGCTTGCGGTTGAAATGGAAACCACAGCTCTATATACTTTAGCTGCTAAATACGGCCGTGAAGCCTTGTCTGTTTTAACTGTGAGCGATCACATCCTTACAGGGGAAGAAACTTCTTCTGAAGAACGTCAATCTACTTTTAATGAAATGATTGAAGTAGCCTTAGAAGCTGCTGTTCAAGAATAGAAAATAGAATGTCGAGAACCCCTCGACATTCTATTTTTTATTTTACACTAAAACTACACATACTTCCTATGCACGTGAAGGACAAATATTTTAGTTGTATGCTACAATCATTATACTACTTTCATATTCGTAGAGAGAGGATGTTGTATACAGAAATGGATTTACTTCAGAATTTTCCTTTATGGGCTTCTATCGCCGCTATTATATTTGCTCAAGTCATTAAAATCCCTATACAATTCATAGCATCCCGCGCCCTGAATCCTGGTCTCGCTTTTAGTACCGGCGGCATGCCCAGCAGCCATTCTGCAGCAGTAACCGCTCTTTCAACAGCTGTTGGTTTAGACCAGGGGTTTGATTCTTCTATGTTTGCCATCGCTGCTGTATTTACAATTATCGTCATGTTTGACTCCACAGGGGTGAGACGTCAGACAGGAGAGCAGGCAATCATGCTGAATATACTCCTTAATGATTTTCATCGTTTTGTTAATGAAGCAAGAGAATGGTCAAATAAAGAGCAATTTCAAAAGCGGGAAGAATTAAAAGAATTGTTGGGGCACAAGCCGATCGAAGTATTTTTCGGAGGATTAACTGGTATTTTACTTGCTACTTTCTTATACGCAATGTTTAAATAGGAAAATCCGGCTTTATTTTAAATAAAGACCGGATTTTATTCGTTTAAGATCGATTCTCTATACACTTCCAAAGTATCGTTGTCATTGTAATGAATGAGGTCTTCCTGCTGTAAAGTTCCGTCTCCCTTTTCAATTACATAAACCTCAAGGTCCTGCTTTCCCCAATTATTATAAACAGCGTCTACCGAAGGATAATATAAATCAAGCCTGTTCCCTTTAATCGCAGATCCCGTGTCCGCAACGACACCATATCCATAGCCAGGTATGAAGAGAACAGTACCTATAGGAAAAACTTCAGGGTCTGCAGCAATTGTAGAATATAAATCCCGGGTAACTTCTACCCCGGAATAAGTGATACCATACGCAGGATGGTCTTCATTTTTACCAGTTGATTCATATCCTGCGGTGTACCCTGTAGCTGTAACTTTATGTGAAGGATACTGATTCAAGTCTAATACATCTTTTAAACCTGGATCGACTGCCGATTGTGCAGCTGCTGCCTGTTCAATGGAAGTATGATAGTTTACCCGCTCTTTTTCCCTTTCTTTACTTGCAAACCACTCATTTAGATCTTTAATTGATACATTTGAGATGCTGTACCACGTACTATAAGCAGCCGCAATAAACAGAAGACACAAAGTGAGCCTCTTTAAAATTAAAAACATGATGAATCACCTCTCGATGTTCATCATGTCCAATGGATCTACTTCCTATTCAACTTCTAGCTCAGTGGTTAAAACATTTGATAGCCATTCTTTCTAAGCCACCTAATTACTAAACCCGCGGCAATGGTACCTATAAACCCACTTGATAAAATAACTATATCCACAGCTTTTAAATTTGCCAGCAATCCAAGTACAGTAGTAAAGGCTTCTGAGGGATTGGTAAAGTATAAGCTGGATTTGAAATTATCGACAATAAGTAAAACGATTACGGGATAGGTGAAAGCCATGATCCAGGAAGAACGCAAAATCATATTTAATAAAAATCCAATACCAAAAAAGAGCACAAAAAACAGAAGCATGGAAACAGCAAATTGTACAATATTCAAGAGAAGATCCCCCTACTTTTAAAAAAGCAAAGACAGACCAGCTGTCTTTGCTTTTCTCATCTTCCTTTATTTAAAGAAATTCAGCTTTCCTTTTTTCAGTAGTAAACTAGGACCGCCTAGTTTAAGAAGATATCTGTTATCAATGACTTTTTTCATTGCCGTTGCAGACCACCCAAACAACTTCTTATCATCAAATACTACTCCAATGGCGTCATTATGTCCTAAAGAAGCGACTGTACCTTTCAAATCTGGTTTAAACGGTTCGATGTGGTCGTCCCCTTTCACCAGTTTTGTAAGGTTCGCTGCTGTATTTTCAGCCATTTGAATAGCGATCTGGGCTGTCGGCGGGTAAGGGCGCTCTGTTTCTTCGTTAAAGATAAGAGCACAATCCCCTACGATAAATACTTCAGGGTACTGCTTGCTTCTTAAATCCGGCTCAACCGGCATACGGCCGCGGTTTGCTTCGAATCCTGATTCTTCAACAAGAGAGTTACCTCTCACCCCTGCAGCCCATACAACTGTGTTTGTTGCAATCTCTTCACGCTGCTCATCTTTTTCAAATACCAGCTTGTTTTCAGTAACTTCTTTAATCATAGCACCAATTTTGAATTCTACACCTCTTGCTTCAAGAGAGTTCATCGCATACTCTACAAGTTCAGGATCAAACCCTGGAAGTGCTGTTGGTGCCGCTTCAACGTTAATGATACGAACTTTTTCACGGGGGATGTCATATTCTTTGCACAGTTCAGGTATGCGATTAGCAAGCTCACCTACAAACTCTATACCAGTGAATCCGGCACCGCCGACAACAATGTTCAAACGCTCTTCTTTAGGAGCGGCCTCATTATTATATTTTGCAAAGTTATATTCAATGTGCTGGCGAAGCAGACGGGCACTATTAATACTGTTAATCGTATAGGCATGTTCTTTAAGACCTGGAATTCCAAATGTTGCCGCTTCAAACCCAAGACCAATAACTAAATAATCATAAGAAAGCTCTCCGTTTTCAAGGACAACCTTCTTCTCTTCAGGAAGAATACTGGCCACTGTATCCTGAACAAAATTAACCTGACTCGTATTCACAACATCTTTAATATTGATGCGCGTACGATCATGATGAAGCGTTCCAGCTGCATTCTCATGAAGCCAAGTTGTCTGATAATGATAGCTGTGCTTATTTACTAGAGTAATATTGGCTTCATTAGGTCCAAGGCTCTTCTGTAATTTCACTGCTGTCATAATTCCGCCGTAACCAGCACCAAGAATGACAATATTAGGGTTTTTCATCCTTATCACTTCCATCTCTATTTAATTTGTTTCCTTGTGACTCGTTTCACACAATCCTGCATAAAAAAAGAGCCTGTCGTTTCGTATATATTTCTGTCACAAAATCGTTAAATGTTTTCTAGTGTCAATATTAGACGTTTTTTTTTATATTTTCAACCCTTTGTCGTTTTATCCGAAAAGTTTAAATTTTTAAACAATTAGAAAGCGCTTTCCCTTTATCTTCTCTCCTCATCGTACGCTTTTTTATGATAGAATAGAAAAAGTGTAATTTGAATTTTAATAGGGGGACAATGATTATGAGCGATAAAGTTTACGACATTACGGTTATTGGCGGCGGTCCCACCGGATTATTCACAGCTTTCTATGGTGGTATGCGCCAGGCCAGTGTTAAAATTATTGAAAGCTTACCTCACCTGGGTGGTCAGCTATCAGCTCTCTACCCTGAAAAATATATATTTGACGTTGCGGGTTTTCCAAGAGTAGGGGCTCAGGAGTTAGTGGACAATTTAAAAGAACAGGCATTAGCATTTGAACCTGCGGTATCATTAGAGCAGGAAGTTCAAACCATTGAAAGACTGGAGGACAACTCCTTTAAGCTGACAACTAACAAAGAAGTACACTATACTAAGACGATAGTGGTTACAGCCGGAAATGGAGCGTTTCAACCGAGACGCTTAAAAATTGCGGATACAGAGAAATTCGAAAATACGAACCTTCATTACTATGTAGACGACATGAATAAATTTGCCGACAAAAATGTAATGATCTGCGGAGGCGGAGATTCTGCAGTAGACTGGGCATTAATGCTGGAACCTATCGCCAAACAGGTTCATCTTGTCCATAGACGTGACAAGTTTAGAGCCCATGAACACAGCGTTGAACAATTAAATAACTCTAAGGTTAATTTACTAACGCCCTACACTCCTGAGACGATGACGGGAGATCACCGGATCAACCAAGTTGAACTTCATAAAGTAAAAGGTGATGAAATAAAAACAATTGATGTAGATGAAGTTATCGTTAATTATGGATTTATTTCTTCTCTGGGGCCAATTAAAGAATGGGAACTAGAAATTGAAAAGAACAGTATTGTAGTTAATTCGAAAATGGAAACCAACATTAAGGGGATTTACGCCGCTGGAGATATCTGTACGTATCCTGGGAAAGTAAAATTAATTGCTTCCGGATTTGGAGAAGGTCCAACAGCAGTAAATAACGCTAAAGCTTATATGGATCCAGATGCCCGGGTGCAGCCTAAGCATTCCACCAGCATGTTTTCCTAAAATAAAACTCCTCCATCCTGGAGTCAGGATGGAGGAGTTTTTTTCTTTAACAGTTTGGATCCGGCGTTCCTTCATTGGTAGCTGTTTTAAAAGAAGATCCGCAGCCGCACGATACAATGGCATTCGGATTATCGATCGTAAACCCGCCGCCCATCATATTTTGTTTAAAGTCGATTTTTGTACCTTCAATGATCGGAATATCCTGCGTTCGAATGACCACTGGAATTCCATTGTGTTCTTCTATCGTATCTAATTCTTCATTAATGTCATCTTCAAAACCCATGGCATACGACAATCCACTGCATCCGCCGCCTTTCACACCGAAACGAAGGCTGACGTTTGTAGATTCTTCTTCTTTTACCATCTGCTGAATCTGGTGATTGGCCGCATCTGTAATATTAAGAATCATGATAAGACTCTCCTTTCATTCGTTACTAAAAGTATACTAACTGTCATTCTTTTTATCAAATAAATAGACTATACTAAATAAACCTATGCAGCTGCCGCTGCATAGGTGAAAAGCCGATCTGCGCTTAAAACAGGGGGTTCTCCTCCAGGTGTTGATATATATTAGAAACAAGCTCATCAGCAGTATCAGCCATTACTCGTTCTCCGTTTACTAAAGCAAACAAACCTTGTGAACAAATGCCGCAGTGACTTAAACAGCCGTATTCCACGACATCTAAATCTGGATCTTTCTCAAGCTCTTCCATTGCTACATCAGAGCCGCTGATTAAATTGTTCACACAAAACTCAATTAATGGATTCATCCTCTCACCTCTTTAACCCGGATGAAACCCCAGTTCATACATAATAATATCATTTTTCAACATATATTGGTAAGGTTAACAAAGAATATTACGCTAAAGGGCGAATACCATTTTTTTCTAAGCTGGTATAAACGTCTTTTAATCTTGGATTACCTTCTCCCGCAATTTCGCCATTAACAAGAACTAAAGGATAAAATAAGTCATCCTCCATAATCTGGTTTACATAATCTTGATCAGACGAATCGTGTGGAGCTTTAAATATATCAACATATCGATAAGATAAATGTTCTTCCGGGTATTTTCTTCGAATTGCAGCCTGCAGCCATTCATACGTTTCCTTAGACCCTGGTGCATTTACACAGCTTGCGCACTTTTGCTCCGCTCCATAAACAGTAATTTGCACTTTATCTTTCACATGGAATCCCCCTGTTACCTTCTTTATTGATACATCAAGTTTACAAAACTTCAAAAAAAAGTTAAAATGAAAATGGTTCTCAATTTAAAATTTAGTGAGACATGAATAGATTTTTTAATAAATTCGATTTATAATAAGAATAACGAAAGGGGAAGATTGAACATGGAAGCTCAAGTTCAAGAAGTACTTAATAAACTTCGCCCATTTTTACTTCGTGACGGCGGGGACGTAGAACTTGTTGACGTTGAAGATGGCATTGTACGCCTGCGCCTTATGGGAGCATGTGGTAACTGCCCAAGTTCTACTATTACTCTTAAAGCAGGCATTGAACGTGCTCTAGCTCAAGAAGTGCCTGGGATTTACGAAGTAGAACAGGTTTTCTAAAATAGGTCTTACAGCCAATCCGTACACGTATATTGTGTACGGATTTTTTATGAATAAACGGGAGTTAATGCTCCGTTTCCAAGTAAATGACCTTCCAAATTTTTCAAACTTAATTCGATCATTGCTTCTCTCGTCTCGGTACTTGCAGAGCCAATGTGAGGCAGGCAGACGACATTGTCCATTGCAAGCAGTGGATGAGCCGAAGAAATCGGTTCTTCTTCAAACACATCTAATCCAGCTCCACGAATTTCCCCCGCTCGCAATGCCTCCAGCAAATGCTGTTCATTTACGACAGGACCTCTTGAGGCATTAACAAAGATCGCACTGTCCTTCATTTCCTTAAAAGCCTGATTATTAAATAAGTGTTTTGTTTGATCTGTTAAAGGTACAAGACATATAACGTAATCAGAGGATGCAATTAACTCTGACCACTCTTCATAGCGTATATTTAATTTCTTCTCCACCTCTTCCTTCCTTGATCTATTATAGTAAACGACGTCCATATCAAACCCTAATGCACGTTTAGCTACGGCCTCTCCTATTCGGCCCATACCAATGATACCCAACTTTTTATGATGGACATCTGAACCAGCCAGCAGAAAAGGAGACCATGGCCCCCACTCTCCGCCCTTTACGTAATCAACCGCTTCAACTATACGTCTTGCGGCAGTCAATAATAAAGTGAAAGTTAAATCAGCTGTCGTGTCTGTTAAAACCTCCGGTGTATTTGTAACTGTAACATTATACTTTTTAGCTGCCTCTACGTCTATATTGTCATATCCTACAGCCATATTGGCTACAATTCTTAAGTCTTCAGCAGAGTTTATCAGCTCTTCATCTACTTGATCCGTCAGCATAGTTAATAAGCCTTGCGCTTTCACAGCCTCATCCTCTAATACCTTCCGTGGAACAGGCTGGTCTTCACTCTCCCACATTTTAATATCAAATTGCTCCCTGAATTCTTCTATAAGGTTCTCGGGAAGTTTTCTTGTTATGAAAATATATGGTTTCTCCATGCTTTCACCTCTCTGCTTTTAATTATAGAATTCGACTAAACATAATCGTTGAAACTTAGCTGACTAGCGGCATATAAAAACATCATCCAATTATTAATATATCTTAATTATAAAGCTTTGTAAGCGGATAACACAATTTTAGAAAACTGTAATACACTTCTGGTATAATACTATTATCGCTTTTCATCTTGTAAGAAGTTTAAGTGTTGACGTACTTAAGGGAGGGCATCAGAGTGAGAGACGAAAATCGTAAAGTTAGTACGCTTGAAAAGAAAGCCAGAGACTGGCTGATAGAAAGAGGCGTGACCATAGATGATATGGCCGAATTAGTTCATTACTTACAATCTAAATATCATCCTGACTTAACAATGGAAGACTGCCGGTTTAATGTTCATCAAGTTCTGAAGAAACGAGAAGTACAAAATGCTATTATCACTGGTATCCAGCTCGATGTGTTAGCCGAGAAAAATAACCTTGAAGAGCCTCTTCAATCCACAATAGCAGCAGACGAAGGCCTTTATGGAGTTGATGAAATCATAGCGTTTTCGATTGTAAATGTGTACGGTTCTATAGGCTTTACAAACTATGGGTACATTGACAAACAGAAACCTGGCATACTACAAAAACTTAATGATAAGTCCTCCGGGCAATGTCACACATTTTTAGACGATATTGTAGGAGCTATAGCTGCTGCTGCGTCAAGCCGATTAGCTCACAGCGCTGTAGGTGACGAATATTAATTGGTAAGCCACGCAATTTCCTGCGTGGTTTTTTTTCATCATTGAAACCATTCCTTCATAACCTCGTGAATAATTGTAAGATAATAACAACAAATGAATGGATCGGAAAATGTAGCGAATGTAAAAAAAGAAATACTCGCACGTACACCCGGCTACTTAAGCTTCGATACAAGTCCATTCGTTTATACAGTAATAATTGCATTCACTGGGGATATTACTGTGAACAGGAAAAGACTGGAGTGGTCTGTAACTTATTTATTGGCATCCACCTATTGTTCACAACAATATTTTTTGGTCCTTACTTATTATAGCGTATAAAGGAGCAAGACACAGTCCACAGAGAGAATGTTCACGACCAGGCAGAGTCTGATGCTCCCCTGCAGGTAAATGAGTTATTTCCGGGCCCCAATGCCGAAACTGAGTGTTCTGGATATATACCAGGAGCTCATAAATGAATACGGAGTCAGCTTGTTTTTTACCTCACTATTCACAACTTAACCATTTTAAAAAAATTCACAAGGTAAAGCTATTAGAGCACCTTGTGGATTTTCCACTCTTCCAGGCTTCCCACTAAATAGGTGGGCTGTTGATGGTTTTCTTTAATGCTTACATACGAACTTACCCCTGTTTCCACCATTAACGTATCTACATTTGCACGTAAGCCTGCTAATATATCAGTTTGATAATTATCGCCCACCATTAAAATTTCCTCTTTAGGAACACCAAGCTTTTGAATCGCCTGCTCCATAATAATCGGCTCTGGTTTCCCTATATAAACAGGCTCTACCCCGGTACTGACGGCCACAACTGATGTTAAAGCTCCATTCCCGGGCACAAGCCCCCTTTCGGTCGGAATCGCTTTATCTTTATTCGTACTAATAAACGAGGCACCATTTCTTATTTGCAGGCACGCTTCTGCTAACTTTTCATACGTGATAAATCGGTCTATCCCCATTACGACGTAATCAGCGGAGTGGGTAACAATTTCAATGTTTTCTTTTGCTAACGCGTCAAAGAGCCCTTGTTCTCCGATCACATAGGCTTTTGAATCAGGATTTTTTGTATGAATATACCTTGCAGTAGCCATACTTGAAGTAAAGATCTGTTCTTTCTCTGCTTTTATTTGCATATCCGTTAGTTTGGAAGCAACTTCCTCGGGGTTGGAAGAAGAATTATTCGTTATAAATAAATGAGGAATGGAAAAGCGGTTTAATTCATCTATAAATTCTGCAGCACCGGCGATTCGTTCATTCCCTCTGTACATTGTGCCGTCCAAGTCAATTAGATATGCTTTATAGTTTTTCATCTTTTTCTTTATTCACTCCATCTTTTGTAAAGGCAGATACTGGACCAAGTTCCTCGTCTAAATATTCTCTTATAAGACGCGGAAATTGCTGAAGGATATCATAAACTTTCTCCCATACGGTCATAATCTCTTGATGATTCACTGTCGTGTATTGCTGGACGACAGATTTTCTTAGTCTTATGAATTCTTTATAGTTATTCATTTGGCTCATTGGCAGTACTTTTTCATCAGTGAGGATGTCAATAATATCTTCATAGCTCCCCGGATCACGCATAATAAATCCATCGATCATTTGATTCCCTGTGTCGATAATGGCTTCGATAACTACATGTGTGATGCGTTCTAACAGTAAACAATCTGCAAGTGTCTCAGTGGAATGCTTTGGCTGCTCTCCTACTATTTGTTCCATGTATTGTAAGATATTTTCAATATGCTGGCGGTTAACAAAGTACATTAAATTTCCTCCTATCACTTTATAAAATATTTGAACGAAAAGGAGTATTTAGAATGAGTGAAATTAAAGTTATTACAGATCAGCAAGAACAGGCTTTTACCCGTTTTATAAATTTCTCTGCTAGTGGAAGACGGTTTGAATTCGCCTTCTTAAAAGCTGATTACTTAAAAGAAGATACTTTAGTTGTTGACTTGCTGGGCAACCATAATTTTTCTCTGAATCATAGAACTTTACATGAAAAAGGGCACCTGGAGCAAGTATTTCATATCAGTGAGATGCAGGCCGATGAACTAAGGAACTGCCTGGATCAATATTTATAGTTCTTTTGAATAAACCTTTCTTCCCAGGTGACAATATGAACACTATTCAATCTCTTGGAAAGGAGGTTATTTATTCATGAGTAAGAAGGACAAAAAACGTTACTCAGACTTCGCTAATGTGGAAGCGCAGAGAAATTTTTTAGTACCTGAACAGCTTCCCGAAGGACCATACGGGTCACCTAGAAATAAAGACAAACCTGTTTCTAACGAGAAGAGTGCACCATGGACAGATGAACAGCGCTATTACAGTGCATTTAATTATGAGTATAAATCGCTGCATCAAGACCTGCCCAGGCGGATGCCTGGAGCACACCCTACCCACGATGAAAAAGATAAGGACATTAAACCATCTGAAGAAGAGCATTAATAATAAACCGACGTGCATTTCACACGTCGGCTTATTAATCGACTCGTTTTAATACAAAGTAAGAACAGCCAAAATTACAGTATTCATATAAATAATCTTCTAAGGTACTGATTTTTGTATCAAATGATGCCTTGTTGTTTTGATCATCATAGAATCCTTTTAAACGTAATTGACCATAACCCCAATCTCCAACGATAAAGTCATATTTGCTTAGTATATCACTAAAGCGGGCCTCAAGATCTTCCTCCTGAAACCCTTCTCTATGATCCTCAATCAATTCATAATTTTTTCCATACAGTTCGATCAATTCAATCACCTCTAACTAGTACTTAGTGTACCATATTTCCAATTGTTCAAGGAAATAGAACAGAAAAAATTGTATCAATATTGATTTTCCGTCCAAGCTAAAAGAAAAGAACGAACAAAGGATGAGAATCATGAAGATCTATCAAATGGTGATGATGTTAATAATTCCCTTTGCTTTACTCACAGGATGTAACACAGATAAAAAAGAAGGTATGGAACTGGAAAACCAAAAAGATAATGATCACTCGATCGAAGGCAACGCTATGGACAATTACAATGAACCCTCAAACAATGGGCAGGTAGGATATGTTCGCTTTCAGAAAGATCAACTGGATCAGGAGGCAGAGGCCAACCATAAAATCAAAGTGAACCGCGAACAAATAGCTGATATGATCACAAGAATGATCCTTCGTTATAAAGAGTTTGAAGATGTTGCGACGCTTGTAGCTGATGATGAAATACTTGTCGCCTATCAAGCTCCCGAAGATAAAAGTCGTGATGAAGCAGCAGATATGGTAAAGAAAACGGCTTACTCCCTCGTTCCCAGCTTTTATCATATATATGTATCCGATAACCCTGCAGCTTTTGGAGATATACAGAGCCTGAGTAACTCCACGGTATACGACGAGAATTATAGTGAAGGGGTAGAACGCATCGTTGAAAAGATGAAAGAATCTCCTCAAGGAAATATTAATAGTGAAAATATAAAAGAAAATTAATTTAGGCGATAGGAGGACGGAGAACATGCGGAAGGTGTTTAGTTTATTTTTTGTATTTATTGTGTTTTGTTCTATACCTGCCCCTCCATCTAGTGCATCTATTGAGCAGGAAGATATAGAACGCACTTCCATATATAAAAAAACCGCTGCCGTTACCGGGATTCCCTGGACGTATCTGGCTGCTGTAGATCAATACGAGCGACAAATACACGATAATCCTCCTAAAGGAAGGGTAACTGCTTTCCGTCCGGATCCTTTATTTTGGAATGGCATTGATACGGAACCTTCTTTTTTCCCTCAAGGATGGGGAGATACAGGAGATGGGAATAAGAAAGTGGATATGACAAACGACGAAGACATTATGTGGAGCCTGGGAAAATATCTTCAGTCATACGGTACTTCAGAAGAGGATATACGAATTGCCTTATGGAATTACTATAAACGGGATTTAACTGTACAGACAATCATGAATACAGCAGAAGTTTTTGAAAAGTTTCAAACTGTTACTTTAACAGACAGAGATTTTCCGCTCCCCATTACAGCGAATTTCACATATCACAATACGTGGGGAGACGCCCGAGGATTTGGAGGGCGCCGCGTTCATGAAGGAACGGATATTTTTGCAGATTACGGGGTACCCGTGCACTCCACTACTTATGGAGTAATTGAAATGAAAGGTTGGAATGAGTTCGGAGGCTGGAGAATTGGCATCAGGGATATATATAATATTTACCATTACTACGCTCATTTAAGTGGATTTGAAGATGACAAAAAAGTGGGTGACGTGGTCAAGCCAGGAGATGTAATCGGTTCAGTTGGATCAACGGGATATGGACCACCAGGAACATCTGGAAAGTTCCCCCCTCATTTACACTATGGCATGTATCAGGATAATGGAAAAAACGAATGGTCATTTGACCCTTACCCTTACTTAAAAAGATGGGAACGGATGGTTAGGAATAATTAAGCGCCGCACAAAGTGCGACGCTATTTTCATAATTATGATTGTTTTGACTTCCTTACTGCGTTCATGATACTCGCAGCAAGTCCTCCCCATATCACGACGATTCCAATAACCATCATAGCAATTGCACCTGCTGTCATATCACTCTACCTCCTTGTGTTGTTCTTCAAGTGCTTTGGAGTCCCAGCGTTTTATAGTCATTAAGAAACCAACTACCAATGCGAATGCTGCGACAGCCCATCCACCGAATAAGATAAAAGTATCTCCATACCCTTCATAGTTACCGGTTTCCGTATCAAACTCACCAAGTATATTCTGTTTGAAAAGATCGAACATCATATATCCCAGCACGATTGGTGTAATAAATCCGAGGCAGATCTTCCACCAACCGCCAAGGTGCAAATCAGAAATTCCATTTGCGTGAGTCTGGAAATCATTAAGACTACGAACAAACCATGCGATAACGACAACTTCAACTAACCCGACGAAGGCTACCCCGAACTGATTAATGAAGTAATCGGCAGCGTCTAAGAAGTATAAACCACCCTGTGTTGCAAAAAGAAGAGAAATAACAGCAGCGACTCCGCCTCCTAATCCAACTGCTGCTTTTCTAGACAAACCAAATTTCTCACTCAGTCCTGCAACATATGTCTCAGAAATAGAAATTAATGAAGACAATCCTGCCAGAACTAAAGAAACGAAGAATAAGAAACCAAACAGCCCATTTAAAGCAGGGAATTCATTAATAATCTGCGGGAAGACAACAAAGGCAAGCCCCACGCCTCCACTTACGACTTCCTCTACAGGGACGTTAACTTGAGATGCCATAAAACCTAATGCAGCGAATACACCGATACCAGCCAGAAGCTCAAAGCTGGAGTTACTAAAACCGGTAATAAAAGCGTTATTCGTGATATCTGATTTCTTTGGAAGATAGCTGGAATATGTGATCATAATCGCAAATGCAATGGAAAGACTAAAGAAAATCTGTCCATAAGCTGCGACCCAAACACTTCCAGAGGTAATGGATTCAAAATTCGGCTCAAAGAAGCTTTGCAGACCTTCCGCCGCACCAGGCAGCGTGACTGCCCGTATTACGATGATTAAGAACAAAACTACCAGAGCAGGAATAAAAATCCTATTTGCCACTTCTATTCCCTTCTTCACACCTTTAAATAAAATCCCCAGTGTGATGACCCAAACAGCTATAAGCGGGATTAAGACACCAGGTACTAAGCTTCCTGCTTGACCAGGATCTACGGATAAATTCAAATACTCACTAAACAAGAAGCCTTCCGTGTCTTCTCCCCAGGATAGGTTAAAGGCAAAAATACTATACGAAATTGCCCAGGCAATAATGACGGCGTAATACGTTGAAATCACAAATGCAACGAGAACAGCCCACCATCCAAGCCATTCTGTCTTCTTATTCATACGGAAAAATGAAAGCGGTGCTGACCCACGGTACTTATGACCTAGAGTAAATTCCATGACCAGTAACGGGATACCAGCTGTTAAAAGAGCAAATAAATACGGAATGAAGAATGCGCCACCACCATTTTCGTAGGCGACTGAAGGGAATCGCCAGATGTTACCAAGTCCTATTGCAGACCCGACAGCGGCCAGAATAAACCCGGCTCTTGTCCCCCATTGTGCACGATTTTCCATGTGATAGACCTCCCTTAAAACTATTCTCTTCCTTTTATATTATGAGCTTGTATAGAAGAGAATGTTTCAAATTTTTTACTTTATTCAGAATATTTCTGTTTTATTATAACCGCATGGTATAGGGTTGTCAAAGTAATATTATAAAATTATTAAATTTCCATTAAATTCAAAAAAAAGAACAAAGAAGTACTTTAGTCGCACTTCTTTGTTCTGTTATTTCACTTTTAAATTTAAGTCCGGCGATTGAGTAAATGAATCGAAATACCCACTACAAAAACGACGGCCAGTGTTAATAGTAACGGAAGCATTACCTGGCCGGTCAGCCCTAACAATAAATAACCTATAGACGCTCCCAATGCGGCAATCAACGCATAAGGAAGTTGAGTTAAGACGTGATCGATGTGGTTTGCCCCCGCACCTGTTGAAGAAAGAATGGTAGTATCAGATATAGGAGAACAATGATCTCCAAACACCGATCCAGCCAACACTGCAGCCAGTGCAGGCAGGACAAGATTAACGTCAGTTACTGCAGCAATTTCTCCTGCAATTGGAAGCATAATTCCAAATGTTCCCCAGGATGTTCCTGTGGACAAAGCCATAAATCCAGAAACGATAAATAATAAAAACGGTAAATAAGCAGTATCTATAGATGATTGTGTCACCCGTTCAGCCAAATATTCTCCTGTCTCAAGCTGCCCGATAACATCACCAATCATCCAGGCAAAAACGAGAATATAAATAGCGGGCAGCATTGCTTTAATACCTTCAAAGGTTACATGACTGAGTCCCGATTTAGGCTTCGGCTGTTTTATATACAATACTGCAGCCAATAAAACAGAAGCCAGACCGCCGATAAATAATGAAATGTTGACGTCGGTATTCTCAAAGATATCTAAAATATTTGTTGACCCATCTCCATTTTGAATTCCTGTAACAATCATAGCCGCTATTGTACCAACAATTAAAGCCACAATAGGCAGAACAAGATGCGCAATTGTGCCATTGTTATGTTCTTTAAATTCATCATTTAAATCTCCGGGAACATTTCCTTTATCAGGATTCGTAACTTCTCCTGTTTCTAATGCCCGATTTTCATGCTTCCTCATAGAACCAATATCAAGCTTTAAGAAAATAGTTAAAAAGACGAGCAATAATGCGGCAAACACATAAAAGTTTGCTGGGATCATTAAAATAAATGCTTCTAATGCCTGATAATTTTCAATTCCATTGTCTGCGAGAATATACCCGATTGTTCCTATTATATAAGCTCCCCAGCTGGAAATAGGCGAAATCACCGTAATAGGCGCAGAAGTAGAATCAATATAATAAGCAAGCTGCGCCCGGGAAATTTTATGACGATCTGTAACTGGACGAGCAACCTGCCCGACGGCCAGTGCATTAAAGTAGTCATCTATAAATATCAAGATACCTAATAAAGCCGGGACCAGTTTCGCTCCCTTTCTCGTCTTAATTCTCTCTATAGCCCAGCGGCCAAATGCACGACTTCCTCCTGAAGCGGTCATAAAGGCAGTGGTGATACCTAAAAGCACCAGAAATGTTAGTAAATACAAATTACCGGTATTAAGTTCACCTTCACTGTAAAAGATCGTAGAGAACGTTTCCCAGATGAGTACGAAACCTTCCCCTAAATTAAATTGTGTCAGCATAAATACACCGACAATTATACCAACACCCAAAGATAAAATAACTTTTCTTGTGGCAATCACAAGAATCAGCATAAGCAGGGCTGGAATAAGTGAATAAATTGTTCCTTCCATAATGTGGTTCCCCTCCGTTATTCTTTTAATGAAAACGGGGTGTGTGGAAAGCTACTTTTATTAAAATGAGGGATGAAAAAGTGGAGCACATCTATTCGTGCTATCGCTCTTGCAGCAGATAAAAAAGCATACAAAAAGACAATGATAGAAAATAACCTATCATTGCCTTAACAGCAATTTGATTATCCTCCATTTCGATCAGTAGCGCACCATGCACCCAAATTGATTGCATGACAGTATATCTCTTCTTCAGACATATACCAGATTAGTTAAGCTGACGACTTAAATAATCTTCGGCAAGTCTCCCCTTTCTTCATGTGATCTTAGCTGTCCACTCCCACTGAATACTAATGAAGCCTGCACCTCTACCTCACCGATCTGATAAGGTCACGCATATTTAATTCTTTCACATTTTAACAGGTGAATGTTGTTATTGCAAGGGATCCATAGGATATGAAAAATTTGGCGGCTCGCCTGTTTCTCCTGTTTCATTAAAGAATTGAGGCACTTCTCCCATAATAGTACTTGAATCAATAGGAATGTCGTTTTCTACTACAGTGGTTTCTGTAGAAAAAGGAATCACCACACGTAAACTTACTGTAAAACTGATTGATAGCTGGAAATGAGCTGAATTAATGCCGTACTCCGTGATCTCATTTTTGAATTCAGACTGAACATCCCCAATAACTCGAAGCTGAACAGGAACTTTGGGACCTAAGTTTGACAGGATAGAGTTGTTTGTAGCTAAACCCACTGGGATTTCAATAAGAGTGGCCGGCTCCTCCCCCATCTCTTCTGTACTCTCTTCATTTGGAAAAATATCAGCATCGAGAGAAGTATCTTCAAGTGGAAGTTCATTTAGCTCCATCCGTTTCAAGAAGTTCTGCACCCGTAAAGTAGTATTTCTCAGTGTTCTATTGACAACTACAGAATTCCAGCCCATGTATACAACATTACCTTCATTGTCTTTCTCCATTCTAATTAAATCTTCAAATTGCAACTCTTCCGAAATCTGTTTACTAACCGCCTCGTTAATAGCATCCCTCGCTAATTGCTGGGCTTTAGTCTCAGCTATTTCTTCTAATGTAGGGGTTATGCCGCGATCAATGATAATTAAACAAATTCCAGTAAAAAGAATAAAGAAGATCAAAGTCCAGAGGATACGTTTACCAAATGAAGGTGGATTCGCCTTGATTTTCCCCATAAAACAACCCCTCCTGCCCTATCTATATGATAAGCCGGAGGGGTTTAAAACTAACTTAACGAAGTTATAAGACAGCCTGTGATTTTTCTCATCTTACACAAAAAATCCGTTTTCTAATTTTAAGGAGATATTGAAGCATTGATTTATTTATACGGGTACCAAATTGGTATTTAATCTTATATTTTTTTTATAGCCTGTGCTAATAAGTCCCGCAATAGCTCAGGCATGAAATATTTTTTGTTTTTGGCATAGGCTATCTCAGGAAACAAGCGGCCAAAAGTGAACGTATCAGCTGTACCGAGACTATACACTTTTTCACGGTCAATCGGACTCCCTTTTATCGTCACTTCCCGGACTCTTTCTTCTCCATCTTCTCCAATAGACGTGCTAATTTCAATCCCTGTAAATATCATTCTGCCTATTATTTCGCCTCGAAAGCCTAAACCCTTCAATCGAATTTCAGTAAGTTTTTTTGTATGGCCCACACGAATAATCTCCAGCAGCTCGTCTCCTGTAACCTCTACTTTACACGGGTTCATCGGGTGCGGGCAGATTCGGTGTATATCTTCGTGCGTCACATCACCGGTATTCAGGTGATCCAGAAGAACACCTGCGTTAAGCATAGCTACATCTGAACTTGTCCACTCCTGCAGTTCTTCCGTTAACCGTCTCATAAGCAATGTATCTTTAAACCATGCAACCTGTAAAGATCGATCAAGACTAGTCACATTAGTTTGTAAGTGCTGCAGTGCCTTATTCTTCATCTCCTCAACATCAGCTGAGACAGTATAGTCTTTGGTTAAATTTTCTGTTGTCACAGCATAAGCTTCCTTTGCGGACAATTGCCTGTTTTCATGATCCCATTCTAAGAAAGCTTCACCAAGATGTGTGCCATGTTTTCCAACAGCCGTTAATAAAGTATTTCCATAATGCTCCCCATTTTGAAACAGATGGTGGGTATGTCCGCCAATAATAAGGTCTACTTCCGGATAATTCCTGGCTATCTCTTCATCGTCATGAATTCCTAAATGGGAAAGTACCACAATAATATCCGCACTCTCACACATTTCATCATAGTATTTATCTAATGCCTCGTAAGGAGAATAGATGTCCCATCCCAGCAGACGGTAAAACGTTTCGAAGGGTGCAGTTAAACCTATAACAGCAACCCTGGTGCCTAGAGCCGTCTCTTTTATAGTATAAGGAAGCAGCCAGTCAGGCTGTGGTCCATTTACAGAACTTAAATTTGCACATATCACCTTAAACTTGGCTTCATTATACAATTCATACAAGTCATCATAAGAAAGTGTAATTCCCTCATTATTTCCAAGCGTGGCCAAGTCGTAACCAGCTGCGTTTAATAGTTCAACATTCCCTTTTCCCATTAATCCTTCTGTAATAGGGTGAAATCGATCAGCATGATCTCCATTATCGAGCAGCCAGAACGTCTCTTTCTTTCTAATATGCTTTTTCTTTTTTTGATTAAAATAACCTACAATCTGCGGCCAATTCTCGAAATGGCTATGTAAGTCGCTCGTATAATAAAGAAAAATCTTTTCCTTCATTCTCATTCTCCTTATCCTACGCCTTGCCAGATTAGTCGTATCCCAATTAATATGAGCAGCACTCTTAAGAACCATTCTACAGATTGACTGTTTAAGTTACGATTGACAGTTGCTCCTACTGTCCCTCCAATGTAGGCTCCTGGAATAAAGAGCAAGGTCTGTGCCCAATCAACGTTTCCGAGGAAGATGTGGGCCGATGAGCTGGTAATACTGGCAAAAAAAATCATAAACATAGATGTGGCGGTAGCTATGTGAGGGGGAATTTTAAAGAGTAAGATCAGCGCCGGTACAATTAAGGAGCCGCCTCCAATACCAAGCAGTCCCGAGAGTACACCGACTAGAAATGCGAAAGCTACACTCATAACAACTGGTACGCGATAAAAGAAAGTTTGTCCATTTATCTTCTTCTCTCGAGGAATCCCTCCTGTGAAAGGAGTTCTCTCACTATCTCTAGGCAGAAAGAAGACTAAGGAGACGCCGATCATTACAATTCCAAACAATAAAGCAAATACATCCGTCTGGAAAAACTGATTCAGCCATGAGCCAAATAAACCTCCAGGAATGCTGCCACTCATTAAAAGAAAACCAACCTTCAAGTCTACACGGTTATGTTTCAAGTAGGATACAGCGGAGGAAAAACCTGTAAAGATCATTACTACTAGTGAAATGCCCACAATGGTCTGGGGTGTTACCCATTGAAAGGATTCAAGCTGGCCCCCTAAAAACAAAAGGACAGGTACAAGAATTACTCCTCCTCCTAATCCCGCTATACTGCCAATAAAAGCAGTGATAAATCCGATAAATAACGAAAGTGCAATTAACATATTCAGCCTTCTATCTATATATAAGATATTATTATACTATCACGTTTACTATGCGGAATTCATCTCAGGTTTTTCTACTCATAAAAAAGACGCGCAAGCGGATCTCCACTTGCACGTCTTTTAATCGTCTTAACCGATGGAACCTTCCATTTCGAATTTAATGAGGCGGTTCATTTCGACCGCATATTCCATAGGAAGTTCTTTAGTAAATGGTTCAATAAAGCCCATTACAATCATTTCAGTAGCTTCTTCTTCTGATAAACCACGGCTCATCAAGTAGAATAACTGTTCTTCTGAAACTTTTGATACCTTCGCTTCGTGCTCTAATGAAATGTTTTCGTTCATTATTTCATTATAAGGAATTGTATCAGAAGTGGACTCATTGTCCATAATCAGTGTGTCACACTCAATATTTGAACGGGCACCTTCTGCTTTTCTGCCGAATTGAACAATCCCGCGATACGTTACTTTACCTCCATGTTTTGAGATGGACTTAGAAACGATCGTTGAGGATGTGTTAGGAGCAAGATGGTGCATTTTCGCCCCGGCATCCTGGTGCTGTCCTTTTCCAGCAAGTGCAATGGAAAGTGTCATCCCGCGGGCACCTTCGCCTTTAAGGATAACTGAAGGATATTTCATTGTGAGCTTGGAACCTAAGTTACCGTCCACCCATTCCATAGTAGCATTCTCGTCTGCTACGGCACGTTTCGTAACCAGGTTATACACATTGTTAGCCCAGTTCTGAATCGTTGTATAACGACAGTACGCGTTCTTTTTAATGAAGATCTCAACTACAGCACTGTGAAGTGAACTTGAAGAATAAGTTGGTGCTGTACATCCTTCAACATAGTGCACAGAAGAACCTTCATCCACGATGATTAACGTACGTTCAAACTGACCCATGTTTTCAGAGTTAATTCTGAAATATGCCTGCAGAGGGGTTTCAACTTTCGTATCTTTTGGTACGTAAATGAAAGATCCACCTGACCAAACTGCAGAGTTCAAAGCAGAGAACTTATTATCAGATGCTGGAATTACTTTCGCAAAATATTCCTTGAACAGATCTTCATTTTCTTTCAGGGCAGTATCTGTATCTTTAAATACTACACCGAGATCTTCGAGGTCTTTCTCCATGTTGTGGTAGACCACTTCAGATTCGTACTGTGCAGAAACCCCGGCAAGGTACTTCTGTTCTGCTTCAGGAATACCTAATCGGTCAAAAGTATTTTTGATCTCTTCAGGTACTTCATCCCAGGAGCGCTCAGAACGCTCTGATGGTTTTACATAATACGTAATTTCATCAAAGTCTAATTCTGAAAGGTCACCGCCCCATTGAGGCATAGGCATTTTATAGAATTGTTCTAAAGCTTTCAAGCGGAAGTCAAGCATCCACTTTGGCTCTTCTTTATAATCAGAGATCTGTTTAACGACTTCAGCTGTTAAACCTTTTTGAGTACGGAAAATAGAGACATCTTTTTCGTGAAACCCATATTGGTACTCTCCAACTTCTGGCGCTTTTTTAGCCATTGTTAAATACCTCCTTTTGGTATATCAAGCAATTATGCATTATCTTCGACACCTTTTTCCATTGCCTTCCATGCTAATGTGGCACATTTTATTCGGGCAGGAAACTTGGCAACACCCTGGAGGGCTTCGATATCCCCTAAGTCAAGGTTATCATCATCTACCTCATTACCCAACATCATTTCAGAAAAAATGTGTGACATCTTAAGAGCATCATCTACTGACCTTCCTTTAATCGCCTGTGTCATCATAGATGCGGATGACATGCTGATTGAGCATCCTTCTCCATCGAATTTCGCATCCTGTACGACATCGTCTTCCACCTGCAGCTGCAGCTGAATTCGATCGCCGCACGTAGGATTATTCATATCAACAGTCAAATGGTCACCTTCTACAGAGCCGCGGTTGCGCGGATTCTTATAGTGATCCATGATAACTTGACGGTATAGCGTATCCAGATTATTAAAAGACATCGCCAAAATACTCCTTTGTTGTTTGTAATCCTTGAACGAGGCGATCTATATCTTCTTCTGTGTTATACAGGTAGAAGCTCGCTCTGGCTGTCGCTGTGACTTCAAGCCATTTCATAAGCGGCTGGGCACAGTGATGGCCGGCGCGTACTGCTATTCCTTCAGCATCGAGTACTGTAGCCACATCGTGTGGGTGTACATCAGAAATATTAAAAGTCACTAAGCTCGCACGCTCTGTGGGACCATAAATGGTCAGGCCGTCAATCTGGCTCATTTTTTCCAGGGCGTATTGAGCCAGCTTGTGCTCATGAGCTTCAATTTCTTCTAAGCCGACGTCATTTAAGAAGTCAATAGCTGCACCAAGACCTACGGCACCAGCAATTATAGGAGTGCCACCTTCAAACTTCCAGGGCAGTTCTTTCCATGTGGAGTCGTAAAGGTTAACGAAATCAATCATTTCTCCCCCAAATTCTACCGGCTCCATATCTTTTAACAGCGAGCGTTTACCGTGAAGAACCCCGATCCCTGTAGGTCCGCACATCTTGTGACCCGAAAATGCATAAAAATCACAGTCCATGTCTTGAACATCAATTCTCATATGGGGTGCACTTTGTGCCCCATCTACAAGCATAACTGCATCATGGTTATGAGCAATTTCAGCAAGTTCTTTAATCGGATTAATTGTTCCTAACACATTGGAAACATGCATGACGGCCACAATCTTAGTCCGATCTGTGATGGTTTGTTCCGCATCTTTTATCGATATCGTGCCATCAGACTGTAACGGCATATACTTCAAAGCAGCTCCTGTTTCTTTTGCAAGCTGCTGCCAGGGAATAATATTACTATGGTGCTCCATAGGAGTGATAACTATTTCGTCACCTTCTGTTAAATTAGCACGTCCATAGCTCGCAGCAACTGTATTAATAGAAGTCGTAGTTCCTCTTGTGAAAATAACTTCCTGAGTACTTGCCGCATTAATAAAACGTCTAACTTTTTCACGGGCGCCTTCATATTCGTCAGTTGCTTTCGTTCCTAAAGTATGGACACCTCTATGCACATTGGAGTTGTATCCACGATAATACTCATCCAGCTTTTCAATGACCTGTTTTGGCTTTTGAGAAGTTGCAGATGAATCCAAATATACAAGTGGATGGCCGTTTACTTCCTGATGGAGAATTGGGAAAGCATCACGAACAGCTTTTACATCCATTAATATACTTTCCTTTCAATCAGCTGACGAAGCTGCTGCTTAACAGCTTCAATTGGAAGCTGGTTTACGACAGGTGCTAAAAAGCCGTGAATGATTAAACGCTCCGCTTCAAACTTAGAAATTCCGCGGCTCATTAAATAGAAAAGCTGCATAGGGTCTACACGTCCAACAGAAGCAGCGTGGCCCGCTGTTACGTCGTCTTCGTCAATTAACAGAATCGGGTTGGCATCACCTCGGGCATCTTTGCTCAACATCAGTACACGGGACTCTTGTTCCGCGTTTGACTTGGATGCTCCGTGTTCAATTTTACCAATTCCGTTAAAAATACCGCTGGATTTGTCTTTCATTACACCATGCTGAAGAATATAGCCATCTGAGCCTTTTCCGAAGTGGGTAATGTTTGCGGTGAAGTTTTGTTTTTGCGCGCCGCGGCCGATAGTTACAGTCTTAGCTTGAGATTGGGAATTATCACCGATAAGGTGGGTAATATTTTCTGAGACTGTGTTCCCTTCATTCATTAAGCCAAGAGCCCATTCGATTACAGCATCACGGTCTGTTACACCACGGCGGTTTGCATATACGGTTGTCCCTGCTTCAAAATTATCTACTGCACCAAATGATACCTTGGCGCCTGCTTTCGCGAACACTTCAGTAATTGTATTAGCAGAAGTCTTCTCTTCTTTATTATCTGACGTATAGTTTTCAACATACGTAACAGAACTATTCTCCTCTGCAACCACCAGTACGTGATTAACTAAAGCTGCTTCCGGATCTTCCTGCCAGAAAATGGTTTGAAGAGGTTCTTTAATCGTTACATTTTTAGGAACGTACAGGAAAATCCCGCCGTTCATCAATGCCGCATGTAATGCTGTAAGCCTGTGCTCATCCACATGAACAGCTTCCGTCATATAATATTTCTCAACTAAATCGCTGTGATCGCGGATCGCTGTTTGAATATCAGTGAAAATAACCCCCTGCTCTTCTAAGCTTGAATCAAGATTAGAGAAGGCAACAGAGTGGTTTCTCTGCAGGATTAAGTTCTGCTGCTCTTTATCCTGATCTAACAGGTTGAGCATTTGCTCAGGAAGGTCCTGAATGGAGTTAATTGCTTCACCTTCTACATGGTGTTTGAATTCAGTAAAGTTCCAGTCTTTAATATTTGTTTTATCAGGCTTAGGCATTTCTAAAGATTCTGCTTTATCCAGCGCATTAAGACGAAGACTCGTCATCCAGTCTGGTTCATTTAAGCCTTGAGAGAAATTTGAAACATAATCTTTATCGTATGGTAGTGAGACTTTTACAGTCATTGTATCCCTCCTATCTCTGTTACGCTTTTTGACTGATCGTTTCGTCTTCGATGCCAAGCTCCTGCTTAATCCAGTCATAACCTTCTGCTTCCAGGCGTTCAGCTAATTCAGGCCCGCCGGATTTCACTACGCGTCCCTGCATCATGACGTGAACTTTATCAGGAGTAATATAATTTAATAGACGTTGATAGTGAGTAATTGTTAAGCAGCCAAAGTTTTCACTGCGCATTTCGTTAATACCTTTAGCAACCACTTTTAATGCATCAATATCAAGTCCAGAGTCAATCTCGTCAAGAATAGCAATAGCCGGTTGAATCATCATTAGCTGCAGAATCTCATTGCGTTTCTTCTCACCGCCTGAGAATCCTTCGTTCAGATAACGCTGCGCCATATTTTTGTCCATATCAAGAGTATCCATTGCTGCATCCATTTCTTTAATAAATTTCATTAAAGAAATCTCGTCGCCTTCTTCTCTATGGGCATTTATAGATGAACGTAAGAAATCAGAATTCGTTACGCCGCTAATTTCACTTGGGTACTGCATTGCAAGGAAAAGACCAGCCTGCGCGCGCTCATCAACTTCCATTTCAAGCACATCCTCGCCATCAAGCAGAACCTGTCCCTGAGTAACTTCAAATTTAGGGTGACCCATAATTGCTGAAGCTAAAGTTGACTTACCTGTTCCGTTAGGTCCCATAACTGCGTGGAATTCTCCACCTTTTACAGTAAGGTTTACACCTTTTAAGATTTCCTGACCTTCGATTTCTACGTGAAGATCTTTAATTTCAAGAGTTGATCCTGCCATAAATAATACCTCCAGTATCTATTTTATTTCTTGCTCTGGTTGAATTGGATCAAAAACCATTCTCAATTTATTCTCATTACAATCTTATATCATTTCGAAACTGATATCAACTGATTTCCTATGGTTCGACACCAGTCAACAATTGTAAAAATGCAAAGAATGACCAACCTTTTTTCTTCTTTATAATAATAACAAAATTATCAAGAATAAAAAAATCGGATAACTTCAAGTTATCCGATTCCTTTTATCTAATTATTTATAAATTTGACGACCTACTTCTGAAACAAATTTCTGACTGCGTTTGAATTCTTTTTCCCGTTCTTTTTCAACCTTCATCATCTGGTCTAAGCTATTTGCATATTCAGCATAACTCATATTATGTGTCTGGTGCATAGCCTTTTCCATATCCGGAGTGTAATTCAAAGCTAAATTGTCAGTAATAATAAATCAATCCTTTCAGATTTTTTACACAATTCACTTTACCATAGATTGGCATTTGCTCCAAACCTTTTATACAGCTTTTCTGTAAGTTTATACAGTTTTCACACCTATTGTAAGCGGTTGTATCTAAATAATTAATCTATTTACTTTCATTTTCTTTAATTTCCTATCTATTTAATCAATGGTGATTCAAATCTGTAATGGATTCTTGTACCAAGGTGACAGCCTGACTGAGCGCCGCCCCTCCTCCAAAAGCGGCTGCTACTCCGCAGGCCTCCATTAACTCTTCTTCTGTGGCGCCTTGATCTATACAGCCTTTTGTATGATACACAATGCAATATTCATCCTGAGCAACAACACTTATACTCAATGCAATCAGCTGTTTATGCTTTTTAGAAAGTTCTCCATCTCTAAAGCATGCCTCTGAAAATTCACTAAATGCATGGGACACGTGCGGCATTTTTTCTGAAAAGACACCCATGCCATGCTTATATTCCTGCAGGTAAGCCTCAGCCAAATTTATATCCTGGTTTTCTATTTCCATGATTCGTCTCCTCCATTAAAAAATCCGTAATGTGGTTAGTATCAACCACATTACGGAAATCATTCACCTTATTCATCCACTGGAACGACAGCGCCCTCATATTCTTCTTCGATAAATGTTTGAATATCATCAGAACGAAGAACCTCGACAAGTGTATTCAACGCTTCGTTATCTTCGTCATCACTTTGTGCTGCAATAACATTTACATAAGGCGAATCTGTTCCTTCTAAAATTAGAGCATCCTCACTCGGATTTAATTCTGCTTCAATGGCATAGTTTGTATTGATCGCGACCAGAACATTATCTTCGCGTTCATAGTTCTCAGGCAGTAAAGCAGCATCAATGCCGGCATCAAACTCCAGGTTCTTAGGATTTTCCGCCACGTCATCTACAGTGGCTTCTACTTTATCCACATCTTCATCTAATGTAATTAATCCTTCTTCTTCAAGAAGAGAAAGTATACGCCCATGGTCAGCTGTAGAGTTACTCATTAATACTGTCGTACCATCTTTAACATCATCCAGGCTTTTAAAATCTTTTGAATATATTCCCATTGGTTCAATGTGAATACCGCCTAAGTTAGCGAAATCATAGCCATTTTGTTCTTCCTGCTCTTCAAGGTAAGGAATGTGCTGGAAGTAGTTTGCGTCAATTTCCCCTTCATCTAAATCTCTGTTAGGTAACACGTAGTCTTGATATTCTTCTACATTTAATGTAATACCTTCTTCTTCAAGCAGCGGCTGAGCTTCCTGAAGGATTTCTGCGTGAGGAGTACTTGAAGCTCCCACTGTAATCTCAGATTGATCTCCATCGCCTGATGAATCTTCCTCTTCAGATGAACCACAGGCTGTCAACACTAGTACTAAAGCTGCAAAAATTAAACTTGACCAAAATTTCTTCACAACGATTACCCCTTTTATAATATTTTTATCTTTTATCCAATTTACGAGAAACAAAGTCTCCAATAAATTGGAAAATAAACACAATAATAACGATTAGGATTGTACAAAATGCAACTACGTCAAAATCTCTGCGCTGAAATCCATAGAAATAAGCGAAGTCTCCAAGTCCACCTGCACCTATGACACCAGCAACAGCAGTATAGCTTATCAAAGCAATCGCGGTTACCGTAATGCCTGAGATTAAAGCCGGCATGGATTCTGGAAGCAGAACTTTAAATATAATGGTCCGGTACTTGGACCCCATTGCCTTGGCTGCTTCAATTACTCCTTTGTCCACTTCTTTAAGGGCAATCTCAACTAACCTGGCATAAAACGGTGCTCCACCTATAATTAAAGCCGGTAATGCAGCCCCCGGTCCTCGAATGGTTCCCATTAAAAAATCGGTGAAAGGAAAAAGTAATAAGATCAATATAATAAATGGAATCGCTCTAAATACATTGACTACTGAGGCTGTGACCCAGTTTAGTAATTTATTGTCCCATAAGCCGCCCGGGCCGGATAAATATAACAACAGTCCTAGAAGCAGACCTAAAATAAATGTTCCAGCAACAGAGACACTTGTCATATATAGTGTTTCATTTGTTGCTTCAATCATGTCTTCAACCTTTACATTTGGAAAAAGTTCCTCAAGCATTTGGATCCACCTCCACCTCTACAGAAGTTGTGCGAATGTAGTCAATCGCTTGATTCACGACCAGTTTATCCCCAACCAGTTGAACGAGCATCGTTCCATATGCACCTTTTTGGGTTTGAGTAATTTTTCCATGAAGAATATTTATATCGACATTGAACTTCCTTGATAAATCGCTAATCAATGCCTGGTTTGTGTTCTCCCCCACAAAATGCAGTTGAATAACCTCGCCCGATTGATAGTTCTCTTGTATAAGATGTAAGGACTCTTCACGATCCGGGTCTCCCATTACCTGGTCGACAAATCGTTTCGTTACTTTTTCTTTTGGATGAAGGAACACATCAAGTACATCGCCCTCCTCTACAACTTTTCCTTTCTCCATAACTGCTACTCGATGACAAATCTTTCTTATTACATGCATCTCATGAGTAATAAGTACAATTGTCAATCCTAACTTCTCATTGATGTCAACAAGAAGATCCAATATTGAATCTGTTGTTTCTGGATCCAACGCAGAGGTAGCTTCATCACAAAGAAGAACTTTAGGATTATTTGCCAGAGCTCTAGCGATACCTACCCGTTGTTTCTGACCTCCACTTAATTGGGAAGGGTAAGAATTCCCCCGCCCGCTTAAGCCTACTAATTCGATCAGCTCATTAACTCGCTCTTCTCTTGTTTTTTTTGAAGCACCCGCGATTTCTAAAGGAAATGCAATGTTATCAAAAACTGTTCTCGACCAAAGTAGATTAAAGTGCTGAAAAATCATTCCAATTTCCTGCCGCGCTAATCTTAGTTCATTCTTTTTCAACCCTGTTAAATCCTGATTATTCAGTTCAATCTCACCGCTGCTAGGCTCTTCCAGACGGTTAAGTAAACGAATGAAGGTGCTTTTTCCAGCGCCGCTGTACCCTATTACGCCATAGATCTCACCTTTGCCAATTGATAAATTTAATTCATCAACTGCGCGAACGTCCTGATCCTTTGTATGAAACACCTTAGTTAAATTTTTTATTGAAATCATGTCATTCCCCTCCTAACTAAAAAACGCTTCTCTGCATAAGAACAGAAAAGCGTGTACACTTCATTATCTGTTCTCTCATCTGTCAAAGATTAAATCTTTGCAGGATTTGGCACCTGTTCAAGCGTAACTTACTTGACGGTTGCCGGGCATCAACGGGCCAGTCCCTCCGCCTCTCTCGATAAGAGGTGATTGTTTATTTTAGTCTGTTAATGTACTAAATGATTTAAATACCAAAGAGGATTTTAGCACCCTCCAGCACACTTGTCAACTACAACATTAAGAAATTTGCCCATAAAAAAACTCTTCATTCTAAGAAGAGTCATGTCCGATCCTTCTTCTCATCTTTCAAAGCATGCTATGCTTTGCTGGAAGGAGCACCGTATTTATGCAAACCGGTTGCTGGGCTTCATTGGGCCAGTACCCTCCGCCTCTCTGGATAAGTGAAGATGTAGCTATGAAATTATAATTTATGTTAGCATGGTTATTTAGAAACGTCAATTCTCAAGGAGCGGACTTAACTAATGAAGAATGCGTATAACTTTAATTTGCCGGAGATTAGATCTGGTACATTTTATCAACTGAAAGAATTTATAGGTAAGGTAGTCATTTTAACTTTCTGGACTTCCTGGTGTCCTGACTGCCAAAGAGATCTACCTAAGAAAGAACACCTTTTTCAAACTTTAGATTCTAGTAAGGTTGTAATGATTACGATAAATGTAAAAGGTAGAGAACGTGAATTTGATGAAGCCGTCCGCTTTCATAATAAGCACATAAATCAACTGACTTTAGTTGACGATAATGTGGAAACATACAGGAAATATGATGCTCAGGGTGTACCGGCTACGGTAATTATTGACCAGGACGGGAGGATAGTAAAACAATTAAGTGATCAATCAGAATTCATAGAAATTGTAGAAGCACTCGGCAGGATCATCTAGCCAGGAGAAAGAGTGATTCCACGTATAAAAGATCTCGCAGCTTTCCTTTCACGTCAACCCTGCCAGAGTCAAGTGAGGTAATCTTTTGATCTCCATCCAACACCTCTTTAATCGTTTCTGAAGTTCCTTTAATGTAAACCTGCCTGTGAAATTCGTAGTCATGATCAATCTTTATTTCGTTTGAATTAACGGTTAGAGGGATCACCTCATCATTTTCATGAATGAAAATAACAATAGGTCGTTCTTTCCAAAGAGGGAGCAAGTCATGTCTTTCATTAACACTATTCATCCAATTTAAAATAGCTTCCATAAAAAACCCTCCTCTAATGTTGTAATAAATAATTCAACATTAGAGGAGGGTTTACCTGCAGTATTTAACTAAAATCGTTCGTCATTTCCCGGGAAATCACGCTATATTCGAACATATTCTCTTGTTTTCTCATACATGTATGAAACCGAGTGAAATGCATAAACTTTCTCAACAATTTCACCACGCTTAGTAATTAGTAAACAAGGTACACTCTCTATTTTATAGGTCTGCATAAATTTTGGGTGTAAAGAAGCATTCATTTCAAAAAATACAGTTCTTTCAAGTGTATGTTCAACGGTTTCTAAAATAGTCCTGGCCAGATGACAGGTTCCACAAAAAGGCGTATAAATATAAATTAAAGCCAGATCTTTATTTAAAATACTGCCGCACTCTGTTGATTCAATTACTTGCAAAACAGTCCTCCTGCACTACGTAAGATAGATTGATTTCACTTTAAAGTGATGACTTAATAGTGCCCGCGCTAATTCATACTCAGGTGTAGCGGCTACTTCCCTGAACATTTTATCGATATATATATGCTCTGCATGCGGCAGCTCTGCCGTCAATTGCTTTCTCAATTTATTACCTGAATCGTCTTCATCCACTAATATAAAGACGGGACGATGATCAAGGTTATAATCCATAATTAGTTCTTCCATACGTTCTATTCCCAGCGTTCCATGTGTGCATAGAATTTCTACCGGCGAATGAAGCACTTTATTAATTTGTTTTTTGTCCGTAATACCCTCAACAATTAATATTTTATCATCCATCACATTCACCTCTATACAGAAACAGACCATGCTGAAAAGCACGGCCTGCAACTTGTAATAAGAGCATACAAGTCATGTACCTATGTAAAAAGATAACTACATGACTGTAACGATCGTCTATTAGTCTTCATCGATCATTTCTTTGTACTCGTCAGCTGACATTAATTCGTCCAGCTCAGAAGAGTCGCTCGGTTCAACAACAATCATCCATGCTTTTTCATAAGGAGATTCGTTTACGAACTCAGGGCTGTCCTCCAGCTCTTCGTTTACTTCTACCACTTTTCCACTAACAGGGGCATATAGCTCGGAAACTGTCTTAACTGATTCAACACTGCCAAACGGCTCATCTGCTTCTACTTTGTCGCCTTCTTCAGGCAATTCCACAAAAACAATATCACCAAGTTCAGACTGTGCAAAATCGGTAATACCCACTCGGACTTTTTCTCCCTCTTTTTTAACCCATTCGTGTTCTTCAGAATAAAGAAATTCATTCGGTAAACTCATTCTTAGCCCTCCAGATTAAAATTAATATAAACAACAATTATAAACATAAAAGCTTTACGCTTTTATTTCCAATGTTATGCTCACTTCTGCCAATTGTTTTGAAACTCTTCTTCCTTAAACCCTACTGTTACATGATTTCCATCCGTAACAATCGGTCTTTTAATCAGCATACCCTCAGAAGCGAGCCATTTAACCATGTCCTGATCAGCTGCATCTTTCAGTTTATCCTTCATGTTTAATTCTCTATACTTTTTTCCACTAGTATTAAAGAATTTCTGCGCGGATAAACCACTGCTTTCGATTAAAGCCGACAGCTCATCTTCACTGGGTGTGTTCTCTACAATATGTACCGGTGTATACGAAACATCATGATCATCAAGCCACTTCTTTGCTTTCTTACAAGTGCCGCAGGCCGGATACCAGTAAAAGGTTAATGACATGTTTATCATACCCTCCCCCTTCGTATTGATTCTTATTTTACCATATCCATGGCGGTCAAATCATGGATAAACTCATTTCACAAAAAAACCAGCTGCAGATTGAAGCAGCTGGCATTAGAATTATACTACATATTTTTGGCTGTTAATCAGAGTTTCAGCGGCTTTTCGCTTTTTAGCTATGACATTAGTAGGTGTATGACGGGTGAGCTTTCTCAAAGCTCCCAGCATCATTCGAAGCGAATCACCTGACTCTGCGGCAATTAACGTTTCTTTTGCATGGCCTTCAATTCGATTAAAAGCTTCCTGGACATAAATTTGAGTATAAAGGAGTTTCTGAGAATTTTTCTCTACTCCTTCTTTAAGGATTGCCTTTTCAGTTCGTAAAACAGCAGATTCCATATTATATATTTCGCCCGTTATATCAGCTATATTGACAAGCAGCTCCTGTTCTCCTTCAAGTTTTTCACCGTATTTTTGTGCAGCAAGACCTGCCGCCAGAAGTGCGATCTTTTTCGCATTTCTCAGCAAGTACTTTTCTTGTTCCAGAGCTTCATCGCCTGGTTCTTCCGGCATCAACGCCATTAACTCTTCTTGAAGATCTTGAGCTTTTTGAAGTAATGGCAGTTCACCTTTCATCGCTTTCTTAAGCAATGTTCCAGGAACGATCATTCTATTAATTTCATTTGTCCCTTCAAAAATTCGATTAATTCTAGAATCACGGTAAATTCTTTCAACTTCGTACTCCTGCATAAATCCATAGCCCCCATGGATTTGTACAGCCTCATCCGCTGCAAAATCCAGTAACTCTGTACCAAATACTTTATTTAAAGAACATTCAATTGCATATTCAGCAATGACTTTCGCCACTTCTTTCCCATCACTCAACTGTTCTTGCGTCAGTTTCCCCATGCTTTGCTCAAAAAGACCAACAGTACGATACACAGAGCTTTCATTAGCATACGTATTTGATGCTACTGAGGCTAATTTTTCCTGAATGAGTGGAAAGCTTGATATAGGAGTTTGAAATTGTTTACGCTCATTTGCGTATTTAACCGCCAATTCAAGCGCACGTTTCGATCCACCCACCCCTCCAATGGCCAGCTTATAACGTCCGACATTCAGAATATTAAAAGCGATCACATGACCTCTCCCCACTTCTCCCAGCACATTTCCCACTGGAACTTCAGCATCCTCCAGCACTAATGTACGAGTTGAGGAACTCTTAATGCCCATCTTTTTCTCTTCAGGCCCCGTAGAGACTCCTTTAAAATCTCTTTCAACTATGAAAGCTGTAAATTTCTCTCCATCAATCTTCGCATAAACTACAAATACATCTGCAAAAGCTGAGTTTGTTATCCATTGTTTCTCACCATTTAAAATATAATGAGTTCCTGCATCATTTAATTTTGCTGTTGTTTTAGCTCCAAGCGCATCAGAACCAGACCCAGGCTCTGTTAATGCGTATGCTGCAATTTTTTCGCCCGTTGCGAGCAGAGGCAGATACTTTTGTTTCTGATCTTCATTTCCGAAGAAAACGATTGGTAAGGAACCTATACCTACATGAGCGCCGTGAGTAACTGAAAATCCTCCGGCACGGGAAAACTTTTCAGTGATCAGTGAAGAACTGATTTTATCAAGTTGGAGTCCGCCGTATTCTTCAGGTACATCAGCTCCCAGCAGTCCTAATTCGCCTGCTTTTTTCAATAAAGTTACTGAGTGCTCGAACTCATGGTTTTCAAGGTTATCAATTTTTGGTACTACTTCTCCCAGAACAAAATCTTCTGTAGTTTTTGCAATCATTTTATGTTCATCAGTGAAATCCTCTGGTGTAATAATATCTGCTGCTGACAAATCTTCTACTAAAAATCCTCCGCCTTTTATTCTATCTTTTACTTCACTCATCTTTCATTTCCTCCCCAGGTTAAATTAATTCAAAGACACCCGCTGCACCCATTCCGCCGCCAATACACATCGTAACTACACCAAACTGTTCATTCCTTCTTTTCATTTCATTGATTAAGCTTAATGTCAGCTTAGTCCCTGTGCATCCCAGGGGGTGACCAAGAGCAATAGCTCCCCCGTTTACATTTACTTTATTTATATCAAGACCTAACTTTCTTATGACTTGAAGTGACTGAGAAGCAAACGCTTCATTTAACTCAAATAACCCTATATCCTGAAGTTCTAATCCGGCTATCTTTAACGCCTTGGGTACGGCTTCAATTGGACCGACACCCATAATTTCCGGTTCTACTCCTCCTACTGCAAAGGACCTGAATTTCACAAGAGGGTTTAAGCCCTCAGCTTCAGCCTTCTCCCGATCCATTACCAGTACAGATGCGGCTCCGTCACTCATTTGCGAGGAATTACCGGCAGTCACTGAACCCGTAACCGAGAACGCCGGCTTTAGTTTACCTAATACCTCTATTGTGGTACCTGGCCGAACCCCTTCATCCATGGAAAATGTTTTTGTTGTTTCTTTTACTTTGTTATCATCCCCTACGACCCGGTGCGTCACTTTGACAGGTACAATCTCTTCTTCAAATCTGCCTTCTTTTAAAGCAGCTTCTGCCTTTCGATGACTATGGGCAGCGAATTCATCCTGATCTGTTCTTGATATTCCAAATCGTTTCGCTACCTCCTCGGCGGTGTGACCCATGGACATATAGTACTCCGGTGCGCTTTCAACCAACTGTACATTCGGCTTAATCACATGACCACCCATTGGGATTAAGCTCATGGACTCTGCCCCGCCAGCAATTGCCGTGTCACTGTGCCCCAGCATAATTTTCTCTGCTGCATAAGCGATACTCTGCAATCCGGAAGAACAATAACGATTAATAGTAACAGCTGGTATTTTATAGTGGAGTCCAGCTAAGCCTGCTATGTTACGGGCCATGTTCATCCCTTGTTCAGCTTCGGGCATGGCACATCCAATAATTACATCATCAATGTTTCCATCGTAGTTGCCTGCACGCTTCAACGTTTCATTTATTGTCAAGGCTGCTAGATCATCCGGGCGTGTTGTTGCCAATGACCCTTTTTTTGCACGCCCTACAGGTGTTCTAGCGCCTGCTACAATGACAGCTTCTTTCACGATTAATCCCCCTTTAAAAATTAGTTACGAAGTGGTTTCCCCTTCATTAGCATGTGCTGCATACGCTGCTGTGATTTCGCTTCACCTACTAAACTTAAGAAAGCTTCTCTTTCTAAGTCTAATAAATATTGCTCATCTACCAGAGTTCCTTCTTTCACGCGTCCGCCAGCTAAGACAAAAGCAAGCTTCTCAGCGATCAATAAGTCATGCTCGCTGGCATAACCGCTCAAGGCTAAAGATTTAGCTCCAAGAAGCATTGTTGCATACCCCTGCTCCCCTACAACTGGAACCTTATTGCGTTTTGGCGCTTGATACCCTGAGTTTGCCATACCTAAAACCTTCTGCTTGGCATCATGTAATAAATGATCCAGGTTTGGGCTGATCGAATCCCTGTTATCCAGGAACCCATTCTCCCTGGCTTCTTCCCCCGAAGTTGAAACCTTGGCCATAGCGATTTTTTCAAATACACTATTCGCTACCTTTTGCAGATCGAACTCTACACCTTGAGGAACATTACGTAAGTGTTTAATATATAATTCTTTATTCCCTCCACCGCCAGGGATGAGTCCTACACCAGCTTCTACGAGACCCATATACGTTTCAGAGGAAGCTTGAATCGCTGCAGAAGGAAGACAGACTTCCGCTCCACCACCTAGAGTCATCGCAAAGGGAGCTGTTACAATCGGCTTATCAGCATATTTAACTCGCATCATTGCATCCTGAAAGTGCTTTACGACCATTTCTATTTCGAAAAAATTAAAATCTTGAGCTTCCATCAATATCATGCCGAGGTTCGCACCTACACAAAAATTCTTACCTTGGTTTCCTATTACCAATCCTTCAAAATGATCGTCTACTTTTTCTATCGCATGATTAATCATTTGAATGATATCTAAACCAATGGCGTTGCTTTGAGAATGGAATTCCAGTCCCGCCACACCGTCTCCTAAATCGATTAGGCTTGCTCCTGTATTTTTCTTTATGACTTCATTTGTCTGTTTTAACCTTCTTATATTTATAGACTTCGGATTAAAGACCTGAGGCTCATAACTCTCATTATCGTAAAAGAAAACGCTTCCATTACCTTGTTTATAGAAGCTCTCGTTCCCACCTTCAAGCATATGGACTACCCAGTCAGGTATGGTATCCCCCTCTTCTTTCATGCGTTCTACAGATTCTCTGACTCCGATTGCATCCCAAATTTCAAATGGACCTAATTCCCATCCAAAACCCCAGCGCATAGCTTTATCAATTGAAGGGATATCGTCTGCAATCTCTCCGAGCAGCTCTGCTGAATAAAGTAGGACTGGCTTGACAACAGACCACACTAAGTCACCAGCCCGGTCACCTTTTGCATTAACCAGAGTTTTTACCTTACGATTCGTCCCTATTTCTTGTTTAGCCATTTCCACTGCTTTGGACTTAAGCTTTTCTTTTGGTCCATATTCCAGCGTCTCAGGGTTTAATTGAAGAATTTCAGAGCCATTCTCTCCTTTTTTCTTTAAGAAAAATCCCTGGCCGCTTTTAGAGCCGATCCATCCATTCTCCTGCATAGTGGTCATAAACTTTGGAACCTCAAAAGCTTTCTTTTCGTTTCCTTCCACTTGATCATAAACATTCTTTGCAACATGAATGAATGTATCTAGTCCGACTACGTCCAGTGTACGAAATGTAGCGCTTTTCGGCCGGCCGATTAATGGACCGGTTACTGAATCTACCTCACCTACACTATATCCCCCTTTAAGCATTGCCTGGACAGTAATTAATAACCCATAAGTACCGATTCGATTAGCTATAAAGTTCGGTGTATCTTTTGCTTCCACTACACCTTTACCAAGTTTATCTTCGGCGAACCGCTTCATAAATTGCAGCACCTTCTCATCAGTTTGCTTGGTAGGTATAACTTCAAGCAACTTAAGGTAACGAGGCGGGTTGAAAAAATGTGTACCTAAGAAGTGCTTTCGGAAATCTTCACTACAATCTTCTGACATCGACTCAATGGATATTCCAGAAGTGTTTGAACTTACTATACTTCCTTTTTTACGGTATTGATCAACTTGAGCAAGCACTTTCTTCTTTACATCTAAATTTTCTACTACGACTTCAATAATCCAGTCTGCTTCTGCAAGCTTATCCATATGATCAGAAAAGTTGCCGGCTTCAATCAGTTCTAAATTTTTCTGGCTGGTTAATGGAGATGGCTTATGTTTTTTTAATGCTGCTTTATTCGTTATGGCCACCCGGTTTCTCACCGAAGAATCATTTAGCGTCATTCCTTTTTTCTGTTCATCTTCGGTCAGTTCTTCAGGAGCCATATCTAACATTAATGTTGGAATTCCGACATTCGCCAAGTGAGCGGCAATTCCGGCTCCCATTACTCCTGAGCCTAATACTGCAGCACGCTTGATTTTATGGTTCATGGTTGATCCCCCTATCATATTTTGAATGAATACTCATTCATTTTACAAGCAAAAAAATATAGTGGTGCAAATATTGGTATCTATTTTATACTATAAATTATTTTCTGACATTTCGCAATCGTTTTTATTCAGAAAAAACACAGGACACGCCTTTAAAACCAACATGCCAGAAAGGTACTGACATGCGGTCATTTACTAACTATTTACCCGTAACTCCTTTTAACACAAAAGCTACATTTGCCGGTCGTTCAGCCAGCCTGCGCATAAAATACCCATACCAATCCGTCCCATAGGGTACATAAACTCTCATCTTATAACCTTCTTGAACCAATTCTTTCTGCCGTTCTACTCTGATGCCATAAAGCATTTGAAATTCGAATTGTTCCAGGGGGATATTATGATCTTCTACGAGTTTTAATGTATATTCGATCATAGCGTCATCATGGGTTGCCACTGCCGTATAATTTCCATTCAGCAGATGCATTTTAATTATTTTTTTGTAATTTTCATCTACGTCTTTTTTATCTGGAAACGCCACCTTCGGAGATTCTTTATATGCGCCTTTTACAAGACGCAGGTTAGGACTGTACTGGTTAAGATCTTCTACGTCCTCAACTGCACGATATAAATAGGATTGAATAACTGTCCCGATATTACGATACTCATTTTTTAATTCTTTGAACAGTTCAAGGGTAGTATGACAGCGTTCAAAATCCTCCATATCAATTGTAATAAACACATTATTTTCCTCTGCAGTTTTCATAATTTTTTTCATATTATCTAAAGCAAGTTCATACGAAATGTCTAACCCCATTGAGGTCAGCTTTAGCGACAGCTGTGAGTCTAATTGATGTTCAGCAATCGCTTTAACTGCTTCAATACATTCATCAGCCGCTTCTTTTGCTTCCTCTTCCGTATCAATGAATTCGCCTAAATGATCAATGGTGACACTCATTCCTTGATTATTTAATTTCTGTATGGTCTCCACTGCATTAGGTATGGTTTCTCCAGCAACAAACCTTCCAGCTCCGAATCGTAAACCATACCTTCTGGCCAGCTTAGTAAAAAATCTATTTTTAGATAAAAAAAGAAAGAAGTTTCTTAAAATTTGTTCCATTACACCCCTACCCCCAAAAATAAGTTAACCAAAGTTGTAAGAATATTCATTTTTGTAAACGATCACACACTAACATTTTATCACCGGTTTACAAAATTGGGTATATATTCGCACAAAATAATATAGTGTATTTGGATATTTCTTTCATATTCGACAGAAAGTTGGATAAATTAATATTGATTTTAGAAAAGGAGGATGAAATTATGCAACAACAAACCCCAAATCCTAATATTAAGCAATCCCAGCCAATGGAACAGGCACCTGATATCGTAAGTACTAAAGATCAGCTGTATATTTCGGATATGCTGTCATGGAATTTAAACGCATGCAAAAAAGCTCATTTCTTTGCAGGACAATGCCAAACACCTGAGCTTCAGCAGGCGTTAGAAGATGCTGGACAAATGCATCAGCGTCACTACAACAAAATTTTAGAACACTTAAATACAAGCTCTCAAAAAATGAATTAAGGAGAAGATGTTATGCAGCAAAATCAGCAAAATAAAATTCAAAATCCAGAGACCCAAATTCCAAAAACACCAGAAATGAATGAACGGGATTTCATTAACGATTTCTTAACTACCGAAAAATATATGACGGGGGCTTACAATATTGCCCTGAATGAAGCAAGCAATCAAACCCTTTATCAAGACATTGCTACAATTTTCAAAGAAACTCAAGACTGCCAGCGAAACTTATATAATTTAATGTTTAAAAATGGCTGGTATGCTTTAGAACAGGCAGAACAAACAAAATTACAAAATGCCTACCAGCAATTTTCAGGCTATAAAAACCAGTTTCCCTATGCCGTTCAATAAATAGAAGGCCCAATTCGCATTTCCGAATTGGGCTTCTTTTCATTAACCCACCGGCTCATAGCCCTGGGCTTCAATAGCTTCTTTCATCATAGCTTTTGTCACATAGGCATCATCAAAAGTAACATCGACTTTTCCACTGTCAAGATCGATATTAACCCCATGGACTCCTTCCAGTGAATTTAAAGCATTCTTTACTGATTTCTCACAGTGTTCACAACTCATTCCATTTACTTCTAAAGTAAGTTGCATGTTTAATCACCTATCTTTCATAATTTTATTATCTTAAGTTGGACTACACTGAACGGGAAGACATAGAAGTACCCTGTAATACTTGGAGCAGGAACTCCTTGCGCAGCACCCCTGAATTATGGGAATATCCATCCCTTTTTATTCAACTGTGTCCTTCATATAGGATGTATTCCACAATTTTAATCAAATATAACTTTCTAATACAAATTTACAGCGAACCATAGAACAAGTTTTCTAATACAAAGTGACAAGTGCTTTTGTCTTTACCTCAGGTACAGTATTTTGCAACCGCCTGCTGTAAAGAATGAATAAACTGTACGTTAAGCGGCAAATTGAGCTCGTGAAGCTGTTTGGCCTGCTGTGGCTTTACTCCAATAACGATAATCTCTGTTCCCATGTAAAATAGAGAGGTCATCATGTCTGTCAGTACATGGATCCCCTCTCTGTGGATCTCGCCAACTGCTGTAAAATCAAATAGAAGACGGTCAATATCCTCTTTTTGAGAAGCATGAAGCAAACCTTCTTCAACGGTGTGAAACTTATCAGATGTAATATCTCCAAACAGTGGAATCAACGCAGTGTTTAAAGTAAGTTCAATGAAAGGAGCGGAAAGTTTATTGTTCTGATCAATGGCTTCCTCAAGCTTCTCTTTTTCTTCAAGTAATTCAAAATTTGTATCGTTCAAACGAGACCTGAGTTGATTTAATGTTTTAGTCACTCTGTTCAACTTATCGTCTTTCATCATGAGAATTACTTCTGCATACAAATCGTTATTCCATGTAGTATAAACATCGGCAGTTAAAGGATCATTCCCGCCATTAACCGGTTTTAAATGAGCTTCCACCGAAGATTTATGAATGTCTGGAGAAATCCACTTTTTAACTTTTTCGATACTTTCTTCGTCTATTATATGAAGAAGGTTTTCCTGATTTCCCCACAGCTTAAATGCCTCTTCTGAATAAGTCTGTACGGTGAAATTTTTATTAATTTTATAATAAGGTAAGGGAAAGGCACGGTCAGCTTGTTTCATTAACTACGCCTGCCCTTCCGTCGTTAAACCATTTATTTAAGTGATTAAGATCCTTTATAATTATAACCTGGTCCGACTCCAGTTCTTCAAGTTCAAATTTTCTTGCCATCCGTCCACCAATCATAATGATTGGCTTCCACTCCAATGTAAGAAATTCCTTTACAAGCTCTTTTAGTGTAGGCAGGCGGTAGGAAAGGGCAGCAGATAAGCCGATTACGTGAGGTTTATAATGATGAATCTGGATGAGGGAGTGGTTCATTTCCAGGTTCGGTCCCAGATATCGAACACGCCATCCTTGTTCTTTAAAAGATTCTGCAACCATCTTTAAACCTATATAATGCTGCTCGTCCTCAACTCCAAATAACAAAGCTTTTAACCTCTTCTGATGATCTCCGCGAATAGATAGAGTATCAGCTTCGACCTTTGATAATACAAAATCACAAATAGCTGTAGCCAAATGTTCATCTGCTACAGAGATTTCATTTCTCTCCCAGAGTTCTCCTACGAAATACATAGCAGGGGTAATGATATCTTCATATAAATAGAGCCTGGGGTATTCTAACAGCAACTGTTCGATATAGACTAAAGCCTCTTCCTCATCGCCTTTAAGAAAGTAGTGTGCCAACTTTTCATGATGCTTTGTCAAAATCTTCACCTCTTACTTACCTCACTCACGCATTTTTTCAAGCGCGAGTTTTAAGTGATTAATAAATGAATCCTTTTCGTCTTTGTTTTCCCAATCCACCTTGTCTAAGTTCTTAATTAAGCGCTCATAATTGTCTATAATTAACTCGGTGCCTACGCCGCGTGAAGTTAATACATTTTGCAGCCAAGATGTATAGTCTAAAAAGAAGGCAGCACTCTTCATCTCATAGGCTGCATATAAATGATCAAGATGATGGTAGTTGTCCTCTTCTGTACGCTCCCGGCCATTTTGGCCAAACCGTTCCCAAAGAAATGGATAAGCTGCATAGATTTCTTCAACTATCTGAAGTACTAACCGATCTTTTTCCCGATTAATCATAAAGCTACGACCTCATATTTTTTAACCTGCGGAACAATTCCCTGCAGTTCTTGGTCCGGGTAATTCTTTTCAAGCTCGTGGATCTTTTTGAATTGTTCGCTTCTTGCCCAATTTAAATAGGAAGATTTATCTTTCCATTCCATGTGTACCGTTAATTCTCCCTTTTTACGTTCGTTTTGCAGCAATTGAAAGGATAGAAACCCTTCTGCCTCGTCAACCAACCGGGAACGGTTTTGATAAATAGAAATTAATTCATCTGCTTTATGATCAGGAACAACCACAGTTGAATCGACGACGTACATATATGAAAACTCCTCTATGGTTATTTTTATTGAATATTATTCTATCATATAGACTCTTATCATGTATAACTAGAGACACCAACTGTTTTGGCAGCGTTCTATAAATAACATTAAAAAGAGAGCTGAACCGCAGTCCAGCTCTCTTTATTATTTGAATATATTGTTAATTATTGTCGGACAACTTCGTCCACGACTTTTGTTTCTTCATGGTCTAATAAATTCTTATTAACAAAATCATTTACAGGTTTATTCATATTATCTTCCAAATCCTTTAGTTCTTCTTTATCTCCGACCATATAAATGCGCTCCCATTCATATTCTTTAGCCAGTTTGTCTAACTTAGGTGCGACGCTCTTATACCAACGATAACGGTTAGCATCAAAGCGCTCTTGAAACTGATCCTGTTTTGTATTTTTTGCTCCGCCTGATCCCATAGAAGCATTTGCTCTATGAGGACCCTGATGCTGCTTCCAGTCTTCAGTATCCAAGTCAAGCTCAAATAGTTGGGTGTCGTTAACCATTCCCAGGTTTGCATCAATACATTTGATCTGATTTTTCTGAGTTAAAATAATTCCTGTTTTAGGAAACTTCTCCCTCATCTGCTTCAATTGATCCAATACCGGGGAGGATTCCCAGTAAAATTCGCTTTCTACCGGCATTTGGAAACGTTCCGCAAACCATATGGTATCGTCACCTGTTGCTATAATTACAGCGCTTTTGGCAAAATTTTGTTCATTCTCTTCAATATAATTTTGAACTTTTTCCTTTACGGTCCAGAAATTTCTTTTTTCATCCGGGTCACCATCTTCTTTCAAATAAGATTCAAAGTTATTCAAGCCATTTTTTAAATGTATTTTCCATTCTCCTCCCTGTTGATCCGGGTCAGAGGGATCCGTATTCAAATACATCGTAAATACCTGTTGAGGCTTTTCTAATTGTATGTTCTCCAGTTTCTTAATTTCTTTATTTAAATCCATAAACGACATCGACTCCTTTTTCTTCATTATCTGATTTATAATTACTATGTTTCCGCTCAGGAGCGATGTTAAACTTCAATATTTTTCATCCACTTCTTCCTGGCAGTATTATAAAAAAAACAGCCCGCTATTTAAGCAGGCTGTTCTCATACTGTTACTCCATCCATTCATCAATTACATCTTGGTTTTCGTCAATCCACTCCTGTGCGCCTTCTTCTTCAGATTCCGCTTCATTAATTGAAGACATTAGTTCGCCTAATTGCTGATCATCAAGCATAAAGTTATCAAACATCTCAACTAATTCTGGATTGTCTTCTTCTAAATCCAGCCTGGCTGCATAAGAAATATCCTCGGAATCTCCATATACATTTTCAGGATCTTCTAAGAATTTAAGGTCCATTTCAGAAAATGCCCAGTGAGGAGTCCAGTGTGTAACGACAATCGGTTCTTCATTTTCCATAGCGTTTGTCAATTCTGTCATCATAGAGCCTTCAGAGGATGCTGCTAATGAATAGTCAAGGTCATATTCTTCGATAGCGTCATCTGTAAGAGACATGATGCTTGCTCCAGAATCTATTCCAACGATTTGCCCGTCCAGCTCATCCGAGTGATCATTTAAATCTTCTACAGAATTAACATCTTCCATATATTCTGGCACAACAAGTCCAAGCTCGGTACCTTCGTACCATGTTTCACGCCAATCAATATCTTCCTCATACTGCTCATAGAAGGAAGCATCTGTATTTGGAAGCCAGATTTCCATTCCGATGTCCAAATCACCCTCAGCAAGTGCTTCATACAGCACGCCTTTTTCAACTTGTTCTAACTCTACTTCATAACCTTCTTCTTCTAAAATAATTTTCCACATATTTGATACGGCTATATTTTCTGCCCAGTTGTTCATCCCGATACTGACTTCTTTATCGCCAGATTCATCCCCGTCGTCACCAGAGGACTCTGACTCTGAATCTGAATCTCCGCCACAGGCGCTTAGTATTAATGATGATCCTAATAAGACAGCCGGCAGCCATTTACGAACATGTTGCATAAGTATTTCCCTCCATTTTTTAAATATTACATTATTTTTTCAATACAGTTACGAAGTATATCATAAAATGTCGAAAGTTAAAACAAAACAAACTGTACAAATAATTATAACAGTACAATCTAATAAAGCACTCAGCTTCTGGTTCAAACTGAGTGCCTGGTATATTTAACGTCTTCTTTTACTTTCGTGGTTCGCTCGGCGGTCTGCAGCTTCACTGCGTTTCATTGCTTCTATATCGTCTTGATCAGCCATATCCTGAGCAAACTCTACATCTAAACCATCGTTCTTCTCTTGCTTAGGTGTTTGAGACAGTTTTTGTTTCTTTCTGGCATTCGATTTATTATGCTCATCTCTTCCCATTTGTCCACCCTCCTCGTTTATGATTTCAATCATAGGATTTGCCAATTGAATGTTCTTATTCTAGACATATTTTTTTAAATCGTTTAGGGACTTTGTCACATTTAGAACTCCAACAGGATTAAATCGCGGCACTCCAGACTCATTCAATGAACTGATGTTTTAATAAATTCAAACACTGCGTGACCTGGAATACTCTTTAGAGCTTCTTAGTTCACGAACTAAAAAAGACAATAAAAATAGAACTTCCATAAAAATTGGAAGTTCTATTTTTATACGGCTAATTTTTTATAAATAATTCAAATACATGACCAAAATCTTTAATGTGATATTGATTCTTCGTCTCTAATAACCAATTAAATGTGGTTTCATTAATATCCCTGAATTCATGGGACAATCGCGTTTCGTGTGTTCTGCTGTTTTGCAGCGTTGCTGAAGCCGTATTTAGGCTCTGATGCGCATATTCAGAGAATGCTTGGTTTTCTTCTGAAATCTCCGCTATTTTAAGAAGAGACTTATATAAATCCTTCACTTCTTCTATAAACTTCTTATGCACATCAATATCGAATTCTTCACCGCCAAGAATAAATTTTAATTCGACATCTAAATCAATCGTTCCAGCTGTTTCTAATTCGATATTGGAGAAAGTATGTGAGTAGTAAGAATAGCGGCGTAACGTTCTTTTTTTACTTGTAGCACTTGTACCATCGACGTGAATAAGAGCTTTGTTTGTAAAGCAATATTCATCTGCTTTAGACTTTATTAAGAAATAAATTTTCTCGCCATCCTCATGCATTACATAATCATCGGCATCTACTTTATCATAATCCTCAGGAGCGATCACACTGCCTATATCACTTAATCCTAAAGCATCAGTTGCCATCTTTTTGAACATATAAACCCTCCTGATAAATCTTCATTTATACCATTTTACCATAGTTAAAAGGGTTTATTTATCTGCAGTAAACGAAAGGCCTTTCATGAAGAACTTGTTAAAGAACATATAGATTACAAGGACAGGCAGGGTGAAGACCATGGAAGCTGCCATAATATAGTTCCAATAAGTTACGTATTGCCCTTTAAATGAATTAAGTCCTACAGTTAACGTATACATATCAGCGTCCGTCATAATAATCAGAGGTCGCATAAAGTCATTCCAAAAGCCCATAAATACGAAAATGGCTTGAGCTGCCAGTGCCGGCTTGGCTAACGGAAGTACTACCTTCAAAAACATGCCGAACCTTCCAAGCCCGTCAAGTGAGGCTGCTTCCTCTAATTCTTTCGGAAAGTTAATAAAGAACTGTCTCATCATAAATATAAATGTGGCATTGATCATGGCTGGAACAATCATTCCCTGGTAGCTGTTGAGCCAGCCCAGCTCTTTAAGAATTAAATAGTTAGGAATCATTGTAACTTGAACAGGAATCATGATCACGGCTAGAATAAGCATAAACCACACCCGTTTACCCGGAAAACTTATCCTTGCGAGTGCATACCCTGCCATTGAATTAAACAGCAGGTTAAGTGCTGTCCCACCTCCCGCTATCGCAACGGAGTTTGAAAGCCAGCGAAAAAAGAGCTCCTCTTCGATAAAGATTTGTTTATAATTCTCAAATGTGAATTCTCTTGGGATAAAGCTCATTACACCGCTCGATATTTCAGCAAACGTTTTGAAAGATGATGATAGCGCCCAAACGAAGGGAACTAATGTAATTAACGCATAGGTGATCAACACAACATATAACAGTTTCTTTGCCCACGACCTTTTTCTTTCCATCTTTGATCCCCTCCATTAATTGAATTGTTCTTCCTTCGAAAGCACCCGTTGAAGTATACTTGCAATTAAAATAATCAGTGCCAGCATAAATGCAATGGCTGTTGCGTACCCCATAGTGCCTAAAGATTTGAAGGCATATTGATAAATAAGGAGCACGACAGTAAGTGTAGAATTTGATGGTCCTCCGGATCCCCCTGAGAAAATGTACGATTGATCAAATAATTGGAATGTGCCAATTAATCCCATAATGACAACAAATGAAGTAATCGGTCGAAGCTGAGGCACAGTTATGTGCCAGAAACGCTGCAACACATTAGCTCCATCAAGCTCGGCCGCTTCGTATAAATTCTTCGGCACCCCTTGTAAAGCTGCAAGGTAAATAACCATGAATAATGGAGCTGTCGCCCAAATGTTCATAATCATAATCGAATACAATGCAATATTAGGATCGCCTATCCAGTTGTATGTAGGCATATTTAATTTATCCAGCACATTATTAATGAGTCCGTTTTGGTTATACATCCACATAAAAATCAATGTCAGTACTGCTGAAGAAGTTAGTGTCGGCAGAAAATAAATAATTCTAAAGATTTTCTCACCTTTAAGGCCAGCATTTAGAGTAGACGCTAGAAATAAAGCTAGAAACGTTTGAACTGGCACTACAATTCCTACATATAAAGCCGTATTTAATAAAGCTCTTTTAGCTCTGGAGTCATCCATAATTCTTAAGTAGTTGTCTACTCCCGTATAATCAAGAACCGTACTGCCTAACAGCGTTACATCAAAAAAGGACAGGAAAACCGCATACAGAACAGGTCCTAAAATAAATACCAGTAACACCAGGATTGTAGGCAGCATAAAGCCATACCCTTGAATGATGTTCCTAAGTAAACGAGTGTAGTTTCTTTTCTTCTTACTATTTGCTTTAGAGTAACTTCCTGCCTCAGCCCGTTCCATATGAGGCCCTCCCTTTTATAATTTTCTATAGAGGCTGAACCATACTCAGCCTCTATAGAATCAATCAGTCACTAATTTCGTCATTTGCTACTTCTTCTCCAGTTTCAAGCGCGTCTTCGAGAGATTTCTCTCCCAAGAAAGCGGAAAGGAATTCATTATCGAAGTTATTATATATGGTCGGAAGATTAGGGCCATCTGACCAGGCAGTAGCATATTCAGCCCCTTCTACCAGTGGTCCGCGAACTTCATCCTCTTCGTATCCTAGTTCTTCAGCCACTGATTGCCGCGCAGGCAATTCCAGCCCTGATTCCGTCCAGGTCTTCATACCTTCTTTACCAGTAAGGTAGGAAATTAACTCCCAGGAAGCTTCCTTTTGTTCTGATGCCTGATTCATTACATAGGAAACCGTATATGCCATGGTTGCTTCTGTATCATCAAATGTAGGAACTTCAGCAACTCCATACTCCATGTCAGGGAAGGTTTCATTTAAGTAAGGTACATTCCAGTTACCTTCCATCACCATAGCAGCCCGACCCTGTCCAAGCATTTCGCCGGTGGATTCTGAACCCATTTCAGATGGTGCAGCAGCTGCTTCATCTTCATTCCTTAGATCTACTAGAGGCTGTAGTGCATCGATTACTTCCTGACTTCCAAAGTTCGCTTCTCCTTCAGTCACCATATCACCACTACCGGATTCGCCGATGAACTGGTTACGTGCCATTTCAGGTGAGACTCCAAGACCAACTGTATCTTCTGTTGTAAGCTCTTTGGCAGCTTCTTCAAGCTCCTCCCAGTTGGTCGGCACTTCTACCCCTGCTTCATCTAACATTTCTTTGTTATAAAACAGTCCAAGAGTGGAATAGCCTTTCGGAAAACCGTACACTTCATCCTCTTCGTCTTTAAAAGGATCGATTAAATTTTCTTCAAAATCTTCAGCATCAAAATCATCTTCTACATAGCTGTTAAGAGGTTCCAGTACTCCTGTTTCAATAAGAGCCGGAGCTTCGACTGCATCTAAATAAAAGACATCAGGTCCTTCTCCACCTACTAATCGAGTTTTAAGTACATCCATGTATTGATCTGCAATAACCTCATGCTTAACCGTAATATCAGGATGTTCTTCTTCAAAGTCATCTAATTGCTGCTGTAACAGCTTCTCTTCTTCAGGAGATGAGGACCATCCTGCCAGCGTTACTTCCGTTTTTCCATCTTCTGTTTCCCCGTCACTTCCACCATCACCAGATGTCCCATCATTTCCTGAACATCCTGATGCCAGGAGTGTAAATGTTAAAAGAGCGCTAATGATCCACCATTTTGATTTCATACATATTCCTCCTCGTTATTATTTAGACACTACAAGCTGGGGTGATAATACTTTTAAGCCTGTAGTGTTACCTAACACTTGTGTTCGAACTAAACCGTCTTCTCTAAACACCTTCAGACTTAAGTAACCTCTTCCAATTGGAATTCTCTCTACTTCAAGTTCATTCATCCCATTGATAAGTGTCGGATTCAAATGAATCTCACCTGTTAGAACATTTGGAAACAAGCCTAAAAGGGACTGCACTAAAGTTAAAGATGTTCCAGCTGCCCACGCTTGAGGGGAGCAGGCTACTGGATAGCGAATTAATCTGCCCCGCTTCAGGTCATAACCACAAAACAATTCAGGGAGTCTGTAATAATCAAATGAGGAAGCAGCTTTAAGTAACCCTTCTACCGTTTTATTAACCTCTTCCGTATACTTCTTTTTACTCATTCCTAAGAGAGAAAGGCTGTTATCATGAGGCCAAACGCTACCGTCATGGTAACTCATCGGATTATAAGCTTTCTCCTTTACTCCCATTGTTCGAATCCCATATCCTGAAAACATTTCATTAGACAACAGCCTTTTTGCCACAGCCCGGCTTCGGCTTTCAGATATCATATTAGAAATTAACGTATGTCCTGGATTTGATGTGATGGTGCCGACCTGCTGCTTATTTTGATCCAGGGCAATAGCATAGAAATTCTCATCATCCATCCAGAAAGCGTCCTCATATAAGCTGCGCAAATCCTCTGCTTCGTTACGAAGAGTGTCAGCCCGTGCGCTTTGATGAGTTATTTCAAAAAGCTCAGCCATGCCTGACTTCGCGTGATAAACGTACCCTTGCACTTCAGCCAGGGCAATCGGTGCTTCTGCATATTTTCCTGAACGGTGAACGATCGAATCAGCTGAATCCTTCCACCCTTGATTAGCTATTCCTTTTGAGGACTCCTGAAAATATTCAACAAAGCCATCCTGGTCCCGGTCCCCGTATTTGTTAACCCATTCCAGAGCACGTTCTACATGTTCCTCCAACAGCTCGAATGTCTTTACATCTCCTGTCCACTTTACATACTCACTTAAAAGCACAAGAAATAGTGGTGTTGCGTCAATCGTCCCATAGTATGGAGTAAAAGGAACCTGGTTCGTATTCGCAAGCTCACCGTATCTAATTTCATGCATGATTTTACCGGGTTGCTCATCTCTCCACACATCTACTTTCGTTCCCTGCATGGAAGCCATAGTAAAAAGAGTCCCTTTTGCTGCTTCAGGATAAAAGGGAAGCATCTGCCAGGCTGCAATTAGACTGTCTCTTCCAAATGGCACTCCAAACCACGGTAACCCTGCTACAGGAAATGGCCCATGACCTAAATCTGTAAGCAACACACGGAGGTCATTCAAGCCCTGTTTTACTGAGTCAGTGAGTACCTTTGAATCAGAAGTAACATTTGGCAGGTCTTCATTCCACTGCTGGTGGGAAGCTTCAAGAGAAGCAAGAGCTTTATCATAATCTAAAACTGTTCCGCTGAATTTATCTTTGATAGAAGCTGAAATGTTAACGATCAATTCTTTTTCTTCCTGAGGGTTAAGATGCATTGGAAAATGTACTAAAGTATGATCATTTCCATCGACCTCACCTTTGATACTCCATGTTACCGTTGTGGAACGAATAAGGTTATCAGCTCCTTTATATTTAAAAAATAACTGATCTACCCCAGCCGTCTCTTCGATGATTTCTCCAATTTCTCCTGACTGGAACCCACGGATTAGAAACATATCTTTAAAGTCAGAACAGGCTTTTATACTAAATGTAAAATCTAAAGATTGAGGACTGAAATTTTTAAATGATATTTTTTCATATAGCACATCATTTACAATAAACTGTTCTATGGCAAGCTCTACAGATTCCCTCCAAAGCTTAACCTTCCCTTCTTCTTCCTGATGAGGGTTAGTAAGAATCATACGGGAAACATAATTACTGGAGCCGTCAGAATCTAATAAAATTGGAGATTCTCCATTAATAAACGTTTCTAAATGACTTAGGAATCTTGTATCTTCTATGTAGAGACCGAGTCCGTAAGTCTCCTTTGGATAGATATCTCCTCCCGGGGTCGTTAGTAAAAACATATTGTTTTCTTTAATTGCTCTATAGTCCAATGAAATCCCTCCTGCTAAACTTTTCCAAAACGTTTCGGGTAACTTCCAAAATAAAATCCGAAACGTTTCGGATTTTATTTAAAATTTTTAACGAATTGAAGTCGAAGTTGATTGTCGAATCTTTAATTCTGTTTTTAAAATACATTTTTCTGGTTTTTGTTGATTTTTAAGTATATTAATCAGCATCCTTGCCGCGTAATAACCTAAATCATATTTATTTTGTGCGATAGTCGTTAATGCTGGTGATACGTAGCTGGCTAGCGGGATGTCGTCATATCCTATGATGGACAATTCTTCAGGGATTCTGTAACCTAAATGAGTTGCTGCATCGATGGCGCCGATTGCCATAAGATCACTTGCACAAAAAACTGCTGAAATTTCTGGATGTGTTTGAAGCAGTACAATCGCTTGATTATAAGCTTCTTGTTCAATAAACGATCCATCCTTCACATATTCAGGAACGTAAGTAATTCCATGCTGCTGAAGACCTAGTTTGTACCCCTGCAGTCTTTCCTTACTGACAAAAGCCTGTTCATGACCGTTGATCATCCCAATATTACGATGGCCAAGTTCAGCTAAATGACTCGCAGCAACCCTTGCTCCTTCAATGTTGTCAGTCGATACGAATCCGACGTGGTCGGAACTTACAGGAATATCAATAAACACACAAGGGATATCTGATTCCATGACTTCTTCTAAATATGGGTCATCTGTTTTAATTCCTTGAAGAATAACTCCATCTACCCTTCTTTCTTTACAAAGCTGCGTGTACGTTTTCTTTCTTTGCTTTGAAGAATCGGTATTAAATAAGACTAGATCATACTCCGTTTCAGCTACATAGCTGTTGATGCCGGACATTACTTCTACAGTAAAGCCATCTTTTATACTTTCTTTAGTAAAGCCGGATACCAGCAGCCCAATCGTTTCTGACTGATTTCTAACCAGACTTCTTGCAAGCGAATTTGGACTGTAGTTTAATTCTTCAGCAACCTTTTCAATTCTTTTCCTCGTTTTTGCATTAACATCTGAATAACCGTTTAAGGCGCGAGAAACAGTAGTAACTGAGACTCCAGCCTGCTTAGCAATGTGTTTTATTGTTGTCATGACGTGCCTCCAAAACGTTTCGGATCAACTTGTTTATTAGCTTATATGAATTTTCAAACAATTGCAACCCCTTTCATATTAATTTTTTTAAAAACAGGATCACTCTTTTTAACAACGAGTAACCCTGTTAACTGCTAGCTTATATTCTCAGCTGCGACACTACCCCCATTTCTCGTGATCGAGAAAAACGCTGCACATAATGCCATGAATACAAATAACCCCCCAACGGAAGCATTGTGAATAACTGATGATTGTTCTATTACTACCGCTCCTACCGTGGAACCCATAGCAATCCCAAAATGAAGCGCAGAATTATTAAGACTCTGCTGAATATCAGACGTCTCTGGTGCAGATGTAATAAGATAGCTCTGCTGAGCAGGCGTTATCGCCCAGCTCAGCATACTCCACACAACCATTATGATTAAAAATAATGGAAGTGAGAAGGTGACATACGGGATAAGAAAAATAGCAACAGCGAATAACCCGATAATAGCAATTATGCTTCGCTCTGCTCCCCACCTGTCAGAAATCGAGCCGCCAATACCCCCGCCTAATACCGCTGCTACCCCAAAGATAAAATAAACTACACTTACCCAAGTACCATTTAATCCCAGCATTGTTTTAAGAAAAGGAGTCAAATAAGCGTATAATGTTAGGTGACCGGTAAGAAATTAAATCGAGGTAAGCTGGGCGGAAAATATTTTACTGTTTTTCAATGTGCGAATTTGTTCTTTAATCGGCAGAGCAGGCTTAGGTTCAATTTTTTCTAAAGAAAACGCTACTCCGATCATGGATGCAATAGTTAAAATAGCAACCAGCAGAAATGGTGAACGCCACCCAAATATATTACTTAATGTTAAGCCAATTGGTACACCAAGAACTAATGAACCGCTGATCCCCATGTAAATAATACCAATGGCCCGTGCCTGGTAATCTTTCTTTACAATCGAAGAAGCAATCGTAATACCCAGTACAACGAGCAGCGAGCCGCTGGCCGCCGATATAATTCGAGCTGCTAGGATGATCGAGTAAGTTGGACTCCAAAAAGCAAGTAAGTTCCCAAGGAAAAACACAAATAGAGATAGGAGTGTTAGTTTTTTCCGCTCCACCTTTGCCGTCAAAGTTAATAAAATAGGGGACGCAATGGCAAACACAAGAGAGAATATTGTAATCAGCAGGCCGGCTTGACCAATAGTTACATCCAAATCTTCAGCCACCAGATCCAGAGTGCCGCCAATAATAAGTTCTACAGTTCCCACAACGAATGATACAATAGCCAGCATATAAACTTTTTTATTCATAATATGTCTCCCCTTTTGTTAAGTTACCACTACAATGGTAACCTTATAACAATAGAAAGACAACCGTTTTTTTTAATAAGGAAAGGAAGAGATTATGTTACAAAAATTTGGATTCACACAGTATGAAAGTAAAGTTTTTGAGGCTCTTACCGCCAGTTCTGCTCCACTTGACGCCTCAACCATTGTTAAACACTCAGGTGTTCCTAAGTCCAAAGTATATGAAGTATTAAATCGCTTAGTTGAAAAGGGATTACTTCTTACTTCATTTCAACAAAAGAAGAAGCTGTACTGCGCTCTTCCTTTGGAAACTACCATTGAGAAATTAACCTCAGAATTTGAATCTCATATTAAGGATTTAAAGGAAAGAAAGTTTTCACTGCCTCCTGGTGATGAGCAAGTGTGGTCACTGAAAAGCAAAAAGAGTATCGATGCTTTACTTTACAACAAAATAGAACGGGCAGAGCATTCCATTTATGTATCTGGATGGAGTAAAGACATAGGATCTCTCCTTCCTCTTCTAGAATCAAAAAGTACAAACGGTATTGACGTTGAGATGCTTTCAGTCGGGGCAATTAACTCCAAGCTTAATCAGCTGCACGTGCTTGAGCCGGCTGAAGGACATGAAGCATTAGAGCAGTACCAACTTATTGTTATAGATGAAGAAGATATTCTCTTTGCAGGGGTTGAAGAAGGGAACTGGCAGGGAATCACGACAAAATCTCGTCCTCTGGTTAAATGTTTCATTGAATTCTTTCAACATGATATCGCCCTGACGACGATTACCAAGAAATACGAACAAATCCTTATGGAAGATGAAGATATTAAGAAGCTCCTTATGAGACTAAGATATTAAGAAGCTTTATAAATAAAATCGAGTATAAAACCACAATGGTTTTATACTCGATTAGTTGTGAATAAGCATATGCCTTTTATACTTTTTCCACCACGTAAGCTTTTTTCTCTCGAAAATATTTCTCACCATTTTCAGAGGAATGCTCAAAGAACCCTTCAAATTTATCGGTAACTTTATACTCACGTTCCGGATCTGTAAAAAGCTGAGATTCATTATTAGCCAGCAGTACTACATCCGTCGTACTTACAAAACTGTCTAACTCTTTAGCAGAATAGTTCTTTCCTACTTCTACATTGTTTAATCGTTGTTGTGCCAATTGATCTACCACCTTTCCTAATAGAACGATTCCCACATTCGTTTACTATAAAACATGAGAAGAGGTTAGATAGGCAGTAATCGTTTACGGTATAAACGTATAATAAATTCAATAAATAAAGGAGTAAAGCGTTTTGGAAAATACCGTTTTTGATAGTAGCTGTAATATGCCTTCTTTAAATCAGACCAGTGGGGACACTCCTCTGATTGCGTGAAACGGACCACGTCTATAACCTTTATTTTATGATCTGGTGTCAAAATAATATTTTTCAGATGGGTGTCTGATGGATTCAACCCACATTTTCTAGCATAATCAAGGGCCTCGTCGACCATCGCTACCATAACCGGCGTAATAGAAACCCCGCTGACAAGGCAATCATAAAAGGTAATCCCTTGTAAGTACTCTAAGACTAAATAACCTTCTCCTGCTTCAATAAGCTCTGGATAATAAACATGATTTGCTAATTTGGCATAAATGGATGCTTCTTTAAATGCCAATTCTCTAAACTCTGTGTAGAATACTTTAACTGCAGCCGGCCGAACCCCATCCAGCTTGAATACTGCCGCGCTTCTTCCTTGGCCGATGAGTGTAAACTCTGCAGGAACACCTTTTACCTTATGATCAACAAACCGAACACCCTGAACTAATTCAGCAATGCTTTTTGTTTTCATGTTCATCCCCTCTAAAGAGCTTCTTTTAATTCATTATATCAAAATTTCCTTGATTTAACTTAATTTTAATTTAAAAAGAAAACAGCTAAAGAAGAGGATGCAAAAAGCCGCTGACAAGGTGTAGTCAGCGGCTTATTATTACAAGTCGTGATCTGAATGCTGGTTCTGGCGGCTGTGATTGGCCTGCTTTACTTTATGCGAGCCCTTCAATTTTTCCCCATACTCTTGCTGTGGGCTTTGGGGCAGGTCTGGTTGGTCTTTTTGTTTAGGTCCCTTTCTTCTATTTGTCACAGTATTCCCTCCTTTATCAGTGCTTAGTTTTTGATAACGAATGACAAAATATTCTTATTCACCTTAAACCAACTGTTTAGAAATCATTAAATATAACTAAGAGCAAGATAAATTATTCTGGTTCTTTATATCCCTTGACATTGATAATCATTATCAATTAAAATGAAAAAAACGCGTAAAGAGGTGAAGGATTTATGCATCAGCCTTTAATAGTTACAGAAACTTTCGATCACATTTTTAATGCGGCCTACTCTCAGCTTACACACACAATTTCTTTTAATAAGTTCGAAACCATTTCACTTAACGGAACTCCTCATTATATTGAACCGCTTGGGTGGTACGTCCCTTTGATCAGCAATAATTCATCATTTCACATGTCTTCAGCTAAGTTGGAGGAATATTATGAGCAGGGATTCGTAACTACTTATGATGATCTTGTATTAAAAAAGAATTATTGTCAGTTTAAAGTCAATCAATCTTTAGATTTAAATGAAAAAAATTACTTCACAAAATATGCTGCTCAATTAAATGATACAGAACTTCTCCTTCAAGAGTATGAGAAAAGCAGAACCCCCGTTGCCAATTAAGGGGCATTGAAAAACTAATGATGAAATGTATAAATAAGTACAGTAAAAAGGTAGAACGCGCCTAATATAATAGGTGCTCTTCTACCTTTTTGTCTTATAAGCCATTTTTCAGTGGCTTCCGATTACACCCGCTGTTTTTTTATTTTTCCTCTTTCTTTTTTATCTCTTCTCCTTGGTGGCTGATTAAATGGCCATCTTTATCAACTTGATCAATCTTAACATCATACGTGCCTTCCGTGAAGGTATCCGACACTTGTTCATGTGTATCCGCTAAACCCTTAGACGTTTCATCTTTGCGCTTATAGTCAGATGCTTCGTACTTTCGGTCACCGATTGTCTTTCTATTTTGTTTTTCCACACCAACACCTCCTCCTACTTTATTTATTTGCAAAATACCAACGAATAAACATATTCGATTATTCGAATAGAATATTGTATAATACCCTGAATTTCTGAAACCCCTGCGACAGGTTTATCGTATAGAGAAATAATACGAACTATGGAGGGATTTACTATTGGCACACTTATTATCATCCTTGTCAGCATTGTTGTGTGTGTAACGATTATTATGGTGCCTGTACAAATTCGATATTTAAAAGGGATAAAAGAAGAGATTGAACAAAAAAATATTTCTCAGGAGAAATATTTTGACCAAATGCCTGTTCAGGAGGAAATCCTTCACGCTAATTCGCAAATCCACCCTTTCTTTATTCCTGCTAATATAATTGCATGGTTATGGTTAAAGATAAAGAAAGAAGTGTAATGCTTTTGAATAAAGTTTACAGCTTATACTCCATACTATCACCAGGAGGTGGCTTGAATGAGTAAGAAAAGTAATGCTGATAAAAGTAAAAAACCTAAAACAGTAAATACCCAGGGGCTGTCAGAAGATACGACTGATCAGCAGCCCGACTCACAGCTGGAACAATCTGCAAAGAAACACAACAAAAGAGTTTAGAAAGCTGACTAAAATAAGTCAGCTTTTTTCGTGAATTTGTTGTTAACAAAAGAAGCAGCCTGATCTAAATCATAGGTTTGGTAAATCATTTGCGCCAACCTGACAGGGTCTCCAAAGAAAAAACGTTCATATAACGTCTGTCTGGAACCAAAGCTGCTCATACACAAGTCAAAAGCCAGTTGAAAGAGCTGAACCCTATCTTTTCCTTCCACTTCGAAGCCTTGCATATAGTGATTAAGCTTAGGACCTATAGGGGAATTAAATTGGTTCTCATCCGGCAGGTTTATCATCCCGCTCGCACCGAGGAGCTGTATGATTTCTGTAAATCGAGGATAATAATCTTGAAACTGATTCACAGCTACATACAAGGGCATTCTTGCTGGCAATAGTACTTCATGTTCATTAACTTCGGCTTGAGTCTCTGCAGCTGAAAGCAAAGCTTTTGTGCTTTCTAGCCCTTTTATAATTTCAGTCACTTTGCTTTGTACGTGCTGGAATTCATTAATGTTGATTGTATCTACTATTAATTTTGCAATTCCAAGAATAAATTCTGTTTTTATTACTTGTCTGCAAACTATTTGATGAAGATTAAACGGTATGAAATTTCCGAGCTTATAAAAATCATTTGCTGTCTTAATGTTGTCGTAAAAAAACACACGATCCCAGGGAACTAGAACATTATCAAAAATCACCATACTATCCATTTCTTCAAAACGTGAACTAAGAGGAGAATTATAATTAGAATAGTCGTGAATTAAAGATTTACGGCAGACAAATTTCAGGCCTTCTGTGTTACTGGGAATAGAAAAAGCAAAAGCATGAGAGGGGTCCTGGATACCGGGAGCTGAAAAAACTATAATTTCATCTGTCATTCCACCTTGAGTTGCCAGCAGCTTTGCTCCTTTTATGACTATACCTTCTTCAATCCTTTGAACCACACGTGCATTTGTTGTATCTTCGTTTAAATAGTGAAGGGTTGAACGATTAGTCTGGGGATTAATAAATGTGTGAGTGAAAGATAAATCCTTAGATACGGCAAATTCATAAAAATCCTTTAAGTGATCTGGAAAACAATTAGCTTGATTTTCCAGTAAATGAGCAGAACTGACAAAAGCAGCCAGAGCGGTGTTCATGTAATCAGGACTTCTTCCCATTAGTCCACCGGTGTGTCTTGCCCATGTTTGAATCATTTCTCTTCGTTTTTCTAAGTCTTCTTTTGTTCTAGGAATTAAATACGAAGCACCTATGATTTCCCCCTTGTATAGACCTGTCATTTTTTCTTTTAGATCTTCACGATGTTGAAGATCATATAGCTCGGCCTGACTTTTCATGACACCTTTAAACGCGGCATGTTCTGAAACAGCACCGTTTACTTTCTCCCCTGAAATCCATATTTCAGAGTTCAATTTGTTAATTCGTTCTAAGTACTCAGACCCTGTTATTATCGACATTATTCCCACCCTGCCTTCTATACAATTTGAATAGTATAGTTTATGGCTGGGCGTATGAATGGTGCCTGAGTAATTGAAGTCAGAGGATGACTTTTGAGGAATTTTAATTATCATCAGTACAGGGGCAAACCTTTTAATCCCTTGTTTCTAAAAAAGCCCCCCTGGCTTGGCAGAGAGGAACTTTCCTAACCTCTGACCAGTCAAAAGGGGGCCGCTGTTGATTCGACTTAATGAAATCAAGCACATTTCATTTATATCAACCAGACATAATTTTAAGATTTTACAGTATTACTTTTAAATTGATCGGCCTCCGTGGATCCTTTAAGAGCTGTAGTCGAAGAAGTCCCCCCTGTGATAACTTGGGCCACCTCATCAAAATAGCCTGTGCCTACCTCGCGCTGATGTCTCGTTGCTGAATATCCATATTGTTCACTTTCAAATTCGTTTTGCTGAAGTTCAGAATATGCTTCCATCCCCCGCTCTTTGTATTGTCTTGCAAGTTCAAACATGCCGTGATTTAAAGAATGGAATCCAGCGAGAGTAACAAACTGGAACTTATATCCCATAGCTGCCAGCCGCTCCTGGAATTCAGCTATAGTTTGATCGTCTAACTTGCTCTTCCAATTAAATGACGGAGAACAGTTATATGCCAGCAATTTCCCAGGAAATTCTGCATGAATCGCGTCTGCAAATTTCTGAGCTTCTTCAATATTGGGTTCTGAGGTTTCACACCAGATCAAATCTGCATAAGGAGCATATGCCAGCCCTCTGGCAATAGCCTGGTCTATACCCGCTGTTGTTTTGTAAAATCCTTCTGCTGTACGTTCTCCAGTTATAAATTCATGATCTTCAGGATCCATGTCGCTTGTAATTAAATTAGCTGCATTTGCATCCGTTCTGGCAATGATGATCGTAGACACTCCCATTGTATCTGCCGCGAACCTTGCGGAAATAAGATTACGTACTGCCGTTTGAGTGGGCAGGAGTACCTTACCACCAAGATGTCCGCATTTCTTTTCGGATGAAAGCTGATCTTCAAAGTGAACTGCAGCTGCCCCCGCCTCTATCATACCCTTCATAAGTTCAAATACATTCAACTGTCCGCCGAAACCTGCCTCTGCGTCTGCTACAATCGGAGCAAACCAGTCAATTTCCTCTTTCCCTTCCATGTGGCAAATTTGATCAGCTCTTTGAAGGGCTTGATTAATTCTTCTTACCACCTGTGGTACGCTGTTAGCGGGGTACAGGCTCTGGTCTGGATACATGTGACCGGAAAGGTTGGCGTCTGCTGCTACCTGCCAGCCGCTCAAATAAATCGCTTTAAGTCCAGCTTTCACCTGCTGCATAGCCTGATTACCGGTCAAAGCCCCCAACGCATGTACATAATCCTCCTTATGTAGAAGGTTCCAAAGCTTTTCTGCTCCATGTTCAGCTAACGTATGCTGAATATCAATCGAACCCTTCAGCCGAATTACATCTTCAGGTTCATAAGGCCTTACAATTCCTTCCCACCGCTCATTGTCTGACCAATCCTTACGCATTCTTTCGATTCGTTCTTTTTTCATATTAAATTCCTCCTTAAATGTATGTGTTAATGATTTCAGGGTATCTCTCCCCGTAGTCTGTACTTTTGATCCTTTACCTTCATCTTTTCCTAACATCTTCCGCATTGGTATATTCCATGAAATACTTTAACATGGTACAAATTACGCCCACATGGACGGTTCAAGTCCCAATGCGCCCATCACTTACTTATTGTTCCATAAATTTCTTTGCATCCTCACCAGTCATTCTTTACTGTAATTTGTACATCTGTATATAGTTTTATTGATTTCCTAAGATTCAATATTGTCTTTGACGCTCTAGAAAGACTAGAGCGTCCTTAGTTGTTATCTCTTCAATTCTTTCTAACAATTCTCCAGTAATTGAAACTCCCGCTAATACCCTCTTCATTCATAACCCACCACCGTTGTTATATATTAACACAAAAATAAACCCGATGTTATATAACAGAGAGACTAAAAAAATTACTCTTCTTTCTTAGAAAGACAACGATTACATTCCATCATATACGTATAATTACCGCCTTCTACTTCTGTACCACACTGTGGGCAGGGTACCCCGACATTTCTTCGCGTTTGATTTGTTTTCATGATTTCTCCTCCTTTTTATATAACAGAAGTACATTTAACTAACTGTTATAAAACAGTGTACGATGCTAACTCTAGAATTGCAACCCCTATTTTATAATTTTTTGAATTTTTGATTAGTAAGCCTATTTTATTAATTTAGAAAATCCTTCTAGAAGAGCCTTTATAGGTTTTGATACAAAGAAAAAAACCCACCATTGATGGCAGGCTCGATTTAGTCATGATTTACTTAAAGATTTGATTTATCTTTTCTGCTTCATCAGCGGATAATTCCAAGTTGAGTGTTCGCAGGTTATCAACTACCTGCTCTTTACGTTTAGTCCCTGGGATAATTGCATCAATAGAGTCCCGGGTCAAATACAAGGCAAGTACAAGATGAGAAACTTCTGCTCCTTTTTCTCTTGCGATCCCCCGTATCTGGTCTACTTTTTTAAGGTTACGCTTAAATTCCTCTCCTTGGTGCAAGACCAATTGGGTTAACTGCTATATTTGACTTTCCAAGCCTGGCGAGTTTGTGCATAAATTCATCAATTTCTTAGGAATTAGTAACACAATACCTTACCACGATTTGGATAAAACAAACATTTAACTATGTAAATGACTCAGGTCGTTGAATACTTCTATGTTCCACTTCTTTCCTTCCAGCACCAAAATAGTTAAAGAAGTGTTGCCTAACGATTCCTCGATTTCTTCTCCTGTCAATTCTCCAATTAAATGCTTTAAAAAAGAGCCATGACTGACAACGAGAATGCTTTCATTTACGTGCTGATCGGTCACATCTGTCAAAAAATCAAGCGCCCTCTCTAGAGCTTCCTCCTTTTTCTCAATCCCGAGTTCCAATTCCCGCCAGTTTTCTCCCCATTTCTTAACACGCTCAGTTTCAGTTGTTCCTTCAATTTGACCCCCGCCAAGCTCACGTAATCTTCTATCAAGATTTAATCTGTCCATTACCCCCTCATCAACGAGGGTTTGAGCAGTTTGCCGGGCTCGGCTCAAATCACTGCTGTAAATACAGGACCAGGATGCACTATCCATTTTTTGGGCTAAGGCAAATGTATCTGCCCGACCATATTCATCAAGTGGAACATCGTAATGACCCTGGGCCCTGCCTTCTTTATTCCAGGAAGTACTACCATGTCTAATAAAACCAATTCTCATACTGGACCTCCTCTTTTTCTACATTTTACCATAAGGAAAACCCTTGCCGGAGCAAGGGCTTACTTTTTCCATAACGCAAGTACGTTTTTGACCTTTCCATATTCTGAAGCATGAGGACGGTCATCGCCATCACCATATCCGTAGTCCACCATCCGGTTACGGTTTAAGCAGAGCTTAGTAAATTCTTCTTTAAAGAAATCAAAGGTTTCAAACCGTTCTTTAAGGTGAGGGAATTTACTTTGATATGCATGAATCGCATTGGCGAGTTTATTCCAAAAATGTTTTTCTTCCATTAGGTTATGATTATCCATAATACGGGCTAAATATCTTAGATGACATATAAACAAGCCTGTAAAAATAAATTGCGTCAGGCCTTCAGGCGGCTCGCTTCGCAGCACACTTTTAATCTCATCTGTCAGTCCCTCTAATTCTTTAAAAGGCTGATCACTTATATTTACATCATCAACGAAATCTTTGACAGCTAGACGATGCGGCTGAGAGTCCTTTAATATGAGGATTGTATTTTGACCATGCGGGGAAAACACAGTGCCATACTGATAAAGAAAATGTAACAGTGGATCCATTACAATCTTGAAAAATTTCTCCATCCACTCTTCTTCTGCTAAGGTTGAATTTTCTATTAAGCTTTGTATATAAGGCTTTCCCTTCTTATCGATATGAAGGAGAGCTGCCAGAGTGATTGCCTGCTCTCCTTCTTCAAGATAGCTGTATATGCTTTCCCGCCAAATCACACCAAGCATTTCAAGGTATTGATAAGGTGCATTCTTCAATTGATCGTAATATTTGTGAGGGACATTAATACTTGCCACCTCCCCTGGAAGAATAACTCGGCACTCCTCCTTTAAAAAAGAGTCTCTTTCATATATTCCCTTAATAAATTCAGTAATTTGAGGAGCAATCAGCGTACGCTCTGCAGGTAACCCTCTGTAGACCAGTGTATTTAAAATGCTCATCGGTATTTTCACATGCTTTTTTAATGGATGATCCTGATTTACAAATGTCCGTATCGATTGCTGGGGCAGATAGTGATCTTCGCCTGTACCTAAAGGAATAATTAAGGACTGGGCCAAATCATCAGGATACTGTTGGATAATCACATTTTTCCACTGCCACTCATGAATCGGTATCAAAAAATAATCCTTTACAGCAGCATCATGTGCTTGAATCTGGTTCCAGAAGTCTTCAATTTCTTGATCGCTGAGTTCTTCTTGAATAATGTGATTGTAAGAGAGACCTTCTACAGATTGGAAGCTTGCCGTCTTCTTATGAACAGCAAGCCATAATAATCTCACAGAGTTCTGCCTCTCAGGTGCATAATTCAAATAATCATCATACCCAAAGCCAATCCGTCCTTTATTATAAGTGATCCAGGGATGTCCCGACATCTCCCCTTCTAATTGCGCATAATCCTGCATGATTAAACGATCCGAAGAAGTGGAATTGTCTTTCAGCTGGTGCGCGTCCGCCAGAAGCGTATGATTTAACTCTTTCACTAAATGTCCAGCCGTTTCAGCAGACATGCCAATTAAGGGCTGGACGTCTAATAAAAATTCAATGGCACTTACCGCTTTTCTCTCCTTCTGTCCTTCAACAATCATAATGGATCGTGCATCTACCTGATAACTGTCAAAATAATGGGATTTTGCGTTGTATCTATAATATTTTTCTGATGTTATTGTCAGCTGATACTCTGCCCAAACCGCTTCATTTAATTTATTAGGATGGAGCATATCTTCATACATATATTCAGAAATCATTTTTGCCAATAATTCCTGATTTACTTTCGTCCATTCATTTTGCTCCAATACCGAATTGATTGTTTCAGCGTATAACATGTGTACCCTTCCTTCTATTAGCTTTTTGAATACCAAAGGTTTGAAATACATAGTCTTCCTGGATAGGAAAGACCTCTCTTCCTGCGATGCTGTTAATAATTACACTATTTCGATAGGCTCCCAGGCCTAGATCGGGTGCTCCTACTCCATGAGTGTGCATTTCACCGTTTTGAATGTAGATATTCGCCTCCAACCCACTTCTTATTACATAATTCTCTTCCACCTCGTATCTACCATGCTGATCCCAATGAAAATGACAGCTGATAGGTGAAAGAAAATCTGGTACAGCCGGCTTATAGCCTGTACCTAAAATAACTGCATCACTGTGTCGTTGGAAGTTGTCTCCGTTAATAAGATGTCTTCCTGCGATTTTCCATACCGTATCCTGGCATTCAATATGTTCAATCTCCGACATAGCCTGAAGTCTGGTGTTCATTTGTTTATCCCCGACCGTTCCTTCATATAAAGAATCATAGATTTCTGAGATAGTTTCAGCACTGATGCCTTTATAAAGTAAATCCTGGCTATTTAGGAGCTCATCTTTTTTGGATTGTGACAGCTGATAAAAGAACCGAGTGTAGTCCGGCGAAAAATGTTCAAGCCCAAGCTTTGAATACTCCATTGGAAAGAATCCGTTTGATCGTGTATACCAATGGATATCGGCTTCTGTTCCTTTTTCTTTGATTACATCAAGAAAAATTTCTGCTGAACTTTGCCCAGAGCCGACAACTGTAATAGCTTCAGCTTGGTTAACAGTTTCTTTTTTGTATACATATTCAGAAGAGTGAAAAACGGATTCACCAAGCTGTGATTTTAAATGCTCGGGTACGAAAGGGACAGAACCTATCCCTATGGCAAGATTCCTGGTGTAATAGCTTTTTTCATTACCTCTTGCTAAGTTTTGAACAACAACTTGATAGATTTGCTCTCCGTTCCATTCATTCAAGTGCACTTCAACCACTTTACTGCCAAAATTACAATTTGACAGCCTGCGAGCAGCCCATTGACAATAATCATTGTATTCTTTTCTTGAAATATGGAATTTTTCTAAAAAATAAAAATGGTACATGCGGCCGTGTTCCTGTAAATAATTCAAAAAACTAAACTCACTTCTTACATCAGCTAAAGAGATCAGGTCTGCGAAGAAAGGCACCTGAAGTGTAGTTCCCTCAATCATCATCCCTGGATGCCAGTTAAAATCAGGTTCCTGTTCGAAAAACAATCCATCGACCTGCCCTGATTCTTCACTCATAGCAGCCAGACCTAAATTAAATGGTCCCAGTCCAACTCCTATTACATCATGCACGTGGGTCATCATGATTCCACCTCTTTTCAAATTCTTCTCTTTCACAAAACATCAGCATGGCTTTTTTATCTGGCAATATAATTTCTTTCACCTTATAGAATCCACATTTCTCAAAGACATGGATCATCTTCTCATTGCGGTGATCCGGCTCTGCAATGACTTTGTTCGTGTGCGCACACTTAAACTGAAAAGCAACCATCTCCCGGAGAAGCGGCAGAGCGAGTCCTTTACCCAGATAGGATGACTCCCCAATTAACAGGTGTATTCCCTGATCAAAAGGAGCAGGTTCATAGCAATTCTCTACTACGTCACCCCTCACCCAGTATGCCTCCCAATAACTCATCGGAATTCCATCTATAGAGCCTATATATAATGATTGATGAGTATCTTCTCGAGCTTTATGCATATGCTTCTTTAACACTTCTTCTGAATGGTTCAACTGCCAGAAAGGAATCACGTGGGGCTCGTGCATCCACCGATGAATCCTTGAGAAATCTTCTTCCATAGCAAAAGGTCTAAATGAAATTTCCTTATCTATTTCTTTATCCAATACACTATGTTTCATAAGAACCGACCTTACTGGCAAGAGGGTTGTCAACAGATGTATAAACAGACTGGTGTGCCAGTGATCCCTGTAATTCATCCATATCATGGAACCTCGTCAATAGATTCGCCTTACATGGAAGGCTGGATTCATTTAGTAAACTTCTAATTAATGGAGAATCCTGCTCATACTCTTGTAACCTCTCCCTCAATATATCAAGAAGTTCCCTTTCATTGACCAGTTCATTGCTCCCAAAGCTGTTGACTAACCCAAATAAATGGTTAAAGAAAAAGTAGTAACGGATTCGTTCGACTGCTATATTATCTGCGCAAATGGTATCACTCGATTGATTTAACGCAGGCAGGTATTTTTTTAGTTTCTCTGCTTTCGATTCACTAAAATAATAGCCCTGGTTATCTCGGTAATAGAATTCTTCCGGGTAGCCGCCTGACAGTCGGACTAAGGAGTTCTGCTGATGTGCTTCCAGTGCTAAACCATAAGTTTCGAATAACCAAAGCAACGGGTCTAACGAAAGGGATAAATATTGCTTAAACCAATCCTTACTCACTTCCTCTTTTGACCTTCCTTCTCGGCGGGCAAGACTCGTCACGATGGAGAACAGCCTTGACTGTCCTGAATCTATTTCTTCCTGGCAAAGTCCCGCAATTAGCGAAACTCCTTCTGTGTGACCTTCTTTAAAAGGATTTTGTCTCAAAACTGCATCGTAGGCAGTAGAAGAATGGTTCACTTTAAGCTTTAAATATGCTGGATCCTTTAATACGCGAAACTTCGGAAACTTATTCCTCAATTCAATCCCGAACTCCGTGTTTATTAATCTTGAGACCTCCACTCCCCGGTCTAGTTCTTTTTGAAGATTTCCTCTCAGTGAGTTTGTTATTTTTATAGGCAGTGAGAATTTAAACATATAGTCAGCCCGTTCATTATAAACCGTCCTAAACGAAGATGTCGCTTTAAATCTTGAACCCGCCGGTCCTAGATATACCAACTTGCCTTGAGTAATCAAATCTTTCACTTCTTGATTCTTAAGCATGTCCTTCGCTTGCAGAGGATGAACAGGAAGTAATGAATAGTCTGCTTCGATCGTTTCCTTAAGCCAGTTGTCGTTAACCTCAGGATCGTTCGATAATTGGTCGACCACCTCTTGTGAGGCTGATTGATCAAGAGACGAATCTTGAATCACGACATCATTTTTTGCTTTAAAATAATGAAGCTGGAACTCCCCTTTAAGTTCCGGCGAATACAATTCATCTTCCTTTTCAGACAACCCTTGCCGGCTTTTGGGAGTTGGATGCATGAGGTGTCCAAGCAATAATGACTGCTCTGCATCAATGTAATGAAAGGTGGGATCCATTAATTCTTCCTGATCAGACTGCCTGTTCTCAATTATGTCATTTATTTTTTGACAGCTTAAAATGACACGGAGCATTAGTTCATCTTCGGCATCATTACGGTTATTTTCAATGGCCAGCTCCTTTATTATGGTGGAAACAAGTGTGATATAATCCAGCTTTATAAGTGAACCCATTTTTCTTAAGTAAATGGGAAATTTGAATTTATGTCTTCCGGTTTCAGACCAGTATTCAACAGGAGCAATAATGATTTCCTTCAGGTTCGATAAATATGATTCAACGGTTCTTATATTTTCTCCTTCATCTGCAAACCTGACATTTCCCGTTTCTCTTAAATAACAATTGAGGAAGGCTTGCATTGAAGCTTCCTCTGCTAAGTTCTTTAAGTTCTTCATATTAAGACCCTCCTCTTATCTACTTCCTGGATTCCTAACTCTATTATTCTTTTAAAAATTGCTTTTATGTCTGACAAGCTGGTTCTGGGGTTAAGCAGTGTCAGCTTAAGGTATACATCGTTATTTACTTTTGTTTTCGCTGCAAATGCTGCACCCTCGTATAACAATTTCTGCTGAATGACCCGATTCATCTGATTAAGCTCAGATTTAGAGATTTCTTCTGCCGTAAAACGGAAGAGCACGGTATTAAGTTCAGGATTCCGGTTCACTCCCTCTAGTTCTTTTACTGCTTCAATCTCATCAGCCGCCTGCTGGGCAATAACAAAAGTATGGTCAATCATCTTTTGAAATCTCTCTATTCCCACTACTCTCAAGGAGGTCCACAGTTTAAGAGCGTCAAACCTTCTCGAAGTCGCAACAGTTTTATTGACTAAATGAGGGATTCCCTCTTCTTCGTCTTCTTTAGGATTTAAATAATCCGCATGATGATTAAGATATTTAAAACAGGATTGATCGTTAATAAGAAAGGCTCCACAGCTGATAGGCTGATAAAATAATTTATGAAAATCTACAGTAATTGAATTTGCTTCCTGAATTCCTTTGAGCTTTTCCCTATGAGAGTGACTTAAAATAAGAGCTCCCCCATATGCTGCATCTACATGAAACCAAAGATTGTTTTCTTTTGAAAAATCAGCTAGTTCCTTCAATGGGTCGATGCTTCCAAAATCTGTCGTCCCACATGTACCTACTAAAGCGAAAGGTAAGTCCCCGTTATTTTTAAGATGTTTGACTTTAGTCTTCAAATCAGTAAAGCACATCCGGTGATCTTCGTCTGTTTCTATAAGCACTACCGCTTCTTCACCAAGACCCAGCTGAGCGGCAGACTTTTTCACAGTGAAATGGGCCTCTTTGGAACATAGAATCTTCAGGCGGGATGAGTGTGAAGGAAGTCCTTCTTTCTGTACATCGTGTCCAAATTCTCGTTCACAATAATAGTCTCTCGCCAGTAGCAGCCCCATATAATTTGACTGAGTCCCACCGCTTGAGAAGACACCATCAGATTGTTCTCCTAACTGAAATTGATCAATAAGCCAATGAATCATCTTTTCTTCTACAAAGCCGGCAGCTGGACTTTGATCCCATGAATCCATTGATTGATTAAACACAGAGAGAATTAATTCTGCTGCAACCCCAGGCAGTAACGGAGGACAATGTAAATGTCCTACCGCTTGTCTGTGATTGACATGTATACTGTGATTCATAACTGATTGATCAAGTTCTTTAAGAAAGTGAGGCAGATGGTCCCCCTTGCAGCTTGCCTGCTTTAGAGCCTCTACTTCCTGCTTCACTTCTGCTGGGGATTTTCCGTTATATGGTTTGGTTTGTTCCATTTGAAAGTCAATTAGCTGGTTAGTTACAGCTTCCATCATTTCTTCGAATGCTTTAATCCCTGACTGACCACTATGAAAAAACAAATCTTCAAAAGATTGGTCGTTATCTTCTTGTAAGGTTTTGGATTTGACGTGCATTATTCGGCTCCTTCCCCTTCTACCGCATGTAGAATGGATTCTCTTAATATTTCAGCTACTTCGTCAGCCTGTTCTTCAGAAATAATTAGAGGTGGCAGAATTCTAATTACGCATCCATGTCTTCCTCCTACCTCTACGATTAGTCCCCGCTTAAGGCACTCAGCCTGTATAGAGCTTGCTAGCTCTGGATTAGCCGGACGACTCCCATTCTTATCCGGTGAATACTGGCTCTTAACCATTTCCACCCCGATCATTAATCCTCTGCCTCGAACTTCACCTACCTCAGGAGTATAAGCTTGGACTTGTGTCAAAGCTTCCATTAACCGGTTCCCTATTGCATCGGCATGCTCAATCAGCCGTTGCTCCTTTATATATTTCATCGTTGCATTTCCAGCTGCCATAGCCATTTGGTTCCCTCTAAATGTTCCGATATGGGCTCCTGGCTGCCATTGATCCAATGATTGATCATAAATGACTACAGAAAGAGGCAGGCTCCCTCCTATAGCTTTAGAGGAAACAATAACATCAGGAACGATGTCTGCATGTTCAAAGGCGAAGAACTTGCCCGTACGTCCGATGCCGGTTTGTATTTCATCAATAATCAAAGGTATACCTCTCTCTTCCGTAATTCTTCTCATTTCTTTTAACCATTTAATATCCGCAGGAATAGATCCGCCTTCTCCCTGTACTACTTCTAAAATCATAGCTGCCGGCGGCAGAATACCGCTCTCTGGATCATCTAACATATTCTCAATATATTGACTGCTTATTTGATGGGACTGTTCACCTCCGAAGCCAAAAGGGCAGCGGTATTCGTAAGGATAAGGCATAAAATAAGTATCCGGCATTAAATTATTCACCTTCTCCTTTGGACCGAGAGTTCCGCTGATTGCCATCGTTGCATGGGTTGACCCGTGATATCCCCCGTGGAAGGTGAGAATTCCTCTTCTTCCTGTTGCTGTTTTCACTAATTTCAGTGCTGCTTCTATCGCATCTCCTCCAGTAGGTCCGCAAAACTGAATTTTCGCCCTGGCGGCTAACTTTTGGGGAAGATTAGAAAACAGCTCATCGACAAAATCTTCTTTTACTTGAGTAGTAAGGTCTAAAGTGTGTAATGGAAGCTGGCTGTTTAATACTTCCTGCATCGCTTTCACGATAATAGGATGATTATGGCCGAGAGCGAGTGTACCCGCACCGGCAAGGCAGTCATAATAAGTTTTTCCGTCCATATCAGTAACATATATTCCATTTGCTTTCTCAATCGCAATCGGAATTCTGCGAGGATATGATCTTGCATTTGATTCCCGGAAAGATTGGGATTGTAATAATGTTTCGTTTGCTGCAGATATATTTAGTGTCACTTGAAATCTCCCTTTCTAAATGAAAATGATTATCAATTGATTTGCAACTCTAGCTTAATTGATAATGATTTTCATTGTCAATGATACTTGTGTCTCACTTGTTAATTTAAGCTCATTGATTCACTCTGGTTTATTAGGCATATTCAGCTATTGTTATCAATCGTTACTTAATCTGACTTTCCACCCCATAAAAAAAGAAACGCCGGTAACAGCGTCCCTGATCAGTGCTTGAATATGATGTTAACTGTAATATTCACGGTGTCTTTATAACTAAACTCGTTCATAGAAAGATGAGCTTTTAAAATTCTTCAAGCTGTCTGGAAAATCGGCAATTTTATGCATTGGTCTTTCGGCTGCTGATAAAAAAACTATTTGTTCACACGTTGATTTTCAAACCTTATTAATTTTGCAGGAGGCTTGCTTGCTCAGCCATAATGCCAAAATTGTCCCTCTAAAGGTATAAAAAAAGCTTGCAGAGAAAACATAGGTTTCTCTGCAAGCTGAAGGGTTTTTTAGTTGTTTATTAATCTAAATCAAGGTCAGTTACTGCACCTTTGGCTGATGAAGAAACAAGTCGCGTATATTTGGCAAGCATACCTGTTTTATGCTTCGGTTCAGGCCGCACCCATTCCTTCCGTCTTTGTTCAAGCTCTTCATCTGTTACATCAAAATTAATCTGCTGTGTTTCACTATCGATCGTAATGGTGTCGCCTTCTTTTAATAAGCCTACAGGACCGCCTGCAGCAGCTTCGGGAGCAACGTGACCGATTACAAAACCATGAGAACCGCCAGAAAAACGACCGTCTGTAAGAAGAGCTACTTTTCCTCCGAGCCCTTTACCTACAATCATTGCTGTAATAGAGAGCATCTCAGGCATGCCGGGTCCTCCTTTAGGACCCACGTTGCGAATGACGACCACATCTCCTTCTTTTACCTGATTTTCAACAATTGCTGTCGTCGCTTCCGCTTCACTGTCAAACACACGAGCAGGACCTTCAAAACGACTGGCCTTCTGTCCGGACATTTTAGCTACTGCGCCCTCTGGTGCCAGATTTCCTTTAAGTAGGACTAACGGACCATTTGGCTTAATCGGCTTATCAAAAGGTACAATTACCTTCTGTCCTTCTTTTAAAGACTCGGCCTCTTGTAAATTCTCAGCCAGCGTTTTTCCTGTAACCGTCAGACAATCGCCATGAAGCAGTCCTTCTTCCAATAGGACTTTCATTACAGCTGGTACACCGCCTGCTTCGTAAAGGTCCTGCATCACATATTTTCCACTTGGCTTCATGTCAGCAAGGTGAGGAACATTCTGACGTACACGTTCGAAATCATCCAGAGATAAATCTACCCCGGTAGAATGAGCCATAGCCGTTAAATGTAAAAACGCATTAGTAGAACCGCCTAAAGCCATTACAACAGTGATTGCATTTTCAAATGCCTTTTTCGTCATAATATCGCGCGGATATATCCCTTTTTCGAGAAGCTCAACGACCATTTCACCGGCTTGTTTACATTCTTGTTCTTTATAATCATTAACAGCTGGAGTCGATGATGAACCAGGAATACTCATTCCTAAAGCTTCTACTGCGGATGCCATTGTGTTAGCTGTGTACATGCCGCCACATGCTCCAGCTCCAGGACAGGCATTACATTCAACTTGATGCAGTTCTTCGTCATTGATATTACCTTCGTGGTATTGGCCGACAGCTTCAAAAGAAGAAACGATATCAATGTCTTTTCCTTTTAATTTACCTGGCTGGATCGTCCCGCCGTACACATACACGGAAGGAATATTCATTCGTCCGATTGCCATCAAGCATCCTGGAGTTGTTTTATCGCACCCGCCGATAGCTACTACACCGTCCAGGCGTTCTGCGTTGGAAACTGTTTCGATAGAGTCAGCGATAATCTCACGACTCGGGAGAGAATAATGCATGCCCTCGTGCCCCATGGCAATACCGTCAGACACCGTGATCGTATTGAAAATCATAGGAGCACCGCCATTACTGGATGCCCCAGACTTTGCTTCTTTAGCAAGGTCATCAATATGTACGTTACACGGTGTAACCTCGCTCCACGTGCTTGCTATACCAATCATCGGTTTTTTAAAGTCTTCGTCTTTAAAGCCTACAGCACGAAGCATGGAACGGTTCGGTACCCGGTTTACCCCTTCACTGATGACTTTACTTCTAATACGCAGATCTTTTTTCTCATCCATTAAGCTCATCCTTCCATATATAAGTGCATTCAAAGTAAAATTAAAGCTACTTACAATGATGATACAGATTTCGACTAAAGTTCGCAATCAATATTCTGAATATAGACAACTTTCTTTTAAATAAAGCGCTTACACAGGTTGATGTGCTGTAACTTTTTCCAGAAAATCCATATAATAAAAAAGAGTAAATGAGAAAGAATTCACCTTTATTACATAATCCCTCCACTATTACAATAAGTCATTTTTGTTAAAATGCTTTGAATTGCCTTGATTTTGTTATAAACTGCTTAAGGAGAAAACTATTTAATAGGACTGATATGAATGGAATCACAAAAAATCTATAATAAATTACTGGAATTGGTGAAGAAAGATAACGTTAAAGTTAATGAAGTACTTAAGAAACACCTTTATACAAAGCTGGGCGGGAAAGCAGATTTTTTCATTACGCCAACAAACTTCAAGGAAATTCAAAATGTAGTAAAGTTCTCGAATGAAGAAAACATCCCTTTTACCCTCCTCGGCAATGGCTCTAACTTAATTATTAAAGATGGGGGCATACGCGGCATCGTCATCAGCCTTAAAAACCTGGATGATATCTCAACGGATGGAAACACCATTGTTGCTCAAAGCGGAGCTCGGATCATTGATACCTCACGCCACGCTCTTAAGGAAAGATTATCTGGCCTGGAGTTTGCCTGCGGTATACCAGGTACAGTAGGAGGAGCCTTATATATGAACGCAGGAGCCTACGGAGGAGAAATCAAAGATGTGCTCGATTATGCCTACGTAATTGATCGACAAGGGAATTTAGTTAAACGGCTTGCTTCTGAATTAGAGCTCGATTACCGAACAAGTAACATCGAGAGAGAAAAAGACATCGTTATTGAAGCCACTTTCAGCTTAAAGCCAGGAAAATATGAAGAAATCAAAGAAGTGATGGACGACTTAACATATAAAAGAGAATCAAAACAGCCGTTAGAGTATCCATCCTGCGGAAGTGTGTTTAAGCGTCCGCCTGGATATTTTGCAGGAAAGCTTATTCAAGACAGCCAGCTGCAGGGGAAGAATATTGGAGGAGCGGAAGTATCTACGAAGCATGCCGGATTTATCGTAAATAAGAATAATGCGACAACCACAGATTACATTTCCCTCATAGAACACGTTCAAAAAACGGTGAAGGAAAGGTTTGGAGTTGACTTAGAACGTGAAGTACGAATTATAGGAGAAGATTAAATGGAGATCTGACTGTCTGTGCCAGTCAGATCTTTTGTTTATCATCTAATGCATCATCGTAATGACGATTTGCCGAAAGCTTCAAATAATGCTGTGAATTTTAGTACATTTAATTTCGTTCAACCGCGCCTTAGTTTCAATCAAGATTTTGGTTGTATTCGCGATACTGATAGCAGGAAGTTATCAGAAATTTTTCGTGAATTATTAACATCCGAATGTCCTTCAGCTTAGTTTTTAAAAATTATAAGACAGATACCCTCTCTTTCGCCTCAAGGTATTCATAGGATAGAGAAAAAGGAAAAGGGGGTTCTCCTATGTCCGCTTTTGAGACATATCAGCGTATTTACGAGTTAGAAGCACAAGTTAAGGAATTAGAAGAACAACTGGAAGAGGGTACATCCACTACTGAAGAAGGAGATAACTTTTTATTATTTTTGGTCGCCGTGCTTGTACTCATGAATGTTGACCTTAGTGATGTTACAGACATTATGACTAATTCAAATTTTGTTACTGAAGGAATGCAGCTGTTTGATGTTCTTAAGAACTTAAAAGTCTAATTTCAATTGTTAAACACAAAAAAGAGCCCCTTAAGGGCCCTTTTTTATTTGAATTCACGAGTTGCTGCAACTGCCTTCTTCCAGCCACTATATAATTGATCCTGCTCAGATTGTTCCATTTCGTTTGTAAAGGTTTTTTCAATATTCCATTGCTTCGCGATATCGCTTTTATCCTTCCAATACCCCACAGCAAGTCCAGCTAAATACGCAGCGCCTAATGCCGTAGTTTCCTGGACAACAGGACGTTCTACAGGTACACCTAATATGTCACTTTGAAACTGCATAAGGAAGTTGTTTTTTACGGCACCTCCATCGACCCGCAGCGTTTTTAAATCAATCCCTGAATCTGCAATCATCGCATCAAGTACGTCTTTCGTCTGGTAAGCGAGTGATTCTAAAGTGGCACGGATGACGTGGTCTTTGGACGTACCTCTTGTTAGACCAAACATCGCACCACGTGCGTCACTATCCCAATATGGTGTTCCGAGCCCTACAAAAGCCGGGACAAGATACACCCCTTCCGTCGACTCCACATTGAGTGCATGCTTCTCACTGGCCGGAGCATTATCAATCAGCTTCAATCCATCCCGCAGCCATTGAATGGCTGAACCTGCTACAAAAATACTTCCTTCCAAAGCATATTCAACCTTACCATCTACTCCCCACGCCAGAGTAGTCAGCAGTCCCCGTTCAGATTTAACTCCTTCTTCTCCCGTGTTCATCAACATAAAGCAGCCTGTGCCATAAGTATTTTTCGCCATTCCTTTTTCAAAGCAGGCCTGTCCAAATAATGCAGCCTGCTGATCTCCAGCGATCCCGGCAATTGGGACTTCATGACCGAAGAAATGGTAATCGACTGTATTCGCATACACTTCAGAGGACTGTTTCACCTCGGGAAGCATGCTTTTAGGAACCGTTAAAATATCCAGCAATTCCTGATCCCATTTAAGATCATAAATATTAAACATCAGTGTCCTTGAAGCATTTGAATAATCAGTTATATGAGTCTTTCCGCCGGATAATTTATAAACAATCCATGTGTCCATAGTGCCAAACAGCAAATCGCCATTCTCAGCTTTTTGGCGTGCTCCATCCACGTTATCAAGTATCCACTTCACTTTCGTACCCGAGAAATAGGGGTCGAGCAGCAGTCCAGTTCTCTCATTGAAAAGGTCGTTATGTCCTTGAGCCCGCAAATCTTTACAAATATCCTCAGTTTGACGTGACTGCCAAACAATTGCTTTGTAGATCGGTTTACCAGTATGCTTGTCCCACACTACAGTGGTTTCACGCTGGTTGGTTATACCTATTCCTGCGATTTGATCTGGTTCAACATCTGATTTCCTTAGTACGTCTGCTATACATGCAAGAACTGAAGTCCATATTTCATTCGCGTCATGCTCAACCCAGCCCGGTTTTGGAAAAAACTGTTCAAATTCCTTCTGCCCTGTTTCAATAATTTCTCCTGCTTCATTAAATAAAATAGCTCTTGAACTAGTTGTCCCCTGGTCTAATGATAGAATAAATTTTTCACTCATTTAAGATCGCCTCCGTTTTTTTTAACCTACTTTTTCTTCAATTTGATCGGCCTTTGTTTCTCCTTTTTTCAGTTCAGATGAAGCAGCACCTATTAAAATAACTGCCATAATTACACTTAAACCCCAGAAGACTGGAGTAAAATCCCCTAAGAACAATGCTTGATAGAAAACTGCACCGTAGATCCCTCCAAGAATAGGGCCAGCAATAGGAATCCAGGCATATCCCCAGTCTGATCCTCCCTTGCCAGGAATCGGCAGTAATGCATGAGCGATTCGCGGTCCTAAATCACGCGCCGGGTTAATTGCATATCCAGTTGCCCCTCCGAGTGACATACCTATGGCTACGATCAGCGCCCCGACTATAAGAGGATTTAACCCATCAGTAAAATCATTTGCCCCGATAAACAACAAGCCCATAAGTAATACGAAGGTACCAACCATCTCACTTACTAAGTTTGAGAAAGGACTGCGGACGGCAGGATCTGTAGAAAAAACAGCAAGCTTCGCACCCTGGTCACTCGTTTTTCTCCAGTGAGGGAGATAGTTTAAAAATACGATAACTCCACCTATAAAAGCACCAATCATTTGAGCTGTAATGTACAATGGTACTTTGGCCCATTCAAATTCTCCCACAGCAGCAAACCCTAAGGTTACGGCGGGATTAATATGCGCTCCAGAGAAATTCCCCACAGCATAAACTCCCATAGCCACTGCAAGACCCCACCCAATCGTGACCACTACCCAGCCAGCACCTTCAGCTTTTGAGTCCTTCAGTACAACTCCGCCTACTACACCGCCGCCAAAAATGATAAGAATCATTGTACCAATCAACTCGGCTGCAAATTCCGACATAGTTTTTTTCCTCCTTTTTTCATGATAACTATGGGAATAAGAAAAGAGACCCACACAAAAATAAAGTAAGCTGCAGTTATCGTGCAGTACTAAATCTTGTGTGAGTCTCCTAATCTCCGTCACATAGTTAACTTGTTGTTTACAATCTACCTTATTGTGTAAGCGCTGTCAACTAATTTTTAATAATATTGATAGATTTTGATGTATTTTAGCAATGGTTCGCTTAAATTGCATGTAATCATATTTACACATGCCAATCGTCATAGTTCTTTTATACACAAAATAACTCATTTAAAGTTGCTCAAAATTGGGCAGTTTAAATGAAGAATCAATCCCGGAAGATTGTAAAAACTTCAGAGGAAAAGAGTGCGATTTCACAAAAGCTGATTCGCATCCCCTAAATAAGTAACCAATGTCTATTCCTTCTTCCAATAACGTGTGCTTTAATGGAATAAGAAAAGCATATGTGACGCACTTATGCTTTTCTTATTCAGGCACAATGGTCTATTTTTTCTTAATCAAATTAGATACTTTAGAATATTGAGCACGAACATCATTCATCTGTTGTTTCAAATCTTGAACTTGTTGATTGAATTTTTGAACTTCTTTCAGGAAGCTCCCTGATTTAGCAGCGTCTTCTTCAACTTCAAAGTTATTTAACAGAGAGTTAATTGATTGTTCAGCTCTTTCCACCGTGTCGGCTTCAAGTTCAACTTTGCCTTCTAAGGCTTCTTTATTTTTCGGATCCTTCAGCTGCCCCAGTAAATTAGACGCTAGATCCATAATTCCATTCATTTCTAATTTTTCTTTCTTAAACTTACTCATTTCACATTCACTCCTCCTGGATTAATTGAATATCGTATAATTAAAAGTCCTCAAAGCAGCCCTGTACAGCTTCCTTGAGGACTCGAGAGGGACACTCGCTTGAAGTTAATTAAAATTAACCGATAGTTGCAAGAATATCAGTAATTGCTTGAATGATAATGTCTCTTTGTTCCTCGGAACCAAGAAGAAGCGCAATTAGTAACGCCAGCAGCAGCAGAACTGTAATCAAGAGTGCAGCTAGAGTAGTTAGAATCATTTTATTTCCCCTCCCTCTATCTTTTTTTAGGAGACGTCTCTAAATACCATATGCAGGAATTGCTTATATGAATGGCTAAACGCCTTACTAAGCAAAAAAGAGGGATTTGTCTATATCTATTATTAATAATAGATTTTCATTTTTTCCTAAAAAAGAACGCCCGGCTAAGGACGTTCTTCTTTTTTATTTATTCTTCTATGATAAAACCACTGTCCATGACAGCTTGCTTAATATCAACCGGTGATGCTGCTTCTTCGTTGTAGATAACTGCAAGTTCACCGAGGGTAGAATTTATCTTGGTTTCTCTTACTCCCCAAACAGCCGCTACATGTTTTTTTAGGCTATCTTCTTGCCCATTGTTTACTTCTTTAACTTTAACTACAAATTCTTTCACGTCTCCACCTCTTTAGCATTACTTTGCTTTTAACCCGCTGCCCATTCCTTCAAGAAAATGAATAAAAGTGGAAAGTGATCGGTTCACTTCGGGGTCTTTCACTGATTTCATCATCCCCCATATTCCAATTTTCTCGTCTTTTTCCTGTTTATCTCGTAACTTTAATATTATATAGTTGAATCACAGCATATCCCTTTTTAAAAAAATTCATAAAAAAACCACCAATTATGTATTGGTGGAGACGGTGGGAGTCGAACCCACGTCCGGAGATATCGGCACTCGGGCTTCTACAAGCTTAGTTGATATATTATATTTCACTCACTCTTCAGCCTACCAACAGGCTTCAAAGGAGCTAACCTGATTAGTCTCTTCGTCCTTCCTCAGGTGGTGGAAGAACGCGTAGCCCGCTTCAGTTTGAGACCCTTCGATCTGGCACACGAGCGATGCCAGGAAGGATCAGCTATAGACTACTTACGCAGCTACAGCTAGGTTATCGTTAGATTCGCCAGTTATTTTAGGCAAATGACGTTGTACGAGTCGTCGCCTCGACCTGCAACCCGAGCTCGACCTATCCCCGTCGAATCCGTAACGTCCCCGTTAGGATTAAAATGGGAGCCTCAAGCTCACTTCAATATCACTTTTACGACATCAATTATTATATCACAAATACAAATAAATTCAACCCTATACTACTTTAGGCTGTCTTTAATCGCACGGTCGATTTCACGCTTCACCTGCTTCTGCTTTAAGTCTTCCCGTTTGTCATATTTTTTCTTCCCTCGACCTAAACCGATTAACAGCTTGGCTACACCATTTTTAATATAAAGCTTTAACGGCACGAGTGCATACCCTTTTTGCTGGGTGGCGCCGATCAGCTGGTTAATTTCTTTTCGGTGCATGAGCAGCTTACGACTTCTTGTCGGTTCATGATTGTAGATATTCCCTTGTTCGTAGTGAGAAATATGCATATTATGAATAAAAACTTCACCCCGGCTGATCCGGGCGAAGCTCTCTTTCAAGTTTACCCGGCCTGCACGAATAGATTTTATTTCAGTCCCTTGTAAAACAATTCCTGCTTCAAAGGTTTCTTCTATAAAATAATCGTGACCGGCTTTTTTATTTTGTGCAATGGTTTTACCTTTACCTCTTGGCATAACGGTTTCCTCCTAATTCAGCTTCATTAATTGTATCAAAAAAGCAAGGCTAATCCAATTTTGAAAGAATTCATCTTAATAGAATTATAATGGACATTGTGAGAGTATATTTTTAAAACTACATAAGTAAAGGGGGCTGATTGAATGAATCAGCAGCTTCTTCAAGTCCGCCGATTGAAGGTGGACGACCTGCCCGCATTAGAAAAGATGAAAACAGGCATTGAGGATGATTATGTCATTCACATTTTTGATCGGTTAATCCATTCTTCAACACAAGGTCTGTTTGGCCTTTTCCAGGGGAACCGCCTGATTTCACTTGCAGGCTATAGTCTATTCGGTCAAAACCAGTTTGCCATGATCGGCCGGCTCCGCAGTGATATGCGTTATCGTGGTAAAGGATTTGCAGCGGATCTCCTTAAGCATGTCATTGAACATATTAAAGATAAAAATTATATAAAGTGGATAGGAGCTAATACCCACGTACACAACCTATCCGCGCGGCGGCTCCTTGAAAAATCGGGATTCACTCCAGACAAAGTTACTCATTGCTTAACCTTAACTAAACCAGCGTCTCTCAGCAGCCACACCCCCGGCCCAATCTGGGAAGAAATAGCTGGAACACAAACGAAAAGAAAGATCCTTCTCTCAATAGAATCAAACGAGTTAGGTTTATTTCCATATGAATGCTATTACCCTTTTCCTTACGATCCCGCTTTTTTCACTGACCATTATTTACACGATGCTCATTTGTACATGAATCCTTCTGGAGATAGGTTTGTACTCATAAAGAATGATCAAAAGAAATATAAATATTCGCATACTAAATATTTTTGGAATGATCATTATGAGCAGCCGGGATTTTTTGAGACAATTCTTCATCACTGGCAGCAAAACCCTGAAAATACCGGGTGCTGGATTGATATTTCAGAAGAAGGTTTTAGAAAAATTCCCGACCTGTCACCATACGATGTTCAAAAGCCCTGGGTGCTTTACAAGCATTAGTCATAAGAAAACGCGCTGAATAAACAACAGCGCGTTTTACTTTTTTATTTCTTTTTCTTCCGTCCTTTTTTAGGAACTCCTTTATTTCTGTAAAAAGGTTTGTTCCCTTTTTGTTTCTTTTTCTTCTTCTTTTTATCATCCGGGCCTTTTGCGTCGATTTGCTTAGGTCTTGCTGGGCGTTCTCTCTGCGGGCGCGGCTTCATCCCTACAACTTCAAAATCAACTACCCGCTCATCTAAGTTAACATTGGAGACCCGGATCGTAATTTCATCACCGATACGATACATAGTCCCTGTTCGTTCACCAATCATAGCAAATTGCTTTTCCTGGAAATTATAATAATCATCGGTCAGAGTACTTACATGTACCAGACCTTCTACCGTATTCGGCAGTTCCACAAACAGACCAAAGCTTGTCACAGAGCTGATGACGCCGTCATACTCTTCTCCAATTTTATCCTGCATATATTCCGCTTTTTTCAAGTCATCCGTTTCACGTTCCGCATCGACCGCCGCTCTTTCCATTTCTGAAGAATGCTTCGCTATATCTGGCAGCTGGTCCTTCCAATGCTTCCTTGTTTTATAATCAAGTTCTTTATTAACTAAATACGTACGGATTAAACGGTGAACGATTAAGTCCGGATAACGCCGTATTGGCGATGTGAAGTGAGTATAAAATTCGGTCGATAATCCAAAGTGTCCGAGACTTTGCGGGTCATATTTCGCCTGCTGCATCGAACGCAGCATCAGCTTGGAGATGATCATTTCTTCCTGAGAGTCTTTAACGGATTCCAGAACTTTCTGAAGCGCCTGCGGGTGCACATTTTCTGCAGTTCCTTTAACGGAATAACCTAAATTAGCTACGAATTCAAAGAAATTCTGAAGCTTCGATTCATCAGGGTCTTCGTGAATACGGTGTATAAAAGGGACGTCCATCCAATGAAAATGTTCAGCCACTGTTTCGTTTGCAGCCAGCATAAATTCTTCAATAAGACGTTCAGCTACAGAGCGTTCTCTCAGCTTTACATCTATCGCTTTACCTTCATCATCAACAATGACACCAGCTTCTTTAAAGTCGAAGTCGATTGCCCCGCGGTTGAATCTTTTTTTACGAAGTGTAGCCGCCAGACCTTCCATTTCCGTAAACATCGGCACGAGATTTTTATACTTATTTGTCAGCACTTCATCATTTTCTTCTAAAATCAAGTTCACATCTTTATAAGTCATTCTTTCATTCGTTTTAATTACACTTTGGAAAATTTCGTGCCCTACAACTTCACCTTTTGAATCAATTTCCATCTCACAGGATAACGTCAAACGATCAACCTGGGGGTTAAGGGAACATATTCCGTTCGATAGACGATGAGGGATCATCGGTATGACTCGATCGACTAAATAAACACTAGTCGCTCTCTCCCTCGCTTCTTTATCGATGGGTGAGCCCTCTTCTACGTAATATGTGACATCCGCGATATGAACACCCAATTTATAGTTGCCGTTGTCCAGCTTTTTCACTGTAACAGCATCATCTAAATCTTTAGCATCAGCACCATCAATCGTTACAATGGTTTCATTGCGGAGATCTCGTCGGTTTTTAATCTCGCTTTCAGAAATTTGATCAGGCGTCTGCCCCGCCTGCTCTAATACTTCTTCAGGAAAATCCGTTTTAATTCCGTGCTTGTGAATAATAGAGATAATATCAATACCGGGATCATTTTTGTGACCTAATATTTCAACAATTTCTCCTTCTGCACTCATCCGCTCCTCCGGGAATTTAGTAATTTCTACAATTACCTTGTGCCCATCCACTGCTCCGTTGACTTGTGCTTTAGGTATGAAAATGTCATGAGGGATTCTCTTATCATCAGCAACGACAAAACCAAAGTTACGACTTGATTCGTATGTGCCTACAACGCGGGTGGTCGCTCTCTCCAGAATACGGATCACAGTACCTTCAGGCCGGTTTCCATCTTCGTCTCTCTTTTCTACCCGAACAAGGACTTTGTCATTGTTCATAGCCGAATTAAGGTCAGAATGATGTAAATAAACATCGTCTTTAGCATCGTCATCGGGAATAAGAAAGGCAAAACCTTTCGCATGCATTTGAATTTTACCCCGGATGAGGTTCATTTTCTCAGGCAGACCGAAACGGTTTTTACGCGTACGGACAAGTTCACCTTCCTCTTCCAATTCATTGAGTGCTGTCATTAACACTTTTAATTCTTGAGAGTCGTTAAGTTCCAGAACCTCTTCCAGATCCTGGACAGATAGAGGTTTTGAGGCTGTTTCATTAAAATACTGCAATATTTGTTGTTTTAATTCTGGGTTCATTATCTTTCCTCCTTATTTTAAGGAACAAGACTCTAACCTTCAGGACCAGTCCAGTAACTCTAAAAATTCTAGAATATCTTCATGAAGCTGTTCTTTTTCTTTGTCCATTGTAATTACGTGGCCAGAGTTTTTGTACCATTTAATGTCTTTATGATCAGTTTCTACATTTTCGTAAATATAATCAGCACTTTCTATGTTAATCATTTCATCTTGTTCAGCTTGAACGACTAAAGCAGGAGTGTAAATTTGATCAACTTCATCATGAACACTTGTGATGAAATCTCCCAATTGTTTAAACATCTCCTTAGACTCATTCATTAATTCTTCAACTTCCTGCTTGATCGTTTCCTCATCTTTTCCCTCTAATTGCTTGTACTGGTTTGCTTTAAAGCGGAAGCCTTGAGTTAATTGCTCTTCGTTATCGAAAAACATAGGACTGCACATCGTGACAATACCCTTAATTTGTTCAGAATATGCAAGTTTTAACCCAAGAACTCCACCTAAAGATAATCCCGCTACGGCAATATCCTTATATCCTTCTTCCCGAAGGTAGTTAAGTGCGTCCACAACGTCACTCCACCATTGGTCGGGTGTAGCGTCTATTAAAGCTTCAGGCTCTTTCCCATGACCACGGTAAATGGGTGCATGTGATGTATAGCCATTTTTCTGAAGAAACCGGCCTAACATACGCACATCAGCAGAATGGCCGGTAAAACCGTGTAGTAAAAGAACCGCCTTATCTCCACCTTCAAAAGTAAATGGCTCTGGGTGCTTAATTTTCATATATCTTCTATCTCCTTTACTTTAATCTCATCTATGAATTCTGCTTTTATTAAATTCTCCAATTTGAATTAATATTCTCTGCTCCAGGTACCGGGACGTCGTATAATGCTCTCTATCCACCATTATGCCCTCAGTACCTGGTACTAATCCTCCATAAGTATTCAGCTGCATTACACACACCAATAATAAAAGCCGTGCACATGCACGGCTTCGCTGCAGATATTTACTTATCCTAAAATATAGGCAGATAAAAAAGCAAGTACGAAGAACAATACGCCTGTAACAACCGTTGCCTTGTGGAGTACTGCATCTATTCCCCGAGCTTTTTGTTTGCCGAACAACTGTTCAGCGCCACCAGAAATTGCGCCGGACAAACCTGCACTCTTTCCAGATTGCAGCAGCACAAGAACAATTAATACGATCGTATCTATAGCTAATAATGTAATTGCAAGTGTTTCCATGATATGCCACACCTCCCAAAGACGCACAATAAACTATTTTAAATGTAGCACAAAACAATATATACAGCAACAAGATTATAGTAAGAGATCCCCGTGATTGTTTTTGATCGTTGGAATGATTTATTTTGAATGAATTTGAATGTTTATGATTGATTTTTGTAAGGGCTTACTTTACAATAGAATTAACAAGTATTACGAAAGGGGGCAACGGGTTGCTTACACCGGAACGTCACCAATTCATTTTGGAGCTCCTTAACAAGCATCACACGATTAAATTAAAAGAATTAGTTGAATCTACAGGTGCCTCAGAATCCACAATCCGCAGAGATCTAGACCAGTTGGAGCAACATGGGGAATTACGCAGGGTTCATGGCGGGGCTTCATTGCGAAGACCGTCTATTGAAGAGCCAAGCATCGGGGAAAAGCGATCCCAGCATCATGCTGAGAAAGTATTAATAGCAGAAGAAGCTTCCAGACTTGTAGAAGACGGACAGTCTATATTTTTAGACGCAGGAACAACAACGTATGAGATGGTCCCTTACCTGGCAGGCAAGAAAATCACAGTAGTAACTAACGGATTACCGCATTTGGACGCTTTAGCCACCCATAGTATTCCTACTTATGTACTCGGTGGTTTTGTAAAAGGAAGAACACAAGCTGTTGTCGGTGCAAGCGCCCTTCAGAACCTCTCACAGTACCGGTTCGATCATTGCTTTATGGGAGCTAACGGAGTCAGTCTTGAGGATGGATATACTACCCCTGACCCTGAAGAAGCTGCAATAAAGAGAACGACTCTTACACTCTCTCAAGCCAGACATATGCTGATTGACGCTTCCAAATTTAATGAAGTTACATTCTCACACATTACTCCCATTTCAGAAGCAAATATTATTACGAATTATAAGGGTGCTTTGCTGGAGCAAATCCTGGAAAAAACGAATATAAAGGTTGTGACATCATGATTTACACTTGTACATTAAACCCTTCTATTGATTACATTATGCATGTGGAGGAGTTTCAGCTGGGAGAGCTTAACAGAGCTCACAAGGCAATGTACTACCCTGGAGGGAAAGGTATAAACGTCTCCCGTGTAATGAAACGGCTGGGGGTCTCCACTACCGCTCTAGGGTTTATAGGGGAATTCACAGGACAATTTATAACTGACTTCCTTGATAAGGAAACTATTTCCCACCGCTTTGTAAATACAAAAGATTATACGAGAATTAACGTAAAGCTTAAAGGTGATAAAGAATCTGAAATTAATGGACCAGGTCCAAACGTCTCAGAAGATCAGCTCAGTTCTCTTTTTCAACAAATCAAATCCTTACAGCCTGAGGATATATTCATTTTAGCTGGCAGTGTGCCTTCTTCACTGCCAAAAGATTTTTACTCTCAAATTGCTGACATATGTGCTTCTAAGAACGTTCCACTTGTAGCGGACACCTCCGGAGATGCTTTAAAGCAGTTAATTGGAAAACCCGTATATTTCTTGAAACCGAATGACCATGAACTTGGAGAATTGTTCAATACAGAAATTGAAACTAAAGAACAAGCTGCCTGCTACGCAAGCAAACTTGTGGAGAAAGGCACAGAACATGTTGTAGTTTCCATGGGTGGTAAAGGGGCTGTTTATGTCAGTAAAGAAGAGCAATTATTCGCCACGGTTCCTCATGGTAAGGTGAAGAACTCTGTAGGGGCAGGCGATTCTGTAGTGTCCGGTTTTATTGCAGCCGTCAGTCAGGGACAATCTGTTAATGAAGCCTTTAGAAGCGGTGTGGCAACAGGAAGTGCTACGGCATTTCAAGATGATTTATGCCACAAAGAAGATGCAGATCTGCTAAAGGATCAAATTGAAATATCCCCTATTTCTATAAAGGAGGGTCTATAAAATGAAAATTACTGATTTATTAACTAAAGATACAATTTTATTAAACATGACAGCTTCCTCTAAACCAGAAGCTATTGATGAATTAATAGGAAAGCTTGATCAAGCTGGTAAACTAAATGACCGTGACGATTATAAGAAGGCTATTGAAGAACGTGAACAGCAGAGTACTACCGGAATTGGAGAAGGTATTGCTATCCCACACGCCAAAACGGCTGCAGTTAAAGAGCCAGCCATTGCTTTCGGTCGTTCCCAGGAAGGATTAGATTATGAGTCACTCGATGGCCAGCCGACGAATTTATTTTTTATGATTGCAGCGTCAGAAGGTGCTAATCAAGCACACTTAGAAACGCTTTCGAGCCTTTCTTCATTTCTAATGGATAAAAACTTCCGTGAGAAACTGGAAACGGCTAAAACTGAAGATGACGTAATAGAAGCGATTAATGCTAAAGAAGCGGAATATAATGACGCAGAAACTGAAGAATCTGCAGAACCAGCAAGAAAAGTGCTTGCCGTAACTGCTTGCCCGACAGGGATTGCCCACACTTATATGGCAGCGGATAAATTAAAAGAAACAGCGAAAGAAATGGGCATAAATATTAAAGTTCAAACGAATGGTTCCAGCGGTGTAAAAAATAAGCTGAAGCCTGAAGATATTAAAGAAGCCAGCGCAATTATTGTAGCTGCCGATACTCACGTTGATATGAGTGAATTTGATGGGAAACCTGTCATTGAAGTTCCTGTAGCTAAAGCCATTCATGAACCTAAAGAATTAATTACAAAAGCCATGAATCAGGATGCACCAGTTTATCACCACGAAGGTGGCCGCTCTGAATCGACTGGAGAAGGTAAACAACGAACTGGTATTTACAAACATTTAATGAACGGTGTATCCAACATGCTCCCGTTTGTTGTGGGCGGTGGAATCCTTATCGCCATTTCCTTTTTCTTTGGAATTAATTCGGCAGATCCTGAAAGTGAACAATACAATCGTTTTGCTGAAATGCTGAATACAATTGGCGGAGGTAACGCATTCTTCTTACTAGTCCCTGTACTGGCTGGTTTTATTGCTTCAAGTATTGCTGACCGTCCAGGCTTTGCACCTGGTATGGTCGGTGGGTTAATTGCCACAACTTCAGGTGTAGAAGGTGCCGACGGAGGCTCGGGCTTTCTAGGTGGTTTAATTGCAGGTTTCTTAGCTGGTTATTTAACTCTGTTTATTAAGAAGCTGCTTGAAGGTCTTCCAGCTATGATGGATGGATTGAAGACGGTTCTTTTCTATCCAGTATTAGCTATTTTCAGTACAGGAATGATTATGCTTCTGATCAATCCACCATTAACCAGTATATATACAGGCTTACTGGACTGGTTAGAAGGCTTAAGTGGAGCTAACGTAGCTCTTCTAGGAATTATCATTGGCGGTATGATGGCAGTAGATATGGGAGGGCCAATTAATAAAGCCGCTTACACATTTGGAATTGCCACATTGGATGCAGGTAACTATTCTATTATCGCTGCGGCTATGGCTGGCGGTATGGTACCGCCTTTAGCAATGGCTTTATCATCAACGATTTTCAAAAATAAATTTACGAAGCAGGAGCGTGAATCAGGAAAAACAGCCTATGCGCTCGGTGCATTCTTTATTACAGAAGGGGCTATACCATTTGCTGCCGCCGACCCTGCGAGAGTTATTCCTTCCATGGTCATTGGGTCAGCTTTAACAGGTGCTCTTACGATGTTATTCAGCATTGGACTAACAGCTCCACACGGAGGAATCGTTGTAATTGGTCTCGTTGAAGGTGGGTTTATTCAGGCCGCCTTATATATATTAGCTATCTTAATTGGTTCAATCGTTGCAGCAATTATTGTAGGAACCTTGAAAAAAGACCTAAGAAAAGCTTAAAATAATAGAGTTAGGGTAATCTTTCAAAAGAGACTTATTTTGAGGAGGAATTAAAATGGTAGAAAAAACATTCAACATTACATCATCAGACGGCGTACATGCTCGTCCAGCTACTGTACTTGTACAAAACGCAGGGAAGTATGAGTCAGATATTAACCTTCATTACAAAGAGAAGGCTGTTAACTTAAAATCCATTATGGGTATTATGAGCCTTGGTATCCCAGCTGGCGCTGATGTAAAAATCACAGCTGAAGGAAGCGACGAGCAGGAAGCTATTGATCACATGGCGACTACAATGAAGAATGAAGGGTTGGGGGAATAACAGCATGACACAGCTACAAGGGATTGCAGCTTCCAGTGGTATAGCAATTGCGAAAGTATACCGTCTGGAAGCCCCAGACCTTTCTTACAACAAGACAAAAGTAGATAATCCAGATCAAGAAATAAAAAGACTACATGACGCTTTAGATATTTCCAAGCAGGAATTGGAAAAAATTAAAGCCCATACAAAAAAATCTTTGGGTGATGAGCATGCAGAAATCTTCTCCGCGCATTTGCTGGTTCTAAGTGATCCTGAACTCATTAAGCCGATCGAGGATAAAATTAAAGCTGACAATGTGAATTCAGAAGCAGCGTTAGATGAAACAGCCAACATGTTTATTGACATGTTTAAAGGAATGGATAACGAATACATGCGCGAGCGTGCTGCCGACATTCAGGACGTTACTAAACGTGTAATGGCACACCTGCTCAACGTCACCTTCCCTGATCCGGCGCTTATTAACGAAGAAGTAGTGATCGTAGCAGACGATTTGACTCCTTCAGATACAGCACAGCTTAATAAAGAATTTGTTAAAGGGTTTACAACGGATATCGGCGGGCGCACATCCCACTCTGCTATTATGGCTCGTTCTTTAGAGATTCCAGCAGTTGTTGGAACAAAAGAAATTACGAGTAAAGCTGACAAAGATGTCATGATTATCGTAGATGGTATCGATGGTGATGTAATAATTGATCCTTCTTCCGACGAAATTAGCAAGTATGAACAAAAACAGCAGGATTTTGAGAAGAAGAAGCAAGAATGGGCTAAGTTTAAAGATGAGCCTACGATTACTTCTGACGGGCAGCACGTTGAACTAGCAGCTAATATAGGCACACCGGAAGATATTGCAGGTGTACTTAACAACGGCGGCGAGGGTGTAGGTTTATACCGCACGGAGTTCCTATACATGGGCAAAAACCAGCTTCCTACAGAAGAAGAGCAGTATGACGCTTATTCTTCTGTCTTAAAACAAATGGGAGAAAAACCTGTTGTCGTACGTACGTTGGACATTGGCGGAGATAAAGAGTTAGATTATTTAGATCTGCCGGAGGAAATGAATCCGTTCTTAGGCTACCGCGCTATCCGCTTATGCTTAGAACGCGACGATATTTTCCGAGTACAGCTGCGCGCTTTGCTGCGTGCCAGTGTGCATGGCAACTTAAAAATCATGTTCCCTATGATTGCTACCCTTGAAGAATTCCGCCAGGCTAAAGTTATTCTTGACGAAGAAAAGCAAAAGCTGGTAGATGAAGGACAAGAAGTAGCAGAATCCTTTGAAGTAGGAATGATGGTTGAAATCCCTGCCACAGCTGTAATTGCACGTCAATTTGCTAAGGAAGTTGATTTCTTCAGCATCGGGACAAACGACCTCATTCAATATACAATGGCAGCAGATCGTATGAATGAGCGAGTATCTTACTTGTACCAGCCTTATAACCCGGCTATTTTAAGTCTGATCAATAATGTTATTGAAGCTGCTCACGCAGAAGGTAAATGGGCTGGAATGTGTGGTGAGATGGCTGGAGATGAAATCGCAATTCCAATCCTGCTTGGACTTGGATTAGATGAATTCAGTATGAGTGCAACCTCTATTCTGCCGGCCCGTACTCAAATTAAAGATTTATCCAAGAAAAAGCTTGCATCATTTAAAGATGAAATTCTTTCAAAGGGTACTTCTGAAGAGGTCGTTGAGTTTGTAAAAGAAAAAACAAATCTTTAGTCATCCAGCATGTTACACTGGGACTATATTTGAAGAAGGAGGGGATTTCCCCTCCTTCTTTTTACAATGAATAAAGAAAGAAGGATACGTATGACTTTTACCTTAGTTATGATCGTATGTATTGCCATCGTACTTGGAATTGCTGGAGCCTTCTGGGCTGCTATATCGAAAGGATACGATTATAAGCATACGATTGATCCGCACCCCGATGATACGCCAGGCACTAAAGATTCCTCATCGTCAAAAGAAGCTGAGCAATAAGAATTGCTCAGCTTCCAGCTTGTTGTGAAACCCTGGTTTCATGTAATTGTTTTCATGCCAACAGGAACTAAGGCCTTTTCCCTCCGCGGATGAGCGCCCTGGCTTCCTTCCTCGCGAAACATCAATACACCCATTGGCGTTTATAAGGTCCTTTTCCACAAGGCTCTGGGATCCAATGGTTCCTAGAGTCTCTTTTAAAAAGTGGTTCAAATGAGGGAACCATGAGACACCATGCGCACATACACCCAAACTTTTTCAACAGGCTGAAAAGATGAGCAACAAAAATTGTTCAGTTTCTTTTCCTTGGTGGATAGACTAGGAACAAGCTTAATATCAACATCTCGAGTTTATAAAATAATTCTTTTCTACTTCGAATAATACTTGATCTCTCGGCTTAGCCTGGGGAATTTTAGCAGGGTAGCCCATTTGCAGAACAGCCACCGCTTTATGCTTCTTTCCATCAAGACCGACACCTCGAATAAACGTTTCATCATATATATAAGGACTTGATGTCCACAGCATGCCTATTCCTTTCCCCCATGCAGCCAGCTGTATATTTTGTATAAAGGCACATACCGCTGCATAATCTTCTTCAAATCTATGCAAGTTCCCATCCTTCTCCATATAAACAAGAGCATGATGTGGTATTTTAACAAGAAACCCTTTGATACCCTCCATGACTTTATCAGTTTTCTCTTTGGAATACCCGTCTGTAAAACCGCTTCTTTTATAGCTTTCAATCACCAGCTGCGAAAAGTCTTCAGCACCTTCCTGCTGGAACATTTTTATTTTCCACGGTTGTTTCATCCGATGGTTAGGGGCCCAGCCCGCTATTTGAATAATCTCTTTCAGCAATGCTTCATCAATCATTTCAGTTGTGAAATCATGAATCGATCTTCTCGCTTTGATTGCTTCATAAAGGTCCATTAAAAGCCACCTCAATTAGTCTTTGAAAACTTGAATAAATGGATCAGCGATATAATACAGCCACTCCTGCATAAAAAAAGGTATTTTTGTTTCCCATGATTGATAGGCAGAATACTTTGTCGGTACACCTATTGCATTCATTCCCTTATCTTCTGCAAGGTTCACGGCCCTTTTTAAATGAAAAGTGTCGCTGACCAGAAGAATGGACGTAATCTTCTCTTTCTCTATTAGAGTCTCTGCATTTGATAAATTTTCTTCAGTTACCATAGACTTATCCTCAACAATTATATCTTTTTTGGGTATACCCCACTCGATGGCATAGTCTCTGCCAGCTTCGCCTTCTGAAGTTACAGAGCCTTCTGATGCGCCCCCGGTTACAATTAAATAATCGACCTGCCCCTCTTTATAAAGTTCAATACCTTGCTTAAGTCTTCCTTCAAACACGGGACTTGGTTTCCCATTCCATTGTGCTGCCCCAAGTACCATAGCAGCGTCAGCATTTGCTTCAGTATTTCCTTGACCATAAGTCCAAATCGAATATCCTGTATAACCTACATAAATTAGCAGGATGATTATTAATAGTTGTATAATTTTCTTCATGCTGGATAACTCCTAAACGTAATCTATTTCCTATCATACAGGAAAATATAATAAAAAGCCTCCCTCGATTGTACGAGAGAGGCCGAATTTAAGAATTATTTATCCAGGTTATAGAATGCCTGGTTTCCAGCATAGTTAGCTGTGCCAAGCAGCTGGTCTTCGATACGAAGAAGCTGGTTGTACTTCGCAACACGATCTGTACGTGATGGAGCGCCTGTTTTAATTTGACCTGCGTTTGTTGCTACAGCGATATCCGCAATCGTTGCATCTTCTGTTTCACCAGAACGGTGAGAGATTACTGCCGTATATCCTGCACGCTTAGCCATCTCAATAGCTTCGAACGTTTCTGTAAGACTTCCGATTTGGTTTACTTTGATTAGGATAGAGTTGCCAACGCCTTCTTTAATCGCACGGCTCAGCTTTTTCGTATTGGTTACGAACAGGTCATCGCCAACAAGCTGCACGCGGTCTCCGATACGATCAGTTAGAAGTTTCGTACCTTCCCAGTCATTTTCATCCAAACCATCTTCAATAGAAACGATTGGATACTTATTAACAAGCTCCTCATACCAGTCAACCATTTCTTCTGAAGTACGAACAACACCTTCACCTTTAAGGTTATATTTGCCGTCTTCGTAAATTTCTGAAGAGGCTACATCCATCGCAAGACGGACTTCTTCATCCGGTTTATATCCTGCTTCTTCAATCGCTTCAATGATCGTAGATAAAGCTTCTTCGTTGGAGCCCAGGTTTGGAGCGAATCCGCCTTCATCTCCTACACCAGTGTTATACCCTTTAGACTTAAGAACTTTTTTCAAAGCGTGGAAAATTTCCGCACCCATGCGTACGGCTTCTTTAAAAGTCGGAGCACCAACAGGCATAACCATGAATTCTTGAATATCTACATTGTTATCAGCGTGCTCACCGCCATTTAAAATATTCATCATTGGCGTTGGAAGTGTGGATGCAGTGAATCCTCCAAGGTATTTGTAAAGTGGAAGATCAAGTACATCTGCAGCTGCGTGAGCAACAGCCATAGAAACACCAAGGATTGCATTAGCACCAAGGTTTCCTTTGTTTTCTGTACCATCCAGCTCAATCATCATTTGGTCAATGATCACCTGTTGAGTAACGTCCATCCCTAATAGGTTTGGCGCAATTTTTTCATTTACATTATCTACAGCTTTTTGAACACCTTTACCAAGATAACGGTCTTTATCTCCGTCGCGTAGTTCTACTGCTTCATATTCACCTGTAGATGCACCGCTTGGTACAAGCGCGCTTCCGAAAGCTCCGGATTCTGTATACACTTCAACTTCTACAGTTGGGTTACCACGGGAGTCTAGTACTTCACGTGCGTAAACGTCAGTAATATATGGCATAATTATTTCTCTCCTTTAATTAATGATTTTCCTGTCATTTCTTCTGGTTGTTTAACTTCTAATAGCTGTAAAAGGGTTGGGGAAAGGTCTCCAAGTACCCCGTCTTCCCTTAACTCTACATTACCCTTCGTCACAATTACGGGTACAGGATTCGTAGTATGGGCTGTCATAGCATTTCCTTCTAAGGTCGTCACCTCGTCAGAGTTCCCATGATCAGCAGTTATAATGGCTTGTCCGCCTTTATCATGAATCTTATCGACAATCCGCCCTAAGCACTCGTCAACGGCTTCAATTGCTTTAACAGTCGGCTCCAGCTTCCCTGAGTGACCTACCATATCCGGATTTGCGAAATTTAGGATAATCGCATTGTGCTTGTCGGCATCGAGTTCCGCAAGTAAAGCATCCGTTACTTCATAAGCACTCATTTCAGGCTTTAAGTCATAAGTGGCGACTTTAGGAGAATCGATAAGGATGCGCTCTTCCCCATCAAATTTATCTTCCCGTCCTCCACTCATGAAGAATGTCACATGAGGATATTTTTCCGTTTCAGCAATCCTTAATTGCTTCAGACCGTTATGAGCTAAGACTTCACCGACTGTATTTTTTAGATCGTTTGGCGGAAAAGCTACTTTACTATTTACTGCATCACTATATTGAGTCATGCCGATAAAATAAAGATTTTTTGGAGCTTTATCTCCTCGTTCAAAGTCTTCAAAATTATCGTTAGCAAAGGAGCGGGACAATTGGATGGCACGGTCAGGACGGAAATTGTAAAAGATAATTGTATCTTCATCCTTCATATTCCCAACAGGCTCTCCAGCCTCATCCGTTACTACGAAAGGTTCTACAAATTCATCGTATATTTCTTTTTCATACGATTCCTCAATCGCCTGAATCGGATCGGAATAATTAGGACCTTTACCGTAAGCAATAGCATCATAGGACTTCTTCACACGCTCCCAGCGATTATCCCGGTCCATTGCATAGTAACGGCCGCCAATTGTAGCAAATTGACCAATCCCGATTTCTTTCATTTTCTCCTGAGCATCCCCAATGAATTTCTTCGCGGACTGCTGATCTACGTCCCGGCCATCGAGAAAACCGTGAACATAAACCTTATCTACTTCATATTCCTTCGCTAACTTTAAAAGAGCATACATGTGATCAATATGACTGTGGATACCGCCATCAGAAAGCAGCCCAAACACGTGTAGAGCTTTATTATTGTCTTTAGCATGTTTCACAGCATTTACAAGCTCTTCATTCTTCTTAAACTCTTCTTCCCGAATAGACAAATTGATCCGAGTTAAACTCTGATAAACTACCCGGCCGGCACCGATATTCAAGTGACCTACCTCAGAGTTGCCCATCTGCCCCTCTGGGAGTCCAACTGCTTCTCCACTTGCCTGAAGCTGGGAATGAGGGAACTGATTCCAATATCGATCAAAGTTAGGCGTGTCAGCCTGCTTAACGGCATTACCCTTCTCTTCATCACGAAGAGCATAGCCGTCAAGAATAATTAACGCAGCTAAGTTTTGCTTACTACTCATGCTTACCTGCCTCCACTAGTTTTAAGAAAGAATCTGCTTCTAAACTAGCTCCACCGACAAGCGCTCCATCGATATCGGATTGAGAGAGAAGTTCATCAACATTCGCCGGCTTAACACTTCCGCCATACTGAATACGTACTTCATCTGCAACTTCTGAGCCGTAGAAATCAATTAAAACCCTGCGGATGTGTGTGCAGACTTCATTCGCCTGCTCTGAAGTAGCTGTACGGCCAGTACCAATCGCCCAAATAGGTTCATAGGCTACAATAACTTTTGATGCCTGCTCATCTGTTAAGCCTTCAAAAGCTTGTTTCACTTGATTTTCCACATGATCCATTGTTTGATCTGCTTCACGCTGGTCGAGAGATTCACCTACACAGACTATTGGAGTCAAGTCATGATTAAAAGCAGCATGTACTTTTTTGTTTACTTCTTCATCAGTCTCTTTAAAAATTTCACGACGCTCAGAGTGTCCAATAACGACATATTTAACTCCAAGTTCTTTAAGCATTACAGGACTTACTTCACCTGTGAAAGCACCGTTTTCTTCATAGTGCATATTTTGAGCACCAATTTTCACAGATGTACCTTTGGTCTCTTCTACCAGCTTTTGTAGAAAAGGAAATGGAGCACAAACGACGGATTCAACTTGATCCGAAGACGGAACTTCATTTTTAACTGTTTGAATAAAATCTTCCGCTTCCGTATGCGTTTTGTTCATTTTCCAGTTTCCTGCAATTACTTGTTTACGCATGATTTCATCACTCTCCTAATTATTTATCGTTGAGTAGTGCAACTCCTGGAAGTTCTTTTCCTTCCATAAATTCTAAAGAAGCTCCACCGCCTGTAGATACGTGATCCATGTCATCTGCATAACCGAATTTCTCTACTGCAGCCGCGGAATCTCCCCCTCCAATAACAGTATAACCTTCTGTTGTGGAAAGTGCCTGCGCTACATCTTTCGTACCGTTCGCAAAAGTTTCCAGTTCGAATACTCCCATTGGACCGTTCCAGATGACGAGTTTAGACTCTTTTATAATTTTAGAGTACTTATCGCGGGTTTTCGGACCGATATCCAAGGCTTCCCAATCAGCGGGGATGCTGTCAATATCGACTTCCTTGGTATTAGCAGAATCGGAGAAGTCATCAGCAACTATGACGTCTTCAGGCATAACGAAATCTACACCTTTTTCTTCTGCTTTCTTCATATATTCTTTCGCCAGGTCAATTTTGTCTTTTTCAAGTAAAGACTTGCCGACTTCATGGCCCTGTGCTTTAACAAACGTATAAGCAAGACCTCCACCGATAATTAAGTGATCTACTTTATCAATTAAGTTATCAATTACACCGATTTTATCTTTAACTTTTGCCCCGCCAATGATGGCAGTAAAAGGGCGTTCCGGGTTCGATAAAGCTTTTCCAAGAACATTGATTTCCTTCTCCATTAAGAATCCTGCCACGGCCGGGATATACTCCGCTACACCTGCAGTAGAAGCATGGGCACGGTGGGCAGCTCCAAAGGCGTCATTTACATAAAGATCAGCCATATCCGCAAAAGCCTTCGCCAATTCCGGATCATTCTTCTCTTCACCTGGATGGAAACGAACATTCTCCACTAACAGGATGTCTCCATTTTCCATTTCAGAGATTGCCTTGTTTACTTCGTCACCATAAACCTCATCCGTCTTTGTCACCGTTTTACCTACTAGATCGCTAAGACGTTTAGCCACTGGATCAAGCCGAAGCTCTTCTACTGCTTCTCCTTTAGGTCGTCCAAGGTGACTGGCAAGAATCACTTTTGCGCCATTTCCAGTCAGGTGCTCGATGGTTGGGACTGCTGCTTTAATTCTTGTATCATCTGTAACTTCCCCACCACTCATAGGCACGTTAAAGTCGACGCGGCAGAACACCGTCTTCCCTTGTACTACTACATCACGAATTGTTTTTTTATTCATGAATGACACCCTCCTCTTTTAGTCAAATACTGCCCTTATCCATTATGTACATTTCCACAAACTGTACCTGTAAAAACACATGAACAAGGAATACTTTTAAACATGGATAAAGGAGGAGGACATGAGACCCCCTCCTTTAAAATAGTTACTTAGTATGACCAATCAATGGTTTTTGTATTAAAGTCCTTGCTTCTTAAGGAAAGCAGCAAGATCTACACAACGGTTTGAGTAACCAAACTCATTGTCGTACCAGGAAACAACTTTAACCATGTTGTTTTCAAGAGTTAGAGTAGATTGTGCATCAATTACTGAAGAGTAAGTGCTTCCGTTGTAATCAGAGGAAACCAGTGCTTCGTCGCTGTACCCGAGGATGCCTTTAAGTTCTCCTTCAGCTTCTGCTTTAAGAGCTTCGTTCACCTGCTCTGCAGTCACGTCCTGATCAAGTTCAGCTACTAAGTCAACGATAGAAACGTTCTTCGTTGGAACACGCATAGCCATACCAGTCAAACGACCTTCTAATTCAGGAAGAACTTTAGCTACTGCCTGGGCAGCACCTGTTGTAGTTGGAATAATGTTTTCAGCTGCCGCACGTGCACGACGATAGTCTTTGTGTGGAAGATCAAGAATCTGCTGATCGTTCGTGTAAGAGTGTACTGTAGTCATCATACCGCGCTTAAGGCCGAATTTGTCGTTAAGAACCTTTGCGTATGGTGCTAAACAGTTTGTTGTACAAGACGCGTTAGAGATTACATCATGCTCATCTTTGTTGTAATCTTTTTCGTTAACACCCATAACTACTGTAAAGTCTTCACCTTTAGCCGGTGCAGAAATAACTACTTTCTTAGCTCCTGCTTCAAGGTGTTTTCTAGCATCTTCCCCTTGAGTGAAGCGGCCGGTTGATTCAATAACAACTTCTACACCAAGATCTCCCCATCCAAGCTGAGCTGGATCTTTTTCAGAGATTACTTTAATTTCCTTGCCGCCTACTACCAGGTTGTCTCCGTTAACAGTAACTTCTTGATCAAGTTTACCGTGTACAGTGTCATACTGCAGCAAGTGAGCCAGCATATTAGCATCTGTTAAATCGTTAACAGCTACTACTTCTACCTCGTCGTTATTTAAAGATGCACGAAATACGTTACGTCCAATACGGCCGAAACCGTTAATTCCTACTTTTACAGTCATTCAAAATTCCTCCTTGAATTTAATAAAAAATTTATCTTAAAGGGACGAATCCCTTAAAAGCTCTTGTGCAGCCCCTTCATCTGTGATGAGAACATTACTCTGCCCCGGTTTGAAATAAGATTCTATTGCTCGAGCTTTTGAATGTCCGCCCGCAACTGCAATAATATTTCTGGCATATTTCAAATCTTCCAGCTGCAAGCCGACCGTCTTCACCTTGTGAACGATCTCACCCTGCTGGTTGAAATAATAACCAAACGCCTCCCCAACTGCACTGCTCTCTTGAATCTTTTCCATTTCGCCTTTTGAAGTCTTCCTGCGTTCTGCCATAGTCACAGCTTCACCGACGCCGTGTATAACAATATCCGCATTTCGAATCATGTTGAGAATTTCCTTTACCGAAGGTTCTTCGATTATCGTTTGATAAGAACTCTCACTTAGGGGATCAGGAACGTAAAGCAGACGGTAGTCACCTTTAGCTTTTTTAGCCATTTCTGCGCAAATCGTGTTAGCCTGATTCTCTACACGCTCGCCTAACCCTCCTCTAGCGGGAACGAACATACAATGTTCAGCTTCAGTCAGCGGTATCATCTTTTCCGCTACCGCTGCCATAGTTGTACCTCCCGTAATCGCTACGGTGTTGTTAGGCTTTAATCTGCTTTGCAAAAAGGTGACACAGGCTTTTCCCATTTCATGTTTTACCCAATCCAGCTCATCACTATCCCCGGGAACTACTACGACATGATCTAAATTTAATTTTTCCCTTAAACGGTTTTCTAAAACCTTAATGCCCGTCACGTCTTTAATAAACTCTGAGAGCTGTTCAAGAATGCTTTGTCCCTCATAGGTCAAGTGCATGCCTCTGGATGTTATTTCTAATGCACCCAGCTTATTAAGATAATCCACTTCACTACGAACAGTTCTCTCAGCCAGCTCTATGTTTTCTGATAAAGTCCTTCTCCCGACCGGCTGCATGAGCTGTATGTAGTGAAGCAGCTGGTAACGCCGCTGCATGATTTCAAGAACATCTGGAAATAATTTTTTCTGTAGATCAATTAAAGCTCTCATCGTAATAGCTCCTTTAAAATTGTGAAATACATCGACCGGGGTAAATGCGTCCCAGGCAGTCATATTCTGTCCCACTAGGAGCAAAAAAATATCCTATTCACCTATTATATTAACAGTGTGAATTTGCCTGCGCAAGTTATAAAATCGCTCCCTGTCAATGTAAACGCTCTCTTACAGCGGAGAGGTCCAGATGACGGTATTCCAATTCTTCGCCGTTAATAACGAGAACAGGAATCTCCAGCATAAATTTATGCTCCAATTCTATATTACCCTCAATATCGATTTTACTAACATCTATTATGTAATCTTCTTGAAGAATTTCGATTAAGCTTTCCACCTCGTCACACAAGCTGCAGCTTTCCTTTCTGTAAACAATGATTTTATTCATTTATACCCCTCCTGTTTCATAGAAAAGATGAATTAAAAAGGACACGTTAAGAAACGTGCCCCTTGCTTTTATCATAATATCCATGTTCAATTTTAAATTTTTTCGTGTCTAGAAATTCAGATAGTTCTTCTTCACTATCAAGTCTTTCGGGTGATCGTTTCATTGAATCGAAATTAAACGATAAATTACGTTGGTTTAACATATCAAAGACATGTATTCTACGATCTTCTGAAACTTTTTCGGTCGACACAATTTTAAATCGAAGAATGTTTGTCATAAAAACTCCTTTTCTTATAAAAACGAGCAACAGTTACTGCCCCAACATCCACAATAACACATATTCTTTTTTTTACAACCCACTATTATATTGAACAAACAAAAATGATAACACGCAAGGTTTGTCCCAAGGTATAATACAGTTATTTTCTCCCTCTAAGTTAAATTACGTTATATCAGAATAATAAAATTCCGCAAAAAATAACCCAGGCTGATTAAGCCTGGGATTATATTCAGCGCGCCCGAGAGGATTCGAACCTCCGACAGACGTAGAACCGGAATCTACCGCTCTATCCAACTGAGCTACGGGCGCAAAAGAAAAACTGCAAGATCTATTATACTTAGGAATCGCTGGAAAAGCAAGACGGATTCGTCAAATTTTCTTTAAACATAGCTGGATATTCATACGTTTATCCAAGAAAAATTAGGGAAAGATGGTAGAAGAAATATATCAAAGGGTTTTGTTTGACCTTTTCTGACCTTAATTGTATTATAAAATTACATTCCATCATAAAGGTATGATAATAAGGAGGAATTGAAATGAATTTAGTCCCTACAGTTATTGAACAAACGAACAGAGGAGAGCGTGCGTATGACATTTATTCACGCTTGCTTAAAGACCGTATTATTATGTTAGGTGCACCGATTGACGACAACATCTCAAACTCTGTTGTAGCTCAGCTACTATTCTTAGCAGCTGATGATCCAGATAAAGATATCTCTCTTTATATTAACTCACCAGGCGGATCCATTACGGCAGGTATGGCAATTTTTGATACGATGCAGTTTATTAAGCCGGATGTATCTACAATCTGCACGGGAATGGCCGCTTCTATGGGCGCCTTTTTGTTAAATGCAGGTACAAAAGGAAAACGCTACGCACTGCCTAACAGTGAAGTAATGATTCACCAGCCTTTAGGAGGCACACAAGGTCAGGCGGCTGATATTGAGATCCACGCAAAACGAATTATTAAAATGCGTGAAAAATTAAATCAGATATTATCTGAAAGAACCGGCCAGCCAATTGAAGTAATTGAGCGTGATACTGATCGTGATAACTTCATGTCAGCCCATGAAGCCGTAGATTATGGATTAATTGATAAGGTAATGGAAAAAACAAACGAATAATTAGTAAAATCAAGCCCCCGTTAAGTTGTTCTAAACGGGGGCTTTTTCATGAGGCTGTTCTCTTATGTAATATGAGAACGTTCCCTTAATCATTCTGTTCATTTTTTCACATAAACGCTTTTAGGTCTGCTTCACAAATTCAGTAAGCTGTTTAATCACTTCTTCTTCATCAGACCCATCGACAATCAGCTTAACTTCTTCCCCTTGACCTACCGCTAAACTCATTAATCCCATAATGCTTTTGGCGTTAATTCTTTTTTGGTCCTTTTCAATAAACACATCAGAGGAATAACGGTTGGCAAGCTGTACAAACTGTGCTGCCGGTCGTGCCTGCAACCCTGTGTCTAAGTCAATAACTATCGTTTGTTCCTTCATCTATCATTCTCCTTCCATACATCAACAATTATCGTGAAAGCGCATTCAATTGGTTTAAATAAAGAACGCTACTCTAAAGAGTGCGCTCTTAGTTGAATTCATTATAGCATGATTCACTGCTTTTTACACTATTTTTGGCTACTTTCCTGGATATCACCGCGTCTGACTTTGTCTGCAAATTCATCAATCTTCCGCAGTCGGTGGTTAATGCCTGATTTACTGATTGGAGATCCTGTCACTAATTCGCCTAACTCCTTAAGCGAAACCTCTTGATGGTCATAGCGGAGACGAGCAATTTCCTGCAGTTTATCGGGGAGAGCTTCAAGCCCTACTGTATTTTTAATAAATTTAATGTTTTCCACCTGACGGAAGGCAGCACCTATTGTTTTATTTAAATTAGCTGTTTCACAGTTCACTAAGCGATTCACAGAATTTCTCATATCCCTTACAATACGTACATCTTCAAATTTAAAAAGCGCCTGGTGAGCTCCAATATTACTAATAAGCTCTGTAATCTTTTCAGCTTCTTTGATATACGTAATATAGCCTTTTTTTCTTTCAAGCGTACGTGCACGAAGTCCAAAACTGTTCATAAGCTCACACAACGCATCGTTATGCTCTTTATCTGAGGAGTAAATCTCCAGATGATAAGAGGAGGTTTCTGGATTATTGACAGAACCTCCAGCAAGAAATGCTCCTCGTAAATAGGCTCTTTTGCAGCATGTGGTCTTTAAATATTTTTTAGGAATCTCCGGGTTAATCGTTAGAGGACCATCCAGAATTTCCAGATCATTTAAAACCTTCTCTGCATTTTCCTTCATTCTTACAATATAGACATTATTTTTTTTAAGCCTCATTTTTTTTCGCACAAGCAGTTCAACAGGATACGGATACAGTTTCTTAAATAGGGTGTAAATCCTTCTTGCTATCGCCGCATTCTCAGTCTGTACATCTAATAAATAACTTTGATTCGACAAAGAAAACGTCCCGTTCATACGTACCATAGCAGCAAGTTCAGACTCATTACAGCATTCATCAGCCTCTACATTTGTCAGCTCTTTCTTAATCTCTGAAGCAAATGACATCAACGTTCACCCCCTTCAATCTTTTTCTAAATCATAGAGTACAATAAGTGGGCCAGTTTATTGGTATCGTGCCGTATCGTCGACTTATTTCTGTCTAAAATATCTTCTTCAATTACTTCAAGTCCCATCTTTCTCACACGGTCTATATCATAAATGACAGGCTCCGCGTTCTCTTCAGCGTATATTTTTCTGACAGCCGGAGAAATCGGCTGGTTGTGAACAATAATTGAATGAATGGTGCCCTTCCCAACGTGGTCATGCAGCGCCTGTACGTGATCCGCGGCAGAATAACCCGAAGTTTCCCCCTGCTGCGTCATTACATTACAAACATAGGTAACCTTTGCCTTTGTGTTTTGAATCGCCGCTCTAATTTCAGGAACGATAATGTTTGGCATTATACTCGTATACAAGCTTCCGGGTGCAATGACAACCAAATCGGCATCTTTAATGGCGTTAGTGGCTTCTGGAAGCGGCTGAATAGGCAGAGGGCTTACAAAAACACGTTTTATTTTTTTATTTTGTTTTGGAATATTCGACTCCCCTGACACAATCATGCCATCTTCCATTTCAGCGTGCAGGTTCATTGTGTGATTGGCTGTAGGGTATATGTTGCCACGAACATTTAGAACCTTCGAGATCTCTTTAATTCCATTATAAAAATCGCCGGTCATCGATGTCATAGCAGCTAAAAGCAGATTCCCCATAGAATGCCCTGAAAGACCATTTCCATTTACAAACCGGTGCTGAAATAAATCTAGAAGCATGGGCTCGGCATCAGATAATGCTGCGAGTACGTTTCGTATATCTCCAGGTGCAGGAATAGCAAGTTCAGTTCGTAACCTGCCTGAGCTGCCCCCGTCATCTGCTACAGTAACAATAGCAGAAAGATCAACCGGAAAATACTTCAGCCCCCTGAGGAGAACAGGCATACCTGTGCCCCCGCCAATCACGACCACTCGTGGTTTCTTTGAATGATTCATGAGTTACAGTCCCTTTCTTTTATCTATATCCCGGTGTGTTACATGAGTTGTGAAATCTTTTGAAAAATAATTAGAAAGATGCTCAGCTAAAGTTACTGAACGATGCTGTCCTCCTGTACATCCAATGGCAACTACAAGCTGGCTTTTTCCTTCTCTTCGGTATTGAGGCAGCATAAATTGCAATAAATCCGTTAGTTTTTCCAAGAACTTCTGTGTATCCGACCATTTGAGAACGTAGGAAGAAACTTCAGAATTAAGTCCGGTTAAAGGTCGCATCTGTTCGACATAGTGCGGATTAGGAAGAAAACGAACATCGAACATTAAATCTGCATCAATCGGAATGCCATATTTAAAGCCAAAGGAAACCAACTGCACAGAAAAAACCTGCTGCTCCCTTGCTTTAAATTGATCTAAAATTCGATCTCTCAATTCACGAGGCTTCAAGCTCGTTGTATGAATTATGGTTTGAGCCCGGCCTCTCAGCTCATCTAGTAATTTCCGCTCCTGACGAATCCCCTCCAGCGGCAGTCCCTCATGGGCCAGGGGATGAGACCTTCTTGTTTCTTTATAGCGTGAAACAAGCGCTTGGTCTTCGGCATCTAAAAATAGTATATGTGCTTCAAGCCAGTCTTCTTTCCCGACTTGATCCAGAGCATCGAATAATGCATCAAAGAATTCACGGCCGCGTAAATCCATAACTAAGGCCACGTTTCTAATATCATTCGTTGAATCCTTCATCAGTTCAAGAAATTTTGGGAGAAGAGCTGGTGGAAGGTTATCTACACAAAAGTACCCTAAATCCTCAAAGCTCTGTATAGCAACTGTTTTCCCCGCTCCAGACATCCCTGTAATAATAACTAATTGAGTATTTTGTTCTTTTTCTGCCATTTCAACCGCCCCCTGATTACTTAGGTCGAGAAGGATCCATATCCTGATCAATTAATTTAAAATCAGTTGTGTATACAAACGTACCATATAATTGGTCCTCACTATTTAAGATATGCTTAAAAATATAACGATCTCCTTCAGCCATTGGTTTATTCAGAACTTGGGCCACGTCCACCCATTCCAGTTCTCCCTCTTCGCTGAACTCAAGCAGTTCTCCATTAAATGATGTTGTTTGAAAGGTAAACATCATCCACTCCTGGACGGTCTGACCCTCTTCTTTCATAATGAATGTGAACGAACCTTTAAGTTCAGGGTCCGATATTTCCAGCCCGGTCTCTTCTTTAAATTCTCGTATGACAGAGTCCTTTATATTTTCACCGGCCTCCATCTTCCCCCCAGGAACCACATACCATCCCCGTCTAGGTTTTTTCAGCATTAATATTTTATTATTTACACGCAGAATGCAATTAGCAACACGTTGCACGATCTATTCACCTCTTCTTATCTATCCGAAGACATCTTTATCTATTATACAATGAATACGTGATTCGCCACAATGTTATACGGCATTAGATTGAAGCACAAAAAAAGGACACAGGTGAGGTCACCTGTGCCTAATAGAGATCTATCTATTAAAAGGGGGTCAATTAATCACTTTAAGTGTAACCCAAAATTGTTTCGTTCATGTTACAGAAGCGTTAAGAAGCAGTTACTTTTTTAGTTAACGACTTTTAATTCCTCTAACAGGTTTTCGATATAGTGTTGAACTGACTGAGCGGCAATACTGCCATCACCAGTCGCTGTTACAATCTGACGAAGTTCTTTCTCGCGAATATCCCCTGCGGCAAATACTCCGGGTACTTTAGTTTCCATACGTTCATCTGTTTCAATGTACCCTTGTTCATTTGTAATGCCTAAGGACTCAAATGGACCACTCAGAGGGTTCATTCCAATATAGATAAATGTACCATCTGTCTTAAATTCATATTCTTTGTCAGTTTTATTGTTGTGCAGAGTGACACTGCCTACTTTTCCATTCTCTTCATTTATTGTTTTCACTTCTGTATTCCAAATGAAGTCTATTTTATTATTGTCAAAAGCACGGTCCTGCAGTATCTTCTGGGCACGAAGCTCATCGCGGCGGTGAACAATTGTAACTTTGCTTGCGAAGCGGGTTAAATAAACCCCTTCTTCGACGGCAGAGTCTCCTCCGCCTACTACAACCAGTTCCTTATCTCTAAAGAACGCGCCGTCACAAACTGCGCAATAAGAAACACCGCGGCCGCCTAATTCTTTCTCACCTTGAACGCCTAATTCTTTATATTGAGCTCCGGTAGTAATAATTACACTGCGAGCTTTATATTCTTTAGAACCTGCTTTTACAGTTTTGTATTCTTTTCCCTCTATTATTTCTTTAATATCACCATAAGCATATTCAGCACCAAACTTTTTAGCATGCTCGAACATCTTATTGGAAAGGTCTGGTCCAAGGATGCTCTCAAATCCTGGATAATTCTCCACATCTTCTGTATTCGCCATCTGCCCGCCGGGAACCCCACGCTCAATCATCAGGGTATCGAGGTTTGCTCGTGACGTGTAAACAGCTGCTGTCATACCTGCAGGACCGGCACCTGCAATAATGACATCATAAATACGATCTTCTATCATGATGATCAACTCCTTACCTTCACTCTTCCTATTTTCTTTTCTTATCATAGTAAATTGTCGAAATGTAGTCCATTAATGTGCTTATTGATGATTCCACGGGCCGCCTTCCTCACTGAGGTGTGGAAACTGCTTACACCCTTTTTCCCATAACTGCAAAGCACGAGATGGCTTACCTGTCTGGTAGGAAGCAATGCTGAACCATTTATAATAGCCTCTCCTGCCTATTACTATTTTATTTTTCAACCCGCGAAAACGTTCAACAGCTTCCTCGTAGTAACCTGCCCTTGTCAGAGTTTCTGCAATAGCCAGCTTTTGCTGTTCATGCATAGGAAATACGTTTCGAAGCGGTTCAATATGATGCGATGCCAGGTTGCCTTCTTCATTTAACAAATAAAACGTAGCTAAGTTTACATGACTATGAATATCGCTGTTATCCGTATCCAGCCATTTCTTCTCTAATTCAATGGCTTTTTCTTCACTGCCGCTCTTAAACAAGGCAAAAGCGTATTGATGCTTTGCCAATCTGAACTCGGGAAACAGCTGCATCATTTCATGTAAAACAGGGATGGCTTTGTCCCACTCTTCATATTCCAGATGATAAAAGGCGGTCTCCTGATAAATGATTAATTCATCTTCGTCTTCAAATGCATAATCATCTTCAGCCTCATCTTCTTCTAAAGAGTTCAACATTTCCAAAAGCTGAGATGCTGCTTCCTGAAAGTCTCCATCTTCCTCCCGGTCCATGTATTTCTCTGCATATTTTTTTGCATCACTTAATAAACCAAGATGGGCGTAGTTATTAGCCATAAGGTAATAACAGTCTACATACTCTTCGCCAAAATTGGCCACAACTTCACTCAATACCTGGTTGGCGGCATGATAAGAGCCAACTTCCGTGTACACAACCGAAAGCTGGCAAGGGTAGAGCGGTTCGTCGGGTGATAATTCAATTGCTTTCTTTAACCATTTAACAGCCGAATCAAATCGTCTTTTTTTAAAGGCTTGAATGCCGTAAGAAAAATAGAAATTACCCGTTGGCAGGAACGGAATAATGTTAGACTGCTTTTCTGAAATGGTTGGATTCGGTGATGTCGTCATGACTGTCCTCCTACTTCCATATCCGTACTCACTAATTATGCAGTATAACACAGAAAGTGATCTTGAAATAGGAGAATTTAGTAATTTCTTATTCTTCTTTATTGATGGCGGGTTTCGAGTACGTTTAGAACTTTCTCGAAACTAACTCCCCGGTCTGTTAAGAGCATTAATAAATGAAATAATAAATCTGCGGACTCCATCGATAATTCATCTTGGTCATCATTTTTAGCAGCAATTATTACTTCCCCTGCTTCTTCACCAATCTTTTTAGCTATACGATCAACACCTTCCTGAAAAAGCTGCGATGTATATGAACCTTCTGGAAGTACAGCTTTACGTTCAGCCAGAGTGTGACGAAGCTGGTCTAATATCGCATAAGGTTCTGCCTTTGGTGCTGAAACTTCGTCAGCAACCGATTCTTTAAAGCAGCTGTAGTCCCCTGTGTGACAGGCCGGCCCTGCAGGAACGACCTGAACTAAGACCGCGTCCTGGTCACAATCAAAGTGAAGGCTCTCCACCTTCTGGGTATTGCCTGAAGTTGCCCCTTTGTGCCATAGCTCCTGGCGGGATCGGCTGTAAAAAACCGTCTCTCCCTTTTCAAGGGTCATTTGAAGAGACTCTTTATTCATATAAGCTAATGTAAGGACAGCTTTTGAGCGAGCATCCTGTACAATCGCTGGGACTAGACCTCTTTCATCAAAATTAATATCCTTTAAGTTCATCGCACGATAACCCCTTCCGAACGTAAATGTTCTTTCACATTTTCAATCGATGTCTCTTTGTAGTGAAAAATAGAAGCTGCGAGCGCGGCATCCGCATCAACTTCTTGAAATACTTCACTAAAATGCTCTGCTGATCCGGCCCCCCCGGAGGCAATGACAGGAACAGTAATTACTTCCTGGACAGCTTGAAGAAGTGGTAAATCAAAGCCTGTCTTCTCACCATCTTTGTTCATCGAAGTTAACAATATTTCTCCGGCTCCTAAGCGAACAGCCTCTTTTGCCCAATCTATAACTAGAAGTTCTGTCGGAGTTCTCCCGCCATGCGTGTATACCCGCCATGTTTCTGCTTCTTCATCGTAGCGTGCATCTATAGCCACTACAATACATTGTGCACCAAAGTAATCGGCTCCTTCTTTAATGAGCTCAGGTCTTTTGACAGCAGCCGAATTTAATGAGACCTTGTCTGCTCCATTGCGCAGTGTTTCTTTCATATCCTCTAGCGTCCGTATTCCGCCCCCGACAGTAAAAGGAATCGCCAATTCAGATGCTACGGAACGTACCACATCAATCATCGTTTTCTTACCCTCGTGAGTAGCAGATATATCTAAAAATACAAGCTCGTCCGCTCCCTGCTTATCATAAACCTTGGCAAGCTCCACTGGATCACCGGCATCACGAATATCAACGAACTGAATCCCTTTTACTACTCGTCCTTCTTTCACGTCCAAACAGGGAATAATTCGTTTTGACAGCATCAGTGCTCCTCCTCTCTCAGTGCATCAATAAGCTGAATTCGGTCTGTGTATAATGCTTTGCCTACGATGGAACCTATGACATGACTGGATTGATATTTCTTCAGCTCCTGTAAGTCATCAATACCTTTAATGCCTCCAGAAGCAATGACGTCGACACCGGTTTCTTTTCCAAGGCGGACGATCTCTTCCACGTTCGGGCCCTGCAGCATTCCGTCTTTAGCAATGTCAGTATAAACAAATGTAGAAGCACCTGCTTCAGCTAACTCTTTACCAAGTCCAACTGCTGTTACCTCTGAGCGTTCAAGCCACCCCTCTGTTGCTACATATCCGTCTCTTGCATCCAGACCAATAACAATTTGATCTCCATATTTCTTTAACAGTTCTTTTGTCAAGTTGAGATCACGGACCGCGAGAGAACCAATGATAACACGATCTACTCCACGGTTGAGATAGTATTCAACATCTTCCTCAGAACGAATACCTCCGCCAATTTGAACTTTAACATCTAAATCTTCAGCTACTTTTACAACATGCCCGGCATTTTGCCTGGACCCATCCTTTGCCCCATCTAAATCGACCATGTGGATCCATGAAGCTCCTGCATCGGAAAACCTTTTAGCTACTTCAAACGGGTTGTCCCCATATACTGTCTGTTTATCGAAGTCTCCTTGTTCTAATCGTACACATTTGCCATTTCTCATATCGATCGCTGGAAAAATTGTAAAGCTCATTCTTTATGCTCCTCACTGTTTAACCATTCTTTTACAAAAGTTTTCTAATAACTGTATACCTGCCCGCCCGCTTTTTTCAGGGTGGAACTGGCTCGCTACTAAATTGTTCCTTCCTACAATAGCTGGTACGGTCTTATGATAATCTGCAGCAGCGAACACGATCTCTTCTGACGGTGTATCTACTACGTAGGAGTGGACGAAATAAACATATTCTTCTCCCACATTTTCCATCAGCGGGTGCTCTGATTCATGAAGCTGTAATTGGTTCCATCCCATGTGCGGAACCTTATATGATATGCCAGCTTCATCAGTGCCGGGAAACCTGACGATTTTCCCGGGAAATAATCCGAGTCCTTTAGTTCTGCCACCTTCTTCACTCTCTTCAAAGAGAAGCTGCATCCCTAAGCAGATTCCGTAAATAGGAACTCCTGATTCCACTTTCTGTTTAATAAAATGGATAAAGCCGTGTTTATTCAATGCTTTTACTGCGTCAGGAAATGCTCCAACTCCTGGTAAAATATATCCATCGCAGTCAGCTATTTCATCTGGATGCTCACCTATAGTATAAGGAACGTCCATACGTTCTAAAGCTTTGGAAACGCTAAACAAATTTCCCATCCCATAGTCAATAATACCAATCATCACAAACTTCCTTTCGTGCTGGGAACTCCTTTAATTCTTGGATCTAGCTGAGTAGCTTCATCGAGGGCTCTGGCAAATGCTTTGAACATTGCTTCAATGATATGGTGGGTATTATGTCCGTGATGGACTACAATGTGCAGATTCATCCTGGCTTCCACCGCCAGTTTCCAGAAAAACTCATGGACATTTTCTGTGTCGAACGTACCTACACGGCTTTTCGGAAGCTCAGCCCGCCATTCAAGGTGAGGGCGGTCACTTAAATCTATAGCGACTGTTAATAAGGTTTCATCCATAGGGAGAGTTATAGATCCATACCGCTTAATTCCGTATTTATTCCCTAAAGCTTCACGCAGAGCCTGGCCGAGGACAATACCTATATCTTCGGTTAAGTGGTGGTCATCAACCTCCACGTCGCCTTTACCGTTTACTGTTAGATCAAACAACCCATGCTTCGTAAAGAGCTCAAGCATGTGAGACATAAAGGGGACTTGTACATCCAGAATGGACTTCCCTTGGCCATCAATAGTAAATTCTAATTCAATATCTGTTTCTCTTGTTTTTCTGCTTAATTCAGCTTTACGAATGTCTGTCATTCCCATCTTCCTTTCCGGTATTCAACAGCTCTGGCGTGAGCTTCCAATCCCTCTAAACGAGCAAATTTCGCAATCTTGCCTCCATTTTCCTCCAGGGCCTGACTGCTGTAAGAAATAATACTGGTTTTTTTAATAAAGTCATCAACGGATAACGGACTTGAAAAACGGGCAGTTCCACTCGTAGGAAGGACATGATTAGGTCCAGCAAAATAATCACCTACTGGTTCACTGCTGTATGGACCGAGAAAGATCGCACCAGCATGTTTTACTTTAGCCATATCTTTAAAAGGGTCAGCTGTAACAATTTCTAAGTGTTCGGCTGCGATTTCATTAACGGCATCCATCGCTTCATCATTACTGCTGCATAATACCACGGCGCCATAATCCTCAATGCTGGACTTAGCTATTTCAAAGCGGGGCAGAGATTCAAGCTGCTTAATGACGGACTGACTCACTTCATCGGCCAGCGTTTTACTCGTCGTAATAAGAACACTTGAAGAGCGGGCATCATGTTCAGCTTGAGATAACAAGTCCGCCGCTACTTCATCAGCACGTGCCGTGTCATCAGCTAAGATCGCGATTTCGCTAGGCCCGGCAATCATATCGATATCAACGTCCCCATAAACCTCACGCTTCGCCAGGGCAACAAACACATTACCAGGTCCGGTGATTTTATCAACTGATTCTAATGACTCTGTTCCATACGCAAGAGCAGCAATCGCCTGAGCTCCGCCAACTTTGTAAATCTCTTTAACACCCAGCAATTTAGCTGACACTAAAACTCCTGCAGGAACTCTTCCCTCACGATCAGGCGGAGTCACCATTACAATTCTATTCACACCTGCAACCTGGGCAGGAATAACATTCATCAGCACAGATGAAGGGTAAGCAGCCGTTCCTCCTGGTACATAAATACCTGCTGCATCTATCGGAGTAACCTTTTGTCCTAAAATCGTTCCGTCTTCAGATGTTTGAAACCATGAATTGGATTGCTGCTTCTCATGGAATCTGCGAATATTCTCTGCTGCTTCCCTAAGTATTTGGACAAATTCTCCATCAACTGACTCGTAAGCTTCGTCAATTTCATCTTCCGTCACCTGCCACTGGTCAAGCGCAGCTCCGTCAAATTGTTCTGTAAAACGTTTGACAGCGTTATTTCCAAATGTTCGGACTTGCTCAATGATTTGTTTCACCGTTTCCCGTTGTTCTTCAGTACCCTGGTCTACACTTCTTTTAAGAGAGGCTACTTCACTTCTTTTCATTATTCTCATCAGTCTTCCCCTCCTACGGCTTTACTCAGTCCTGTGACCATTTCATCAATTTCCCGACCTTTAAGGCGGTAGCTGACGGGGTTAACGATAAGTCTCGAAGTAATGTCTGTAATCTTTTCATATTCCACAAGACCATTTTCCTTCAACGTTCGTCCAGTTGATACAATATCTACAATTCTGTCAGTCAGTCCGATGATCGGAGCAAGCTCGATCGAGCCATTTAGTGGAATTATTTCAATTTGCTCCCCTTGCTCACGAAAATAATCTGATGCAATCTTTGGATATTTTGTAGCTATCTTAGGGGCAACACGGCTTAATGGTTGATTGGGAAGCCCGGCCACAGCTACGTAACACGGGCTGATTTTTAAATCAAGTACTTCATAAACATCACGATCTTGTTCCAGGAGAACGTCTTTACCGGCAATCCCTATATCTGCTGCACCATATTCTACATATGTGACAACGTCCATTGGCTTAGCCATCATAACTTGAATGTTCTGCTCTGGAAATTCCAGAATAAGTTTCCTCGATTCCTCTGCATCTACTTCCAGGTGATAACCGGCCTCACGCATCAGCTCTGCGGCCTCCTCGTAAATCCGCCCTTTCGGCATCGCTATAGTTAGAGGCTTATTCATTCCTGTTCCCCCCTTTGGATGTAAGGTCTTCAAATTCTTTTAGCTGTTTTTTAAATTCATTGAGATCCGGAACCTGATCGATATGCTGTAATAATACAGGGTACCCTTGTTCTCTCAACTCTTTTGCTCTTTTTATCCCTTGTCCATGTGTGTCTTCATCTACAATAATTCCCATGCGGTTGTCACCGTTGGTCCTATCGTTTAATGATTCCACAAGACGTTCTAAATGAATGGCAAAACCGGTAGCTGAGGCATTAAGCTGAAAAGAAGGAAGAAGCTTATCATAGCGGCCGCCATTACACAATAATGCCCCCAGGTTAGGTGCATATCCTTCAAACAATATCCCCGTATAATAATTCATGTGGCTGATCAAGTTTAAATCAAAGCGAATATATTTTTCTACTCCGTAATTACTTAATAGCTTATAAAGCTGCTTCAATTCATTTACAGCCTGCATACACACTTGATTACGAGCCAGCGATTTACTATCAGCAAACACGTTTTCCCCGCCTCGCAGATTCAATAATTCAAGAAGAGCTCTCTTCTTCTCTTCATTAAGGGTAAGCAGCTTTATGTGTTCGCGATAGCCGACATAATTCTTGCGGTAGAGGTATTCCAGAAGCTGCTCGGTCGTCTCTTCATCCTCACCAAGCAATTCGTTAAAGAATGCTTTTACATAGCCGATATGTCCAATGGTAATCACGAAGTCTTCTAATCCAGACTGCTTTAAAGATTCAACGAGCAGAGCAATGACTTCTGCATCTCCATATGAGGAATGGTCACCGATCAACTCTGTTCCTACTTGTTCAAATTGAGCTGGTCTGCCCCCTTCCGTCTGCTGCGCGCGAAATACCGGCCCATCATAGGCTAAACGAAGCGGATACTCGGCGTCTTTTAACTGTGAAGCCGCTACTCTTGCTATAGGAGCGGTCATGTCCGGGCGCAGGACGAGAGTATGACCCTGCTGATCCAGAAGCTTAAATAGACGCTGTTCTTTTGTAGCGCTCACTTTACCGACAGTTTCGTGATATTCAAGAAAGGGTGTGTCCATAAATAAATAGCCAAAAGATAGGATCGACGTTTTCAGCTGCTCTCTTGCTTTTGATTTCTGATTATAAAAAAAAGGAAGCGTGTCTCGCATTCCCAGTGGTTTTTCAAACATAAGCCGTTTCACCATAGTTATTTTCCGTCCCTTCACTCAAAAAATCCTTTAGTCTGCTAACATGCTAACATGATGAAGTTACCTCGTCAAACCTTACAGGATTATTCTTCCCTATTTATCTTAACAGAAACTCCATGTTCTATTTCCTAAAAAAAGCTGACGCGCATGAGCACATCAGCCTTTCGCTTTGGATGGAATGGAAACTTCCAGTATATCTTCCGCATACTGGAGAGGAAGTGGTTTCCGTTCATAAGCATCTTTGCAAAACGTTTTTCTTATAATCACCTCTGCTACTTTACGTTTTCTGTTACTTTCACACGTCCTCGTTAAAGCATGGACGCCTTCGTATAGATCTGCAAGCCTCTTTGATATTCTTTTGCTGTAATAGGTTTGCTCATTATATGACATAGAAAGTACAGAGTTAATTAATTCTTTCGTATCTTTAATAGACTGTGATACCAGCTGAACTTCCTCGGGGAGTGTGGTGACATACTGTAGTTCATCTTCAATCTCTTTGAAGAATAATTCATGGGCCCTAAATTTACTCATCAGACGAACAACTTCCAGCCCCAGTATATTTGATGTCCCTTCCCACACTGTTAAAACTTGAGCGTCCCTAAGTAGTCTTGGTGTCACGAAGTCCTCTATGTACCCATTTCCTCCAAGCATTTCAATCGCATGCGCGAAATGTATCGATTGTTCAGCAGTTTCTTTTTTTAAAACTGCTATCAGCAGGCGGGTAAGATGTTTATCTCTTTCAGATGCACTTTCTGGATATCTTGCCACTCTATCAAAGGTTTCGATCATTTTAAATACGGCACTTGTTTCTATTTCCTGCTTGACTCTCATTTGTACTAAAGTATCTTGAATCATTGGGAAATCAATCAGTACACTACCAAAGGCGTTCCTTTGCAGAGCATAAGATTTTGCTTCTTTATATGCTCGGCGCATTATTCCAATTGAAGCTACCGCATTGCAGACGCGTGAGAGGTTCAAAGCTTCCATCATGTAATTAAAGCCTTGATCTTCTCTTCCTATGAGGTAAGCCTTTGCTCCCAAGAATTCCACTTCAGCTGAGGGCACAGCCCTCACCCCTAATTTATCTTTCAGCCTGCGGATTGAAATCTCATTCAATTGTCCATTTTCATTCCGCCATGGCACTAAAAATAAACTCAGCCCCTTAGAACCTGTGCCTGATCCGTCAATTCTAGCTAGAACCATAGCGACCCCGCACATGCCGGCGTTACTGCCAAAATATTTTTCGCCATAAATGCGGTACTCTCCATTTTCCTTTATTCCTTTAACTTCATTGGCTCCTACGTCAGATCCTCCCTGCCTCTCAGTTAAGAATGTCGCTCCTTCATAAAGTTCTGTTTCCCCTGTTGAAATTAAGTGAGGAAGGTATTTTTCCTTAATTGCCTGATCAGCGTAGTGATCGATTAAATAGGCGGAAGCCATAGTCAGAGTGACTGGACAATAAAAACCGGGTTCACTTTGAGACAATACATACCCTTGAGCAAATGAATATATATAATTTCCTTTACGGTTTATTTTCGGTATCGGTTTATGGATATAGCCAACGATTCCTTGCCCGTAAGTCTCCTCTACTGTTTTTAAATAGCCTTCATTAACCCACACTCTCGAAACATCCTCGCCCATCTTATTGTATTTAATAAGACGAGGCTGGCCTTCGCGCCTTTCTTTACTAAGTGATAAACCGCCTTTCCTTCATTATCCATCATTTTATAAGTAGCGGGAAATAACGCACCTCCAGAAAATATAGAAATAAAAGGACGGAATAATTTGATATCAAAGTGAGTGTGCTGGTTGATTCTCCCATAAACCTCGCCATTCATATCATATAAATGAGCCTGGAAAATGGAATGAGGCTGATGACCGATATACATTCTGCCTGGGAGTTGTTCGTAAATACCAGTAGTTAAGTCTTCTTTGAAGCCTACGGAATGATTGGCTTGAATAATATCCAGCCAGCCGCTTCTAAATACAGCTATTCCAGCCAGACCAAACGCTGTCCCATACAATGTATTTAACAACAACGACTCCACTCCAATTAGAAAAAAAGAAATCAGAAATAAACTCATCACGGCTATTAATAAAGCTCCCGTTACAAGCTGTCTTACTCCGTCTCTTTTTATTAGTTCATGAACACTTATCATAACTTTACCACCCTTAACAAAAATTGGTTATCTTTAGTATATCAAAAAAAGCGAACCCCTCAATAAGGAGTCCGCCTAATATCCGACTTCACACTTGTACCGGCTCTACTGCTTCAGTCAACAGCTTTTCGAGATCCTGTGTATATTCTTTTTTCTGATCTTCAGTCCATTGCATCTCTTTTGCCATATACTCAATGACAGGCTGTTTATGTTCATGAACATAAGCAATGTTGAAGAAAAGAGCTGAAGTCCTTCGCACAAAGAAATCAACCGGCTTGTATACTGCCTCGTAGTCGAGTCCCATTTTCAACTGAGCAAAGACGACGCGGTCAATTAACGCAGCGGCTGCCTCTCTTTTACATTCTTTAAACAGCTGATATAACGTATCTACATTTTTTCCATAAAGATCTACTAGATCCTCTGCTTTTTCAGCAGTTAGACCTAAAGATTCTCCAATTTCTATTCTTTCTTTTTTAAAAGTCTTGAATCCTTCAGATCCATTTACTTCACCGCCTGAAATCGGCATATTCTTCGTTTCTGAATCAGAATAGCGGATACCGTATTCTTCAGCCAGTTGATCGCGGATCAAATCAACAGCCGTCTGAGCCATTTTACGATAGCCGGTTAGTTTACCGCCTGCCATGGAAATTAATCCAGAATCTGAAACAAAAATCTCATCTTTCCTTGAGATTTCTGATGGGTCTTTACCGTCTTCACGAATAAGCGGACGAACACCAGCCCAGCTTGATTCAACATCGTTTTCCGTTACTTTTACAGATGGGAACATCATATGAATGGCTTCAAGAATGTATTCGCGATCCAAAGTAGTCATCGTTGGGCGTGCAATTTCTTCTTCGTATGGTGTATCTGTTGTTCCCACGTACGTTTTCCCGCCGCGGGGAATAGCAAAAATCATACGTCCATCCGGCGTATCGAAGTAGACAGCCTGCTGCAGCGGAAACACAGACTGATCAAATACAAGGTGCACACCTTTCGTTAATTGAAGAGTCTTCCCTTTTTTCGATCCATCAATTTCACGAAGTTTATCTACCCAGGGGCCGCCGGCATTAATTACTCTTTTAGCATTAACCTGATAAGTCTCACCGCTTACTGTGTCCTCAACAACTGCCCCTGTTACTCTCCCTGTTTTGTTATAAAGGAAATCTTTAACTTTGGCATAATTTAAGGACGACGCTCCGTGTTCCACAGCTTTTTTCATTACTTCTAACGTTAGTCTGGCGTCATCTGTTTTATATTCAACATAAATTCCAGAACCCTTCAAGCCTTCTTTCTTAACTAAAGGTTCGCGGTCAATTGTTTCTTTAGCACTGAGCATCGTTCTTCTTTCTTTCTTTTTGACCCCTGCTAAATAATCATAAACCCGGAGACCCAGGCTTGTACTATACGGTCCGAAGTTTCCTCCCTCATGGAATGGGAGCATCATATATTCCGGAGTCGTTACGTGAGGGCCGTTTTCGTATACAATCTCCCGTTCTTTTCCTACTTCGGCTACCATTTTTACTTCAAACTGTTTTAGGTACCTTAGTCCTCCGTGAACCAGTTTCGTTGAACGGCTCGAAGTACCCGAAGCATAGTCCTGCATCTCGACAACTGCCGTTTTCATTCCACGGCTTGCTGCGTCCAGGGCTATTCCTGAACCCGTTATTCCCCCACCGATCACGAGCACATCCCAATCTTCCTGAGTCAAATTATTAAATTGTTTTCTACGGTTGTAGTTAGAAAATGTCTTCATGCTACCTCTCCTTTTATCCAATCGGTTTATTCAGGGCGTCTGATACCTTTATTCCCTATTCTTAGGTTGTTTATGTGTAAGAATGAACATTAGAAGGTAAAAAAAGAGACCACGAACGCCTTTGTAAAATACATTTACAAAGCATCGTGGTCTCTCCGTATCTCCGACCTAAATCTATTAACTTATTTCAAGTATATCAAAAAAAGATTTTAAAATCTACACTTAAGAATCCGTTTTAAATACTCGGGTCGCTTCTACCGCTTTCTGCCAGCCTTTATAGAGTCTTTCACTTTCTTCTTCATCCATTTCAGGATCAAATTGTGAATCCTTTTTCCATTGGTTGGCAATCTCTTCACGGTCCTGCCAGAATCCCGTGGCAAGTCCTGCAAGATACGCAGCACCCAGGGCAGTTGTTTCATTAATCTTAGGACGCTCCACTGAGGCATGAAGCAAGTCACTTTGAAACTGCATTAGCAAGTTGTTCTTCACTGCTCCTCCATCTACACGAAGTTTTTTAAGCTCAATGCCTGAATCTTCCACCATGGCATCTACGACATCTTTTGTCTGATAAGCGAGAGACTCTAAAGTGGCGCGGATAAAATGAGCTTTTTTTGTCCCTCTTGTTAACCCAAAAACAGCACCTCTGGCATCGCTGTCCCAGAAAGGAGTACCTAACCCTACAAAAGCAGGCACTACGTAAACTCCATCTGTCGAAGCCACCTGCCCGGCAATTTCTTCACTCTGCTTGGATGATTCGATCATTTTCAATCCATCGCGAAGCCACTGAATGGCTGATCCAGAAACGAAAATACTTCCTTCTAATGCATATTCTACTTTTCCATCAACACCCCAGGCTAATGTAGTAAGCAGCCCATTTTCGGAACGTACCGCTTCTTCTCCTGTGTTCATGAGCATAAAACCGCCGGTCCCGTAAGTGTTTTTTCCCATTCCTTTTTCAAAGCAGGCTTGTCCAAATAAAGCAGCCTGTTGGTCTCCAGCGATTCCGGCAATCGGAATTTCATTGCCAAAGAAATGATAGTCGACCGTGTGTCCGTATATTTCAGAGGATGGTTTCACTTCAGGGAGCATATTTTTGGGTACGTCTAATATTTCAAGCAGCTCATCATCCCACTTCAGATCGTAAATGTTATACATCAGGGTACGGGATGCATTGGAATAATCAGTCACGTGTACTTTCCTTCCTGAAAGTTTATAAACGAGCCACGTATCAATTGTCCCAAACATCAAGTCTCCGTGGTCTGCTTTTTCTCTCGCTCCCTCAACCTGATCCAGGATCCACTTAACTTTTGTACCTGCAAAGTAAGGATCAAGGAGCAATCCTGTTTTATCCCGGAAAGTGTCATTGTGTCCTTGTTCACGAAGATCATTACACACTGACTGCGTCTGTCTTGACTGCCATACAATGGCTTTATGAATAGGTTTTCCAGTCTGCCGGTCCCAAATCACTGTCGTTTCACGTTGATTAGTAATTCCAATGCCGGCGATTTGATCGGCTTCCACATCAGCTTTTGTAAGGACCCCTGCTATACAGCCGAGCACCGACGTCCAGATCTCATTTGCATCATGCTCGACCCAGCCAGGTTTAGGGAAGTACTGCTCAAACTCTTTTTGAGCAGATGCTGCGATAGCTCCTTCATGGTTAAATAAAATAGCTCTCGAACTCGTGGTGCCCTGGTCTATTGATAAGATGTATTTTTCCATTCTTACGTCCTCCTAAATTCCTATAACAATTACGCACTTTGTGCTTTATTGAGTTCTTTTTTTAGTGAAGCTCCCATAATAGCAATAATACTCAAGGTCAAAATCCAGAAGGGGAGATTAGGAGAAGCTTCAAAAACGGCCTGATAAAATAACCCTCCATATATCCCGCCAATAACCGGGCCTGCAACAGGAATCCAGGAATAACCCCAATTAGAATTTCCTTTACCCGGGATCGGCAGAACTGCATGAGCTATACGGGGGCCGAGATCACGGGCCGGATTAATGGCATAACCCGTAGTAGACCCCAGCGACATCCCTATGGCAACAATAAGTAACCCTACTATAATTGGATTGAGACCATCTGTAAATTCATTCGCTCCTATAAACAAAATCCCCATAACTAAAACAAATGTACCTACAATTTCACTGACCAAGTTTGACACCGGACTATCAATCGCAGGATCTGTCGAGAATATCGACAGCTTAGCCATGGGATCTTCAGTCGCAGCCCAATGAGGCAGGTAATGAAAGAAAACGATAACAGCCCCGGTAAAAGCTCCAATTAACTGAGCTGTAATGTACATCGGTACTTTTACCCACTCAAAGTCACCTACAGCTGCCAGACCAAGGGTAACGGCAGGATTAATATGAGCGCCGGTAATATCACCTACTGCGTACACACCCATTGCCACACCTAACCCCCATGCCACAGTGATGAGTACCCAGCTTCCTTCCGCTTTTGTATGCTTTAAGTTTGCCCCTGCAATTACTCCGCCCCCTAGAATAATGAGAATCATTGTTCCTATTAATTCACCCATAAATTCAGTCATATCCTGATCCCCTTTCAACCGTAATGGACAGCAGCCAATAAAAAACACACAATATAAAAATAGCCCTATGCTATTGTTATTTGTGTGGGTACGCACTACTCTGACGATATACGCATTAAAATTAGGATGTTAAAATTCCCATAGCTCTGTACGTGAAGTAGAGACTGCAGAAGCGCCAGCTTGTACGGCAGCGCTTGTTTCTTCTTTCGTACGAATAAGACCACCTGCAATTACGGGAACTCCTAATTGATCCTTAATCTCTCTTATCATTCCCGGAACAATTCCGGGCAAAACTTCCACATAATCGGGTTTAACTTTTTTGATGATAGCAGCATTATGTTCTACGGCCTGGCTGTCTATCAAAAACAACCTCTGAACTGATGTAAGCTTATATTTCTTCGCTTGCTGAATAACGTGTGAACGGGTCGTAATCACTCCATCCGGCTTAACTACCCGTCCAAGGAACTCCATACCATAGTCGTCAGCTTTCAACCCTTGAATTAAATCGACGTGAACCCACACTTTCTTTCCGGCCTTTTGACCGGCCCTGACCACCTTGTGCAAAAGACCTAACCTGCTCTCGAGGATAATAATGTATTGTGTAGAGGTCGTAAGTAGCTTTTCAAAGTCTTTCATATTTTTCACAGCTGGCAATACAACCTGCTCAAGACTCATCCTTTACCCCCTCCATCTTCATTCGTTCGATCATTTCTTCTTTCGTGTATATAATTGTCATAGGGTTGCCGCCCGCAAAAGCTCCTTCAGGCACATCCTTATGCACAAGAGTGCCGGCTGAAACTACAGCCCCATCTCCGATCCTCACCCCGGGAAGTATAGTAGTATTAGCTCCAATCAAGACCTCATCACCAATTACTACATCACCCAGACGATATTCTTTAATTAAGTATTCGTGTGCAAGAATTGTAGTATTGTAGCCAATTACTGAATTGCGGCCTACCGATATTTTTTCAGGGAACATAATATCTACCATGACCATTAATGCAAAAGCCGTCTGGTCACCAACTTTCAGGCCTAAAAAACGACGGTACATCCCATTTTTGACCTGTAAAAATGGGGTGTACCTCGCTAATTGAATAACTATGAAATTTTTGACAACCTTTAAGAAAGGAACAGTCTTATAAATGTGCCAGAGCGAATTCGCATCATGTACTTGATATCGTTCAGTACGCCGCATAGATTATCCTCCTAAAACGTCCAGCAGATCATTCATTTCATTAAGCATATAATCAGGATTAAGATCATCAAGGACTTGTCGGCCCTTTATCGTCCATGCCACACCAGCCGTATGCGTTCCGGCATTTTTTCCGGCTTCAATATCGTGGGTATTATCTCCGACCATCAGTGTATCTTCTGGTTTCCCGTTTAATTGCTGCAGAGCCTTTATAATAGGTTCCGGATGTGGTTTGGCATTTTGCACATCATCAAGAGTCACAACAACTTCAAATAAATCATTAAGTCCGGTCAAATCCAGGCCCATCTGTACAGTATGGCGCATTTTAGTAGTAACAATACCCAGCTGGTAACCTCTTGCCTTCAGTTCTTTTATAGTTTCAACTACTCCATCATACGCCCTCACAAAGTGGTCATGATTAGTAATGTTATGTTCACGATATGTCAGCACCATTTCCTCTACACGTTCTGCATTCACGACTGCCAGGCTTTCGCGAAGTGGAGGACCTATGAAATCTAATATTTCTTCCCGGGAATATGGTCTTTCTGCATACTGTCCGACCGTATGAGTAAATGATGAAATGATCAGCTCGTTGGTGTCTATTAAAGTCCCATCTAAATCAAACAAAATTGTATTAATACTCATGGCTTAAACTTCCCCTTTTCTCTCTTCGTGCTCTATTCCAAACATAACCAACAGCCGCAGTTAATAAAACAGCGGTCAACAGCCTGATTACAAGCAGAGGCCAGATAGGTATGCCTAAAGGTATAAATATCAACGTATCTTCTACCACCGCATGGCAGGATACCAGGAAGATCATGGCTAGAAACATATCTTTTTTAGAAACCCCATCTTCCTCGACCGCTTGAATCATTAAGCCTGCTCCATAAGCCAGCCCTATGGTTAACCCTGCCGCCAAAGTCATAGACGTATTCCGTTCCATGCCTAGAAAACGTGTGGCAGGAGCCAGCCATTCAGAAAACCGGTCAAGCCAGCCTTTTTCACGCAGATACTGCATAACGACCATTAACGGGATAACGATTAAAGCAAGCTGTACGATTCCCATCCCAGCTGTCTGAAAGCCCTGGAGAATAATTTCCATCCAGCCTTCCGGTTCTGATTGACGCTCAGGTGCCATTCCGTATTTAGCCTGCTCCTGTCCCCCACTCCAGGCAAAGTTAATAAGTACTGCCGATATTAACGCCAGTCCCATACGGACACCGATCACGAGCCACCAGCTGACACCCACTTTTTTCGCAACAGTTGACTCGATGATTAGATTATGTGAAAAGGAGAGCATCACGGCTAAAATAAATACTTCTTTTACCGAGAAATCAAACGTAATAATCGCTGCAATACCTGCGTATAAATTCAGAAAGTTTCCAAGAACCAAAGGGACAGCAGCTTCTCCAGATAGGCCAAGAAGTCGCATAAGAGGTTCAAGCTGTTTCATGGCCCACGGTAACACAGGAGTAAATTGAAGAATGGTTACAATTAAAGTAACGGGAAAAATGACTTTTCCCAATGTCCACGTCAAATGCAGGCCTTTCTTCAATCCCTCCATTAGTATTGATTGCATAGCTGCACCCCCATTACTTTACTTTTTTTCCGTTATAATATTTATTAGCCAGCCCCGCTTTTCTTCGGTATATCATTAGACCGACAGCAAAAACTATGAGTAAAATTGATATCAGCTGGGCCGTACGGATTTCTCCAAACAAATATAGGCTGTCCGTCCGCAGACCTTCTACATAGAATCGACCGATCGAATACCAAATGGCATAGCTGAGAAAAACTTCTCCGCGGCGAGGGTTAAATTTGTGTCTCATCACGAGCAGCACAATAAACCCTAAAATGTTCCATAGGGATTCATACAGGAATGTTGGATGGTAAACAGTTCCGTCAATACACATCTGCTGATTAATGAAATTAGGCAGAAACTGCATATAATTGTTATAAAATGATTCCGTTACTGGTCCGCCATGCGCTTCCTGATTCATAAAATTGCCCCAACGGCCTACAGCCTGGCCAAGGATAATACTCGGTGCCGCAATATCAGCAATCATCCAGAATGATAGTCCCTTGGCTTTAGTATAGAAAAAAGCAACTAAAAATGAGCCGATAAGAGCCCCATGAATCGCAATTCCGCCTTCCCAAATGGCAAAAATTTTCCACCATGGCTCACCGATGTAACGGTCCCATTCAAAGATTACATAATACAGACGGGCACTTAAAATAGCAATAGGAATGGCGTAAACGACAATATCTACCATATAGTCTTTCTTTAAACCAAGCCGCTCGGTCTCTCTAGTAGCGAGGAGCAGCCCTAGAAAAGCTCCTGAAGCAATGATTACTCCATACCAATAGATTGAAAGAGGACCCAGCTGCAACAGGACTCTGTCTAATGATTCGGGTGTACAAGACAAAATAATTCTCTCCTTACTCGTCAGTTGTTTGATCTTCGTCGATTACTTTAGTTAACCGTTCAGAAAACTCTTCCGCGGCATTAACGCCCATACGTTTTAAACGGAAATTCATAGCGGCCACCTCAATAATAACGGCTAAGTTACGACCCGGCCGCACCGGAATGGTCGCTTTAGGAATTTCTGCATCCATAATTTTCATCGTTTCTTCTTCTAATCCTAAGCGGTCGTATTGTTTGTTTTTATCCCATATTTCCAGGTTAATAACTAATGTAATACGCTTAAAGCTGCGCACAGCCCCTGCTCCAAACAAAGTCATAACATTTATTATACCTAGTCCGCGGATCTCGAGTAAGTGTTCAATAAGTGGAGGGCTGTTTCCAATGAGAGTATCGTAATCTTCTTGTCTAATTTCTACACTATCATCAGCAACTAACCGATGACCACGCTTTACCAGTTCAAGAGCAGTCTCACTCTTACCTACTCCGCTCTGACCAGTAATAAGAACACCGATTCCGTAAATATCAACGAGAACTCCGTGAATAGCAGTAAAAGGCGCAAATTTTGATTCAAGAAAATTGGTTAAGCGGCTGATTACTCGTGTGGTTTTGTAAGGAGAGCGCATCAGCGGCACGCCAGCTTCCTTCGAAGCAACTGCAAGCTCCTCCGGTATATCCATTCCTCTGGTGATCACAATGCCCGGTGTAATATCCGTACAAAGCTGTTCCGCCCGGTGCTTTCTTTGTTCATGAGTCAGTTCATTGAAATAAGAGAGTTCCGTTTTGCCGAGCAGCTGTAATCGATCCTTAGGATAAAATTTAAAATAACCCGTCATTTCAACTCCAGGTCTGGAGATATCACTCATATGTATTTCACGATGAACTCCATCTTCACCTGCGACTAATTCCAATTCAAAGCGATCCAGCAAATGCTCTGTTCTCACCTTGCTCATAGTTTAACCTCCTCGATATCGTAACTTCACTGTCCCTTATTGTAGCATGTTTTATCACAATCTTGGATAGAAAAAGTCCTACAGGGTGATCATCCCCTGCAGGACTTTACTTAATCTTTAATCATTTTATTGAGTACGAGGTTGATTAATGAGATGACAAGAGCCGCTAAAATCGTCATTCCAAAGCCATCAATTTCAAACATTGAGCCTAATAATCCATCCGTCATTGCCAGCGTAATTGCATTGACAACCAACAGGAACAACCCTAACGTAATAAAGGTAATGGGCAAGGTTAAAATCACTAAAATCGGTCTTACAATCGCATTTAATATGGATAAAATAAAGGCGGCTATCAGAGCCCCAATGAATCCATCAATCTCGACTGAGGTAAATACAAAGCTTACAAATATAATCGCAATTGCATTGACTAGTATATGAAGCAGCCAATTTTTCAATCGAATCCCATCCTTTTACATCAAATCAAATAGATACATCTTTCACCGTGACAGATCCAGTCTTCGTATCTGCCTCAAAATGGTAGACTTGTTCGTAATTCTCACGAGCTTCAAATACAAGCTCTTTACTAATCATTTCTTTTTTGTTCCTGAGAATTTTATAATTTTCTATATCACAGTTCAGACTTCCCATTGAAGTACTGATCTTTCCATCAATTCTTTTATTTTCCGGAAGGCTGACCGTTATTTGACCGGTCGTTGTTTTAAAGAAGCCGGTATGCGCGGTTTCTCCATCGTTATTAACCGTAATACTTCCGGTCACAGCAGAAGCATCTGATTTACCGAACTGGCCATCCAGTTTAACGGAGCCATTAATCGTATCAGCTTCACAAACATCGAATTTACTTTCAGCAATGGTAACTGAGCCGTTTCCAGTTTCAAGTTTGCATGACTCTCCATTTGACCTTTTCACACGTAACGAACCGTTAGTGGTTTTCAAATGAAAGTGATCTGACACCACGTCGTGGGAGGTGATCGTTCCATTAGATAACCTCGCTTTAATAAAGTCATACCGCTTTGAAGGCAGATACAATTTAACGAACGTCTTAATTTTCTTAGAAGGGTTGGCAAATCTCAGGATACCATTCGTTACATCAAACTGACCATCAGCCAGAAATTGCTCTTTAGCTTCTTTTTCATCATTGGCCTGATAAACCTTAACATGACATTCGGCCTGAGCATAAGTTTCCTGCCAAGGTTCAAGGTGTAATGAGCCATTGGCAATGGATATATCTAAATCGTGAAATGCTTCATCTCCTGTCTCCAAATGGTATTTAAATTCTACCGAATCGCCGAAAGAAAGGTCAAAATCAGCATTTTTTATTTTATCTAATGCTTCTCCTACAAAATCCTTAAGCCCATATTTCCTCCCGGCAGAAGCTTTACCTTCTTCCTCTTTAGAATATTCAACTGCCTTGAGAAGTTTCTCGCCTTCCTCTGCAGAAATCGTTCCATTTTCGACCATTTTAAGTATTTTCATTCTCTCTTCGCTCATATCTAAATCGCTCCTTTTAGTTTTTATTCCCTGAGCAGCCCTATAAAAAACTTCTATGTTGATTAGGTTGATATAAGAAAAAGACACCTTGAGAATAAGTGGAATCTACAAGGTGTCTTCAACGTCAATCTGTGGGAAAAATCCAGCGGTAAAATTGTTCAGTTTTTAACCTTTGGTAGTGTTCAGAAGCCTGGTCCTGCTCTTCAATTAAATTCATCATACCATCGGCCTGGGATAAATGAGCACGTATCGCAGCTTCTTTTCTCTCCCAGTAGGGGGTAATATCAAAAATAAAATCGGGTTCTCCCAGATCTTTCTCAGAATCATTGCTTATTGCATGCATCCACACTTCGGGGCGGAAACCAGGCTCTATCATCTCCACTGCCTTCACCACCGCTCTTCCCAGCGCATCATGATCAGGATGAACTCCATATCCAGGGTAATGGGTAATGATGGTTGTGGCCTTATGCAGTTCTATTCGATCCTTTAAATGTTTGGCTAATTCCTCGGACGGCTCGAACTCCAAAGTTTTGTCCCTGTACCCTAAGAGCTCCACGTTAATATCCAGATTACGAGCTGCTTGATTAAGTTCTTTTTTGCGGAAATTATACAATGTTTCCCTATTGGCAAATACAGGGCTGCCCATGTTCCTGCCCATTTCGCCTAAAGTTCCACACAAGTATGTTACAGGCACTCCCTCATCACGAAACTTTGAAATAGTACCTGAAGCCCCAAAAGATTCATCATCAGGATGCGGAAAGATAACCAGCAAATGCTTTTGTTTATGATTCATCTTCTTCAGCCTCATGCGTAAATGGTTTTTCGCTAATTTCGAGTGCTACCATTAACCGGCCTTCACGATCATGGCCGGCCATCAACAACCGGCCGTGTTCGTCAAATTCAAAATCACTGAGACCTTCTGCGTATACCCAGCCTAAATCCAGTTTTAAACCAACACGAAACGAACCGCCGGTACTTACAATTTTACCATGCTGGTAATTTACTTGAGCGTTACGAATAAAAGCACCCACATTGTATGCTTTTTCATCAAAATGACTCGCGTAGGCACCATTAGTTGTTTCTAAATGAATATACACATCTTTATTCGCAAACTTATTAATATATTCCTGTACAACAGATTGTTCAATTGCTTTCATTTCAAAAATTCCTCCCGTTAAACGTCTCTTGTTTAACGATACTTAATTCATCAGCCTGCGTCAAAGCATCTACTTGCTGGCAACCTTTTCTTTGGATTTAACTTTTGCACTCATTCGCTTGCGGTCTCGTTCGAGAATGGGCTTTAAATACTTTCCTGTATAAGAGTCTTTCTCTTCAGCCACTTCTTCCGGTGTACCGGTTGCAATAATCTGTCCGCCTTTTTCCCCGCCTTCAGGACCGAGATCAATAATGTAGTCTGCTTCTTTAATAACGTCAAGACTATGTTCAATAATTAGAACAGAATCACCATTATCCACCAGCCGCTGGAGGACTTTTAAAAGTCTTGATATATCGTCAACATGCAGCCCGGTGGTGGGTTCATCAAGAATATAAAAGGACTTCCCGTTTGAGCGGCGGTGAAGTTCACTCGCAAGCTTCACGCGTTGAGCTTCTCCACCTGACAGGGTGGTTGCCGGCTGCCCCAGCTTCACATACTCAAGGCCCACGTCAGCCACAGTCTGCATTTTTCTTTTGATTTTCGGAATGTTCGCAAAGAACTCCAGTGCTTCTTCAATGGTCATACCTAATACATCTGAAATGCTCTTACCTTTATATTTAACTTCAAGCGTTTCCCTGTTGTAACGCTTGCCATGACAAACTTCGCACGGAACATAAACATCCGGAAGGAAATGCATTTCAATTTTAATAATTCCGTCTCCCCGGCATGCTTCACAACGTCCGCCCTTTACGTTAAAGCTGAAGCGTCCTTTTTTGTACCCTCTTATTTTAGCTTCATTTGTTTGTGCAAAAACTTCACGGATGTCATCAAATACTCCGGTATAGGTAGCAGGGTTTGACCTCGGCGTTCGTCCGATAGGAGACTGATCGATGTCGATCACTTTCTCAAGCTCATGAATCCCTTGAATCTCCTTATGCCTGCCGGGCTTTTGTTTCCCGTTATGGAGTTTCATTGACAGTGTTTTGTATAATATGTCGTTAATCAGCGTACTTTTTCCAGATCCGGAAACTCCGGTTACAGCTGTCAGCAGGCCGAGGGGAATTTTTGCATTTACTTTCTTTAAATTATTCTCTTCGGCCTGCTTAATAGTCAAATGGCGGCCATCTGGTCTACGCCGTTCAGCAGGAAGCGGAATGAATTTTTTACCGGATAAATACTGCCCGGTGAGCGATTTACCGCTTCGCATCACCTGCTTTGGTGTACCCTGCGTAACAATTTCTCCGCCATGGGCTCCTGCGCCAGGACCGATATCTATAAGGTAATCGGCAGCTAACATCGTATCTTCATCATGCTCAACCACAATAAGCGTATTATCCAAATCTCGCATTCTCTTGAGTGTATTAATCAGGCGGTCATTGTCCCGCTGATGCAGTCCAATCGAAGGTTCATCAAGCACGTATAGAACCCCTGTAAGAGCTGACCCGATCTGAGTGGCCAAACGGATTCGCTGCGCCTCTCCACCTGACAAAGTACCTGCGGACCTTGACAGCGTTAAGTAGTCCAATCCTACATTGGCCAGGAAACTTAAACGCTCGCAAATTTCTTTTAAAATCATTTTGGCAATCGTCTTTTCTTTATCTGTTAAATCTAATGATTCAAAGAATGCTTTAGCTTCGGTAACAGAGGCCTCTGTCGCTTCACCTATATGTTTACCTCCGACTAATACAGCTAATGCTTCCTCATTCAACCGGTTTCCATTACATTTCGGACAAGGCTTCTGCGCCATATACTTTTCCATTTGTTCACGAATATAATCAGAGCCTGTTTCACGATATCGCCGCGAAATATTTGGAATCACACCTTCAAAAAAGATTTCATTTTCCCGAACTTTCCCAAAGTCATTCTCATAACGAAATTGTACCTTTTCGTCTCCGCTTCCGTATAAAATATGGTCCATCTGATCTTTAGGGAGGTCGTTAACAGGTGTGTTCATGTCAATGTTATAATGATCCGCTACGCTTTGAAGCAGCTGAGGGTAGTACTGTGAACTTGTCGGTTCCCAGGATGCTATAGCGTGCTCCTTAAGTGACTTACTCCATTCAGGGATTACAAGGTCAAGGTCCACCTCAAGCTGGGTTCCAAGACCATCACACCGATTACAAGCTCCATATGGACTATTAAAGGAAAACATGCGGGGCTCCAGTTCACCAATTGAAAATCCACATATCGGACAGGCATGGTGCTCGCTGAACATTAACTCTTCTCCATCAATGACGTCGATTAGAACATGACCGCCTCCAAGCTTCAACGCTGTTTCCAACGAATCAGAAAGACGACCTTTCACACCTTCTTTTACTACAATTCGATCAACGACCACTTCTATTGAATGCTTTTTATTTTTCTCCAATTTTATTTCCTCGGAAATCTCCCTCATTTCGCCATCTACACGCAGACGGATGTAACCCTCTTTCTGCAGTTGATCAAAAACTTTAACATGCTCTCCCTTACGCCCTGAAACCACCGGAGCAAGGATCTGCATCTTCGTGCGTTCAGGGTGCTCTAAAACTTGATCCACCATCTGCTGTACCGTTTGCGAACTAATTTCGATTCCGTGATTAGGACAGGTTGGACGCCCTACTCTCGCATAGAGAAGTCGTAAATAATCATAGATTTCTGTGACAGTTCCGACAGTAGAACGCGGGTTCTTGCTCGTCGTTTTTTGATCAATCGAGATGGCCGGTGAAAGCCCTTCAATGGAATCTACATCCGGCTTGTCCATCTGGCCGAGAAACTGGCGCGCGTACGCACTTAACGACTCCACATAGCGGCGTTGTCCTTCAGCATAAATGGTATCAAACGCTAAAGACGATTTCCCCGAGCCAGAAAGACCGGTCATAACCACTAGTTTGTTCTTAGGAATATCAATATCTATATTTTTTAAATTGTGCGCCCGTGCACCTTTAATACTAATGTTCTTACTGGCCATAACGGTCATCATCCTTCCGCTTTTAATTCAAGAATTACATCCCGCAGCTCTGCTGCTCGTTCAAAGTCTAAGTCCTTAGCCGCCTGCTTCATTTCGGTTTCTAAATTATCAACTAACTCGAGACGCTCTTTTTTCGTCATTTCAGACGGTTTCTTCTCTGTTCCATAAGACTCTGTTTCTTCTGCTGCAGTTGTAGCTGAAATTAAATCACGTACTTCCTTCTTAATCGTTTTCGGTGTTATTCCATGCTTTTCGTTATAAGCAATCTGCTTTTCACGGCGTCTATATGTTTCATCTATGGCATACTGCATCGAAGCCGTTGTTTTATCAGCGTACATAATAACTCTGCCGTTTTCGTTACGTGCGGCTCTTCCAATAGTCTGGATAAGAGACCGGTCGGAACGCAGAAATCCTTCTTTGTCAGCATCGAGGATCGATACAAGTGAAACTTCAGGGATATCCAGACCTTCTCTTAATAAGTTAATACCAATGAGAACATCGTATTTACCTAAGCGAAGGTCTCTTATAATCTCAATTCTTTCCATTGTATTAATTTCAGAATGCAGATAAGCGACCTTAATACCAATCTCTTTTAAATAATCGGTGAGGTCTTCTGACATTTTTTTAGTAAGTGTTGTTACCAGAACCCTTTCCTTACGCTTTTGACGTTTATTAATTTCACCGATTAAGTCGTCAATTTGACCATGAATCGGACGGATCTCTATTTCAGGATCAAGCAGGCCGGTTGGACGTATAATCTGCTCTGTCATCTTTGGCGTATGTTCTAGTTCGTAAGGTCCAGGAGTTGCTGAAACGTACGTAATGAAATCAATATGTTTCTCAAACTCTTCAAATCGTAATGGGCGGTTATCAAGTGCTGATGGAAGTCTGAAACCATGATCCACAAGTACCTGTTTTCTCGCCTGGTCACCGTTATACATCCCGCGGACTTGAGGAAGTGTTACGTGAGACTCATCAATCATAATCAGCGAATCGTCTGGAAAATAATCCATAAGTGTATAAGGGGTGGCTCCTTTTTCTCTGAAGGTTAAGTGACGGGAGTAGTTTTCAATGCCTGAGCAGAAGCCCATCTCATTCATCATTTCCAAATCATAATTGGTACGCTGCTCCAATCTCTGAGCTTCTAAGAGCTTGTTCTGATCTTTTAGTTCTTTAACCCGTTCAAGCATTTCCTGTTCAATATTTTCAATTGCTCGTTTCAGCTTCGCTTCACGGGTAACGAAGTGGGAAGCCGGAAAAATAGCTACATGCTCTCGTTCCCCGACAATTTCTCCAGTTAACACATCAATTTCCCGAATCCGGTCTATTTCATCTCCGAAAAATTCCACGCGAATCGCCTGCTCTTCTCTGGAGGCGACAATAATTTCGACTGAATCGCCGCGCACACGGAACGTCCCACGCTGAAAATCTATGTCGTTACGGGCATACTGAATATCTACTAAGGAACGCAGCAATTCATCACGATCCTTTTCCATACCGGGACGCAGGGATAATACCTGACTGCTGTATTCCTCAGGTGAACCTAAACCATATATACACGATACACTAGCTACAATAATGACATCATTTCGTTCAAAAAGAGACGTGGTTGCTGAGTGACGCAATTTATCAATTTCATCATTTATATTTGAATCTTTTTCAATAAACGTATCGGTTTGAGGTACATAGGCTTCAGGCTGATAATAATCGTAGAAGCTGACGAAGTACTCAACCGCATTATTCGGGAAAAATTCTTTAAACTCACTGTATAGCTGGCCGGCCAGCGTCTTATTGTGAGCAATAATTAATGTAGGCTTATTTACCTGTTCAATCACATTCGACATCGTAAAAGTCTTCCCCGTACCAGTGGCACCAAGTAAGGTTTGATGCTTTTGACCGTTTTGAATTCCTTTTACGAGTTCCTTTATCGCTTGAGGCTGATCGCCTTGAGGTTCATATTCAGAAACTAATTCAAATTGATTGTTCATTTTCACAATCCTCCGATCTACATTAGTTCTCCAATAGTTTACCACAATATTTTACCATTCTAACATGAAACGAACAAACATTCGCATCTGGATTTTAAAAGAAAATTTTTCTCCAGTAGGTTACTTGCGTATTTTATTATCTGGCTGGCTGTGATTTAATAATTCACTACAAGAGCGAAAAAGCATTGGCTTCTTCATAAACTGAAAAAACCTAAGGAAATTTCATCCTTAGGCTTTCCATCTACTTATTCGTACGATTGATCATACTTGTTCACTTCAAACAAATCAATTAATTCAACATCTTCGTGTTTATCCTGGAACCAGCGGAGAGAAAAATCATTCTTAAATAAAACTAACGGCTTCTGTTCGCGATCCACTACAAGCATATTCCGGTCATCAAACATAGACTCATCCACTTGATCTTCACGAAGCCAGCGCGGGATCCTCTCCCCAATTGATGTAAGCTCGATTTCAACGTTGTATTCATTCTTCATCCGATATTCAAATACTTCATATTGAAGCTCACCGACTGCCCCGATAATGTAGTCCTCAAAGTGATAATGTTTAAACAGCTGGATGGCTCCTTCTTGTACAAGCTGCTCCAGCCCTTTTTTAAACTGCTTCGATTTCATCACGTTTTTGGCAGTTACTTTCTTGAAAAGTTCCGGCGGGAATTGCGGAAGCTCATCATATTCGAAATTCTGCTTTCCAGTAACGATTGTGTCCCCGATCCGATAGACGTTAGGGTCATAAATCCCAATGATATCGCCCGCGTATCCTTCCTCTACAGTACCACGGGAAGAAGCTACAAACTGCTGGGACTGAGCAAGCTTAAAGTCTTTTCCAGTTCTGGAGAGTGTCACATTCATACCCCGTTCAAACTTCCCGGAGCAAATACGGACAAACGCAATCCGGTCACGGTGCTGAGGATTCATGTTGGCTTGGATCTTAAAGATAAAACCTGAGAACTCTTCATGTTCTGGTGAGACGACACCCTTTGTGGAACGACGGGAAGCTGGCTCTGGAGCATAGCGGATAAACGTGTTAAAGAAAGTTTCCACTCCAAAAGGAGCCAGGGCGCTGCCAAAGAATACTGGAGTTTGGTCGCCTTTCATTACTTTATCCAGGTCAAATCCGTCACCTGCTTCATCAACAAGCATCAATTCATCCTCTGCTTCCTGATAAGTAGGGTCTTCTGTTAAATCCGGATGGTTATTAAGTTCGGAAAAAGGAATATACGTTTCTTCCTCGTTCCCTGTATAACGCACAAATTGGTCGTTCTCCCGATCGAATACACCCATAAACCTTTTACCCATTCCGACCGGCCATGTCATAGGGTAAGTTTCGATATTTAAGGTAGACTCAATTTCCTCCATCAGCTCCAGCGGCTCCCGTCCTTCCCGGTCCATTTTATTAATGAATGTAAAAATCGGGATTCCGCGCATCTTACACACCTTAAATAACTTCAGCGTTTGAGCCTCGATCCCTTTCGTACCATCAATGACCATCACTACGCTGTCCACAGCTGTAAGCGTCCGGTACGTGTCCTCACTGAAATCTTCGTGTCCGGGCGTATCTAATATATTTACCTGATATCCTTGATAAGGGAAGTTCATTACACTTGAGGTAACGGAAATACCACGCTGCTTTTCAATTTCCATCCAGTCGGATGTTGCAAACTTACCGGTTTTCTTTCCTTTCACAGTACCTGCAGACCGAATTAAGTTTCCGAATAAAAGCATCTTCTCAGTCATCGTTGTTTTACCGGCATCCGGGTGGGAAATTATAGCAAACGTGCGGCGTTTTTTCATTTCTTCTTGTATCGTCATCGTCATATCCTCCATATTATATAATTTTATCGGATTCGAAGTATTGGATAGGATATACGTTTTACATCGGCATGTTCACTCCATAACAAAAGCCGCTCCCTCAAAATGAGCGGCTGATCGAATTAAAAACTCTCTAACTTGAAAGTTAGCATAAGACAGAAGTAAAATCAATAATCGAAAGCTCCTGCAAGGGCACCAACGTATGCTTTTTTTATGGTCGGGGAAAAATAGCAAAAGATTCAGGCAGATAAATAGACCACAATCCTGTTATAATAAAAAAAAAGATTAGTTAGGATGCAAGCTATGCAGTCATACCTTTTACAACCAAACGATATAAAGAAAATAACCGGGTCTGTCTTCTATACGAGAGGGGAGCAATATTACAACCAGGGGAAAGTATACGGCCTCACCCATAACAGCGCTATTCGTTCATGGCGCGCAGTTGTGACGGGTACTCATGATTATGAAGTACGCGTTTTCTTTTTTGAAGATGAAGACCTTGAAGCCAGGTGCGAATGTCCAGCTTATGAAAAGTATTATACATGCAAGCATATTGCAGCGGTCCTTTGTGCCATCAGAGAACGGGCGATAACTGAAGCAACTCCGAATATTAAAGAAACTCATAGTGCAGAACCTGCTGAAAGTAAAGACAATCAAATAGATCGTGTATTTGCTATGAGATTGTTTGAAACGTTCAGAGATCGTCAGGAAAGCCGCTATTACGATTCACATAAAGAAGCATTGAATGTTCACTATTATGTCCATGTACAATCCTGGCTCGGCAGCAAGAATCTGGGGATAGAAATTAAGCTCGGAGAGGGCTATGCCTATGTAATTAAAGATATAAGGGCTCTGCTTCAACATATACAGCAGGAAACGCCCTATCAAATATCAAAAAAGTTTACGTATGACCCCACAGAGCATACTTTTGGAGAAAAAGATCGTAAAATTATCGAACACCTTTGCCAAAACTACGAGCAGGAATTATTTTACGACCGTCATTGGAGCGCGGGAGAGCAGCGTATATTGACACTTCCCCCTTCTAATACCGCAGAACTGCTAAGTGAGCTTCAAACACAATTTTGTGAAGTCGTCGAACGCGGGCAGTCGAAAGGGCCGCTTAGAATTAAAGAGGATTTTCCTGAGATTTCTTTTTATGTAGCAGAAGAACGAGGGCGGTATCACCTGCATATGAATCAGCTGAAGCAGTATGAATACTTGAAGGATTATCACCTCTTACACAAAGAGGGTACGTTCTATTCGATTGAACCAGAAAAGGAAGAAGTGATTCAAACCCTATACTCTCTCCTTCCTTACAATTCAAATGGGAACCACACAGTCAGTCAGGTGGATATGGAAGGCATCGTCTCTTACGTGCTGCCTGAGTTGAATTCTATTGCTCAAATCAACTTTGACAGTAAAGCTCAATCTAAAATCGTTCAAGAAGACTTAAAAGCAGTCGTCTATCTCGACTTTGAACAATGGGCTTTAACAATTGATGTCAAATTTAATTATGGCAATCACACACTGTCTCCTTTTCAAAATCACGAAGCCCATCAATATATTATTCAACGTGACAGAAAAACAGAGCAGGACATTATTCACGTAATTGAACAAGCTGAATTTAAGTTTGACGGAGAAACAGTGTATCTTGAAGATGACGATGCTTTACACCTTTTTTTAACTGAGTATCTGCCACAGCTTAACGAGTTAGCCGAAGTTTTTACTTCAAGCTCGGTCAAATCGTTAATATCGGAACAAGACCGGGAACTGGTGCCGACCGTCGATATTAACAGCGACGGCAGCTGGCTGGATGTACATTTTGGAATTGACGGAATATCTGAGGAAGATGTAACAAATGCTCTGCGTGCGTCGATTGAACGAAAACGTTATTACCGTCTTTCAGATGGCGCACTTCTTTCTTTAACCACTGAATCATTTGAACGTTTTCAACATTTTGCAGAGGAACTGGATCTAGCGGCATCAGATGTAGACCACTCAAGTCTCCAGGTATCAAAGATACGCAGTTTACAGGTTAACGATGCTCTTTCTTTACAAGACCAGGAGAAAAATGAACGTTTCACGAAATTAGTACAACGACTGCAGTCTCCTCAATCCTTTAATATTGATCCTCCAGATAATTTAGATGCTGATTTACGAGACTATCAGCTTACGGGATTCCGATGGCTGAAGACGCTGGCCACTTATGGACTTGGAGGAGTTTTGGCAGACGATATGGGACTTGGTAAAACTGTTCAAAGTATCGCGTTTCTTCTATATGAAAAAGAAAACGAAGGGCTTGCTGATCCTGTCATTATCGTAACCCCGGCTTCACTAGTCTACAACTGGAAGAAAGAACTGGAGAAATTCGCTCCATCGCTTTCCGTTCAAGTGATTACCGGAGATCCTGTCTCCCGCAGAGCTCAACTTCAGGAAGACGTTGATATTTTTATTACATCGTACCCGCTGCTGCGCCAGGATCTCCATTTATATGAGGATAGGAAATTCCATGCAATGCTATTGGATGAAGCTCAAGCTATTAAAAATGAATCAACGAAAACGTCGCAGGCGGTACGGAGCTTAAAAGCCAGACACCGATTTGCTTTAAGCGGCACGCCAATTGAGAACTCACTAAATGAACTTTGGTCACTGTTTCGTACAATTATGCCGGGGTTATATACGAGCAAGAAGAAGTTTCTTCAAATGAAGCCTGAAAAAATCGCTAGTATGACTAGACCTTTTATTTTACGAAGAATGAAAACAGAAGTGCTTGAAGAGCTCCCAGACAAAATTGAAACAGTACAATATTCTGAGCTGACTAGAAACCAGAAAGAAGTCTACCTTGCCTATTTAGAAAAAATTCAATCTGAAGTGAACGAGACCATTGCTACGAAAGGTCTCCAGCGTGGAAAACTTGAAATATTGGCGGGGTTAACACGCCTTCGGCAAATCTGTTGTCATCCCAAGCTCTTCTTAGAAAACTATGACGGAGAATCAGGGAAGCTTGAGCAGTTGAAGGAACTAATGAACGAGCTGAAGGCAGGCGGACACCGGGTGTTAATCTTTTCCCAGTTTGCCAGCATGCTTAAGATCCTTTACGACGAAATTACAGCCGGTGAAGCAAGTGCTTTTTACTTGGATGGCGGTACGAAAAGCGATGAAAGAGTTAAAATGGTCGACCGTTTTAATAAAGGAGAGAAAGACGCTTTCTTTATTTCTCTAAAGGCAGGAGGTACAGGACTAAATTTAACCGGAGCCGACACGGTAATTCTATATGATTTGTGGTGGAACCCTGCAATCGAAGAACAAGCCGCGGGCCGTGCCCACAGAATTGGTCAGGAGAAAGTCGTACAGGTTATACGGATGATTTCGGAAGGAACGATCGAAGAGAGAATCTTTCAGCTTCAGCAGAAAAAACGTGACCTTGTCGATCAAATCATTCAGCCTGGGGAATCTATGCTGACGTCCTTAAGTGAAAATGAAATTCGTGAGTTATTCCAATAATGAACACAGTCTCATGTGCATGATAACATTTTATTTGAATTTTATTTACAGCTGGAAATTTATAATGAAAAAGGCTGCATTTAGGAAGTTTTCCTAAATGCAGCCTCGGCTTGTAGAGAAACCCTGTGTTTTACTACAAGCTTTTTTTGTGCGCCCGTGCGGACAAATACCATTCGCTTTCCGCGGACGAACGCCCGAGCCTCCTCGTGAAAACCCCACTGCGGGGTCTCGGATCGCCCGTTTTTCCGCAGGAGTCTCCTGGTATTTGACCGCCTTCACCTAAAAAAACTCTCCTTCACCTAACTCACCTTGGTTAGGTGAAGGGCAATCTTTTTCATGTTCTGGCAGGCAGCCGTCAGTAACGCCTGCTCTCGAACTTTTTCGGGGATAAAAGAGAAATCTATGTATTGGTCAATCTTACGGAGTAAGTGATTTTCCGGGACAAGCTCTTCAATCGTTACGATTTCCATTTCATTTTGTCGTTCTTTTCTGGACTGAAACAAAAGATCACCGCTTAAACAGATTCTTATCTATAGGATAACAAATGAACGCGGTGAAAAATAAAAGAAATCAAAATATCAGGCTGTCGAGACTTTCTCGACAGCCTGAGTCTGCATTTTGGAAGTTTTCCTAAATGCAGATTTTTCTCAAATAAAGTTTTTTAATGTTGTTACTCAGGGAAGAATCCATCCACACTTTTTGATTTCTTCAAAGCTTTTCTGAAATTTACACTTAGAATTATGATGCATTTATCGCTTTTTTCTGAAGCTTAAACCAGTATCCTCCCAGGATCATACCTCCAATGACCATCGTCACTGTAGAAACGATCATATGAATAGAAGAGGCAAGGATAACATTACCTGTAATTACAATCACAAATCCAACAACCGCATTTAATAGAATAGTAATCAAATAAGCCCAGGCTAACAACTTATGATACTTAAATTTTGTAGCATAAATGACGTACCATAATGCGGCGACAAAAATAACTACTGTAGCTACCCAATGCAAAGAATAAATCATATTTGAAATGGATTCACTTTGAATCAAATATTCAGCAGCCGGAATATCAAGCAGCACATTGCTGGCACGGCTGTGTTTAAAGAATGCCCCCAATATAACTTGAGCTACATAAACTATAAAGCCTAGTACGAACGCTCTGTAGCTCATACTTACAGTCGACCAGCTCACTTGATTCAATTCAATTTTGGTTTCATGCAGGCTGTAGCTGAGCAGCACGAGAATAAGCAGCAGGACTTGACTAAATGTAACGTCTAACGTAGTGAATCCAGGCGGAGTGCCGAGTAATACGTTTAATCCCCCTACGGCTGATTGAAAGACAAGCATCCCTAAACTCAAGAGCGCAAGGACAACGACCGCCTTTCTATTTCTATGCTTTGTAATAGCACCTACCGCATTAATTAATGTCAACACGGCTAATAAAGGAACCATTAAGCGGTGAGAATATTCGATGAGTATATGATAATTTGTGAAGTCCGGAAAAACCCGACCGTTACATACAGGCCAAGTCGCGCCGCACGCATCCCCTGAATTTGTAGCTACTACTAAATTCCCAAGGATAAGTGCAATAAACGTGACGACCGTTGTTATAATTGAAAATTTCTTCATCGTCTTACCCTTCCTCTGTATATAATCAATCGTTTAAAATTCTTACTATCAAATCATATCACGAAATAGAGGGATCATAAGGCTTTACCCTCTGAAATTTTTGTGAACTATCCTGAGAAATCATGTTCTAGTGTACTCTTATTTGCCTGCTCTGTCATCTTTAGCCGGTTTACCTGAATGATTGGAAGGGAAAAAGGAAGTCTTAGAGGAGGAATTACGATGAAGTATGAAGCGTTTGTTTTCGACGCGTACGGCACCTTATTTGATGTTCATTCCGTCGGCAGGGCCATCCATGATTTTTTTCCTGACAAGGGTAAACAAATCAGCCAGGAGTGGCGCAGCAGTCAGATTCACTACTTTATGGTCCGCCAACTAGCTGACAGTTATATTCCGTTCGATATAATAACAAGATGGGCTTTAAAAGATGCTTTACTGAAAAGTGACGTGAAATTTGGGGATGATATTATTTCGGCCTTAATGGCGCAATATGAAAAATTAATTCCTTACGAAGAAGTTCATTCTTTAAAAGAAAAGTATCCGGACCTTCCATTCACCATTTTTTCTAACGGTACAAAGTCTATGCTGGAACCTCTGCTTCAAAATAATAAGCTAAGTGATTCATTTTCCTTATTAAGTGCCGACGATCCGAAAGTTTACAAACCTCATCCACATGCATACCAATATGCTGCTGAACAGGCAGGTGCAGATAAAGAAGAAGTTCTATTCTTCTCCAGTAACCCCTGGGATGTTGCAGGAGCCTCTCTGTATGGGTTTCACACTGCATGGGTAAACCGGCATAATCTGCCGTGGCCCCGTCTCGGGGTTGAGCCGGACTACACGATCAATAACTTGAATTCAATACCTGGAGAAAAACTTTAAAAAGCCCCTTCCAGTTCAATCTGGAGGGGCTTTAGTGTTTCCCTTATATAACAACCGTTTTTGTTGGCTGCTGTGCTTGAGCCTCAGCCTGAGCTTCCTTAATCAAGCAGCGGCCTTTCCCATGAGGAATACACATCGGTGTACCAAATAAAGGATCCTGACGCACGTCACAATTCATTTCAAAAACATGCTGCATAAGCTCGCATGTGACTACATCTTCAGGCTTACCCTGGGCATAAACTTCCTTATCCTTAACTGCTACAATATGATCAGCATAGCGGCAGGCTAAATTAATATCATGCAATACCATAACTACCGTACGTCCGTTATCCTGATTCAAATCAAACAGAAGGTCGAGAATATCAATTTGATGCGTCATATCTAAATAGGTAGTGGGCTCATCCAGCAGCAGTAAGTCAGTATTTTGAGCAAGTGTCATAGCAATCCATGCCCGCTGGCGCTGCCCTCCTGACAATGAGTCAACGGTCCGATCCTTCAATTCTGTTAAATTTGTATCCGTCAAAGCTTTTGTGACCGCTTCTTCATCCTCGGCTGACCACCGTTTAGCCCAGCTTTGATAAGGATATCGTCCCTGCTTTACAAGCTGATAAACTGTGAGTCCCTCAGGCGTCGTCGGACTTTGAGGCAGAATGGCCATTTTCTTAGCGACTTCTTTTGTTCTCATCTTAGAGATATCCGAGCTATCCAGGATAACCTCACCTGATTTAGGTTTAAGTAAACGAGCCAGCGACCGAAGCAGAGTTGACTTTCCGCAGCCATTACCGCCAATTAACACAGTCACTTTACCTTTAGGTATTTTAATATCTAAGGAATCAATAATTACCTGGTCTCCATACCCTAATGTCAGATTATTTGCCAATAGTGACTCCATCTAGTCTCTCTCCTTTTACAAACGCCCCGTTTGCCTGGTGGTGTAAGTATAATTTCATATATATTCAAAAAATTTATGTGCAAGAATATCTAGTTTTAACTCTCTTTAGTTTAGAAGGTAATTTGCTTTGTGTCAATGAATTTGAGAATCATTTTCATTAAGATTCAGGACTTTTCATTAAATATTCAAAAAATAAGGCGTGTGACTTTAACTGTTTTATTCTTTATAAAGAAGGAACCCTCTTAAATGAGGGTTCCTTTGGAGGGTCTATCTATTTATAAAGCAGCAGATTCATAAGAAGCCTCTTCCACAAATAGAAGGCCTAATTGGTGATGATCTCCTTCATACATGGCCCGTTGCTCGAAGCGGTTTTCTCCTCTGAAATCCCGAACCTCCACTTTAGTAAAAGCGCGGTTGATTTGTAAAGCTTCATAGAATTCATGCACTGACTTCACAGGAATACCATTCACCTTTACAATCAGTTCCCCAGGAAGTAAATCCATTTCATCTGCCGGACTCCCGGGAATTGTGCCTAATATCCTGACCCCTCTATGATCCTGTGTAAAATAGGGCTTACTTTTTTCCCTGCTCTTATGGAGCATATAAATAATAATTCTTCCCACTGCCGCTATCCCTACAGCAATTATTGAAAGCAATGGAATATAAATACTGGCTGCAGCAGTAAACATCGTAAGCACAGCGATTCCAATGGTTTGTTTACCTAACGTAATTGCTGAAAATTTAGGAGATTGAGCACGAGCAATCCATTCATACCCGAGCAATATAGGGAAAACGACTATCCCATAAGCAGACCCAGCTATGTCGAAGACCGGCCACCATGGGGCCAGAGGCTCGATCATTCCTGACGGGAATAAAGAAGCCATTGGAATCAAAGCTATTTTCTTAACACGGTGCTGGCCGATTTTTTTTCCTCGAGAGCTTACGATACGTTCAGGAAACGTACGTCTTGAAGACGTTTTAGTTAAAATTATTCCTTCAATAATAAAGAGTAAACTCATTAATATAGCTAGTGCAGGGAGAGACACAGAGGTCAGGTTAGAAATAAAAGACTCAGGTACCTCTCCTTCTGGAATCCATGGCAGGAAATAAAGAAAAACAATCGTCACCCCCACCGTATAGACCGGCGACAATAGTCTCAATTTCAGCGGCAGACTAAAAAGAATGGACACGGCTGCAACTAAAAGAAAAAATTCATAGGGTAATACTACTCCAGCTCCTATTAAGAATAAGGATAAAAAAAGTCCTGAAATTAAAGAAATCTTCCACGTACTGCGACCTTCAGTAAAAATATCATACACACGAGTGCCAAAACGTTTTCTTTCTTGTTTCATTCTCCGTACTGAAATTAAAAACAGCAATAATATCGACCAATAAAGTAAAGGCTGCATACCAAGCCTAATAAAACCTCTCCATATTTCGTTTAACCAAATCTCCACAAGTTCCCTTCCCTTCTCCGTTCTCTCGAAAAAATCCGCAGTCATTGGACTACGGACTTATATTCGAGAAAAACACTTCAATTCCTGCTTATTCGAACAAAACTTCTAACGCTTTATTCATTTGACGATCATTATCATCACTTCGAACTTCCTCAACAATTATCTCTTGGATGCGGCCGCCTGTTTCTTCATTGACTTCACCAGTTTGTTCAATACCTTCATCAGCCTGAAATTCTGAAACAGCCGCTTCAGTTTCCTCACTAAAGTATCCGTCTGTACGCCCAGGGTCATAATCCATTCCTTCGAGCATAATTTGAACGTTCTCGACCTGTTCATTATTGTCATCAAACGATAAGGTTTCTTCTATCTCCACCGGGTTCGTGTAGAAATATTCAGGCTGCTTCTGCTCAACGGTAGGTTCTACCCCTTCTTCATGAATCCAATTCCCTTCAGGAGTCAACCATTTATAAAGAGTCAGCTTGATCGTACTTCCATCCCCCATAGGAATCGTTTGTTGAACCGTTCCTTTTCCAAAGCTTGTTGTACCTACTACATCATATCCGCCTGCTTCATTCATTGCTGCAGCGAGAATCTCTGAAGCAGATGCACTTCCCTCATCCTGCAGAATCGTAATAGGGTAATCTTTTGTTTCTTTTAACTCTGAAGCATATTCACTAACTTCGCCTTCACTATCTTCAATTTGAACGTAAGGCTGTTCATCCGTTATAAACTGTTCGAGAATGTCCTGCACATCAGTAAACAGTCCTCCAGGGTTACCACGCACATCAATAACCAGTCCCTCGATATCTTCCCCTTCGAGTTCGTTCAACGCCTCTTCAAACTCTTTAGAGGTCTCTTGTGAGAAGGAGGTAATCTCGATGACGCCAGCTTTTTTCCCATCTACTGTTTTTGTATCGGTATACACAGTTTCAAGAGGAATATCGTCTCTTACTAATTCCACCGTTAACGGATCACTGGAACCCGGACGTTCAACAGTAAGTGTCACCTCTGTCCCTTTTTCTCCGCGGATTTTCGATACGGCGTCATAAAGTTCAAGACCTTCGACACTTTCCCCATCTACTTCAAGAATTTGATCATTTGGTTTAAGACCTGCTTCTTCGGCCGGTGATCCTTTAATAGGGGCTACTACAGTCACTTTTTCATTAACCATGCTTACTTCTGCCCCGATCCCCTGGAAAGAAGACTCAATCGATTGATCAAATTCTTTCATGGTTTCCTGATCCATATAAGTACTATAAGGGTCATCCAGCGTACCGAGCATCCCTTCAATTGCTCCTTCTATCAGCTGGTCCTTATCAGCTTCAACTAAAGAATTGTCTTGAATAACACTAAAGGCCTGCTCCACCTTTTCTATGTCTTCCCCGCCTGATAACCCTTCAATAAACTCTTTCTGTTCATCTTCAGATAAACTTGCAAAATTCTCTGCGTCCTGATCAGCGTTGGCAGTTTGATCGGAATTATCATTTGATGTTGTTCCGAAGTATTGAATTCCGACATACGACCCGGCGGCCCCTATGAGAACGGCAAGCACCACTATGATCGCGACGAAACGTGCCCTTACATTCATCGCATTCACCCTTCTGTGTAAAATATTTCTACTAGCTGATTCTATACTAGCAAAAAAAGCACCACAACGTAAATGTGCGATGCTCTTTTTATTAACTTATGCCACAATTTTCAATGCATGTACCAGAACGGAATAAACATTCTCCGCAGTATTCACTTCATCGCTTTCTAAGCTGCTCATAAGACCGATATACAAGCTGAATACAGCAAGAACACTCATTAGCAGAGCGCCCCCTGCAGAATTGCGATTAGAGAACAAAAGAATCGTAAGAACGATAAATAAGAATGATATTAAGAAAAAGAAAACACTCATTAAATCAGGACTTAAATAAATATCGTTTCCCGCGTCTACGGAGGCAAAAGTTCGAAAAAGAATAGAGGAGTCTTCATTACTCATTGTCTGAACAGCGTTATGTGGAGGCTCTGTTTCACTCATGAATCCAGTCAGACCGAAAACAGCAAGCACAATGACACTTTCTGCCTTCCACCATTTACGAGGTGAAAAGGTATAAGATTGTTTCACTTTCTTTCTTATTAAAAAACCATTTATAAAAGCGAAAAGAAGAAGAATAAGAAAGAACAAGTGCTTGATTAACAAGGCTTGCCCATAAGGCATTACCCACGACTGAACGATGCCGTCAGTTAAAGTAAAGCTCATAAAGAGACCTGTAAACGACAGCATGAAAATACAACCTATAGCTATAAAGGTAAACCAGTCAATAAATGCCTGCCAGTTATCATCGTTTTTTGAGAACCAGCTAACCACTAGTAAGATTCCTGCCCAGCAGCTGACAGCTGCCATATGGACTGTATGGGATAAGGCTCCAGGATAACTTGCCATATTAGCTGCATGGCCTACTATACTTTGGGTTAAAACCATTCCCACTGCGAGAAAAAGACCAGCTGTGTATACAGCCACACGGTTTTTCACAAACGCCATTATAATTATATATAGAATACTGAACACAAGCAGAACCGTCCACGCACGCCCTGTCTCGATCTCCTGTACAACAAATAAAAAGCTGGATACGACTCCATAGTCTTGATACTTATTTACATTGCCGGTTAAAATTAAGACTGGAACCACTGCCAGGACCGGCACTAGAGCTCCTGCCATAACCAGCGTTTTTCTCGATAATGTAACTTCCACTTTAAGAACATTTGGGATCAGGGCAAGAATACTGCCTCCAAAGATTATAGCAAAACATACATAAATCAGACCGTTGGTTAATGCATAGCTCATGACTTCTTCCTGGTAAATAGAAAGACAATAGCAGCCACAGCGATTAACCCTGCAGCGATTACAGGGAGAAGCCAGGAATTCGATCCGCTTTCTTCTTCTCCCGCAGCTTCACTCTCACTTTCATTCACCTCATTATTCTCCTCAGTATCTTCAGTGGTTTCATCCTCTGACTCTGTTTCATAATCACCTTCATTTTCCTCTTTTTCATTTTCTTCTTCTATTTCTTCATAGGTGTAAGCAAGCTCTTCTTCCATAACATGCCCATCTTCTCCAACAATGCTGTAGAATAAATTGATATCCCCTCCCTCTAAATCTTCGGGTATTGGGATTTCTATAACATTCTCAGTTGAATGAGTAATATCCTCTATAGTAGTTTCACCGCCAGATTCTTCCGAAATCGTTATCTCATTAGGTTCCTGGACAGGCGAATCAAACGTTAAAGTTATAACAGAATCATCTGATGTTATACTTTCTCCCTCATCAGGATCGGAATTCTCTAAATGAGTATGGGCGTGGACACTAAAAGGAAAAGCGAAAAAAAATAAAGCTGAAATTAAAAGTTTATGTTTCATAATGCACCTCTTTACGAATTTATATAGATAACGTTCAATTTCATGATTTGGTTCAATCAACTACTTTAGTTATAACAAATAAAAAGAGCAGACGCTATCACATTTAATTACAATTCAATGAAATCCTTTCCGTTTGCCACAAAACCATCATGGACCAAAAAGCGCACTTTGTTTTAAACAAAGTGCGCTTAACTTCTTTATATTAAAAATCAACGTGATTTCTTGGATTAACAGCATTCTTCTTATCGGCAGTCCAGGCTCCTTCATGTACTTCAAAGTGAAGGTGAGGACCAGTAGATTGACCCGTGTTCCCCATTCGTCCAAGCTGCTGTCCTTTTGTTACAGAATCACCAGAGCTTACTTCACGGTTCTGCATGTGAGCATAAACTGTAGTGAATACTTGTCCATCTATATAGTGGGAAATATATACGACATTACCATAAGAACTAGAATAATAGGATCTCAGCACTTCACCTGATGCTGCAGCTACAATCGGTGTTCCATTTCCGCCAATGTCTATCCCCTGGTGGGTGCTTCCCCAACGTGATCCCATCTCAGAAGTGACCGGGCCACTCGCTGGACGCATGAATTTACCGCTTGACGTCGGTTCAGGGACAGGAGCAGCTGAACTGCTGCTTGCGGAACTGCTTGAGCTCTCAGAAGAACCAGAACTGCTGCTTGCGCTTTGTTCTTCCTGCTTTGCTTCTTCCTCTTTTTGTTTTTGAAGCTCAGCTTCGCGCTGCTTCTCTAATTCTTTCTCGCGCTCTATTTCTGCCTGAATATTCGCTTCATCGTTTTCGGCATTCTTCATAGCAGCTTGAATGGAAGCTTCCTGACTTTGAAGCAATTCTTCCTCTTCTTCAAGCTCCATCTTATGGTCATGAAGTTCTTCTTCTTGTACTTCCAATTCTTCCATAAGTGACTCTTTTTCTTCAAGCTGCTCATCAAGGTCAGCTTTTATATCTTCTAATTCTGCTTTCTGCTGCTCTAAGTCTTCCATTTTCTGTTCAACTTCAACCTGTTTCTCTTCTAAAAGCTGTTTCTCTTCCATATGGGTATCCATGATGTCTTTATCCTGATCCATAATAGTCGTAACAGCTGAAGCACGATCTAAGAAGTCACCGAAGCTTTGAGCTCCCATTAACACTTCGAGATACTGTACATCTCCACCACTCTTTTGTAAAGCTCGCAGACGCTCCGTCAAAAGCTCTTCTCTTTCCTCAATTCGTTGTTTGAGTTCAGCAATATCTTCCTCCAGCTGAGCAATCTCACCTTCCGTCTCAGCAATCTCATCTTCTTTTACGCGTAACTGCTCCTGAGTTTCACTGAGCTGGTTATCCAGGTCTTCCATCTGCTGCTTCGTATCTTCTTGTTCCTTCTCATTTTCTGCTATATCATCTTCTGTATTGCTTTTGTCATCAGACACATCATTTTTCTTATCATCTACGCTTCCCTGCTCATCCTGAAGTTCATCCAGTTCTTCACGAACGTCGTCTAAATCTGTGTTTGCCTCTGCTTTTAAAGGTGATAACAAAGCGGCAGCTGCGAGTAAAGCTGTAAGTGATGCAGTGTAAACCTTCCTCATCTGTTCCAGTTCCTCCCCTATATTCAGTTATACTTTCAAGAATTTACGTACACTCATGACGCTTCCCCAAACGCCGATAAATGCTCCAATTGCTAAAATTAATCCAGCCAGCTGGAACGCAAAAGGATTAAACGGCAGCAATTCAATAAAGTCGAATTGAATCCGATCCTGCAGGTTATAGTACAAGTAGTAATAACCGCTCAGTACCGCTGCAATTGGAATGATGGATCCAAGCACTCCCAGCAGTAATCCCTCAATAAAGAATGGCCAGCGGATGAAAGAGTTGGTGGCCCCAACCAGTTTCATAATTCCAATTTCCTTTTTACGGGCAATAATTGTAATTTTAATTGTGTTCGAAATTAAAAAGATCGCTGTAAATACCAGACCAACAATTAAACCGAGCCCTATATATCTTGCATACTCGTTAAATTGAAACAAACGCTGTACAATTTCTTCTCCAAAATCTACTTCTTCTACTCTATCTAATGACTCAGCTTCATCTGCTATAGCTAATGCTTCAACAGGGTTATCCGGCTCGATAATAAAGGCATCATTAAGCGGATTGCTCTGTTCGAATAATTCAAAGGCTTTCCCTTGATCTCCTAAGCTGTCAACTAATTCATTTAACTCATCTTCTTTAGAAGAATAATCTAAATTCCCAACTTCAGGAATGGATTCTAATTCACTCTCCAGAGCGGAAACGTCTTCTTCATCTGCAGTCCGGTCTACTAAAACTTTTACTTCAACGTCGTCTTCTATATTGCTGGCGACTTCATTTAAGTTCAGCATTAGAGCGAGGAAAACTCCAACGAGTAATAATGTAGTTGTAACAGCACCTACCGCTGAAATCGTCATCCAGCCATTACGCCATACACTTTTTCCACCTTCACGCGTATGTCTGCCGAGGGTTCTAAATTTCATAGCCATATTCCCCCCGTGCTTCATCGCGTACGATCTGCCCGTCTTCTATAGCAATAACTCTTCTGCGAATCGTGTTTACAATCTCCTGACTGTGGGTAGCCATTAAAACTGTCGTCCCTTTTGCGTTAATCTCTTCAAGGATGTGCATAATCTCCCAAGATGTATCTGGATCAAGGTTACCCGTAGGCTCATCCGCAATTAACAGCTGGGGGCGGTTAACGATAGCACGTGCGATAGAAACCCTTTGCTGTTCTCCACCAGAAAGTTCATCAGGAATAAAACGTGCCTTGTTTTTTAAACGCACTTGGTCCAGCACATCCATAACACGACGCCGTATTTGGTTTGGAGATTCTTCAATAACCTCTAAAGCAAATGCGACGTTTTCATAGACTGTCAATCTCGGCAGCAAACGAAAGTCTTGATAGACTACCCCTACATTTCGGCGCATGTAAGGTACATGCCGTTCTTTAATGGTCGACAAATTATAATCATTTACATTTACCGACCCTTTTGTTGCTCTCTCTTCCCTAAACATAAGCTTCGTGAACGTTGACTTACCAGCGCCACTAGGACCTACTACATATACAAATTCACCTTGATCAATATGTACATCGATTCCGTTTAACGCAGTGACACCGTTTGGGTAAGTCTTATAGACACCCTTCATCTCTATCATAAAGTGATCACCTTAACTCCTTTGTTGTTGTTGTTCTATGTTGCTAAAATAAGCATTCTATTAGTCTTTCGTCTCAAGTCCTCGTATATTATAACATCTTGATTCGAGTTTTTAAGACAAAAAATTATTACATTTTTGTTTCAAACTCTTTAACTTATAGATAATATTCGACAAAATTCTCAATACTCCTTCTTGGTTATGAATCCTGCTCAAAGTTTCTAAATGGCGATATATCAACCTGGAACTCTTCATTTATCTCTTTGGAAAACTTCAATTATTAAAGGGTTAAATACTATAAAAAAACAACATTTTATTAATATATCTTTTAAAAAATAGTAAAAAAGACCTCTAACTTTTCTAAAGATAAATCGTGTCAGACCCTGCTTGAATTGTACAAGCAAGGTAATTCCTTCTAATTTAGCAGCCACTAGTAGACATCAGGCTCGTTAGCAGGTGGTCCCTATTTCCACATATTAAATAATAGAACCAAGCGTTTCCAAGTAATTTTGCCTTTTCTAATTTAGATACCATAGATTTAATAAAACTCACCATAAAAAACCTGACAGCAATTGCTGTCAGGCTATAACAAATTATTAAATTATTCCATTGAAGCCAGCCACTCTGCTACAACTTCGGCATCCTGGTCTTCTACATTTTGTGCCTGCATAGAGCCTTTTCCATTATGGATAATTTCCTGAATCTCTTCGGCGGAATATTTAGATCCGATTTCGTTAAGGGCAGGACCTACATTCCCTTCCATGTCTCCTCCATGACAGGTTGCACAACTTTGTTCATAGACTTGCTCAGCAGCTTCTACATCTCCATCAGAATCACCTTGTTCTTCAGAAGACTCTTCGGTTTCTCCGCTGTCGTCTCCGCCTTCTTCATCTCCGCTGCCACCGCAGGCGCCCAGGATAAATACAAAGCTGATCAGCATGGCCCATAAAAATTTCTTCATTTTACATCCCTCAAATCAATGGAATTTTTTATGATATAGACTATTATAACCCACCTAAGTTGTTTTAAAACCCTCTCCAAGTACCTCTGTAGCGTTCATGGCTACGACAAACGCGCCGGGATCAATAGTTTTTACGGATTGTGTCAATTTAATGAATTCGTTCTGCTGAACAACACACATAATGATACGCCGCTCTCGTTCTGTATAACCTCCAGACCCATTGAGCACAGTAACTCCACGATCAATTTCATTTAAAATCGCAGCTCTTACCTCTTCGACATCTTCCGTTATGATCATCACATTTTTCGAAGTATTCAACCCTACCTGTACAAAATCAATCGTACGGCTGGTTACAAACAGTCCAATTAATGCGTATAGTCCTTCTTCTACTGAAAAAATAAGCGCAGAAGTTAAAACGATCATCCCATCAAGAAGGGCCACGCTGATTCCAAGTGGGAGATGCGTAAACTTATGAAGGACTTGGGCAGCTAAATCGATACCTCCCGTAGAAGCACGACCCCGGAATACAATACCGAGGCCTATACCTACACCCATACCGCCAAAAATAGCGCCGAGCAATGGGTTCGGGGTTGCCGGCTCTAAGTTATTCGTAAGCAGGACAAAAAGTGGAAGCACTATCGTGCCTACAAAAGACTTAAGTCCAAAGTTCTTTCCCAATAGCAGAACCCCTGTAATAAATAAAGGAACATTAAGTACAGCCTGTACAACTCCGGGCTCCCAGCCAAAGACACCTTTCGTTATGATACTAATTCCGGCTACCCCGCCGGAAGCAATGTTGTTAGGAAGTAAGAAAACATTAAAAGCTAAAGCTACAAAAAAAGACCCCAATATTACAAGACTATATTCGATCAAGTGTCTTATATAAGAAGGCATAGGTTCTCTTCTATATTTTTTTGCCATCATCATAAGTTGATTCCTCCCGCATCGGTTAACTACGGATAGGAGTATAACACTGCCTGACAACCGTGTAAACGCGACTTAAATAACGCATTAATATACTAAAGAACACTACTTCTTAGTGGTTTCTTCATTCACTATAGAACGGATCACACGTAAAACATCTTCACGCATGTCCTCTCTCTTTAAAGCCATCGATATCGTCGTTTCAATAAAGCCCAGCTGGTCTCCCACATCATAACGGTCCCCTTCAAACTCATAACCATAAACTGATTGAGATTGGTTCAGCCGCTCAATCGCGTCCGTTAACTGAATTTCCCCACCAGCACCTTCACTCTGATTGTTTAATAACTCCATAATTTCCGGTGTGAGAATATATCTCCCCATAATAGCCAGGTTAGATGGAGCTTCTCCCTGCTTTGGCTTTTCAACAAAATGGTCCACCTGATAACGACGTCCTTTTTGATCAATCGGAGAAATTATCCCGTAACGGGATGTTTCATCTTCAGGGACCTGTTTCACACCGATAATTGACGCGTTTGTTTCCTCATGCTGCTTAATAAGTTGTTTAAGACACGGCGTTTCAGCTTCAACGATGTCATCTCCCAAAAGAACTGCAAAAGGCTCATCACCGATGAATTTACGAGCACACCAGACGGCATGACCTAATCCTCTAGGCTCTTTTTGACGAATATAATGAATATCAACCGACCCTGGCTGCTTTACTTTTTCCAGAAGATCAAATTTCTCCTTTTTATATAGGTTATCTTCTAATTCAAAGGAATGGTCAAAGTGGTCTTCGATCGCCCGTTTACCTTTCCCGGTAACAATAATAATATCCTCAATACCTGAAGCTATCGCTTCCTCCACTATGTATTGGATCGTGGGTTTATCTACGATTGGAAGCATTTCTTTGGGCATCGCTTTCGTAGCGGGAAGAAAACGTGTCCCTAATCCCGCTGCAGGAATGATCGCTTTTTTAACCGACATTAAAATCGCCTCACTTTTTTGTGGTTTCCTTAAGAATAGCAGAATTGCAATGGGATAGATAGAAAGGGGCTGCAAGTGAAAAAGCAGCACCTTAAATTAAAGGTGCTGCTTTTCTGACCTATTTAATAATCGTAGAACCTTGAAGCAGCTCAGGTTTTGCCCCAAGAATTAATAGAAACAACTTGGAATCGCCTACTTTGCTGTGCTTTTTCATTAACACCTGCAATTCCTTAAACTCGGAAAGATCTTTTAACTTTTGTACCTCTCTCTGATAAAGAGTGAGTATCGATTCCCTTACAAACTGCGGTTGATACCCCGGGAGATCTTCATCTCTTAATAATGACCCCATATACCCATACTTGATCTGCAGCTGCCTCGTTAAGCTGACCACATGGTGCAATTGTTCGTAAAGCCCTGCGTACTGCAGCTTTATTTCCTCCAAGTCTTCTTTAGCACGGTATATATCATTTAACCCCGCTAACATAACAGTCATGCTCCATCTCTCCTTTTTCCCATGGTTTTTCTAATTCAATCATCTTCGTTAATTCTTTACTGTGCTTTCTCCGAATTCGGCGAGTCTCTGCACGTTCTTTTCCTGATTCATAAAGGAACTTTTCTTCCTCAGTTTCAGGCAGAACTTCTGGAACTTTAACCGGCTTTTTACGATCATCCAAAGCAACAAATGTAAGAAAAGCTGTTGCTGCCATACGACGTTCCCCGGAAATCATATCTTCTGCAATAACCTTACAAAAAATCTCCATCGATTTATCTCCTGTATAAGAAACAAATGACTCCACGCATACTGAATCGGATTGAGTAATCGGGTATAAAAAATCAATGGAATCCGTGGAGGCGGTCACACATTCTTTCACACGCGCGTGACGCCGGGCAGATAGAGTAGCATTGTTATCTAGTTTTTTCATTAAAACCCCGCCAAACAGGGTGTTGTAATTGTTTAAATCATTGATCATCACTTGATCTGTATTAACAATCAAACTCTCTTTTGGACTTTTGACCATAGTCATATCATTTTTCCTTTCCGTTTCTATAATGAATTTCTAATTCAAGTGTAAAAGTGATTTCCGGAGAAGTGAAATAGTTATTCATCATGATCAGCATAGACAACATCTATGCAAATGCTTTCACCCATTCTAATTAAGCATAGATTTGATAAAACAGTAATAAATAAGAGGCTGAATTAAATGTTATTAAAACAAGAAAGACCCGAACAATTTCTTGAATTGATCGGGTCTTTCTGTATTCAGCAGTCACCGCTTCGTTTACTTACTGCAGGCACGTCTCCATGAGCCCTGCTGCGTTGACTACTCTTCATAGTATTCATTTTTAAATGATTGTACATGATTCGCCTTTTCAGATGACAGATAATTATTTTGGACCAGCCTTTCCTATAGTTAACCGATCTTGAACAAATGTAAGCCATTCCTTTGTGGCATAAGATAAGTAATGGTTTTTACGCCAGATCACCGCCAGGTCCCATTCGATGATCGGCTTAACTACTTTAACCGTTTGCACATCTTCTTTTAAGAGTTTAGAAACACTGTAGGGTAAAATCGAAATTCCGAGATTTGATGCAATCATTTTCCCTATAAAATCCCATTGAGAGCTTTCAGCCACTACCTTCGGCTGGAACCCCGCTTCCTTACACGCGCCTGTAATCCGATCATTTAATGCAAAGTCCTTGTTAAAGAGAATCAGCTGCTCCTCCGTTAATTCTTCAAGTTTAATTTGCTTTCTGGCAGCCAGAGGATGTGTGGGCGGTACAACGACACCAAGTTCTTCATTCATAAACGAAAAATAGTGGAATTCTTCCTCTTCTGTTGGCAGCACTGTAATTCCAACATCCAGATTCTCCTGTAATATATCTTCCTCGATTTTTTTCGCTCCGTTTTCTAGAAGCTGAAAGGTAATATTAGGGTAAAGTTGGTGAAATTCCCCAAGGATTTTGATAAAATGATCGGCATCCATAATTGGCGGAAGACCGATCCGGATGTGGCCTCTTTGCAATCCCAGTAAATCATCGAGTTCCATCTGCAGGTTGTTAAAGGCTTTATCAATCGTCTGAGCCTGATCTAAAATCACCCGTCCTGCATCCGTTAATACGAGCTGTTTCCTGGAACGTTCAAAAAGTTCCACCCCAAGCTCAGCTTCTAGATTCTTGATCATTTTACTAATAGTGGGCTGGGTTACAAATAAATGATCGGCTGCCCGGGTAAAGCTTTTAAAATTCGAAACTTCTATAAAATATTTGAGGTGTCTAATATCCATAAAGTCACCTATTTTCCCTTCTTTGGCGCTTTCTTCACGCTTACAAGCGAAGAGCCCAAAAAAGCTCCTCTCTAAAGTATAGAGGGAGCCCGTTTGGTCAATCCATCTGGGAACGCAGGTAAGCATTAATAAATTTGTCAAGCCCGCCGTCCATCACAGCCTGGGTATTTCCATTTTCCACATTGGTCCGATGATCTTTAACCATGGAATAAGGATGGAATACATAAGAGCGAATCTGGCTTCCCCAGCCAATTTCCTTTTGTTCCCCGCGTATTTCATCGAGTTCTGCCTGCTGACGCTCAATCTCGAGCTGATAAAGCTTCGATTTCAGCATTTTCATCGCCTGATCACGGTTTTTCAATTGTGAACGTTCAGATTGGCAGGTTACTACAGTGTTAGTAGGCACGTGAGTAATACGTACAGCTGAATCGGTCGTGTTTACGTGCTGACCACCCGCTCCACTTGAACGATACGTATCAATCTTCAAGTCTTCCGTTTTTACATCGATTTCTACTTCATCGTTAAATTCGGGCATCACTTCACATGAAACAAAAGAGGTATGACGGCGTCCCGAGGAATCAAAAGGAGAAATTCTTACGAGCCGGTGTACACCTTTTTCTGCTTTTAAATACCCGTACGCGTTATGGCCTTTAATTAGAAGTGTTACACTTTTCACTCCCGCTTCTTCCCCCGGAAGATAATCCATCGTTTGTACTGAGAATCCTTTCTTCTCTGCCCACCGGGTATACATACGAAGCAGCATACTGGCCCAATCCTGTGATTCAGTTCCCCCTGCACCTGGGTGCAGCTCCAGGATGGCGTTATTTTTGTCATAGGGCTCGCTTAACAAAATGTTTAATTCGAAGTTGTCTAAGTCTTCTACAAGCTTAGTCACTTCCTCTTCTAATTCCTCACGAAGATCTTCATCATCTTCCTCTTTCACAAGTTCATAGGAAACTTCCATGTTTTCATGGTTTTCCTCATGCTGCTCCAACGTGTGGACGAGACCTTTCAGACCGTTTACTTCATTAATTACTTTTTGAGCGGTATCCTGATTATCCCAGAAGCCGGGTTCGGTCATTTCTTCTTCCAATTCAGCAATTCGAGTCTTCTTTTGATCGACGTCAAAGAGACCCCCTGAAGTCCGCTAACCGCTTAGCTGTATTATCTAACTGATGGCGAATGTCTGCCATATCCATTATTCATCACTCCTAATAAAATGGTACGAAACACAAGGCAAGACACTTCCACGAAAGGAAGTGTCTCATTATTTTAAGATCCGTGACAGTTCTTATATTTTTTGCCGCTGCCGCAAGGGCAAGGATCATTACGCCCTACTGTATCCTTTTTCACATAAGGCGTGTTTCTTTTGCTTTCTTTACTTTCCTCTCCGCTTCCTGAAACTGCCTTTGCTCCTTGAGCAACTTCCTGGCGCTGCAGATTGTTGCGGATTTGAGCTTTCATCACATACTTGGCAACTTCTTCGTCAATGGTTTGAACCATTTTCTCAAACATGCTGAAGCCTTCAAATTGGTATTCACGCAGAGGATCATTTTGACCGTAAGCCCGCAGGTGAATTCCCTGACGGAGCTGATCCATTTGGTCAATGTGGTCCATCCACTTCTGATCCACGGTGCGAAGCAGAATAACCTTTTCGAATTCTCGCATTTGACCTTCTTCCATCTCTGCTTCTTTCTCATTATAACGCTCTTTTACTTTTTGTAATATCAACTCTTGCATTTCTTCAGGATCTTTCCCTTTTAACTCCTCAACTGTAACATCGCCTTCTTGCAGCAGATTCGCTCTGCAATATTCCACGATAGCTTCAAGGTCCCAATCTTCATCCAGCTCTTCCGTTGTATGAGCCTGGACTGTTTGTTGAACGACTCCCTCAATCATCTGCTCAATAATTTCACGTAAGTTATCAGAAGTAAGAACGTCGTAGCGCTGTTTGTAGATAACTTCACGCTGCTGACGAAGTACATCATCGTAAGATAGAATCGTTTTACGCGCATCAAAGTTGTTACCTTCCACACGTTTTTGAGCCGACTCCACAGCACGGGAAATCATTTTACTTTCGATAGGCTGTGAATCGTCCATACCTAAACGTTCCATCATGTTGCGCATATTATCAGAAGCGAAGCGGCGCATTAACTCATCGTCCGTCGAAAGATAAAACTGCGACATGCCGGGATCACCCTGACGACCGGAACGGCCACGAAGTTGATTATCAATACGGCGTGATTCATGACGTTCTGTACCTAGTACTGCCAGTCCCCCAAGATCACGAACTCCATCACCCAGTTTAATGTCCGTACCACGGCCGGCCATGTTCGTCGCGATCGTAATTGCGCCTTTTTGACCCGCATTCTCAATAATTTCGGCTTCACGGAAGTGATTCTTTGCATTTAGAACATTGTGAGGGACTTTTGCTTTCGTTAAATAACGCGAAATAATTTCAGACGTTTCAACGGCCACCGTACCAACAAGTACAGGCTGCCCTTTTTGATAGCGCTCTTTAATATCCTCAACCACTGCTTTGAATTTTCCGTCCATAGTTTTATACACGAGGTCCGGCTTGTCGTCACGGACAATCGGCTGATTCGTTGGAATAGAGATGACACGCATGTTGTAAATATTAAGAAATTCTTCTTCTTCCGTCTTAGCCGTACCTGTCATTCCTGCAAGCTTCTCGTACATTCTAAACAGGTTCTGGAAAGTAATCGAAGCCAGAGTCATGCTTTCATTTTGAATACGCAAGCCCTCTTTGGCTTCAATGGCCTGGTGAAGACCGTCACTATAGCGGCGGCCTTTCATTAGTCGACCTGTAAATTGGTCAACGATAACTACATCATCTTCTTCAACCACATAATCAGTATCACGCTGCATCGTCGTATGAGCTTTTAATGCTTGATTGATATGGTGAATCAATGAAACGTTGGCAAGATCGAAAAGGTTTTCTATTTTAAAATACTTTTCTGCTTTGTTTATACCTTCTTCAGTCAGCTGTACGTTCTTTGTTTTCTCATCAAACGTATATTCATCATCCTGTCTAAGCAGGCGTACAAAAGAATTGGACGCCTGATATAAATCAGCTGATTTTGAAGCAGTACCTGAAATAATTAATGGGGTTCGAGCCTCATCGATTAAAATAGAATCCACTTCATCAATGATCGCGTAATGAAGCGGCCGCTGAACCATTTGTTCTTTATACAAAACCATATTATCGCGCAGATAATCGAACCCGAATTCGTTATTTGTACCATACGTAATATCAGCAAGATAAGCTTCACGTTTATCATCTTTTGACATGCCGTTTAAATTCAATCCGACAGTCAGTCCAAGAAACTGAAAAAGCTCTCCCATTTCTGTAGAGTCACGGCTTGCTAAATAATCATTTACCGTAATAATATGAACGCCTTTACCAGTAATTGCATTCAGGTAAGCAGGCATAGTGGAGGCTAATGTTTTACCTTCCCCTGTTTTCATTTCTGCAATATTACCTTCATGTAAAGCTACAGCACCCACTACCTGTACATCAAACGGACGCATTCCAAGTACCCTTTTTGATGCTTCACGAACGACAGCAAAGGCTTCAACCTGCATATCTTCCAGTGTTTCGCCTTGTTCGTAACGTTTTTTGAATTCTTCTGTTTTACTGCGTAAACCATCATCAGACAGCTTAGCTATATCTGACTCTAATTCATTCACTTTCTCAGTTGTTTTTTCTAAACTTTTTAGCTGGCGTGAATTCCCATCACCAAATATTTTTTTAAGCGTTCCAATCATTGCAACCGCTCCTCTTTAATTTCCTATCTTCGGTTGAATTTAGTTTAATCCACACATAATCATAACACTAAAGAGAGCGGGGTGACAACAAATCACGGCTTAGATACCTACGGGAGATTTAAGAAAAGAGACGAACGGACAGTCCGGGGAAGAACTGCTCGTTCGCTGGAGGCGATTAAGGGGTTAAGGAAGGGGCCAATCGAGGCTTGTGCTCACGAATGAGCTGGTGTTCCATTTTCATTTGACGCTGATCCACGTCGTAAATCCGGCGGTTTGCTGCGCCTATGATCTCTACGAGCTGTGCAACGGTTTCCTCCTGCTGCTTAATTCTCTCATGTAAATGATGACAATTAGAGCAAGAATAAGTATGTGACATGATATCGCCTCCCATGCAGGTTTCTTGCTATTTATTTATAACACTATAGATAAATTAAAAGAAAAGCTTAATTTTTGGTTTTTAAGCACTTAATACGCAGCAGAATTTAAAGATCCTTATTAACAAAATTCACTTTAGTTATGCATTTTCACAGAATAATTAAAGGTTTTATAGTTCCAACAAAAAAAGAACAGCCCCTAAAATAAGGACTGTTCCATTTTGTTATAATCACGTTTCAATTAACCCATATTTTCCATCACGACGCTTGTAAACAATATTAGTTTCATCAGTATCTGCATTAGTAAATACGTAAAACGCATGGCCGAGCAGATCCATCTGCAGCGCAGCCTCTTCACTATCCATTGGTTTTAGATCAAAACGCTTCGTTCTTACAATTTCAATATCAGAATCATCATTATTATTTAATTCCCGCTGTTCCTGAGCTTCCCTCTCCAGTTCAGCAAACACATATTTCGGTGCGCCCTCCTGGCGGGATCTGCGATTCACTTTTGTTTTGTACTTGCGAATTTGTCTTTCCAATTTATCTACCACAAGGTCGATGGCAGCGTATAAGTCTGCATTGTGTTCTTCTGCACGAAGAAGTAAGTTCTTCATCGGGATTGTGACCTCGATTGTCTGCTCATCATTATAGACACTTAAATTAACGTGTACTTCAGATGACGGCGGAGTTTCAAAGTAGCGCTCCAGTTTGCCCACCTTTTTCTCCACATAATCCTTTATAGGATCCGTCACCTCTAAGTTTTCACCACGAATGTTGTAAGTTAACATCTAGAAGTGTCCTCCTTTCATCCTTATGTAGTTTATATTCTACCATACCCCAGCCTATTCCTGCATAAACTTACGCAATCTTTTGACTATTTTATGTCGGTAAATGATGGAATACTGGTTATAAAGGCGTTATTACAAGAAATAAAGTCCAGACTAAAGGTTGAATGTATATCTTTGCAATATACACCAACTCCCCCAAAAAAACTTTTATTAGATAATGATAAGAATCAAACAAAATAATTATAAAAGCATTTAATTCATCATCTTATTTTATTAAGATAATTATAAATTGATTTTTGGAGAAACGGTCAAAGAAATCTTAAACAGACTAACTCTATAATGCACCACTAGAACATACATGAGGATGATGGTTTTTGGAGAAAAAATATTTATATGAGATTAACTTTGTACGGGCAGTTGCCTGCTTATTCGTTGTAATGGTTCATGTAGGAGCGCGTTTTTATGGCGCTTATGATGGCAGCCACACTACTATCACCAACTTTTTCAACCAATTATCGAGAATAGGAACACCTCTATTCGCCGTAATGAGCGGCTTTCTGCTTTATAATCAAATGGCAAAAAAACACTTTAAAGTTGGACACTTCTTAAAAAGCCGTATGGTCAAAATTATTTCCCCTTTTGTCGTATGGAGTCTGTTTTATTTAATGTATGACTACTTTAACGGAATAGAAGCCTTCCCTGATTGGTCTAACCAGAGAGAAGTTATGGATTTCACTTATCAGTTCATCACTGGAGAATCTTACTTTCATTTATATTTTATCAGCTTAGTCATCCAGTTTTACTTTGTATTTCTGCTCATTAGAAAATGGATGAACCTGAGAACAGTTACGCTGGCCACTATCGCATCCCTATATATCAATTACCTATTTATAACGAATGAATTCGATCTGGCTAATTCCTATTTAAGCTCCTTTATTAACAGCCGAACCTTTCTGCTTCAATGGATCTACTATTTCATGCTGGGTGCATTACTAGTAAAACTCTGGCCTTATATTCATCAACTATTAGTAAAGAAATCCAATCAAAGGTACACCTTAATTACCGGCTTACTCGTTATTTTATTCACTGTCCTTGATTATCACTCCCACCAGCAGATTATAAACTCCAACGAAAATGTATTGAACTTTATCACGATTCCCATTGCATTCGTTGTGCTGATCAGCTTATATTATCAACTCATCTTTTGGAAAGATTTTATTATGGAAGCTTTTATCAAGCTTGGAAATATGTCTATGGGAATTTACCTGATTCATCCTTTTGTGATAGGTCTGTATGAACGTTTCGCTCCATATGACGTCTTTGCCGAACCTTTTTACATTATCCCGTTTCATATTATGGTCGTACTTATATGTATTCTCTTATTAAAAATAATTTCTTATATTCCGTTCAGCCAATACATTGTTACCCTGGTCCCATCCAACACGAAAAATATTCACTATAATATGAACGAAAGCCGTAAACTAATTAAAACAACAAAATAAAAAACAGCGACGACTACCTGGGTCAGCTCCTATTACGAAGGAGCTGACTTATTTTTTTAACTATATTACATACATCCGTTTAAGGAAATGTGAAACTTAAATGCAGTCTCAATGATAAACAGTGCAAATATTTAAAATTGGGCGAAAAAAGCGTTGCGCGGTTCCTAAAAGAACGGTATAATCATACACTAGAACTAAAACCAACTAAATCAATAGGAATTATAAATAAAGGAGGGATTGAAGTGTTTCTTGAATTTGATCAAGTCGGAAAAAAGTTTAAAGACAAAGAGAACGGCGAATTCGAAGTGTTCTCAGATATCAATTTGTCAATTGAACGAAAAGAATTTGTCTCCTTGTTAGGTCCTTCAGGATGCGGAAAATCCACACTTCTTTCAATGGTGGCAGGTCTTGAGAAATCGACTGCCGGCGCTATATCACTCGAAGGGGAGAAAATTAAAAAAGCCGGCCCAGATCGAGGCATGGTCTTCCAGCAGGCTTCCTTATTTCCCTGGCTGAATGTACGTGATAACGTTACCTTCCCGTTAAAATCCACTATGAGTAAAAAAGAAGCGGAAGAACGGGCAGATCACTTCTTGAAAATGGTTCATTTAAGCCGCTTCAAAAAGCATTATACGTATGAGCTTTCCGGTGGAATGCAGCAGCGTGTAGCCATTGCCCGGGCACTGGCGATGGATCCAAAGCTGCTGCTCATGGATGAACCATTTGGTGCCCTTGATGAACAGACCCGCCATATTCTTCACGACGAATTGATCAAAGTGTGGGAAGAAACACAAAAAACCATTCTCTTCGTTACCCACAGCATTCAAGAGGCGATTAAGCTGAGCGACCGCATCGTCGTTATGGGAACACGGCCGGGAAGAATTATCGCTGATTTTAAAGTGGATATCCCGCGTCCACGCAGTCGTACAGATGCAAGAGTAGTGGAACTTGAAGAACAGGTAATGGACCTCCTTAAAGATGAAATAAATAAAGTATTAAAGGAAGAACTCGAAAATGAAGTGGAATATACTTATTAAACGAATTTTGTTTCTCGTTGCAGTCATTGGCATCTGGCAGCTCATCTTTACATCAGGGCTGCTGGAAGAAATCGTATTTCCCTCTCCTATCAGCGTAGGCGAAGCTTTATACAACGGATTTACCAGGGGAGATTTTTTCAGTGCCTTAGGGGCCAGCTTTAAGCACTTATTCATAGGGTTATCTATGGCCATTGCCTTTGGCACCCTTTTAGGTGTGATTTTAGGAAAATCAAAACAAGCGGACGAAACGGCAGGCATGTACTTGATTGCCATGCAAAGCATCCCAAGTATCGTCTGGGTTCCATTAGCCATTATGTTATTTGGTTTCTCGGAATTCGCCGTCATCTTCGTCGTCGTTCTTGGGGGCACTTTCGTTATGGGGTTAAACGTCCGAACTGCGATTCAAAGTGTACCCCCACAGTTTAAAAGAGCCGCAAGAACAATGGGAACAGGCGGACTGCGTATGTTCTTCAGAGTTGAAGTTCCTTCAAGCGTACCTTATTTCATGACAGGATTACGTTTAGCCTGGGCGTTCAGCTGGAGGGCTTTAATGGCTGGAGAACTTTTAAGCAACGGTCCTGGTCTTGGCTACTCATTAGCCTATGCCCAGGACTATGCACGAATGGATCAGGTGGTAGGAATCATCGTTATTATCGGTGTTATTGGTGCGATTGTGGATCAATTTGTTTTCTCTAAGCTTGAAGATAATGTGAGAAGCAGATGGGGATTAGCTTAACATTTGAAGGGAAGATGATATATGAAAAAGGTTTTATCAATTTTCAGCATCATTACATTAGCAGGAATTTTGGCAGCATGCGGAAGTGAATCAGGAGCAAGTAATGGATCAGGATCTGATGATGAAGTAACGATTGGGTACTTCCCGAACATTGATCACGCAGCAGGTATGGTTGCTGAAGAAAAAGAATTATATGAAGAATCACTCCCAGAAGGCACAGAAGTGAACTATCAATACTTCCCGGATGGATCGGCCTTTATGACAGCTATTGAAACCGGCGAAATAGAAGGCGGCATTGTCGGCCCCGGCCCTGCGATGAACCACTATACAAGTGGAGCAGATATTAATATTGTGGCCGCCGGTGCTACAGGCGGTACCGTTATTATGAAAAGAAAAGATGCTGATATAGAATCAGCCGAGGACATTAAAGGCAAGACTTTTATTTCTCCCCGCGTAGGCTGTACCCATGACGTCCAGTTCGAAACGTTAATGAAAGAAGAATTCGGCATTACATCTGACCGTTTAGACGGAGAAATGAAGCATGTTACAGGTAAACCCGCCACATACAGCAGCATGTTTGAATCCGGCAAAGTCGATGTAGCCGCTGTACCGGAGCCTTGGGCTGCATTTATTGAAGCGGAGGGCACAGGAGAAGTCATGTTTGAGAACGCTGAAGTCGCACATAATGAAAACATGCCTGCTTCCGTGTTTGTCACCTCTGAGAAACTGACTGAAAAGGATCCAGGACTCATCCAGGACTTAGTCGATGCCCATAAAAATGCGACCGATTACGTCAATGAGAACACAGATGAATCCAAACAGATCGCAATGGATAAAATTAAAGAAATTACAGACCAGAAACTATCACAGGAAGTCGTAGACAGCTCCTGGGACCGTATCAACTTCACCTATGAAGTCGATGAAAAAGAAATTCAAATGTTCGCTGACTCTTCCTATGAACTCCAGTTTCTTGAAGAAAAACCAAACTTAAACGGCTTGGTTGATACAACATTTATTAACGATTAAATAAAACGAAGAGCCTTTCCATTGCGGGAAGGCTCTTTTTAAATAGAAATAGTTTGGTCTGATTCCAGAGGGCAATAACATTTATTTCTTTCGGTCCATAAACATCCCGTCATAGGACGCCACACTTTCATAAGGATTGGTGTATTTTTTGTTACTCGACTTCTGTCTCTTCATATGACGCATCTCCATCTTCAAACCATTAAATAGAAATTCAAGCTTTTGATTAATATCAACGTCTAAGTACATTATCTGCTTGACGATAGCTTTTTCTTCTTCATCAGCCGGCTGAGGCAGCCCTTCCAGCATCTGAGCACGTTTCTTAAGAAGCCGCTGAACCTCCTGAATAACCTCATCCCGGTTATCATCCTTAACCTTTTGATTCACCTGCTGTGACAGTTCCTCGGTATACTGCAAAAAGACGGACCAGCTGCTCATTAAGCTGTTCCGCCTGTTCCATATTGAGCCTTGCGTGATTGAATGAGAACCTGCTTCCACGTATCACGAAATTCCGTAACCAGCTTCTCGACTTCATCAAGAACCTCCATATCATTCTGTGTATTCGCTTCAATCAGCCGGCGAAGCATATATTCGTATAAAGGAAGCACTTCATCCGCTACTGCATAATCCTGATTCATAGTCACCATCAGCTCGCGGATAATCGCCTGCGCTTTCTGCAGTACTTCATTTTTCTTAGCGTAATCCTTATTCTCTAGTGATTTTTTACCGGCCCGAATGAACTTAATACAGCCATTGTACAGCATCAAAGTCAGCTCCCCGGGAGAAGCCGTTTCTACTGAATTATTTTGATAGGCCTGAATAGACATCTAATCAAACACTCCTTTTAAATTACATCATGCCTCCGCCAAAGTTCTGCTGGATATAGGAGGACTGTGAGTTCATTTCCTGAATTGCTTCTTCCATGGCACCGAACTGATCCCAGTAGCGATTTTCCACAGTCGTTAATCTATCTTCAAAATTGAGCATTCGTTCATCAAGGCTTACAATTTCCCTTCCCAGCGTAAACGACTGATTTAAGCTGGTTTCCTTACCCGCCTTACGCTCGATCGATAAGCGTGTATTCGAAATGGTATCCTCAATTTGTCTTACAATCCCTTTGGAATTATCTTCTCCATCATTAGCAAACAGCTTCTTAACCGAATCAGCGTCCTGCGATAATGCGTCACGAAGCTTGTCTTCATCGACCTCAAGCTTTCCGCGTTCACGGTAATTCGAGGAAGTGTCAATCCCGATTTCAGAGAGATGCTTGAATTCACCGTTATTTTCGACATTACTATACAAGCTGTTCCTCATTTGAGTAAGGGCACCCGATATTACCGTATCGTTTTGAAGAAGACCTTTCTTCGCCTGTTCTTCCCATTTTTCTATTTCATCCTCCTCCATCGCATCTTTCTGTTCTTCAGTTAATGGAGGATAATCCCGATTCTTCCGTTCATTTAATTTCTCACCGAGTCCTTCTATGATTTCGTTATATTTATCAACAAAATCAGTGACCTTTTCTACCGCACCTTCCACATTATTCGTTACGTTAACAGTAGAGGAGCCGACCTCATTAAATGTAAGATCTAAACCGTTAATAGAGTAATTGTTGTCGTGAGAAGTAACTTTAAAATCCGCATCACCATAATTAAATTCAGCGTCTTCTCCGCCTTTTTCATTATTTAATCCAAGCGTATCCGTTAAGAAATCCGAACCATTACCTGAAAATTGAATTTCATCCCCATCCATGCGGTTTCCGGTCTCTGAACGCTCCATCATTACTTTGTCCGCACTCTCATCGTAAAAAGCTCTTACCCCTATACCTGCCTCACTTATATTCTGCAAAACATCATTAAGTGAGTCATCCTCTGCGATATCAAACGTTTCATCACCTTCACTTGTCGTAATAGTAAATGACCCGCTGTCTGTCCAATCCGGGAATTGTTCGCTTACTGCTCCATCCGGGTCAATCTTTTCCTCGTCAGAAGGAGATAATTTATTTTCACTAATGTTATAGGCAGCTGAAGCTAGCTGGGTTACCTCTACATCATACCGGCCTTCTCCGGCTTCAGAACCAGCCTCAGCACTGACAGCACCGCTTGAAGACGACGCTTCCTTCGACTGATAAGTTCGATCAAGCTTCATATCAAGAGCCAGGTTATCGAGTTCCAGAAACTCTTTATTAACATCACGATAAGCGTCCCGCTCCCATTCAATACCCGTCTTGTCCTGTTCCATTTTATTTAAAGGCTCGCGTTCTGCTGACATTAAATCATCAACAATTTGATTGATATCCATACCGGTTGCGTTACCGGCTACTCTCATGCCGCTCATATATTCACCTCGTAACTTAGGACAGCCTCTTATAAAGGTCATGTCCATTCCTTTACATTTATATCGGTTTATAATTAAAAAAGTTAAATAAATCATTCATTATTAATTTAGAAGTTGAAATGCTTCAGCGGGGAAAATGAGGGAGAAATTTATTTGGTAGGTTGTTTTAGGGAGAAGACCGGATTCTTCTCCCTTTAATACTATTAGTCTTACCCTTTATGATCTACAATCAGCCCAAGAAACTCTGCCATAGCCGCATGGTAGTCAAGCATTTTCTTGGGGGGTATTTCCTTAACCACTTCATCTGTGGAAGAATCGACAATCGTAACGTAATACTCTTCAAGTTTATCATGAAACTTAAACCGCAGTGAGGTTTCCTGGTATTCCAGCATCTCATTTAAACCTTCCACGAGTTCCTTACTCTCCTCTTTTGAAGAACTGTAAATCTCTATATTTGGTTCTTCTATAAGAGGCTTCTTCTGTAATTCTTTCAAATTCTCCTGAACCGTTGCTACATCACTAAGCTGCTGAGTACTTCTCTGCAGGAGCTGTGATTGGGTCATGCTCTGTTTAACATCCACCTTCAACAACTCCCAATGTTATTTGAGTTTTATTTTGGAACTAATATTGTAATAATAATGACTTTGTAAACTAAAAACCACTCAATTAAAAAAGAAGGCGGCACATTGTGAGCCACCTTCTGTGCAAAGCTATACGATTATTGTAGTAGTTGAAGAACTCCCTGCGGTAACTGATTGGCCTGTGCTAGCATTGCTTGTGATGCCTGACCAAGAATTGAATTCTTCGTTTGGTTCATTTGCTCTTCTGCCATATCAACGTCACGGATACGGGATTCCGCAGCTGTTAAGTTTTCAGAAGAGGTACCAAGGTTGTTGATGGTGTGGTCTAAGCGGTTTTGATTTGCCCCTAATTTTGACCTTTCTGCTGAGACATCTTCAATTGCCTTGTCGATATCAGTTATAGCAGAATCAGCGTTTTCTTGTGACAAAATATTAATTCCATAAGACCCTGTATCTCCGTCTGTCAATTCTGAACCAGCCTCGAGCATTAGATCCCCCGCTTCACTACTAGTTCCGTCACCAGTATAATAACCAGCTATTCCACTATTTGCATCATCAGATTCTACATAAGTTGCTAAGAGGTCATCTGTATCTGGATCTAATAATTGACTACTATCATCTGCTTCAAATTTAGTTCCCACACCTAAATTATCTGCTCTCATATCACCAATATCTAAATCTAAACTCTGATCACTATTGGAACCTATTTGAAAAGTCCCTGAAAAGTCCCCATCCAACAACTTCTTACTGTTAAACTCAGTATCTTCTCCAATACGAGTAATTTCTTCAGCTAATTGATTTACTTCTTTCTGAAGTTCCTTACGATCGGTGTCTGTATTAGTATCGTTGGCAGATTGTACAGATAGTTCGCGCATTCTTTGAAGAATGTCATGTGTCTCATTTAAAGCACCTTCAGCAGTTTGTATCATGGACACTCCATCTTGAGCATTTCTTGATGCTTGATCTAATCCACGTATTTGACTCCTCATTTTCTCTGAAATAGCTAGTCCAGCAGCATCGTCTCCGGCTTTATTAATCCGTAGACCAGAAGATAATTTCTCCATTGAAGATTGCTGCGCATTATTTGCCTGTCCCATTTGACGGTGGGTATTAAGGGCTGCAATATTATGATTTATTCTCATTTACTTTATCCTCCCTGATATAAATGCAGTACTTCCTTGTACTAAATAAAATCAATAATTAAGTCCCAAAATTACCCTTGAAGAAGCTGAAGTACACCTTGAGGCTGCTGATTGGCTTGAGCCATCATAGCTTGAGATGCTTGACCTAAGATCGAGTTCTTGGTTTGATTCATCTGCTCTTCTGCCATGTCCACGTCACGAATACGAGATTCTGCTGCAGTTAGATTTTCCGATGATGTTCCAAGGTTGTTAATAGTATGATCTAAACGGTTTTGGTTTGCCCCTAGTTTAGATCTTTCTGCTGAAACTTGTTCTATAGCATCATCTAAAATAGATATAGCGTCATCTGCACCGCCTTGTGAAGTAATATCAATGTCGGCTACTTTATCTGTACCCCCAAGGCTAGCAGAATCCATCTGCCCAATATCAATACTTAAACTTTGACCATCATTTGAGCCAATTTGAAAAGTAACGTCGTCAGCAGACCCATCTAATAACTTTTTAGAGTTGAATTCAGTGTCCCCAGCAATTCGATCAATTTCATCAACTAATTCATCAACTTCTTTTTGAAGCTCTCCGCGATCAGTATCTGTATTCGTATCGTTTGCAGATTGAACTGATAACTCCCGCATACGCTGCAGGATATCATGGCTTTCGTTAAGTGCACCTTCAGCAGTCTGAATCATAGAAATCCCATCCTGAGAGTTACGAGAAGCCTGATCCAGTCCGCGAATCTGCCCGCGCATTTTTTCAGAGATCGCAAGACCTGCTGCATCGTCTCCAGCTTTGTTAATACGAAGCCCGGAAGATAGTTTCTCCATAGACGCCTGCTGACCCTGGTTAGCCTGTCCCATTTGACGGTGTGTGTTTAAAGCTGCAATATTGTGATTAATTCTCATGTTAATAATTCCTCCTTGAATGTGTAAGTAATTCCACGTCCTTGTGAAATTCTTTAAATACAAAACAAACAGCCGGCCGACTTTTGTAATGCGTTACATTACTTATATCGACCGACTGCGCCAGGAGTTTAATTCTTTTTTGTACTTTTTAACATATCCAGCAGATTTTCTTTAAAAGCTGCTGCCTCGGCATTTTCCTCTTTAATTGCCGCATACACTTCCTGACGATGGATATCGACGTGTTTCGGTGCATCGATCCCAAGCTTGACCTGCCCGCCTTCCACGGAAACAACTTTAATCGAGATGTCTTCACCGATCTGAACGGACTCTCCTGCTTTTCGGTTAAGGACGAGCATGGGCTTCACCGCCTTGTTCCTGCAGTAGGGGATGTTTGGTTCGATAGCTTGTGTCGTGCAGAATGACTTGCTTTCCTAATTTCTTTTCTACATTCACAATCACGGGTGCCTGCAAATTTAAAGTCGATCGAGTAAAAGGCTCCTGAACAGTAATTACGCTATACACCGCTACTTCTTCAGGCTTCTCAATTTGAACATCTTTCAGAGTCTTCTCTTCTAAATCGAATTCGTAATCTTTGTAAAAGAAGTATGGGTTTGTCACAATTAACGCGACGCCTGGTTCATCTATAGACTGCATAGCTGAATACACGCCGTCTTCATCAACAGGGAGTAATACAAATTCGTAATAGCTCTCAAATCCCGGCAGCCCCTGCTCAAAGTGTATTAAATCATCTTTTTTAACATCAATTTCACCGAAATATTTTGTTTCTATCTTCATAGGCATCTCCTTTCCTTACACTTTCCAATCGATCTTTAAATCAGGGTATTGTTCCATAAGCCGCTTACGCTCCCCGGCTGCAGCGAAGTTTCTGGATCCTGCTTCGTTGTATGAAGAATCGGCTTTTGCGGTTCAGCGGATATGTCTGCTCCGCCAGGCTCGTAGCTGATATCTACCAGGTCATAGACAGGACGGCCGCCCGGCTGAACCTCAAACTCAAACCCTGCATTTCGCTCGGCCTGAGCAGCAATTGGATTTCCTCCATCTTCAATCCTCATCAGTTCATCACCTTCTGATGCCATGCGGACGAGCCCTTCCATCCATTTCTGCTCACCGACCTGAGCTGTTTCCTTTGTACGCACAGCTGTACTTTTTAAATTAAGGTTATGCCAGGCTTCCGTTTGATCAATTGTCAGCTGCCCCGTGCTCTGCCTAATCGACATTTTGGCTTTCGGCTGCTGAATCGACTGCTCAGCCTGGGGCTGGCGGATCGTCTGCTGTCCTTTATTAATGGTTAATCCCAGTTTAGCTGGAGTCGACTGGATTTGAATTTGAGGGATAGTCATAAGAACACCTCCAAAAGGAAAAAATCCAGCTTACACTGGATTTTTTAAGAATGAACTACTTTAGAAAGTCCATTAGCGACGGCTGCATCACGCGGGCTCCAACACCCATAGCTGCACGATGAACACTTTCCTGTGTTTTTAATTCCGTAATCACTTTCTCGATTTCAGCATCTTCGTTATCAGACATCATTCGTTTGGCACTTTCTTCCTGAGTCCCTAACCGGTCTTCAATCAGCTCGACTCTATTCATCCGTGCGCCTAAGTCCGCCCGTTCTCCGACAAAACTGTCCACGTGTTCATCGAATTGACTGAGACTGCTGCCCAGCTCGTCTTCACTTGCTCCACTTTCTAAATCAGAAGCAAATTTCTCTATATCGCGAAATAGATCGTCATTAAACACCGAGCTCGGTGTTACATTTACCTGCATCTTCACTCCTGGAGAAACCTCTAACTCCACAGGGGAATCATTGGCATCCACCAATGTTTCTTCATCAAAGTCTTCAAGGTCAAAGTCTTTCAAGTTTTCCATATCGATAGGTGCCTCTGTCGTATTCTCTCCATTAAAAATATGCTTGCCATTCACTTCAGTATTCGCGATCTCCCCTAAGTGTTCTTTTAACTGACGCACTTCCTTAGCAATATTCTCACGTTCACCGTCTTCATACGTGCCGTTACTCGCCTGTACGTTCAGCTCACGAATTCGTTGAATCGCCTGCGTGCCTTCATCTAGTGCCGAGTCGCTGTTGTCCATCCAGTTATGAACTTCACCAATGTTACGCTGAAACTGCTCCACCTGACCAACCTGAGAGCGATAATTCATCCCTTTCATGGCTACAACAGGGTCCTGGGAAGGCTTACTGATTTTTTTACCGGTCGAAAGCTGTTCCTGGTATTTACCCATCTCACCATAGCTTTTGCTCAGGTTGCCCAGCATATTATTAGACAGCATTCCTTGTGTTACGCGCATGATTCACTCACCTACCTTCCGACTACACCCATTTGGTTAATGACACGATCAAGCAGTTCATCGATAGTTGTAATGTTTCGAGCTGATGCATTGTACGCATGCTGGAACTTAATCATATTTGTCATTTCTTCATCTAAAGAAACAGAACTGACCGAATCACGCTGCTCCTGAGCGGATTCTTTTAGCGTATCAGAATTACCCTTCATACGGTTCGCTTCCTGGGCATCAACAGCCATCGAACCAATCAAAGACTCGTAATAATCATCAAGTGAAGTCTCTTCCCCAAACAATTCGTTCGACTGGTTCTGCACTTCGGCAAGCTCACCTGCGTTATCTCCATCACCTGCATAGGGGTCCTTGGCAGCAGCGATGTGATCGGTATCTTCTTTAATTTCGTCCGTAATATCGATCGTTCCTGCCAGGTCTTTAATAACTCCATCATCTTCTTCTCCGTCAATTTGAAAGAAGTCCGGCACCTCAGCCCCGTCCTCGATGCTGTTTAAAGATTCGCCCTCTTTATGTACTGCATTGAATTCCTGTGCAAAACCTGTGGCCATTTTATCCAGGTCACCGAGCATATTTTCCATCGTGCCGTCAGCTTCTCCATCACCGTTTACAAACCCACCTGAATCCAGCAGCCCTTTTAGTTTTCCGTCTGAAGTAAACTCACTGACAGAAAATTCTTCGTCGCCTAACGTGACATTTTCAGCAAGCTGATCATCGTTGTAGTTCACCTGCAGCTCATTCGTAGAATTATCTGATCCATCTACCAGCTTAGGTTCCAGTGTGTCCCCGTCCTCACCCACTAAGGAAATGTTCGCTTTTCCCATCGCCATCGCATCAGCAGAGGAAGGCGGGTTCTCATAGGTGACATCAATGTTTACCTGCTCAGACAACTTATCAATTAAATTGTCACGGGCATCATATAAATCATTTGGTACCTGACCATGAGGCTCAACTTCAGCAATCTGTTCATTTAAGCTGTTAATCTGTGAAGCCATCGAATTAATATCTTTCGTTGTGACCTCTGTCTCTTTCGCGATATCACCCTTTAATCCATTGAGCTTATTGGATAAATAATTGAACGTCTCCGCAACGGCCTGCCCCCGCTGCCTTACAACCGAACGCGCCCCCGAATCCTCCGGGTCTACTGAAAGATCCTGCAATGAATCCCAGAAACGATCCATAGTTTTAGATAATCCATCCTCAGAAGGCTCATTCATGATATCTTCAAGGCGGCCTAACGCATCTGAACGGGAATCATAATAGCCGGACTTGTTATTCTCGGCTCGATATTGATCATCCAGGTAGCCGTCACGAATCCGTTCAATAGCTCCTGCTGTCACCCCTCCGCCAATTTGACCCGGGATTTCGGGACGATTCCTTGAAGACGGCGGGTAAGGGCCGGCCTGTTCAAAATTCACACGCTGCCTCGTATACCCTTCAGTATTTGCATTTGAAATGTTATGCCCCGTTGTACTTAACGCAGACTGCTGGGCAAACAATCCGCTTTTTGCTACTTCCAGTCCTCCAAACGTTGATCCCATCGTACTCCCCCTCCATCTTCAAGCCTGTGAATCGAATACGGAACGTTTAGGACCACTCGACTGTGAAGTTCCGCCGTAATTTACGTTTTCAATCGTAGGCTGCAATAAATCCAATGACATATTCACAAATTGAAGCGACTGTCTCGTTAGATCTCCGTTCAAAACTTCCTGCTGCTTTAATTCCGCAAGCACGAGAATAAAAGATTCATATACACATTCAAGCTGCTTACGCTCTGACCAATCGACCCACTCAATGATATCTGAGACCGCCGGGTTCTTACCTTCAAACCCCGGCTCGCCTGCCGCCCACACATTAACAGCCTCGATTCGTTTCTTCTCAAGCATTTCAATAGCGGACACATGCTTCCGTTCCTGATTCAAACATGCCCGCAGCTCTTCAATATCATTTGTCTTCAAAGCTTCTGTTTTATTTTTCGATAAGGTAAGGAGACTTTCGTGCAGCTGCTTCAATCTCTCCAGATAGTCTATAATCTGCTTAATGGCCACACTCATTCTCCTTTATGATCCGCAAAGAAATCGACAAGATTCTCAGCCGTCTGTTTGGAATTCACCTTATAGTTCCCATCATCAAGCTGTGCTTTAATCTCCTCAATATACTTCCGGCGTTCTTCACTGGTCTTCCCTGCATCATGGAGCGCCTTGCCATGATCGGAGATCTCCACTTTATCCTGCTGCTGTTTTGTATTATTTTTTAAATCATTCTGCTGATTCATCTGCTTTTGATAAGGATTCAAATTCGTACGATTCGTGCCTTGAATTTTCATTCCATACACCTCTTTCTATCATACTGGCTTTACTTTATATATCGGTCATAACCAGCTATACATTTAGCGATTGTTTCCTTTCACTGAATAATAAGTCACTTGGCCCAGGTCTTCTTTCTTACCCTTTTGAGCAGCTTGCTTCATTTTTTCCTGCTTTTGCACGCCTTCTTTCAGCTCTCCAGTACAGCTTTCACACATTCGGCCATCCTTAATATCTGTACCACATTTTTCACAAGAATACGCCAAACCGGGAAACTGGGTAGGATGAAGCCGCTTTGCTTTGACGAACTCACGAATTTTATATTCCTCCACACCCGTCTCACGCACAATATCAGGAACAGTAGCCGTCCGGTTTTTCTTCTGTCTGACGAACGAATATACCGTTTGAAAATCATCTTCCTCCTGCTTCACACAATCCCGGCAAATTGCTGCAGGCCCCTTCATAAACAATCCATGACACCACGGACAATTCGCTAACTCCGCCATAATAAATCCTCCAATAACACTCTTTCTCTATTATATCGGCAAATCTAGCGAAATCAAAAGAGAACCTAGCGAAAAAGTGTAAACGAATAAACTTCCGGGCACCCAGCTTCACACAGCAAACGTCCTAAATGACGCACCGTCATCCCCGTCGTATAAATATCATCAACAAGAATCACCGGCCGCTCCGGCTTCCCAATCAACTCAAATGGGTTCTCCCCTCCGATCCGCTCCATGCGTCCCTTCTTCGACTGTTTCTCACTCCCCTTCCTTTTAAAAAAGCTTAAAGGAGACGCACCCAGTTGAGTGATGAGAGCTTCCGACTGATTAAAGCCCCGCTCCCACAGCCGCTCCTTACTCAACGGAATGGCAGCAAGATCAGCCTCCATGCTGTGAAAGTGGTTTTTATACTTCTTCTGGGCAGCTTCAGTAAAGGCCTCAATGAGTGTAAAGTCCCCCCGGTACTTCCAGCGGGCAACGAGCTCTTTCGCAAACTCATTATAAGAGAAAACAGCAACATTCTTTGTTAACACACCCGCATATTCGGATCGCTCCCACCGCTCGCAGTCGTAGCACACTTCCGCTCCGTCGGCCCGTCCACATTGAGGACAGCCCGGCTCTTCTATGCCTGACAGCTTATCACTGCACTGCAAACATACCTTTACCGGTTTTTGAAGAGTTAAGAAGGTTGTCCAGTCCACGCTCGGTAAGACAGGGGAAAAGCAGATAATGCACCTCATTGTTTCTTCGCCTTTAGATTCATTTTTTCAATTGCTGCCTGTGCTTCCAGCATAGCTTCAGTTTTTCCAATGTGAAAAAAGATCACTCTACCATCAGGGTCGTCAGGGCTTCTGCCCGCCCTGCCGGAAATTTGTACTAAGGCTGCTTCATCAAACACTTGATGACCTGCATCAATGACAAATACATCCACCGATGGAAATGTCACTCCGCGCTCTAATATCGTTGTTGTTACTAAAATGTCAATTTCTAGATTACGGAAACTATTTATTTTATCAGCTCGCTCTGGATCCTCTGCATGCACTGACTTTACTGAGTAATGAAGCGATAATAAAGAAGCAATGTTTTCTGCAGATTGGATCGTTGAAGCAAATAGCAACAGCTGCCGCTTACCTTTACGCTGATTAGAAATGTGGGAAAGGATTGAACTGGGGAGAGCCCCTTTAGATAAACGAGAACGCAGAGTCGGAGTCAGCTTCAATTTAGGGACAGGAAGGGGATGACCGTGAAATCGGGAAGGAATAAATACAGCTGACAGCTGCTTTTTGCGGATACGCTTCTTTTCTTCTTTACGAGGAGTGGCCGTCAAATAAATCTGGGCAGATGCTTTTTTTGCCGCCCGGGATGCAGCCCATTTTAACGATTTATCATTATGAAAAGGGAAGGCGTCAATCTCATCTATAATCACAACATCGAACGCATGCGTGTAGCGGTAGAGCTGATGGGTAGTCGCAATTAACAACTGGGCAGATCCCAATTTCTCTTCACTATCCCCGTATAAGCCCTGGATATCAACATCAGCAAATGCGGACTGCAGCCGCGGAAGCAGTTCTCTTACGACGTCCGTACGCGGCGTCGCGATACAAATTCTCAAGCCTTGCCGCAATGCATAGGTTATTCCCGGGAAAAGCATTTCTGTTTTGCCTGCACCGCAGACGGCCCATACGAGTAGTTCCTCTTTCCTTTTTATAGAGGAGATAATTCGCTCTGCCGCGTTTTGCTGACCAATTGTTAAGTTCCCCTCCCAGTTGCAGGGTGCTTCATGTTTTTTAAAGGCTGTGCAAGAACTAAAGATATAGAGAGATTCACATTCAGTCACCCTCCCCATCATCACACAATTACGACAATAACAGCAGCTGCACCCGCAGACGCAGTGGGGAAAATGACCAAACAAATGGGATTCATCTGCCCCGCAGCGGCCGCACCGATTAGAGGTAATCGAAGGGAGTTTATACACATATTCATGTTGAATTAACTGCTGTAATTCATTTTCATCTAAGGGAATTTCATTTCTGGTAAGCAGCCTGCCGGAAAGCTGTTTATAAGGAGAGTTACTTGGAATGGGAGACAACTGCGGATGTGAATGGGGAGATTTTACATTGAATAAATGGAGCAAAAGATATCACCTGCTTTATAAAATAATCACCTGCTTGAGTCTCACAAACAGGTGATGCTTAATTAAGATTGGCGGTACCAGCCCAGCCCCATGGCTCCTTCGCCCAGGTGGGTGCCAATAACAGCTCCAAAATAGCTGACCGTTACTTCTACGTTATCAAACTCGGATTCGATTTCCTCTTTAATTTGTTGAGCATCTTCTCTGCGGTTGGCATGAATAACGCTGGCTTTATAGTGACCATTTTTTGATATAGATTCCTCAAATAAAGTAAGAATTCGCTTTAATGCTTTTTTTCGTGTGCGTATCTTTTCAAACGGGACAATTTTTGTATCTACAAAATGAAGTACAGGCTTCACCTGCAGCAGACTGCCTACAAAAGCCTGGGCTCCATTTAAACGCCCGCCTCTTTGGAGGTGTGACAAATCATCAGCCATGAAGTAAGCGCGCATCGATTGTTTCATTTCCTTAAGCCTGGAAAGAATCTGTTCAGGTATTTCACCATTGTCAGCAAGTTCTGAAGCTTCAAGAGCATAATAGCCCTGCATAAAACAGCTGATCTCTGAATCAAAAACGTGAACTTCTATGTCATCTACCATCTCGCCGGCTGTAACCATGCCTTGATAAGTACCACTGATTCCACTGGAAAGATGGATCGCTACAACTGCATCATAATCCTTAGCCAGTTCCTCTAATTTCTCCTTCATCATGCCGATAGAGGGCTGGGAGGTTTTAGGAAGTTCCTCATTTTCTTTCACCATGTCATAGAAGTCATCCGCTGAGAGGTCGATTTCTTCCTGGTAGGACTCCTCTCCAAAGACAACATTTAGAGGAACCATATGTATATGATTAGATTGACGAGTTTTTTTAGGAAGATAAGCTGTACTATCTGTAAGTACTGCTGTTTTCATAGGATCAAACTCCTTGTTTTTCATTTAACCTTAGATTTATGTAAGAACCAGCTTTAGTATTATTTTACATGATCGACTTTCTAAATGCACCTGCTGTTTGATCGATTAGCAGCAATTCTTTCATTCAAAGACAGGATTCTATCATTTAAAGGCCTGCTCCTCTTCCTGCATTGTAAATTCTTACATACTATCGACACAAAAAACTCTCTGACTAATTCAATAGTCAGAGAGAAATTATTCATCTATATTACTTCTACCCAGCCGTTCTTAATCGCCGTGACAACAGCTTGAGTACGATCATTAACATTCATTTTCTGAAGAATATTACTTACGTGGTTTTTAACAGTCTTCTCACTGATAAACAGTGCTTCAGCTACTCCACGATTACTCTGCCCGTCCGCTAGTAATTGCAGTACTTCACACTCACGGCGGGTTAATAAATGAAGCGGCTTCCGATATTCGATCGTTCGGAAGGCTTCGTTAGAATTAGTATCTGATAAACGCCGGTACTCTGCTACTAGATTATGTGTCACTTTAGGGTGAAGGTAGGATCCTCCATTACCGACTACTTTAATCGCCTCAATTAAAGCTTCGGAATCCATTTCTTTTAACAGATAACCCTGAGCTCCCGTTTTCAATGCGTGAGTTACGTAATTTTCGTCGTCATGAATGGAAAGTATAATAACTTTTAAATGAGGATAGCGCTGAGTAATTTCAGCCGTAGCTTCTACACCATTCATACTAGGCATATTGATGTCCATTAACACGATATCCGGGTTATGGTTTTCAATTAGCTCTAAAGCGGCAGAGCCATCGTCTCCTTCAGCCACTACTTCAAAGCTCGATTCAAAATCTAAGATGCGTTTTACACCCTCGCGAAATAATTTGTGATCATCAATCAAAACGATACTGGTCATTTTTGAGCCTACCTCCTAAATTTTTTCATTCGATTTTTTTTATTTTGTCTCGAATGAATCATCTGTTATGTCTCTTTATCTCTAACTTTAGTCGATCGACCCTAATCCTAATTCCTATTATAAACGATTCATGCCTTTTTACATAGTTTTTCTCTATACTTGCTATTGTAAAGGCAATTCTATTGTGACGATGGTCCCTTTTCCTGGAGAGGATTGGATATGTAAGTCTCCATTTACCATATCGACTCGCTCTCGCATTCCCATTAATCCAAACGACTTTTCTTTCTTTACAGCCGGATCGAAACCTTTTCCATCGTCTTTTATGACAATCCTCGTTTTTTCTCTTTTTAGTTCAAACTTTACATCGATCAAACTGGAGTCAGCATGCTTCACTGCGTTTTGAACGGCTTCCTGAATTAGTCTGAATATCGCTACTTCGTATTTACTTTCTAACCTTCGCTCTTCTCCCAGTGATGTAAAGTGAATATGCACCTGGTTGTATTCTTCAATCGTAGCCAGATATTTCTTTAAAGTAGGTACCAATCCTAAATCATCCAAAGCCATAGGTCGAAGGTCGTAAATAATACGCCGCACATCATATAGGGCAGAACGCACGAGTTTCCTTACATTGCGCATTTCCTCAAGAGCCTCATCCACGCCTCGTTCATCGTAAATCCTCTCCACGAGATCAGACCGGAGCATAACATTAGCCAGAGCCTGGGCAGGACCATCATGAATCTCTCTTGACAAGCGTCGGCGTTCTTCTTCCTGAGCCTCAATAATCTGCAGACCAAACTCCTGCTTCTCCTTTGCAGTTTCAAGGGTTTGAGTAACACATTGGAAGTCTTCCGTTAAATAATTGAGCACAACGGAAATCTTTCCCCCTAACGCTTCGGCACGATCAATAGTAGCGTCTAAATTACGGAGACGAATTTCAATTTCATCACGCCGCTCACGAAGCTGCTTCTCTTTTTCTCTTGTCATTGATAAATCCATCTGCAGACCATGAGTCTGTTCATACACTTTGCGGATATCTTCCTCAGAATATTGTCTGAATTGTTTACTCACTTGTGACAGGCGTATCCTGGAGGAGCGAACGTTTCTTTCAATGTCATCTCCTCTTTCGATTAACCCTGAAACTTGCTTTTTAATCGTTTCAAGTTCTTGATGCAGCTTCTCAAACTCTACTCTGGAGTCCTCGCTAATCTGGAAGATTTCATCCTTGCTATTCGACACAGCAGAAACCATATCTTTAATAATGTCATCAAGTGCTTTGTTCCCAGATCTCATGTAAAGTCTCCTTCATCAATGTTCACGATACTCATTCGTCGGACCCATGTCTATTTGTGGGGGTGAATTGTCAATCACTTATAATCATACAATTACCTACATATTAAGTTGCCCCTTTTGCACTAACCATTATATAATAAAAATTTAGGAGGTTAAATGACGATGCTAGAATGTTATACAACTGTAAAAAAACAAGGGCAGCATGAAATAAATATACAAAAATCCCGTTTTATCGGCTATATACAGAGATGCGAAACTGAAGAGGAAGCACAGGAATTTATTCAATCTATTAAAAACAAACATCCCGATGCCAACCATAACTGTTCGGCCTACATGATCGGTGAGCATGATTTAATTCAAAAAGCTAATGATGACGGGGAACCAAGCGGAACAGCAGGAGTACCTATGCTGGAAGTTCTAAAAAGGATGAAAGTAAAGGATACTGCTGTCGTAGTCACGCGTTACTTTGGCGGGATCAAGCTGGGCGGGGGCGGTTTAATCCGCGCCTATTCAACAACTACTTCCGAAGCGGTAAAAGCTACAGGGATTGTAAAAAGGGAATTAATGCGGGAATTGATTGTAAATGTTGATTACTCTCTCCTCGGAAAACTAGAAAATGAATTGAGAAATTCAAAATACCACATTAAAAAGGTTCATTACTTAGAAAAAGTGGAATTAGAAGTATATGTAAAGAAAAATGAAATTGGTGAATTCGAGGGGTGGATGACTAACTTAACGAGTGGTCAGTCCTCAATAACTTATGGGAATTATGAGTATATGGAAACCCCGGTTGACGAGTGAAAATAAAGATAATAAATAAGGAGATTACCTGGATGAAAAGGAGAAAAATTAAAATAGTCTTATGGACAGCCGGCTTTTTAATGCTTCTAACGGTTGGTGCTACTGCTGGATATGCAGCTTATCTTACAGATAAAGCCAAAGACACGGCTAATGCTTCCCATCAATCTTTAGAGCGCGGAGAGAAATCTGATAAAAGAAATGAAGTTGTTACTCCTGATTTAAACTCTACATCCGTGCTATTTATTGGAGTGGATGACAGTGAAACAAGGGACAACCATGAAGGCGGCGAAAGAAGAAGTTTATCAGACGCCCTTGTGTTAGCGACATTTAATAACGATGAAAAATCGGTAAAACTCGTCAGCATCCCCCGTGATTCCTATACTTATATTCCTGAAGTCGGATACGAGGACAAAATCACTCATGCTCATGCCTTCGGGGGCACAGATGCGACTATTAATACAGTAGAAAACTTATTAGATGTCCCTGTTGATTACTACGTGAGGTTGAATTTTAATTCATTTGTTGATGTAGTTGATTCGATTAATGGAGTCAAATTTGATGTTCCATTCGACTTAGAAGAACAAAATAGTGAAGATACTCAAAATGCCATTGAATTAGAGGAAGGCCGACAGGTTGTAGATGGTGAAGAAGCCTTAGCTCTTGTCCGGTCAAGACAGTACGATAGTGATCTCGGCCGCGGAGAACGGCAAATGGAAATGATTGAAGCTATCGTAGACAAGGCAGCATCAGCAGGTGCAGTTAAAAATTATGGCAGCGTTATCGACTCGATAGGGGATAACATGAAAACTAATTTAACCTTCAATGAAATGACCTCTTATAAGGATTATGTCATAAGCGAAAACGGACTTGATTTTGAAGAAATGCAATTAGAAGGTGAAGGCGGTTATATGGATGACGGGGTGTGGTATTATCAAATCGATGATAGTAGTCTTGCTGACATTCAAAGTTCACTACGCACCCATTTAGAATTAGGAGATCAAGCCCAGCCACATTCCTTTGCAGGAGAAAACCCGGAAACCTCCGACACAGAAACTGGCGAACAGGATCGATATTAATAATATTTCCCCGGAAATAATCAAACCGCCTTCCAAAGGGCGGTTTTTTTTGTGGTTTGGACAAAAATTGCCTTTCCGAGGGATGATGTTTGTAGTGTTGCCGCACAATAAGTAGAATAGACTTTGCATGTCAATTTTATTAGGGGGCACTATTGGTTTATGGCAGAGATTGAAAGGAAACAACTTAAAAAATCCTTAAAACCCCAATGGGTTTGGGCTATTGCCTTTGGATCCGCAATTGGATGGGGAGCGTTTGTGCTTCCGACTGATTGGATCGGAGACGCCGGTCCATTAGGTGTCGTCATTGGTATTCTTTTAGGTGCTGTGCTAATGATGATTATCGGTGTAAGCTATGGATATCTTATAAAAAAATTCCCAGTAACAGGAGGGGAATTTTCTTACGCTTATATAGGTTATGGAAGAAAGCTCGCTTTTGTAGCCGGCTGGTTTTTAACGCTTGGATACATATGTATCGTCGCTTTAAACGCTTCAGCCCTAGCTTTACTGGCGAAATTTCTTTTTCCTGAATTTGCAGCCATGGGCACTTTATATAGTGTAGCAGAGTATGATGTATCTATTGTGCAAATTTTGATAGCAAGTCTTGCTTTAATTTTATTTGCATATTTTAATATTCGCGGGGCTGGCTTCTCCGGCAAAACTCAATACGTATTTAGTATCGTTCTTATATTAGGAATGGTTTTACTTGCTTATGGGGCTGTTATTTCTGGAGAACCTAGTCTGACAAATTTGACCCCGGCTTTTGAACCAAATAAACCGGCTATCGCTTCTATTCTTACTATTTTAGCCGTAGCCCCTTTTGCTTATGTAGGATTTGACAATATTCCGCAGGCTGCTGAGGAATTTAATTTTGAATCCAGGAAAGCTTTCGGCCTCATCATATGGGCACTTGTCGCGGCCGGTCTGGCTTATGCCTTAATGGTTATCGTTACAGCCAGTACTATGCCATGGCAGGATTTATTAACTCAAATAGATAATCAAAACTCAGTTTGGGGAACTGGCGATGCTATTGAAAGCTATATGGGCAGGGCCGGAGTATTTACCATCGCAATTGCAATCTGCATGGGGATATTCACCGGCTTAAACGGCTTTTACCTTTCTGCCAGTCGACTGACTTTCGCTATGGGCCGGGCAAGAATTCTGCCTAATGCCTTTAGAGCGTTGCACAGCAAGTACCATACTCCTTATGTTGGAATTCTTTTCACCATGGGTGTATGTTTAATCGCACCCTGGTTTGGCCGTGAAGCATTGCTCTGGGTAGTAGACATGTCTTCCACTGGTGTAGCCATTGCCTATTTCTTTTGTACGGCTACTGCTTACAAGCTTTTCAACTGGACTGAAAAGAGCAAAAAATTTAATAAAGCAAGTATCACTGCCCCCGGCAAGAAATTTTTATCACTGCTCGGACTGATCAGCTCTATATCGTTTCTCGGACTATTGTTGGTGCCGGTTTCTCCGGCGGCTTTAGGTAAAGAATCATTAATTGCTTTAAGTGTATGGATTTTATTAGGAATTCTATTCTACTGCTTTAACTCCAAACGGTATAATCAGCTGACAGAACAAGAATTAAACTATCTAATCTTAGGTAAAGAAAAAATCTAACCTATAAATTTCACTCACCAAAAAGAGGGGGAACGACTGCATTCTTATATAGATCCAGATCGATTCCCCTCTTTTTTCTATCTTATAGGCAGCAGCCCTATTTTCCGGGCAGATTTCGGCTTGCTGTAGTTCTGCTCTAAAGGCCGGGCTTTAGTCATATTCTATTTCTTCTAAATTACTGGTTTTAAACATTGCCATCGGTGTTCCTGATGTAATAAACCACTTCCTCTCTTCCCCGTCATACGTAAATTCATATTCCCAGGAATACGTGTTTTCATTACTCAGCATTTCTTCCGGTTCTTCTCCATTAAGGTAATACCCCGTATCCAAGATAAAAGAAACGACAATGGATGAGGTAAACTGCTCAGTTTCTTCATTATGATCAAACGTTAAACTTCCTATATCATAGGTAACGTTCTTTAAATCACCGTAAAAATTTTTTTCAGAGTCCTTCATATCTTGTATGTTTGCTTCAGTATCTTCTATATACGAATTATTTTTCATTACAGTGAAAGAGGAAATGTCTTGATTTTCGTAAACTTCAATGTAATCTTGAACATGCCGTTCTACTGCTTTCTTTATGTCCTCTTCCAATGATTCTTCAATAGTGTCTTCCATTCCCTGGGGAGAAAGCTCCTCAAATTCAAGAATTATGGTCTCATCAGTTGTTTCATATGTATTTACTGACATCACTTGATCATATTTGTCCCCATTCACTTCTACTTCTCCTTTGACGACATGTTCCCCCGGGGTCACTCCTTGTAATTCGTAAACCCCTTCTGTCATCTCGCCCACTTGATCTCCGTTAAGATACAAGTCAACATTCTCCTGGGAAGTTTGAACATTTAGGTGTGCTGGATTAAGTTTAAGCTTGTATTGATCAAACCATACCCACCTTTGGCCAGAATTACTGACGTGGAGACGCTGAGTATCTTCCTCCTCTGCACCATCTGCCGAGGCTCTCAAGTACCCGATGGTCGAAGCGAACTCACCCGGGTGGTCATTATAATGTTCAACCATGTGCTTTGCCTGAGAACGAGTAAAACCATCTGAGACATGGTCAAATGAAACAAGCTGCACGATCCGGTCAGCGTCATTATTTTTTATTGCTTTTTCAAATTCTTGAACTGAATGCTCGGCTGAAGTTATTTTTGTAAGGTATACCCATCCTGTTGCTGCAAAACTTATTAATAATAGCAGGGTAATGAATGAAACAAAAATCTTTTTCCAATTTCTTTTTTTATACGATTTCTGTTCTTCTTGATATTCTTCATAATATTGGCTGGCATTTAACCAGTCATTGCTTCTGGCGAAGTCAGCCGGCTGCTTGACCTTCTTCGATATTTTCATCCAATTTTCCCCCTTTTTCCACAAAACTATTTCTATTTTACCATATAAAACTATAAAGATTTTACCATCCTGCAGAAAAAAAGAGCCTCTCTTATTAGAGAAGCTCATACTCTGTCTTTTGAATTAATTTGCTTTGAGAGGGATAGAAACTGATGAATCTCTTCTTTTGTTAAACCTTGCTGTTTAGCTTCCTTCATAAGGGCAACCCAATCCGTGTCCAACTTCTTCACACAGTCTAACTTTTTCAATGAATGATCCCCTCCACCATTCACCTTAGACGACCCGGCTGTCCTAACCTATGCAGGTCTTAGACCCGTAGCTTTGCGTCCTTATCTTTCAATAAGTTTGCCTTTTTACAAGGAGAAGTTGTTTATAAAGTTTATTATAAAGCCCCGCTAAGAATTAAACAACATATTTTCAGAATATTATGATAAAATTCGGTAATTTTCGTGAGCTACTACTGTACGGTCATATTCAAAGTCAATTTCATCTAAATTATCCATAATGGTTAGGTCAACAATCACAGACCTCTGGCACTGACTTGGAATTACTTTTCCTTTAAACATTATCTCATTTCTTTCAAACTCAACAATATTTCCTGGACTCGCTACCTTTGTATCTGGTGTAAACATGATAATGACCCCTTTCAACATTTACAATAATTTAAAATAAAGGATAATGGAATTTTCTATATCTGGCAAGTAATTTCATTTTATTTTACATGAAAATTTTGATTATTTTAATAAATATGTTATTAACAATTTTTTTATACATGCTTCATAAAACTATTATTGCCCTTTTAGATCCAAAAAAAACAGAGCGAAAATCGCTCTGTTTATCCGTTACCGTAGTAATAATAGTAATTACTGTTTTTCTTTTCTCTATCATTTAGTACAACACCCAATAAGTTGGCTCTAGACTGTTCCAGTAATTCTTTAGCGCGTTCTGCTGCTGAAAACTCAGTTTGACCGCTTCTTATGACTAACATGACTCCATCTACATCACTCGCTAAAACTTGTGAATCTGACACAGCCAGCACTGGCGGTGTATCGAAAATAACGAGATCAAAGTTCTGTCTGGCTTCAAGTATTAATTTCTGCATGGCTTTAGACCCTAACAATTCAGAAGGATTAGGCGGAATTGGACCACTTGTTAATATCTCTAAATTATCCACGGCTGTAGTTTGAATAATCTCATTTAATCCTTCACGGCCTACAAGAAAGTTGCTTAAGCCTCTCGTATTATTTAAACGGAAAGTGTGGTGTACCGTAGGCTTTCTTAAATCAGCATCTACGAGCAAGACTCTTTTGCCCTGCTGAGCAAATACGGCAGCTAAATTAGCTGATGTCATTGATTTGCCTTCAGAAGGACCGGATGAAGTTATAAGCAGTGATTGTAATTCGTGATCAACAGAGGCAAATTGTAAATTAGCCCGAATTGTACGATACTGCTCAGCTATTGGTGACTTTGGATTATCATTTGCAATAATCTTTCTTGCTTTTAAAGCAACTTGTTTTTTTCTGGATTTACGTACCAACTGATTCACCTCTTACTTTAGATGCACGGCTGGGCTGTCTATTCATCGTTTCAGGGCCCAGATCTTCTTCAGAAACTGTAGAAATCACGCCCATTAAAGGTACACCCAGTGTTTTTTCAACATCCTGCTCTGTCTTAATTGTGTTATCCAAGTATTCAAGTAAGAATGCTAATCCAACTCCTATCATTAAACCAACAACAATTGCAATTGCAATATTTAATAGAGGCTTAGGACTAACAGGCGATGCATCAACTTTTTCCACCGCAGGAGATAAAATATTAACATTATCTACGTTCATAAGAGATGGTATCTCTTCTTGAAAGGTCTCTACGGTACCGTTTGCTAATTCAACGGCCATAGCTTGACTTTCATCAGTTACAGTTACTGTAACTACTTGAGATTCTTCAGCACTTGACACCTCAATCTTATTACTAAGCTCTTCAGCCGACATTTGAAGATCCATTGTGTCAATAACCTGGTCTAAGATAGCTGGACTTTTAATAATTACATTGTATGTACTGATTAAATCTACATTTGTTTGAATATCGTTCGTATCATAAGGTGTATTTTCTTCCATACCCTCTGATTGATTAACAATAAATTCAGATGACGCGTCGTATGTAGGTGTTAAAATAAAAAATGTTACGATTGCACTAATAATTGCAGCGCCAGCTGTCACTGCAAGTATCATCCATAATCTCTTTTTTAAAACTTCAAAAATTTCTTTCAGAGAAATAGTTTCCTCCATGAATGTACCCCCAACTATGTAAAATATTCAAAAAGATAACAACATTATATCATAATCTGTTTTAATTTGTAGGAACAAACAAAATTCCCCCTAAAAAAATACAAAGAGTGAGAAATCTCGACTACGTCGTTCTCACTCTTTACTTCGGGATAACCCTGCTTTATTTAATAAAGGACGGTACTTCTCACCTGCTACTTGAGAAATTTCAATTATAATTTCCGCACTAAAAATAAGAATTGATACTACTACTAATGAATTTATAAGAGTAGCCTGTGAAAATAAGACAGCTGCTAAACTGAATAAAGCACTTAATGTATAAATTATAATAACCGTTTGAGGGTGACTGCATCCAAGCTTTAGCAGGTTATGGTGAAGGTGAGCGAAATCAGGTTTCATAATAGGCTGGTTTTGGAGCTTTCTTCTTATGACCGTAATCAACGTATCAGAAATAGGAACACCTAGAATTAGTATGGGAATAACAAAAGAAAACAGTGTAACGTTTTTAAAGCCTAACAAGGCTAGTACGCTGATCATAAATCCTAAAAACATTGCCCCTGTATCTCCCATGAAAATTTTAGCTGGATAAAAGTTATACACTAAAAATCCTAGAGTGGCACCAAGAACAAGCAGCCCAACAATTACGACAAACTGGTTTCCCATCATTACTGCCATACTCGTGATCGTTAAAAGGGCAATAGAAGAAATACCTGCGGCAAGTCCATCCAGACCATCCACTAAATTAATGGCGTTAGTAATCCCAATAATCCAAAATAACGTAATAGGTATACTCAAAAATCCAAATTCAACAGGGGCTCCAAATGGCAGGTTTACAAATTCTATTTTCACACCGCTGCTTATAACAACCGCAGCAGCCATACTTTGTCCGAAAAGTTTATAAAGGGGAGGTAAATTCAAGATATCATCAAATATACCAGTGGCAGCTATAATAACTCCGCCAATGAGGAGCGGAACTGCGTAGGAGTGATTTGGAATGAAGAAGAGAAAACCTAATACCACACTAAAGAATATAGCAGCCCCGCCTAATCGAGGCATTTTTTTCGTGTGAACCTTTCTAATATCAGGATGATCGACAGCACCTACATATTTAGAAAGCTTTATAATAAAAGGTGTCATACATACAGCTATAATAAAACAGAAAAGAAAGGCCTGCAGTTCCATAGTGCACCTCCTTTCTGTTCTTCTCAGGTGTCTTTAAAGCTGCACTATACGTGTGATTCTACTTCGATAGGCTGTTTATACATAAGATCGTAAATTCTAGTCACTTGCTGCGCAAGGTGGTTGGAGGAGTAACGGCTGCGGGCAAAATGATAAAATTTGTCCCCCATCCTTTGACGTTCTTTGCTATCTTTGTCATAAGCAAGATGCAGAGCATTTGTAACACCTTCTTGTTCTGTTACCCATCCATATTTATTGGATGGAACTAATTGTGGCACTCCCCCTACATTTGTAGTAATAACAGGAACTCTTGCTCGTGCCGATTCCAGTAATACCAATGGAAAACTTTCACTTTTTGAAGTCAACAGGGTTACATCCATAAGGGGGAGAAGTGACGAAACATCTTCTCTATGACCGAGAAAATGAACATTGCCGTCCAAGTTATTCGACGAGCACAATTGCCTTAATTCCTGCTCTCTTGATCCATTTCCAATTAAAACCAGATGAGTTTTTGAACATTTTTTATTTAACTCCGCAAAGGATTGTATAGCGATTTCGTGCTGCTTTACAGGTTCAAACCGTGCCACCATACCAATTAAGAAATCAGAGTCATCAAAGCCGAATTCCTCACGGTAATTGTTTTGTTGAGGAAGTACATTGAAATCTACTCCATTGTATATAGTAGAGATTTTATTATGATGAACACCGAGCTTTGAAAGCAAATTTTTAAAGCTCTCGGATATAGCTAAACAATGATCAGCATGGCGAATGGCGTATTTATGAAGTTTGGCAAACATCCTGCCTTTTGTTCCATGGCCGATAAAATCATCATCTGGATGACTATGAAGAGTCAGTATCCATGGAATTGACAAGGACGGCTTTAAGATATTCATCAGCACATTGGCTCTAGGTCCATGTGTATGCACAATATCTACATTTTCTTCCTCAATATAACGCTTAATATGAAACAAAACTGACAAATCATAGGGGAAGCTTTGATTAAAGTTCACAGTGTCAATTGATAAGTTACGGGCTCTTTCAAACATTTCCCCATCTTCTAATACACCTAAAATCACTTCATCGTGATCAAGTTTATTGAGAAGTGAGAGAATATGACTCATGCCGCCGCCCGTTTCATTACCTGCATTTAAATGAAGTATTTTCATTTTGCAAACCCCTCATTTCTACCGTCATTAATTTTATAGTGCTACTTTTTCAATAAAATATGCCAAATGAATCTTGGCAATTGCAGCATTCGTTTCCAGCGAGTAGGTTGTTGAATTAATCTGTAAAACCATTCAAGGTTTAGTTTCCGCCAGAGTACAGGAGCTCGTTTGACATCTCCTGCCAGACCATCAATACTTCCACCGACCCCCATGAATAGGCCATGAGTAAATTCATTTCTAAATTCATGTATCCACTTTTCCTGATTTGGAAAACCTAAACCTACGAAAACAATATCCGGCTTGGCTTTTTTAACAGTATTGACCACTTCAGGGTCATTTAATTCAAAATATCCGTGATGATAACCTGAAACGATAAGGCGGGGATACATTTTTTGTATTTCGTTTATAGCTTTCTTCAATACCGTATCTTTTGCACCTAAGAAATAACAACGCAGCTGTTCACGGTCAGCTTGAGCTAATAAGTCCTGCATTACCTCAAAGCCAGGTATGCGTTCTGGCAATGGCTGCCGCATAAGCTTAGAACCAATTACTACTCCTATTCCATCGGCAATTACGTAATCCGCCTGACGCAGAATCTCTGCATACTCGGGGTCACGATCAGCTTCCATCACAATTTCAGGATTCGCCGTAACGAGAAATACATTCTCATTCAACAAAGAAGGAACTAAATATTTTTGTAACAGCTCGCTGTGGGTGGTATTTAAAAAAGGAATTCCTTTAATTTCAACATACGCTTGATTTACTTTCATCACAAGACACCTTCCTATTTTTTTACAAAGCTTATAAAGAGATTAACAAAATCATTACATGATAAAGATAGTTTAAGAAATTTTAAAGGTTTATGATAGAAGATAGGCACCATTTAATTTGGGAGTGTTTAAATGAATGACTTTAAAAATTGGCTATTTCCTTTACATATCATCCTTATTGCTGGTGGCATTATATTACCATCTGAATTCATTGGTTATGTAATAACAGCTATTATCATCTTTTCCACTCTGTATTCTTTAAAAAACAGTCTTTCTCTATTATTTGTACTTTTTCCATTACGACCATTTATTGTTGAAATAAATGGCGGCCTTGCTTACTTACCAGACCTTATTGTTCTTACAATTGTATTAATCATAATTTTTACCAGGAAGTATTCCTTGACGTATTGGTTTAGAGAATATCGATGGGCTGCATTGTTTATTTTATTATTAACTGTTGGTTTACTTTCAGGTCTTCAAACTGGGATTACCGTACCAGCCGGCATATTTCAAATTCGCTCATTGACCATTACTTTACTGCTTATCGTAATCGGTAAAGAAATCTTGTGGTCAAGGACTGATTTGAACCGCATCATACTTGTTTCTATTGGTACGGCTCTAGTTATTTCTGTCCATGGTTTAATCGAAAAATTAAGTTTACGAAATTGGCTTCTGCCCGCTTCCTGGAAAGATTGGAATTTAGCTGCTGCGAATGAAATGCGTATATATGGCTTGATAGCTAATCCTAATGTTCTCGCAACCTATCTTATCATAGTATTTTTCAGCACTTATTTGTTAAAAAACACCTGGCTGAACAGCAGACTTCTAGTTATCCTTCGTATCGTACTCGCCGGCACAGCATTACTCACTTACTCCAGAGGAGCCATACTTGCGTTTACTTTAGGTGCTGTTGTTTATATTATTTTGCGAAGAACTTGGAAACATGCTCTCACGTTACTTTTTTATGCCTTTGTCAGTTTCTCACTAATTTATTATCCTGTTGTTTTAGCTGCCGAAGGAATTGAGGAGTCAGGTTACTTTGATCAATTCGCTGAAGAGAAGAACAATACTGCAGATGAATTAAAAGAAAAATCGCCGGACCCTGTTGTTAAAGAAAATAATGTGCTAATTGAAAGATTTAAAGAGATGTTTTCAAATGACACAATACAGGCTAGTGCAGAATGGGGGCGCATTTACGTTGTATTAAAAGGCATCGAAATCTTCAGTGATCACCCAATGTTCGGGAGTGGATTCTCTACTTATGGTGATGCCGCTGCACAAACATATGAATCACCTTTATATGAAGAGTATGGGATCCCTAACCATCTTTACACAGACAATCAGTATATTTCTCTGTTAGTAAGTACAGGGGTTACAGGTGTTGTTCTAGCTTCCTCCCTCCTATTCTTACTAGCCAGTAAATTATTGAGAGTCGATCATACCTTGTGGAGAAGTATAAGCCTAAGCGCTTTGGTCATCCTGCTCACCTCCGCTTTATTTTATAATATCTTAGAAGATAAAACATTTACGCTTTACTTCTATTTCATGATAGGTTACGTATTAAACAACAAAATAAACTTGGAGAATTGTTATGAAATGGATTAAATTATTCGGAATCATCACCATCCTATCAGCTATAGGCAAGTTACTTGGGTTCTTCAGGGAAGCCTTTATTGCATCGCTCTTTGGAGCAAGCGAGACAGCCGATGTCTTTTTTGTTGCCTATTTAATACCGACTATTTTGTTTACAGCTTTAGGCACTGGAATTCAAGCAGGGATTATACCACTGTATATTCAAAAGAAAGAAAGTTCACCTTACGAAGCAAATATTCTTCTCAACAAATTAGCAGCCTTATTCCTGCTCGTATCATTAGGGATCACTATAGCAGGTATGGTCGTTGTAAAGCCAATTATATTTTTATTTGCACCTGGTTTTTCTGCGGATCAATCCGATTTAGCTGTTGGTCTTACTCTGGTTATGATGCCGTCCCTGTTTTTTATGACGGCTCAATCTTTTGCGCAGGGAATATTACATGCCAGAACCAAGTTTGGCCCTCCCGCTTGGGCACCTATCGTTAATAATGTAGGCATTATTGTAAGTATGTTCCTTTTGTATCAATGGTTAGATATATACGGGCTTGCTGCTGGTGTTCTGATTGGAAGCGTTCTTCAAATTGCAGTCCAATGGCCATTTCTTCCCCTTAAAGACTTTAAGATCATCTGGCCGTGGAAAGAGTGGGCCTCGCTAAAATCACTGATTCAACCATTTTGGCCTATCATACTTGCAGCTTTGATCGTCCAACTGAATAGTGTAGTGGATCGAGTTGTTGCGTCGTTTCTTGCCGAAGGAAGTGTTTCTGCCTTAAACTATGGCAACCGGCTCCTCTGGCTTCCGTTAAGCATCTTATTGATGCCTATTTCAACTATTTTATATCCCCAACTGGCGCGGATGGCAGTAAGTCAAGTTCGCTCTTTCGTTGACCTTGTGCATAGAGGAATTTCTATTATTATTATCCTTTCAATTCCCGTCATGGTTATCATGCTTGTGGAAGCCGAACTCCTTGTATCAACCGCTTTTCAAAGAGGGGCTTTTGATGAGAAAGCCGGTGCTCTGACTACTACAGCTTTTTTGTTTTATTCTATAGCTCTTCCTTTCTTTGCATTGCGTGAATACTTAATGAATAGTGTATATGCTTATCACTCCAACCATACGGCACTAAAATCGTGTGTTCTGGGAGTTGGCGTAAATGTGGTTCTAAGCATTGTGCTGGCTCCGGTTTACGGAGTGGGCGGAATAGCTTCAGCTACGAGTATTTCGATGCTTGTCCAATCTGCCTACTTATACTTTAACCTTTTAAATAAAACGGGTCCTGCAATCACAAATTACTTCAAAGACTGGGCAAAATGCGCAGGTATCTTCCTAATTATTTTACCTTCAGCCTGGTTCCTGTCTCAATTAATCCCATCAATGTCTAATTGGGTGGAGTTGGTCATAATAACGTTAAGCACATTTACCATTTATAGTATTTTATTATGGGTATGTAAGGTAGCTATTTTTAAAAAGGAATGGAATAATTTAATGAATAGAGGTGCAGCATCATGAAAATTCTAATCACTACAATATTTGACTTCCCTCATGAAGGAGGCCTCTCAACTCATATAACTACTCTTAAAAAAGGGTTGGAAGAGGATGGTCATTCTGTGGATGTACTATCTTTCTCAGATGTCCCGAATTGGAAAAGGAAACTGCTGGCCCAGGGTCCCGGCTTTATAATAAACAAAGTAAAACACGGCAAAGGCCAGCTCTATAACGATCTTCAACGCAAAAAACTACTCGCCTCCATGATTCAAGAAAGAGCTGAAGCCTATGACGTTATTAATTCTCAAGACATATTTGCAACCCACGCTGCGTTGGAAAGTCCATTACCCGTAACCGCCACGATCCATGGGTACTATACCTATGAAGCGATCAGCCGGGGGGCCGTAAATCCAAAAACATGTGAAGCTGAAGAAATGATGGGTTTAGAATGTCAAGCTTATTCTGGTGCTCAAATGAATATAACTGTTGATAAGCGCATTTGTGACTATTTAAAGGAAACCTCAGGGACCCAGGCACACATCATACGAAACTTTATAGACACCGAACAATTTAATAAATTCCCCCAGTCCGGACAAACCAGACAGAAACACGCTCTCCCTGAAGACGGTTATATGTTATTTGTCCCACGGAGGTTAACAGAGAAGAATGGTGTTATGTATCCGCTTCTGGCTTTACGCGAAATCATTACTACACACCCCGAAGTCATACTCGTATATGCAGGCACCGGTGAACAATTAGGAACATTAAAAAATAAAACGAAAGAACTCAAACTTGAAGATAATGTTTATTTTCTTGGATCAGTTGCTCACGAGGATATGGTTGAACTCTACCAAAGTTCTCAAATCGTCCTCATTCCTAGTGTTCACTCGCATGGTGTAGAGGAAGCCACGTCCATTTCCGCAATTGAAGCAATGGGCTCCGGCACACCTGTTATAGCAGGTAAGATAGGCGGGTTAAAGGAATTAATTACTCACGAAACCGATGGCTTACTATTTAGTGACCGTGATACATCAGAGTTAGCCCGTCAAATCACGTATCTTATCGAAAATCCTGAAATAGCCAATGCATTAGCCAGGCATGCTAAACAAAAAGTAACCACTTATTTCTCTCATACTACTGCTTCGAAGAAATTTATTCAGCTTTATACTCAAGCTATTGAAAAAAAGAGCCTTCCCTCTTCATCATAATGAGGGAATGCTCTTCTCGGTTATTTTAACGCTGGTTGTTTGCTGCTTCGCTCTTTCATTACTTTTTCCTGATACTCTTTCTTATCCTGCTTGGACATCTTTTTGAATTCTTTTAGAAAATCATCATAGTGATCAAGCACTTCAGAAGAAGGACCATATTCCTTCACTTGTCCAAATTCCAGCCAAACCACTTTCTCACAAAACTTTCTCATTTGCCCTATCGAATGACTGACGAAGAACATAGTTTTACCGCGTTTTTTAAATTCATACATTTTGTTTAAGCTCTTCTCTGCAAAAGCTTTATCCCCCACAGACAAGGCCTCATCAATTAACATGACATCGGGGTCCACATTAACTGAAATAGCAAAGCCTAAACGCGATTTCATACCGCTGGAATAAGATTTCACAGGTTGGTCAATAAATTTCTCCAATTCAGCAAATTCAATAATACCATCTTCCAACTCATTGATCTCACTCTGACTGAAGCCTAACATAAGAAGCTTCAGTTTAATATTTTCTCTTCCTGATAACTTATTATCAAGACCTGAGTTAACTGCGATAAGAGCCGTCTGTCCTTTTACTTCTACGGAACCTTCAGTTTCCGGCACAACTCCGGCGATGATATTAGATAAAGTAGATTTACCAGAACCGTTCACTCCAATAAAACCTACAATATCCCCTTCATCTACATCAAAACTGACATTTTGGAGAGCATAGAAGTCTTCTCCATATGACTTACCGGGAACAATTAAGTCCAGGAGACGTTCACGAGGATTTGAGAATAATTTATATTTTTTTGAAACGTCACGCACAATGACGGATTTCGCCATAGAATCACTTCCATTTTATAGAAAATCTATGAAATGTCTGCGGAACTTAACATGAAGAGCCGCTCCAATTATGAACAGCACGGCAATCACTCCTAGAAAATACATCGTGTACTGCCACTCTTCAATGAAATACCATCCTTGTCCCAGCAAGGAGGTACGGTAAGACTCCACTACATAGTAAAAAGGGTTAATCTTCATAAGCATCTTCAGCCAGTTTAAATCTTCACCAAATTGACTGACATCCCATAAAATCGGTGATAGGTAAAGCAGCATTCTAAGTGTTGACTGTAAGAACATTTGAACATCCCGCACAATCGTTGCCAACGTTGATGTAATCAACGAGATCGCATACAACAATGCCAATACCCCAACCATATATAGAGGAATCTGAATGTAGTAGATACTAATCGGAAAACCAAGAATGTTCAAAATAATAATCACCAGAGCTAATAACATAAGATGAGGGTAAAACTTTGAGAAAATAACATAACTCGGAATCACACTCATCGGAAAATTCATCTTTGAAAGCATTTTGATCTTTTTAAAGATCGATTTTGAAGCTTCTAACAATCCTTGATTGATCATAAACCAGACGACTATACCCGAAAGCATCCACGGGAAGAAATCAATGCCGCCTTCGCCTACACGATTACGGATCCCAAACCCGAACACAAACCAATAAATTGAAATTTGAATGGCTGGGTTTAGTAATTCCCAAAGCATGCCTAAATAATTATTCATGTTCGAGCTTTTTATTTCATATAAAGATAACCGTCTAACCAGGTAAAAATAATTCACTTGTTCTTTAATTACGGTTAAAGCAGACTTCATAATGGTACCTTCCTTAATCCTTCAAAGATCTTAACACCGTCAAATTATACTAAGGTTTGACTAGAAAAACAACAAATGATTATTTAAACACAGTTTCTACTACTCGTTTAGATGATTCCCCGGTTTCCCAATCACAGAAACGTCCGTAAAACTCTTCAAACGATTTACCCAACTGAAAATCATTCTGCTCAAATTCTTTTATAGAATCTATAACTTCAATTGTTGTTTTAGCCAGCGGTCCTGGAGCTTCTTTTTCCAGATCCAGATAGAACCCCCTCAGGCTGTCACGATACTCATCTATATCATAAACGAAGAATATAATTGGTCTTCTTAAATTTGCATAATCAAAAAATACGGAAGAGTAATCAGTAATTAGAATATCCGATATTAAATACAGATCACGAATGTCTTCATATTTTGAGTAGTCAAAAGCAAATCCTTCAAAAGGTCCCAGATCAAAGTTTTCAGCGATTAAATAGTGCATGCGAAGCACAACCACATACTCATCACCCAGCTCATCTCTCATTTGCTGCAAATCAAGACTTAAATCAAATTTATATTTACCTCTCTGATAAAATTGATTGTCTCTCCACGTAGGGGCATACAATACAACTTTCTTGTCTAATGGAAGATCAAGCTTTTTTTTAATTTGGTTAATAGTTTCTTGATTATTTTCTTGAATTAAATAATCATTACGAGGATATCCCGATTCAATCATATTTTTACCAAACAAGAAGGCACTCTTAAATATCTCACTTGAATAGGCGTTAGGAGCGACCAGATGATCCCATTTATTGGCTTCTTTAATAAAATTACTCTTGTACTTCAACGTATTCGTTCCAGGCATGTGCACTTCTTCCATATCTGCCGCAAGACGCTTTAATGGGGTGCCGTGCCAGGTTTGTACATATTCTGTACCCTTGGGCTTTGGCAGCCAATTAGGCAGTCTCGTGTTAGTCACCCAGTATTTCGCTCTTGTCATAACAAGAAGCCACTTAAGCGAGAAACGCCTGACCACAGGAAGTCCTCTCTCAACAAATTCCTCGTAATGCCTGCGATCTGCACTCCAAATAAGGTTATAGGCAGGAGTATGCTCCTTCATATATTCATAAATCGCTCTCGGACTGTCACTATATTGTTTACCATGAAAGCTTTCAAAAACAACTAAGTTATTCTTACCTGGTAAGTAACTAACAATTTGAAAGACATTTTTATAAAACTTTAATGCCCGTTTTCCTCTTCTGGCTTTAACTACTTCTTTCTCTACTTTATTAGCAAATTCTTTCACTACATTATCCTCTAGCATGTGGACCGTTAAATATCCAGCAACTTTACTAGTAGATATCTTAAATTTTATATCTAAATCGTTTATGGACGTAATATAAATTTCATCCAGAGATTCAGTACCGTAGTATTTCAGACGTGGAGTCTCTCTCCACATGGTTTGATTACCATCAAAAGTTTCGAGCTCTAAAGAGCTGATCAAATAGTTTGGGAGCTCTTCTGTTATGGTCCCTGCTAGATCAATTTCTGAAGAAAATGAATGGAATCCCGGTTTTGTATTTTCTTTTACCTCTAAAGGACAACGGGTCTCAACGTTTACTGCATCTTTTAGTAAAAGGTGAGCTTCACTTACGTTATTAAGGTTTACATTTTCTATTAACCCTTCGACTTTCAAGCTGCCTTCTTCAGAAATTTCCACATTATTTATACCGGCAAAAAAGTCTATTTCACTGTAACGAAATGACACATTACCTTTTTTAGTGATATAAGGATGGAACGTTTTTCCACTCTCTTGTTCCTTAATTCTGACATATTCGATTGCGTTATTCGCAGGACGGAGTCTATGATTCCCTTCACCATTTTGCAAGTAAAGATCCCAAAACTCCCCATTCAGCAATTTACTTTCCCATTTATTGTAATCAAGATACCCATATAAAAGCCTTAGGTTATCATTTACTTCTTTTTCAAACAATGGAAGGTTGATTTCCTCTGAGGAATAACGGTTGATTAAAATTAACCGATTGATTCGATCATCTTCTTTAGAAATTGGAATATAAATAGAGATCTTTCCGCTTTCATGCAATTTTATATCTGCCACACTTGGTTTCAAACGCTTTTTCATTTTAAAAACGACCCCTTTTACCTATTTAAAAATACTAAACTAAACCTTTTGGATTCTATCGTACACTCTTTGGCAGTTATTTTTGTCTATATTAGAAAATATTAAATGCTTTTGGTTAGAAAACTGCTTTCTTTCTTTAAAGTTGTTTTTCACATAGTTTGTTATCGTTTTTATAAGTTCGCCTTCTGAGAAACATATATCTCCGATAAATGTTTCTTCAATCGGCCTTAAAATCCCTTTACGAAAAAAAGAATCCTGATCAAAATGATAAAATACTACTGGTTTGGACATATAATTAAAGTCAAAAGAAACAGAGGAATAATCCGTGATCATTAAACTATTTTCTAGTAGAAGGTCTTGTATCCGTCTTTCTTCTAATTTTATAACATTAATTAAATCATGCTGAATCTCAAAATGTTCTACAAACGGCTGCATACGATAATGAGGAAAGAAATTCAGTTCTACATTATACCGGGTCAGCATCTGCTGAAGGCTTTCATTTTGCAGCATTGATTTATACATTTTATAGTAGTCTGAGTTCAGAAAATCCCGTTCATTGAGCAGCCACTCTCTCCAGGTGGGAATAAATAAAATTGATTTCTTATTTTGCTGCTGATCAAGGAGAGAGTCGAATCTAGTCAGTCCTGTAATTTCTACTTCTTCTTTATTATACCCTAGTTTTTTCTCTACTAAATTCTTTTCACTTTGAGAGCTCACACAAAACAAGTGAAACGGGTATTTATAATAATTTTTGTGGTATTCCACATTTTTTCTTCCCAAAACCCCATGTTGTAAAAAGATTCTTTTACCGTGCTTGTATGAACTAAATTCAATTCCTTTAGCAGGCAGGAAATATTCTAAATCATGCGATCCTATTAAAGCTGTAGCAGATGCTGCTACTTTATAGTGCTCCATTGAGCCCATTTGGATTACATTACCCAGATGTTCAATTTCGGCGTAATCTTTGGAGTCAGGATCAAGGGCATAGTAAATATTCATATTTGGGTAGTATTCCCGGCAGAATTTAAAAAAATGATAGCCTGTGTCCTGCGCTGTATTATAACGTTCTCCTATCAGCCACAGTTCCTCTTTCTCTTCTTCTATATCTTGAGATAAATACTTCATGGCTTCAGTTGGAATACGATTTGTTTCAACTTTAATGTTACCACTTGGAGTGTAAGTCAAATATACTATTTCATAGTCATTTTCTCTTGAAATAACTTCCCGGTCCAAAACATCATCCTTGAAGTATTCAAACTCCTCACGTCCTAGTCTTCTCTCTTTTGTTATTCCTTTATATTGAAACTGCACGTATATATCAAATACTTTCTTCACTTGATTGGTGGATGAAAGGAAATCATCCAGGTCAATTTCCAGGTAGAATCCGCTATGGCAATAGCTATAGCCAAACCTTTTCAGGTCATTCCTAATTCCTGCTAAAGGAATAATGTAATCCTCCTCATTTTCCCTATCCCGAAGAATTAAATTTCTTTGTAAGTCTTCTTTTTCTATCCATTGTACAGTATCCAGATATGCAAAGCCGCTCAGCATTAATTTACGATTATTTAACCTGCAGCTGTCAACATTACGTTCCACACTTAGGTCTTTCTGAACGATAGAAAGCTGGTCATTCACAGTGGAATACATATAAACCTGATTAATTGTTAATGATTCAAATTTAATTCTTGATTGATAGGCAATTTCTTTAGAATTAATCTTGAATCGATACCTTATTACTTCATCCAGATAAGGAATCGCAAGGTAGATATCCCACCTATGCTGATTATTTTCATTAGTTAGAATCAATTGTCGATAATCTAATTTAAAATCGAACAGAAAATTATTATTCTCATCTTTTACAAGCTTAATTGCTTCATGATATTCTTTTCCATTGTTTCTTTTTGCTATAAGAACCCGAGCTTCATCAATTCTATGCTTCCCATTTAATTGGATATCTTTTAAAAGTCCGCTGCACCTAATTTTAAAATCATCAACTACTTCTGTTTCCACATTTTCCATTTGAACTGTTGCTGCCTGTACTTTAGAAGATAGAGTATCATTCTTTGTTTTATATAAGACGTTCCACCTTGATTCTCTTTGAAGATGAAAAGGATGATTGTTCAAACCATCACTAGGTTTCATATTCTCCATTTGAATGCGGTGCTTCTTCTTGTCACTTACTTCAAGATAATAGTCCCATGTTCCTTTTGAAGGTTTAAACTCCTTAAATTCAAGGTCAGCATGCCATTCATTTCCCTTTATTTCCGCGGGCAGTTCATAGGATAAGCTTGACCCTCTTTTCTTCATTATAATTCTGCTATTCGACCGCGTTTCCGAATCAGCGAAGAGCCATCCTTTTACTTTTGCCTGGTTATTATCAAATTGAATACGATTAACACTAAGTGGTAAATCATTTGATTTTTCAAATTCATACCTTCTGAAAACTTTCACACTAACGTTACCTTTAACGGTGATGTACGGCACTATTAAATGATCTTCTTCTTCCAGGGAATGAGATATTCCACTAATTTCATTTCCCAGGTTCTCTGTAGGTTTCAACCTTCGTTCCTCTGCTTCTGATCTTACATAAAAAGCACATTTTGACTGCTTTATTAAACCACTTTTATTTATATTAATTACTGCCTTACCCTCTTGATCTATATCTGCTTCATAAACCAAACTATCGTCAGTCATGTCACGCATAAGCAGTTTTGAATTTGCACTGGCTTCTGTAAGCATTATGTATAACTCTTTATTACTTGTAATTATATTTATTACTTTTGGATTCTCATTCATGGTTTGTTCTTCTTCATCTTGAGAGCCATTGCCTTTAATTTTATGAATGAGGTTTCTAATACTGACCATTTGTGTTCCTCCCAAATATCCTGTGAATCCCTATTTCACGCGAACTCCATAAAAACTATTTTAAACATTATCAAATAACACATCAACTTTCGGGACTTTTAGAATTCCTTCCTATTTTACAATTGTTTCAATACAAACCCTTCTAAGTACTTTAAATAAAGATAATAAGTTAATAACCTATCAAACTTCTAGTCTAAAACTCCCTCATCCTCAAAAGAAACCGTGAATGTTTTTACGTATATTAAGCAAAATGTATTATTTTTCGTCATATTTCGTTCATTTTTTTGTAATGTGATGTTATACTATGTCCATAATAATGAACAAAAAGAAAATAATAGAAGTAATTTAATAACTTTGTATGAGATCGATTCTAACAATTTCCTCCAATGTTACCAGTGATTGCTTTTAAAATTCTTTTGAGAGGGTGAGGCTTATGAATCATTCTACTTAAAAGTAATCATTTAAAAAATAGTAACTAGGAGGTATATATGTAAATGCAGTCAAGCTTCTCAAAATTGTTATTGGCTTTGTTCTTAATACCATTATTCGTTTATGTACCAGAATTAGGGGACTCGGTCCAAGCTGAGGAACAGATTAAAGGAATTGCCTTAAAGGACGATACTACTGTATTCAGTGATACAAACAGAAATTCAAACTCATTAAAACAGTATGATCAGGGGCACATTCTAAGGTACCGTGAGTATAACAGCAACTGGTATATTGCCACTGTTTACTTAAACTATAAAGCTCACACTGGTTATATACATAAAGATGATGTAGAAAGTGCAGTATCTTCCCAGCAATCTTTAGAAGGAAGAGCCAATACTAACGTAGTAAATGTTTACAAAAACGGGAGCACTAATTCAAAGGCTTTAAAGTCTTATGGGGAAGGTCATATTTTAAAATATAAGACCTTTTCAGAAAACTGGTATGAAGCTACGGTTTACTTAAATTATGAACCCCACACCGGCTATATACATAAAAGTCACGTTGAAACCTCTGTTCAAGATCAAGAGGATTTAACTGGGATTGCTTTAAATGAATCTACCCACGTGTATTCAAAAGCATCAAAGAATTCAAAAGCTTTAAAGTCCTACTCTAATGGAACGATTTTACAGTATAAGTCTTACCTGGGTGATTGGTACGAAGCTACCGTTTATTTGAACAACGAGGCTCATACAGGCTATATCCATAAGAATGATGTAGAAACCGGTCAAACAAACGGGCAGAAAGGGTCAGGCGTCACGCTATTAGAACCTACTCAGGTTTATTCTGATGCATCCACAAGCTCAAATGTGTTAAAAAGTTACTCTCCTGGTTCAGACATCAATTACAAGAGATATTCAAATAACTGGCACACGGTAGAAGTTACAGTTAATGGGGAGAAAGAGAATGGTTATGTTCATAAGAACCATGTTGAACAACCTGCTAAATCAAACAATGACTACCGCGGGATTGGTCTTCAGTCTCCGACTCACGTTTATGAAGCGGCATCTACTAGTTCTAATCCATTAAAATCTTATGATCAAGGTAAAGTACTACAATATAGAGATTTTTCCTCTAATTGGTATGAAGCCACAGTTTATTTAAACAATAAGGCTCACACCGGTTACATTCATAAATCTCATGTAGAAAACCTTTCCGGCAGTCAGGAACCAGTCAGAGGTTTAGCAGCAGTTAATAACACTACGATGCATCAGTATGCTTCCAAGAGTTCCAGCAAGCTAGAAACCTTTGACAGAAATGACATCCTGAACTTAAAAACCTTCAGCAATAATTGGTATGAAGCAGAAGCTTACATTAACGGCAGCAGCCGTACAGGCTATATCCACAAAGATCAAGTGAGTGTGGAAGACTTAGTCTATGAAACTACCAGCTATGATCATCACTTTGAGGACGTTCTCGATACGCAGATGACTCGAACACCAAAAGCTGACGGTGCTGGATTAGTAGCTGCAAGTGAGGAGCAGGTGGAGTATTACTTAAACCCTAAAAACGTTGATGAAAATTCCACCAGTTTTTATCAGTTTTTAAAACTATCTCAGCCTGCAGGTTTAAGTGCTTCAGAAATTAATGAAAAAATCTTGTACAACTCTGAAATATTAAAAGGTGAAGCTTCTTCTTTTGTCCAAGCTGGTCAAACACATGATATAAACGAAGCTTACCTTATCTCCCACGCAATTCATGAAACAGGCCACGGGTCTTCTAAACTAGCTCAAGGTATTCCAGTGGATAATGATGGTAACGTTGTAGATGAAAGCGAAAAAACTCATACTGTTTACAACATTTACGGTATTGGAGCGTATGATGACTCACCTATTTCTGGTGGCGCTAAACGTGCTTTTAATGAAGGATGGTTCTCTCCTGAAGAAGCTATCATAGGAGGAGCACAGTTTGTGTCAGTCAATTATGTCCACCGTGGTCAGGATACGCTGTATAAGATGCGTTGGAACCCTGATAATCCCGGCGATCACCAATATGCGACTCATGTTGCATGGGCAGATATTCAAACAAGAACCATTGCCAATATCTACGATGCCCTTGATAACTATGTTCTTGTATTCGATGTTCCTTCATATGATGGTCAGCCTTCTTCTATCCCTGAGCCGGATCCAGAAGATCCTGAAGGAACCTATATTGATTATCCTGATAAGGTAAAAGGTGAAGTTGTGGTAGAATCCGGATCTAATTTGAACCTGAGAAAAGGTCCTTCAACTGATGATTCAATCTTAAAATCTATTCCTAATGGCTCTCAGATTGAGGTTATCGGGACTAACGGTTCCTGGTATGAAATTAAATATGACGGTACAACCGGCTGGGTAAGCGGTGAATTTGTTAAACTGCTTAACTTACTTGAAGTTACAGTATCCGACTTAAATGTCAGAACTGGATCATCTATTAATAACCAATCAATTGGTAAACTACAGAATAATGAATATGTAGCCGGGGTACTAAATAAAGATAACGAATTAGTTACAGATAATGAATGGTATATGATTTATTATGACGGTCGTGAAGCATGGTCGAGCAGCGGTACGAATAATAATTACATTATCGAAAAATAGACAACAAAAAAGATTCTTTCAACCTACGTTGAGAGAATCTTTTTTTATCCTTCAATCATCACAGGAGTTTAGGTTCATTTTTTGTAATCTTTCATTCATTTTTTCGCAACACAATGTTATACTGTGTCACTGTATTGTAAAGTTATGAATCTTCCACCCCAATAACTTCCTCCGTCATCATCAATTTCTAGATTATTTTGAAAGGGTGAGGCTTCTGTTTATTTTTAAATGTAATTGATGAATTAATTTATATATCTATTTACTAAAGGAGGAATGAAATTATATGCGTTTTAGCTTTGCAAAAGCTGCTGTCTTAATAGCATGTAGCTTTGTATTAACTTTTTGCGTACAAAATAGTACAGTTTTAGCAGACAATGATCAAAAGGGGATTGCTTTAAAAGACTCAACTACTGTCTATAGTGAAACTGACCAAAGTTCCCAGTCCCTTAAAGATTATCCAAAAGGCAGTATCTTGAGGTTTAAAGAGCACAGTGATGAATGGTACATAGCAACCGTCTACATTAATCATGAAGCTCATACTGGTTACATACATAAAGGTGATATCGAAAGAGCAGAACAAAACCAGGACTCCCTGGAAGGAAGAGCGAATGGAGAAGTCAATGTTACAGAAACACCTTCTTCGTTATCAAGCGATTTAAAATCTTATAATGAAGGTTCAATACTTAAGTATAAGAGTTTTTCAGAAAATTGGTATGAAGCCACTGTGTACATTAACTACGAATCCAAAACAGGGTACATACACAAAGACCAGGTGGAAACAGCTCCTAAAGAACAGGAGAATTTTACTGGAATCGCCGGAGAAAAAAATACTAATGTCTATGCTTCAGCTTCGAGTGATGCCAGTGTATTAAAGTCTTATTCAGAAGGGACAATATTGCAGTATAAGTCCTATCTAGATGACTGGTTCGAAGCTCAAGTCTATTTGAATGGGGAAAAAGAAACCGGATATATCCACAAAGATGATGTAGAAACTGGCAGGAAGGATGGCAAAGAACTTAACGGCGTCGGTCTGCTCGCATCTACAAGTGTATACTCAGATGCTTCCACTAATTCCAAAAAATTAAAAACCTACCCTGTCGGAGCAAACCTAAAGTACGAAGAATATTCTTCTGAGTGGTATAAGGCCCAAGTGTATTTAAACGGTGAAAAAGAAACCGGGTATATTCATAAAGATCATGTGGAAAAAGCAGCCGGAAATGATGATGATTTTGAAGGCATTGGCCTTAATTCACCAACTGTAGTATTTGAAGCTGCAACTACTCATTCTAACGAGTTAAAAACTTATAAAAAAGGAAACATTTTAAAGTACAAAAGTTTCTCAGAAAACTGGTATGAAGCAACAGTATATATGGGTGGACAAGCAGAGACGGGTTATATTCATAAACAGCACGTGGAAAACAAAAAAGACAACAATGAAACCTTAAACGGCCTGGCATCTTCTGATCAGTCTCAAATTTATGAACGAGCAGCTGATGAATCCAGTTCCCTGAAACAATTCGAAAAAAATGATGTAATAAAATTAAAAACCTTTTCAAATAATTGGTATGAAGTCAATTCTTATGAAGACGACGAAGAAGTTAAAGGATTTATGAAGGCTGATGATATTAGTTTAGAGGATATTGCTTATGAAACTACAAATTATAACCGTTCATTCGAAGATGTAATGACACAGCAGAACTCTACTTCCCCTCCACAGAAATCTGATGGTACAGGTATTGATGATGCCAGCGAAGAGGAAATTGAATACTATTTAAACGCAGATAACTTTAACGAGGATTCAGACAGCTTCTATCAGTTCTTAGTATTATCTCAGCCTGCAGGATTAAATGCGGAGAGTATTAACGATGATATATTATATAATGCAGGAACTCTGTCAAATACAGCTGATTCCTTTGTAGAAGCTGGTGAAAGATTTGATGTAAATGAGGCGTACCTTATCTCTCATGCCTTACATGAAACAAGCTACGGCGCTTCAGAGCTGGCAGAAGGTATACCTGTAAATGGTGAAGGAGAAGTCGTTAAAGAAAGTGAAGCAGAACATACTGTTTATAATATGTATGGTATAGGTGCCGTTGATGCAGAACCTGTTTCCGGCGGTGCCTTAACAGCTTTTGAAAAAGAATGGTTCTCCCCCGAAGAAGCCATTGTGGGAGGAGCTGAATTCGCTGCCGATCAATACGTTAACCGCGGGCAGGATACTTTGTATAAAATGAAATGGAACCCTGACAGTCCTACATGGAACCAATATGCAACTCATGTTGCTTGGGCGGACATTCAAACGAAAACAATATCTGACATTTATGATACAACTGAGGATTATGTTTTAACTTACGATGTTCCTAAGTATCAAGACCAGCCTTCTCCTATTGAAAAACCTGATCCTTCTGATGAAGACGGGAACTATCTGGAATACCCTGAAAATATTAAAGGTGAAGTGGTGGTTAACGATTCGAACCTAAACCTTAGAGAAGAACCGGATGAAGAATCCAACGTAATTACCGGCTTACCTAATGAAACAACTGTAGATGTTAAAGGGACAGAAAGCGTCTGGCTGGAGATAGAATATGAAGGTGAAACAGGATGGGCTCACAGTGACTATATAAAAACTTTAAATCTACTGGAAGTTACTATAGATAGCTTAAATGTCAGAACCGGACCTTCAGTTGAAGACGCCCCTGCAGGTGCCGTGGGCAGTGAAGATTTAATTGCAGGTGAACTAGATAAAGACAGTAAATTAGTTACTGATAATGAGTGGTACCAAATCGAGTACAACGGAGACCAGGCATGGGTAAGCAGCGGCGAAGATAATGATTTTATAATCGAAAAATAATTAATTAACTGCTAACTGCTAAACGCAAAGCAGCTCTCAGATGTGTCTGAGAGCTGCTTTATTAATTTAAATGGAAATATTATCAATCAAAAGTTTGTTGTTTTAATTTGTAATTTCTTGTAGTATTAATACATGCACGTATAAATCTAGTATACTCTATCTTTTTTATAAATTTGTAAATTGTATGTTTTAATTCTGTAAAATATGAGGTATATACTTTATAATGGAATGTTAAGCATTCAAGGAGGAAATAAAAAATGAAAAAAGTTATCACGTACGGCACCTTTGACTTATTGCATTGGGGTCATATTAATTTATTAAAACGAGCTAAAGACCTGGGAGATTATTTGATTGTTGCGATCTCATCTGATGAATTTAACGCTATTAAAAACAAAGAAGCCTATCACAGTTTTGAAAATCGCAAAATGATCCTTGAAGCAATTCGTTATGTAGATGAAGTAATTGCTGAAGATAATTGGGAACAGAAAGTAGAAGACGTACAGAAACACGATATTGATGTTTTTGTCATGGGCGATGACTGGAAAGGGAAATTCGACTTTTTAACAGAATATTGCGAAGTTGTTTATTTACCTCGTACTGTAGGAATTTCAACTAGTAAAATAAAAGACGATTTATTTGATGTGAACAATGGCTAAAGATTTTTTCATAAGCGTCTACCTGCTTATGTTCAGAACCATATTTAATATTGCTAAGCTTATTCCCCAACGGAAGAAAACGGTCTTTGTCTCTTCTTTTGGGGATAATATTTTGTTTACAGTTGAAGCCTTAAAAAAACAGTACGACGGGGAAATTATCATTCTTAAAGATGAGAAATGCAAGTATTTCTTTTTGGAAGACGCCCAGGTTACAGTTGTTCCCTTTCAGCTAAAAAGACCCAGGGACTTTATTCAATCTATATACCATCTTGCCACATGTGAGAAAGTTTTTGTCGATAATTACTTTGGCTTTCTTTCTGCAGTTAACTTCAATAAAAATGTAGAATGCATCCAATTATGGCATGCTTCAGGCGCAGTGAAAAGGTTCGGCCTTGCCGATCCTTCTATAGAAGAGCGCACTAATAAAGCGAATGAACGCTTTCGTAAAGTTTATCAGCGCTTTGACAAAGTAGTTGTAGGATCTGATAAAATGGCGGAGATCTTTAAACAAAGCTTTAACTTATCCGAGAAAAACATTCTAAAAACCGGGATACCGCGTACCGATTTCTTTTTTGAAGATCACCCTGTAATTGAACAAAAACTAAAAAGCAAATATCCGCAAATTAAAAACAAGAAAGTGATCCTGTATGCTCCAACATTTAGAGATCATCAGTTGACAAATCCTGATATACAGCTTGACCTCAAACAAATGTATGAAGCCCTTCACGAGGATTATGTATTGTTATTAAGACTACACCCGGCTGTAAATACAAATTTCAGCAACCCTTATCCTGACTTTATTATTGATGTTTCAGCGGGTGAAAAGATAAACCATCTGCTGTTAATTACGGACCTTCTGATTACAGATTATTCATCTATTCCTTATGAATTTTCACTCTTAAATAAGCCTATGATCTTCTACTCCTTCGATTTAGAAGAGTACGCACGAGTTCGAGGATTCTGGGAAGACTATCATACTATGACTCCTGGGCCGGTAGCTTATACCAGCCAGGAAATAATTGAGATTATCTGGACTGATTTTTACGATTACGATCAGATTAAACTTTTTTCTGATTTGTGGAATCAGTACTCAGATGGTCATTCCAGTCAGAAACTTGTTCACTCTCTCTATGGGGATGCACAAATTCCTGAAACCAAATTAACTAAAATAACCCAGTGATTTTTCATCACTGGGTTTTTCTTTTGCATTTTTTGTTATCGGGAGAATTACTTAAGATTTGATTCAGAGACTTTAACATGAGTAAGGGCGATATTATTTATTCGCGGCAAGCCCCGTTTCTGTGTCTTTTTAATGGCATAATTATTATCAGCAAACACTGACGAGGGTTCACATTAAATTATTCTCCCTCTTCCTTTTTGTGAGTTCTGTTTTTTTTATTTGAAAACAGCTTCTGCATTAAATTAATCACCGGACGCTTTCCTCTTTGCACTACACCCGTCATCTCAGCAAATAAATGCAGTAAAAAGAGAATAAAAAACGTAAGTCCCAGTGAGATTCCAAACGACGTTAGAGAGAATAGTATGGCGAGAAAGCCGAAAAGGGCACTAAATCCATAAATGATAAGAACCGTCGTTCTATGACTGAATCCGGCAGCGAGAATTTGATAGTGAATGTGTTTGTTATCCGGCATCATAATTTTTTGGTTGTTTAGGAACCTTCTCATAATAGAGAACAGCGTATCGAATAATGGAATAGCTAATACAATAATAGGAATGATAAAGCTGAAGAGAGTGACATTTTTAAATAAACCTACCATTGAAATAACAGCCATCGAGTAGCCAAGAAATAGAGATCCTGAATCTCCCATATATATTTTAGCCGGGTAGAAATTATGGAACAGAAATCCAATATTACTCCCTATTAACACAATACATAGAAATACTATTGAAATTTGCGGCTCCAGGGCAAGAGCCATGACAGCAACGCTGATTAAAGAGATGGTAGTGACCCCGGTTGCCAATCCATCAAGACCATCGATTAAATTAATCGCATTCGTAATTCCTATAATCCAAAAAAATGACAGAACAATACTCACTGGATCACTCAGGGGAATCATCCCCACGAAAGGAATAGTTAGAATATCCACCTGCAGGCCGGAAAAGATAAGAACGGAAGCAGCCAAAATTTGTCCAGCTAATTTCATTAACGGACTTATCTGATAACGGTCGTCCAATAGACCGGTCAAAACTATAATAACCGCACCTATTGAAATAGCCGTCCAGTATTGTGTTTCGGGTCTAATGTAAAGCATACCTGCTGCTACACCTCCGAATATGGCAAGCCCCCCCATACGTGGTGTGACAACAGCATGAATCTTTCTAGCTTCCGGATGGTCCATCATCCTCCACTTTCTTGCTAACTTAATCACAGGAAAAACTAATAAATAACTTACGGCCATAGACAAAAATAGGGCTATGGCTATTTCTATATATATATTCATAATAATCCTCGCTTAATTCACAAGGGAAACCCCTTTAAATTCATCCGTCCCCCATTATACCATAGGTACTCTTATGATTTCTTTCTTCTCAAAGATTTAAAGAGAATCTAATCAAATTGAAAAAAAGAAGCCCCAAAAAATGGAGCTCCTTACATTTATACACTTTCACTAATTAATTCATTGACAGATTGCTTAACCGCTTCGAGTAGTTTACGACTCTCTTCACCAGATCTCGTTTTTACACCGTAATAAAATTTTATTTTCGGTTCCGTGCCTGAAGGGCGTAGACAGAACCAGCTGTCGTTTTCCAATATGAACTTTAAAACATTAGCATTAGGCAGTTCAATTTTTTCGACCGTGCCGTTTTTATGTCTCCGTTCGGAAGTGGTATAATCTTCAACCGCTATTACATCAAGTCCGCCTGCTTTAGATAAAGGATTATTCCTGAAATCTGTCATAATTTTAGTGATTTTCTCAGATCCCGTTTTCCCTTCCATAGTAAGAGATTGCAGGTCTTCAAGGAAGTATCCATGCTTTTTGTATAAATCTTCTAAAGCTTCTAACAAGGTTTTACCTTTAGATTTCCAATAAGCTGCCACTTCTGAAGCAAGTACAGCTGCCTGCACGGCATCTTTATCACGTGCAAAGTCTTTAACAAGATAGCCGTAGCTTTCCTCATATCCAAATAGGAAGGTGTGTTGATTAGTTGCTTCATATTCTTTAATCTTCTCACCAATAAATTTAAAGCCTGTTAAAGTATCAAGACTGCTTACCCCGTAGTGATCTGCAATAACACGGCCAAATTCTGATGTCACAATGGTCTTAATGACTATTCCGTTATCAGGTACGTGGCTCGATTGAGATAATAGGTAATCAATTAACAGTGCTCCGGTCTGATTTCCGGTAAGTACTTGGTAGTCTCCTCTTGAATTTGGAACTGCTACACCCAGACGGTCTGCATCAGGATCAGTAGCAATTAATACATCTGCTCCAATCTGGCTTCCTTTTTCTATTGCCAGCTCAAACGCCTGGTGTTCTTCAGGGTTAGGTGAAGCAACCGTGCTAAATTCCGGATCAGGAACAGCCTGCTCTTCCACTGTATGAATATTGGTAATTCCTATCTGCTTAAGACCTTTCTCAACAAGCATTTGAGCTGTCCCGTGCAGTGGCGTGAACACAACACTTAACTCACCCGCGAAATGCGGAAGTTCCTGGTTCACATTCACTTCCTTTAATTTATTTAAGTAAGCTTCATCTACCTCTGTATCTATCCATTTCAGTAAACCTGTTTTTTCTAATTCTTCTTGAACAGCTACTTCTATTTCAAGCTCATTCTCAACTAGGTTTACCATATCAATTACCGTTTCTGCCTCAGCTGGAGGAAGCTGTCCGCCATCTGAGTTATAAGCTTTAAACCCGTTATACTCTGGAGGGTTGTGGCTTGCAGTAATAACGACTCCGGCTGCAGCTTCTAAGTAACGCACAGCGAAAGAAAGTTCCGGGGTGGGTCTTAAAGAAGAGAAAACGTAAGTCTTAATACCGTGACGACCAAGCACTTTAGCAGTTTCTACTGAAAATTCCTTAGACATGTACCGCGAATCGTAGGCTATGACCACACCTTCAGCTTGACCCGAAAGGCTTTTAACATAAGATGCCAGTCCTTCTGCGGCCCTTCTAATCGTGTAAATGTTCATACGATTCGTTCCTGGTCCAAGTTTCCCGCGCATACCTCCAGTACCGAACTCAAGGTTTTTATAATAAGCGTCCTCAAGTGATTGTTCATCCTGCTGCAGTTGATTAAGTTCAGTACGCAGAGTAGGATCTAAAGAAGTGAAAGTATTCCATCGTTCGTATTCTTGATACCAGCTCATATACTCATCCCTTTTCTATTAATTGAAATTATGTAGTGGAGTAAATTATATCATATTTGAAGCGTTTACGAGGTGGCTGAAAGTCAAAAAAAGAGCAGAAAGTCTGCTCATACTTTTTAAGCTTGAAGTTGTTGAATTAGTCGATTGATCACATCTTGAGAGGATGCTAATTCGGAGCTTTCTGTTTGTTGAATAATCGTTTGCATGATTTCTTTTAACTCTTCTGCTTTTGTCATTGCCCCCACCTTTTCCCTTTTTTATCTTATATACCTATATTCCTTACTCATTCGATTCTAAACGTGTTTTTTCGTCCGTCGTCTAACTACTATAAAAATAACAATTACTGCCAGACCCCCGCCTGCAGCGTCCAGTATCACATCTCCAGCATAAGGAGTCCGATTTGGCGTGAGTCCCTGGTGCCATTCATCAAAAACAGCATACAATACCGCCCCCGTCCAGGAAGCCACAACCAAAATTAAAAACTTTCTTCCTTGCAGCGAATGGGAAAAGGCATAGTAAAAAAGCAGTGTCAGAACAAAAAACACCCCTAAATGAGCGCCTTTTCTTATAAAGAATTCAATGAATCCTTCCACTCCCAGAGCAGCTGCACTAACTTCCTTGGTGTTGTATGTAAAGCTCACTCTGTTTAAATAAGGTTCCAGCCAGGAGAGGTCGAACCAGCTTCCCAGCAAGGGTTTTATATTTTGTTTTTCATATGGTGTAGATGAAGAATAATAGATTATAGTCATCCATAACATCACAGGCAGCCAGTAAACAAGCTTTCTCATAAATATCCTCGCATAACTTAAATATTGTTTAATTTTAACATAATACGTCAAAAAATAGTATAAATTTTTCTATTAACTCAAAGAACTTCCGCTAAATGTACAGGAGGCTAAGTTAAATAAGCGGATTGTAATTTTTGTCGAAAATCTTTCGGGCTTATTCCTTCATGTTTTTTGAATACTCTCGTAAAGTAGCTTTGACTGTTATACCCTAATAGAATACTAATTTCCATTAAGGAATACTGGGTGTTGGTTAACAATTCTTTCGCTTCTTTAACGCGCTGGGCGTTAATATATTTAGTTATTGAAGTACCAGTATCCTTATTAAACACGCTTGAAAGATAATTCGGATTTACATGAAGCTCTTCAGCTATAACCTTCAGATTAATATCTTCAGTTAAATTCTGATAGATATAATTTTTTGCTTTATGAACTAGAGGAGAAACTATGCTCGTTTGGTTTCTTTGTTTCATGACATTTAAATAAGCCTGAACAATAGTTAATTCTAAATGCGAGAGTTCGTTTATATCATCTTTAGATTCAAGGAAGTTAATATAGAAATCGTGCAATGAAAAAGCTTCCCCTTTGGCAATTCCTTCTTCTATTGCAATGCGAGTGAGCTTCGAGATAAGAGTAATAATATTATTTTTTGCTGATCTAATCTCATCACCATTGCCGAGTGGAAAAAGCGAAGACCTCCTAAGCTTTTGATATTCTTTTAAAGCCCGCGCATCACCTTGTTTAAAAAATTTATTAAAATTCTCATTCAATTCTAAAAGATGACGCGAATATTTCGCATTCAAATGGTTACTTTTAAATTCCCGGTAATCTTCCCATTCTTCAGTAGGGAGCTGACCTATCGAATGGCTTTCAGATTTCCCAGGCATTAGCAAATTCAAAAGACGTTCGATTGATTCTAACTTCTTGAAGGTAATAACGGGCAGTTTACTGAAATATTCAATTGCCTCTGTCTCAAAAGAAAAATCCATACCATGCAGCACAAGCATTTTCCGCACTTGAAATTTACCCACTTCCTGCATCAAGTACGGTCCAATCCCAATATATGTAAATTCATCATAATTATTCTTAATAGGATAGAAAAAGAAGTATTGATAATAAAGATCAGCAAATAATTGAAGCTGGAAAGGGCTCTTCTTACTATCCCTCAGACACTGATAAAAAACATCATGAAATATTTCAGGAGGCCTGTGGAATTGATCGGGAAAATGACGGATTAACTTTTCGTTATCATTAAAAACCAGAATAGGAGTTTGAAACGAATTAGAACAATCTCTTAACAGCTCAAATAATTCAATGTGACCTGACCTCAAATGAACACCCTCCCTTTAATACTACTATAGTTCATTTACAAAAAAATAACATCAGCAGAAGGCTGATGTTCGTTAATGAGAACTTTTCATTTTTATAAACTCTCTTACCTCTTCAATAGTTAACCCCAAATCCCTGGCTTCCTTAACTAACTTTACCCACTCTGTATCTAGCGCCTTCTGATCAGGAATTGCTTTCATCATAGATGAACCTCCCCGTTAAAATTATGGAAGCTTCTACTATCTGCAGTATGTAAGCCCCCTGCCCTATCCCTATATAACTAAGGCTATTATACCGTCTATTATTATCGTAGTTTTGTATTTTTTTCAGATTTTTTTCAAAATATATTAATTTTTTAGTTTTTTTTGGAAAAAGATATTGTAAAAAAAACTCGAATATAATACACAGTAAAATGTTAGGACATTCTTTCCCACGGAATAGTATCATCATACCCTGAGCTAATCACTTTACTCCCTATTTTCTGGCAGTATCCTTCATAATCAAAACGATGAATGTGCTTTATGATATAAAAGGAAGAACCAATGTGATAAGTGTAGAAAATAATAACCGGATGATTTAAGGAATCGTAAAAAAATATTGGATTGTATTTTTTTCTATTAGACCATAAGAGATATGTGAAAATCGTATTATCCATAATCTGATCTGCATGCCACTCCTGATCAGTCTCTATGCAGTATTTTTGTAACTCCTGTATACAAATAGCAGCCTGCAGATATGATAAAGGGGATTCGTCACCCTGCACGGCTGTCATGGGATCCTTCTGCTTTTGGTTATTGAAATATGCCGCCACTTCGCCTTGACTGCTAATAATGGTGTGGTGCGACTTAACCATTAATTGGGAGAATTGACTCACGACCGGATTTAAATGACATGTTATTCCTTTAAATAAAAGTACGGGAGGAAGCGGTGAACTTATACAATTGGGACGAGCTGCTAATCTCGTAAACACGACTTTCCCTTTCAATTAGCCTCAACCCTCTTTCCTCAAAAATTTACGTACTTCTTCTATATCGAGGCCGAGTCGTTTAGCTTCTTTCATTAACTTAATCCATTCTTCATCCAAATGTTTGTGCCTCATCCCCTATCCCCTTTCTGTTTATTATTTAGTTTTATGCTGATCATTTACGTGCGATAATAAATCTTCAAGTGGAACATCTAAAGTCTCTGCCAGTTTCCTCATAACACTTAATGAAGGGTTTTTTTGGACACCTCTTTCAATATTGCTTATATATGACTTTGAAACTCCTGATGATTTAGCAAATTGATTAACAGATAAACCTTTTCCTAACCGCAAACCTCGAATACGTTCTCCTATAGCAGCCATTTATACCAGCCTCCTTTTCCTTACATTAAACAATCTGTCTCCAGCGAATAATTGTTCTCAATAAAGAATTATATATTTTTATTATATCTAATAAAATTAAGAATTAAAAGGTTTTTTTCTTTATTAAGAACAAAAACGCAATAAAAAACCACTCTGTTTTAAAAGAGTGGTTCAGCAATATTCTTCATTCCATACTTCAGATAGTAGTGTAAACGCTTTCTTATCAGAGCTGTCAATAGCTCTGTTAATAAGCCGCCTCAGGTTTTCTTTTTCCAGATCTTCAATAATTATTTCTAATTCGCCGTCAACATTAAATGTTTTTTCTTTCTGACTCTGCCCAGATTCATAAGGTGATGTAATACCGTGTAAATGAGTTAGAAAATCAGGAAGCTTTAATAGGTCTGCTACCGACACATAAACAATCCGTTTTCCCCGCTGAAACACAAAGATATCGAACACATTGTGAACACGGTTGTTTTTTCGATCAATTATTATTTCTCTGGATTCCATAGGGATAAATTGATACAGTTCCTCATCTATAAACAAAGAAAAATACTGGTAGGCTAACACAACGCGTATAAAACGCTTATCTTCTTTCACATAATACGGTTTTAACATTTTCACATTTAACATTTTTTGCCACCCCTTATGATCAGAATTTTCAGTATTTTATTCTATTATCTCTTATTTGTCAATAAAAATAAAGCTGAAAAATAATCATAAGGAAAAGCTGCCGTCACACAGCTTTTCCTAATCACTTGAAGGTGATAATAGTGAACGAAAGTGACTGCGAATGACTATGCTGAGCTGATGGACACTTGCTTCATTATGAATTGCAATAAATGTATGTACGGCTTCCATTCCTTCTTTTAGAAAAAGATCCGCTTTACCTGAAATCCCCATTTCTTCAATAATAGGTTTAATTAAACTTTCATAGCTGTTCATTTCTCGCCCCCCTTTCTTTAGTAGGTATTTTTACTTATAATGTATTTTGATAATTTAGTCAATATGTATGACTTTACGTAAAGTTATTAAATATTAAATAAAAATAAGTCATTATTTGTCGAAGATTGTCTGATTTTTCTTATTTTTGGAAAACCAAGAAATAAATCTCTATTTTAATAGTATGTAATTTTTAAACTTGAGACAAAATATTTTTTGTATACTGAGTTACTTCTTTGTTCAGTCGAGTATAAGTGCTGTAATACCAGACTTTTAAGAAAATACTTAAATTACTAATCTATTTTACCTTGTACATCCTCTGCCTTTCCGTTACAATGTCCATTACAAATATAAATATGTATATTTCAAGTGGACAAGGAGTGTGAACGATGAAGGACACAATTACTGTGGGCTTATTAGGATTAGGCACTGTAGGAAGCGGTGTAATTGAAATTCTTGAAGACCATAAAGAAAGTATTCAACATAAAACAGGGTGTAATGTCACTATTAAGACTGTGCTCGTAAGTAATTTATCAAAACCCCGGGATATCGACAACACTTCAACTCAATTAACGGATCGTTATGAAGACATCACGCAGGATCCGGAGATTGATGTTGTGGTGGAGGTTATGGGTGGAATCGATCACACTCTAACAATTCTGCGTGAAGCGATTGAAAATGGTAAACATATAGTTACAGCTAATAAAGACCTTGTAGCACAGCATGGGGCCGAATTGTTTGAAGCGAGCTCCAGAAACAAGTGTGACCTATTTTACGAAGCTAGTGTAGCTGGCGGTGTTCCGATTATCCGTTCCATATTAGATGGACTGTCATCTGATAAAATTCGAAAAATGATGGGCATTGTTAACGGTACAACAAACTACATTTTAACGAAAATGACTAAAGAAGGTGTAGATTTCGACGCCGTGCTTAAAGAAGCTCAGGAGCTTGGGTTCGCTGAAGCTGACCCAACGGCTGATGTAGATGGGCTGGATGCTGCCAGAAAAATGACAATCTTATCAATATTAGGTTTCTCCATGCCGTTTAATTTAGAAGATGTAGAAGTTAAAGGAATTCGAGGCATTTCACTGGCAGACATTCAATATGCTGAACAGCTTGGCTATTCTGTAAAACTTATCGGTGTAGCAGAACACGATAATACAGGGGTTTCTGTAAGTGTCGAACCCACGTTACTCCCTAGTGAACATCCGCTTACTTCGGTAAATGATGAATATAATGCTGTATATGTTTATGGGGATGCCGTTGGAGAAACAATGTTCTACGGTCCAGGTGCAGGTAAGCTTCCTACTGCGACTGCCGTCGTTTCAGATCTTATAGCCGTTGTTAAAAGCTTAAGATTAGGAACTTCAGGCTCAGCCTACGTCCAGCCTCAGTTCCCTAAACTAGTGAAAGAAAAAAAAGATCAACTGACCAAAAAATATATGAGACTTCATGTTCATGATCAGCCAGGCATGCTTATGGAGCTTACAAAAATATTTGCTGAATATGGTATTTCCTTTGATCAAATCATCCAGCGTGAAGCTGATAAACACGATGAACGTGAATTAATGATGATTACTCACCAAGTAAGCGAAGAAGATTTCGAGAGAGCATTTAAAGATTTAGAAAGCCTATCTTCGATTCGATCTGTCGATAGTGTTTTCCGTGTAGAAGGGAGCAATTGATATGTGGAAGGGTTTATTAGACAAATATGAAGATCTATTACCAGTTACACCGGAAACACCAAAACTAACATTGCATGAGGGAAATACTCCACTGTTACCAATACCAACAATTTCAGAAGAATTAGGGATTGAAGCTTATGTAAAAATTGAAGGAGCAAATCCAACAGGTTCTTTTAAAGACCGGGGCATGGTGCTTGCCATGGCAAAAGCTATTGAAGAAGGATCAAAAGCAGTAATCTGTGCTTCAACGGGAAACACTTCCGCTTCAGCAGCAGCTTTTGCAGCTAGAGCAGGTTTACGCTGTATTGTCGTTATACCTGATGGGAAAATTGCAGAAGGCAAGCTTGCTCAGGCTGTAATGTACGGAGCAGAGATCTTTGCAATTAAGGGGAATTTTGACCAGGCCTTACAAATTGTACGTCAAATTGCAGAAACTGAACCCATTACACTTGTTAATTCGGTTAACCCTTACAGAATAGAAGGTCAAAAAACCGCTGCTTTTGAAGTATGTGATGTACTCGGAGATGCACCCGACTTTCTTTCTATTCCTGTCGGGAATGCAGGGAACATTACAGCTTACTGGCGTGGGTTTAAAGAATATCATGAAGCACACAGTACGAAGCTGCCGCAAATGCTTGGTTTTGAAGCAAGTGGTTCAGCGGCAATTGTGAGAAATCAAGTAATTGAAAATCCGGAAACGCTGGCTACTGCTATCCGAATTGGTAATCCTGCAAGCTGGCAGCCAGCCCTTATAGCTGCAGAAGAATCAAAAGGAAGCATTAACGAAGTAACCGATGAAGATATAGTGGAAGCTTATCAATGGTTAGCCAGCGCAGAAGGAGTCTTTGCTGAACCCGCTTCATGCGCCTCTCTTGCAGGTACGATCAAAAAAGTAAAAGATGGTTCAATCCCTAAAGGTTCTAAAGTGGTTCATGTTCTTACTGGTAACGGACTTAAAGATCCAACTACAGCCATAGAGAAAAGCAAAATCAGACCAATTGTCATCGAGAACGACTTAAATCAATTTGCTCAAGCCGCTGGAGTACAATCATGATCACCATACGAGTTCCAGCAACATCTGCAAACCTGGGACCAGGTTTTGATTCAATAGGAATGGCCTTGTCTCAATATGTGACACTCCACTGTGAGCCTGCTGGTGAATGGAGTTTTGTATTACAAAAAAAAGATCAACCTTTTATTCCTGAGGGGAAGTCGAATTTAATATATAAATCTGCATTGTTTACAGCGAATCAGTACGGATATGATCAATTACCTGCCCACAAGGTAACCATGACCAACGAAGTACCGATTGCGCGGGGGCTCGGCAGCTCCTCTACAGCAGTAGTTGGAGGAATTGAACTAGCAAACCAAATCCTTTCTCTTAGGTTAGCTGAACGTGAGAAGCTGAAGATTGCCTGTACGATCGAAGGTCACCCGGATAATGTGGCTCCGGCGATTTATGGAGGAATTACAGTGTCCAGCTACGATGGGGTGAACTTAGAATCAGTCCGGTTCTCGAAAGAATTAGAGCAGCTGACATGGGTGGCAGTGATTCCAGATTATCATGTAGAGACGGAAGAAGCGCGCTCTATCCTTCCAGCCCAACTTCCTTACAAGGATGCAGTACATGCAAGCGGCATGGCTAATGTACTTGTGGCTGCTCTGGCTGAAAAAGACTGGCCTTTAGTCGGCCGGATGATGAAAGAGGATAAGTGGCACCAGCCTTATCGAAGCGGCCTTATCCCAGACTTCCCCCACGTGTCAAAGATATTAGAAGATAATGGCTCTCTCGGTCATTATATAAGCGGGGCAGGACCTACAATGATCGGACTCTTTCACCATGCTGGTGAAAGACAATTAGCAGCGTTAAACGATCATTTCCCAAATTATCAAGTAGAATTCTTAAAAGCCGACCTAAGCGGAGTTTCTGCTTCTGTTAGTCCTGCTTTGAACCAGTGATCTATTCACTGGTTCATTTTTTTACCATAGCTGCAAATTGTTAAAACCAACTCGAATAAAGGTAGGAATTGTATAATAATGGTGATAACTAATCCTATAAATATATATTTTTTTTGTTAAAATATAAATAGATATTAATAAAGGGGTTTAAGTTTATGGCAAAGAAGAGCAAACAATATGATTATGATTTAGGTGAAGTAAAAAGACTGATCGAAGAGACGGAAAAAAATTATCGAGAGATTTCTAAGGAGACAGGTTGTCCATACGCCAGTGTCGTTTATCATGGGCGGAAAATTAGAGGCCGTGTTAATAGAAGCAAACATGACGTTATAGCTGAAGTTCAGGCTGGTACTGAAAAGGCGATCCAGGAAGAGTCGGATACTCTGCCTCTGTTCGGTGGTACAACACTAAATATATCAAGAAATAATATTTCTATTCACGACGCCGAACAAGAAGCTGCACGCATGATTAAAGCTGCTAAAGCGCTTGGATTAAGTAAAATAAACATTACCATTGAAAAATAAAAATCACGCTCCAACTATTAAAGTTGGAGCGTGGTTTGTTTTATGAGAACTTTACGAAGTTTTTTTCGGGCATGTCTTCCCCAATTCTTTACAGCATCACTCGTAACACCTTCAATATCGGCAATTTGAGAAACGGATAGATCATGGATAATAAAATAGTAAACCCATTTCCATTGATTTAACGTCAGTTCTGTTTTTATTTTGTCCCATAGATATTGATCGATAATTACATCTTCACTAGTGAGGCAGGATAATGATGACTGCATTTGAAGCAGGAGGTTTTGGTTTTTGAGGCGTTTCGAGTCTCTGCGGATTTCATCGATGAGGGCGTTTCGTACTTTCCAGCTGAGATAAGTGGAAAATTTTCCAACTGAAGGGTCATAAGATTCGTAAGCCTTCCATAAGGCTTCCAGGCCAATAGCGAAAAAATCTCCATTTGCATCTTTTATATGTAAGCTGTGAATGTGGTAATGTATTAATCTTTCATTCTCTAAAACGATTCTTTCGAACTCCTGATCATTTACATACATAAGCAAGCTCCTATTCATTTTGAAATACCTTTCTATAGGTATAATCGTTAGAAGCTGCTGTTTTGGTGTCAAAAAAAGTTGAAAAATTAATTTTCATGTATAAATTTACTTTAAAAACTTAATTTTGAAATAAATAATGTAATTTTCAGATAACTATTTCTTTTTTTTAGATTATACGTAATAATAGGATTGCGCGTAAAAATTAAATTGAATATTCAATTAGAATTGAGTGTCCCGTGACGAAAGCATTTTCAAATTTTCAATCGTATTATCCTCTGATTTATCACACGCTTAATAAGCTTCAACTTCCACTTCAGGAAGATTATGTACAGGAAGCCTACTTCGTTTATGTAAAATGCGTATCTCGATACCGGAGCGGAATGTGCAAGTTTTCTACGTATTTTACCCACCACTTACTGTATTACTACAAATCCTTAAAGCGCCGTGCAGTACCACCATCTCCTTTTTGTTTTCTTTCCTTATCCGTATACAATACATTAGATGATCACCTGTTCTGGCATGATATTTTTTCAAACTTTGGACTGACGTGTGTAGAAAAAAAGATTCTGACTTTGTCCTTGCAGAAGTACACGGTTAACGAGATATCATGTCTCACTGGAATCAGTACTTCAACTGTTAAAAGAAAAAGAAAATCGATCAGGAGTAAGCTTTCCGTGTTTAATGCGAGTGTGTAGGAGTGGGGAGGTATGTTATTCTTACTGTAGCTACGTTAAAAAGGAAGGAAGATCGAATTGTTTTATTTAATGTTTGCCCTGTTTTTTGCTTTATATTTGCTAGTTGGATATTTTACACCATTAGAGTTTTCGTCGGTAGGTGTAGCTTTATCTATTGCCATGATTTTAGGTAATTTATATATGTTTTTTAAATCAAGAAAAGAAAAAAGCAGCCAATAATTAGAAAAAAACCGGAACGTGCAACAATACTGCCGCACATCCCAGTTTTTCTCATAATTTGTATTTTTAAAGAAACTAATATTTTACTAATTGAATTCATAGAAAGAGCTTTCGTTTTTTCCTTCAACCATTAAATATTACTGAATGAAAGTCATGTCCATTAAACTGAGTATCAGCTGGTTACCCATGGATAATCTTCCACTATCCCCTGAGTACAAAAGGCACTATTTACAAGTGCTACAGAATATTTAAAACCACCGGGATGGTAACCACGCTGAGTAAAGTTGTAATTAAAGTAATACTTGAAACCAGTTCAGGCTTTGAATCAAATTGAACAGCGTACATGGTTGTAGTTGCAGCTGAAGGCATGGCAGCTGAGACAATTAGCACACTAGCCATCAAATCACTCATTGGCAAAAGGATGGTCAGTCCCCAGGCAATAAGCGGCGAGCCGATCAGCCTTAGGCTGGCTGCAAAAGTAATCTTCCCCCAATCCAGCTGTTTGACTGTTATATTAGCCAATTGCATGCCAAGCAGTATCATAACAATTGGAATGGCAGCATCTCCGACCAAAGTTACGCTCGCCGCTACATTTTCAGGAATCGAAACACCCGCTATTTTTACGGTCAGGGCTACCACTACAGCGTATGTCGGCGGCATTTTCATAACCGTCGCCATGGCGAGCCGAACCCCCGCCGCTCCTTTTGCTGCGTAATACACACCAAAAAAATTCATGACAATCTGCTGGATGATCATAAAAGAGACAGAGTATACAAATCCTTCTTCGCCGAAAGCAAAAAGTACAATAGGTGCCCCGTAATTTCCCGCATTCATAAAGGCAGTTGATAGTATTAGTCCACTCTCTGTGGAAACGGAGTAACGGGCTGTCTTTGAAGCAACTTTATTAATGAGTAGCATAAGGAGTAGTAATATTATTGAAAATAAGACCATCATCAAATATTCTTGATTAAACTCAGCATCATAAAAGGTATCAAATACTAAACAAGGAAGAAGTATGTAAAGAACCACAGTAGAAATAGATTTAATCTCCAGACGGATAAATCTTTGCAATAAATAGCCAGAAAAAAACACTAATATAACAGGTAATACAACTTGAAAGAATATCGCCATTTCATTCTCTCCTCTTGAAATCATCGATTCTATTAGTCTACCAAATTCTTACGTTCAATGACGAATAAAAAGCTGACTGCCATTTAATCGACAGTCAGCTTAACGAGATTATTCTTTCAACCATACTTCCCCATCTTTATAATGCATTTGTTCCGGATACCGTAAGTCAGTAACTTCATCCTGTGCTTCCTGCGCAGGCGGTTTTGTACTTAACGATACAATGACGTTCGCCAGGATGGCTGAAACGGCTCCAAAGATGCCTGCGCCTGTGTCAATGATCCCCAGTACTTGGATACCCAGTGATTGTGAAAAGAATATATAACCAAGAGTAACGGTCAGACCAGTAATCATACCTGCAATGACACCCGGCCCATTTGCCCGCTTCCACCAGACCCCTAGTAACAGTGCTGGAAAGAAGGAGCCTGATGCTAAACCAAACGCCCATGCTACGATTTGTGTAATCGCACCTGGAGGGTTTAAAGCAAGCAGACCAGCAGCAACTGTTGCTATAACGATAGAGTATCGTCCTACGAGAAGGCGCTTGCGTTCGCTCGCTTTAGGATTAATGGAACGATAATATATATCATGCGATAAGGCTGCTGATATAGCAATCATTAATCCACCCGCAGTCGAAAGAGCAGCAGCCATAGCACCTGCAGCCATAAGGCCAATAACAAAAATCCCCAGATTGGCGATTTCAGGTGTGGCCATTACCACAATATCATTGTGAATGGAAAGCTCTTCCCATTGTAATATACCGTCCCCATTCTCATCGGCGACAGATAGTTGACCTGTGTTGATCCAAGGCTCCGTCCAGGCCGGCAAATCATCAATAGAAGAGTTGGCCACTTGAGTCATAAGAATAAAACGAGAAAAAGCGGCATAAACCGGTGCAGATAAATAAAGTAATCCAATGAACAACAATGCCCACGCACCACTCCAACGAGCAGCTTTCATAGTTGCAACAGTATAAAACCTGACAATTACGTGAGGCAGTCCTGCTGTACCTGCCATTAATGTAAACATGAGGGCTAAAAACTGCCATTTTGTAGCTTCAGTAAATGGTACTACATATTCCGAAATCCCTAACTCCTGATCCAGCTCTCTCATACTGCCTATTACTTCACCATACGACAGCCAGGGGGCTGGATTGGATGTCAGCTGAAGCGACATAAATATGACTGGAATTAAGTAGGCGATAATAAGCACTAAGTATTGAGCTACTTGAGTCCATGTGATTCCCTTCATTCCACCCATAGCTGAGTAAAAAGCAATCAGTACTACGCCAATCATTGTTCCGACAGCAGTGTTAACTTCAAGGAGCCTGCCTATTACAACTCCTGAGCCGGAGAGCTGACCGACTGAGTAAGTAAAACTAATAATTATGGTAGCCACTGCAGCTATTAAACGAGCTGTATCGCTTCGATAACGGTCTCCAATAAATTCGGGTACAGTATATCTGCCGTATTTACGCAATTGCGGCGCTAATAGGAAGGTTAATAGGAGATAACCTCCTGTCCATCCCATAATATAAGCTAAACCATCGTATCCAAGAACCATGACGGTGCCTGCCATACCAATGAATGAAGCCGCACTCATCCAATCTGCTCCTATTGCCATACCATTAAACACAGGCGGTACACCGCGGCCGGCCACATAAAATTCAGATGTTTGTTTAGCCGTGTTGAAAATAGCAATCCCTATGTATAAGGCAAATGTCGAGCCAATGAGCAATATTGAAACCAAAAACTGTCCATCCACAACCATTCACTCTCCTTATTGATCCTCAACCTTAGAGTTATCCGCTGTATCAACGTATTCAGGATTGAAGCCAAATTTTTTGTCAATTTTATCGCTGATGATTGCATTAATAAATAGCAGGACAATAAAAGTAAGCACTGCCCCTTGAGCGCCCATATAATAATGAAAAGGAATGCCGATAACATTAAAAGTAGACAGTGCCTCGGCATTGAATACCACAACATAAGAAACTAGAAATCCAATAGATAAATAAATAATAATCATCGTTGTCCTTAATTTAAAATAAGCATCTGCTTTCTTTTGATCGAGTTTCCTCAAATTCCCACCTCCTTTCAATGGTGTATTATCCTCTTAAATTAAAAATGAATTTAACAGTATCCCAGAACGGCATAGGGACCATTAAGATTTTCACAAATGCAAATCCGATTAATGATACTACCGGCAAAGCCAGGTAGAGAGGACGTTTTCGTTTAAGAGCAAATACAACAGATAGTACAGTAATTAGTGAAAGCAAAATAACAGTAAGCATATTATCCTCCTATTGAAAGCGCTGTCATTCATACGCAAAAAAAATTTTTAAATAATTCGAATTTAATGAATATTATGAATCAATTTCCTCTTAATTTCAAGGTATATGTCAAATCACACACAAAAAAGTCCGATTTAAAAAAATCGGACAGAAAAAACTAGAATAATAAAAGTTACGTTTCCACGGGAGAGAAGATTCATCATTCAAATCACTATTCGGTCTGGAGAATAAGTCTATTTATATCCGGCTATTGTATAAGCCCCTATATAAGCAGGTTCATTCAGCCTGCTCACTTCCTTAAACATCCCTTGGAGTTCCTCATCAATTATCGTATAACAAAAATCATTAGTTTGCAGAATGCTCCCTGCCATTACCAGCTTTGCTTCAGTCGTCATCTCCATCCTATGATATAAACGTTTGATTTGGGTTACTAATGACTTGCAGGAAGAGTGGAGAATATGAGCAGCCGTCCCGTTCTTTTCTTTTTCCATATCACTTACAAATTTGGATAGGCTGGCTATTGCAGTTTTATCTTGAGCGTAAAACCAAGCCTTTACTCCTGATGCATTAATACAGTTAATATGATTAAGAAGCGACTTAGAGAATTCACTTGCAGAATGCAGGGATTCGAGATCTTTAAGGACTGTCCTAATTGCATTTTTCCCTATATCATAGCCTCCTCCTTCATCACCCAGCAGATGACCCCACCCGCCAGAAGTATAAATTTTGCCTGTCTTTTTCCCAATATGTATAGAGCCGGTTCCCGCAATTGTAAGAATACCGTCACCCTCTGGAATTCCTGCTTCTAATGCTAATTCTGCGTCGTTGACGATCGTAAGTTTAAATGGTCTGCTCCACTCTTCAGGGATTATAAAATGATCTTTCACAGTACTGAATCCCGCCATTCCAATAACTACATGAACAATGGGATGGTCGGCTGCCTGAATACAAGCTTGCAATACTTCATTGATATGAGCTGTGGCTTTTTCTTTATCAATGAGCGGATTACCAAAACCTGAGTGAAATACAGCAAGAACTTGTCTGTCGCCGCTGATCAGTGCTCCTTTAGTCGTTGTTCCGCCCGCATCAATACCAATTATCATATAACTCCTCCCCAGAACTTATTTTCATTACATTTCATTTAATATTGAAATTATTTTTCATTATAGCATATAATAAAAGTAGGCATGTAAGCTGAATTACAAGGAGGCTGCCAATAATGTCCTACATATCAGGCGGACTGTCTATGCTGAAAAGTGTTGAAAAGTCCCTCCCTGCATCTGAAAGAAAAATTGCTCAATACATTTTATCCTCCCCGGAATCTGTTATTACAATGACGGTAAAAGAACTATCTGAGAAAAGCAGTACGAGCTCTGCTGCCGTAATCAGACTGTGTAAATCGTTGGATTTAAAAGGTTTTCAAGAACTTAAGATGCGCATTGCTGGAGATGTACAAAAGCCTTCATCTATTGAATACCGGGATATTGACCAAGGCGAGTCATCCCACCGCATCATAGAACAAATGACGCACAACGGGATACAAATATTGAAGGAAACAGAAGAAATGCTGCGCCGGGAAGATGTAGATCAAGCTGTAAGTGAAATACACCGCGCAGGCGCTGTTCACATATTTGGAGTCGGGGCTTCAGGTCTGGTAGCATATGACGCCCAGCAAAAATTCCTGCGTGCCGGCCGCTACGCTTTCTATTTACAAGATTCTCACCTATCCTATACTTCACTTTCCAATGCTTCCTCCAATGATGTAGCAATTGCAGTGTCATTTTCAGGAGAAACAAAGGAAGCAGTTCAATTCATGAAACTGGCAAAAAAGAATCATTTAAAAACGATCAGCATTACAAAGTACGGTTCCACAACATTATCCCATATGGCAGATATCCCTTTATATACTTCTCCAACAGAAGAAGCCATGATAAGAAGCGCCGCAACTTCTTCACGGCTGGCTCAGCTTCATGTCATTGATGTGTTGTTTATGACCTATGTATCCAACTACTACGATGAAGTCATCGAAGCTTTAGACCGTTCCCGCGCTGCAATCGACCATAAACAGTAATGTAAAGCCGAGTTCAATCAACGAATTGATCAAACTCGGCTTTATCACATTACCATTTAATGATGCTTCTTATGGCCTTCACCTTTTCCTTTTTCGTGCCCCTTTCCTTTCCCTTTCTCATGCCCTTTAGCTTTACCATTATGCCCTTTTTCTTCGTCCTTGTCCTCTTGTTTAGCCGTATTTATTTGAGCCACTACAGGATCATGATCACTGGCTCGTCCAGTTGCTTCTGAAAAGTCAGCATTTATATGAACAGCATCAATTTTCGTTCTGTCTTCCAAGGAATTGCTGACTAAAATGTGATCAAGGGTTTGGGAATTCCCCTGGTAAATGTAAGAGTATCGTTCTTCTGAAGGTAAATTCTCCATTAAGTTTGCAAGCTCGTTTCCTTTAAGAGTCTGTAAAGGGTTTGAGAATTCAAAATCATTCAAATCCCCCATAACTACTACATTGGCATCTTCTGCACCAGCTTCTGCTTCCTGAACAAAATCATTGATTATTTCTGCCTGCTGGATACGCTGATCCTCACTCCCCAACTCTACAGGGTGAGAGGCACCAAACAAAGCATCATCTCCACCTTTAGAATTAAAATGATTGTTCACTAAAATAAACGTTTCGCCATCAAATTCAAACTCTGCAGCCAGTGATTTTCTTGAATTCTCAAATGCTTCATTGTCAGGGTCAATGCGTCCAGGGTTGTGGGAAAGACCTTCTTCATTTACATCTACAGCAGTGGAAGCATCACCAGCTGTCTTATCTGTAAGGGAAACACGCTCAGGATTATAAATATACCCTACACGAATGTTCCCTCCAGGCTGGCCTCCATCGACTTTGTCTTCAGGTGCGATATCCGTATATTCATAACTTGGACCACCAGCTTCTTCGATCGACTGTATAAGCGCTTCATAGCTCTCATCAGCTTCTACTGTACCGTCATCTTCAGGACCGTTATTGTCCTGGACCTCAACAAGTCCTACAATATCAGGGGCCTTCATATTATTTGCAATTTGATCCCCGATCCGTTCAGCTTTATCTGGATTCGTTTCAGCTGAAAAGTTCTCCATGTTATATGTGCCCACAGAAAGTTCCTCGTCCGTACCTTCTAATTCAGTAACTTGGGGCGCTGTGTCACCGTCCCTTAGTTCAGGGAAGTCTTCGGCAGGGCGGATCTTGAAATTACTGTAATCGTAGCTGACAACACCTGCTGCTGTTCCGTCAAGCTGATCTCCCGTGACGGCTTCCAGCCCTAATCCCTCTACATCAAACATAATTCTTTCAGGATTATAGTCTTCGGGGGAAATAAGCAGTCCATTTGCCTGAGTTTTCAATTGGTCTTCACTTGGGTCAGCGTAAACTGACAACTCATCATAGCTGATAGGCGCAGATACAGTGGCATCCTCCACTGCAACTAACATACCTTCGAGACTTTCATAAAAGTCCAGACCATCTTCTTCCGGATCAAAGGATTCCATGTCGTCATCCTCTATCACTTCAGTAGGCTGTTCCCGGTCTTTGCCAATAACCACAGGGTCAGGAATTTGGTTATCAGAGGATTGTATTTCAACATCTGAAGCTGAAATTTGAGTAGTTAATAAATCATCAGCATCAGAGTATCCTTCTTCCTGCCACTCTGTCACTTCTCCTCCAATACTCACTTCATCACCTGCTTCAACCTCATGCGACGGGTTATATACGTATATTCCTTCAGAAGTAGCCACATCATTATCAGGGGTGATAGACTGCATATAAAATCCATTTGATCCGTCGAGCTTAGTCACTATTCCGCTTACATTCTCAACCACCTCATCCTCATAAGGCGATGTATGGCCTGTTCCTTGGATGTCATGAATTTCTACTTCATCCACTGGGGTAAGAACTTCATAAGAGAAAGCAGCTGCTGGACTAACCTCACCACTCTCCCGCACTGCAACGGCTTGTATTGTTGTATCTTCTTCGATCGTTATAGGTTCTTCATAAACTTGACTTTCTGCGTCAGGGGTTGAACCGTCTGTAGTATAATGGATCGCTGCTCCTTCTTCCGCTGTATTCAACTCTACCTCTCCACCTTCTACAATCGATCCGGGCTGGGGATTAGCAGTAATTGCAAACACAACTTCTACTATATCTTTTTCGTCTCGCGGAACAAGCTTGTATTCTTCAAAACTGTAATTGACCACCCCTGTGATTTGCTCGTACGAACTACCGATTTCAAGTAAGTTTTCATCTTCGGGTGTTATGACAAATTCTCCGTTTTCATCCTCTACCGTAAAATCTCCATAACTATTTTTAGAAAGAACTTCCACATCCTCTACCCTTACAAGTTCTCCCTCTATTTCTTCTCCTTGATCATCTGCAAATTGATTAGAAGTAACAGTTTGAGGAGTTGGAACCCCAGCACCAGATTCCACTATTTCCATATTCGCTGAAGAAGCAAGGATTTGCTGCATCCCATAGTAGTCTGAAAATTCTCCAGAGACTGTGATTTGATCTCCTGTATTCACTGGGTTGCCGGGGACCCGGACGATGATACCTGCTGTATCATCCTGGATATAATAATTAGTCTGACCGCCTGTATCAAAGGCTCCTGTCACTGTCCCCTCAACTTTTACCGTAGAGCCCGGTTCTGATCCTCTGGCTTCTTCAATTGTCTGCAGCTCAACAGGTTCCGTTTCAGGCAACTCATATGTTCCTAAGTAATCAAAAGTATCCGCTGCATAGCTGTTCCATTCTTCTGAACCGGAAAATTCATCATCTGGATTGGTGTCACCATTTTTAACTTCTTCCTTCCGAATAAGAGTGACATCACTTCCGAATTCATCGTTACTTCCAATCTGACCTATTGAATCCACTACCTCATCGTTTTTCTTTAATACCAGGGGGTCGTCACCGTTAAAGTTAACGGCTGAGTTGTTCGTGGCATCAGCTGCGTCCAGGATTTCATCGCCGGCCTGACTATTTGCTGTAACAAAAACATCTCCATTTTCCAACATACCTTCCATATCAAAACTGCCCGTCGCTTCACTAGATCCATTGGAATAAAGTTCAATCTCATAATCTGCTAAATCGACATCTTCACCTGTACCGTTATAAATTTCCACCGCTTTATTAAAACTGCTTCCTTCTATGTACTCAGAAAAAAATAATTCATCCGCCTGATCGTTGGTTTCTGCCTGGGCTGTGGGAAAAGAGCTCGAAAATGGACTCAAAGCCAGTACAGCAGCTATACTGGTAAGTACTGCTTTCTTTTTCAAATTTTTCTTCCTCCTTCAAAATTTAGTAAAGTAATTACTATTCCCATAAGTATAAATTAAATTAACGTAATAATTATTGTAAAATTGTAAAAATTACAGAATCATACAATTATCATGTGTAAATAAGACTAATTTCTACACTGGAAATTAGGGTTTATGTAATCGAAGTTATCGCATTTTTTTATTATTCCGACTAGAATAAAATACAGAGGTGAATTAATATGCTAATTGAAGTTTGGTCAGATTTTGTTTGTCCTTTTTGCTATATCGGGAAGCGGAGGTTAGAACAGGCTCTTTTAACCCTTCCACCTGACTCAAAGGTCGAAGTGGTTTATAAAAGCTTCGAGCTTGACCCGGAAGCGCCCGTTAATACGCGGATATCAATTGAAGAAAAACTATCGAAGAAATATGGAAAAAGTATAAGTGAAGCAAAAGAGATGACTAGTCAAATGTCTCAACAGGCATCTGAAGCCGGTTTAGATTTTCAATTCAGCCGGATGGTTCCCACAAATACATTCAAAGCACATATCGTTTCTAAGATTGCTGAGCGTTACGAATTAAAAAAAGATATGCAAGAAATATTATTTCGTGCCGTTTTCACTGAGGGAAGAGACGTAGGAGATGAAAATACCCTAATGGAAACAGCCTCACACGCAGGATTAGATTCGCGAATCGTTAATGAAGCATTGAGTAATGAATCTTATATGAATCAAGTCCGACGTGAAGAAGAGGAAGCTCAAGAAATCGGTGTGCAAGGGGTTCCTTTCTTTGTTATTAATCGAAAATATGCTATTTCCGGTGCACAGCCTCCAGAGGTGTTTACAAACAGTCTAAAAAAAGCATTGGAAGAACAGTAAATTACAAAAGGCTGGACAAAACGATAGTAATCAAAGAAAGTCTCATTTTGTCCCAGCCCTTCTTCAATGCCCACACTATATAATCCAATCCCAGTCATATAATAAAGGCGTTCTAGATAATAATCGGCATCAGGAGGGAATTTTATGCTCCTCCTACCCTTATATCGAAAGTCCATTAGAACGTTCCATGTGCGGGAATCTTGGATGCCTTTCCGATTTTCTCAGCAATATAGACATCATCGCAGACCCCTGTGCATAGTTCAAGTGCAATAATATGATCTCCCCTGTATCCGCCCCGTGTCTTCCATATTCCAAGATACGGTACTTTATCTACAGGAAATTCTAAGTGATTTTCCTATTTATTCGACCCTCCCCTCCTCTAACAGTTCCAGTTTTGCTAAGTTGATACGGGTTCCATCGCTATGAGAGTTAGTAAAAGGGTAAGAATGACAGCTTCCCTTCCCCTTAAATGCTTGCTTCCGTTCTCTACATTCATCACACTACTCTGACCTGAGGAACTTCAATATGCGAGTGTTCCCTATAATTGGTGAACAAATCTTCTAAAAGCTTTTCCGCCTTGGTCAGTTCGTTTGAAGACCCCGGCGTGTTCTAACACGGTTGAAAACCTCTGCCCGATCCCTTCATTTAAAAGACGCTTTAGTTTTTTTTCATTAAAGCATGCACCAGATTCTTGCCCCAGTAATTGGCGAGCCCAGTTTACATGCTTTGCTGTATGGTCATCATGTTCTGCTTCTTTCCATTGATCCTTACTAAGGTAAAATGCTAATAGATCAATTTCCTCTTTTAGTCTTCCCGGCAGTACAGCCAGCCCCATTACTTCAATGAGCCCGATATTTTCTTTTTTAATATGATGAACTTCTTCATGAGGATGGAAGATTCCATAAGGATGTTGATCACTTGTGCGGTTATTCCTTAAGACAAGATCCAATTCAAAGCTGTCGTCTTTGAAACGAGCTATCGGGGTAATTGTGTTGTGTGGAACACCTTTACTCTCCGCATTAATGCCGGCAGTTTCATCACTATATAATCTCCATGAGTCTAGAATCCGGCTTGCAAGCTCAGTCACTTGTCCTTTATCAGTTCCCCTGAGCCTTAGAACAGACATCGGCCATTTAACAATCCCGAGTTGTACATCTTCAAATTCTTGAACTTCAAAAGTTTCTTCTACAGTGGCTTTAGCCATAGGAAATTCATGGTTCCCTCCCTGAAAATGGTCGTGACTAAGAATAGATCCTCCCACAATTGGCAAATCTGCGTTTGAGCCTATGAAATAGTGTGGAAATTGTTCTGTAAAACTCAACAGGCGATTAAATCCTTCTTTGGATATTTTCATTGGACGATGATCTCTGGAGAAAACAATAGCGTGCTCGTTGTAATATACATACGGTGAAAATTGAAGGAACCAACGCTCTTCTGTCAATTCAATCGGAATAATTCTATGATTATCTCTGGCAGGGTGATCCATCCGACCAGGGTACCCTACATTTTCTTTACATAGTAGACACTCTGGATAACTATGTTCATTGCCTGACCTGGCAGCTGCAATAGCCTTCGGATCTTTCTCAGGTTTTGATAAGTTTATAGTAATTTCAAGATTTCCATAGTCTGTGTGACTAAACCAATGCAAGTTCTGCGCAATACGGTCTGTCCTTATATAGTAAACCTCCTTTGATCGTTCATAAAACCGCTTTGTTGCTTCTATAGCACCTGCATTTTCGTACGTTTTGTAGAACCCTTTAATCACTTCTGATGGGGACGGAGTAATTATATCCATGATTTTAGCATCGAATAAATCACATTCGGTAACCGAGCTGCCGTCAATTATATTCTCATTGTCAGCATAACGGAGCATCTCCTTTATAATAGGAACAGGTGAATCGATTTCTACCGCTTCTTTTGTACACCCTAATTGTCCATTCAGTGAAAATAGCCGATAGTAAGCATTGCGAATATAGTCTACATCCCATACTGAAATCAAACCTTTTTGAAGTCCGTAGCTTACAAGCCGATCAATATTTTGATAGATTTCCATGATGACCTCCTATTCATGGTAGCCTCGTGGGTGTTTTTGAAACCATGTCCACGCATGAGAAATAATTTTATCAAGCTCACTATATTGAGGTTCCCACCCAAGTTCACTCATCGCTTTATCTGAAGAAGCAACTAATTGAGCTGGGTCGCCTGGCCGCCGGGGGGCTGTTTCTGCGGGAATCTCATGCTTAGTAACCCTTCTGGCAGCTTCAATAACCTCCTGAACTGTGAACCCGAGCCCATTCCCTAAGTTATAGACAGCACTCTTTTCCGATTGCTGCAGCTTTGATATTGCTAATAAGTGGGCATCTACTAAGTCGTTTACATGAATATAATCCCGGATGCATGTACCATCTTTTGTGTCATAATCGTCTCCAAATATATAAATTTTGTTCCGCAAGCCTAAAGGTACCTGGAGTATGAGTGGAATCAGATGCGTTTCCGGCCGATGATCTTCTCCTACTCTTCCTTTGGGATCCGCCCCTGCCACATTAAAATATCGAAGGACTACATATTGGAGTCCGTATGCTTCTTCTGCCCACTTCAACATTTTCTCCACAGCTAGTTTTGTTTCACCATAAGGATTAGTTGGATTTGTTTTGGCTTCCTCGAGAATAGGAATTTGCTCAGGTTCCCCATAAACAGCAGCCGTAGAAGAAAATACAATCCTTTTTACGTTAAATTCCCCCATTACTTTTAAGAGAGAGACCGCCCCTCCGAGATTGTTATCGTAATATTGAAGAGGTTTCTCCACACTTTCTCCCACTAGAGAATCTGCAGCAAAGTGAATAACATCTTCAATACTTTCTCTTTCAAAAACGTCTCTTAGAAATGACGTATCACGTAAATCCCCATGGTAATAAACTGCGTCTTTAAGTACAGCTTGCTTATGACCGGTCTGCAGGTTATCTATCACTACAACTTCTTTTTGCTGATCCAACAATTTTGCTGTTGCATGACTACCTATATAGCCGGCACCTCCACATACAAGTACGCTCATTTTACAACAGCCCCTCTTTAAGTATTTTTGCTCCGTCCCCTGCTTCAACACTATAAAATTCCGCTTCTAATCCTGTCTTGCTTGTGTAATGATTCCCTACTTTTTTAATAAAGCTATCTACCTGCCCTTCCTCAACAATGCTGACCGTACATCCCCCGAATCCTGCCCCTGTCATCCTTGAACCTACTGCCCTTTCTCTCCACGCTGCTTCAACAAGAGCATCAAGTTCTTTCCCAGTTACCTCATAATCATCGCGCAGCGAACGATGGGATTCATTCATCAGCAAACCAAAGCTTTCCATATCACCCTGGTTTAATAACTCTACCGCAGCAATTGTTCTATTATTCTCATAGACTGCATGCTTCGCTCTTTTCTTAATCACGGGATTTTTAATCAGATGTTTATGTTCTTCATACTGATCATTGGTTAAATCACATAAAGCTTCAATATTCAGTTCTTCTTTTAAAATTTTTAAAGCTTCTTCACACTCACTGCGTCTTTCGTTATATTTAGAGTCTGTCAGTCCGCGCTTTTTGTTTGTATTTGCAATAACCAAACGCAGTCCATCCATTTTCAACGGTATTTGAAGATATTCTAATGTATCGCAGTTCAATAAAATAGCATGATCTTTTTTACCTGCTGCTATCGAAAATTGGTCCATGATGCCGCAGTTTACACCAACAAACTCATTTTCTGCCCGTTGTGATAACTTTATGATGTCCATCATGTCTATAGATATTGAAAAGAGCTTCTTTAAAATAACAGCTGTCAGAACTTCTATGGAGGCGGAAGATGAAAGTCCAGCACCGTTAGGGATATTACCATAGAATACGATCTCAAATCCCGAATCAATATCGTGTCCTGCTTTCTTAAATATTTCAGTAACTCCAAGAGGATAATTACTCCATTTCTGTTTATCATCATAAGAAAGCTTTTGTTTATCTACTTCTATCACATTTGTTTCAGGAAAATTCAGCGAATACAACCTGATTTTTTGGTCTTCTCTTTTACGCGCTAAGGCATAGGTTCCTACACTTAATGCGCAGGGAAATACATGCCCCCCATTATAATCTGTATGCTCACCAATTAAATTCACTCTTCCAGGTGCGAAAAAAGTATGCGGTTCATTACCATGGTTCATTTTTTTTTGAAAAGCTTCTCTCAACTTTTCCATAACTGCTCACCTCTCAATTAGAATTCTTATCCTGCAGATCTCTAACAATACATAATAGGTTTTGAAAAGTTACTTTTTAAAGAGTTCATAATCCTCCATGCACTTTGTTAATTAATTTAATTTACTATATAGTATCATAAAAATAATTACCTGTCTTTTATTATTTGAAAATTTCATACTCCTTCTACTTATAAAAATAGAATGCCAACTTTCCAAAGTGGTGTTCATTAATAAAATTAATTATTAAGATTATGATATGATGGGTAATAAATTACATACGGAGGAGCGCCAATGAATAAAAAATATACTAGAGGAAGCTTTCAATTAATGAAGTCTATTAATCGTTCAATAATTTTAAATATGATTCGGGTAGATGGTCCAATTTCTCGAGCGGACATTGCTAAAAGCACCCGTTTAACTCCTCCTACTGTGAGTAATATAGTCAAAGAGCTTCTCGATACTGAATTAGTTGTTGAAACGACGCAGGGGGAATCAAAAGGCGGCAGAAAACCGACACTCCTTGCCATTAATGCAGATCGTTTCTACATTCTTGGTATTGATGTAGGTCGATATAAAATGAACATAGTCATTACAAACTTATTTGGAGAAATTCAACATACGTCAGATGTTTTTATTAAAGAGCACCCTGACAATGAAGATATAATTGAGGCCATGAAAAACGGTATTCATCATATCTTTCAATGTGGAGATCTTCCTTCAGAAAAATTTATAGGTATTGGTATCGGTATGCATGGAATAGTAGATACCGAAAAAGGAATCTCATTGTTTGCTCCCTCTTTTCATTTACACAACATCCCTATTAAAGAAGAATTAGAAAAAGAATTTAATATGATAGTTAAAGTCGAAAATGATGCCCGGACTATGACGCTTGGGGAAGCCTGGTTCGGAAATGGCAGCGATGCTGATAATATTGTTGGAGTTAACGTTGGACACGGAATCGGGGCTGGTATTATGATCAATGGAAAGCTTTTTCACGGAGATAATAGTTTAGCTGGAGAAATTGGACATGTAACGATCGATCTATCAGGCCCTCAATGTTCTTGTGGGAACTACGGCTGCCTTCAAGCCTTAGCCGCTGGTCCAGCTATAGCTGCCCATGCAATAAAAGAGCTTAAAAAAGGAAAGCAATCAATTGTGCGTGCAATTGTAGAAGGGCGGTTAGAGCAAGTGGATGGTGCAGCAGTGTATGAAGGTGCTAAGCAAGGGGACGAATTCTGTATTCAACTTCTTCATCAAACCGGAAGGTATCTGGGAATTGGGCTGACAAATTTAATTCATACGTTAAACCCTAAGCTAATTATTATTGGAGGGGGAATATCTAAAGCTGAACGATTCTTAATGAATGGTATTGAAGAGACGATTCAATCAAGAGGACTGACTGAACATGCAAAAGAAACATCTATTGTACAGTCTAAATTAGGTGAACAAGCTTCTGCCGTAGGAGCGTGTGTATTAATATTAGAGGAATTCTTTTCTAAATAGACGAAGTGTCCTGAGCCTCCAAAGGGTTCAGGACTTTTTTCATGTGTTTCATTTCTTTATAGGCCTAAAGATTACATTATCCATGAAATCCTTTACATTATTTTCTAAATAGAGATAATTAAAATGAATACATGCCTTTTGGAAGGGAGTATGTTATGAATAGAAGATTAGGAGTGATACTTATGATTATGACCCTTATTTCCCCTATCCATGTAAACGCAGGTAAATTCGGTCAAGGTGATTCCTCCGGTACCCCGGGTCAGTGGTATGAAGGTCTGCCTCCTTCCTATGTTGACCCATCCAAATCTCCTATTGTCTTTATTCATGGATTAAACAGTTCCTCTCATACGTGGTGGCAGGAGAATGATATGTACGACACTGCATTGGAAAATGGATTCGAAACAGCATTTGTTGATCTTTATCCTACAGGTGATATGTGGAATAATGGTAAACTATTAGCTGATAAGCTTGAAGAAATTTACCATCACTTCGGTGAGAAGCTCGTGATTGTCGGCCACAGTAAAGGTGGAATAGATGCCCAATCCGCTCTTGTTCATTATGGGGCTTCCCCTTACGTAGATCGAATTATTTCCTTATCGTCCCCCCACAAGGGATCAGAACTGGCTGACCTTGCATACAGCAGCTGGGCCGGCTGGCTTGCAGATATTATTGGCGGCAAAAACGATGCGACCTACTCCCTCCAAACCGGCTATATGGATTATTACCGTCAACAAACCGATCCTCATGCTTCAACACCCATGTACACACTTTCGGGAACAAACTGGGGGTCGTTTGGCAGTTCACTTTATTGGGGCGGGCTTTATCTTAGCAGCTATGGAGCGAGTGATGGTGCAGTAACCGTCGCAAGCTCAAACCTCCCATACAGTACTGAATTACAGGTTGGGGATTGGAATCATTCTGAAATTCGTCAAGGAAGCTCAACCTTCGGGCACTTCTCCGATTATCTATATGAGACGACAGAAGACAGTCAAGCTTTTGGCACGGCAGACACTGTCAGCACTAATCATCATTTATCCGACAGCTTCATAAGAGGCGGTCATTATAGCGGCAGCACACAAGAAACATTCTATGTGGAAGAAAACGTAGATAAACTAACTATAAACTGGCTGAGTGATCAAAAGAATACAACCCTGGAGCTTGCTTCCCCGGATGGACAGAGATGGAATAAATTCACCTCTAAAACTGATGAAACCTCTTTCTTTGAAGGGAGCTACCATCATAGCTTAACACTCGATAATCCAAATTCAGGTAAATGGCAAATAAAAGCCGGCTCAATCAGTGAAAACTACTTATTAGCCGTGCAATATGAAAGTTTATTAAATACTGCCCTTACCTTAGAACTGGATCAGGGATTGAACATCTCTATCCCCACTTTAAACCATACACCTTATGGACCTGATAGAAAAACAATGAAAAGCACCATAACTATGGAATATTATAATAATGGAAAGCAAACATCACGTAAAATAAAATGGGATGACTTAGATGGAACCCCTTCTCGAAAGTTATCCAAACTCGGTGAAGGAGTTTATAATTTAACGATCGACCTTAATGGGAAAACTAAACAGAATAAAGATTTCAACCGAACCATCATCACTTCTGTATATATTGATAACAACGGAAAGGTGCTCAAATAAATTCGACCCGCCTATCAACAATGGGCGGGCCTTATATTTTTCTCAGCGAATCCATTTGTACAAACCCTTGACTAGTAAATAAACCACGCAAAATGCCAAAAAGCCTAATACACTGTATGCGGCATCCGCAAATTCCATATTGCCGGCCCCGGTAATTCTTTGCTGAATCTCGACCGCAAAAACAAATACTAGTACCATGGCAAATGAAAATAAAAAAGAAATCGCTGTTATACTCCATTTAGAAATGGCATGAAACAATACGTCCACAAATAAAAGCCCCATTATCCCAAGTATCCCAATCACCCAGAAGTGAAGCTCTTTATCTGTTAAGTCCCAGCCCAGCCTGTCAGTAACTTCCCATATGAGATCATGAAATAAATTAACAACTTCAGCTAAAAGCAGAATAACTTCTCTCATAACGAACACCTTACCTTCTATATAACTAAACTACCATTTTAACACAAATCAGACTCTCTAAATGCCTTTTACAATTTAATCCAACCAAAGTATAATAGATTTAAATTTAAGCCGAATTTCGGATAGGGGTGGGTCTATGGGCAGGAAAGATAGAAAACAATCAAAACGCAGAAATAAACGATGGTGGAAAATACCACTAATAATTTTCGGAATCCTTATTCTGGCTTCCAGTGCCTTAGCTTTTTACTTAATCAGTAATGTACGCAGCACTGTAAATAATGATCTCCACACGGAAATCGACTCCATTGACTCTGCCATTACAAAAAAGAAACTGAATAATAAGGATCCCTTAAATATTCTGCTGCTAGGGGTCGACGAAAGAGAAAATGACCGCGGGCGGTCCGATACTATGATTGTATTAACTCTTGATCCAGATAATGAAAAAATGCAAATGATCAGTATTCCTAGAGACACTGAAGCTGAAATCGCAGGGGACGGCAGAGTGACAAGAATTAATCATGCCTACGCCTATGGAGGAAGCAACATGTCCGTAGATACAGTAGAAAATTTTCTTGATATTGAAATTGACTACTTTTCGCGGGTTAATATGGAAGGGCTGGCCCAGCTCGTTGATGCCGTAGATGGAATTACAGTGGAGAACAATCGATCTTTTCAGTATGATGGCTACCAATTTCCCAAAGGTGAACTCCAACTCTCCGGGAAAGAATCTCTTGCCTATGTGCGGATGCGTAAGGAAGACCCCGAGGGGGATGCAGGACGTAATGAACGTCAGCGACAAGTTATCCAAGGGGTACTGGATAAAGGTACTAACTTGAATATGATTAACCAGATGGATGAAGTCATGGATGTACTCGGTAACAACGTAAGTACGAATATGAACTTTGATGCAGTGAGGAAATTGGGAACAAACTACAGCGGGGCGCGTAAAGAGGTAGAGACTTATCAAATGACCGGCAGCAGTAAAACAAGCTCAGGAATGTACTTAATTGAGATGTCTGAAGAAGAAATAGAAAAAACACATGATATGATCGTTAACTTTGGCTCTTAAACTTAAAACACCGCTTGCAATTAGCAAGCGGTGTTTTAAGTTTAAGAGGTGACAATGAAAAAATATTAGGTGCAGGGAGCTTTTTACTAAAGCAGAGTACGCACGCAAAAAAAGAAGCCGCTTAGATCAGCAGCCTCTTTATTTATTTTTTTCATTTGAGATACTGTTCAATTGATTTAACAGCTGATCGAGCTCGTGGGAAATTTTGAGGACGTTGGGATCGAGTGGATTAATATTATACGTTTGATACATAAGGAACCGCACTTGTTCAATCTGCTCTTCTAACTCTTGAATTTTTTTCACAAGTTACCCTCCTGGAGAAACATCCAATCGATCACTCTGTTCTTCTATTATAATGAACATTATACCAGATTATGTGGAAAAATGACGATTCACTTCAATAAATTATTTTTCCAATATTTGAAATTCTTTAATTCTATCTTATGTTTTAGATGATGGTTCACGGGCAATGTATTGAATAAAGGAGTGATTATTATGGGTTTTATCTTATATTTAATTGTAGGCGGCCTTATAGGATGGCTGGCTCAAATCCTTATAGGCAGAGATATGCCTCTGGGCATTATCGGTAATATAATTGCCGGGATCGTCGGTGCATGGATTGGAGGAGAGCTGTTAGGCAGCCTGGGTCCAAGTATGGCAGGCATAGCCATCATACCTGCACTAATAGGAGCTGTAATATTTGTATTTATTATCAGTTTCATTATGCGAAGTTCACGTAAGTAGTATAAATTCCTCAGCGACTGCCTGAGGAATTTCTTTATTTTAAGATAAAATGTGATAAAAGTTGGAAATCTCATGTTTGAGATACCTATGAAAGGGTATTCATAGAATGCAGCTTACTCTTTCACTATTCTAACTAATTATTTTCTATTACATACTTTTATACACCAGTACTTTTTTACTTCATCCAATTATTTAATAATCCTCCTTGCTGCCTATTACTGTCAGGCTGTAGTTTTCTTTTCGTATAGCTAAAACTAAAAGGAGGTAAATGCATGGCTACAAACAACCGTGCCGTAGCGTACACAGGAAACGGGGATGTAACAGTTAAGGAGATTGATTTTCCGGATTTAGTATTACGGGATGGACCAGGGGTAAATCCTAAGAACGTCGGGAGAAAATGTGAACATGGCGTCATATTAAAAGTGGTTTCCACTAATATCTGCGGAAGTGACCAACACATGGTAAGAGGAAGAACTACTGCCCCTGAAGGTCTCATCCTGGGCCATGAGATTACTGGAGAAGTTATCGAGACAGGAAGAGATGTCGAATTTGTAAAAAAAGGGGACCTTGTTTCTGTACCATTTAACATTGCCTGCGGCCGCTGTATCAACTGTATTGAAGGGAAAACTCATATTTGCTTGAATGTTAACCCTGACCGCCCCGGTTCCGCTTATGGATATGTTGATATGGGGGGATGGGTCGGAGGCCAGGCCGAATATGTGATGGTACCCTACGCTGATTTCCAGGTACTCAAATTCCCGGATAAAGATGAAGCAATGGAAAAGATGCTTGATTTGACCATGCTTTCTGATATTTTCCCTACTGGTTTTCATGGTGCCTATTCAGCTGGAGTGAAGATAGGGTCAACCGTGTACATTGCTGGAGCTGGTCCTGTTGGTCTTGCCGCAGCTCACTCAGCTCAGCTGCTTGGAGCTTCTGTGGTCATCGTCGGAGACTTAATTGAAGAGCGTCTGGCTCAGGCGAGGAGTTTCGGCTGTGAAACCATTAACGTAAGTGAGCACGATAACATAAGTGAACAAATTGAACAGATCCTTGGTCAGCCTGTTGTAGACTGCGCAGTGGATTGCGTCGGTTTCGAAGCCTATGGTCATAGTCATGAAGAGGCCCCGGCTAAGGTCCTTAACACAGTTATGGATGCAACTAAAGCCGGAGGGGGTTTAGGTATACCCGGCCTTTATGTAACTGAAGACCCGGGAGCATCAGATGAAGATGCACGGCGAGGTTCTCTTAAGCTGGACTTTGGTCTAGGGTGGGCTAAAGCCCAGACCTTTGTGACCGGCCAGACTCCCGTTATGCGCTACCACAGAGGTTTAATGCACTCCATTTTACAAGGAAAAGCCCAAATAGCTAAAGCTGTTAACGCTACTGTTATCAGTCTTGAAGATGCTCCCAGGGGATACCGCGAATTCGACAAGGGCGCAGCTAAAAAGTTCGTACTCGACCCACACGGTTTAATAAGATCATAGCAGACAACAAAAAGCCAGCCTTAAGGGACTGGCTTTTTATTATACTTTATTTGAGTAATAATGATCTAATTCAAGGTGACGTTTAGAAATACTATTAGGGCTGACCTTATATTTTTCTGCCACTTCTCTCTTTGAAGCATTACCGCCATCTAAGAAGTAAGGACTTGATTTTAAATAATACTCCAAACTAGCAGCGAATACTTCCGGCTTTCGAATAACAGGTGAATTTTCTTTACAAAAATGCATCCATATCTCTTTCAAATTTTGAAAGCTTTCCTTCTCTTTGAATTCAGGTTCAAGGTGCTGATTCAATATTTCAAGAACTTCAAGCTCCGTAGATGAAACATTTCCGCTATCGTCTAAGCTGCCCTCTTCATAATATACCCATAAAGGAACTTGTTCCAGGAAAGTAGCATGGAAGTAATCTCTTAAAGAAGAATACTTACTTTGTTCCTTAAATTCTTCTTCCAGCACCTCTCTTATATTAAGATAAGCGTTTTCCTCCACTGGAACTGCCATAGGAGCAAACTTGAATATTGGACCATAGTTTAAGAGAAGACCGGTAAAATAAGGAGCCATATTAAAATCTTTTTTTTCTAAAGGTATTCGTTGTCTATCAACAGTATAAGAACCTCCGTAAAGAAGATCTTCAACTTCAACAACCGACTTACCATCATACCTAATAAATTTAAATATGCTCGCTCTTGTTTCTCCCCATGTTCTTAAAGCTTCCATAGTTGCCGGCCTTCGTATCGACGGTTCATTTTTATGCAGAAACTGCTGATAAATAGTAGCCCCGCCTTTTTGAACGTCAAATAAGCCTTTGTAAAGCAGACGAATAAACTGCTCGACCTCTTCCTCATCAGACGCTGGTTTCGAACGAGGAAAGAGATGAGGATACTGATCATACATGAAATCTTGAAACTTCAAGAACTGTTGATCTAGTTCCTCTTCTACAAGCTTTGTAGGGAATTCTATAACATTAGACTGACCGTGACATTTTTTGTATTTCCTGCCGCTTCCACACGGACATGGATCATTTCTTCCCACTTTCGCCATTTGATGCTCTCCTCTCCTTTTACTCTCTTATAGTTTAGTATAAACGATTTTAAGGTAAAGAGAAAAAACACTGTTTATAAGGAGACATCAACATGAAAAAATCAGAACAAGGAAAAGCAAGACGTATATTTGAACAATTAAAGAAAAGAGCTCGAAAATTAATTCAAAATCCTGACAGGACAAAAGATATTATCCAGCAGGCAAGGGATAAATCATTTAAAAACGAAGGGCCTCTTTCAGAAGTATGGCACGAGCTTCAACTCATGTTTAATATGGTCAGAGATTGGATACGCGGGGAATACCAGCATGCCCCTAAAGGATCCATTATAGCTATTCTTGGAGGGATTCTGTACCTCTTAATGCCTTTCGACGCCATACCAGATTTCATCCCCGTCGCCGGATTAATCGATGATGTTTATATTTTGAATCTAGTTATTAAACAGGTACGCTCTGATATCGATGACTATAGAGAGTGGCTGTCTTCCCGAGATGTTCATGAAATGTAAGTAAGGTTCTGGGACAAAACGATATTAACCCGTTAAAGACCCGAACAATTCAATCGAATTTGTCCGGGTCTTTCGGTATTCAGCAATTCCCGCTTCGTCAATATACCAGCTTTTTAAGAGTGCGGCTTCTGACTCATCGGAAAACAACGACCTCATTCCAGGGACTCGGATTACTCCTTTCCGGCTGTAGCCTCATAGGAATTCGCCCGCCTTCAGCTTAATCAAACTTCTAAAAACGGTTTATTAATTGTAATTATAGTATTTATACAAGGCCTGTGTACCCGCATCTTCATCACCTTTTTCCGCCAGCTTCTCATACATTTCTTTTGCCAGCTTCAGCCCTGGAAGCTCTAACTCCATTTCCTCCGCTGATTCTAAAGCAATCGACATATCCTTAATAAAATGCTTAATAAAAAAACCAGGAGAGAAATCTCTTTTGATTACTCGTGGAGTTAAGTTCGATAACGACCAGCTCCCTGCAGCTCCCCCGCTTATACTTTCAAGAACGGTATCTGGATTAAGTCCGGCTTTTTCTGCATAAACAAGTGCTTCAGTGACACCTATCATTGTCGAAGCAATCGCAATTTGATTACACATCTTAGTGTATTGACCGGCTCCTGATTCCCCCTGGCGAATATAATTTTGGCCCATCACTTGAAAGACCGGAGTCATACGTTCAACGATTTTGTTTTCCCCGCCGATCATAATCGTCAAATTTCCGTTTCTCGCGCCTATGTCTCCTCCGGATACAGGAGCATCTATCGAATGCAGTCCATGTTTTTCTGCTTCACAAGCTATTTTTTGCGCCAACGCAGGTGATGAAGTAGTCATATCGATCAGAATCGCTTCATTTGAAGCATTTTCGATAATCCCTCCCGCACCAAAATAGAGTTCTTCTACATCCCTTGGGAACCCTACCATTGTTATGACTATATCAACCTTTTCAGCCAATTCAGATACACTGTTCTGCCACACTGCTCCCTTTTCCAAAAGGTCTGCTGCCTTTGAAGCTGTCCTTGTGTAGATATGTACAGGATAGTCTGCCTCTAACAATCGGCCCGCCATACTTTTCCCCATAACTCCTGTTCCGACAAAACCTATAATGGCTTTCATTTTTAACACTCTCCCTTACAAGTTGGTCATTTCTCACAATATAACATAGAACTCTATTTTCATAATAGTCTCCGTTAAATAGTAATATCTCAAATAGCTCTTAAGAATGTTAGAAAAAGCTGCCCCGCATTGGGGCAGCTCTCCATTTAACTTGTCGTGTATTCTTCTATTTTTTCTCTCGTTTTTTCTACTTCCGACTCAGGTACATTTAGATAATAGATATCATTAATATACGTGTCTTCGCCTTCCATTTGGTACGTTTCCATTTCCTCGCGTGCGCTACGGTAATTTGTTGCAAGGTTTCTCATATCTTCAAACTTCATGTTCGTAGCAGCGTTGTTACCCAGTACTTCCATCATATCGTCAATGTTATTGGCTACATTGGCGTTAGCCCCTTGATCGATCGTTCCTTGAATGACCTCACGCTGACGGTCATTGCGGCCCGCATCTCCTTCAGGGTCATCCTTTCTCATACGCACGTACGCTAACGCTTCTTCTCCATCTAACTCTATATCTCCTTCTTCAAAGTCATGTCCACCCTGGGAGAAGGCTTGATCATTCGTGACTTCAATTCCACCAACGGCATCGACCATTTGTGATAAACCATCCATGTTCATTCGTACATAATAATCTAAATCAATATCTAAAAAGCCTTCAACTGTATTTACAGACATGTCACTGCCGCCATAAGCGTAGGAGTGATTAATTTTATCTGTCGTGTTCTCTCCTGCTATTTCAGTGCGTGTATCACGCGGGATGCTGACCATCTGCATTCGATCGTTTGCGGGATCAAGGGACAACACTATCATCGTATCTGCTCGTCCAGTATCATTATCCCGCTCATCCACTCCTAATAAAAGCACATTGATTGGTTCTTCGTCTTCGACTTTTTCTTTTGTTGCTTCATTGTCTATACCGCTGACTTCCTCGTGAATATCATCATCAACAGTCGTCTTCACACTGTTATAAATGGAATATAGGTAAGCAGCTCCACCACCGGCGAGCAATAACAGGACCGACATGGTGATAAGAAGCCCAGTCTTTTTCTTTTTTTTGCGATGCTTCATTCTACGTGTAGTCACAAGAACATCTCCTTTATCTACACTAATCTATAATATTATGACAGCTTTTAAAATTACATCATTTATTTTTAACATATTATTTAAACTTTTTCAAAGAGTAAGTTTAAATATGTGTCCAATATGGATGGTAATTCAATGTTTGTGCTTCTTCAACATATTTTTGTAATAATCACGAATTTGTCACTTTTCTGCGAATCCACTATAATTTATAAATATATTTTAATTTTCATAGACATGAGGTGACATATTGAACTACTCTTTATCTCCATTAGGTGATCAAGCCATAGTCATTACAGTTAGTGATGAGATTAACGAACAGGCTCAAGTGAATGTACGTATTCTTTCTCTTTTGCTTGAGGAACAGCAGCCTGAGTGGATGGTGGAATATATACCAGCTTTTACGACAGTAACGGTTTTTTACCGTCCTGATTTGTTATCGAGAAAAGGTATGATCCCGTATGAACAAGCAAAAGAAAACGTAGAAGAATTATTGACTTTAATCAAAACCGAAGAGGTCTCTGCTGTTAGAACTGTAGAGATTCCTGTGTGCTACGGCGGAGACTTCGGACCTGACCTCGAATTTGTAGCGGATCATAATGGTATTACTCCCGAAGAAGTGATTGATATTCACCAATCTGGTAACTATTCCGTTTATATGATTGGATTCGCTCCCGGGTTTCCGTTTATCGGCGGGATGTCTGAAAAAATCGCTGCGCCTAGACGTGACTCCCCCCGGTTAGAAATTCCCGAACGAACGGTAGGAATCGCTGGTAAACAGACGGGAGTCTACCCGATTGAAACTCCTGGAGGCTGGCAGTTAATCGGACGTACCCCTAAACGTTTGTTCACTCCCGAAGAAGAGGTTCCCAGCCTGTTAAGGGCAGGAGATAAGATTATTTTTAAACAAATTAGTGAAACCGAATACGACAACTGGGAGGAACCTCGTCATGATGAAGATCATTAAAGATGGACTGTTAACCTTAGTACAGGATCTTGGTCGGACAGGCTACCAAAAGTACGGGGTGATTGCCAGCGGCAGTATGGATACATTCGCCCATCGAATTGGCAACCTGCTGGTTGGGAATGAAGAAAAGGAAGCCGTTATCGAAGTCACACTTCTGGGTCCGGTGATTGAATTTCATGAAGACGCTGTATTATCCATATGCGGTGGAGATTTATCTCCCGCCATTGATAATGAAGAGATCACAATGTGGAAACCCATATTAGTTAAAAAAGGCGCTAAGCTTACTTTTGGGAAGCCCAGAACAGGGTGCCGGGCTTATATCGCAATCGCAGGCGGGCTCGATATACCGGTCGTCATGGGAAGCCGTTCCACATACATGCGCGCTAAAATTGGAGGTCACAATGGAAGAGCTTTACAAACTGAAGACGTAATTCATTTTAAAGAGTCATTTAATTTAGATACGGGAGCGCGTAGTTTCGTGGAGAAAGATTGGACAGTTGCCCGCAGCCTTATTCCTGAATACTCACATCGTCCAACGATTTCATTGATTGAGGGACCTCAATTCAGCTGGTTTGATGAGAAAAGTCTGCAAACCTTATTTTCTACCTCATTTAAAGTTTCTTCTCAATCTGATCGAATGGGTTTTCGAATGGAAGGTGAATCTCTTTCATTAAAAGAGCCCCGTGAACTGATATCTGAAGCAGTATCGTTTGGGTCGATTCAAGTTCCTAATGACGGTAATCCTATTATTTTACTAGCCGACCGACAAACCACCGGAGGGTATCCAAAGATCGGGCAAGTTGCAAGCATCGACCTTCCAATCCTTTGCCAAATGAAGCCAGGAGAACAATTGAGATTCAAACAGATAACATTAGAAGAAGCTCAAAAAGCCTGGCTGGACCAAGAACATTCAATTCAATTACTAAAGAGATCCATCTCACTAAAGAAGAAGGAGGAATCAAGTTGAGTTATTCTGTAGATATTAATTGTGACATGGGGGAAAGTTTTGGAACTTATGTAATGGGGCGGGATGAAGAGATCCTGGATTACGTAACGTCTGCAAATATTGCATGCGGTTTTCATGCGGGAGATCCCTCTACAATGAGAAAAACGGTAAAATTGGCATTAGAAAAAAATGTTGGGCTGGGCGTGCATCCTGGTTTACAGGATTTAGCAGGATTCGGCCGGAGAACCATGAATATTTCGCCGAAAGAGGCTTATGAACTTGTAGTTTATCAAATCGGCGCTTTAAATGCTTTTGTTCAAGCTGAAGGCAGTCAACTACAGCACGTCAAACCACATGGCGCACTCTTTAATATGGCTGCTAAAGATGCAGGGTTATCAGAGGCTGTTGCAGAAGCTGTTTATGATGTGAACCCCGGGTTAATTCTGTTTGGATTATCGGGCAGCGAACTTGTCAAAGCAGGACGTGCAGCCGGTCTCAAAACAGCTAACGAAGTCTTTTCTGATCGAACATATCAGAATGACGGGTCTCTCACTTCGCGCCAGGATTCAAATGCACTAATTACGGATGCTGAAAAGGCAATCCAGCAAGTCGTCCGAATGGTAAGAGAAAGTAAAGTAACCAGTGTCCAGGGTGAAGACATTTCCATTCGAGCAGATACGATCTGTATTCATGGTGACGGAGTTCACGCCCTTGAATTTGCCCAGAATATCTCATCAACCTTAAAAGAAGCTGGCATAGAAATTAATAAAATTGGCAACATACTATAACATCACAGATAGGAGTTATTTATGAAAACTACAAATCGCAGTATATTAATTGGTGCAGCTTTTTTAATGGCTACTTCAGCTATCGGTCCAGGTTTTCTAACTCAGACTACTGTGTTTACAGAGCAGCTGCTGGCTAGTTTTGGGTTTGTTATCCTTATGTCTATTATTATCGATATAGGAGCGCAGATGAACATTTGGCGAATCATTGCAGTAAGTGAGAAACGGGCTCAGGATATCGCAAATGATGTGCTCCCCGGTTTAGGTTACGTCCTGGCTGCTCTGGTCGTAGCCGGGGGACTGGCTTTTAACATTGGAAACATTGCAGGAGCAGGACTGGGTACAAATGTATTGTTTGGTATTTCCCCTCAACTTGGAGCCGTTTTGAGCGGAGCACTTGCAATTGGAATATTTGTTTACAAAGAAGCGGGCAGATTAATGGATAGATTCACTCAAGTACTTGGTTTTGTAATGATCGCCCTTACAATCTATGTCATGTTTACAGCCCAGCCTCCTGTAGGAGAAGCAGCTGCTAAAACTTTCGCACCTGATACCATCGATTTTCTTGCTATTGTTACATTGGTAGGAGGAACGGTAGGCGGCTACATTACCTTTGCCGGAGGCCACCGTCTAATAGACGCAGGGCTCAAAGGTAAATCAGCTTTGCCGGAGGTGACGAAAAGCTCGGTATACGCCATAGGTGTAGCTTCGATAATGAGGATCATCTTGTTCCTTGCTGTTCTTGGTGTAGTTTCCCAGGGCTTTACTTTAAATGAAGGAAATCCTCCAGCTTCTGTATTTCAGCATGCTGCCGGTAACGTAGGTTATAAAATTTTCGGTATCGTTTTCTGGGCTGCAGCAATCACATCTGTAGTTGGAGCAGCATATACATCCGTATCTTTCATACGTACTTTCAGCCCAGTGCTGGAAAAGAATAACCGTTATTTAACGATCGGGTTCATTACAGTATCTACTCTCGTATTTGCTTTTGCCGGAGAACCAGTGAGCATACTAGTCCTGGTAGGTTCTGTGAATGGGTTAATTTTACCTCTTGCTTTAGGAGTTATGTTAGTCGCTGCTCACAAATCTAAAATTGTAGGTACGTACAAGCACCCTATTTGGATGACAGTATTTGGAGCCGTAGTAGTTGTTGCTATGGCGTACATGGGTTTCTATACTCTAATAGATGGGATCCCTTCATTATTCGAATAAATGAGCGAAGAGCCATGACTTATCATAAGTCATGGCTCTTCAGCTTGTTAAGAAACCCTGGTTTCACGCAAATGTTTTCTTACAACACCCCTTCCACTCCTGCTTTCATGGAGCATTACTTAAGACAAATAAGGACTCTCCTTCACCTGGATCATCCCGGCCTAAGGAAGAGTCAACCACTAAACCACGTGACTTGTAAGATGTCCTTTTCCACAAGGCTCCATGCTCCAATAGTTCCACGAATCTCTTCTATTGATTAAATGAACGGAAAACGCCTGAGAAGCTTGATTTATTTCAAGTAATCTCCCTTATTTTTCTTCAAAAATAAATTCCATTGTTTCTTTTTGAGCATCCGCTTCTTCTACACTAATAAGTCCATCTTCAACCTTTAGGTCAAGCAGAGCATAGAGCTCTTCTAAATACTGCTGCCTTAGAGACTCGTCTTTTAATACTTCGTACAATTCTTCTTCAGTCGCCTCATAAGGATTCTTATTAAGAGCTTCTGCTAATTCAGCCTCTAAGTCTTTGCTGATTTTCCACTCGCCGCCTATTAACTGAGCGGTCGATTCATTCGTGCTGTCTGTGTTTTCTTTTTCTCTGCTTACTGTCTCTGTATCTACAATTCCAGACATACAGCCAGTTAAAAACAAGGAAAGAATAATTAAAATGGGTAGACTTTTGTTCGCCATATAACTCGCTCCTTTTATTGAATCGGAATTAGCGAGCAGCACATTTCCCCACTGTACGACAATATTTCCGGGGAAATATTGTCGTACAGTCGTTAAGATGATGAACTATACTCTCTGATCATCTCATTCGTTTTTTCAACTTCTGATTCAGGCACTTGAAGGTAATAAATGTTATCAATCGTTGTACCATTTCCACTCATTTGATAACTGGAGACATCTTTCCTTGATGCACGATAATTGGTTGCAAGATTACGCATGTCCTCAAACTTCATATTCGTAGCTACATTATTGCCGAGTACATCCATAATATTACCAATTTTATTTACTGCATTAATGTTCGCTCCCTGGTCTATCACACCTTGAATTACCTGCCGCTGCCTTTCGTTACGGCCTGCATCACCTTCTGGGTCATCATACCTCATTCTTACCCAGGCCAAAGCTTCTTCGCCATTTAGTTCAATTTCGCCCTCAGAGAAACTTTTCCCACCGTAGTCAAACGCGAACTCGTTCTCAACCGTAATGCCGCCTACGGCATCAACGAGCTGACCGAGCCCTTCCATATTCATTCTTAAATAATAATCCAGTTCTATATCGAGAAAGTTCTCTACAGTATTCACGGACATGTCACTTCCGCCAAATGCATAAGCATGATTAATTTTATCATCCATATCCCGTCCTACAATTTCAGTCCGGGTATCACGTGGAATACTAACCATCTGCATCCTTTCTTTAGCTGGGTCAAGAGTCATAACGATCATTGTATCAGAACGGCCTTTATCATTTTCGCGTTCATCAACTCCCAGTAGTAATACATTAATAGGTTCCTCTTCCTCTACTTTTTTCTTTGTAGCTTCATGATCGATACCCGTTACTGTTTCATGAATTTCGTTATCCACTGTTGATTTTACATTGTTATAGATCGTAAACAGGTAAACTGAAACTCCAATCCCTGCAAGAAGTACGATGGATAGAGTAATCCACAACCACTTTCTTCTTCTCTTGCGGTAATGTTTATCTTTTCTTTTTTTCATTCGTGCACCCCTTCGCCTATCTATTTCATATTATAAAATACTTTTAAAAAAATTGGTACGTATGAGTGAAAATTGTATGATATGCACATGGTTTAAAAGTTCTAATTTAACGCATGATAGTGCATATTCCATACAGTTATCCCTAGTATAGAAGATAGTAACAGTGTATTTTTATATTCAAGAGAAGAGATCTTTTGTTTATGCTCTAACGCAAGATAAGAACCTAGTACAGCTATCATAATAAAAGCTATTACTAATTTTGTATTGTAAAATTCATGAAGTACGATAAATGGCTCTATCTCTTGACCCCTCTCTATCTAATCTTTTATCAGAAATAAATCTGCACTTCAATCGCTCTACTATTCAATTAATTTCCAGTGCAGCTATTATAATGAACTCTTTTTATTATACACTGTCCAGGTGCAGTAAAAAAGAGAGACTGGGTAATTAGTCCTCCCACGCCTCTCTTATCTATTTCTATTCATTATGCAGATTCAGGTCCCATGTAATTCCAAACTTATCTGTAACTTTAGCAAATGTCGCTCCCCAGAATGTATCCTGAAGTTCCATTTCTGCCGTTCCCTCTTCTTTCAGCTTTAAATATAATTCTTCAATTTCTTTTTTATTATTCAGTTCTAACGCTAATGAGATTTGACTCCCTGCTTTAGGCTCTGTACCGGAAAAGTTATCCGAGAACATAACAAGCATCGAACCATTCTGAAGACGAGCATGCATAATTCGTTCTTCCATCCCAGGAGGAGTTTCATAGTTTGCTTCACCAAAGCTTTGAATATCAGCAATTTCTCCACCAAATACATTTTGATAGAAGCTTATGGCTTCTCTTGCGTTTCCATTAAAAGTTAAATATGGTGTTACATGCTGCTTCATTTTACCAACTCCTTCATTTTTCTTCTAATTGGTCCGTAATCAGCATATGACCTGGTGAGTGAGCGATCATAATCTCCGGCTTAGCTTGAAGACAAACATTCTGCGGGGTAACACCGCATCCCCAGAATACAGGTATCCGGCTTTCTTCATTAAATTCAACAGGCTCACCGTAATCGGGAGCGGAGAGATCCTCAATGCCAATTTCTTTAGGATTGCCGATATGCACAGGTCCGCCATGAGAGGTTTGAAATTTTTCAGTAATTTGCACAGCCTGCTCTACTTCTTCCGGTTTTAACGCTCTCATACTTACTACCATGCTGCCTTTAAATTGACCTGCTTCCTTACACGGGATATTTGTATTATACATTGGAACGACCTTCTTCTGCTCTTGATGCAGCAGGCTCATTCCATCTTCGAGCAGTGCTTTTTCAAACGTAAAGCTGCATCCAATAAGGAAAGTAACAAAGTCTTCCTGCCATACACTGCGTATGTCCTTAACTTCTTCTGTAAACTTTCCGTTTCGAAATATCCGATATTTAGGCAGGTCCGTACGTATGTCAGCATCAGCTATTTGAGGCCGTGTAACCCCCGGTTCGAGAACATCCACGACAGGACACGACTTAGAATTACGCATGCAGAACAATAAAAAGTCAAAAGCATACTCTTGTGGCAGAATGATCATATTGGCTTGTAAGTAGTTGTCACACATCCCCGAGGTAGTGCTGCTCTCTTCTTGGAAACGGAATTTCCGGCGTTGTTCCAATGGATTCATGTACAATTCCTCCTTTCTCTTTAATATACCAAAAAAATCCCCCATGACTGTAATAGACTAATCATAGGGAAATTTATTATGATTTATTATGATTTATTAACAATTTGCAAGTGTAATCTGTAAAAGGCTGAGAACGATAGAAAGGCAATTAAGGAACCGGTCACCACCGGCAGGAGTAAAGGAAAAATATATAGACTGATGTATAAGATAATCGCAGAGCTGATAACTATGGTTAGAAATAATAGAGGGCTCCCTATAGTAATCAAGAATGACTGTTTTAATATTTTTCGCAAGCTCAATTCGTAATGAACCATGACAGAAAAGAAGTTCATCGTCCATACAAACAGTAATATTCCCATAATAAGAAAAGCGTTCATAAGCAGTGTATTACGAGTTGAGAAGTAATACACATCTGCGGAAAGCACACCCCATAAAACCACAAATACAGCTCCGCCAACCATGCTGTTTACATAGTTTTCTTTATAATATCGGAAATAAGACTTCTCCACTAGCTCCTTTTCATCTTTTCTTACCCACTCTCTCGCCTTAGCAAATAGAGCTGTTGTTGCAGGGAAAAAGACAAAAGGTGTAATAACAGCTAAGGGGCCCAGGATATAAAAAACGAGTTCGCTGCTTTGTAAGTTTAATAGACTAAGAAGAAGGAGGCCGACTGGCAGATTGAACAAGGCCCACAGCAGATTCCCTAAAGTCAGCCTGCTGATCCATTCGCTTACGGCGTAGACGCCGCCCATAAACCCTGTCCGATTTGCCATGTTGATCACTCCTTCTCCTTACAATTTCTTTCTATTAAACGATAAGGTTAATTTATTAACCATAACATTCTTAGTAAATCAAAGAGTTAATGAGCTGCCTTTTTATACCTCTTAAACTCTAAGCCCACCACATATCCGCCGGCGGCTCTTCAATGTTTACTGCCTTTAAGTTTTTAACAGCCTGGTTAAAGCCTTCACCGATCGACATGATCGGATCCTCGTGTTCTATACTGATCACATGATCATAACCATACGTACGAAGGGCACTTACAATATTAGACCATTCCTGGATTCCGTGTCCATACCCTACTGACCGAAAGCTCCAGGCTCTTGTTTTCACTTCTCCATAGGGCTGCATGTCTGTTAACCCATACATGTTCACATTCTCCTGATCAATATAAGTATCTTTCGCGTGGAAATGATGTATGGCATCGGCATTCCCGAGAATTTTAATGGCTGCAACTGGATCAATTCCCTGCCACCATAAGTGGCTTGGATCAAGGTTAGCTCCAACAGCATCACACGTGGGTTCACGCAGCTTCAACATTGTGTAAGGCGTGTGAACAAGAAAACCAGCATGCAGTTCAAGACCAATTTTTACATTGTGCTCTTCTGCAAATTTACCTTGTTCTTTCCAATACGGAATAAGCTTTTCGTTCCACTGCCATTCAAGTGTATTTGAATACTCAGCGGGCCAAGGTGTTACTGGCCAGTTAGGCGATTTATCTCCCTCGGCTCCCCCGGGGGTGCCAGAGAAAGTATTGACCACTGGCACATTAAGAAGGTTGGCCAGTTTTACTGTTTTTACAAAAGCTTCATGTGACTCATCTGCGAAACTTTCATCTGGGGAAATTGGATTTCCATGACAGCTGAAGGCACTGATCGTTAAGCCGCGTGCCTTTACCTTCTCTAAGTATTCGGAACGCTTTTCTTCACTTTCAAGCAGTTCATCCACATCACAATGGGCGTTGCCTGGGTAGCCCCCTGTTCCAATTTCAACCGCCTTCAATCCAGATTCCTTAGCTTTATCCAGCATATCTTCAAAGGATAAATCGGAAAATAGTACGGTAAATACTCCTAATTTCATAAGTTATTCCTCCGTTTTCAATTGGATATTCTTACACTGGAGCCTATTTCACTGCTCTTATAAATAGCTTCCATTAATCTCGTGACTTTAAGAGCCTGTTCCGGCTTCACGACAAGCTCAGCTTCACCGCGGCAGCTGTCTACAAAGTTTTTGGCTTGAAGAAATCCTTCACTCAGGCTTTCTTTAGGAATGGCCGGCTGACTATTCCAAACGGCTCCGTGCTTGGTTTGGTAAAGTTGGAATGGATAAAGGTCCATTCCTCCGTTCACCCCTGAAATACTTAAGGACGTATAATCCTCTTTAATATTCGCTGCCCATGAACATTCGAATTGCATAGATAGTCCATTTTTAAATGTAATATAGCTCGTAACATGGTCATCTACGTTGAATGTTTCGTGGTCAAAGGCTCCCCAGTCATTGACTTGACCTGGAGTTTTACTCAGTCGGTCATACGTTTTCCCCATTACTTCTAAAGGCTCTGGATCCTCCAGCAGCCAGAGAGCAAGGTCAAGCAAATGACAGCCGAAATCGATTAAACTTCCTCCGCCTTGAAGATCTTTATTCGTAAAGACTCCCCACCCAGGAACCTTCCGGCGTCTCATTGCTTGTACTCTTACAACTAGTGGGTCTCCAATCTCTCCCTGCAAAATCGCTTCTTTTGCCAGCCGGGATTCAGGCATATGACGAAAGTGATAAGCAATCGATAACCGTCTGTTATTCTTTTTAGCTGCAGTAATCATGTCTTCGCACTCTTTTGTTGTTATTGCCATTGGCTTTTCACACAAAACGTGTACCCCGGCTTCGAGTGCAGCAATAGCAATTTCAGAATGAAATTTATTGGGCGTGCAAATTGTAACTGCATCAACTTCTTTAAATAGTGGTTCATATTCTTCAAAAACATGCGGGATGTCAAATGACTCAGCAGCCAGTTGGGCTCTTTCCAGATTAACGTCCTGAATGGCTGTTACTTCCACAGCTTCGTCCATTCCAACATAAGCTGGTATATGGCGTTCCTGAGCGATACCCCCAGCCCCAATAATTCCCATCCTTAACTTATCCATAAATAAATCACTTCACTAACTTTGTAATTTTACGTGTTTCTCCTGATTCCAGAGCAGCCAGGATCACTTCTAAGGAGCGCTTTCCTTCTTCTCCATCAATTAACGGCTTCTGATCGTTAACAATGCATTCAACGAAATGGTCAATCACTCCTGTGTTGGTTTGGCCGCCTTCATCATTAGACTGGATTTGACCAAGCTCGTATCTCACAACTTCACCATTGGTGTATTGTGCAATTAAGGAATAATCAGGATCTTCCTCTAAGCGGAGAGTTCCTTTTTCCCCGTATATAACCGTGGAGTTATCTTCAGCAGAATTGTAGGCCCAGCTGGCAGTCAATGTACCGACTACACCACTTTCTGAACGAAGAATACAAACAGCATTATCATCAACAGAAATTCCTGCTTTCGCATTGTTTTCAACAAAGCCGGCAACATCGACAAACTCTTCTCCCAGAATGTGGCGAAGAAGGTCAGCCTTATGTACTCCAAGATCTCCCATTGCTCCGATAAAGGCTTCTTCTTTCTTAAAAAACCAGCTGTCTTTCCCATCAGCACTCCAACCCTCAGGACCACCATGTCCAAATGTAGTACGGAAGCTGTAGACCTTGCCAATTTCTCCATCAGCAATCAGCCTGCGTGCCCTCTCGTGGGAGGAAACAAAGCGCTGGTTGTGCGCGATCATTAATTTTCTGCCATTTTGTTCGGCGGCTTCAATCATTTGCTCAGCTTCTTCACGTGAGGTTGCCATAGGCTTTTCGCACAGTACATTTGCTCCAGCATTTAAGGCAGCAATTGAAACTGGTGCATGTAAATAGTTTGGCAGACATACGCTTACTGCATCAATTTCCTCCTTATTCAGAAGATCTTCATAATCTGTATAGGACTTCGCTCCGAAGGCTTCAGCTGTTACCATCGCTCTTTCCTCTAAAATATCGCAAACTGCGGTAATATCTACGTCCTCATTAGCTTCATATTCTAGTAAATGACGATTTTGAGCGATACTTCCACAGCCGATCACTGCAATTTTAAGTTTTGACATGTTCAATTCCCCCTCCTATTGATTACTTCTCTGAGATTTTCTCTAATGGCTGGGCATTTCCGTAGACGTTCTTTGGGGTACCTTCATTATTAACCCATTTTACACCGTTCTGGATTACTTTTTGTACGTCCTCGTGGTAATACGTAGGGTACGTTTCGTGTCCCGGGCGGAAGTAGAAAATTTTCCCGCGGCCGCGCTTAAACGTGGCCCCACTTCTGAAAACCTCTCCTCCTTCGAACCAGCTGACGAAAACAAGTTCATCCGGCGCCGGGATATCAAAGTGTTCCCCGTACATTTCTTCTTTTTCTATATCAATATATTCTCCCAGACCTTCTGTAATTGGGTGAGTTGGGTCAACTACCCAGATTCGTTCTTTATCATCGGCTTCACGCCACTTAAGATCACAGGTTGTACCCATCAGCTTCTTAAATACTTTTGAAAAATGTGCTGAATGTAAGACTACTAATCCCATGCCATCAAGAACACGCTGTTTCACTTTCTCTGCAACTTCTTCTGATACTTCTTCATGGGCTTTATGTCCCCACCAGACTAAAACATCTGTATCGTAAAGTACTTCATCGGTAAGTCCATGTTCCTCTTCATCCAGAGTAGCTGTGCGGACAACATGCTCTTTCCCTTCAAGAAATTCTGCAATTGCTCCGTGAATTCCTTCAGGATAGATATCAGCTACTACTTGGTTCTCTTTTTCATGTCTAAATTCATTCCAAACTGTAATATTCATTATAAACGCCCCTTCACATCTTTAATTTACATCTAACTGAGGTTCTATCATTGGTTGGATAGAAATGCAAGAATCTCTTTCAATAATAGTTGTTGGAATAATTACTCCCCTTTTAACCTTAGAAGGATCGTGGAGTATATCAATTAAACCCGATGATGCTTCAAAACCAAGCTGGTATGGGTTTGTATCTACTGTCGTTAAAGGCGGGTTGGCCAGTTTAGCAATCATTGTATTATTAAACCCGATAATACTCACGTCTTGGGGAATTCTTATATTTTCTTCTTGAAGTGCAGACATAACAGTCAATCCATTATAATCATCCGTTATTACTAATCCAGTAGGAGGCTTGCTTAAACTAAGTAATGCTTTTACCAGCTTCTTTCCATTTTCTACTGTATCGTTTAAATCAATGCTCTTAATTGAATGATCTTTTACTTCAATTCCATGCTGCTCTGCAGCCAGTTTAAAGCCTTTTAATCGATCCCTTGTTACTTCAAACTTTAAATCTCCACCGATAAACCCAAGTTCTCTGTGTCCCCGGTCAATTAAATAATTTGTAGCGTCACGGCTTGCTTCGATATTATCATTATCCACATACATAAACTTATTGGCCCCATATAAGGGCTTACCAACTACGACAAAAGGAAAATTGTGTTCCATCAGATATGGAACTACTTTGTCATCTTCTTTAGAATAAAGGACAATAATTCCATCAACGCGCTTACCCTGCACCATTTTAATCACATCTTGAAATATGGATTCCTCAGATTCACCGGTGGTTAAGTTCAAACTGTATTCATTGGCGTGACAAGATTCACTTATCCCTTTTAGTATCTCTGAAAAGAAAGGATTTTCAAATGAATGAGTAGCCGAGTCCTTCATAACGATGCCTATAGTTTGTGTAGACTGTCTCACAAGCACTCGGCCATTTATATTTAAATGATACCCCATCTCATCCATGATTTTCCGAACTCTTTTTTTCGTATCTTCGCTAATTCTAGGGCTGTCAGATATTACTCGGGATACAGTGGATGGTGCCACATTCGCTCGTTTAGCAACATCTTTAATTGTGACAGACATAAACATCCACTCCTTAGTTTAATTATTTTACAGCGCCTTCAGAGACACCTGCAATAATTTGCTTTTGTGCGAAGAAATAGCCGATGATTACCGGTATGATTGCAATTGTCAAACCAGCAAGAGCAAGGTGCCACTGCTTCGTATACTGTCCAAAGAAAAAGAACATTTTCAATGGTATGGTAGCATTCGACTCACTTAATACCAGTGAAGGCAGTAAGTAATCATTCCAAATCCAAATAACATTTAAAATACCAACTGTAACTGAGATCGGCTTTAACAACGGGAATACAATAAACCAGAACAATTGGAATCGACTTGCGCCATCAATAATGGCTGCCTCATCCATAGATTTAGATACCCCTGTCATCGCCCCGTGGTATAAGAAGATCGACAAGCTGCAGCCAAACCCTAAGTACATAAAGATCAACCCGCCTGCGTTCAGCATATCTGCCTGCCCGAATAATGCAACTAGAGGAATCATAACCGACTGGAATGGAATAAGCATGGCCGCAACGAAAATGAAAAACATCGTGCCGCTGAGCTTACTTTTGTTACGTGCCAGTGCGTAGCCTGCCATTGAAGAAAAGATAATAATAATGGCAACACTTAAAGTGGTGATCAGGGTAGAATTAAACAATGATTTAAGAAACTCCAGGTCAATAAATGCTTCAATAAAGTTCTCAGTAATCCATTCTTCCGGCAGACCAAGTACCCCTGTAAATATATCCCGCTTCGTTTTAAATGCGTTCACAATCATTAAATAGAATGGAGCAATCCATAGTAAACCTAAAACAAGTCCTAACACTTCGATTGAGATTAAATTTCTTTTTTCATTGTTCTTTTTCATTACATCTCAACCTCCCGCTTCTTGTTGTAATACACTTGAGTTAATGCAACAACAGATACAATTAAGAAGAAAATAACAGCCTTTGCCTGAGCGTATGCCATGTCATTATCAGAAAATGCCGTGTTTACGATTTCCATAGCGACCATCTGCGTCTGATTAGCTGGACCGCCATTGGTGAGTGAAAGGTTCTGATCATAAATCTTAAAGGACATGGACAATGTAAGAAACATACTGATTGTAAATGCCGGAGCCACAAGTGGGAACGTAATGTTTTTAAATCGTTGGAACCCATTCGCGCCATCAATTTTAGCTGCTTCTATCAAGTCTTTAGGAATATTCTCCAAGTAAGCAATATAAATGATCATAATATATCCTGCCATCTGCCAGCATGTAAGAATAACTATACCCCAGAATCCTGTATCTGCTGTAGAGAGCCATCCATTAAATCCTTCAATGCCTGTTAAGTCGCCGATGTCACCAAATACACTAATAAAAATAAACTGCCAGATGAATCCTAAGATCAAACCACCGATTAAGTTCGGCATAAAGAAGACCGTTCTTAACAAGTTACTGGATTTTAAGTTTCTTGTTACGATTAATGCCAGACCAAGTCCAAATACATTCAATAGAACGACGGCCACGAAAGCAAACTTGGTTGTAAACCAAATAGAATTCATAAATTCTTTTTCTTGAAACAGATTGATGTAATTCTCAAAACCTAAAAATTCAGTTGCCGTAATTCCATTCCAATCAGTAAACGAGTATATGAACCCGTAAATAAATGGGATGACCACTACAACACCTAATCCTAAAATAACCGGCGTCAGAAATAACCAAAAGGCAAGACTTTTATTACTCATTACGACTGTCCTCCAATGCTGATTCCGTTAACTTCCTTATGTAAAAAGTTAAGGTGAATTGTTATGAAATCGATTTCAGAAAAAGAATGAAAGGTGAAAATCTATTCTATTAGGCTGTCTAATCTCTTAAACACCCTAATAGAAAAGATATTCAATTATTGACCCTCCGGGAGCAGAAGACTGCCCCCGGTGATCATCATTCTAAACAACTTATTGTCTAGCGTCTTCCCAGCCTTCACGTGCTTGTTCTTCTACCTGCTCCCACTCAATGTCTCCGCCAAGGTATTCCTGCATAGCAGATCCTAAATGGTCTTCAGTCCATGAAGTCGGCGCCCCCATGAATACCCATCCAAGTGTTTCTTCAGCAGATGCATATTCGTATACTTCTTCAGAAATCGGGTCAGCAATGTCCTGATCTTCATATCCTTCATAAGCTGGAATAAACTTAAATTCTTCTGTTACAAACTTCTTACCTTCATCTGACATGTACATCCAGTCTAAGAAATCTTTACTGGCTTCAATTACTTCTTCGTCAGATTCATTATTGACAGCCCAGTTATTTGATACGCCTACAGGAAGCTTACCTTCCTGTCCTTCTACTGGAATCGGTAGAAGTCCGACATTTTCTTCTGCAAATTCTGGATCCATAGATTCAATCGTATTATAAACCCAGTTCCCCTGCTGAATCATAGCTACATTACCTAGTGAGAAGTGCTCTTCAACCTGCTGAGAGTAATCGAGGCTCAGTACAGGTCCTACAGAATAGTCGGCCTGCAGGTCTAAGAAACGCTGCATTTGATCTCCCTGCTCGAATTCTACTGTATCTGCTTCATAAGCTTCTGAAAGACTATTATCAAATTCAGTAGCCAGGAACGTGTTGGCTAAGTGATTACCAAGCACCCACTGCTCTTTTGCAGGCAGGGCAAATGGTGCTTCAATACCAAGGTCATCCTTCTGCTCATCTATCGTCTGTGCCGCTTCTTCTAAGTCATCCATCGATTCAATAGACTCTGCGTCAACTCCCGCATCTTCAAACACTTGTTTGTTATAAAGAAGACCGTATCCTTCCTGATTGAATGGAAGTCCGAGAATTTCTCCATCACGATCTACTGCGGATAAAGTACCTTCAAGAGCAGCATCTGCTGCTTCTGTATCAGACAAGTCTGTTAAATAATCTTCATATTCATCCACATCAGCCGGTCCGCCTACGTTAAATACGTCAGGATCCTCGCCTGAGGAGAAAGCTGTTTTCAGAGCTTGTCCATAATCATTACCGCCACCGACTGTTTTAACGTTAATATTCACATCTGGATTTTCTTCTTCATACATCTCTACCAATTCTTCAAACTGATCCTTAAATTCTACTTTAAACTGAAAAACATCAACTGTAACCTGGTCTTCAGAACCTCCGTCACCACTGGAATCAGAATCACCTGAAGAAAAGGAACATCCCGCTAGTACTGTTGAAGCAAGCAGAGCTGAAGCCATTCCTGTATAAAATTTTTTCTTCTGCATGTAACACACTCCCCTAATAAATTATCTAACAAATGAATGCGCTTCCACTATTCACGTAAAAAAAGGTTCCTGCCGTTGGTTGATAGAACGATAGCCGGAAACGTATGCTGATTTATGCGCACTCGTTTGCATCAGTTATGTAGCAAATGCTGCGCAAGACTATGAATACGCTTAACAGCTATTGTTTAAAAGAATGATTGCGGTTCCGTGAATACGTTTGCACAAATTCATTATCTAAACTATACCATGGTGATTTTAAAAAAACAACATGAATTTTCAGATAAATTTTTCTAAGAAACATAGATACGATCATCCATTTTTAACCATAAGAACTTGAAACCCCATGCTGACAATACTTCTATGGCAAACGTTTTCACAAGTTACGGAGTTAAAACTCTATTATTCTCAAAAAAATTTATTTTTACTATGCGGAAAGTTTGGTTTTTTGGAAGCGTTTTTGTAAAATTTAAGTATCTGCTAAATCCTAAATTTATAGAAATGAGGGAGATCATTTGAGATCCATACCTGTGGCTGTACAATTGTATACACTTCGAGAGGAAACTGAAAAAGATTTTGAAGGTACATTGAGAAAAGTAGCTGAATTTGGGTTTGATGGTGTAGAGTTTGCCGGTCTTGGTGAATATACAGCCAGTGAAATGAAAAAGTTACTTGATGAGATAGGATTAAAGGCAGCCTCCAGTCATGTTCCGCTTGAACAAATTAAAAACAATTTAACTCAAGTTATTGAAGTACAGAAAACGCTCGGAAGCAAATACATCGTCTGCCCTTATTTTGAACCTGAAAAGGAAAACGACTATTACGAGTTAATCGAAGTTTTAAAGAAAGCTGGGGAGATGTGTCGTTTAGAAGGAATTAAGCTTTGTTATCACAACCATGATTTTGAACTTGAAACACTCTCAAACAATCTTACTGCTTTAGAGAATATCTTAGAAAACACAGATCCATTAGACGTTAAAGCTGAATTTGATGTTTATTGGCTTAAAAAAGCAGGAGAAGAGCCGGCTGAGTGGATTAAACGTTTCAAGGATAGAACTCCTCTCCTCCACCTTAAAGACATGACTAAGGATGAGGAGCGTTTCTTTGCAGAGTTAGGAACAGGCGGAGTCGATATTGAAGCTGTCTTAGCGCTTGGAGACGAAGCAAATGTCCAATGGTGGGTTGTCGAACAGGACGAAAGCCGTAAAACACCTTTAGAAAGCTTAGAAATCAGTATGAATTATTTGAATTCTAAATTGAGTTAGAAACATGAAGTTGAAAAATGCTCCTGATAGACGATTAATGGGTAAGGGCAGGGAAAACCCGTCAGCTTTCCGAGGAAGCTCTAGGCGGCACCCTCGGAAAGTGAAGTATTTGACGGAGCGATAGTTAAAATCATTTCTCAGCATATAAATAATCCGAACTGAATTCAATAGAATCGTTCGGATTATTTGATGCTTAATTCAATATTGTTCCAGCCTCTTTCGGTTTATTTACGGCTGCGTTTTTTATATTCTTCTACGCTCGCAATGGAAGTTAAAAACTTATCTTTATACCTTTCTTTGCTGAACTGGTCACTTATGAATTCAGCACCTTTTCTACCCATTTCTTTCGTTCTCTCCGGGTTATTAAATAATTCAATCATACCCTCAGCCAATTCATCAATATTCCGGTCTTCTACTAATTTACCAGTTACATCATGCTGAATTAAATCACTTGGTCCATAACGTACATCATAGCTGATAACAGGAGTTTGGTTGGCTGTGCTTTCAAGAACTGACAAAGCAAATCCTTCACTTTTTGAAGTCAGTACAGAAAACAGTCCACGCTGGTACACCTCATCAGGTTTATGCGTATACCCTTTCACAGCTGCATTTTCTAAAAGACCTTGATCTTCTACTAAATTCTTCAGCTTCTCTTCTTCTGTGCCGGTCCCCCATATTTCTAGCCGGGCGTCTGGAATAGAGTTTATTACTTTTTTAAACGCTTTAATGACATGATCAATACGCTTTAAGGTAGATAAGCGGCTGACCACTACTGCTAACTTAGGATCGCGTTCTGTTTTAGGCAGAAATTTCTTCTTCAAACTACCTTCTTCCTTACACTCATGATAGTGAGGAATTGTATGAAAAAACTCTTCTCTCCCAAAACGTCGAATTAGGTCCTGTCTTTGCTGTTCTGTTAACACAAAAGCCCCATCGTAATTGTCGAGATTTTTAATTCCTGCTTCAACTTTTGATGTAATCTCACCATTCTCATCAAAAGGGTACTTCACATGACTGCTGTGAAGACGCCAAATTTTTATTGCATACTCTCCTGGGATTCCAGCCAGCACTTCATCTGTACTGCGCGTATCTGATATAACTACGGGGTCTTTATACTTTGAAAGAATGCCGGTAATCCAGTCGACTTTAAACCTTGTGGAATCTTCCCTATAAATCTTCGTTACTTCATTCTTCTTTGGATTAAACTTGTTTACTCTCAGCACAGCATCATTTTTTGGATCTATCCATTCTGACAAATAAGCTTCGCCTCTTTGATTATAATACACTTTTTGTCTAGGCTTATTTTTATTATAATCCATAAAAACCACTCTTTTTAAATTACCCTTAGGATCGTAATCTTCCCGTTTTGTGCGATATCTGTTCTCATTGAAATAATCTATAAAATTAAGATGGTCCTCTTCGTCATAGTCAATGTATTTCTTATATATACCATTATCATAAATACGGTAAGCATTTTTTCCTTTACGCTTATTAATTGTACCGCCGCCGGCTAATTCTTTAAGCGTTTTTTTCTTAAGACTCTTCCGGCTTGGATTTGCTTCCATATTGCCATCAAGCTCTTCATACTGATTAATAATGGTTACGTTAGGATGGATTTTACCCATTTCAATTAATGATTTTCTAATATTAGGGTAGTTAAGGTTGAAGTTAAAAGTAACCATATACACTTCAAAACCCATTTCCGCAAAGGTTGAAGCTTGTTTTAATGAGGCCTTTGTTAAACCTCCTCTTACTAAATCTATTGAGTTCATTAAGAAAAATATAGGCTGATGTTTTTCCATTCTCTCACCTGCTCCGACTGGTTTATATTATTTTGTAGAATGATTACTAGTATATTCGTGGTTCGACAAATTTTTATGTGGACACCACCTTCACAATTCCCAGAAAAAAATGTAATAAACTAGTCCTTATGTAGGATTTTGAAGTTAATTGTTTAAAAGCAGGCTTTCACCCACCCACTCTTCTTCACATACCCTGTGAATAAAGGGGCGTGAAAGGTATGAAAGGTGAACAAATCCATTATTTTGCAGGGGACCATACCGCTAAAGGATTCTATCCTTTTTATTTATCAAATTTCCAAGGACTTAACCACGTGGTGAGATGGAAAAGAGGTGCACTTATAAATGATAACGACCCACTTATGAAGGTGGCTGAGGATTGGAGGAACAAAGGATTTGAAACAGAAATGATCCATTGTTCAACAAATGTCAATGCACTGGATGGTTTAATCCTGCCGGAATTAAAGATTGGTGTTTACGCAGGCCATCACCATATAAGAGGATTCGGCAAAGCAACCGAAAGTTTCATTACTAGTTCTCTTTATTCTGAATTTGACCAAAAAATAAATACTTATAAAAATAAAATAAAAGAATCCTGGCATCAGGCTCATGAAGCTTTCAAAATCGGTTTAGATATTCATGACGATCTCGAGATGATTTATATTACCAATATGGACTTTAACAGAGCCGATCAAGTGTCGGAAGACTTTATTAACCATCTCGGGCTTACGGTCTCGCCGTCTGCTTCTCCGGGAGCTGCTAAACACCGTTTCTTTGGTGCTTCCACCCCTGAAGGAGTAATTGATTATATTCCTAATTTAACAGAAAAGCTCGAGCGCCGTTTTTTTATAAAAGGTAGAGCAGGTACGGGAAAATCAACATTTCTAAAAAAAATAGCCAGTGAAGCAGAGAGTAAAGGACACAACGTTGAAATTTACCATTGTGGGTTTGATCCTGAAAGCATAGATATGGTGGTTATCCGGGAACTTGGCATATGTGTCTTCGATAGTACAGATCCACACGAATATTTTCCTGAACGAGAAGGAGATTTTATTATCGACCTGTATGCGGAGACAGTTACGGCAGGGACAGATGAAAAATTCGCAGAAGAGATTGCCGAATTGACGACCGGATATAAATCATTTATGAAAAAAGGCATTACTTATCTGAAGCAGGCAAAATATCTCAACAACGAAGGCTGTGATCTTCTGAAGGCTTCAGACGACAGCAAAATAAGTGATGCAATTAATCAAGAAATTCTGCATCATATGTAAAGCGGGGTTATAATCCCCGCTTTTTTATAATCTTTTTAGAGACATAGCTTCTCTCATATCCTCTAATGATCGTTTTCCTTGCTCCTGCTTCGCCATCATAACATTCGTATATAAAGCATCAATAATACTCAATTGAGCAATCCGGGAAGAAAAAGCTTCTGAACGGAAGTCCGTTTCTTCCGACACCGTATATAGAGATATGTCCGCTTCTTTCGTCAATGGTGATTTGGCGAAATTTGTAATAGCTATTGTTTTTACTCCTTTGTCTTGAAGAACCCGAAGAACATCAAGCGAATCCTTGGTGGTGCCCGAGTGTGAAATAATCACAGCCACATCTTCTTTTAGTGACTGTGAGGCTGACATCAGCTGCATATGAGAATCGAGCTGCGTACTGACCGACAGCCCTGTTCGAATAAATTTGTGATACCCGTCCAGCGCTACTACAGCTGAGCCCCCGCACCCATAAAACTCAATATTTCTTGCTTCAAGCAAAGTTTGTACAGCCTGCTCTATAGCTTGTCCATCAAGAATCTGCAGCGTACTTTCAAGCGTTTTACTATTTGAATGAAATACTTTCTCCGAAACCGTAGTAACACTATCACCATCATTAATTTCCTCATGAATATCTTTGATAGGTGTAACGATTTCGGCTGCCAATGCGATCTTAAGTGCTTGATATCCCTTAAAACCTACCCGTTTACAAAGACGAAAAACAGTAGATTCAGCTACATCCAGCTCATCCGCCACCTGATTAATCGTATGGTGTATGATCGTTTCAGGATTCTCAAGGATATAGTCTGCAATTTTCTTCTCTTTATCACTAAACTTTGAATAACTGCTTCTAATTCTTGCCAGCCCGTGCTGTGTCTCTCTCTCCATCATGCGACCCCCTACTTATGTTTCATGATTCCATTATATAAGAAAAAAATATTTTTTAAATGTCTTGCTTATGAAAAAATTTTTGATATAATCGCATTTAGATGAAAAAATATTCTTTTTATTAAAGGAGGTTATACATATGAAGATTGGTATGGTGGGGCTAGGGAAAATGGGCCTTAACTTAACGTTAAACCTGCTTGACCATGATCATGAAGTGGTTGGGTATGATACGGATTTAACGATTCAAAATGAAGTAAATCATGAAAAATTTTTTTACCGTAGTTCTTTAGAACAGCTGGTGACTGAGCTTCCTTCTCCAAAAGTGGTATGGGTTATGGTCCCTGCTGGTGAAATTACAGAAAAAGTTTTGAATACCCTTTCTGAATTATTAGATCCGGGCGACATGATAATCGATGGAGGAAACTCCAATTACAAAGAAACACTGATCCGTGCTGAGAAATTGGGTGAGCAGGGAATTTACTTATTTGACTGCGGAACAAGCGGCGGTACTGATGGAGCTCGAAGTGGTGCATGTACTATGATTGGCGGGCACCCTGACAAATTTAAACATATCGAACCTGTTTTTGAAGACGTTTGCATAGAAAATGGTTATCTTTACACAGGAAAACCCGGCAGTGGTCACTTTTTGAAAATGGTGCACAACGGGATTGAATATGGAATGATGCAGGCGATTGGAGAAGGGTTTGACATCCTTCATAAGAGTGACTTTGATTATGATTATGAAAAGGTTGCCAAAGTGTGGAACCACGGCTCCGTGGTCAGGTCATGGCTGATGGAATTGATGGAACAAGCTTTTTCAAAGGATGGGAATCTTGATGAACTTAAGGGCGTCATGAACTCATCTGGTGAAGGTAAATGGACGGTGGAGACAGCACTCGACCTACAATCATCAGCACCTATTATCGCTTTGTCCTTAATGATGCGCTATCGTTCGCAGGAAGATGATACATTCTCAGGCAAAGTTGTTGCAGCATTAAGGAATGAATTTGGCGGACATGCCGTTGTAAAACAATAAATTAAGCTGGAGGATTCTAGCTTTTTTTAATAACGCTTCTGAAAGCGTTTAACTAGATTAGAAGGAGGAATTTATATGTCTGATATATCATTAATATTTATAGCTATGGCTGGCATTTTTCTATTATTATTTTTAGTCATTCGAACAAAGCTTCACGCGTTTGTCGCGCTGCTACTCGTTAGTTTGATCGTCGGGATTGTGGCTGGTATGCCTCTCGGAAATGTAATTGAATCAATGGAAGAAGGAATGGGAAGCACGCTCGGCTTCGTCGCTGTTGTAGTCGGGTTAGGAGCTATGTTTGGTAAGCTGCTTGAGGTTTCAGGCGGAGCTGAACGACTGGCTCAGACGCTGATCGCTAAATTTGGTGAGGACAAAGCACAGTGGGCACTTGGTATCACTGGTTTCCTCGTTGCCATCCCTGTATTCTTCGACGTTGGTTTTATTATTTTAGTGCCGATTGTGTATGGACTAGCTAAAAAAGCCGGTAAATCCGTATTGTACTATGGTATCCCGCTTCTAGCGGGTCTTGCGGTTACTCATAGCTTCATCCCTCCTACCCCCGGCCCTATAGCCGTTGCTGATTTAGTAGGAGCAGACCTGGGATGGGTTATTCTGTTCGGTGTACTTGCCGGTATCCCTTCTATGATTTTGGCAGGACCCGTTTTCGGAAGATATATTGCCTCTAAGATTCATGTCAATGTACCCGAATACATGGAAATCAGTGAAGATGAAAAACAGAAGGAATATGAAAAAGATCTCCCTGGTTTCGGGTTGATTGCAACATTAATCGTGATTCCACTTGTACTTATTCTCGTTAATACAGTTTCTGAATTATTGCTGGATGATGGGAACTTATTCCGCAGTATTGCCACGTTCCTTGGTCACCCGTTTGTAGCATTAACAATCGCAACACTTTTAACTTTTACATTATTAGGTACAAAACGCGGTTATACGAGAGATGAAGTTCAGGAGATTGCCACTAAAGCGCTGGAACCTGCAGGTATCATCATACTGGTAACAGGAGCCGGCGGTGTGTTCAAACAGGTATTAGTAGATTCAGGAGTCGGTGATGTACTTGGAGAAATGATGCTTCAATCCGCCCTTCCTCCTGTACTTTTAGCTTTTGTCATTTCAACAGCTGTCCGGTTAGCTCAAGGTTCAGCTACGGTTGCTATGGTTACAGCAGCAGGACTTGTTTCACCGCTGATTGAGACGCTTGGGTTAGAAGGTCCGGTTCTTGGGCTCGTCGTTATCTCAATCGCTGCAGGTGCCACAGTATTCTCTCATGTTAACGACTCTGGGTTCTGGCTTGTAAACCGTTACTTCGGGCTGGATGTAAAAGACACGTTAAAATCATGGACAGTAATGGAAACAATAATTGGTTTCGTAGGATTTCTCGTCGTATTCGTCATAAGCTTGTTTATATCGTAAACTAATAGTTAACCATGAAAAAAGGGATAGCCTTGTGTCTGTCCCTTTTTCATGTACAAATCGTATTTGGACAGGAGGAAGAGGAATGACTTCACAATCTTACTATCTAGGTGTAGACATCGGGACGACCAGTACGAAGTCGGTACTTTTTAATAAACAGGGGGAAGTAATTAATCAGCATACCATTAACTATCCTTTACATACCCCTAACCAGCTAGTGGCCGAACAAAGCCCATCTGAAATTTTAGAGGCTGTTCTCGGTACGATCCGGGAAACCGTCCGGAAAGCAAACCTGCAGACCGATGAACTCTCTTTTGTTTCCTTCAGCTCTGCAATGCACAGCTTGATTGCAGTAGATGAAAATGATGAACTGCTGACAAACAGTATTACATGGGCGGATACCCGGAGCGCTGAATACGCCAGGAAAATTAAGGAAGAACTAAATGGGCATGAAATTTATCTACGTACTGGTACGCCTATTCATGCCATGTCTCCACTAGCTAAGCTAGTGTGGCTGAAAGAGGAGAAGCCTGAAATTTTTGTAAAGGCTAAAAAATTCATCTCCATCAAAGAGTATGTTTTTCATAAGCTATTTGGTGAATACGTTGTTGATCACTCGATTGCATCTGCAACAGGACTCTTTAATTTAAAGGATTTGAACTGGGACGAGGAGGCTCTTCAAATAGCAGGTATTTCTTCCGACCAACTCTCGAACATTGTTCCTACTACTCACATCGTTAAAGGTATTAAAGAAGAATACCAGGCTTATTTAGGTGTTACAGAACAAACTCCATTTATCGTAGGTGCAAGTGACGGTGTCCTGTCAAATCTTGGAGTAAACGCTATTGAGCCGGGTGTCATTGCTGTAACAATTGGGACAAGCGGGGCGATACGGAGCGTAACCAATGAACCAAAAACCGATCCTAAAGGCCGCATTTTCTGTTACGCATTAACTGAGGACCACTGGGTGATCGGCGGACCTGTTAACAATGGCGGTATGGTACTGCGCTGGCTGAGAGACGAATTTGCTGCTGCAGAAGTGGAAACCGCCAAACGGCTTGGTATCGATCCCTATGACGTTTTAACAAAAATAGCGACCAATGTACCTGCTGGCTCTGATGGTTTGGTCTTCCACCCGTTCCTTACAGGTGAAAGGGCTCCATTGTGGAATTCGAGTGCCCGCGGTTCGTTTTTTGGTCTAAGTATTCACCACGAAAAGCAGCACATGGTACGGGCGGTACTGGAAGGAATTATTTATAACTTGTACACAGTTCTGCTGGCGCTCGAAGAATTAACTGGAGAACCGCAGCGTATTCAGGCAACCGGTGGATTTGCGCGCTCTGAAGTATGGCGGCAGATGATGACTGATATTTTCGATAAGCCTGTGGTGGTTCCTGAAAGCTATGAAAGTTCCTGCCTGGGAGCCATCGTACTCGGAATGTATGCAACCGGCGAGATTGAAGATTTCAGCATTGTCTCTGAAATGATTGGACACACGCACACGCATGAACCTGTTCCTGAAACTGCCGGTGTTTACCGTGAGCTTCTACCAATCTATATTAGATTGTCTCGTTTATTAGAGGAAGAGTATGGATCGATCGCAGAATTTCAACGAAAGCATATAAAATAAAAGCTTAGCCCCCGCCAGTTGTTGGCGGGGGCTTTCGCATTGTTTATGGGCGGTTTCGTAGATATATGGGCGATTACAGGGAGTTATGGGTTAAAAATCATTTTTATGGGTAATTAACTGGGTTTACGGGCGAAAACAACTTATTTATGGGTATGTTTAATCTTTCTCGCTTACATATTTCAAGTAATACTCGAAAGTTAAGTCGGCCAGCATGACGAGCGACGATCGATTCGATACGTCATAGCCTTCGTAGGAGACTTTTTCTACTGGAGCACTTACAGACTGCCGGCATGTGGTAAATAAGCTGCTGTCAGGATCGTTCGTCATCGCTACGGTTTCGATATTTAAATGATCAAGCTTATCAGCTGCTTTAAGCAGTGTCTCCGTTTCCCCGCTTGAGGAAATAAAAATAACGAGGTCATCTTTACCAATCCAGTTACTGATCAGATCGATCATATGTGATTCATAAATGTAAGTGGTAGAAAGGTTCATCTGCATTAATCGTTTACTCAAATACTCCCCGATCATTTTAGTAAGACCTACAGATAAAATGACAATACGATTTGACTTGTCAATCAACCGTGCAATATTTTTTAAATCATTCGGGTGAAGTTGTGACAAACTATCCTGTACATCTTTCTTATACCTCTCAATCGGATCAAGATCACGCGGCATAAGGTCTGCCTTATAATTTTTCATGAAATACTTAAGTTCAGAATAACCTTCCATTCCAAGTTTATGACATAAGCGCACCACTGTTGTAGTACTCACATTGTTTTCTTCAGCCATTTTAGTAAGCGGCATCGCTTTTGACTCTTCCCAGTGATGCTCCATGTAATAGAGCACATGCTTCTCAGAGTGTGTCAGCGTTGGTATTTTTGTGGAAAAGGTATCTAGTAAAATGCCCATAATACAGCCTCTTTTCTGAAATCTCTTCCGAGTATAGCATGTTAAATGTACAATTGTACATTTCCTGTATAACTACAACTGTGCAACCTATGATACAAATGAATTAAGCCAATGAAAACACTTACAAAGAATAGAAAGGGTGACAAGAATGAATTTAGCTCATATGACACAACCGTCACTTGTACGGTTTGATTTACAGGAAACAAGAAAAGAAAATGTCATCTGGAAATTAACTGAACAGCTGTATAAGGAAGGCTATTTAAATTCAATAGACGACTTTTATAATGAAGTCTTAGCAAGAGAAAAATTATCAGCTACCGGCTTTGAAGCAGGGCTTGCAATCCCTCACGGAAAGTCAGCAGCCGTCAAAAAAGCTGGTTTCGCTGTAGCCAGGCTGTCTAATTCAATTGATGACTGGGAGAGCATTGATCCCGATAACAAAGTTGAGCTCGTTTTCTTACTAGCTATCCCTGAAGGAGAAGCTGGGTCCACACACTTAAACTTATTAGCTGAACTAAGCACACGATTAATGGACAAGCCTTATTACCAACGGTTGATGGCAGCTGAGAATTCAGACGAATTTCTTACGGCTCTTGACCAGAAAGATGACGCAGACGACACACCGGTACAAGAAACCAATCAAACTGTTCTCGTAGTTACGGCTTGTGCTGCCGGAATCGCTCACACGTACATGGCGGCTGAAGCTATGGAGCAGGCCGGTAAGCAAAAAGGTGTGCGTGTATTTTCAGAAAAACAAGGAGCGAACGGACTTGAGGATGAACATACGGCTGAGCGTATTAAAGAAGCCGATGCCGTTGTTTTTGCTACAGACATTTCACCTAAAGGAAAGGATCGCTTTAAAGGACTTCCATACGTTCAGACCCGGGTTGCAGCCCCGCTTGAGCGTGGAGAAGAATTAATTGAACAAGTTTTAAACAACCCTGACGGCATTGTAGAAGGAAACGGTGAAGAAACCAATACCTCTTCCTCGCCGAACAAAAAGCAAGGGATCCTCGCAGAAATGGGACAGGCCATTCTTACAGGTATATCATATATGATTCCTGTCATTGTAGCAGCCGGTCTCATGATGGGAATTGCTAAGCTTGGAGCGATTCCGTTCGGCCTGGTAAATGAAATTAACGATACGAGCTATGCTACATCTGATAATGAACTATTAGTGATTTTGCACCACTTAGATAAATTCGGATTTTTAATATTCCAATTCATGTACCCTATTTTTGCTGCTTTTACCGCTTATTCGCTGGCTGACCGCGTAGGGATTGTTGCAGGTTTTATCGGCGGACTATTTGCCGCAGGTGTACACCATCAATATTGGGGGATTGAAGATGGGATTCCTTCAGGATTTTTAGGAGCTTTAATTCTTGGTTTAACGGCAGGGTATCTTGCAAGATTTTTAAATGAAAAAATTAAATTGAATAAAAACTTTCAAGCTATGAAGCCAATGCTAATTATTCCCGCTATTAGCGTTCTCTCTATTTTCTTGTTGAACTTCTATATTGTTGACCCTGTATTTGGCGGCTTGAACGAGCTTTTACGCGTGACCATCGAATCTGCGCAGGGGTCTGGTGAAGTGGTCCTATCGACGATTATCGCGTCTGCTACCGCTTTTGACTTAGGCGGCCCTGTCAACAAAGCAGCTGGAGCTATTGCGATTGGACTTGCAGCTGATGAAATCTTCCCGTTAACTTCTCGAGTACTCGCCATTGTGATCCCGCCGATCGGGCTTGGACTGGCTACGGTTTTAGACCGGTTTGTCGTAGGACGCCGTGTATTCGATGCGAACCTTAGAGTGGCAGGAAACACGTCTATTTTACTTGGCTTTATCGCTATTAGTGAAGGTGCGATTCCGTTCATGCTCAGAAATCCTTTAATTACGATCCCGATTAACATTATTGGAGCGATTATAGGCTCTGTTACGGCTGTTGTACTCGGAGCTATACAATGGTATCCTCTTCCAGCCTTCTGGGGATGGCCGCTGGTTGAAAATATTTGGGCTTACTTGATTGGCTTAGCCGTGGGCTCTCTATTTATTGCCCTTTCTAATATTTTCATCCGCCACGCTTTAATTAAGAAAGGACGCATGACGATTCAATAACACAAAATCAGCCTGTCCCTGCAGGTGGACAGGCTTCCATGCTAAAGGAGGCTTCTTACATGTCAAAGAAACGTGTATATGTCGTTCCTCATTCCCACTGGGATAGGGAGTGGTATTTTACAATAGAGGATTCAAACTTATTACTCGCCGAAAATCTTGATCATCTCATTCGCATTTTAGAAGAGAATTCAGAATATCACGGCTATATTTTTGACGCGCAAGTTTCGGTTGTCGATGAATATTTAAAAGTTCGGCCAATGAATGTCGAACGACTTCGTCAGCTGATTAAATCAAAGCGGTTATTTGTCGGGCCATGGTATACTCAGGCAGATTCCCTGCTTGTAGACAAAGAATCTCTCATAAGAAATTTATTGTACGGTGTAAAAGGTGCCAAAGAGATGGGGCACTCGATGAACATAGGGTACCTCCCGGACATTTTCGGTCAGAACCAGTACCTTCCTTCTATTTTTAAGGGGTTCGGCATTACAAACGCTATTCTTCAACGAGGTATTTATAAGGACGAGCTTGACGGGAATACAAATTTCCTATGGTCCTCCCCTGACGGCAGTCAAGTGAGAGCCAACGTCATCCCCCTCGGCTATGGGCCGGGAAAATTTCTGAATGCTGAGAATGAGTTTCACTATGGACGACTGCAGCCTATGCTTAAGAAACTAGAAAAAGTTAATCAAGACTCGGACAATCTGCTTCTTCCAGCTGGTGGTGATCAAGTGCTCGTCCGTGAGCATTTTCCACAAACGATTAAGCAATTAAATGAAAAAGATGACCGCTACGAATACATTCTTTCCGATTATGAAACATTTATGAACGAGACGTGGGAAGCCGCTTCTTTTTCTAACACAATTGAAGGAGAACTGATTGGTACGGAAGGTTCCAGAATTCACAACACGATAGGCTCTCAGCGGTATGATATTAAAAAACTCAATGACGAAGCAGAGCATAAAATTATTCATCAACTAGAACCGCTTGCTTCAATTGGATTACGTGTGGGACTGCGTTATCCTCAGGAATGGCTGGATCTCATGTGGAAGGAATTATTTGATGTGCATGCTCACGATAGTATCGGCGGCTGTAATTCTGATGACACCAATCAAGATATTGTTCAGCGGCTTGTTAAAGTGAAAAGACAGACAGATGGTCTTATGAACCTTCTGAAAAAACAAATTACTGAGGCGGTTCGAAATGAAGTAAATGATCCTGATATTGCCTTAATTTTCAACACGTCTCCCAAGCCATATAATGGCGGAATTAAAGCTGTATTTTTCACAAATTCACCTGGCATTGGAATCCATTCCATAGACGGGGAAGCTCTGAAGTGTTCAATTATGAAACAAGACTATTTGAGTGGAGGCAAGAAAATTGTAGTAACTGCTGAAGGAGATCAGGAGGTTGAAATCCCTGGATACTATCGTTCGGAAGTATATATTCCTCATTCAGAAGTGCCTGCTCTGGGATATACAACTTGGAAGCTTGTCACAGGCCAGGGGAATAACGACATTCTAAGCTCAAGACCGGATCATTCTATAGGCAATCGTCATTATGTCGTAGAGTGGTCAAACGGCTCGCTTTCTTTAACCGAACGAGCGTCAAACACTACAATTGAAGACTTTATCCAATTTGAAGATACAGCGGATGCTGGAGATTCCTATGATTACTCTCCTCTTCCTGGTGATCAGCCTGTTTTCTCAAAAGAAGGAGAGCTTCTATCCGTAGATCATTCTCATTCTGTGCACAGGTTGACCGTGAGACATACCATCCTGCTGCCAATAGACTTATCTGCCCGTAAGCAGGGGCAGGCTGATCAACCTTTATCTATTACTACAGTAATTGAGCTGCGTGAGGATGAGGAATTTATCCGGGTGAAGCATACTCTCAATAACACGGTAAGAGATCATCGTTTTAGAGTACTTGTAAAAACACCTGTCACAAATCCAATATGGTCGTATGGAGATCAAGGGTACAGTTTAATTCAACGTCCTGTCGTAAGCGAGCGTATGGTAAATTGGAGAGAACTTGGATATAAAGAAGCACCCGTTCCGATTTACAAAGTGGAGCAGTTTGCCGGCCTGCTGAGTGAGCGTGGTTCCCTGGCAGCTTTCACCAAGGGAATTAAGGAATATGAAATTGTTAAATCCTCTATTGCATTAACTCTATTCCGCAGTGTAGGTCTGCTTGGCAGGGATGACCTCATGTGGCGCCCAGGACGCGCTTCAGGCATTAACAATAAAGTAGTAACAACTCCTGATGCTCAAATGCAGGGGGAAATGACGTTTGAATATGCACTGCAGCTCTCAGGCAGTGAGCTCCGTGCGGAGGAATTATTTGAAAGCGCTGATCGCTACAAAGAACGGTATGTGACGTATCAGCACCAGCAGTTAAATACGTTCGAGGAACGTTTAGACCGCTTTGAAATTCCGTACCCTATTAACAAACTGCCAGCCAAACTATCCATCACCGGACTTTACGAGGATGGCCTGTTTGTAAGTACTGTAAAAAAAGCTCATGACAACGATGATTTAATTATAAGGGTATATAATCCGACCGAAGTAAAGCGTGCATTAGATTTAAGTTCAAGTGACCACCTTGTGGCCGTGAACTTAAAAGAAGAAGCTGAAGGAGAGTTAGTTGTCGAGGCCAAAAGCTTCCAAACGATCCGTCTGTGTGCTGGAGGGAATAAAAATGAAGTTAATTAATCATATAAACAGGCATTTAGCTAAAATATACGGAGAGGTATCAAAACAGGATCTTCAACAGTTTGAAACCATCCTCTCTAAATGGAATAATGCGGACTGGAAGGCAGCAGAAGCTCCTACAGAAAAAAATGTATATCTCATTGCCTACGGAGACAGTATTTATCGCAGAGGAGAGCCGTCACTCCCTGTACTGCATCAATTTTTAAAAGAAGAGGCTGGTGAAGTCATTACTGATGTTCACCTGCTTCCCATGTTCCCTTACACATCTGATGATGGCTTCTCAGTCACGGATTATCGGGCCGTCAACCCTGAGCTTGGGTCATGGGCAGACATTCGTTCATTTTCAAAAGATTTTCGAATGATGTTCGACTTTGTTGCCAACCACATGTCGAAATCAAGCAAATGGTTCGAAAACTATTTAAACAATGAACCTGACTATTCACATTACTTTATTCCAAAGGATGAACGATTTGATGCAAGTCAAGTCGTCCGCCCACGAACCTCGCCTTTATTCCATGAATATGAAGGAGGAAAAACGGCCTGGACGACCTTTAGTGAAGATCAAGTCGATGTAAACTTCAAACATGTGCCTGTACTCGTTGAAATGACGGATATTTTACTCGAATATGCGTATCAAGGAGCTTCAAGTATTCGGCTGGACGCCATAGGATTCATTTGGAAAAAGTCCGGCACAACTTCGATACACCTTGAGGAAGCCCATGAAATCATTAAACTGTGGCACACCATTCTGAATTCGTTTAAGCCAAATACACAAATCATCACGGAAACCAATGTGCCTCACAAGGAAAACATCAGTTATTTCGGTAACCAAACAGATGAAGCCAATATGGTCTATCAGTTCAGCCTGCCGCCTCTCGTTTTGTACAGTATGGTCACCCATAATGCTGAAAAACTGACCGACTGGGCGAAATCAATTAAAAAAGTTTCAGATTCAGCTACCTACTTTAACTTTTTAGCAAGCCATGATGGGATTGGCATGCGGCCAACGGAAGGGATTTTGTCAGAGGAAGACCGGCAGCTTCTCGTCGACCAAACTAAACGAAATGGCGGAGAGGTGTCTTATAAAAGTAATCCAGATGGTACTCAGTCCGTATACGAGCTTAACATCAATTACTCTGAGGCTTTAGTTAATAAGGGAGAAGATATCACCCGGGAAGATGAAACAAAGAAAATGCTGGCAGCTCACTCGATTCTACTTTCTGTTATTGGGGTACCCGCTTTATATTACCATTCTTTACTGGGTTCAAAAAATGATAGAAGCGGTTTTGAAAATTCAGGGATGGCAAGACGGATTAACCGTGAGAAACTGGAATTTAACGAAATTAAGCAGGAGCTTTATGAGAATGAGCGGCGATCATCTATTTTCAATGGTCTTAAAGAAATGCTCAAGATTAGACAGCAGGAACCTGCTTTTTCACCTTATGCTGACCAAGAAATAGTCGATATTGCCCCAAGTGTTTTCGCGTTAAAAAGGGTAAATGAGAACACAGGGGATGAAGTGTTCTTTGCTGTAAATACTTCCAGAAATGATCTTTCATTCGAGCTGCCTTTTCATGGTTACACCTTACACGGACCTGTGGGTAAGGATGGCTCTGTCACATTAGGGGCATATGAATTTGTTTGGTTAAAACGATGAGACCCTTTCTTAAAACATGTGGTACAATGACCGTTAGAGTTAACATACAGACGAAAAAGGTGTGGAGCAATTATGTATCAGGAACCAATTTTTCTTAAGCCTGAATTTAAAGAACGTATTTGGGGCGGCACAAAGCTCAAAGACATTTTTAACTATAACATTCCTTCAGATGAAACAGGTGAATGCTGGGGGGTCTCTGGTCATGCAAATGGTCCTAATGTAATTATGAATGGTCCGCTAAAAGGCAAAACACTGGATTATGCGTGGAGGAAGCACCGTGAGTTGTTTGGAAATGAAAAGGGAGAAGAATTCCCTTTACTAGTTAAGATCCTTGATTCAAAAAAAGACCTTTCTGTCCAGGTTCATCCTGATGATTCCTACGCCCGTGAAGTCGAAGGAGAAAACTACGGCAAAACGGAATGCTGGTATGTTATAGATTGTGAAGAAGGATCTGAAATTATCTTCGGACACCATGCTAAAAGTAAGGACGAGTTTGCAGCAATGGTAAAAAGTGAAAATTGGGACCAGTTACTGCGCCGCATCAAAGTTAAGCCTGGAGACTTCTTTTATGTACCAAGCGGAACAATTCACGCAATTGGGGAAGGGATTCAAATTCTAGAAACCCAGCAAAGCTCGGATATTACCTATCGTGTATACGACTACGACCGTGTTGGAATTGATGGAAATAAGCGGGAACTTCACCTGGACCGCTCCATGGATGTTACAGCGGTCCCCCATCTGGATCCTGAATTGACAAGAGATTCATTTTTAGAAGCGGGGTTACGATTTGAGAAGCTGGTGGAAGAAGAATATTTTACCGTTCACCACTGGGACTTAGATGGTACGAGCAATGAACTGCACCCGGAAAAATATACACTCGTTAGTGTACTTAATGGAGATGGAGTCCTTCATACTAATGATAAAGAATATTCATTTAAAAAAGGAGATCATTTTATCATTCCAGCAACAACTGAAAGCTTTACAATCAGCGGCCGCGCTCAAATGATTACTTCAAAATCAAATAAATAATCAGAAACGCACAGCATTCCTGCTGTGCGTTTCTGTTTCAGCTTGTAGAGAAACACTGTGTTTTACTACAAGCTTTTTTTGTGCGCCCGTGCGGACAAATACCACTCGCTTTCCGCGGACGAACGCCCGAGCCTCCTCGTGAAAACCCCACTGCGGGGTCTCGGATCGCCCGTTTTTCCGCAGGAGTCTCCTGGTATTTGACCGCCCTTCACCAAAAAAGACTCTCCTTCACCTAACTCACCTTGGTTAGGTGAAGGGCAATCTTTTTCATGTTCTGGCAGGCAGCCGTCAGTAACGCCTGCTCTCGAACTTTTTCGAGGATAAAGGAGAAATCTATGTATTGGTCAATCTTACGGAGTAAGTGATTTTCCGGAACAAGCTCTTCAATCGTTACGATTTCCATTTCATTTTGTCGTTCTTTTCTGGACTGAAACAAAAGACCACGGCCTAAACAGATTCTTATCAATAGGATAACAAATAAACGCGGTGAAAAATAAAAGAAATCAAAAAAATCAGGCTGTCGAGACTTTCTCGACAGCCTGATTTTTTTAATTGTTATCATCGTATCGCAAGTCCTAAAGCACCTTTCACACCCGCTTCATTTGTCAAACCCGGCGGTACAATATATTCATTAATGTTCTCTTCCGTAAGTCTCGGTGAGCTCACATACCCATTAAGCATTTCTAGTACATTTTCTCGAATCATATCAAAAAGCTGCTCTTGCTGCATGACGCCTCCCCCCATAATAATACGCTCAGGCGAAAGGATATAAATGTAGTTCACAAGTGCCTGGGCTAAGTAATAAGCTTCTACTTCCCACACGAGTGGGTCTTCAGCCAGTTCTATCCCGGCTTTCCCCCACCGTTCCTCAATAGCCGGACCTGCTGCCATCCCTTCTAAACAATCCTTATGGTATGGACAGGCTCCAGCAAATGTATCCTTCTTATGCCGCCTTACAGCAATATGACCCATTTCCGGGTGGGATAGACCGGTCAGTGTACCGCCATTCACAATCGCTCCTGCACCGATACCTGTACCTACTGTAATATACAGACAAGTATCAACATCGACTGCATTTCCCCAGCGCGACTCAGACAAAGCTGCTACATTTACGTCTGTATCCACAACCACAGGCACTTGAAGATTCTTCTCAATATCGCCTGCTAAAGGAAAGTCGATCCAGTCAATCTTAGGTGTCCTTTGAATCTGGCCATACGTTCCGCCTTTTTCATTAATATCAATAGGGCCGAAACTTCCCACGCCCATGCGCTCAATATTTTTTTCTTGAAAAAAATCGTACACCTTTGGCATTGTAATCTCAGGCGATTCAGTTGGAATAACTAGTTTCTCAAAAATATTACCCTGCTCATCCCCTACAGCACATACAAATTTAGTACCACCGGCTTCAATCGCACCAATTATCATCCTCTCACTCACCATCCCATTTCATTATCTAATGTGTATTGTATCATTTTTTAAGTCCCAAATTTGAACATGGGAAGACTTATTTGTATTTATTGTTAAGGAATCGTTCCCATTAGGAGCAAACATTCTCGAAGTGAATACTTCTTCCCCATCATTTACAAAAATCTCCAGCGATGAGTGATCTACAAATATATGAAGTCGATTTAATCCCGATGGAAGACAACAGCTCCGTGTTTCTTTTATTCCATTTACATAGCTTGGTCTCTCAAGCGTCAACACACCTTCTGCTTGATTAAAATACAAATCAGCATAACCGAAGATATTTAAACTTTCTATATCGCCGTTAATATCTATTTCTGAAGTTTTTGAGATTGATGTTTGATACTTTCTATCGAACTGCCTGTCTATAGCCTCGCCTATTCTTAACAGCTTCATTTCATCTAAAGGATGCTGGAGGATTTTATCATTTCTTAACTCTAATTTCCGCGGCAGCGTCATTTGATGGACCCATCCATTGGGAACAGTCGGCTGCTCAGCTTCATTTTGGTCAGGCACACCCATCCAGCCGATTAGGATCCTCCTCCCATTGTCGTCTAGAGTGGTTTGGGGAGCATAGAATTCGAAACCTCGGTCCAGCTCTAAGAACTTCCCATGTTTATAGGCGGCTGTTTCATAATCAACCGTGCCGATAACATAGCCGGATTGATAGTGATTATTATAATCGATCCCGTCTGCTTCAAGCCCCTGGGGAGAGAAAAGGAGTACATCCCGTTCATTCAGTGAAAAAAGATCCGGACACTCCCACATATACCCTAAATTTTCGAGTGGCTCTGCGTTTGCATGTGAGAGTACACCTATGCAAGTCCAATCTTCCAGACCTGCAGACTTCAATAAAACGGCACACCCTTTTTTATCAAGTTTTTGAGCACCAATTACCATATACCATTGATCCTCATGTTTCCATACTTTCGGATCACGAAAATGAGGGGTGTAGCCTTCAGGCAGTCTTACTTTTACACCTTTTTTTTCAAAATGAAACCCATCCGCTGACTCAGCTAAGCATTGATAAGTTTCACGGTTTCCTTGCTCGTCCTTTACATTTCCTGTATAAAAAACTTTCAGCATCCCGTCTGCATTTACGGCGCTGCCTGAATAGCAGCCGCTTTTATCAAACCAATCAGCTGGTGTAAGCGCTATAGGTTCGTAACGCCAGTTCACAAGATCCCTGGAAGAAAAATGCCCCCAAAATTTAGCTCCATGTCCCGTATGAAACGGCATCCATTGAAAGAAAAGGTGGTACCTTCCTTTCCACTGAATCCAACCATTTGGATCATTTAGAAGGCCCGAAGGGGGGGCGAGGTGATAACCAGGAAAGTAAGGATCCTGTTTCACATTTTCAAAATACATATCAACCGCTTGTTCAGCCCGCTGACGTAATTCACAATCATAACTCATACAAATCATATCTCCTTAACTGAACAAAAGGAGACCCAGTCATCCCAGGTCCCTTTTGCATTATGATTCTATTTTCTATCAAGCATTTTATCACTGAACCCAAACAAATACGTAAGCACGAAAGCTGTTCCGATTGCGACAAGGTTTACAATAATGTAACCAAAGATCTGTTCATTTAAATAAAGCAGAGATCCTGGAATAACTGTAATCGCAAGTCCTGTAGCCTGTAAGTTAAAGATCGAAGCGAGGAAGCCGGACACTCCTCCGCCGATCAACCCCATAACAAAAGGCTTCATATAGCGTAAGTTCACACCGAAAATCGCAGGCTCTGTAATCCCTAAGAAAGCGGACAGCGATGATGGGTAAGCAATCGCTTTAAGCTTGGCTGAGCTGGTCTTAACACCAACAGCAAGCGCTGCTCCGCCCTGAGCTGCGATAGCTCCGGTAATCACCGGGTTGAAAGGGTTATACCCTAGATTTTCAAACAATTGAATCTCTAAGAAGTTGAAGATGTGGTGGACGCCAGTGATTACAATAATCTGGTGGAACAACCCAATAATTAAACCGCTCAGTCCAAACGGAAGCTCCAAAAGGAACAGCATAGTTTGGAAAATTCCATCTTCAGCAATGTGTAAAATAGGTCCGATAATAAACAAGGACAACGCAATCATTACCAGCAATACGATAAATGGAGTAAGAATTAAATCCAAGGCTTCCGGAATGCGTTTTCTACACCATTTCTCTAATTTCGCTCCAATCAATCCAGCAAAGAATGCAGGCAGAACAGATCCCTGGTAACCCACAATTGGAATGAAATCTAAGAAGTAAATTGGATCTTCATTTCCTTCTGCAACAGCCCAGGCATCGGGAAGTGAAGGTGAAACGAGCATTAAACCAAGCACCAGACCAATTACAGGCGTGCCGCCAAATACTTTAAACGTGGACCAGGCAACCAGCGCAGGCAGAAACACGAAGGCTGTATCAGTGAGCACCTGCGTAAAGAGAACCACGTTCTCAGGAACTGTATCCGGAGTCAACCCGAAGAATTCCAAAAAGGTTTCCTGAAGGAGTAAACCGCGCAGACCCATAAACAGTCCGGTTGCTACCAGGACGGGGATAATTGGAACAAAGACATCGCCAAATGTACGGATTGCTCTTTGAAAAGCCGTACCCTGTTTAGCCGCTTCCTCTTTCATCTCGGATTTTGAAGAACCTTCGACTCCCTCTTCCATAACAGCCTGATAAATTTGGTTGACTGTCCCAGTACCAAAAATTATTTGATACTGCCCAGAGTTATAAAAAGCACCTTTTACTTTTTCAATTTCTTCTAAAGTGTCCACATCAACTTTTTCCCGGTCATGGACCATCACTCTTAATCTAGTGGCACAGTGAGCAATCGATTGGATATTACTTTCTCCGCCGACTGCTTCAATGACCTGCTTAGCAATTTCGTTATTACTCGCCATGAATTTTCCTCCTTTATTAATATGGAATCGATTACACACACAATAAAATAATAGTGTATTGAATAATTTCTATCCTTTTTACTTAAATAAGGAATCGATTACATACTGCACATAAAAAATGTAAGCGCTTGTAAATCGATTTAAAAAAAAGAGCGTTTATTGTGTAATCGATTACATGTCATTTACTGATTATTACTATACACTATCTCTTTTTATAAGTCTATAGGTTTGCACGAATTTTTCCGCTTCCTTTTTTTGCTTAATTTGCTGAATCAGCAGTTCAGCGGCTCTATGTCCCGCTTCTTTATTAAAATAATCTACAGTTGTTAAAGAAGGAGTTACATATCGGGACATGGTCGAGGCTCCTATCCCAACTACAGCCATATCTTCAGGAATACGATATCCCTGTTCCCTTAAGTATTCCATTGCGCCAATAGCCATACGGTCTGTTACCACAAATACTGCTGATGGCAGCTCTCCTCTGGAATTCTTAATAATTTTTTTCATAGCTTCATAACCGGACTCTATACTAAAATCTCCTGTTTCAATCCAGGATTCATCAAAATTGTAACCTCGGCTTGCCATAGCGTCCACGTACCCCTTTTTTCTTAGCCGGCCAACTGAAGGGTCCTCTTCACTGACTCCAATAAAAGCGACCTTCTCGTACCCTTTACTTAGAAGCATATTTGTTACATCGACTGACGCGTGATAGTCATCATATAATATAGAGGTTACTCCAGGCAGATCCTGTCCCAGTGATATAAAGGGCAGTTCTACATCTTTAATCGTTGCAATAAGCTGATCATTCACATTCGTCGCAAGTAAAATAATCCCATCCACATGGCGGCTTTGAAGCAGGCGGATGTACTCAATCTCCTTTTGTTTATCAAGCTCTGTATCAGTTAGTAGAATCTGAAAATTACCTTTCGCTACTACTTCATTAATTCCGCTCACCACGCGGCTTGCTGTTTCTGTATCAATGCGGGGGATGATAACACCGATAACTCCCGACTTCTTTGTACGGAGCGACTTTGCGGATAGACTGGGGATATACCCTGTTTCTTCAACGATCTGCATAATGCGTTTACGCACATCCTCACTTACATATCCATTATTATTCAATACTCGGGAAACCGTTGTGCGAGAAACGTTGGCCATTTTTGCAATATCATTAATCGTTGTCATATCCGCGCCTCCATTACGTAATCTACAATCATTTTAGGTGAAAAGGAGCTGATTGTCTATCTTAGTAATAATTATACAGATTTTCCAAACTTTGAGAATTTTTTGAAGTCCTTATAGAAATCGAAACAGTCTCTGCATAGTTCTACCCATTTTGTTTTCCCATCTGTCACCGTTACTAGATCTTTTTCTTCAACTAGTTCCTTACACTTCCAGCAGGTTCCTTTAATTTCTATTACTTCTTCCAATTCTTTTTTTCTTACGTGGTCAAAATAGCTCATATCTTCATCCTCCTACTTTATATTGCTCCTACTATACTCTGTAGAAAGATAAGTCTCTAATGCGGAAGTTTGAAAATTATCTCTTGATAAATCTCATAAAAATGAACTTTCATCCTAATTATTCTCATAAATTGACTTTCAGAGGCAAGAGAACATTTGCATTATTATGCTTTTTCCTCGTACGGAAGATGCCCTACAATTTTCACAAACAGTCCGCCGTAATAGGATTCAAGTTGATCAATAACGATTCTGGATTCTTTTATTAATTGAACGGTGTCTCGATCTAAATGACAGCCATCGCAAATCCTCTTCCATAAGGGAGTAACTTTCTCCTGCACTGCCGCTTTACATTTCTCCTCCATTTTGACATGTTCAAACAAAAGTACTTTGCTTCCAGGTTTGGCTGTTCTTTCGATTTCCTTAATAGCCGCTTTGGGGCCGGGTATTGTACAAAATACTAAAGTGGCTGCTACAGAGTCAAAATAGTCATCAGGAAATGGAAGTGATTCTGCTTTTGCTTCATGAAATCTGATTTGAGGTTCCGCTTCCCTCCCTTTTTTAAAAGCAAAATTCACCATAGAAGCGTTCGGTTCAACAGCCTCTACTATAGAATTATTACGGTAGTAGGGAAAGTTCAATCCCGTACCTGCTCCAATCTCTAAAACATGTCCCTTTGCTTCATTTATTAAATCCTTTCTTACGCTGGCCAATTTTTGGTTTTCAAAAGGCCGTATCATAAGGTCATAGATTACCGGAAATAGTCTGCCCACCTTCAATCACTCCTTTATAAAAGGTTTTCCCTAAGAAGATAACTCATAACCTAAAGTCCTGACAGGTTGGATAATTTTATTTACTGTCTATTAGGGAATCCGTCAATTCTATTGCCAGACGTTCAGCGGATAATGGTCCAGCAAACGTCCCCATATCTCCCGGGAGCTTATAAGTTCGATTTTCTTCAACAAACTCCAGATTTGTCCAAGCAGGATTATCTGCAAGCTGATCGTCAAATATATTGTCATCTTCCTGTACTAAGTAAAAGAAATGTACATTTTGATAGTTTTGCAGTGTCTCTACAGTTGTTTCAATAAAACCATAAATTTCAGGTTCTTCAGTCTTTACAGCATTCTGAATTCCTAATTCCTCAAGTACACCAGCCACCACTGAGTTGTCTGTAAAGTGCCTCATTGTTGGTGTATTCTGCGACGAGAATGCTTGTGTTACCACTGCCTCAATATTATCAAAACCTGCACTTTCAAGACGTTCGGCCTGTTCTTTATATGTAGTATCTAATTTCTCTTTCATTTCATCCGCTTCTTCTTGTTTATCAAAGATAGCAGCCATCGAATCAAATTCGTTAAGTAAATGTTCGTATTGGTCCTCAGCACCTTCTTCTGAATACGGAGAAAACATAACTGTCGGGGCAATCTCTTCCAGTTCTTCAATTATTCCTTCATGACGATATTTTGCGCCTATAATGAGGTCAGGTTCCAAGCTGGCAATCGCTTCAAGGCTCGGTTCTGATCGGGTACCAATATCCTCTGTTGATTCCCTCAGCGGATCCCCCACATTAACCCAGTGGTTATACCCTTCAACATCAGCTACTCCTAAAGGTTCAACATCTAAAGGAAGTAAGTGCTCTACATACGACCATTCCAGGACAACGACGTTTTCCGGGGTTCCTTCAATTATTTGTTCTCCCATGCCATCTTCAATCGTTACTGTTCTCTCATCAGTATTTGTCACTTCTGACTCGCTGCAGCCTATCATTACAATAGACAAAGTAAGAAATAAACCCAATAATAGATTTTTCATTCTACATATCTCCTTAGTATTACACTGGTTTTAATTGATAAAGATTCTCATTATCAATTAAAACCATCCTACCTCTCCCCCATCTTCTTGTCAATATAAATTGACGGTTAACCTTGTTTCTTCTATACTATCGAATAACAATTACACCACGTTCCACTTATGTATAGGCTTGAGAATAAGGCTCGGGTGTTTCTACCCAGCAACCGAAAATTGCTGGACTACATACTTTTTCATAATGGGTGACATACATCCTATGAAAAATATGCAGCACCTGAACTTTTCGTTCGGGTGTTTTTCTTTTAGAAGCATCGACAATGCAGCAGAGATAATAATACGATGCAATTAAAAAGGAGACTTTCATATGAAAATAACAAGTACACAGCGAAAACTTTTAGCAGAAACAGCATTAGGTAAAAGAAAAGCAGATACAGTAATTACGAATGGAACAATAGTAAATGTTCATTCAAAAGAATTGACTAAAAAAAAGGACATAGCGATTACGTCGGGGGCTGTAGCCTATATTGGGAACTGCCGGCACCTTATAGGTGAAGACACTAATGTAATTAACGCAAATGGAAAGTTTGTAACTCCTGGATTAATTGATGGTCACATGCATGTGGAAAGTACAATGCTCAGTGTAACTGAATTTGCTAAAGCTGCGCTTAAACAAGGGACAACCTCTATTTTTATGGACCCTCATGAAATTGCCAACGTGTTTGGACTTGAAGGTGTTCGATGGATGCACGAAGAAGGGCAAAACTTACCTCTGCGTGTATTCACTACAGTTCCTTCTTGTGTTCCAGCTGCAGATACCTTAGAGGACGCAGGTGCCGAGCTTATTCCTGATGATATTGAAAAAGCTTTAAAATGGGATAACGTAGCAGGTTTAGGGGAGGTTATGAACTTTCCTGGAGTCGTGAATGGAGACGAAAAAATGGCTCAGGAAATTGAGTCAACGATTCATGCAGCAAAAACTGTAACCGGTCATATCCCTGCAGAGGATCCCGGAATGCTGCAAGCTTATGTTGCTTCAGGTGTTACTTCCTGTCATGAAACCGTCACACGTCAACAGGCATTAGAAAAATTAAGACTAGGAATGCATGTAATGATTAGAGAAGGGTCGGCCTGGCAGGACGTGGAGCAGCTGGCTCCCATTGTCACAAAGGATCATATGCCGTCTGAGAATTTATCGCTTGTGACCGATGATGTTTACCCTCAAACTTTAACTGAACTTGGCCACCTCAACTATGTTGTAAGAAAAGCAGTCAGAGAAGGAATCGACCCCATCACAGCTATTCAAATGGCTACTATTAACGCTGCAAATTATTTTAATTATGGAGATACTTTAGGCAGTATTGCCCCCGGCAAATGGGCAGACCTTTTATTCGTCGATAATTTAGAAGATATGAAACCAACTACCGTTATAACAGGGGGAGAAGTGGTTTACGATAATGGAAAATATCATGCCAGCTTTCCTGTTTACACATACCCTGAGCAGGCAAAGGATTCAGTTCATTTAGAGCGTACCTTACTGTCAGAGGATTTTCATGCGATTAGTAATTCTTCATCAGAGACAACAGTTCATGTTATCGAAGCTTTAGAAAACAACGCTCGTACTTCAAAAGCTAAAGCAGTACTAAAAGTAAAAGAAAATGTAATACAGCCGGATTTAGAAAAAGATATTATACACCTGTCTTGTGTAGACCGTCACCATAGTTCAGGCCAAATTTCTAACGCTTTTGTTAAAGGTTTCCATATTCAAAGAGGCGCAGTAGCTTCTACAGTAGCGCACGACAGCCATAATCTGCTCGTCATGGGTGTCGACAAAACGGACATGGCTGTCGCAGCAAACAGGCTTGCTGAACTCGGCGGGGGAATGATAGTCGTTAATAACGGAAAAGTACTAGCAGAAGTCCCCCTCCCTATTGCCGGCCTGATGTCTGATCAGCCGCTTAATATCGTAAATACACAAGTAAAGGCACTGGACCAAGCATGGAAAGAGCTGGGCTGTAGAATGAATGCCCCCTTTATGACATTCTCATTAATTGCCCTTCCTGTTATACCAAGTATCCGGATTACGAACCGGGGAATCGCTGATGTTGATAAATTTGAGCTGATCACATTAGAACTCCAAAATAAATAGTGGGTCAAACACCCGCACCTTCTCTTATGAATAGGCTGATTCTAACCCTTTGCGCGATCGGGGTTAGAGGAGGCATTTGTGGTGGAACTTACTTTGTCACATGGGTTATATGGATTATTTACACTGATTATTATAATTACGATGGTATTTCGTAAAGGAGTTGTTCTGCCGACTTTATTAGGAACATTTGTAGTAGCGTGGGTATTCAAAGGCAGTTTAATTGGCGGATTTACAGCTGTATTTAATGCAAACCTTGTAGCAGCCCAGGAGCTCTTTAACATTTTCTTAATTATTACGTTCATGGTGGCCTTACTGCATTCGCTAAAAGATCTCGGAGCCGACCGGCGGATGATCGAACCCATACAGAAGATTATGATTAACAGTCATGTGTCTTTTTTTGTATTGGTTGGAGTTACGTACATCATTTCGCTATTTTTCTGGCCCACGCCCGCCGTTCCTCTTATTTGTGCATTATTAGTACCAGCGGCTATACGGGCAGGACTTCCAGCGATGATTGCAGCTGTTGCTGTAGCATTGGCTGGTCAGGGAATGGCGCTCTCTTCTGATTATATAGTTCAAGTTGCTCCAGAGCTCTCAGCCAAATCTGCCGGTGTATCCACGGCAGCTGTCATGGATCAAGCTCTAATCCTCTCCTTCCTAACTGGGTCAATAGCTATTGGAAGTGCCTATTTGTTTTACCGGAAATCATTCAGGAAAAAGTCAGATCCTAAAAATGAACTGGAAATTCAAAGCATGCAGGGATTAAAGAATCAACATGTCAGCCAAAATAAAAGTATACATCGCTGGAGTAAAATATTCGCTGTGCTCGTTCCCCTCTCCATGCTTGCCGTCATGATATACATGGTATCTACAAAATTAGATTCCGGACGAATGGGAGGCTTTGAAGGAGGTGACGGTGCCGCTTTTATAGGTGGAGTGGCTGTAATTCTTCTGTTGCTTTCGACTGTGGCGTTTGGAAGACATCGGGCACTCGACTATATTAGTGATCATATTACAGAAGGGTTTGTCTTTGCTTTTAAAGCTATGGGTCCTGTCATCCCAATTGCAGGTTTTTTCTTTCTTGGTAGTCCTGATTTCTCTGGCAGCATACTGTCGTTAACAGACGATACTTCCCCTGCGTTGTTATTTGATTTAGTTCAGTCCAGCCAGGATTTTCTGCCTCAAAGTGCTTTCCTTGCGGCTTTCAGTATTCTTATTATAGGAATAATCACTGGACTCGACGGTTCAGGCTTTTCAGGTCTTCCGTTAACTGGCGCCCTGTCCGCTTCTCTAGCAAACAGCAGTATTGATCCAACAACATTAGCTGCGATCGGTCAAATGGGATCGATTTGGACGGGAGGCGGAACGATTATCGCCTGGTCGTCACTGATTGCGATCGCCGGTTTCTGTGGTGTTTCTGTGATGGAATTAGTAAGAAAGAACTTTATTCCTGTCATGCTCGGTTTAGTGGTGTCCACAACAGTAGCTATGTTTATATTTTAACTTTACCCTCATTATGCCGGTACTATTTGATAAAAAACTGTCTATCTAAAAGCGAAAGACAACCGGTCTGTTGAAAAAGCATGGATGGTAAGCTGAATCGAGGATATAATTTATTTCCGCTGATAAAAATAAAGGCCTGCTCTCTCAAGATGGCATGAGAGAACATAAAGTTATTCTACAACCTGACTGTCTATCTTAAAACGATAGTCAGTTTTTTATTACCCCTACCGGCTATTCTGGTGCAATTTTGTTCCGGGCAACTACAACAGCATGAGTGATTTTCTGTTCCTCATCCATTACAGGAGTACCCTTTGCTTCGACATATACCCAGTGCCCATCAAAGTGCTTATGTCTGTATGTTGTACTGCGGATTTTTTTCGTTTTCAGCAGTTGTTTAAATTCATAACGAACGTGCTCAGCGTCATCCGGGTGGATGTAATTAAAAATTCGTTCACCTTTATAAGTTTCTGCTCCATACCCTAATACCTCTTGGTGGGAAGGGGACGCATATTCAACAACCCCTTCTGCATTCACAACTTTAATTAAATCAGAGATGTTTTCTGTAATGATCTTTTCTTTCCATACAACAAGCTCTTCCGGGAGAAACTCCTTCAGCTCCCGTCCTACGACCTGCTCGGGAGTAAGCCCCATTCTATAAAGCAGCTCCCCATCACATAAAGTATGTATAAACCGCCCCTTTCTTTTGACGTACTTGAAGGTCATACCCTGCTGCTCTCTTACCGTTTCCAACACTTCCTGCCGTGCCTTCCTTACTTCTTCTTCCATCCATTGTTTCTTATGTTCATCATTTGGCATCCCATATTCATTTAATATCTCATTCACATAATGAACATTCTTCAAGAAATCAGAGGCTGGCATCGGCGGGTTAAATAAATATCCTTGAGCCTCGTCACACAGATTCTTTTGGAGAAAAATCACATGTTCTTCTTTCTCCACTCCTTCAGCTACAACCTGGAAATTAAGCTGATGAGCCATAACAATCATTGTTTTTACAATGGTGGCGTCATTTAAATCATGAGTACAATGCTTAATAAAGGATTGATCGATTTTAATTTTATCGAGGGGGAGTTTTTTTAGGTAGTGTAATGAACTATAGCCTTTCCCAAAGTCATCTAAACTGATCACGACGCCCATGTTTTTCAATTCTCTTAAAATCGTATAGGCGTGCTCACTATCCATCATGAGGCTTTCCGTAATTTCCAGTTCCAGCTGTTCTGGATTCACACTCCATTTATCAACTATACTTCGCATCATATCTAAGAAATCAGGCTGATTAAGCTGGCGCACGGATAGATTTACCGAGATGGTCAGCGTATCGAGTTCACTGCCTTCCCATTCATTTAACTGTGAGCAGACCTTTTCCAGCACCCACCTGCCAATTTCATTAATTAAACTTGATTCTTCAGTAAGAGGGATGAATTCACCTGGAGGGATGATCCCTTCAACCGGGTGCTCCCATCGTATTAATGCTTCGGCTCCTGTCACTACACCTGAAGCAAGGTCTACTTTTGGCTGATAGAACAAAAGAAACTCATCATTTTTTAACGCCTTGTGTAATGCTTTCTCAGTCACAACATGGGGCGGGAAGTCCATATCCATAAGCTCTCCTTAGGTTGTTTTTCTTTTATATCGACAACTTTCTACAAGATTCGTAGTTTCCTGTTAAAACTTTCTCAAATAAGAGACGATATTAGTATTTTTACGATCAATATAATAGAATGAAAGCGTATACTCAAAGATTTCAAGCTAACACAATGGATAAAGGAGAGATTACAAAGTGAAAAAAATCGTAAATGATCCAGAATCTGTAGTGGAGGACATGTTGGACGGTTTAATTTCTGCTCACCCAGACTCTCTTCAAAAATTACCTGACACCACAGTTATTACAAGAAAAGACGCTCCAATCACGAATAAAGTCAGCTTAGTCAGCGGCGGCGGGAGCGGACACGAGCCTGCTCACGCTGGTTATATTGGTAATGGCATGCTTGATGCTGCAGTCTGTGGCGAGATGTTTACTTCGCCTACTCCAGATCAGGTACTGGAAGCTATTAAAGCAGTGGATGGAGGAGCCGGAGTATTCCTCGTCATTAAAAATTACACAGGCGATGTGATGAATTTCGATATGGCAGCTGAGTTGGCTGAAGCTGAAGGAATTCAAGTTGAAAAAGTTGTAGTAAATGATGATGTTGCTGTAGAAGACAGCTCTTTTACTACAGGACGAAGAGGCATTGCCGGCACGATTTTTGTTCACAAAATTGCGGGAGCAAAAGCCGCTGCCGGAGCTTCTCTTGAGGAAGTAAGAAGCAGTGCGGAAAAGGCAGTGGCCAATGTCCGATCGATGGGAATGGCCTTAACCCCTTGTACTGTACCGGCTGCAGGCAGGCCCAGTTTTACTCTCGATGAAAATGAAATGGAAATCGGCACGGGAATTCACGGAGAGCCAGGAATCGAGCGGAAGCCCGTGGCTGCTGCGGATGCTATTGCAGAAGAACTGATAAATAAGATTTTAGAAGATATAGAGTTTAATCAGGGGGATGAAGCAGCTGTGATGATTAATGGGATGGGAGCTACCCCTGAAATGGAGCTTTACATCTTAAATAAAAAAGTAAATCAGCTGCTTAAGGAGCGTGGTATTTCCACATATAAAACTTTTGTCGGCAATTATATGACTTCTCTTGAGATGGCAGGCTGTTCCGTTACACTGCTTAAACTGGACAAAGAATTAAAATCTTTACTTGATGCTGAATCCAGTGCCCCGGCTTTCCGCGTATAATAAGAAGGAGGAGCTTTTTATGGAACTTAACGCACAGGATATCATTACATGGATGCATAAAACAAATGAACGATTACAGAATAACAAAGATTATTTAACCACTCTTGACCAAGCAATAGGTGATGGGGATCATGGGATCAACATGGCAAGAGGGTTCAAAGAAGTAGTGAATAAACTGGACAATGAAAATTATGAAACAGCTTCCGACGCTTTAAGAGATACTGCGATGACAGTGATGAGTAAAGTTGGAGGGGCATCCGGCCCTCTCTATGGGACTGCATTTCTCAAACTGGCCACCTCATTAAAAGGCATTGATCCTGTTGACGAGTCAAGTTTTAAAACCGGGTTAGAAGAAGCTTTGGCTGGAGTCAAACAACGAGGAAAATCTGATCAAGGTGAAAAAACGTTAATCGATGTCTGGATTCCCGTTATGGAACTTTTCGACAATAACTTTTCTCCTGAAAAATTAACTGACACTGCAGAAAAAGCAATGGAGAATACAAAAGATATGAAAGCTACTAAAGGTCGAGCTTCCTACCTTGGAGATCGTTCGATCGGCCACCTTGATCCTGGATCCGTTTCTTCATTTTATTTATTTACGTCCTTAGCCGACACCGTGAAAGGAGGCGAATAAATCTTGGATTCTGTTGGTATTGTTCTTGTATCACACAGCAGTAAAGTTACAGAAGGCATTCGGGATATTTTGAATCAAGTAGCTAAAGAAGTCCCCGTAGAACTGGCCGGTGGTACGGATCATGGTGAGATTGGTACGAGCATTGAAAAAATTCAAGAAGCGATCAAGCAGGCACACACTGGCAGCGGGGTGCTCATCATCTATGATCTTGGCAGTGCGATGATGAATGCGGAGGCTGCCGTTGAAATGTCCGGGTTCGATGATATTGAAATTGCAAATGCCCCACTGCTGGAAGGAGCGTATGTAGCTGCTGTAGAGTCAAGCATGGGCAAAAGTTTAAGCGAAGTGAAACAATCGGCCGAAATGGCTTTAGAAGAATAATAAAGGACCGGCTGGGTTTCTCACCTGGCCGGTCCTTTTTTAATTCGTTCTTCTCTTTCTACGCTGAACCAAATATTCCACAGCGCCTGTGCCTATTAATACACCAGCGACGATAAGTACAAGTCCTGATAAGTGGTACCATTTAATAGACTCTCCCAGAAACAACGAAGCTCCAATCAGGGCAAAAAACGTATTAAAATTTATGAAGATCGCTGCTTCCGCAGGTCCAACCTGTTTAATCGCAAAATTGTAAACCATATGTCCGAAGGCTGTACATATTAATGCACTGAATAAAAAGACGGTACCAAGCTCTACATCGAACAAACGCACGATTTGCCATGGATTCGATTCCAGAACTAAACTTAATATAAAAATAAAGAAGGAACCAATAACCATCATATACCCTGTCAGCAGTCTTGGATCTAAGTCAGGATTTAATTTACTAATTAAAATAAAGCTGAAGGCCTGGGCTGCAATCGATATAAACACGAGAAAGTCCCCGATAGACATTCCTGTCATTCCTCCTGAGCCAACAAGAGTAGTAACAATCACCCCTGCAAAGCCAAGCAGGAAGCCCAGACTCTTAAAAATGGTCACATGCTTGCTTAATAAAATTGTTGATAACACCATTGTCAACAGCGGTCCCAATCCAACGATAAGACCTGTATTTACTCCGGAAGTATACTTTAATCCCACAGCCATAGCGGCGTGGTGAACAATAACATTAAAAATAGAAATATAAAAAATAATTAGTGATTCTTTTTTCGTTGGCCATCTTAATATTTTCATAACATACATGACAATCAGAACCGCAAGACCAGCTGCAAAAATCCTTACGGAAGTTAATAAAATCGGATCTATATTCTCCACTAACACTTTAATGGCAGAAACATTAAACCCCCAGAGCATCATGACAAACAGAAGCAGTATATACATTCGTGTCAATACATCACCACATTTCTCTTTCGGCTGCTCCTTCCTACTATACTACGAATCACTCCCTGTGACAGCTAAACTTTTTTTCTAAGATTGAACAGTTGTTAACCTATCTCCGCCCAACTATGATAAAATTAAATGTTACTTACAAGAAAAGGTTGAATTGCCATTGAAACATTTACATCCTTCATTCAATTATTGGCTCAGCCGGCTGATGGCTTCTGATCCAGGAAGAAAAAGACTCCACCAGGCCGGGAAAGCCACTATTAGTTTAATGTCTTCTGTTTTTACCATTCTCTTCATTCTAATGATCACCGGGGGACCTGAGTTAACACCTGCCATCATGGGTGGAATAGCCGGGATGATGGGAATAATGGTAGTTAATGATGAAACGACAGCATTAAAAAAAGGGACAACTTTGCTGCTGAGCTTATCAGCTGTTATAGGAGTAACTTCAGGATCTTTACTAGCCTGGAATGCGTTTCTCGTCTCCTCATTAATGATTGCCGTCATCTTTAGTGGTTTCTATTTCTCCAAGTATGGAAGCCGTTATTTCTCCTTAGGTATGGTTGGATTTATTACGATTTATTTTGCATCATTCCTGCAGCTGCCGGCTGAGCAGTTCTTATGGTTCTATATGGCCATTCTTATAGGCATTTCTTTTGCTTACCTCTATAACTTCATCGTGTTTAGAGGATCAGCACAGCTGTTAAAACGAAGTATTTATTCTTTTCACCGGCAGGCTAATTTAACATTTCAGATTCTTATCGAATTATTAGCAGATGAAACGACCGATGAAAGCAGAAGCAGACGGTTGACGGCAAATGTCAAAATCCTTCGTGATTACGCCGGTCATGTATCGTCGGACTTAAACACTCATGATATTAAAGAATTATGGCCTGGACTCTCTTCTGCACAAGTGAAACTGTACGTTTTTGACACTGCTATGTTTGTCGCCACTCTAGCTGATTCCCTTTCCCAGTTAAAAAAAGACGACGCTCTCGAAACGAACGGGCTTCGGAATTTGCTTATTCGTGTCATAGCCTCTCTGCAGAAAGCTGATGTATTAGCTCTACATTATGATGAGAGAAACTTAACAGAGGCACAGCTTGCCACCGACGAATTAAGAAGCAAAATTAATGAATTGTTTAAGAGTGAGGGAGAACCTGAAGGACGTCTGTACTTACTGAGACGGATAGAATCGATTGCTCACCATGTTACTCATGCTGCCCTCTCCATTCAGCGCATTAAGAATGAGGAGTCGCCTGATCGTCTTGAACAGATTCCATCTGAGGAGCAGGAAGAAGATAGAGAAGATGATAAAACAACAGGACTTGAACCGACAACAAAAAAAGCCTTTCAAGCTTTAGTTGCCGGTGCAATTTCCATTGCAGCAGGTTATGCGATTTCGCCTGTCCAGCCGTATTGGATAGTACTGACTTCTTTTATCGTTCTGCTTGGCACTCAGTCTGTCGGTCGTATTTATTTAAAAGGTCTGCAGCGTTCAATTGGCACGATTCTTGGTGCCATTCTTGGTTTCTTTTTCGCAGAAATGGTTTCTGGACATTCAGAACTGGAAACCATTTTGTTATTTGCCGTCGTCTTCTTTGCCTTTTACTTATTAACGGTCTCTTATATGATGATGAGCCTCTTTATTACGATGCTGATCGCTTTTATGTATGACCTGCTACTCGGAGGGATCAGCTTTTCTCTGCTCGGGGCAAGGGTTATTGATACGATTGCGGGAGCAGGTATTGCATTGTTCGTTTCTTCTTTTCTATTCCCTACGAGGACAAGGGATAAAGTATACGAAACATTTAAAGATTACCTTGATGAATTAGAAAATTATCTCATTCCTTATATTCGAAGTTTTACCGAAACTACAGATATAAAAACTTTAGCTGAGCAAGCTTTTATCCTCGATGAGAAACTGCAGGTTATCCTTAATGAAGCTGAGCCGATTATGAAGCATCCTGGTACACGCCGGCATTCTGAACTGCCGAAATGGGTGACCATTTTTACAGCGATGAACTATTACGCCGATCACCTTGTCGCCTCGTCTTACCAAAAAAATATAGGTTTTCCAAAAGAAATTCAAAACGTTTTCCCAGATTTAGAGAAGAAACTGGTTCACAACATAACGACGGTTAAGCAGCGATTGAACGGCGAATCTGGTCCCAGCACATTATTTACATTAAAAATAGAAAGAGAACAAATTGAACGAGGCGCTCCTCTAGAGCATCAGCATTATATTGATTTAGTCCACCATGTTTATTATATTTGGCGCATAAACCAATCCCTGCTTTTGTTAGGAGAAAAGCTCGGTACCTTTGAGAAAAAGAACAGCCTTGTTGAGTAAACTCTACAGGGCTTACTGGCTGTCGAGAAACTCTCGACAGCTTTATTTAATTTCTGTTTTTATTAAATAGCGAGTCCATGCTTCAATCAAAACAAACGCGCTATCATGAGATAAAAATGATCACGACTGCTGGTACCGGACAAGTTAACCTTCACTGCAAAGAAAGGAAAATGCCGACAAGCCTTATAGTCGGGTGGCTGCCCGCTAGTGCAAAAAAATGCTTGTAGAGAACACGTCTCTACAAGACTTACTTCAACCTTTATTATAGTTCACGGGCCCAATGACGGTGCTCAGCAATAGCATCTATCAATTCGTTCACAAATTTTGTCGTATCATCCCCATGAACGACTCCAGGAGCTGAAGAAATATCAGCTTCTTCAATCCATTTCTTCCCTTCATGAGTAGCTCCTATCGCCTTGCAGTGAGAGAAGGCTTCCTTTATAAAATACATAGCGTCTTTATAAAACTGCTCACTCACCTGCTCCCCGCCTACAGCGTAAATTGAATCAAATAAAACAGACTCGCCTGTTAAAAAGGTGTGATCTGCTTTTAATTCGGTCCCGTCAGTGGCCTGAATAGTCCCAAGCTTTTCACTTACAATCTGAGGCTCTGCGCCTTGATCCTTCAACGCCGTCAGGATAAAGCTTACTTCAGAGCCATTAAAACCGTCTGCCAGTAATACTGCAACCGTTCTCGTGTCAGGTTTCTTAGGTGAATTCTCCTGACTGAGTGCCGGAGAGGATTTAGTCACATCCGAACCGCCGCTTTCCGGAACCTTACAACCAATATTTTCAGCAAACCCTTGTGCTAGCTCTAAGCTGACGTTAGCATACATGTCCACGACCTGCTGTTTTACTGACGGATCTTCTACTTTTCCTAATTCAAAGCTGAAAGCCTGAATGATGTGCTGCTTCTCTGCCTCACTCATGCTGTTCCAAAACAAAGTGGCTTGAGAGAAATGATCCTTAAAGCTCTCGCTTCTAGCTCTTACCTTACGACCTTCTACCTTCTCTTCATAATGGGTAAATCCGCCTTCTTCTTCACCAGCTGTTTCTGGTGTATTATCTGCTAGAGAATTCTTGTGATAACTCACAGGTCCTTTATTGATTGTCATCCGGCTGTACCCGTCACGCTGATTATTATGGAACGGACAAACCGGGCGATTAATCGGAAGCTCATGGAAGTTTGGTCCGCCAAGTCGAATCAGCTGCGTATCGGTATAAGAAAATAGACGTCCCTGCAGCAGAGGATCGTTGGAAAAGTCTATACCTGGAATAACATTACCCGGGTGGAAGGCTACCTGTTCCGTTTCAGCAAATACATTATCAACGTTTCTATTCAACGTCATTTTTCCAATGATTTTTACGGGAACATCCTCTTCCGGCCAAAGCTTTGTAGGATCAAGAATATCAAAATCAAAGCTGAACTCTTCATTTTCCTTAATAATTTGAACACCCAGTTCATACTCAGGATAATCCCCCGCCTCGATTGATTCATACAGATCGCCGCGATGGAAGTCCGGGTCTTTACCATTAATTTTCTGAGCTTCGTCCCAAACAAGTGAATGAGTTCCAAGCACAGGTTTCCAGTGGAATTTCACAAAGTGAGCTTCTCCTTTGTCATTGACAAACCTGAACGTATGAACACCAAAACCTTCCATCATTCTAAAACTTCTTGGTATCGCACGGTCAGACATTGTCCACATCACCATATGAGCGGACTCCTGGTTATTGGCCACAAAGTCCCAGAATGTATCATGTGCTGAGGCAGCCTGGGGCATTTCATTATGCGGTTCAGGCTTTACAGCATGGACAAGATCGGGGAACTTTAATGCATCCTGTATAAAGAATACTGGAATGTTGTTACCTACTAAATCATAGTTTCCCTCTTCTGTATAAAACTTTGTGGCAAATCCTCGGGCATCTCGAACTGCCTCCGCGGACCCTTTATTCCCAGCTACAGTAGAAAAGCGGACAAATACAGGGGTTTTTACTGATGGGTCCTGGAGAAAACCTGCTTTTGTATATTCCTTCATAGATTCATAAAGTTCAAACTCACCATGAGCTGCAAATCCCCGGGCATGGACAATTCGTTCCGGAATACGTTCATGATCAAAGTGAGTCATCTTCTCTCTGAAATGAAAGTCTTCCATTAAAGTAGTGCCGCGCTCGCCTGCTTTTAATGAAAACTCATCCTCTGACACTTTTGTTCCATGATTAGTCGTCATTTTTTTTCCGCGGTCATCAGTACGAAACTCCTCAAGCTGCTCATCTTTCTTATTTTTGTTCCCCATTATTGTCCTCCTATTAGTGTATTATGTAAATTTTAAAATACTATATTTAAATACCACTTCCCCTGATAAATTAAACCGTTTGCATGCAAAATCTATCAAACGGGGCACTACCTTCGAACCAATATATGACAAACTTCATCACTTTTTTACTAACTTATACCGGTAATTTTTCTGTGAAGATAACCATTAAAGTTAATTTGAAAATACCTACCAAAGTGGTTGCAAGATTATGCTTGCAGGTACTTAACATTAAATAATAGCTACGATGTCGGGAGTTAGGAATCCACGACACAATTACTGAAAAAATTACTAGAGTTCAAGTGTGATGCTGCGCCTGTTACATTCCACAACGAGTGAGGTATAAAAGAATGTCATCGGACAAACGGTCAAACTTACTAAGCTACATTCTTGTGAGGAGTTTAACTTTAATAGAATAAAAAAATTAGAAATTCCCTTTTAAATTACATAACAATCAAAAAAATATTTAATATGTATTTAAAATAGATTATTATTGTACCTCTCAAAATAAACATTTCACTTTATTTTCCAAATAAATAGTATATAATTAAATTAATCATATGCAGAGATGGAGGAAGTGAAAATGGGGTGTCACAACTTAATAGAACCTAGTCCAATTATGCAGATACAAATGAGCAAAAAATCTACCATCTATCAGTCTTACCATCAGTTCCTGAAGATACACCCAAAAGACCACGCCTCTCAGCTTACGAAAGATGTGTGCCTCAACACCCTGCCGCTGTCAATTGAGGAACAATTAGCCCGTTTGGAATTCTTATATATGAATGATTATCATGAGGAAATGAATACTCTGGTCCACTCCCCTTATTATTCGCACGAAGCTGCCTTTCTTTATCGTGTCCTAATGAAACGCAGGCAAAATCTTCTGACCTATAAAGATTTACAATGGTTGGAATCAATTACCTTTCACCATCCCTCTATACAGTGCCTGCACTACTTCATTATTGTGTATGCATACTACGATTTAAAACAGTACAGCGGCTTTGATAAATATATTGATCTATGCCAGCAGGCACTTCATAAAATAAATGAACCTCTATTTCACTATTTTATGAAGCTTCGTTTGGACGAGGCTGCTTTTCACCACTATTGGAAAGCTAATCACACCTTATTGGCAAGAAAATACGCTTATAAATTTATAAATAAAGTAATTGCTCCAAGTCAATTATGTAAGATGAATCACCATTTAGCTTTAAGTCATTTGTACGACAGCTACGAAAAATCATACGATTATGCCTTAGCAGCGTTAGCTATCGCAGAGAAAAGTAACCTAGCAGCAGCTATCTCTTCAATCAGAAATCATACAATCCCTTTTATTTGTGCTTTTCATAATCAAACTGACAACATTACAAGTCCAGATCCAGTTGAAACTGCTCATCTTGCTATTGCTGAAAATAAATTTGCAAAAGCAAAAGAGATTCTTTCTGCATTGGATTATTTAACTCCATTTCAGCAAACTTATCTTGGTGTGGCAACTGCTGACAGAAAGATGTTATTAGATGCTCATACCCGATTTACGTGCGATCTGAATGACTTCTTCTTCGCGAAGCTTCCTCTACTCTATTTAAAGAGAATCCCTGAGGAGTAGGCACTTGTAAGCGTGTCTACTCCTATATCCTGAGAAATATGATAATTTTGGAAAAATTCGTTTACTTTCTTGGAATAATATATATAATTAATGTTAAATGCAGGAAAATCGAGGTGTCATAATGAACCGCCATACAATGATAGAACCCACCCAGCTTATTCAAGGATTAATGAACCGCGCTTCCCGGGTTTATGAGCATTATCACTTCTTACTTCAAACCCACTCCTCTCAGCAGGCTGCTGAATTTACAAAAGACTTCTGCCTAAACTCCTCGTTTACAGCCACAGATGATCAATTGGCATGTTTTGAATTTTTGTATATGAACGATTTTATAAAAGAACTGGATGATCTGCTCCATGATTTCTACAAGGACTCTAAAGCGTTCTGTTTGTATAAACTACTGCTGAAGAGACGGAAGCAGGTAATCACTCTGACAGAATTGAAAGATTTAGAGTCTCTTACATTTAATCACCCCTCCCTTCAATGTCTTCATTTATATGTAATTATTTATTTGTATTACGATCTTAAAATGTATACGGCCTTAGATAAATACACGGATCATTGCTATAACTGCCTCCATGAAGTAAGAGAACCCCTATTCTACTACTTTATGAATTTAAGATTTGACGAACTATCCTTTCACCACTATTGGAAAACAAATAATCTGATTCTGGCTAGAAAATATGCTTTTAAATACAGCAGTAAAGTGATTGCACCAAGAAAGCTGTGCTCTATGCATCATAACCTATCGCTTTCCTATGTGTTTGAGAATTATCGTTCCTCTATGCATCATGCCCAGTCAGCGCTGCAAATAGCGCTGCAGCATAACTTCAAATCTGTAGCAGCCATTTTAAAGAACAATACCATTCCTTTTATTGCAGCTTTCCATAAAAGAACAAAAAACGTATCAACTACCGACCTTGTAGAAACGGCTCACATTGCTATTGCGGAAAACAAATGGGAAAAAGCATCCGGACTCCTGACTTCTTTAAACACCTTAACTCCTTTTCAAGAAAGCTATTTGGGTCTAGCGGAACGCAACCCGTCTCTTCTAATAAATGCTCACCAGCGATTTCTTAATGAGAATGGCGATCTCTTCTTTGCCATACTTCCTAAACTCTATCTGAAAAGACTTAATCAATTTATACAGGAGGGGAAATGAATGCGAAAGTGGGTACTATGTCTATTAGTTTCACTTAGTTTAGTTTGGACTTTTTCAACGGGAGACACTGCGACTGCCAAGCGCGACCCTGGGGATGGAGGGATCGGCTCGATCGTCGAATTACTGTCCAATGATCCCGGTGATGGAGGAATAGGATAGGTCTTTCATGCAGCGGAAAGAAGGCAGGGAACACAACTCGCTTCCCTGCCTCCTTTGCCGGCATAATTGTGGGTTCTGAAATTTGACTATATTAAATAAATACAGGAAGCTGTATTATGCTCTTTTTAAGCTCTGGTTAACATTCTTTTAAGAGCTTTACCAGCTTGCAAAGCTGTACTTTTGTTGACAGTAATTCGATTAACCGGGCGTCCCGCAGCTATTGAGTCTAAAGACCACGCTAAGTGAGGCAGATCTATACGGTTCATTGTTAAGCATGGACACATGTTAGGGTTCAGAGAGATAATATGCTTGTCCGGGTGCTGACGAATGATCCGGTTAACGAGATTCATCTCTGTACCAATGGCCCATGAACTTCCAGAAGGAGCTTGAGCAATTGTATCAATAATGTAGTTAGTGGATCCTGCTTTATCTGATAGTGCTACAACCTCTCTTCTGCATTCAGGGTGAACAATTACGTTCATATCATGATAGGTTTCACGAACATGGTGAACATTTGCTACTGTGAAATTTTCATGTACTGAACAATGACCCTTCCATAATATCACCCTTACTTCACTCTTGTCCCCTTCATATAGAAGCTCTTCATTTAAAGGATCCCATACGGCCATCTGTTTAAGCGGCACCCCTAATTTATACGCGGTGTTCCTGCCAAGGTGCTGGTCCGGCAAAAATAAAATGCGTTCTTTCTGCGTGAATGCCCATTTAAGCATTTTCTCTGCATTGGAAGAAGTAACAGTAGCCCCGCCATGCTCACCAACAAATGCTTTAATAGCTGCCGTAGAGTTAACATAAGTGAGGGGGACAATCGTATCCTCAAACTCCTCCATCAGCTTACTCCAAGCTTTTTCCGTCTGATCGAAGCTGGCCATGTCAGCCATTGAGCAACCTGCTCTCATGTCAGGAAGGTATACTTTTTGATCCTCTCCCGTTAAAATATCTGTAGTCTCAGCCATAAAATGAACACCACAAAAAACAATCGCCTCCGCATCATGATGACTTGCAGAAATTTGAGCCAGCTTTAAAGAATCACCTCGTACATCCGCAAACTCTATTACTTCATCTTTTTGATAATGATGGCCAGGCAAAAATAACTTTGTCCCCATTTTTTCCTTAATAGTACGTATGCGATATATCAGCTCATTTGCATTCATTTCGTTATATTGTTTGGGTAATGTGGGACTAGATGTCTCCAGCTTTTCAAAAATATTCATTTATCATTCCTCCTATTGTTCTTGCAATCGCTCACACTAATATCTAAAGAGGCAGCAGAATGAGTTAAGTAGCCTAAGGAAATGTAATCAACCCCGCAATATCTATAATCATCTAAATCTTCTATGGTAATGCCACCAGAAGCTTCCGTCGTAATGTGGGGAGGAATAAGTTCAATAAATTTATTAATCTCATCAATTCCTCGATTATCAAACATTATGCAGTCAACTCCTGCTTCTACTGCTTCTTTCACCTGCTCTTCAGTTTCCGTTTCCACCTCAATTTTCACCATGTGACCTAGTTTCAGGCGCAGACGCTCTACTGCTTTTGTTATCGAACCAGCAAAAGCAATATGGTTATCCTTAATCATTGCAGCATCATAAAGTCCAATCCTATGATTAAAGCCTCCTCCTTGTCTGACGGCATATTTCTCGAACATCCTAAGTCCAGGAGTCGTCTTACGAGTGTCACAAATTCTAGTATGTTTACTCTGTAAAATTGCCACCGCTTTAGCAGTTAGCGTCGCGATTCCACTCATTCGTTGAATTAAATTTAAAATTACCCTTTCCCCTTTTAATAGGCTCGATTGTTTACCTTTTACATGAGCGAGTATTTCACCTGGAGCTGTCTCGGCGCCATCTTCCTTCAATAGTTTTACTTCGACTGAGGGATCCAGTAGTTGGAATCCTGAAGTAATAATTTGTCCGCCGCAGAATATGCCTGGCTGTTTAACTAGAAACTCAATCTCCGACTCCCCGTCTTCAAATAAATAGTCACTCGTTACATCCCCGTCTCCTATATCCTCAATTAAAAAATGCTCCAGGGATTGTTTAAGCCTTAGATTGTTCATAACTTTTCCTTCTTTCTATACGTAAGTGAGTGATCCGTTTATCCAACCATTTTTCTGATTCAAGTGGAAAATCGCTCCTGTAATGTCCTCCCCGGCTTTCCGTCCGATCCAAAGCTCCCCTGGTAATTAAATAGCAAACTTGAAGCATCGAAATAATCTGCCATTGTTTTTCGGTCAGGTTAGCAAAATCTATATTGACCCACTTTTTTAATTCAAAGGAATCTATCCACTCTAACTGTTGACGTAGTGAAGCTCCCGTACGAACAATTCCTACATTTTGCATCATTTGAAATTGAATATCTTTTATTTTCGGTAAAGAAAGACTGGAAATTTCCCAAGCAGTCTTCACCTTTGGAGCTTGGCTCGTATTAAACTTAATTACAGTCTTTTGATTTCCTATATATTGCGCAAGTCTTTTCCCAAAAACCAATGCTTCAAGTAAAGAATTACTTGCCAGGCGGTTAGCTCCATGAAGGCCGGTACAAGCTGCTTCGCCAATAGCATACAGCCCTGCTATACTTGTCTTTCCTTCCAGATCCGTCTCGATCCCTCCCATTAGAAAATGACATCCTGGTGCGACAGGAATTCTTTCATAAAGTTGATTTTTACGGCACAATTCTGACACTGCCGGAAACCGCTTTTCAAAATTAGACACAGGACGAACATCTAAGTAAATTGATTTTCCCTCGTGCAGTTTATGATAAATTGCTTGAGCTACTATATGACGGGGAGCTAAATCTCTTAGTGGATGAATCCCATCCATAAGATACTTTCCCCCCTCATCTACCAGTCTGGCTCCTTCACCCCGAACAGCTTCTGATATAAGTCCGTGTGCCTGACCCTCGTTAAATAGGAGTGTCGGGTGAAATTGAATAAATTCCATATCCTTTATCTTTGCACCAGCCCAATATGCTAGAGCGATCCCCTCTCCTGTCGCCAGCCTTGAATTAGAGGTGAATCTGTAAAGCTGGCCGCATCCTCCTGTAGCCAGCACTACGTGAGGTGCCACAAAAGTGTGTAATTCACTATTCTTACCAAATGTATTTACTCCAAAGCATCGGCCCTCACGATTTATTAGGAGTTCGTAAACACATTCTTCTTCTAACACATGTATATTAGGTCCCATTCTTTTGACCAAACACTCTATGATTGCAGCTCCTGTTTGGTCTCCCCCTCCATGTATAATCCGCGAATGACTGTGCGCGCCTTCTTTTCCAAGCTGAATCTTATTGTTATTCTCCCGATCAAACCTGCATCGAAATTCTGTAAGCTCTTGAATAATTTTTGGTGCTTTACTGGTTACGTGACGAACTGTCATCTTATTATTAATATTTCTTCCTGCTTCTAAGGTATCTGCATAATGGAAACAGGGATTATCTTTTGAACCAATGGCTGCAGCTATTCCCCCTTGAGCCAGAGAAGAATTACTTTCTTTCATACGTGACTTTGTGATAACAATCACATTTAAGTGCCTGGGAAGTTGTACGGCAAGCTGCAGCGCAGCTATGCCGCTCCCTACTATAATGACATTTGATTCCCTCATAATCATTCACCTTTACTTTACATGTGTATTGACACTTATATTTACATATATTTAAATAGATTACAAGACTTTTAATTAAAGGTGGTCAAAAATGAAATACTTTGATTTTGCTGCAACCTGTCCGATAAGTAATGAAGCCTTACAAGCTTATATAAAAGCTTCTCAGGATTATTATGGGAATACGAAAAGTCTTCATGATGTCGGCACTAAGGCAGACACACTGGTGGAGTATTGTCGTACAACCTTAGCTGGCCTTTTGGGAGCTGACCCCCAAGGCCTCACCTTTACAAGTGGAGGAACAGAAAGCAACATGATAGCCATCCATTCTCTGGCAGAGGCGAGTAAAGGAAGACATATTATAATTTCTGCAGGAGAACATTCGTCCATTAAGAACGTGACCACTAAGCTTAGCAAACAAGGTTTTATTGTGAGCGAAGTTCCTTTAACAAAAGAAGGTATAGTAAATCTTGAGGAATTAAAACGATTAATTCGTGAAGATACATCCCTCATATCCATTCAACACGTAAATTCTGACATAGGCAGTATTAATCCGATCGAAAAAATCCATAAGATTTGCAAAGAAAATGACATCCTGCTTCACAGCGATTGTGTCCAGTCTTTTGGAAAAATTGATTTAAGTACATTCTCTTCTCTTGTGGACAGCTTTACAATTTCCAGTCACAAAATCTACGGCCCTAAAGGAGTAGGAGCTTTATATATACATCCATCCATTTCAATCCTGCCTTTTTTGCCAAATGTAACTCATGAAAACGGCATTCGACCGGGAACTTTAAATACTCCTGGGATTGCTGCGTTTACTACGGCTGCTAACGAGAGGCTGTCTAACCTTCCCCGCTGCCAGGACCATTTTCAACAGTTAAAAAAAGAGTTCTTTAAAAATTTAAATGCAAGGAATCATAGAGTCGAGGTTTTAGGATCAAACGTTGCCTCCTCAATTCCTATTATTGGAATATGCATCAAAGAAATGAATTCCCAGCATGTATTGCTTGAAGCAAATCGCATAGGCTATTCCTTCTCTACTGGAAGCGCGTGTCAGTCAAAATCAAATGGTCCCTCCCCCACTTTATTATCTATGGGAATCTCTGAGGAGAAGGCAGCTACCTTTCTCCGGATTTCATTTGGGATGGAGCAAACCCTTGAGGATGTCAGAAGCTTAGCTGAGGATCTACTTGAAATACTTCTACACAGTGGAAGACCGTAATTTGTTTTATTAAGTTAAATGAACTATAGACTTTTGTGAAAAACTTATATATTATGAAAGCGATTACACTTTAGAAGGGGTGGATTTAACTTGAAAAACTTTATTTTTGCTGTTGGATTTCTGTTTTTTTTATTTGTTTTTGCGCAACCGCTTGCACTAAATACGGTTAATGCTGATGAGAGCAGCTATGACTCCGTCGTGCTCCGGGGAAATGCTGATTCTATCGATTGGTCATCGAATAACAATCCGCTTACATATGATCAAGGGAAATGGATAAGCGAACCAATCGCGCTTGAAGGAGGAAAAGCTGTTGAATTTAAGTACGTGTACGATGGAACCTGGATGGAAGGCAGTAATTTAGAATTTACACCTCCTCAGGATGGCGATTATATTTTCACGTTTGATCCTGAGGATGAACGTAATGTAGATGTGAAACTGGCCGATACTACCTCAGGAAGTTTAACATTACATTTAAAAGTTCCTGAAGACACACCGGATTGGGTAACACCTGCAGTTGCATCTAATCAGAACAATTTTAACTATTCCGCCAGCCCGATGGAAAAAGCAGGGGAAGATCACTACCAATTAGATGTAAGAGGGGAAGCAGGGGAAACACTGGAATACATGTACAGTTTAGGCGGCCATTCTTATAAAGAAAAAATTGATACGAATCGAAAGGCCGTATTCACAGAAGATAATAAAACGTATGAAGATGAAGTGAAAGCCTGGGAAACCGTTCCTGTGGCTCAAAATGTCTCTCACAGTTTTAATCATGACCCTTATACGCCTGACCAGCAGGATAAAACCACGATTGAAGTCTCAGTTGAACATTTTGGTCCTATTGATGAAGGGGCTGTATACTACACGACAGACGGCTCTATACCTTCAGGAAAGCGTGCAGAAGCAGAAAATGGAGAAACGGTACCGTTAGTAGTGAAGGAAACAGAAACAGATGAGGATGGCCTGCAAACTTCTTTGCTTGAAGGGAAAATACCAAAGCAGAAAAATGAAACTAGAGTAAAATATAAAACAGATGTATGGAACTCACAAAGTATTGGTTCTCAATTCGCTGATAACAATGAATTAAGTGCCGAAGATGCTACTGAATTTGCTTATTATGTAGACGATTATGAATCTCCTGACTGGGCTGAAGAATCGATTATTTATCAGGTGTTTGTTGATCGTTTTCATGACGGAGAGGAAAGCAATAACACGTCCGTTGACCCTGCCCTGCCTGAGGAGGAAAGGTTAAAAGGCTGGATGGGCGGAGACTTGCAGGGTGTCATTGAGAAACTGGATTATATTGAGAGTCTCGGTGTCAATACATTGTGGATCTCCCCTATTTATGAAGGACCATATTCACACGGATATCATCCTACTGATTTTTTAAAGGTCGATAATAGATTTGGAAGCAATGAGCTTATGAAAGAATTAGTAGATTCAGCTCACGAAAGAAATATGAAAGTCGTCTATGATCTTGTTCCTAATCATGTGTCTGAGAAGCATAATTTTTTCCAGGATACTATTGAGCAGGGAGAAAATAGTGATTACTACGACTGGTTTACGTTCACAGAATGGCCGGATGAGTATGAGACGTTTGAAGGCGTTCAGGAACTTCCTGAATTAAATAATGACCATCTGGAAACAAGAGATTATATGCTCGATACCGTTGTACCATTCTGGATGGATGAGATTGGCGTGGATGGGTTTCGTCTCGACTATGCTAAGGGTCCAAGCCACAGTTTCTGGGTGGATTTCCGCCATAAAGTAAAGCAGAATGATCCAGACGCCTTTATCTTCGGAGAAGTGTGGGATGATTTAGAGAAAATAAATTCTTATAAGGGGAAACTTGATGGAGCCATCGATTTTGAAACACAGTCAGCTATTTATGATGCAATGATAAACGAAGGAAGTATGAAGGAACTCGGTTCTTCTCTTGAAACCATCTTTGACTCCTATCATGATGAATTTGTTCCGGCTACGTTCCTAGACAATCATGATATGCCCAGGTTCATTTATGAAGCAGATGGCAATGTCAATACTGTAAAAGACGCAGCTGCTTTGCAGTTTACTCTTCCAGGAGCACCTATTATTTATTATGGTGATGAAGTAGGATTGTCTCAAAGTGGAGACCACAACCTTGTAGATGAATGGAAGGACCGTTATTATCGTGAGATGATGCCATGGAATGAAGAAGATCAAAACCTGGAGTTGAAATCTCATTATCAAGAGTTAATAGAAATGAGAAAAGACCATCCAGCCTTAACGAAAGGGGAGTTTGACGTTATTCATTCCGACGATAATGTACTTGTATATGAACGCCGGCTTCCTCAGAACAAAGTAGTTGTCGTCGTGAATCAAGGGGGAGAGGATCAAACAGTTGATTTGTTCGACCTTTATAATCAAGAGACACCGAATAATGTAAAGCTTCTGCCTTTACTTGAAGATGACAAAGAACTAAGAAGCAAAAAAGGCCAACTTCCTGTTTCTAGTTCTGCTCATTCTGTTGACATATACGAAATTAAAGGAAAGCTCAACTAAGCAGGCACCTCATAGCAGACCGCTGCTGTCTAGCTGGTATACAATGGCATGTTTTAAGATGAATATACGCGGGAAGTAGTGTGGTAGATAGTTAATCTATTCATTTTACTAAGGAGAGTATAAACATGCCATTTATTAAAGAGTATATAAACGACGAGACCGTCATGGAAGACGTAAAAAAACTTCAGCGCAATGGAGTAAACAGTAAAGATATTTACATTCTAACTCATGATGACGACCGGACGAGCCGCATCGCGAACAATGTAAATGCCAATACCATTGGTCTATCTGAGCAGGATGTAAAAACTGTAGTAAGTAACATCTTCAGCAAAAAAGGTGACGAGCTGAGGGCCAAGTTACAGGAAATCGGCTTATCTGAAGAAGATGCTCATGAATACGAAGAAGACATGGATGAAGGCAAAGTGCTTCTAATCGTAACCAGTGATAAAAATATAGAAAGCCTGCTTGTTTAACAGCAGGGATGAAAATCTGCCCTTTAACGGGGCAGATTTTTTAAATAAGAAGCTTCAACATAGTCTTGTAAAAAGAGACGGTGCAAAGGAAATAGTAAGAGGGTTTCTTAAGGGTGAAAAATAACCTTTACATACGATCCTTTGTTATTGACGATTCGGTCAAACATTTCAGGTCCTTCTTTTAGAGGTTTACGATGAGAAATCATAGGAGCCACGTTAATCTGACCAGTGCTCATATAATGAACGCTAGCCCCCCATTCCTTACCGGGAAATGGAGAAGAAATAGCGTTCCAGGAACCTAAAACTCTTAACTCATTCCGTACGATACGCTCAAAATAAAAACGTTCGATCTGAATATCAGCGTAAGGTATTCCCATAAAGACAACCTCTCCGCCTTTTTTAGGAAGAGCAAGCACCTGGGCTGATGTGACTGGGGAGCCGGCAGATTCAATTGCAGCGTCCACACCTTGACCATCCGTATACTCCCGGATTTGATCATAAGCTGTTTTCTCCTTTGAATTCATCACTACGTCTGCGCCGAGCAGCTTTGCCGTCTCGAGCTTTGTTTCATCAATATCAATAGCATACACTTTTTTTGCTCCGAAAATCTTTGCCCATTGGATGGCGAGCAGACCGATACTCCCACACCCCATTACAGCCACTTCCGATCCCGGCTTAAGGTTCGTACGGTAAAAGCCATGGGCAACAACGGCGGATGGCTCAATTAAAGCTGCAGTGTCATAATCCACCTCATCCGGAAGAAGTACAACATTTTCTGATGGGAGCTTAACATATTCTGCATAAGCTCCGGGGTGTCGTGCACCGATAACAGTAAGGTTTTCACAGCGTGATAATTCTCCTTTCTTACAGCTCTCACACGTTCCACAATAGTATGCAGGGCACCCCGCAACACGATCTCCTCTTTTAATGTGGCTTACCCCGGTGCCTGCCTCTGCGACTTCTCCGGCAAATTCATGCCCAAAGGTCATTCCTTCCACATAAGGACCCAGCTTCTTATAGCGGGAAAGGTCCGACCCGCAGATTCCAGCAGCCTTCACTTTAATTATGACTTCATCTTCTTTTTCAATTACAGGTTTCTTAGTTTCTTCAAATCTCAAATCCTGTCTGTCATATAAATTGAGGGCTTTCATATTCGCTCCCCCTTTCTTTTAGCCAGCTGTTTCCTGGGACTTTTTCTCCCGCTGAAAAATTTTGATGACCGCTGCTCCCACTACCACCGTATTAAATATACTCTGGTATTCGAAATAGAAATCACCGATCCCTCTCATCGGCCCCAACATGAAATCTAAAAATAGATCAACCATTTCTTCACCCTCCTTTTCTTCAAGTTATTCTAACGGTTTTAATAAGACTTTGATCGCTTCTCCACTCTTAATGGCGGTGTAGGCCTTCTCCCATTGAGAAATGTCATACTCATGGGTCACTAAAGCTCTGGCATTTACGCTTCCGTTATTCATCAGTTCAAGGGATGGTTCCCAATCTGATGACTTCTGGCTGCGGCTGCCGACTACTCTTATTTCTTTTTGAATGATCTTCTCTACGTCGAAAGGCACTTCAGGTTCTGCAAAAATCCCCACTTGGGCGTACTGACCTTTTTTTCGTAATAGATCAAAGCCTTGCTTAGCAGCTGGAGCTGCTCCTGAGCATTCAAACACAACATCAGCTCCGTAGCCATCTGTTAAACGATGAACTAATTCTTTAATGTCCTGCTTTTGAATATCCACGGCATAATCTATTCCGATTTCTTCAGCTTTTTCAAGCCGAACCCGATCATTTGTCAATCCAGTAATCAGCACAACTGCTCCACGGCTTTTTGCAACTTGAGCCGTAAGTAACCCTATTGGTCCCGGCCCAATGACTACTACGATATCTCCACCATTAATATTTGTTTTTGCAACGGCATGATAGGTACAGGCTAACGGCTCCGTCATAGCGGCAGATTGATCATCGACATTATTGGGAAGATGATGAACACTTTCTTTGCGGGCAATCAAGTACTTCGCAAAACCGCCGTCCTGCTGAGTACCCAGTCCTTTTCGATAGTTACATAGATTATAGTCACCTGACTGGCAATATTCGCACTCTCCACAAATGTAGAAGGTTGTTTCGGATGTAACCCGGTCGCCTGCTTTAAATCCGGTAACTCCTCTTCCGGTTTCAACAACCTTCCCTGAGAATTCATGTCCTAATGTTACCGGAGCAGCAACCTTGTAATGCCCTTCATACGTATGAATATCTGAACCGCAGATTCCTGCATATTTCACTTCAATCTTCACTTGATCTGGGCCGACTTTGGGCACTTCTCTTTCCTGAAGCTCTAAATGTCCAAAGCCTAATTCGGTTTTAACTAACGCTTTCATAGAGAATAACCTCCTGCCTTAATTGAATAGAGCAAATAATTTATAAATAATCCAGTTTACTAGATTTCCTCCCTGGTCAATACTAGAAATACGTGCTGATCCTTCCGGCATATCAAAGTTGGCATTTTGAGCCATATCCGTAAAGATTGGAGCGACGTCAGTGGCTAAGTATAAGGAAAGAGCAATCATTACAGTACCAACGATCACCGAGTGAACGATGTTTCCTTTCGCAGCCCCGACTATAAAGGCAACAATAAATGGAATCGTGGCCAGGTCGCCAAATGGAAGCAGAGCGTTTCCAGGTAAAATAACAGCTAACACCACTGTGACTGGCACCAGTATAAGTGCAGTAGAGATTACCGCAGGGTGTCCCAGGGCAACTGCTGCATCAAGTCCGATGTAGATTTCCCGTTCACCAAAACGCTTGGACAGCCACTCCCGGGCAGACTCTGAAACCGGCATTAATCCTTCCATTAAAATTTTTACCATTCTCGGCATGAGCACCATGACAGCAGCCATGGCCATCCCGATTTCAATTACTTCTCCTGCCCCGTATCCTGCAAGAATTCCAATCGCTGCACCTAAGAATAGTCCAATGAAAATAGATTCTCCAAATACTCCAAACCGTTTCTGTATGGTATCAGGGTCTGTATTCCAGTTCTTAATTCCAGGTACTTTCTGCAGCAGCCTGACCAAGAAGATGCCCGGGGCGTATGAGATTGTACTGCCCGTAGCAATAGAAACACCCGGCAGTTCATAAAACTCGCTAATCATAGGAGCCGTCCAGTCAGCGATCTTCAGGCAGACAATTTGGAAGAGAACAGCAGCAATCAACCCCTGCACGATGCTCCCGGAAATGGCGTAAACCATGGCTGCCATGAAGGTGTAATGCCAGAAATTCCAGATGTCGACGTTCATCGTTTTTGTCGTTTTCGTAACAAGCATAAGCACATTTACTACTAACCCTAAAGGAATAATAAAAGCAGCAACAGTCGAGGCCCATGCAATGGAAGAGGTAGCCGGCCATCCTACATCAATAACATTCAGCTCGACCCCTAATCGATCGACCATCCCCTGAGCAGCGGGACCTAAGTTATCCACTAATAAATCAACAACTAAAAATATACCCACAAAGGCAACGCCTATCGTTAAACCAGACCGGAATGCTTTACCCGGCTTCTGTCCGAACAACAACCCTAAAAGAAAAATAGCAACAGGCAGAATAACAGTAGCCCCTAAATCTAAAAATCCCTGCACCATATCAACAAAACCTTGCATGTGATTTATCCTCCCTCAGCTCATATAGTTCTTTTTGCTTCACTCGCCTTTATCGTTTATTTTTTTAACTCTTCTAAGATTTGTTTCTTAGTGTCATCTGTTCCAATACCAGTAAGAAAGGAACGGGCATTAATAACAGGAAAAGGGTATTCTTTTTTCGTCATAGCCGTTGTCACAAGAAGGTCTGCCGTTTCCTCATAGCTTCCCACTTCCGAAATTTTTATTTGGACTAAATCCACTTTTAAATTATTTTCCTTTGCCATATCTTCAATGGCACCATTAACGACGGTTGAGGTCGCAATTCCCGCCCCGCATGCAACTAATACTTGTTTCTTCTTCATTATCATCCAGCCCCTTTGTTATTTTTTTAATTCCTCGAGGATCTGCTGCTTCGTTTCTTCCGTTCCAATACCGGTAAGAAAAGATCTGGCATTAATAACGGGAAAAGGATATTCCGTCTTTGTCATAGCTGTTGTTACAAGAAGGTCTGCCGTTTCTTCATAGCTTCCCACTTCCGAAATTTTTATTTGGACTAAATCCACTTTTAAATTATTTTCCTTTGCCATATCTTCAATGGCTCCATTGACGACGGTCGATGTTGCGATTCCTGCTCCGCATGCCACTAACACTTGTTTCTTTTTCATAATAAAAAACCTCCTTTATATTTGGCTTAAGTCTAGTTTTTCTTTCACAAAATTTTTAATGTTGGTCCGGCTGCTTTCCCCGTATAAATATTTTAAGGTCTCTTGATTTTGAAACAGCTGCATCAGCTTTTGTAATAAAGACAGCTGGGAATGAGCTTCGTCCATCGCAAGTAAAAAAACGATTTTTACCGGAGTGGTTTCACTATCGTCCCCCATCACTCCAAACTCCACGGGTTCTTTTAGAATCCCAATACTGATCGTTTTATGAACGACGTGCTCTATATCCGTATGCGGGATGGCCACTGAACAGCCTTCCGTGGGGAGACCGGTTGCGAACTCTTCTTCCCTCTCTAATATCGCGTGTATGAAGCTTGGTTTAACTAACCCTTTTTCTACAAGATTTGTACTCATTTTTTTTAAAATTTCCTGTTTCGATTCAGCTGCTACATTTAGCAGGATAATGGATTCATCAAAGAACAATTCTTTCAATTTTTTTCACCTCGATATTGGAACTACTCTGTGGAATAGTTTGTTAGTATACTGTGAATCTCTTGGACAGATCCTGAATGAATAATCCGATCGCGGTCTTTCTCTGAACTTGCAAGCTTCATCAGCTGCATTAATGAATGAATATGCTGCTGTTTATCTACGGCAGCAATTACAATAATGAGATTGACCGTATATTCATCATTAAATTTAACACCCTGGGTTAGTTTCAACAGGCTCATCCCCACTTCATTGACTCCTGCTTCTGGAGCTGCGTGAGGGATGGCAATATTCGGTCCTATGATGATATATGGATCACGATCGGTAGTTTTCACCATCGCGTCCACATAAGTGGAATTGATCTGCCCCGTTTGAATGAGGGGGCGGGCGCACTCTTCTATAGCTTTCTCCCACGAAGAAAGTGAATGTCTCATCGTTATGTGCTTTGGCGTAATTAAATCGTTTAAATTTAAATCCTTATGCTTCGAATTTATCTTCACGGAAGAATCATCCTCCCGCTTAATGTACTGCTCCAGTTCTCTTGATAAATCTTTTTCATTTTGGATGACGGCATGATTTTTAATGATGTCCAGAAGATGGCTGACATGAATATCGTTTGCAATATATCCATGCAGATCGAGCATAACCTGCTTCCGCAGACGATATTTCTCCTCATGATCAAGAAAAGCTTTCGTAATAAACAGCCGCTGATTGGTTTCTAAAGAAGTGGCTGAAAAAACAATATCGTACTCCAGCTCATAATTTAAAAACTCCCTGATCGACAACGAATCAAGAAAAATAAACTCTGGAAATAACTCCCGTAACTCATGAAACATTAGCCTGGAAACCGACACACCCTGGGGGCAAACGACTATCGCTTTTACTTTTTCCTCAATGCTGTCACCTTGTCTCCTCATCCATCCTCCGATTAATAAGGTAATAAAGGTAAGTTCATTATCAGGAATCTCCTGACCAATTAGTTTATTTAACGGAGCAGTTGAGCTTCTCACAAGATGGTGAAGTTCCTTAAATTCCTGACTTAGTGCTTCCTGCATCTCCACTGTTTCCGTAAGCTCATATTTAATACGGTAATAGGCTGGCTTAATATGCTGAAGAAGCTTATTAAGGAGCTGCTCCCGCTCCTGCAGGTAAATACAGGCACTTTTCTCAAAATGGCGGACCATTTGGTCAATAGCTGGCAAAAGGTTGGGAACATCATCATTTTCAGATAAATATTCAGACCAGTAGACATTAGCCGTCAGGAGGTGCAATGTCATAAACAATCTTTCCTGTACAGGAATCTCCTTTAAATCCTTGAAAATTTCTTCGGTGGCTAAATATTCCTTTGTATCGGATAACTCTTCATAAGTTATTGAGAAGGAAGTCACCTCTCTGCCTTGATCAATTCTTTTTAAAATTAAACAAAGTATATAAGGCATTGTTGCCAGCTTCTCGTCGGTAAACTTTAAATTCAGCTTTATCTCAACATTTTCAATCCGTTCTTTTATATCCTTCAGCTCTTCTTCCTTAACCTGAGCGATCTTCTTCACCTGTTCTTCCCCGCCGTTTAGCTGCAGCAGTTTATAGGAGACGTTGATCAGCAGCTTTCTCATTTGAAACTCTTTTCCTTCCAGCAGATAGCCAGATTTTCTTGTGTAACGAATCGTTAATGTATAGTCATGGAGAAAACGCTGAACCTGCTTTAAATCACTGAGGACCGTATTTTTACTTACCTGCAGCTCACTTGTGAAATGGCTGAGTGAAAGCTCTTCACTGCTGCTGAGAAGCATCATTATAATGAAATATACACGCTGCTCCTCTGTAAAGTCCGTCCGATGGAGAGGAGTAACAACTTCCTCTGTACTAAACAGAGTGAAGACGGATTGGTCGATGATGAAATGCCCCTGCCGTGTCCTTTCGATGACTGGCAGGTTCTTGGCCATTAACCATTCGTTAATTTTATTAAAACTGTAACCAAGCTGGCGTCGGGAAATTTCATATTTTTTCTCCAGCACCGTACTGGTGACTCTTGGATTACTTATCAATTCATCCATTATCTTTTTGCTACGATCGCCAAGCAGCAACTTAACCCCTCCTTCTGATAAAAATCATAGCACCGCATCCTCCGTTAATGAATACGCTTTCATCACAAATGAGCGGACAGTTAATGTACAACACCGTGATTTACATTTTAAATCACACCTCTGACGCCGCTTTATCAGCATAATTCGACGTAGCGCGAACAAAAAAAAGCCTCTATTTTGAATTAACAAAATAGAGGCTTCGTTAAAGAACCTGTCCTATTCCGCATCATAAGCATTAAGAGCATTCACCGAATGAGCGATCGCCGAACCAGCTTTCAGCGCGGTCGCTACAAAGATACTTTCTGCGACTTCCTCTTTAGAAGCGCCCTGACTCTTAGCTCCCTCAGTATGTATCTCAATACAATAAGGGCACCCCGTGGTATGAGCAACAGCTACTGCAGTCAATTCTTTCTCCTTAGCGGACAGTTTTCCTGCTTTCATTGCCTTTTTATCAAAATCCACAAATCCTTCAAATGCATCTCCCGACAGCTCAGAGAATTCTTTTATTCGGTTGAAATATTGCTTCTGATAGAGGTCCTTATCTGCTCCGTTATCATAAGCATTCAAAGCATTTACGCCGTGAGCTGCAGCAGAACCGGCTTTTAATGCGGCAGCTACGAAAATGCTTTCGCTCATTTCTTCTTTTGTCACGTCCTGTTTCTTCGCATTATTGACGTGAACTTCAATGCAGTAAGGACAGCCTGTTGTGTGGGCGACTGCAATTGCAATGATCTCTTTCTGCTTAGTCGACAGTTTTCCACGTGCCATCGCTTTTTGGTCAAATTCGATGAAGGCTTTAAATGCTTCAGGAGCAAGGTCTCCGAGTTCCGGCAGTCTTGAAAAATATGATTTCCTGTACAGTGTGTCGTTCGTCATGAGTAAATCCCACCTTTGTTTGATTGTGGTATTTATTTTACTGAAAATTATGATTAAGCGAAAGGAATTGACTTTTATTATTAAAAAAGCCCCCACCTTCTTTAGGTGAGGACTGTGTATTAATGGAACAACCCTGACTCCTTGGACTTCTTCATAAGGGCCTGTGTTTTTTTGTGAAGGAGCTGTTTCAGAAATGTTCCAGCCAGTAATCCAGCGAAACCAAACAGCGAAAGGAACACGATGTCACGATATACACGTTCCCAGACAATCCCTCCCACGGATTCTCTCATGAGATCCACTGCATAAGAAAATGGCAGGAAGGGGTGGATCGTTTGAAAAAAGTCCGGCAGAAGAGCTACAGGGTATGTCCCTCCAGATCCGGCAATTTGAAGAACGAGCAGCACGATAGCCATCGCTTTTCCTGTATCACCAAAGACGGAAACCAGGGTGTATACGATCAGCAGGAAGACAAGGCTGATGAACATCCCAAACACGACAAACCATCCCGGTTCTGCAATATCTACTCCTACAACAAAAAGATCTCCTAACGTTACAACTAGTGTCTGGGCTGCTCCAATACTGACAAACGTCAGTAACTTTCCGAAATAAACTTGCTTCTCCGTAAACATTTCATCATTCACTACTCCCGTAGCTAATAAGGAAATGAGCAGAAGACCGCCTACCCAAATGGCAAGTACAGTGTAAAATGCAGTCATCGATGTTCCGTAGTTTTCCATTGGGAACAAACTGTTTTTACTTAGTTCCACCGGCTCCTGGAAAAATCCCCGTTCGGCTTCCGGATCATTTTGCAGCAGCTCGATGATCTCATTAATATCTGTTTCATCCTGGATTTCCCGAATCCGATCTGCTAACTCATTAATTTTTTCATTGACATACGGATATTCTCCCAACAGGTACTTAAGTGTCTCCTCACCTTCCTCTAGGCTGCCTTCGGTGCTGTTTAATAATTGCGCCGCTTCAGGTATCGTTGACTGTACCTCAGCCAGGATTGCTCTTGCTTCAGTAAGTGTTGTTTTCGCAGAAGCTACTTCTTCCCTTACAGTCGGTTCAATACTTTCATTGTATTCTGTAATAAATGCATCAATATCATCAGCTGAACTATCAGCTCTTTCCTGAAGGCTGCTGATGAGTTCATCGGCTTCACCCTGCTGTTTAGAGAGAAAGGAGCGGACTTCACTGCTGTTGTCTTCAACAGCTTGAAGGTTTTCTTTTAAAGCCCCCAGTTGTTCTAACGCTTCATCAATTTCTTCTTGATCCGATTCTTCTTCACCACTGGACTGCTTAAGCTGTTCAAGAGCCGCTTCAATTGTTTCAATCCTTACAATTGACTCCTCAACTTGTTCGTCAACCTGCTGGCTGAGCTGCTCCCCGTCATCTAAATTAATCTCTGATGATTCTATGCTGTTGATAAATTCATTGATTTCTTCAGCTGTACTTTGAACATCTGCTAAGTCCTGATCTACTTGAGGAGCAATTTCATTAAGTCTAGTTTCTGCTTTATTTAAATAAGCCGACGTTTCGTCAATCGTTTCCAGTCCATCTCCTGTGACTCTTTCTGCCTCAGGGAGTAAATCTTGAGCATCATTGATCATGGATTGAGCTTCATTGGCATCAGAGAGAGAACCTTGCAGTAAGTCGTAGGCTTCAGGCAGGCTTTCTTCCATTTCAAAAATGTATTCCTCAAATTGCTTGATATCAGGTAAATCTTCTTCTAATTCTAATCCGATGTCATTAAATGTTTCAAAAATCACACCGTTCACTGTCGAGATGAATTCACTTGTGATTTGATCGACGATTGTATTGGCACCCTTCTCAGTAATATTAGGTGCGATCGCATTTGTTTTTTCGTTGACATAGTACTCCATCCCAGCTTTTTCAGGCTCATCATTGACCACCGTTCCAAGCTTACTGGAAAAATCATCAGGAATGATAATTGCCGCAAAATAATCGCCATATTCGACCTTGTCTATCGCTTCCTTTCTGTCAACAAATTGCCAATCCATATCCTCATTTCCTTTAAGCTGTTCAATGAGGTCTTCACCGACATTGATTTCTTCACCGCGAACGGTCGCACCGCTGTCTTCATTAACGACAGCTACCGGCAGCTGATCTGTCCGGCTGTATGGGTCCCAGGATGCTTCGATGTTAAACCACGCATAAAGGGAAGGCAGTATAATTAGCCCCCCGATCAAAATTGCGGCCACCCAGTTGGTTCCTATATTTTTAATATCGTTTGCAAAAATACTCCATATCTTTTTCACTTCTCATCTTCCTGTCTCAAATGGTATGAATGAACATTCATTTAGCTACAATGAAACATTATACCATTTTCAGACAGTCACAATGTTAATTATTTTCTACAATTTAGTGAATGCAGGCGGGTTTCATCTATTTGTTATAATCCCACATGATTTTCCATTCTCCTTCTTCTTCTGCCGCAAACACATTCTGGTGTAGATCAAAATGTCCATACTTTCCTTTAAAGGTCTGAACCACTTCCACCTGGTATGCTTTATCAACAGGGTCAAGCCCGTCTTCCATTTTCCAGTCTTTCAGCTTTTCGGTACGCTCGATCGTATAAGAAAACGTAGTAACACCAAAATGATTCATAAAAACATGGGCACGGTCCTGAATATAATGTCCTTTAGAGAATTTCTCCTTCATATATGGATGAAGGAGCTGCCATGAGGAAGAAAAGTCCCCCTCCTGCTCATACGTATAAAATTCATCGACAGCCCCTTTTGCCTGCTGCTTGGAATTATTAAATAAAAAAATCACTAAAGAGGTGCTGGCTATAAGAAATAAACAAATGAAGAGAATCGGCAGGAATTTTCTTTGTTGTTTCATAACGTCGTCTCCTCAATCCATGTTTTAGGACATTCTATGCTTGCCTCACTGAGGATAGATGTTTTCCACAAAAAAACTTCCATTATAAATGGAAGCTCTACTCGTTATGATATGTATGATTGCGCAGTCTCTCTTTATCCTCTTGACTATAATGTTCTTCTACCATCCACTTAATAAATTCCTTCTCTTCCTTCTTTAAATCTCTTCCCATTTTTTGAATAAATTCTCTCTTTAAATTGTGATACATATTCTCTTTCCCCACAAAATAATCCCACCTTCATGCACTATAGTAAAAGTGTATCAAAAATATAGCTTTATTTTTAGTGAAAATTAAACATTCCATTAAATTACTTAAAAAAAATGTTTAACACCCTTTCAGCCAGGAAACTCAAGAATTATCCTGCAAATTATAATGGTGGTGAAACCTTAATGAATAATATCAACTATTTCACAGCTTCTTATGAAGAATCAAGAACTGAATTTCGTAAACTTTTAGAACTAGTCAAGAGAAAATGGCCGAATGCAGAACTAACTACAACATCAATTGGCCGTGACGAGGACAACACTATTGATACAATCTATGCTGAGGCGATCGACTCCAATAACCAGGTTGTTTTTTTAACGTGCGGCGAACATGGCATTGAAGGCTATGCAGGGGCAGCCGTTATCCGTATGTTTACAGAAAAGTACCTGAATCAAATTAACCCGGCAGTCACCGGCATTTGTTTAATCCATGCTCTAAACCCATGGGGAATGAAGAACTACCGACGTGTAACTGAAAATAATGTAGATTTAAACCGTAATTGCTTTTATCACCCTGACTCCATCCCTCTTGATATTAATCAAAACTATGAAGAACAGAAAGAATTATTTTTGCCAAATGGAAAGGTAAAGGATATTAAAAAGGAAAAAACAGATCTTTATCATCAATTGAGCCGTGGAATGGCTGACCAAGGTTATCAAGGAATAAAGAAGGCAAAAGGGATGGGACAGTACGAATTTAAAAAAGGCGTCTATTATGGAGGAGTTATTGAAGAAGAATCAACTGCTTATTTAAAGCAGATGCAGCGTGAAATTTTATCGACATTTCCACATGTCGTTCATATGGACTGGCACACAGCTCTCGGGCCTGAAAAGGAGGTCACGCTTGTAATATCGGAACACGAGCCTCGCAGTGAGGAAGAAATAAAGGAAGATTACAAACTAGAGAATATTCAAAAATACTCTCCTAAAAAAGTAAAAGGAGATTCAACCAATCACTTTTACAAATTAAAAAATGAAGAATTTCCTGATACCCAGCTTTTCTCAGCCCTGTTTGAATTCGGTACGTTTGGGGCCGACAGGGAGGCGGAATTACGGGAAATTTCAACGATTATTTTGGAGAATCAACTGTACTGGGAAGGTGCCGAAAGAGAAGAAGACAGACAGTGGATCCTCAAGGAGTTAAACAACATGTTCTACCCTTCTGAAGAAGAGTGGAGAAGTGCCGTCATGAAAGAAGCACAGCTGGCGGTTGAATCTGTACTGAGGAAAGAAGGAGTTATTTAATGAACAAGCCTTGCTTTGGCGCTTTTTTATTTATATGACATCAGATAGTTAAAATCATTATCAAACTAGTTCAATCTTCACAGCTTGCGGCCATCGAAGTGATCGTAACAGGAATCAGCATACAATTATATAGGCTTTAACAAGGTGCTCCCAACTACAACTTAAGCAAGTTTACTACGGGACTGCTAAACACAAAAAGACCCGATCAAATTCACATTGGAATTGTTCGGGTCTTTTTGAATTCCTATCATTTTGTCCCTGTCCCTTTTCAACATCCAATTAGTATGTATGGAATTCTCCAAAAACACAAACAATCGATTCAGGCTTTTCTCTTAATGATTATTCCGTGGATCGAATGGCGCCTTGATCTAAAGTAACACCATAAGAAATCTCTTCTAAGTATGCCCACTGTTCTTCCTGATAAGCTGTTCCCGGGTTTACAAGTTGATCATCTTCTATCTTCCAAGGCACGAATCCTATATCTACACTTCCATTATGTAATTCCAATTGAAGCAGCCCTGTCTGTGCCTGAACTCCTTCTACGTAATCAGGGAAAAGAAAGTTTCCTAAGGAGTATGCTACCGGAGAACCATCAATCAATTCAAACCCTTGCAGTACATGAGGATGAGAACCAATTACGGCATCTGCTCCTGCCTTCACCATGGCTTCTGCATAATCTCTTGTTTCTTTTTCAGGCGTTACTTCGCTTTCAGTACCCCAGTGCATATAGACAATCGTATAATTGGAACTCTCTTTTGCTTCTTTAATTAAATCCAGACACCGCTGCTGTTGATAGCCGCTTGCAATTCCTGGCTGTCCGCCGGTTGCATACCAGTCTGTGCTTGGGAGAACCTGTGAGAAAGCCAGTACGCTTACAGTCTCCCCGTTTAATTCTACTGTATTAGCTTTATAAGCATCTGACTCATTGTAGCCGGCGCCGGCATAATCCACATTATATGTATATAAATAGTGAAGAGTATCTGTCAGGCCTTCAACTCCATAATCTCTTGTATGATTATTGGCCAGGGAGACAAAATCAAACCCGGCATATAGAAGTCCTTCCAAATAATTAGGAGGTGATCTAAAATTATACTGTTTGGGATCTTTCATGCCCCGCTCTGTTACTGCTGTTTCCAAATTCACTAACGCATAATCAGCTTCGGAAATCGAGTCGGAAACTTTTTCAAATGGATAAACAGGACCTTCTTTTTCTATTGTCTGCTCCAGCGACCATTCAAACATTACATCTCCTGCAGCGACGATATTTATAGATTCATGCCCCACTTCATTTGTCCCTTTCAGCGCTGTTGCGTCCTTCCAGGACATCTCGCTCTGAGCTTTATCCGCATGACTTACAGACGTCAACTCATCTGCTGCCTTCGAATCCTCTACAAACGAACAACCTGATAAAATTAATGCTGCAGCAAACAAAATGAATAACAAAACATTTTTTCCTCCCCCTGGATGCCCTGCTAGAACTTCCCATTCATCATAGTGGAAAGCCGCCTGTTTGAATAGTGAATTATGGACTACTCCATGACAATAAATCAAGCGATCCCCCACCTTTTGTCCTGGACTTTTATCCCTGATAAACGGTTTCCAAAAGTTCCTATAACTATTTATGAAAAGAGCATTTTAGACCACCGCAATCTGTTGTTTCATTATGCGGATTTCTAATCTATGATTTAATGATTCCAAATAAGGGTATCTCAATCTAGAAGAAGGAGGAGTGTTCTATGGCAGTACATCAAGCTTTAACCGTACTAAGGGGAAGCTGGCTGTTACTTCGTTCAATTGCTGTTGTCTCTTCCAGCATGGCTACCATTGTTTCTACTATTCTCCCTTTATACCTTTACTCCCCACTCAATATACTTAATTTAACGTCTTTATTCTTTTTACTTACAGCAGGGGCCTTTATCATCCACGGCGTCCTCACTCATATGTTAAACGACTACGTGGATTATTTATCAGGAACGGATCAGCATAGCCCGGCCATTTTATCCGGGGGTAGTCGTGTAATTCAAACAGGTTATGTTTCTGCGGAGAATCTTTGGAAGGCTGGAAAATGGCTGATTGGACTTCTCATAGCATGCATCATTACTTTTTTATTTCTTGGTTATTTTAAGTTAGCGATCCTACTGTCTATCGGGGTTTGGGGGGCTGTATCCTATTCACTTCCTCCTCTGCAGTTGAGCTACCGTCCCTTTTTAGGTGAGTGGCTGTCTACATTTCCATCTGTCTTATTCCTTGGTTTAGCTGGAGCCTGGTTATCGTTAGACAGCCTGCCTGAATGGGTATGGCAGAACGCGGTAATTAACGCTCTCTTCTGTATAGCCTGGGTCATGGTGCATCACATTCCTGACCGTGAAGCGGACCGTCAAGCATCACCATCAAAAAGGACAAGTGTCGTATGGGCAGTGGAAAAGTTCGGCTTAGCGTTCAGCCTTCTTCCCGCTATTATGTATTTTGGATGTACTGTATTGTGTTCATTATGGTTAGGTTCGGAAAGGATAACGGCTGCAGCTGGAGTGGTCATACTGGCAGGAGCTTCTATAGTACTTATAATTAAAATGAATGTCGAGGATGACCAACAAGTCTCAGCGTATGAAAAGACTATTTTGATATTAGCTATGCTCAACGCTGTTTGGCTGGGGGTGTTCATCGGCTCTCCTTTTTAATAGAAACAAAAGCTGTAAATTCCCGGCCGGAGATTTACAGCTTTTCTTATCTATAGTTGTTTGATGAGTACTGCCATTCCCTGTCCGCCGCCAGCGCACAGAGCAGCTAAGCCTGACTCAGTTCCTCTTCTTCTCATTTCATGCAGGAGAGTGGTGATAATTCGTGCTCCGCTTGCTCCTACCGGATGGCCGAGAGCAATAGCTCCTCCATTGACATTGACCTTTTCATCATTCAAGTCCAGCTCTCGTATTACAGCCAAAGCTTGAGAGGCAAATGCTTCATTCAGCTCCACTAAGCCAACATCCTGTATTTTGTATTTGGTTCGATCTAATAATTTTTTTACCGCAGGAACAGGCCCCACCCCCATCACTTCTGGAGAAACACCCGCTGCAGCCCAGTCTACAATTTCAGCTAAGGGTTTAAGCCCTAAAGAAACAGCAAGGGATTTTTTCATTATGACCACTGCTGCCGCACCATCATTTCGCCCACACGCATTCCCGGCTGTTACCGTTCCATTTTCTTTAAATACAGGAGGAAGCGCAGCAAGCTTTTCTATAGTGGTATGCGGACGCGGGTACTCATCCATTTCTACTAAAATGGATTTCTTTTTCTCTACGAGTTTAACTGGAACAATTTCCTGTTGAAAACGCCCTGCCTTAATAGCCTGCTCTGCTCGTCTTTGGCTTTCCATGGCAAACAAGTCCTGATCCTCTCTCGCTATGTTGTAACGTTCCGCGACATTTTCAGCAGTCTGACCCATTCCCAGGTGTTCTCCGTACATTTCCTTAGGCTGCTGCCCAGCTTCCACGTTTGAATCTACTAACTGAGGATGGTCGCCTCCAAATCGGGAGTTCCGAAGATATATAGGAGAGCGGCTCATGTTTTCAGTTCCTCCGGCTACCACGATATCGGCCTGGTCAAAGGTGATTTGCTGCACAGCTGAAACTATTGACTGCATACCTGACGCGCATAAACGATTTATCGTATAGGCAGGGGACGTCTCTGGAATACCTGCCCGTAGTGCTGCCACTCTTGCTACATTCGAAGATTCTGTAGTCTGCCTCACTTCTCCCATAATAACTTCATCTACCTGCTCAGGCTGAATCCCTGCCTGAGCAACCGCTTCCTTTATCACAATCGAAGCTAAGTCTCCAGATGAAAGATTTCTAAAAGAACCTCCATACTTTCCAATAGGTGTTCTGACCGCACTCACTATTACGAACGAATCTTGTATCATCATCAACCTCCCTTCCGCTTAAGAGCTGTATTCTTTTTTCAGCTGTCCTGCGATGATATTTTTTTGAATTTCTGAGGTGCCTTCGTAAATTCTTGTAATTCTCGCACCTCTGAAAAAACGTTCAATAGGGTAATCGGAAATATAACCAAGGCCGCCATGAACCTGCACCGCTTTGTCTGCTATACGGTTGTACACTTCTGATCCATACAGCTTCAGCATCGCAGCTTCTTTAATTACCTTTTCCCCTTGATCGACCATCCATGCGATCCGGTAAGTAAAGGATCTTAAAGCTTCGATCTCTACAGCCATTTCCGAGATCATATGTGCAACGGCCTGGTGCTCAATTATCGGTACTCCGAATTGTTCACGTTCCTGGACGTACTCCATCGATAAATCTAATAGTTTCTGTGAAGACCCCAGGTTTCTTGCAGCCAATCCTGCACGACCATTCGTTAGAATTTTAAGTGCGTTTACATACCCTTGCCCCTCTGTACCAAGTACGTTTTCTTCAGGAACCTCACAATCTTCTAAAATTATTTCTGCTGATTGGGATCCATGCAGACCCATCTTCGGCTCCACAGCCCCTATTTTAAACCCGGGAAAACCTTTTTCTACAATAAAAGAAGTAATTCCTTTTGCACCTTTCCCGGCATCAGTGACAGCCATGACGGTAAAGATATCTGCATCAGGAGCGTTGGTAATGTAATGCTTCGTTCCGTTTAATAGGTAACGGTCTCCTTTCTTTACGGCAGTTGTTTTTAAATTAGTCGCATTGGATCCTGCTGAGGGTTCTGTCAGGGCAAAAGCACCAATTGAATCACCCCTCGCCAAAGCAGGCAGGTATTTATCTTTTTGAGGAGCGCTGCCCAATTCAACAATTCCCACTGTCCCGATTCCTGTGTGTGCCCCAATTAAAGTAGTAAACCCGTTATGTGTGGCGCCAATCTCCTCATAGAGAGCACACTTTCCCACCATACCGATGCCTAATCCGCCATATTCTTCTGGAATACTTAAACCAAAGAGCCCCATGTCCTTTGACATCTCAATAATTCGACGGGGCACCTTATCTTCTTTCTCAATCTCCATTGCTGATGCTTCCACTTCCGTTTGAACGAAGCTGCGTACATTCTTCTTAAGAAACTGAATATCATCATCTAAGGTAAAATCCAATGTGATCCCGTCCTTTTTCATATAAATGCCCATAATTTTGTGTATTTGCCCATAAGTTGAAATTATCGCCCGTAAAGTTTAATTATCGCCCATAAAATCGTGAAATGACCCATAAACGGTAATAAACGCCCATAAATCCAATACGCTCATTCCCGGCTTATGATAAAACCAAATTTAGATCAGTTATTAGTTTCTACTCACTCATCCCAGCCTGGAAGCGGATTGGATATCGGTTTATCCGCCCGGTAGCCTAATATATATTCTGCCTGCATCACGGTGTGGATTTCACGCGTTCCTTCATAAATAACCGGAGCCTTCGAATTTCTCAAAAATCTCTCTACAGGATATTCATTAGAATAGCCGTAAGCCCCATGAATTTGCACTGCGTCATTGGCCGCTTCATTGGCGAAATCACATGCCTGCCATTTAGCTAAGGAAGTCTCACGCGTGTTTCTTTTTCCTTGATTTTTAAGTTCACCGGCTCGAAAAACGAGAAGACGGGACATTTGATACCCTGCTTCCATTTTAGCCAGCATCTGCTGCACGAGCTGATGTCTGCCGATTTCTTTCCCAAATGTTTTGCGCTCATGGCAATACTTTATACTTTCTTCGATACAGGCAAGAATTTGACCGCAGGCTCCGGCAGCCACGGTGAACCTTCCATTATCAAGAGCAGACATAGCAATCTTAAACCCGTCTCCCTCTTCTCCAATCAGGTTATCTTTGGGTACCTGCACGTTATCAAAGAACAACTCTCCGGTATTGCCTGCGCGAATGCCTAATTTTCCTTTAATAGCGTGAGAGGAGAACCCCGGCATCGATCGTTCTACAATAAAAGCTGAAATTCCTTTATGCTTCTGAGTTTTATCTGTATAGGCAAAAACAAGAAAGTGATCAGCATAGTCACATAGGGAGATCCACGTTTTCTGTCCATTTAATATATATGAATCACCGCTGCGTACAGCCGTGGTCTGTAAAGAAGCAACATCCGAACCTGCATTAGGCTCGGTCAAGCCAAAGGCTCCAACCTTATCTCCTTTCGCCTGAGGGATTAAAAACTTTACTTTTTGCGACTCGTTTCCCCATTGGAGCAGGGTCATGCTGTTTAACCCGTTATGGACCGATACCGCTGTTCTATAGGCAGTATCCCCCCGTTCCAGCTCTTCACAAACAATGGCAAGTGTATTGTAATCCATACCGCTCCCGCCATACTTTTCAGGGATGCATACTCCCATTAAATCTAGCTGAGCCAGTCGTTTAATAATAGAGGGTTCAAAGTGGCCCTGTTCATCCCATTCCTGAATATTAGGATTAATTTCTTTATCAACAAACTGTCGGACAACTTTTTTTACCATTTCCTGCTCATCTGTTAAATCAAAATTCAACTCACTCACTCCTCCTTAAAAGTGTAATTAAGAAAAACCAATCGAAACATTCAATCGATTGGTTTTTCAAAGTTTGGACAGTCCTACTCTTCTACTTCAATAGGAACAATTTCTCCATCTTCTACAGCTGCCATGCTGATGCCTGAGTTAAATCCTCCATCTTCACCTATCTCAGGAATTGTATACACTTGTTTATCTTCCGGCAGCTGCTCGAGCCCATCCTGCATGTGAGCACGGATTTCGGCAGGCTCGTCCACCGTTCCGGCTTCCTTCATCGCTTCCATAAAGACATAGAGGGATACGTAATGGAACCCTGCTTCAGAGCCAGGGTCTTCTTCATGCTCTGCACGGTATTTTTCAACAAATTCATCAGTGCCAGGATACTCAGAATCCACAAGAGGAGTGACACCTACAGACCCTTCAAAAAGTTCATACGTTTCTTCTTCTACTACTTTTCTCATTTCATCGAGCTTGGCTTGATCCATAACGATAAATCCGCCTTCAAATCCCAGTTCCCTCGCCTGGCTGGCTAATTTAGCAGTAGGCTCTGATGGTCCACCGATAAATAGTACGTCGGGATCTTCTTCCAGAGCATTGGTTACGGTGGTAAAGAAATCTGTTTCCTTGGAGAAATCAATGGACGAATCGTACACCACTTCCCCGCCCTGCTCTTCCCAGTAAGGCAGCAGGTTCTCCGACCAGTCTTTCCCGTATTGAGATGATGTCGGGAGCGCGGCAATTTTCTCCCCGTACCTTTCCATAGAATACTCAGTAAAAGGCTCCATGTAACCGTCATAGCGTGGAGGAATTCTAACTGTTAAATCGTTGCCTTCTTCAGTAATTCCCGGCTCACTTGAATAACCACCTATAATAAAATCCTCTTCCTCATTAAATACCTGCATGGCTTTAATGCCTCCGCTGTGAGGGGAATAAATTATTGGTGTATCATTTTCCTGCAGAAGTCTCTTCGCGTTTGAGGCGGTCTCATTAGGGAGATACTTGTCATCTAACGGTACTAAATTAAGCTTGTAAGTCTGGCCGTCCACTTCAAACCCTTCTTCGTTAATTTCATCAACAGCCATTTTCATTCCGTTTAATGAGCGTTCCCCATAAAAAGCTGCCGAGCCGCTGAGAGGACCGCTAAAGCCGATATTGACTACTTCTTCCCCTTCTTCGGTTTCAGGCTCTTCCACGTCCGTATCCGCCTCTGCCTCATCTTCCCCGGAGGCATCATTCGATGTATCATCAATACAACCTGTTAGAATCATGACCAAGGCCAGCATTATAAGGAAAGCAAGTAATCGAACAATTTTCATATTAAAAATTCCTCCCCATTAATGGTATTCCTTTTTAACCATTGCCCTGAACTCCACCATTACGCTCCAATATACGCTTTTCGGACCGCATCATTTGTAAATAACTCACTTGAGGCCCCTTTAACAACAACAGAACCACTTTCAAAGACATAGCCTCGATCTGCAATTTTTAATGCGGCATTTGCATTCTGCTCGGCCAGCAGTACGGTGGTCCCTTCTTTATTAATGTGCTCAATCACTTCAAACATTTGTTCAACAACGAGAGGGGCAAGGCCGATGGAAGGTTCATCGAGCATCAATAATTTCGGACTGGTCATCAATGCTCTTCCGATCGCGAGCATTTGCTGCTGTCCGCCGCTTAAAGAGCCCGCATCCTGATTCTTTTTTTCTTCTAAAATAGGAAACAATTCATACACATTCCTTAGTGATTTCTTTACTAACGCTTTCTTTTTCCGGTGCACATAAGCCCCCATAATTAAATTTTCAAATACTGTCATTCTGCTGAATAACTCCCGACCTTCTGCACACTGAACAATCCCAGCTTTCACGATTCGATCGGGAGATTTTTTTCTAATGGAATCCCCCTGAAACAGAATGTCTCCCTCACCAGGCTTCTCAAGGCCGCTGATTGCTTTAAACGTTGTACTTTTACCAGCTCCATTGGATCCAAGTAGGACGACAAGTTCTCCTTCCTCCACTTCGATGTCCACCGAATTGATCGCTGAGAAGCTGCCATACTTAACTGATACTCCTTCAAGTTTAAGCACTGGCGTCCCCTCCTAAGTAAGCTTTAATAACCTTTTTATTACTCATAACTTCATCAGCTGTGCCTTCTGCAATCTTTTCGCCATAGTTTAACACCATGATTTTCTCAGCCAGCTTCATGACCATCTGCATTTTGTGCTCAATGAGGCAGACAGTAATTCCTTTTTTGACCATTTTTTTCATAAGCTCAGCCAGCCCCTCCGTTTCACCAGGATTGATTCCGGCTGCAGGCTCGTCGAGGAAAACAACTTCTGGATCGGTTGCTAAAGCTAAAGCAAAGGCGACCCGCTTTTTCTCCTCTTGTGTAATACTCCCAGCCAGCTGGTCCGTAATATGAGTGAGCCCTGTAAAGTCCAGAACTTCCATGGCTTTATCTCTGCACTGTTTCTCCTCTCGTTTATAGCGCTTTGTCCGCAGCACAGCATCCAGAAGATTAGACTGGGTGCGGAGGCGGTGGCCTACAATGACGTTATCCAGAACAGTCGCCTGTTCAAATAGATTAGTAGTCTGGAAAGTCCGTGACACTCCAAGCTTTGCAATTTTATTAGAAGGAAGGTTGGTAATGTTTTCTCCTTTATAAAACACTTGTCCAGAAGTTGGCCTGTAAGAGCCGCTGACTAGATTAAAAAAAGTAGACTTACCTGCTCCATTTGGGCCTATAATCGCATTAATCTTTCCTTTTTCAATAGCAAAATCAACATTCTTTACAGCGGCCAGTCCACCGAACTGCTTCGTTAATTCTTTCGTTTCAATAAACATTATTCATCCCTCCTTGACCCTGTCTTCATGAAGATCCTCATCATCCATATTAGACTTGACCTGCTTTTTCTTCTGGCTCTGCAGCTTCGTGCTTTGTCTCTTCCTATACCAATCACTAAAGAAACCAACGATACCTCTAGGATAAAAAATGATAATTAACGTAAGCAGCGGACCAAAGATTAGCATTCGATAATCTTGTAAGAATTGCAGCGACTGAGAAACAGAAACTATTAGCATGGTGCCTACGACCGGCCCGGCTAAGGTTCCAATTCCGCCCACAAGCAGGTACGTAAGCAAGTCAAAGATAACGGTAGTATATCCGATATCAGGCCCAATAAAGCGTATAAATGAAGCATACAGAGCACCTGCCAGCCCGGCGAAAAAAGTCGATAGGACGAATACAACCAGCTTGTTTTTCATAGTCGATATGCCAATTGTGCCGGCTAGTTCTTCACTATTTCGAATCGCAATAAATGTTCGTCCGGAAAGGGAATGAACGATACGGTACATCACAAAAATCGTGGCTAAAAGGAAAAACAAAACGAGATAATATTGTGAAAGTGTACTCTCAAAGGAAAGGGGACCGATATTGGACGGCGCAGGGATGCCTATTAACCCACGCACTCCCCCGGTTAAACTATCCCATTTATCAATGACTAGATAGATTACATAGCCGACACACAGCGTATATATGGCAAAGAAATGTTCTCTTGTACGCAGGGAAATTAATCCGATAAGAAAACCGATAACGCTCGTGATCACACAGGATAATACTAAAGCTGCCCAATAGTTTATCCCAGCTTTTACTGTGAGCAGACCTAATGAGTAGGCACCTATTGCAAAGAATCCTGCGTGTGCAAGCGATAAGTAACCGGTATAGCCGGCCAGAAGATTTAATCCATAAACAGCAATCATCCAAATAAACGATAACGTTAAAATGTGCAGCCAATAATCATTTTGGTTAATAAAAGGAAAGATTCCAGCCAGTATTATGAGCCCTGTGATGATTAGGTGCTTTTTTTGAAGTGGCCCCATTTTAGACTCCCTCCTTAGAGAACAAGCCTTGAGGTTTAAAGGACAGGATAATAATTAAGAGAACAAACGCTATGATGTCTTTGTAGTCATTGGAAATATAAGTGGCCCCTAGACTTTCACTGAAGCCAAGAATATAACCGCCTACAATAGCTCCTGGTATACTACCCATTCCTCCAAGAATGATAATGACAAATGCCTTTAAAATCACTAGATGCCCCATGCCGGGGAATACTAGATTAATAGGAGCCGATAAAGAAGCGGCAATTGCAGCCAGCGCACCAGATATTAAGAATGTGAGCATAGCTACTTTGTTTGTATTTATTCCTACGAGGTGAGCTCCTTTACGGTTTTGCGCCATTGCGATAATAGTCGAGCCAACGATGGTTTTTTTCAAAAACAAGTAAAGCGTAATCATAACAATAACCGCTCCAACATTAATAAGAACACGCTGCATCGTCACCGTCGTCCCGAATATATTCACAACTTCACCATAAGGGGTGGACATGGAGCGGTAGTCCGCCCCCCACATTAACTGGGCAAATGCTTCGAGAAACAGGAGTATGCCAATAGCGGCGATTTTATCATGAATTGGCGGGGCATTCTTCAACGGGTTAAAGACGAGCCTTTCCATCAACACACCAAGAAGCCCAACTACTATTATTGATATCGAAATCGCCAGCCAATAATTAAAGTCCCATAACAGCATTGAGGTGAGAGTGACATAGGCACCGAGCATATACAAGGCCCCATGCGCAAAGTTAGGAATGTGCAGAATTCCATAGACGAGGGTCAGACCTAAAGCGACAAGACTGTATACACTTCCTATGGTCAACCCATTAAAAAGCTGCTGCGTTAAAATTTCCATTTAACTACCCCTTTAGCTTTTTTGATTGGAGGCAGGTTATACCTACTGACTAGTTAGTAAGTTAAGATCGTTCGTCTTCCGCCTCCCCTCAGCACTGATCTATTTTTTGGTGTCCTCAAACTTCTCCATCTCTTCCTCCTGAAGCTTTCTCCACAATATTTTACCGCTGGCTGTTGTCGGGAATTCCTTTCTAAATTCTACGACACGAGGATATTTATAAGCGGCCATTTGGTGTTTGGCCCACTCGATGATTTCTTCTTCTGAAATCTCCCCTTCATATTTTTTATTCAGGATAATAAAGGCCTTAATCTCTTCTCCTTTACGAGGGTGAGGAATCCCTACGACACAGGCCTGTTCGACTGCTTCATGATGATATAGCTGCGACTCTACTTCTGTCGGCCATACGTTATATCCCGAGGCATTGATCATCCTCTTAACCCGGTCGACAATGAAGAAATAACCTTCTTCATCATAGCGGCCAATATCACCCGTTCTAAAAAACAACTTTCCATCTTTTTCAATAAAAGCGCTTTCATTTTCTTCCGGCCTGTTATAATAACCTCTCATCACCTGAGGACCGTTGACAACAATCTCTCCTATTTCACCAGGTCCTTTCTCGCGGTGGTCAACCGGATCAATAATCCGGGAGTCAACATCAAAAGAAGGAATACCTAAACACTGCATTTTCGGACGCTCCGGTGGATTAAAGTGTGACTGCGCAATGGTTTCCGAAAGACCGTATCCTTCCGTAAACTCAAGTCCCGTTAAAGTATAGAGTTTCTCTCCAAGGGCTTTAGGAAAAGCTGCCCCTCCTCCGGAAATTCCGATTAAGGATGCGACATCCTCTGCTTTAAGCTCCGGATTAGCAAGGAAATCTACCAGCATCGTACTGATGGTCACCCAGTGGGTGCATTGCTGTTCTCTAATTAACCTTTGGGCCATCTCCCTATTCCAACGTGTCATAATAACCATCGTGCTTCCGCTGTAAATCGGCATGTGCATACTGTTTACCATTCCCGTTACATGGAACAGCGGCAGTGTCATGAGACTCCGTGAGTGAGGGGTCGCTCTAGCCCAAAAATGAGCACCTATTGTATTGGCCTGGACGGTACGGTTCGTATGCATACATCCTTTAGGAAGTCCTGTTGTTCCTGAAGTGTAAGGAAGAACTGCCAAATCATCTGCTCCTGTCGTAAGATCCTGTGGCTGTAGATTTGCAGCTGTAATGTCATTCCATTCGTAATAGTTGGGGTTTTCAAACCTTTTTCCAGGTGCAGCAACCTCTGGTGGAATGCCTTCAAAATGTTCACCTTTATAATCTGAATAAGCGGCAACGACAAGGTGTTCCAGTGTAGTAGTTTCCAGTAAAGGCTCCACTTCCGGTAAAAGCTCCTGACCCACAATGCCATTCGTAATCTCACAGTCTTTAATATAAAAATCCAGCTCATTAGACTTTAGCATCGGGTTAATCGGCACTACCACTGCGCCCACCCTTAGAATAGCGTAATAACCGATCACGAACTGAGGGGAATTTTGCATAAACAGAAGCACCTTCTCCCCGCTGCTCACCTTAAGATGGTGCTGTAAATACCCGGCCATACTGTCCACTTCATCTTTCAACTGACGATACGTCAGGGAGTTCCCATAATAATAAATCGCTTCCTGCTCTGGGTACCGTGCTGCCGATACTTGAAGGTTATCGTAAAGAGAAGTCTCAGGAATAGTTAACGATTTCGTTAATCTGGGCCAGAATTCAAAATGCTTCGTCTGCATAAATACATCCCTCTCCTTTTTTGTAAATATCACCGCCAAAGTAAGCGCTGTCATTAAGTTGTACGGCTAAGTTATCATCCATCCGCCATCGACTAATAGGTCCGAGCCCGTCATATATGATGATTCTTTCGAAGCAGCGAATACAATAACATTCGCGATCTCTTCAGGCTTCCCTACTCTGCGAAGGGCTGTATTTTCCACAATCGATTCCTCAAACCTTCTATTTTTTAACCCTTCCTCAGTTAAAGGCGTCTCTGCAAACCCGGGAGAAACAGAATTCACCCGAACCCCGTAAGGAGCCATCTCCACCGCTAAGGCTTTGGTAAAATTGATCACGGCCGCTTTTGATGAACTATAATGGGGGATCATCGCTCCAGCTTTATGGCCGGAAAGAGAGGCTACATTAACGATGGTGCGATCTTTGTCTTTACCCCCTCTGATTAAGAGCTGGCCTAAATGTTTAGAAACGAGAAAAACACTTTTGGCATTCGTATCTTGAATTCGTTCCCATTCTTTGGTTTGAAGATCCAGTATCCTGGATTTCCCTGAAGCTCCGGCGTTATTAATGACTACGTCCAGCTGTTCATAATTGTTTTTCACGAATTGAGCAAGCTCTACGACGGCTTCCTCGTCTGTCACATCCGCTTGAAATACTTCTGCAGCCGTTTCTTTTGTTAGGTGATTTATAAGGGCAGCCACGCGTTCCAGCTTAGACCTCGTACGTCCCACGAGTACTAATTTTGCGCCTTCTTCAGCGAGACGAACGGCTGTCTGTTCACCAATTCCACTGCCTGCTCCTGTAACAACGGCAACAGTTCCCACAAATCGCTTCAAGTCCTCACCTCCGTTTTAGCTGGTTACCAGCTGTCCTTCTAATCGTTTCCTAACATCTTCAGGAATCGGCTCACTCTTTTGTTCCTCATAGTTAAAATAAACAATGGCTGCTTCTGCTTCAGCTATGGAAACACCCGTATCCTTTGCTTTGATTTCGTGTTTAAACTGAAAGCTTTTCGTTCCAATTTTAGATATCCATGTAGAAATAATAAGCTGTTGATTAAAGTAGGCCTGACTTAAGAAGTCACACTTCGTAGAAGCAATAATAAATCGGCCGAAGGTTTGGTAGTTTTCCAAATTGGATTGAAAAAATCTTCCCCTCGCCTCTTCTAAGTAAATAAAGTAGCTCGTATTGTTCACGTGGCCGGCGGCATCCGTCTCACAAAAACGTACCGTCGTATCTGTTTCATGCTTCAACCTCACTACCTCCTGCTTGCAGCGAGCCCCTGCTGGGCCGCTATTTTTTATTTATACCATTTAAGATCATTTCAAGAAAAATATCGGTCAATGCCTCATCTGAGACTTCCCCTTCAGGATGGAACCAATAGTAGCTCCAATTAGTGACCCCAAGTATGCCCCTCGTGATCATATCCGTGTTTATATCCTCTTCAAAGTGCCCTTCTTTTACCCCCTCTTCCACAATACGCTGTACATTCATGCGGAACAGGTCGCGCTTTTCAATATTCTGTTTTAAATATTCAGGATCCAGATTGCGCATCTCTCTAAAGAAGATTCTTGCACTCTTTTTTTGACTTTGAATGCTGTGAATAATCATAAAAATCGTAGCCCGCAGCTTCTCTCTGCTATTTTTTTCAGGATCGTTCAGGATATCCCCCTGCTTATTCAACAAGTATTCGATGTAGCTTAAGTGGATGTCCCGAAGCAGCTGCTGCTTGCTTTTGAAGTAATAGTAAAATGTACCCTTTGTCACTTGTATTTCTTTGGTAATATCTTCAACGGATGTTTCCGCAAATCCCTTTTCATCAAATAAATGGATGCCTGATTCGATCAGCTTTTGTCTCATGAAAAATGTTCCTCTCATTTAAGTATGGTGTTAAGATTTTATGCCTTTCAACTGGCGATAAAATTATATCATACCTAAATCCCGTCCTGAGGTTCTACAGCCGTTCGATAATTGTTGCAATGCCCTGTCCGCCGCCGATACAGGCGGTGATAAGAGCATATTTTCCTCCTGAACGCTCCAGCTCATCTACAGCCTTCGTAGTAAGAATGGCCCCTGTAGCACCAAGCGGATGACCGTGTGCAATCGCGCCGCCGTTCACGTTCACTTTGTGCATGTCCATTTTGAGCTCTCTTTGACAGGCTAATACCTGACCGGCAAACGCTTCATTGATCTCTATTAAATCAAGATTCTCTAATGATAGACCCGATTTGTCCAAAACTTTTTGTGCAGCGGGCACAGGACCGATCCCCATAATATTGGGATCGACTCCAGCTACCGCGGTTTCCCTCACTACAGCTAACGGCCTGACCCCAAGCTCCTCTGCCTTATCTCTCGACATGAGGACAAGCGCCGACGCCGCATCGTTTAGGCCCGAACTGTTTCCTGCCGTTACCGTGCCGCCCTTTTTAAATGCAGGGTTTAATTTCTCCAAACCTTCCAGGCTTGTCTGCGGACGAGGGTGCTCATCCTTATCAAATCTCATAGACGGACCCTTGCGCATGGGGACAAAAATAGGATGAAGCTGCTCATTGAAACGACCGTCCTTTACTGCCTCTGCCATTCTGTGCTGGCTTTCGTACGCAAACTCATCCTGTTCCTCTCTACTAATCTCATATTTGACGGCCAGATTTTCAGCCGTAATTCCCATTGGCGGGTCCCCGATTTCATCGGGGGAAAGCTGGGATTTACGAAATCGCGGCGGAGCCGGACTGTAGGCTCTAACAGGACGGTCCATTAAGTAGGGGGCCTGACTCATACTTTCGGTTCCTCCGGCTACGTAAACGTCTCCCTCCCCCGCTCGAATTGCCTGTGCTGCTAACTGGACAGCGTTTAACCCAGAGCCGCATTGACGATCCACCGTCACTCCCGGCAGATGGATAGACAGACCGCTTTGCAGAGCCGACAGACGGGCAATATTTCCACCTCCGCTTAAAACGTTACCAAAAATCACATCTTCAATTTGGTCTGGTTCAACTTCCGCTCGACTGATGGCTTCTTTTATAACTTCTGCACCTAATACATGCGCAGGTACGGAAGCTAAAGATCCACCCTGCTTTCCAATCGCTGTTCGAACAGCAGAAACGATAACTGCTTCAGAGCTCATTTTTTCACTCCTTTACATTGCATGTGATCCACCATCAATAACCATTACTTCCCCAGTCATAAAGTCCGAGGCACGCGAAGCAAGAAAAACAGCCGCCCCTTTTAAATCATTCTCGGTACCGAATTTTCGCAGAGGAGTTCTTTGTAGAAAAGCATCCTCCCCTTTTTCAATCAACGCTTTCGACATTTTCGTAGGGAAGAAGCCTGGTGCTATTGCATTTACAAAAATACCGCGGGGCCCCCATTTCACTGCTAAATCTTTTGTAAAAGTGATAACGGCTCCTTTGCTCGAATTATAGCCGATCGTATCCATATACTCCGGGTTTGATCCCTTAAGACCCGCGACTGAAGCAATGTTAATAATCTTTCCTGAACCTTGACTCAGCATCACCCGGCCAGCAGCTTGAGACATTAGAAAAGTCCCGGTTACGTTTACATTGATCACCTTCTGCCAGGCCTCAAGCGGCATTTCTTCAGCAGGTGCCCCCCACGTCGCCCCGCTGTTATTAACTAAGATATCAATTGTGCCGAACCGTTCCATCGTCTTATTAATGACATCTTCAATGTCCCCCGGGTTCGTGATGTCACACCGTATCGCCAATGTCCCAACTCCCAGCTCAGCCAGGCTTTCACTTACTTCCTGACAAGCCTCTTCCTTTCTGGAACACACCACCACGTTTGCTCCAGATTCTGCATATCCTTCGGCAATCTGCTTCCCGAGGCCTCTCCCTCCTCCTGTAATTATGGCTGTTTTACCTGAGAGATCAAACAGCTCTTTTATGTGCATCTACTCGCCTCCTTTACTCTTCAGCTCTGCGGCCATCTTCTAAGTACAACACTTCCTTTAATTACCTGCTGCCCTTCTTGGTTTGAAGCTTTTACTTTAAAATTCATTTTTTCCTCCCCTGAGTCACGCAGCTCGGCCTGAAGCGTAATTACGTCATTTAGAAAGACCATCCCTTTAAAACGAATCGAGTAATCCTCAATAAATGCTTCTTCATAAAAAGGAGTGAAAAGCTTAGCCAGGTTACCCATGGTCCACATTCCATGAGCAATCACCCCTGGGAGCCCCGCCTTCTCTGCTTCTTCATCAATCGTATGAATCGGATTGTAATCACCAGACGCTCCCGCATATTTAATAAGATCCAGCCTTGTTACAGGGGAAAGGGTAATTTCGTCAAGACATTCTCCGATTTTCAGTTCATTAATAGTCGTCACACCATCATCTCCCTCCGGACTGTTTCGGTAATAATAACGACTTGTTCTTCGGTAAACAGTAGATTGCCTTCAAGATCTTCTCCATACCTTTTTAATAAAAGAAACCCCATTTCCCCGCTTTTCCCTCTTCTCTCATAATAATTTTTGACTTCGCAGTAACAATGTACATCCTCACCGACATGGAGCGGGCGTTCATAATGGTAGATTTGCTCACCGTGAATCAAGCCTTTCTCAGGCAGATTCAATTCTTCTATAATTCCATAATCAAACACTCTTGGAAATGTCGGAGGTGCAATATTTTGTTTAAAACGGGACTGCTTACCTGTTTCCTCACAAACGAAAATTGGATGCAGATCCCCAATAGCTTCGGCGAACTTCTTTACGGCACCTCGTTCCACCAAATTCTTCACTTTATTCGATCGCTTTCCTATCGCGTGGGTTAACATGCGACTGCCTCCTCTAATTCTTGGGACCTCCAGCTACGTACATCACTTGTCCGCTCACAAAAGAAGATCTTTCATCGGCAAAAAACGCAGCAGCATTAGCAATATCTTCAGGCTTGCCGCTTCGTCCTACAGGGATCTTCTCTACACTCGCTTTCACCAAATCTTCAAACGAAATACCAATACGGGCGGCTGTCTGTTTCGTCATTTCAGTTTCAATAAACCCAGGAGCCACTGCATTACACGTTATACCAAACCGTCCAAGCTCAATAGACAGGGTTTTTGTAAAACCTTGCAGACCAGCCTTGGCTGTTGCATAATTGGCCTGCCCTCGATTCCCTAATGCTGAAGTGGACGAAATATTAATAATCCTCCCATAATTATTGTCTACCATATACCTCTGCACCGCCCGTGCCGCGTTAAAAGAACCCTTTAAATGAACATTCATTACCGTATCCCAGTCACCGTCAGTCATTTTAAACAACATATTGTCCCGGATAACGCCAGCGTTATTTACGAGAATATCAATTGATCCGAAGCGGTCATAAGCCGCCTGTACAGCTGATTCCACTTCCTCAGCTTCCACAACATTGGCCACTTGTGTAAATACGTTAAACCCTCTTTCACGTAGTTCATGCTCCGCCTCGATTAAGGCTTCTTCATTTACGTCAATAATCGCTACACTGGCTCCTTCTTCTGCAAACCGCTGGACGATCCCTTTTCCAATGCCCCGGCTGCCTCCCGTTACAAATGCGGTTCTACCATGAAATCTGCCTGCCATATCCATACCTCCTCTATGCTATCAGCCAATTTTCACATGACCTTTAAGCAGGTTTCTTGAAATAATTAACCTTTGAATTTCATCGGTTCCATCATATATCCTCCAAAGCCTTGCCTCACGATACCATCGTTCAATCGGCAGCTCTCTCGTATAGCCCATACCTCCGTGAATCTGAAGGACCCGGTCAACGACCCGATTGCCCATATTAGCGCCATACAGCTTCGCCATAGAGGCCGCATGACGATTGTCTTCCCCCTGATCGAGGGTGAAAGCTGCGTTCAGCACCAGCCATTTTGCAGCTTCGATCTCTACGGCTGAATCCGCAATCTGCCACTGAATCGCCTGCCTTGTTGAGATTGGCTTTCCGAATGTTTCACGTTCCTTCGAATAGTCAACTGCCATTTTTAATAACCTTTCCGCCGCTCCAACCGCGCGGGCGCCGACAATCCAACGGGCAAATCCAATCCACTCCAGTCCAAGATCATACCCTCCGTTGACTTCACCTAAAATATTTCGCTCAGGAACTCGGACATTATCAAACACTAATGCCGCAGGTCCCCATTCGCCCATTGTATGAATGTATTCAGATTTCCACCCCATTTCCCGGTCGGCAATAAAACAGGTCACTCCCTTACGGCCGCCGGAAGACTGGTGCAGTTCTTTATCCGTGATCGCAATCACCATTACAAAATCTGCTTCATTACCACCCGTGATAAACGTTTTCTCACCATTTAACACCCATTCATCCCCGTCGCGCACAGCAGTCATCTTCAGATTTTGTGTATCAGAGCCTGCCCCCGGCTCTGTCATAGCAAAACAAGACTTCTTCTCCCCGTTTATGGTAGGTAACAAATAATTTCGTTTTTGCTCTTCATTTCCGTAGTAAAGAATATTATCAGCTGACCCGCCAAATTGAAAAGGAACGAATGTCTTAGACACTTCCATCAACACAATGGCCATCATCATCTGCCCTAAATTAGCCCCGCCATATTCCTCAGGGGTATTAATTCCCCAAAAACCTGCTTCCTTTGCTTTTAATTGAAGCTCCTTTAACTTCTCAGGCGGAAGACCCGGCCTTCCTTCTCTCTCATTCCTAAGTACATCATTCTCTAAAGGAATTAACTCTTTTTCTACAAACTTTCTTATCGTTTTCTGTACCATTTGTTGTTCATCCGTCAATCGCAAATACATAGAACGACCCCAATCTTTGTAGGATTTCCTCAAAAACACACAATTTGAGAAGAAGAACGGCTCACATACTGACTAGTTAGTATGTATATTACCATATTATTTTAAAATTTCTGAAAATACAACCATAAATTTACTTTATCGTCTTCTTGTTTTGATTTAAAAATTAGCTTGTAACACATTCTCTCTCTAATTTTATATCTCTAAATAACATAGGAATACTAAAGAGAAAATTTATATTTTGTTATATAATTTTACAATTAAATTGAATTCGTTAATAAAATTGATTATTCTGAAACTGAAGTCTTAGGAGGTTAATTATGGATCACAAAAAGTTTTTAAATAAAACCGTGAGTTTAGCAGTTGAGAATATCCAGTCTGAAGGCGGCCCGTTCGGGGCAATTGTCGTCGATTCATTCGGCAATATCGTCGGGATTGGCCAAAACAATGTAACTTCCTCCAACGATCCAACTGCTCATGCAGAAGTACAGGCTATTCGAAAGGCTTGTCAAAACTTAAATACCTTTCAGCTGACGAACTGCATATTGTATACGAGCTGCGAACCATGTCCAATGTGCTTAGGAGCGATATACTGGGCACGTTTAAAAGAAGTGTATTACGCGGCGGATCAGAGGCTCGCCGCAGCTGGTGGGTTTGACGATCAATTTATTTATGAGGAAATTAGTAAAAAACATGAAAATAGGGAAATTCCTTTCTATTGTATTGAAGTAAAAGAAAAGAATCTGCCATTTGAAGAGTGGACCCGTCAGGAACAAAAGATCGAGTATTGATTAAGCGTTTTATACCCCTGGTCGTATGACTGGGGTTTTTTGTTATGAGAATAGAGTTTGATGGGCTATTAGGTAAATCACCAGCATTAAAATGAATTTATACACTTCATCCTATTTCACAGAAGAGTTCTCTCCCTTCTTCTGTGAAATATTTTGTTATACTTAGGGAAAAGATCTACTTTTACTCATAGGCTCCGCATGTGAAAAACTACCAAAACATTAGAAAGTAGAGTCTTTATCAAATTCTTAAAAAACAGATTGTAATTTTATATAACTCACCTACTGAAAAAACTAATAATTTGGAGGACCACAAATATGGAAGTAATAGAAAAGGTACTGCCTAACGGCTGGAAAAAATTCATAGTAAAGAACGACTTCGGCATATCGATCAGCGCTTTAGATTATGGCGGAATTATTACAGAGATTAATGTTCCAGACCGAAGGGGCACGGTTGAAAACGTAGTCCTTTCTTACAAAAACTACGAAGATTACATAGAGGACCCCAATTATTTCGGAGCACTAATCGGACGAGTCGCCGGGCGAGTAGACGGCTCCTTCTTTCATCTTAATGGGGAAACGTATGTTTTAGACTCTAATGATGGAGATAACTCTCTCCACGGGGGGAACCAAGGCTTTCATAAAAAAATCTGGAACGCTGCTCCCTTTCAAATGACAGGTGCAGCAGGAGTAGAGTTTACGGTGGAGATTCCTGATTTAGAAGGCGGCTACCCTGGAAGCCTCTCTGTGAAAATTACATACGAATTAACAAATCAGAATCAATTCTCTATCAATTACCAAGCTGTCAGTGACCAGGACACGGCTGTCACTTTAACCAATCATAGTTATTTTAACTTGAGCGGCAATGTAAAGCGGACCGTTCGCGATCATAAGATAAAGATAAACAGCAATCATTATGTAGAATTGGATGAGAACCTTATTCCTACAGGCGAAATTAAATCCAATGAGAGCACCCCTTTTGATTTAAACAGGGAATCTACTCTGCAAACTGGCATTGAATCTTCCCACCAGCAAATCCAGTTAGCTGGCCGGGGATTTGATCATTATTTTATTTTCAACGAAACTGAAGAAGAAAACCTCAGCTTAAAAGATGAGAAAAGTGGAAGAGCTTTAAGAGTCCATACGAACCAACCAGGTATGGTTTTATATACAGGAAATAACTTAAATAGCGATCACCTCTTAGAGACCGGTCCCGCTCAAAAACATTCGGGGCTGTGTCTAGAGACCCAGGCTTCTCCTGCCTCCCTCCATCACGGAGGCTTTCCAAGTGTATTTTTAAAAGCTAACGAACCTTATGAAAAGAAGACAACTTTTACTTTTGCTACCATATAAAATAGAGGTGCAAAATTAAATGAGAATTAAAATCCTGTCTGAAATTTTAGGTTAGTTTAAAAGTCTGCTATTTTCTCTGCTCCTTCCTATTTCCTTTTGGAAATAGGAAGTTTGTTTTACTCTGTGATATAGTATAATCAAACCATTTTTTTACTAAACAATTGATAGTTATTTACTATAGAAGGAGAATAATTGATGGCAACAATTCGTGATATAGCAGAAAAAACCGGCTTTTCCATCGCAACAGTATCCAGAGTATTGAATTATGATGCTACATTGTCTGTTTCAGAGGAGACAAAAAAACGAATCTTTAAAGCTTCTGAAGAGTTGAATTACCGTACATTAAAACAACGGGCTGTAAAGAATGATAAGAAAGGGTACCGCTTCGGCATTATTCTCTTTCACTCGGAGCAGGATGAGATCAGCGATCCATACTTTTTAGCCATCCGCCTCGGAATAGAAAAAGAATGTGCAGCCAAGAAAATTGATTTAATAAAAATCTACCGGAAGAACAATCAATTAGATCTTTCAGATGTAAATAAGATCGACGGCATGATCATTGTGGGCAGAATTCCTCCAGAAGAGATCATGGCAGTAAAAAAATTAACAAATTCGATTACATTTGTTGATTTTTCTCCGAATGATTTAATCTATGATTCTGTAGTTATTGATTTTCAACGCGCTATGGTCGAGGTTTTAGATCATCTGTTGACCTTAAACCATCATAATATAGGTTTCATTGGAGGGGTTTTAGAAAGCAGACCGAATGAATCCTTTATGGATTATCGGGAAAAAGCGTTTAGAGAATATTTAACCTCCAAAAATTTATTTAACGAAAACTTCGTCTACATTGGACAATTTGGAACTGAAGAAGGCTATCGTTTAATGAAGAAAGCATTGCAGCATCGAACCCTTCCTTCAGCCTTTGTTGTAGCCAGCGACTCCATGGCGATCGGGGCTTTGAGAGCTCTTCATGAAAACAGCATCCGTGTACCTGAACAGGTTTCTCTTATAGGTTTTAACGATATTGCCGCCTCTAACTATCTTCAACCCTCTTTATCTACCGTAAAAGTTTATACAGAATTTATGGGGGAAACCGCAGTTGAATTGATGGTTGAGCGTCTGAATACAAAGCGGGAAATTCCAAAAAAAGTAGTAGTCCCTACAAAATTAATTCAAAGAGAAAGCACATCTGAACTCAAGTAAAAAAACTTGGCCAGTCCGCCAAGTCTTTTTACTTGTTCATTCTAAAGCTGTCAATTTATAAAGGGTGGATGTAAAATCCGCTGGTTTCATCCGCCGCCGGACGTTTCCATGCAAGAAATGGATTATGCTGAGAACTCCTCGTTCCTCTCGTACTGGAGATGCTTTGAATCCCTGTTATGAGCTCTCTTGATTTCACGTGATGCTCTCGTGACCAGGAACCAGAAAGCTGAACCATTTCAAACTCGGTGTCAAATAAATCTACGCTGGCGCTGAGCGCATGTGTCAGTTCAAGCTAATTCAGCGTTTAGTGAATATATAGCTGATCCCTTGATTCTGCAGGTGAAATTCTCTTGTTCCTTTATTAAAAGAGATAGACATTTAGCAATCTTCCGTTACAATGAATCCAGTGATTTTATCCTTTTACCGCACCAGACGAAAGACCGGCGATAAAGTATTTTTGCAGGAATAGAAACAGAACAGCCATTGGAATCATTGCCATAAAGGCGGCAGCTCCTACGAGCCCTAAATTATTTTGATTTTCTCCAAAGAAACTAGCCATAGCCACTGTTAACGTCTGCACATCACTGCTCTGCAGGAAGAAGATTGCAAACTGATAGTCATTCCAAATAAATACACAGGCGATAATTAGTACGGACGCTGTCACTGGTTTTAGTAAGGGAAATACGATTTTAAAGAAAATCCCAATTGTGCTCGCCCCATCGATTTTAGCCGCTTCCTCTAATTCTTTAGGAATTGTCGAACGTATGAACCCTGAATAAAGGAAAACAGTTAACGGCAGAAAGGCAGCAACGTTATTTAATACAGCAATCGTTCGAGTATTCAGCATGCCTATGTCGACTACAAGCTGATAAAGCGGGACAAGAGCCGTCAGAGGAGGAACGACCATGATTGCGATAAAAAACATCATGGCTGCTTTATTCAGTTTAGTGTTTCGTCGGGCCAATGGATAGGCGGCCAGCGAACCAACAAATATCAATAAAACTGCAGCAGAAAATGTGATAATCGTAGAGTTAACAAAAGCCGGACCCAGATTGGCCTCCCGCCAGGCAATTGTGAAATTCTCTAACGTAAAGTACTCAGGAATGGCCCACCGCGAACTAAAATCCCCCCTCACCTTCAACGAAGTTGTGATTAAAATATAAAACGGGATCACGTGCATGGCTGCAACAATGAGAGCTAAGAAAGTTAACAAAACCTTTTTCTTACTTTTCAGCATTACGCTTCAATCTCCTTTCGTTTAAAGTACCATAGCGCAAGCATGCTGAGTACAAGGATGATAAACGCGATCAATACTCCTTGGGTGGCTGCATACCCGGCATCCTGCCTGCTGAAATATAGATCGTACATAAACGTGGAACTGGACTGAGACGCATTACCAGGACCACCGCCGGTTAAAGCCACGATCACGTCAAACAGCTTTAATCCTCCGATAATATTGATCACGACATTAATAGTGATTGACGGCGCGAGCATGGGCATCGTAATCTTTTTAAACTTTTGAAAGGCAGAAGCTCCATCTATATCAGCCGCCTCATAAAAATCTTTTGATATCCCCTGCAGGCCCGCTAAGTAAATAATCATGGCAATCCCGACAAACTGATAGGTGTTTACTAAAACGATAATATATGGATTGATATCAGCATTACCCAGTGCATTGACAGGGTCGAATCCAAAAAAGAGTAAGGCGTCGTTTAAAGCACCGTTCTGGAAAGCAAAGAAAAGATAGAAGATATACCCCATAATAAGCGGACTGATAATAACAGGAAGATACACGATTGTACGAGTTACTGACCTGAATTTAATGGAATTATTTAAAAGGATGGCATATAAAAGACCCAGCCCATTCTGTAACAGCGTACTTCCTATACCGTACAGTAGAGTGTTTCTTATAACCGTCCACGTCGTAGGGTCATTGAACATGCGAGTATACTGCTCAAGTCCGATAAAATTAAACGACTGTGAAAAACCATTCCAATCTGTAAAGGAAATTCTAACTCCATCCATAAAAGGATAGACAATAAATATAGTGACAAATAAAACAGCAGGAATATACATCCACCAGAGGGAACTTTCTTTACTGACTTTCTGTTTCCGACGGGAAAACCCTGTTTTCGCTTTCAACTTTCCTACAAGTTCACTCATGTTTTATGTCCTCTCCTTATTACTGAACGATATAAGTGTCATTAAGATTGAAGGGAGAGAACGGCTTCTCCCCCTTTAAAAGATTAATGTAAATTATTCTTCATCGCTTTCGTCTCTTAATCTCTCATATTCAGATTCCATTGTATCGGCTGCTTCTTCTGGTGTTCCTCCGGCCAGCAGTTCTTCTGTAGTCGTGGACATGACATCCCACATACCGCTCGGCAGATAAACACGGTCGAAGTAACTGACAATTTCAGTATCTGAGTATCTCTCCAAATCTTCAGAGAAGTAAGTGTCAGCTTCTACACCCTCGATAGCAGACGCTAAATTGGTACCTTCCGCGATGCGCTCAGCGTGATCCGGTTCAGCCATAAACTCAATAAACTGCTCAGCTTCCTCTTTCATTTCAGACTCTTCAAAGATGGCAAGAGCGAAGCGTTCTCCGCCAACCCAAACCGGCTCGTCCCCTTCATGAACAGACGGCGTCGGCATTATTCCAACTTCAACGTCTTCATTCAAGGCGGTCGTATCAGGTCCAATTGATCCACCTGCAAACATAAACGCCGCCTGCTCTCCAGCCATAATTTCAGGTGCCTGCGCGTACTTAGCAGTCAACACATCCTGGTTTAACAGTTCATTTTCCTGGAGCATCAATAATTGTTCAGGAAGCCATTCATACCGGCTCCAATCAAAAGAACCGTCAAGTAATTCCTCTGTATAATCGTTTTCTTCATCAGTTTCATACATTGGCGTCATCATTTGATCTACCATCTGCCCTAATGGGTAACCGTCTCCACCGGCAATCCATAATGGAGCTACCTGCCCATCGGCTTCATCACGAACTGTTTCCAGCGCTGACACAAATTCATCCCAGGTCTGCGGAACATCAATATCATACTCTTCTAAGATGTTTTCGTTATAAATGACCCCGTCCTGAGCCATATTAACGGGATAAGTGTAAACCTTGCCATCCTCATCTTTAACGATGTCTTCCATTTCAGGCTTCATATTACCCACCCAGTCCATGTCCTGTTGGTCGTGAGTATACTCGCCATAACGGAGCTGGGACCATCCGTGAGTATCAAATACATCCGGGAGATCATTCGCAGCCATCTGAACTCTCATTTGATCTTCATAGCCTCCACCTGGAAAACTTGCTTCTACTTCAATATCGTTTTCTTCTTCAAACTCCCCGATTAATTCTTCGAAGGTATCTCTTTCCCCTTCACTGCTTGCTGTTAGAGCGACCGTTAACTTACCTTCCTCTCCTCCACTGATTTCCCCGCCGTCTTCGTTCCCATTGGCACCTTCGTCTCCATTACCTCCACATGCTGCTAATAACGTGATCATTCCGATACTACCGACAAACTTAACAACTGAGTTTTTCATAGTGAACCTCCCTGTTTGTTTTTAAAGCCAACGATTACACTCACCGACACAAAATTAAAAGCGTCATTTAATTTTTACTAAAACTTTTACTTTGTTGTTTTGAATATATCAAAGTAAGAAATCGCTTTCAAGGGTTTTTTGAAATTTACAATTAAGATAAAGGTATTTTTTTACTAGATTTACCCTAGTATCACTCATAGTTAAAACCAATAACTGACCTTGATTAATTAATAAAAACAAATAATTGTTTTGTGTTGATAGTTAATGTATGATAACTTAAAAGATAAGTAAATTTTAGTAAAATAGTGGAGGTGTCAAATGGCAAGTTTAAAGGACGTAGCAAAAGATGCGAACGTGTCAATATCGACCGTTTCTAGAGTATTAAGTGAGGACGATACCTTATCTGTTGCTGATTCAACTAGAGAACGTATCTATGAATCTGCTGAAAAATTAAATTATATGTCTTTAACACTCAAGAAAAAATCTTATTCATTTCACACAAAAAAATCGATCGGCTTGATGATTTTTTGTTCAAAGGACTATGAATTTGAAGATGAGTATTTTATTAAGATCAGGAGGGGAATTGAGGCGGAATGCGCCCGATTACAAATAAACATCTCAAGAGTTATTAGGAAAGGACAGAATATAGAGGAGGAAACGAATCTCAATGACCTCAATGGAGTCATAGTAGTAGGGAATATTCCCCCGGAGACGGTCGAGCAAATCTATTCAAAGCATAACCGAGTTGTGTTTATTGATGAATCACCCGGAGTGGAAGTCTTCGACAGCGTAACCCCCGATCTTTACGGGGCAACCATTCGGTTATTGGAACACTTACTATTATTAGGACATCAAAAGATAGGGTTTATTGGAGGACAGGAAATTATCCACTCCCCTTCTGAATATACAGAACTTGAACGCATAGATAATCTGGAAAAATTAAGATTCTTACCGTACAAAAAAATAATGGCAGCAAAAGGTTTTTACAACGATCAACACGTATATTTAGGGGACTGGTCGACTGATGACGGCTATCAATTAATGATGAAGGCGATTCAGAAAGGGCAGCTTCCTACTGCATTTATTACCGCCAGTGATCCACTCGCAACCGGGGCTCTGCGTGCTTTACATGAATCTGGGTTACAGGTCCCGGAGGATATATCTATTGTCAGCTATAACGATATAGAACTGGCAAGTTACTTAACTCCCCCATTAACCACAGCTAAGGTTTTTTCAGAAGAAATGGGAAATTCGGCTGTCAAATTATTAAATGAACGCATGGAAGGTAGAGAAATTCCAACAAAAATTATACACCCGTGCAAAATTCAATTTCGTGAATCGTCCGCACCAATAAAAACTCCAGTTGTTCATTAGCAATTTAATTTACAGCCAATTTTTTTATCAAATGTATCAAGCGATTTAACTAAGTTATTTTTTATAGGAGGAATATAAATGTCAAAAATTACGTTTATTGGAGCAGGAAGCACTATTTTCGCAAAAAACATTCTCGGGGACTGCCTGTTTGTTCCTGCACTTGAAGGATTTGAATTTGCCCTTCACGATATAGATGAAATAAGATTGAAAGAATCAGAGCAAATGCTTCAAAACCTGGCACAGAAATATAATCAGTCGATTCAAATTGAATCCTACCTTAACCGAAAAGAAGCATTGGCTGATGCTAAATATGTTATTAATGCCATTCAAGTAGGCGGGTATAAGCCGAGTACGGTCATCGATTTTGACATTCCTAAAAAATACGGTTTACACCAGACGATCGGGGACACAATCGGTATTGGAGGGATCTTTCGAACATTGCGTACGATCCCTGTAATGCTCGAAATCGCCAGAGATATTGAGACGGTTTGTCCTAATGCCTGGCTGTTAAACTATACTAACCCAATGGCCGCATTAACAGGATTTATGAACCGCCACACAAACGTTAAAACTATCGGTCTCTGTCATAGTGTTCAAGCGTGTACGAAAGAATTATTTGAAGCTTTGGATATGGATCATTCTGGGATTGAAGAGCGAATTGCCGGAATCAACCATATGGCATGGCTTTTAGAAGTGAAAAAGGATGGAAAAGATCTATATCCTGAAATTAAGAAACGTGCCAAAGAAAAACAGAAGGAAAAGCATAATGATATGGTTCGTTTTGAATTGATGGATAAGTTTGGCTATTATATCACTGAATCTTCAGAGCATAACGCTGAATATCACCCTTATTTTATAAAAAGCCAATATCCTGAACTAATTGAACATTTTAACATTCCTTTAGATGAGTATCCACGCCGATGCGTCAATCAAATTAAAGAATGGGAAGACATGCGTGACGAAATCGTCCATAACTCCCAGTTGTCACACGAACGGTCCAAAGAATACGGCTCACGTATCATCGAAGCTATGGAAACAAACGAACCTTTTAAATTTGGGGGAAATGTAATGAACACCGGAGGCCTTATATCGAACCTCCCGGAAAAATCCTGCGTAGAAGTACCTTGTGTAGCTGACCGAAATGGAATTCTTCCAACCTATATCGGAGAACTGCCGGAACAGCTTGCAGCACTTAACCGTACGAATATTAATACACAATTATTAACAATCGAAGCTGCAGTTACAGGTAAAAAGGAACATATTTACCAGGCAGCTCTTCTTGATCCTCATACGAGTGCAGAACTTTCTATGGATGATATAACGGCTATGTGTGATGAACTTATCGAAGCTCACGGTGACTGGCTTCCTGAATATAAGTAATACTATTATTATAAGACGATTGAAGAGGGAGGAGCTCCTCCCTCTTCAATCGTCTTTTTGTGTATTCCTCTGTCATTTCTTCCTATCAACGCATTAAAATTTTTATTAATTAGTTCCGTTACTCAAAGGAACTAATTATTTTCACCTAAAGAAAAACCTTGCAGGAAAGTTTCCTGCAAGGACTAATAATCACTCTATCGTTTGTAATAATCGATACGCTTCTTCCTTAGTCTCCACGTTCATTAACTGTTCTCTAAACTCCTCATCCATCAAACGGCGCGAAAGAATTTGAAGAATTCGCAGGTGATCATCTCCTTCGCGCTCTTTCGGCACAGCAATCATAAAGATAAGCTTAGCATCACTTCCATCCATGCTTCCCCAGTCAACTCCGTTACGTTTGATTCCAAATACGACTGCAGGCTTCTTCACGGCTGATGACTTTCCATGCGGAATTGCAATGTTCATCCCTAGACCGGTTGTGCTCTCATTCTCACGATTAATAATCGCTTCTTTAAATTGAGCAGGTGACTGCAGGACATTATTGGCGTCTAAAGTACCAATCAGTTCATCAATTACGTCGTCGCGTGTTTCTCCTTTTAAATCGATATCGATCAATTCAGGAGTAGTGATATCTGTCAGTTTATGAATTTCTGTGTGTTCTTCTTTTTTATCTTTGACAACAGCTTCATCTGTTTTAGCTGCTTCCTCATCTACAGGTACGGCCGCTGCCGCTACATCCTTTTTCAAAAAGTTAACCATAAAGGCAGTGACCACCATACCAACGGCTGCCGCTACAAAAAACATAAGGACGTTATCTACAGCTCCAAGTACTGCAACAATAGGTCCGCCGTGCGCGACACGGTCTCCTACACTGCTTAACATTGCGATAACTGCACCTACCATTGAGCCTGTAACGATACTAGGTATCACACGGAATGGATCCTGGGCAGCAAAAGGAATCGCTCCTTCGGTAATTCCAAACAGCCCCATTGTAAAGGAGGCTTTTCCTGTTTCTTTCTCTGCCTGCTGATATTTACGCTTATTTATGAAGGTTGCCAAGCCCATTCCAAGCGGCGGAATACAGATCGCCACAGCAATGGCCCCCATAATCTCGTAGTTTCCTTCAGCGATCATTGCAGAACCGAATAAGAAAGCTACTTTATTGAAAGGTCCTCCCATATCAATCGCAATCATCGCACCTAAAATTAACGCTAATAGTACTGCACTTGTTCCCTGCATTCCTTCAAGCCATGCCGTCAGACCTTCAAATATACCGGCCACAGGCGCACCAATAACAAAAATAAACAGCAGCCCAACAATTAATGAACCTAATATCGGGATAAAGATAATCGGCATAACCGGCTGCACGGCCTGAGGTACTTTAATTTTTTTAATCCATAAGACCACGTATCCGGCTAGAAAGCCAGCAATTATCCCACCGATAAATCCTGCTCCAGCTTCACTGCCGTAAAAGCTTCCGTCTGTTGCAATGTATCCCCCAATAATCCCCGGGGCCAGTCCCGGCCGGTCCGCTATACTATAAGCAATAAAGCCCGCCAGAATCGGAACCATAAAGCTGAAGGAAGCTGCACCCAGGTTTTCAATCTGCTTCCAAAAGGAATCATCTGGAATAATAATTCCTTCTGCCTGCTGCTCTCCACCTAAAGCCAGTGAAATAGCAATCAGCAGTCCGCCGACTACTATAAAAGGAATCATGTAGCTTACTCCATTCATTAAATGACGGTAGATTGGATTTTCTTTATCCTTTTTCTTTTGCTTCACCGTATCTGCTGATGGCATGTCCCCTTTGTAAACGGATACATCTTTGTCCATAATCCGCTGAATCAGCTGCTTAGGTTCGCGTATGCCTTCCTGTACGCCGACTACAAGCAATGGTTTTCCTCCGAACCTTTCTTTAGACACATCCTTATCGCTGGCAATAATGATACCATCTGCTTCGGCAATCTCTATTTCGGTCAGTTCATTTTCAACGCCAATCGATCCCTGCGTTTCCACTTTCATCTTTACGCCCAGCTCATCTGCGGCCTTCTGCAGATTCTCTGCAGCCATATACGTATGGGCAATGCCTACTGGACAAGCAGTGACAGCAAGTATTTTCATAGTATAAACCCCTCTCTTTATTACCTGACTTCATCATAAGTCATCTTTTCGACAAAAAAAACAATTCATTTTTACCGGAGCTGTGGTAAAAATGAATTACTACGTAAGCACTGTTATTATTTCTTGGAAATTAGATGCGGATTTAAGCTTCTCAACACACCTATAGTCTTCACTTAATTTAGAAATTGCATTCATGAGCGGACGGGTCAGGGCCTGGTCTTTTTGTGAAACCGCAAGTAAAAACACAACCGATGTTCTCTCTTTCCCCCACTCGATTGACTCGTCTAATACCGCCAGCGCCACGGTCGATTCGTGCACTTCTTCCGGATGAGCGTGAGGAATGGCAATACCTCCGCCAATGGAAGTAAAAGAAGACCGTTCTCTCAACAACGCTCGATGAGCAAAGGATTCTGTCACCTTCCCTGCTTCTTTCAATTTATTGGCCAGCATTTCAATTACTTGATAAGGGTGTTCCGCTCTTACCTGCAGATAAGTGAACTCTTCCTGTAAATAGGGGACAAGCGTCTCATTGCTGCTGAGCGGCAGACTTCTTCGGTCTACTTTTTCTAAGAATTGGTCTACCTTCTGCTTGTCCTTGGATTCCAGCAAAGGGGAAATGACAATGGACGGTGGATGAGATAAACCGAGGGGCTTAGTTGAAATCACTCCATCAACTGGGTGCTCCTTCACCATTTCCTCAACCTCCCTTTCAGCAACACATGCGATGATCTTAAGTCCTTGATAGGCCTGCTCGAGCTTCGCTTGTAAAAGATGAGACATTCCTATACCTAACTCACATACAATTAGAACCCTCTTGGACGTATCCCTTTTCTTCTCCAGTCGTTCAACAGCGGCCTGGAAATGAAGAACAAGATAAGCCGCTTCGTCCTCCGGTATGTTCAAGTCATGCTTGTTGTTAACTTCTTCTAACGCCAGAACGACCATACTGAACATATACGGATACATTTTCTTAATATCCTGAAGCATAGGGTTACGAATCATCAATCCGTGACGAACGCGGTGAATGGTAGAATCAAGGTGAATACGCAGCCCGTCCCCGAGCAATTCATCGTTACGAAAATTCATCATCGTCATAATCTGGAGCTGAAAGGTCAGTTGTTCTGTCACTTCTTTAAGTAGACCATCATTGACCGGACGGGAAGGGTAACCTTCTCTCTTGCAGCTGGCAACATGCCACGTGAAATATATTTTTTCCTCCACTGGAAAAGTCAGCCGAAGTGTTTCCCCAATACGTGTGAACAGCCAATCGGTCATCTTATATTCTAAAGAACCCTCCACTGCCCGTTTATCTGAAGCTCTCACTTTAATCGCTGACTGCTGCTTCGTCCGTTTCATCATGACTAACGCATGGATAAGCAGACTTTCTAATTCTGCCTCCGTGAAATCCACTTCAAATATTGTCTGCATCCTCTTTAAAGCCTGTTTAAATACGTCAACTTCATAGGCTGGAAAAAGATGCAGCACATAATCGCTGGAGATTCCTGCAGAGGAGACAAGCTCCGGTAGATGGGCAAGGGCATTCCGCTTATCTAATTCTCTTCCCTCTATACTGCTTCCCACTCTCTGCCTCGTGACCAGCTCCAGCTCAAAGGTTCCGAGCCAGCGATGAATTAAATCCAAATCCTTCTTTATCGTCGGGACCGAGCTGTAATGCTGCTCAGCCATCTGCGTTAACGTCAACGCTTTTTCCTCTGTAAGCAGACGATACGCCAGTTCCAGAATCCGGTCCTTATCCGATTTCGATTCTGATTGGTTCAAATATTGAAACAACCGGGACTTCTCCTCAGCACCAGCTTTAAGGTATACACCAACTCCTGGCTTCCGGACGATCCTAGCCCCGCTCTGCAGAAAACCTTCTACCGCTTTTAAATCGTTACGCAGTGTTTTCTCTGAGCAGCCTAGTTCTCCCGCAAGTTCATTGACATGAAACACGTCGTTAGTTTGAACAATTAGCTTTCTAAGTAATTCTGTTTGTCGTTCATTCATTTCCGCACCTACTTCATAAATATGAAACCACTTTCATTCTAACAAACACAGGAGTGATATGGTATCGATTAAATTTATTAAGTCATCTCCTCCGATTTATACCGCTGGCAGGACCGGACAAGAAGACTTTAACAGCAACAACCACATTCCTTTGTCATTTAATGCAGAGTCGATCCTATTGATGCCTGGCTTATATAATGGTATGGTGAAAGAAAGATTGAGGAGGGATCACGAATGACCCAAACGATCACAATCAAAGATAAGAAAGAAACACGCAGCCTGACAGTTGAACGAATGATCATTTATAAACAAAGCCGCATTATTGAAGCTGCCGACGATTATAACCAGAAGTACTGTGTGTTCTTTCATGAAGATCAGTATTTAAATTACGTGACTCCTAAGCCACACACCGCTTATCCACACATAACCAATGCTATAAAGAACGGCATCACATTCACTCCGCCCCATCCACTGATAGATTCCCAGCTTTCAGCCACCCTTTTTAAGAAAAAAAGTTTCAATGATTTATTCGCCCTGCTTCCAAAGCACTGCTCTTTACAAGAGACCGCCCTCATTGCTACTTATTTTGAAGGTTTTATTATGAAAGAGAAGCTTGTCCACCTCATTAAGAAGCTTTATTATCAGAACCGCCGTGATGGTAAATTATTGTCATGTTACCGCATCCTCCATATACTTCAAGATTTGGCACCAGACCATAGTGTTACGCACTCCTTCACCCGTGATTTACAATTTACTAAATATAGAGATCTCTATAAATCAAACGATAACTCGGTGCTTAGCCGGGACCCCATATATGTAGAAAAACAGGCGTTTGCCTCACTGCCTGCCCAAGCTTCCTTTCAAACACTTGATCAGCTTTATAATAAACAAAACCGTCAGATCGACCTTATTGCCCTGCACATTCGTCTTGCGGAGCATAGCCGACTCGAGAATGACTACCTCAAATTAAGTGGTCTCATCCATGAACATATGCCTGAGCAGGAATCTCATTTCACGGAAGAGCTTGCAGACCGAGGACTTACCGCGGATTCTTTTTTACAAGACGTTCTTAACTTACGTCTACAAAAAGGGGAGCTTGAACCTGCACTTCAGCTTATTTGCGAGCAGGACCTGGCGCTGCACCCTGACCAGGCGGAACGGATGATTGAAATTGTGAAGGAGAAGGATTTCTCTGCGGGGACGCTTACTCCAAAAGGGCTGCAAAGGCTCCTGCTGACCGTTTGTGATTCTGTTGACGAGAGGCAGGCGGGAACGATTTTATATGAAGCTTTCTCTTCAATGCTGGCGGACCGGACACCTGAAGAGGTCCAAAAATGGGGGGACTCCCTTCAAAACATAACGGTTGCTAGGCCATTGCTTGCGAAGGTGAAAGAAATGAACGAATTAATTGAAGATCCGAATCAGCAGCTAAGGCTAGGCGAGCTGTACCACTATTTTCATCAGCCTCAGAAGGCGATTGAATGCATGAGCTGGGAAATGGAGTTAAATAATGAAGACCCGGGTCCCGTGCAGTGGCTGTCGAAGCTGTATCATGAAGTCGGCATGATCGACGAACACAAAGCGTATCAAAAATTATACGTAGATATGGTCAAACGAGCATAGAAAAGCTGAGGGAGCAGACGCTTCCTCAGCTTTTTTCATCATGCGTTATTCCATTTCTTCCAATTCACTTTCAGTTACCCATTTATGGTTCTTTACTTCTTCGCCTCCATCTGCAGGCGTGAAATCGACCATATAAACCGTTGTTTCCTCAGCTGATTCAATTTCACCTGCTGCCCTTTCCATTCCTTCCATATGAGACGCATTAATCGTTACTTCATCACCAGATTCAAACGGTTCATCTCCGGCGTCTTCGACTTCTTCATGAACAATCCATTTGTGATCCTCCACACGTTCCCCTCCGTCTGTGGGTTCATAAGAAATGACATAGGCTATTGTGCTGTAAGCTCCAGCAATCGTGGCTTCTGCTCCGTCCATACCTTCCATGTGGGAAGCTGTGATAACGGCCTTATCACCTTCTTCAAAAGTCGGAGCTTCCGCTTCTTCTAACCCCTCAGGAACTTCTCCGGAGCCTGAATGATCCATGTCGCTGTGATCCATTTCTTCTTCCCCTGATTCTTGTTCGCTTTCTTCATCGGCGGACTCTTCATTATCACTGCCGCATGCAGCTAACGTTATTAAAGAAACCAGAACTAGCGAACTTAATATCCATTTCCACTGTTTCATCCTGATCTTCCTCTCTGAACTAGAAATTATTATTCATTTGCAGTTTACCCTGGAATTTTGCATGAATTGTGCAGAGAGGAAAACTTTTCTATGAAATTAATTTCTAATCGTCTCGTTAATAGTAATGCTGGTGATTTTCAACCCTTCTGAGGATGAGGTAAGCGTATAATCCTTCATTCGGTCATAGTAGGTTTCTTCTCCTTTGTTGTTTATAAATTCAAATAATTCATTCGTCGTAACGATATAAGTTTCCTCATCGATCTGTTCAGTAGATTGGACTTCATTCGTAATAAAAGTAAAAACATAGTCCTGTCCATCAATTTCACTAATATAATCCTCAAGTTCAAACGCTGCATCGCTGTCTTCTTCTAAATAGGAGGAAATGTAGCTGTAGTCAGCAGCGTTTAAGGCATCTTCATAAGCTTCTCTAAATTCCTCCACATAGATTCCTGCCTCTTTGGTCATGTCATCATTCTCTGTTGAAACTTCTTCCTCTTCCATGAAATTGTCTTGTTCATAATCTTCATATTCATAAAACTCAAATGCGAGCGACCCCCAGTAATTGTAATACTGGCTGATTTCTTCGGTCCTTTCAGTTTCTCCATCTTTATTCGTACGTTCCGCATACATCCACACTTCCTTATCATCAGGGAACGGACCGAGCTCTTCAAATTCGCTCAACGTTTTTCCCGTACTTTTGCCATTAATAAAGAGAGTAGCGTCGGACTCGTTCGTTCGAATAGAGTAGGTCTCTTCCGGGAAAGTAATCAAAATCTCTGAAGGAAGATCTTCACTGGGATACACATACAATTCTTCATTGTAGTGAAAACGACCAAACTCATTCTCAGCTGTGCCTTTTACATTATAAGAGCCTGGATAGGCCAGAGCAGCTTCGGTCAGAGACTTGTTCTCAAGCTCAATCGATCTTTCCCCCACTTCAAGAACCATCGGTGCCAAATTCGTCTCGGCTTTCACCGGCTCAGGCTCAGCACTTATTCTATAAATAGGGTATAAACCAGCAAGCCGGGGCTCTTTTTTTAAGATGAACAGCTCATGGCCGTCAAAATCCTTGATCGATCGTTTCAACTCTTTTTCATTTACTGCTTCCACCATCTGCTTACGAATATCCTCCCAGCCGGACTGATCAATATAGTCGAGAAACTCTTTTTTATTTAATAACGCCTCTTCCTCAAGTTCAATGGAATCAAAAAATGCTTCAGCATCTTTTTCAGTAAAGGTATCGTCCAGCTCTTTAACGACAGCCATCGGGTCGTATTTATTCGATAGAAATAGGTGTCCTCCAAATAACAGGAGGGCCGCAGCGGCAGCTACTCCGATTGTGATTTTTGTCCTTTTTTGTAATGGTTTGCTGCGCGCTCGTGTTTTTCTTGATAAGGACTGCTGTTCAATACCACAATGAATACAAAATCGCTGGTCTTGAGATAAGGTATGTCCGCATTCCGTACAAAAATTCAAAGAACTCCCCCCTTTTTAAAATGGGATTCCTTCCAAATAGGTTTGTAGTTCACTTAATTTTTCGATAAGCTGCCATCTCCAGAAGAAATAGGAAAAAAATAAAATAATGACACTAGTGCCGATACTTCCATAGAACACGTGCGCCGATGAGCGGTTCGATAAGCCCTGGTGGTAAATGAATAGAATCGGGACAACGAGCAAGGCGTAGAACATAGAAGCACTCAGCAAAAAGAGCGTCACGGCTGCTGTCCCGCTTAAAGCGAATAAGATAGAAATGACGTTGACCAGGAGAAGTGGTGTAAGTAAAGCGCCATATTGGGCTGTGAGCGTTTTTACACAGAAGGGATACTTAAGCAGCTTTGTTACCATTACGATGGCAAGCAGACTGATCACAACGCCTGCCAGGGAGAAAAGAAAGACGCGCGAGTTTATCTCGTAAAAAGGGAGCGACTGGGACGGCCCAAACGGATCACCAGTATAAAGCCAGGACGAACCGAACACCTTAGCAAAAGAATTTAATAAAAAGTAAAGGCTGAGTGTGAAGGAAACCATATAAAGTAAAAGAGTGATTACCCCCTGGGTGAATCCCGAGGCTGGTGTTCGGAATGCTTCTAAAGGCTGACGGATATACCGGAGAGAATCGTTCCAGTAATTACGGACGTTCTTCATTGCGCCGTTCGGAGTTTCAACCGTTGCCAGCGCGGTAGTAGGAGACGCGGCCTCTACTTGTGAAAAAGGAGTACCGCACACACCACAGAAATTCCCCGCTGGCTGCTCATGTTGACAGCTTGAACATTTCATTGAATCATCCTCTGCATTAGAATTTTTTTGTTGGCTCAATAAGGTATGTATACGTACAAGACCTATGAGTTAAGAACTAAGAATTCTGTTAAATGGTAATATTAAATTAAGAAAGTAAAAGAGTTTTGATTTAAACGGGAAGGGAATAAGGATTAAAATCATGCAAAAAAAGGAGACTGTTATGCGATTAGCATTTATAGCAGATATACACGGTAATGCACGTGCCCTTGAATCTGTACTAGAAGACATTAATAAACGCAGCGTTGATCAATTATTTGTTCTTGGAGATCTTTCATACCGGGGACTGGAGCCGCAAAAATGCGTCGAGATGATTCAGGAGCTTGACGCCAAAGTCATTAAAGGTAATGCCGACGAGTGGATCGTGCGCGGCGTTCAGGAGGGCGAGGTTCCTGCAGAAGTTCTTGAAGATATGAATGAAGAGAAAGACTGGTCTTCCTCGCAGATGAGCAGTGAGGCCATCTCCTATCTAGATAACCTGGATGATGAAATCAACGAAGACTTTGAAGGCGTTCACGTTCATGGCTATCACGCGACGCCTGAAGATTTGTTTGAGGTCGTCCTGCCTTCTGAAACGGAAGATGCGATGAAGGAGCGGCTCATGACAAATGAAATGGCAGACATCTATGTGTATGGTCACATTCACAAACCCTATATCCGGCACATCGATGGTAAGATCATCATTAATACGGGGAGCGTGGGACTTCCTTTTGACGGACTGGCTCAGCCTTCCTATGCAATGGTCGACGTTGAGGACGGAGGCGTACAGACTTCAATCATTCGCACAAATTATGATTTGGAGGAGCTCGTCGAAGATGTAAAAGAATCAGGCTATCCTCAGAAAGAATTACTAATGAAATTATTGATGAATGCATCTGTAAATGACTAACCATCACGAGCTGGGTCAAGGATTACTTTGATCCAGCTTTTATTTCGCAGAACGGGAAGGACGCTTACACATTATGGCTGATCACACAAAAATCGCGAAGAAATTCCTGCGCGGATTTTTTTTAATTCCGTTATTTATCCTCATAATCGTTGCTGTAGTATTGACTATTTTCGGTCCAAAATGGCTGGTAATTGAAGAAAATGCAGAACCTTCTGATGCGGTTATTGTACTCAGCGGGAATGAGGACAGGCTTAAGCATGCAGCTAAGCTTTATGAGGAAGGGAAAGCGGAAACGATCATTTTGTCAAATTCTACAGAATCGGGAACGAAGCCTGAGGAAGCGATGAAGGCAGGAATTGAGGAAGAAGACATTATCTCAGAAGAACAAGCCACAAGCACGTATGAAAATGCTGGATACACCAAGGACCTGATGAAAGAGCATGAATTAAAGTCAGCCATTGTAGTCACAAGTAATTACCACTCCCTTCGAAGCAAACTCGTATTTGAAAGAGTGTACAGCGGAGAGGATCTGACCCTAACCTTCTCACCTGCACCGTCCTACTATGACCTCGAAGACGGCATGTCCAAACAAGAAACACAAACCACATTCAGCGAATGGATCAAAATATTCGGCTACCTCCCCATCCTCATATTCGGAAGCAGCTGACAATAAGCAGTTTTTTTCTTTTTTCTCTGTGTACCCGGTACAGCTTTGAAATTGTGTGGTACCGGGTACACAAGGTTTACTGCAGACTCTGAAAAAATTGATCCAGTTCTTTATTAAATTTGTCCGGCTCCTCCAGGAACAGACAGTGGCTGCTATTTTCAAATGGAACGAGCTTTGAGCCTGAGATTCTTTTTTGAATGTATTCTCCCGCTGCCACAGGGAAGAACTTATCATCACGTCCAAAGCAAATTAGCGTTGGCACATCAACGTTCGAGAGTGTGTGACGGTAATCCACTGCGGTTTGATTAAAAACGATCGTACTCGCTATGGAAGCTGGTACTTTCATCATCTCATCAAGGATCCATCCGTGTACCTCTTCAGCCGGCTTATCCTTGAACATTCCATAAATAAATTCGCTGTTAAATCCTTTTTGATCCTCTTGAATCGCCTGCATTACACCTTTAACAGCCTCAAAGTTAAATGCGCCATATTCCCAACCGTCCCAAAGATAATCAGACGGTGATTGATCAACGACCGTGACCGCTTTGATATTTTCTGTTCCAAACTGATTGATATAATCCCATACGACAAAAGCCCCCATAGACCATCCAACTAAAATGACATTTTCCAAATCCAAATGCTCAATTAAAGCTTTAAGATCCCGGGCATAATTGGCTACAGTGTGCCCATATTCTACTTTACTTGATTCCCCATGCCCCCGGAGATCAAATAGGATCGTCCTGTACTTCTCTTTAAAATAAGGATACTGCTTACGAAAAAAACGACTGCTCATCATCACTCCATGAACAAAAATGACAGTTTGTCCCACGCCTTCCCCTTCATAAAAAAGCTTCGTTTTCTCATCTATACTTAAATAGTTCACCCTCTACCATCCCCTTCAAAAAGAATCATCAATTTAAAATATTCATTGAGGAAGAGGAATATGTTTGTGTACCGGGTACACAGAGAAAAAAGAAAAAAAGCACCTCCTGAAGCATGGCTTAAGCTGCAGGAGGTGCTTTAGCTTTATTCGACTGCTTTTTTTGATAAGTTTGTACCCGGTACACTCCTTACTATCATCCGTACTGGGTACAGGCACTTTTTCATTTTTCTCAAAGGCAAAATCTATATTTCATAGCTGACACTTCATTAAATTTCAATTATTGACAGTTTTTTTGTACCGGGTACGCCGTTTAACGATGAGTGTACCCGGTACAAAAAAACGGTACAAAAAACGCAAAAAAGGTGAGATGTTAACTTAGCGTGTTTTTTACTTCCTGTAGGCGAGGAACCATGGATTTTTTAGGTTTTCTTTGTTGTAGGTGAGTGTTTTTTTCTCTGCTGCGGTTTCCATTTTGGCTCCTGAGAGTTCTACGATGGCCTGCCCTGCTCCTGTGTCCCATTCCATAGTCGGAGCGTAGCGTGGGTAGAAATCCGCTTTTCCTTCAGCAATCAAACATAGTTTAAGAGAGCTGCCCGCTGAAATAGTTTCTACCTTTTTATATTTAAATCTTAATTCTTCAATAAAAGCGGCCGTTTCTGCTGACATGTGAGAACGGCTGGCCACTACCCGGACGGTGATATCCTTTTCACGAGGCAGCGGTAGAGGCTGGACTTTTACATTTCCGCCTGTCAGCACGCCTTCAACCTTATACGCTCCCTTTGATTCATCCGCAACATATAACGTGTCCAGAGCCGGTGCGTACACAACACCTTGAACAGGTCGTCCTTTACAAATACGTGCGATATTCACAGTGAATTCTCCGTTTTTTTTAATAAATTCTTTCGTCCCGTCTATTGGATCAACCAGCCAGAATTCCTTCCAATCCTTTCGCTGCTCGTAGGTGAGGTGCCGTCCTTCTTCACTTAAAATCGGAAGGTCTGGAAATTGTGTCTGAAGCGTGGTTTTAATCACGTCGTGTGCTCGTTTGTCTGCCGTCGTTAATGGGGAGTCATCTTCTTTGTATTCAATGTCAAATTCAGTTTCATAGATTTTCATAATTTCTTTTCCTGCTGATAAAGCGGCCTGGATCACATGCTTCATAGAATTTCCTCCTTTATTAGAAAAAACGCCAGCTGCGGATCGCTGACGATTTTTGTTTCTTACTTCTTTTATTATTAATAGAAACATAAAAAATTCACTGCATCAAACATTATCGCTCCTTTCATTTACCTTTTTACATCAATTCCTTTAATAAATGTCGAGGTTTCAAAATACATGTAGCACCCACCCTTACGAACACTATTACAACCTTCTGAGAGAAAAGAAGTCCTATGTTTTTACCCTTTCATATCTTCATCAACAATGGCAAACGGTGGTAAAAGTTCTAAAATAGTCTGCAAGAGAAGAAATCTCGAATTTTTTTACATTTTTTAAACAATCGGAAACACTCTTTCCTTGTATTTTTTAAGAAAACCTATCTCAATGATTATTTTCTTAAAATAAGGTACATATCAACATCTTATCCATACATAAAAGCCCACAGAACCGGGTTCTGTGGAACAGAAATTTACTACGTGTAAGGGGCTATTCTACTCCACTTTCCCACCGTTCATATTTATCAGATTAATGGGTAACATGAATAAATTCATAAAGATTATGGAGAATTCCTAATTAATATAATCTTAAAATTTCTTGTTCATCCTGTTTACTGGAATCTCATACAAAGAACCTCAATAATTTTTTCACGCTACTCCAAGTCGGGTTAAACAAGAGGGCAGGCAAAGACGATTTAATTAATTTTCATCAGGTTCCTGTAACCATTGTAAGAAAGAATCTTTTATCATCCATTTAATCTCCTCCCCACCCAATAAAATTAAACTATCACCTTAGAGCTTACTTTTCTCAAATTCGTCTCGAATGGTTTAGAAATGATACCTTTTTCCGTAATAATTCCTGAAATCAACGAACTTGGCGTTATGTCAAAAGAAGGATACAACGCTTGCGTCCCTTCCGGAGCTATAGGCATACCATTAAAATGTGTGACTTCACTTGCGTTACGCATTTCAACTTCAATATCTCTTCCACTTGGCGTATTAAAGTCAATGGTATGGCTGGAAGTTGCTGTATAAAAAGGTATGTTATTAGCTTGAGCCACGATAGCATGCATATAAGTACCCACTTTATTTGCTAAGTCTCCATTGGCTGCTACCCTATCGGACCCAACAACAATTTTATCGATGTATCCTTCACTCATGCAAAACCCAGACATATTATCAGTGATTAAAGTGTGGGGGATACCAAATTTCTTGAGTTCTAATGCTGTAATTCGAGCCCCTTGTAAGTAAGGACGTGTCTCACACGTATATACATGAATTTTTTTTCCTTGTTCATGGGCTGTTCTAATAACAGAGAGGGCTCTCCCTCCGTATCCAGCTCCCCCGAAGGCCCCTGAGTGGCAGTGCGTCATAATAGTATCGCCATCGTTAATGACCTCAGCTCCGTAAGTTCCAAGTTGGTATTCAAAATCTAACTGCCTGTTAAGTATTTCTACAGCTTTTTCTTCCATTCTTGCAATGAGATTTTGTCCAGAACTTTTAGTTTCTTTCACCATCTCATCTACAGTTTTCATAAGGTTTACCGCCGTAGGCCTGGTACTTTTTAAAAAATCTCCAGCTTTCTTTACTTTTTGAGGGTCACCATTGGTTTGTAAAGCAGCTAAGAAAATACCATATGCTCCACATATCCCAATAGCACCTGATCCTCGAATCTTCATGGAGGAGATAGCTTCTCCCAATTTGTGAACACTCGCAATCTGACAAACCTCTTCTTTAAAAGGAAGCTTAGTTTGATCAATTAATTTTAAAGTTCCGTTTTCACACCAGATAGGCAGCGCCAGTTCCCTATCTTTATATTGTTGTACAAGTTGCTCAATTGGCCGCATAATACCCCTCCTTTGTTATTAAGTCACCGCGCTTTTTTCTCCAACACGTAGCTGTGAAAGAATGAAAGACTGCTTGGCTGTTGCCTCGGCAAGATCGACTACATTATAAGCCGCTTCTAACGTAGGTCCTACAGAACAAACACCGTGATTTCTCATAAGAGAAATTTTAATGTCCGGATACTTTTTAAAGACATTTGTTACGTGCTGAGCCAAATCAGTTGAACCAGACGGAGCAACTTCGGCTATAGGAACATGTCCTAATAGTTTTTGAGCTGTCACCGTTGGCAGTGGGAGCTCAACTCCAAGACAAGCGTATCCGATCGAATAATTAGGATGGCAGTGCACAATTGCATTAACGTCAGGACGCACTTTATAAATGCCTAAGTGAAAACCAATCTCCTTTGATGGTTTGCCTTGACCTTCGACAACCTCGCCATCCATATCGACAATCAGAGCATCTTCTCTACTAACTTCCCCTAAGCTAATTCCACTCCGTTTAATCAATACATGATCTGAACCTGGAATTCGGACACTAATATTACCTCCAGTGGCCTGTGTATACCCCTTTTGGTAAACCTTATGAGACACATATTGAAGTTCTTTTTTTAATAGGTCTAAACTCATCATGTACCCTCCTAGTTATAAAATTGCCGATAAAAATTTTCTAAAATTCGTTTTTTCTTTTCTGCTTCTGACAGAGCGCCTTGTACCTTTTTCCTCAATTCACTTGATTTCTCTTGAACCTGACGAATAACTTCCTGCTCATCAAAAGCGAGTATCCTGTCCTCCCAATATACCCACGCCCCTTTAATCATGACGGCCTCAACAGACTCCCCATTTTCATAAAAAACAAGTTGGGAAATAAGGTCTTCGTTCAAAATAAAAGAGCTTGACGATCTATTAATAAGGACCAGATCTGCATCATAACCTTCAGCGATTTTTCCTCGTTTGCTTCCACTAATTATATTGGCACCTGACCGTGTGGCCATCTTAAAAACATCACTTGGTTCGAGCCATTCTTCATAATTTCGAGAATTTATTCGAGACAACATGAGTGAAAGTCTCATCATTTCAAAGGAACGATGGCTAATTCCGCAATTAGAAGCATCTGATCCGAGTCCGACTAACATTCTATCTTTCATAAACCTAGAGACAGGGGCAACTCCACTACCTAAAGTCATATTACTGGCTGGGTTATGCACTATTGAAACTTTCTTTTCTTTTAATAAATCCATTTCTTCATAGTCTAACCAAACCGCATGAGCCACTGAAAGCTTATGGTTTAGCAAACCTGCTTCATTTAAATGACCGAGCATCCCATTAGAGTATGTTCTATCCCCTATAACCTTTTGAATCTTTGTTTCTAATAAATGTGTATGAACATTCACACCAAATTGATCACTTAAGTCCTTGCATAACCTTAACGCTTGCTGGCTGCATCTTTGGGGCGCGTTAGGCCCCAACATAATTTCAATCTTTTCATTTTTTAGATGCCAGTTATGAAATAGATTGCTGAAGAAATCTCTTATTTCTGAAAGGTCTCCCAATAGATTAGATTTTTTGTCCGAAAAACCTAGAAACTCCTCGTCAGAAACATCTTGAATCATCGGAGCAATTGTCACATTCATTTGAGACTTTTCATAAGCTCGCAGAGCAGAATTCACTCGAAGTAAGTGAGGAAAATGATCAATGCAGCCAGTGATGCCGCTCCGTATCATGTCGGCTGCTCCAAGTAGAACGGCCAGATAGATATCCTCATCATCTAATGAATGACCATATGCAATTGTATATAAAGACCAGAGTTCTAAGGGCAAGTTACTTCTCGTTCCTTTAAGAAGGTTGGAATAGGAATGATAGTGGGCATTGCTCATCCCTGGTATTAATAGGTTCCAATCTGCATCAATTACCTCCACTGCCGAAAGTAAGGGCGCATCAGCTTCCTGTTCATGTGGATAGATTCCAGTAATTGTTCCATCTTCTATTAGTAAGCTTCCTTTTATAATGCCTTGCGCCTCATCCATTGTTACAATCTCAGCATTTTTGATCCATACGGACAACGGTCTTTACACGCTGGATTTTTCTAATTTTTCTTTACGCGCTGCCAATGCTCTTTCATATGCCTCATGTGCAATGGAAGGACGTTCATCAGAAATCAGCTCGATCGTCTTAAGGAAAAGGTCGCGGATCTTTTCCTGGTTGTCTTTCACTACATTTTTATGGGTGTCAAGATCTGGCGGGACATCTGTTGTACCAGCTGCTAAATCTGTTGAAATGGTAACAACGGCATATGCAAGTCCAAGTTCACGGGCTAAGATGGCTTCGGTTGCATTGGTCATACCGACTACATCCATCCCCCACTGTTTATAAACGTTAATTTCTAAAGATGTCTCATAGCGTGGCCCATCTACGCAAATGTAGTTGGCTTTTGGTGTAATATCATAATTTAACTCCTCCGCTGCACTCAAGAAGCTTTGATTGAGGTCTGGGCAATAAGGCTGGGTAATTTCCACAGAGTATTTCCCGTAAGTTGTCACGCGCTTCGTCGTCACATCCATAAATTGATCCAACAGTGCTAAAGCTCCCACTGGTATATTAGGATTTAACGAACCCACTGCACACATTGCGACCACGTGTTTGATGCCCAACTCTTTAAGAGCAAGCATATTCGCTTGATAGTTAATTTCATGAGCTAAGCTATCGTGAGTTTTACCATGTCGAGGAAGGAAATAAATTTCTTTTCCAGCATGTTCTCCTGCAAAGATAGTAACTTCGCCATATTCCGTAGAAACCGTTTGTTGTTCCATACCTTCGACTAGATTGTAAAAGCCTGTTCCTCCAACAATACCTATTTTCATATGTTCTTCCTCCTAGAGATTCTCGGATTATTTAAGTATTTCAACTGACGATAATAATGAAGGGAAAAAATAAGGTTTACCGGCCTTCTTTTTAATCTCATCCCATTCATTTAATATTTTAGTAGCCTCTGTAGCCACAGCGATAGATTGTGTTACACCTTCCCCTTTATAAGCAAACTCATCTTTAACTCGATTGGCCACGGCTGTAAAAATAGCACCTGCCCGTAAGTTAAACAAACTGCTTAGAGTAAAAACTGCAGCTGCTTCCATTTCAAAATTTAAGACCCCTGCTTTTTGCATATCATCCATGATCGTGTTCATGAAACTTTGATTGTAACTATTAAACCCTGGGCGTCCTTGTCCGCAAAAGAAGGAAGCAGACGTGTAACCTATTCCAACGTGATACGTAACTCCTAAACGTTCCGCCGCTTCAATTAAAGCCATGACAACTTCCTGATTTGCAACAGCCGGATATTTTGCATCAACATACTGGTCACTCGTTCCGTCGTAACGAACAGCACCAGCACATATGATGAGATCACCAGGATTAATCTTTTCCTGCATAGCTCCACAGGTACCTACACGAATAAAAGTTTCTGCACCTATCTCCGCTAACTCTTCTAAAGCGCTCGCTGTCGAAGGACCTCCAGCGCCAGTTGAACATGCTGAAATGTCTACTCCACCGACTTTCCCGGTGTATGTAACATGCTCTCGGTAAGTAGCAATGTGCTCTTTTTCATCCCACTGCTCAGCCATTTGTCCGACACGCTCCGGATCACCGGGCAGTAGAACATATTTCGCTACATCTCCTGGTTTACAGCGAATATGATATTGAGATTGGTCCTCTAATTCAGGTCGATTGGCTTTAGACTTCCATTTAAGTTCTTGTAGCAATTTTGACTTCCTCCTTATGATTGCATTTTATTGACTGTAATACTGATTCAACAGTTAAATAGGTTTTATTATTATTTAAAAAAGGCAGTTTGTTAGTTAGTGAAGTAATCTGGGGAGGCTGAAGTCCTGCCAATTCCATAATCCCTTTATCCGCAAATACGACGTCGGCTTGATCATCAGCCACCTTTTCGCTTTGATGCATAACGACGGTTCGGCAATTCAATTCTCCAATTAAGTTCATATCATGTGTGATTAAGACGACAATATGTCCGTGTTGGCGGAACATTCTTACTAGATGAAGGATTCTTTCGCATCCTTTATGATCTTGGCCTGTCGTTGGCTCATCTAACACGATTACCTGAGGGGAAATCGCCATAATAGAAGCCATAGCTACCTCTTTTCTTTGACTTGAGTTAAGATCAAATGGATTCTCATCTAAATAATCCTCCAACTCAAAGAGTTCAATTGCTTTATTAACTCGTTCTTCAATTTCCTCTTCTGACATGTTCAGGTTCTTACAACCATATTCAAGTTCCTGACTGACTTTCGGTAAAAATGTCTGGTGGTTTGGATTTTGAAACACATAACCTACCAGGCTCGACAACTTTGATATGCGCTCTTTCTTTGTACTTAATCCACCGATCGTAATTTTTCCTTTTGTTGGTTTTAACAGTCCATTAAAATGTTTGACTAACGTCGTTTTTCCAGATCCATTACTACCCAAGATCGCCACAACTTCATTATCATAAATATCAAGGTTTACATCCTTTATCGCAGTAACCCCATTCGAGTAGACATGAGAAACGTTCATAACTGAAATATACGGCTCCATTACGTCCACCTCCTCAAATAGATTTGTAAGCGTTTTCTAAAAACCTTGCAGACTCCTCCACATTCGTTGACAGCTTCACATCTTTGTTAAATTGTTCGTTAAATTGATGTAAGCATTCCGTTACTTGAGGAGCATGCATCGTCAATTGATGAAGGTGTTCAATTTTGGAAAACACTTCATTTGGTGGCCCAAACATTTGAATCTGCCCTTCACTTAAAACGAGAACCTTATCACAGTACTCTGCAATTCTTTCAACTTCGTGGTCAATAATAATCCCTGTCATACCACGTTCCTTAAGGGACTTCAGGACATCATAAACTTCATTTTTCCCCTTTGGATCTAACATGGAAGTCGGCTCATCCATAATTAGAATTGTCGGATTCATCGCAAGTACGGAAGCGATAGCCAGCCGTTGCTGTTGTCCTCCAGATAAAGCAAGAGGACTTCGCTTTTCAAAACCAGTTAACCCTACCTGTTTAAGTGCGTCTTTAATTCTTCCTTCCATTTGTTCTCTTGGCACGCCTAAGTTGCCAATTCCAAAAGCAACCTCCTCTTCTACAGTCATTTGACTCAGTTGATTTTCTGGTTCTTGAAACACAAAACCTACGTGTTCTGACATTTTAGCAACATTGCCTTCGTTAACGTCCATTCCTTTCACAAAAACCTCACCTACTAAATCACCTTGAATTACCTGAGGTACTAACCCATTAATACACATAGCCAGTGTGGATTTCCCTGCGCCCGTAGGACCAATAATGCCAAGGATTTCTCCATAATCTACTGAAAAGTTAATGTCTTTTAAAGCACTCTCTTTTGTATCTGGATACTGAAAATTGAGTCCGTAGACTTCAATAGCTTTCCGATTATTAAGCATCTGCCATACCTCCTACAAACCCTTGAACTCGTTTAATGACAAACTTAGCAATCATTAATGCAAATACAGCCCATGTACCGATTAAAGAATAAGTGAGTAAACCATTTGTAGTGAGATTGAATGATCCACTTAAGAAAATCTGCAAGTAAATTTCAAATGTTAAGAACACAACAATACCCAGTAGAAATGCATAGTCTTTTGAACCAATTTTTGTATCTCTTAAACTAGTTTTCGTTCCTTCACGACTAAAGGCTCTGCACTCTAGTACGTAGGAAAGTTGATGAACTTTCATAAATGTGATAATGAATAGTGGGGCAAAAATAGGGATTAAATTTTTCACACGTTGGATTAAGCTTCCTTTAACATCTAAGCATCTAGCCTGTTGAGCTTCCATTACAATTTTGGCTTCTCTAGCTATGATGGGAATGATTTGAAAAGTTGAAAGCAAAATAAAAGCAAAGGAATGAGGGACCTTCCATTTCACTAAAGCGGAAGCCATGTCAGAGGGGTGGGTACTCATGACGAATAAAACAGCAGCCGTACCAATGACTAAAATTCGAAACGACATGACACTTGCATAAACCATTGATTCATATTTAAAAGTTAGACCTCCAAAGATTTCAAAGACAGGAGTGACACCTATTGGATTATATATTCCGTGTACAGTCATGATCAATACAGCAAACAAAAGTAAAAACTGCATGGAAATTAAGTAAGGCTTTACTAGCTTAGCTGCCACTACTAACGGAAAGAGAGAAGCCAGAAATAGTAATTGGAGAGCAGGATCATTTAAAATAAAAGAACTGAGAACAACAAAAGCAACAAAGATCATCTTGGTTCGTGGATCCAAATTATGAATGAAGCTGTCTTTTGGCATGTATAAACTGTTCACACAATTTCCTCCTTTATGACCCTTTATTTAAAGGGATATTTTCAAGTGAAACTCTGCTCGTAGATTCTCGTTTAATTAACGTTGGTTGAAAAGTAACAGTTTCTTTAAAATTCTTACCTTTTCTTGAAATTTGCACGGCTAGTTCCACAGTTTTTTCAGCCATGTCCTGAATAGGCGTACGAATCGTTGTTAGTGTAGGATAGACGATTTCAGCAAACTGAGAATCATCAAATCCGATAACAGATAAATTTTCAGGAATGGAGAGGTTGAACTCTCTGGCTGCCTTATATATACCAACAGCAATTGCGTCGTTTCCAGCAAAAATTGCCGTAGGCCTTTCTTTAAGTGATAACAACTCCTTTCCTTTGTCGTAACCACTATGAATCTTAAATTCATCAAGTCTAGTAAGTTTCTTATCCATCTTTAGACCATAGTCTTCTAGAGCTTGACTATACCCTTTCAACCGCTCTGTAGTCGAATAAGAATTCTGCCGTCCGCCTATAAAACCAATTCTTTGATGCCCTAAGTCTAAAAGGTGTTTAGTAGCCTCGTACCCCCCCTCGAAATTATTGACTATCACCTCATCAATTTGCACGTCACTAACCCGACTTCCTAAGCTGATAAAGGCCAAATCAGAGCGGGCTTTCATCACTTCCTTAATATTTCGGTCATTCATCTCAGGAGTAGAAAAAATCACACCATCTACACCTTTTCGAATCAGGAAGTTAAGATATTCAGCTTCTTTATCTAAATCATTATCCGTATTACAGAGGATTACATTAAAGCCATACTTATTCGCTTGGTCCTCAATAGCTCTGGTTAATTCTCCATAAAAAATGTTTTTAATATCCGGTATAATTAATCCAAATGTAGAGGTTTGCTTTTTAATCATAGCAGTAGCTACCATATTCTTTTGAAACTTGAGTTTTTCCACCGCTTTATTGACTTTCTCTTTAACTTCCATGCTTGTATAACCACTATTATTTAGTACTCGAGATACTGTTGATATGGAGACTTTAGCTTCTTTTGCTACATCTTTGATCGTAACCATTTTTATCACTTCCTTTTTTGTGGAAACGTTTCCCTGAATATATTAAAACAATTTTTATAATCTATCCAATCTATCGGAATTACAAGAAAACACCTAACAATTAATAGTTTAATTATATAATTCAATTAAATTTAATTGCAACACTTTTCTGAATATAACAAAAATAGCCTAATTCCATCCTTGAATTATCAGAAAACGTTTCCATAAAGTATTAAAGGAGTTGTTAGTTAAAGAGCTTACATTTACAAAACCAATTTCTATAACTTGATGAGGCTCTATAAGAGCTAAGATCTGTTCTTACATGTTAGTTGCCCATCGAGAAAATATATCTCCACTAATTTTTTCTCTAATCAATCCATCAGTTAAAATTCATCTGTTTAGATTAATTTTCGCCACTTACTTTAAACCATATAAACTTCATTTTATTGCTCTCTTCTAGTCTTCAAAAAACTTACGGGCCAAAGTTCATAGGGAACTGTGACCCCTTGGAGTGTTAGAATTGATTTTATACATATGCTCATATACAATATTTAGTAAGTATTTGGGACATCATTCTTCAAATTTTCATTTGTTGAATTGATGTTCTTTTTTTACGCTGATATTTTCTTTTCTTTGTTTTTTTTAGTATTAGTCATACCTATTTTTTCTCGTATATCCTTGGCATTAGGTAAAAAGCGAACAGGGAATGATTTTAATATCACCCATACAATCCATAGAGTCAGTACTTTGTCTGCTACTGTACCTGGGATGTTAGCAATAAATGCTGCATTAAAAATTTCCTGTCCAGAAGCAATCATCCCAGCAGTAAGTACGTCTACCGTATGTCCAGAAAATCCTCCAAAGGCATATACGGAAATAACGGTTGATAGGACAGAAGCCAGCAAACCGACAATGGCTCCAGCCGCAAGAACCTTCCAAGTCTTCTTGAACCAGCCTTTTTTATAAAAAAAGTAAGCTAAAAAGGCAACAAACATACCTACCAGTGCAAAGGGCAAATACGTCCATCGAACAATTAAAGCAAGTATTACATTCGTCATTAAAGCAGTGGCAGCGCCCCAAACAGGACCAAGTACAATAGCATTTAAAACGGTTCCAATATTATTTAGAAACAACGGCAGTTTCAGCATCTCAACAATAGAGTTGGCTACCCAATTTAAAGCAATACCAGCAGGAATCATGGCAATAATAAAACTTGAATGCTTTTTCATCTACGTTTTTCCCTCCTAATTATTAAATTCTATAAATTTATCCGTTCATTGCCCTCCTTTCCTTCAATTCCCGAATTATAAAAACGTTTCCACATAGACATAAAAATAATTCCATTTCCTATATAGAAACGTTTTCTTAATTTATTATTATACATAATCGCGTTTTTAATTTCAATAATATTTTGAATATAACAAAAATTCAATTGCTAATTCATTCTATCAGCTATAGTTGGCTGCCAACGCCACAATTATCAGAAGATACAAAATAGCAAACTCAATGAAATGAAGACTTTACAGCAACATATTGATCGTGATTAACCAACACTTTCCTAAGAAACTCTTAATTTCAGAAATGGAGTAGCTGGACTGGATCCATACGAGAATTATATAAATAACAGGAAGCAAAGTAAAAAGTATTTTTTTCATGAATTTGACTTTCCTTCCTTACATATTCTTACTCTCATTTTGGAAAAGGAATATATGTTTTATACTAAAAAAAAGAATCTTGCAAACTAGCTGCAAGATTCTTCTCATATTATACTGTGCTATATCTCCGCTTGATCATAGGCACGACAAATGTCAGCAGGCTGATAATCAGCAGGGTCAGTGAAATCGGCTCTGTAACAAATACGGAATAATCTCCATTAGATGCCGTCAGCGCCTGGCGCAGCGACTGTTCCATCATTCCGCCTAGTATAAAAGCTAAGATAAACGGTGCGGCCGGGAATGAGGTTAATCTCATCAAGTAACCAACTACGCCGAAGAATAACAGGACGTACAAGTGAAACACGTTGAAACTGACGGAATAAACACCAATTAAGCTGAAAATGATAACGAGCGAAATCAAAAGAGGACGCGGAATTTTTAACAGCTTTGAAATATATGGAATCAGCGGCAGGTTCAAGACGAGTAAAATAATATTTCCGATATACATACTCGCAATAATACCCCAGAATATATCAGGATGATCCTGTACGAGCAGAGGTCCCGGCTGGATACCCATTACTAAAAAGGCGCCAAGCATAACAGCTGTTGTACCTGAGCCCGGAATCCCAAGACTTAATAGTGGAACGAATGCACCACTCGTGGCTGCATTGTTGGCGGTTTCAGGACCAGATAAGCCGCGCACGGACCCTTTTCCGAATTCTTCAGGTTTCTTGGCAATTTTTTTCTCAGTAATGTATCCGATAAAGGAGGCGATCGTTGCTCCGGCGCCCGGAAGAACCCCCAGTAGGAATCCTAAGAACGACTGTCGTGACATGGGGCCGCGCATTTCCTTCAGGTCTTCTTTACTCAGCTTTGTGCTTCCTACATTCGCTTTATCCGTAAGCGATGTATCTTTGCGATTGATAATTAGAAAGCATACTTCCGCAAGCGCGAACAACCCCAGGGCGATGACAAGAAAGTCGATGCCTTCTAGTAAATTCGGATTATTAAACGTAAACCTCGGGGTCCCGGTTTGGCCGTCAATTCCTATGGTGACCACCATGAACCCGAGAGTAGCTGAGATTAAGGCTTTAATGGTGGAACCTTCCGACAAGCTTGAGATTGCCGTCAGCCCCATAAACATTAAGGCGAAATATTCGGGAGGCCCAAAGGTTACGGCAACCTGGGCTAACGCCGGGGCGAAAAGCATAAGCAATACCACCGAAACCGTCCCTCCGACGAAGGAGGAGACGGCCGCAATGGCCAGGGCTTTTCCTGCCTCTCCGCGCTGGGCCATCGGGTAGCCGTCAAATGCCGTGGCTACAGTTCCTGAAATGCCGGGCGCATTTAATAAAATGGAAGAGGTCGAACCTCCAAATACGGCCCCGTAATACACCCCGGCCATCATAACGAGGGCAGTAGAGGGCTCCATTCCGTAAGTAATCGGGATCATAATGGCGATGGCACTGATCGGCCCTAAGCCCGGCATCATCCCGATAAAAGTACCTATAAATACACCAATAAAAACAAACAATAAACCTTCTATACTAAACGCGACTTGAAAGCCTTGCAGCAGTCCGTCCAGTCCACCCATATCATATCAACACCTTTTTAAAATGGTAGTATGCCTTGTGGCAATCTGATCTGAAGTAAATAATTAAAAACATAATATAATGCACCTGGGAAAACGATTGAGACAATCAGGCTCGTCATCCATTTTCGATAACCGAGGAAAGCTGAACAGGCGAGAATAAAAACAAAAGTCGTAATAAGAAATCCTAATATCTCAAATAGAAAAATATAAACGAAAATCATACCGCCCACTGCTGCCATGACGAGAATTTCTTTTTTCGGGACAACCCGTTTTTCTTTCTCCTCCTCCGTCTCTGACGACTTATCAAAAAACAACGCGACAGCCAGTACGAGTAATACGTAACCGAGTACTTTTGGAACTAAGTCTGAATCTACAGGTACGTATGGGTACTCCTTTAAGTTGTAGCTTAAATATAAGTAGCCTGCCGCTATCGCAATAAGAATGAGACTTACTTTTTGATGTAATGTTTTAATCATTTTTATCACCTCTTTTTATTCTGCTAATCCCATTTCATCTAATAAACCGCGGAGCTCTTCATTTTGCTCATCCAAGTATTCCTGATACTCTTCACTTGTCATATACATTTCTTCCCAGCCATACTTATCCCGGATTTCCTTGAATGATTCTGAATCGCTCACTTCTTTAAATTTCTCCTCATAATATTTGACTTGTCCTTCATCCATATCTTTAGGACCGAAGAAACCTCTCCAGTTGGTAAATGTTGCGTCAATTCCTTGTTCTTTTGCTGTTTTGAATTCAGAGAGGACTTCCCCTTCAAGCCGTTCCTCAGCTGTAATACCGAGCACTTTAATCTTTCCGGCACGGACCTGCTCGACCGTTTCAGCTACCCCTGTTGAGAAAACATCCGCATTGCCATTTAACACTTGCGTTAGTGCACCGCCGTCCTGAGAGGAAACGTACTTTATCTTCGTAATGTCAACACCGGCAGCTTTAGCGATCTTCACAAATTGCATATGGTCCATTGATCCTGGCGAAGAGGTACCGACCACAGTGATGTCTTTAGGATCTTCTTTCATGTCATCAAACAAATCGTTTAAATCATCCCATTTTGCATCGTCAGCTACTGCGAATGCCGCATAATCCGCAATCATGTTCGCAAGAGGAGTGAAATCCTCATAGCCTAGTTGTGATTGACCGTTTAAAGGAATAAAAACTAACGGAGGCGATCCGATGAACATGTGATGAGGGTTGCCCTGCTTACGGTCAACGTAAGCCCATCCCACTGCACCGCCGCCGCCAGGTTTATTAACGACACCAATATCTTCATCAACGATGCCTTCTTCCTCCATAACCTGACTGACACTTCGAGCTGTGGTATCCCAGCCGCCGCCGGCACCTGCTGGAGCCACCAGTTCAATCGGCTGCTCCGGCTCCCACTCGCCATCATCGGAGCTGGCGTACTGATCATTACTGCACGCCGTCAATATCGAAAGGAAAAGAATTAGTCCGAACGAAAGTAATTTCTTCATCTGCGCTTCCACCTTTTTTTAGAAAATTTAGAATTAACTCATATAATAAAGGAAATATACTTTAATGTAACCGTTTTCAAAGTTAGCTTTTTTAAAAAAGTTAAATGAATTAAATTCATAAAATTTACGAGCGGTGCTGTTGATTCTTTGTGAAAAATAAAAAATAGCCGCGATTCGCGACTATGGTTGATAAAAATATTTTCTTTCCGGCCGCCCTACTTTCCCGTACCTCATCTCAGCGACACCTTCATTAATAGAAATTAAATACTCCAAATAACGGCGGGCTGTCGTTTTTGAAGCACCCATATAATGGCTTGCCTCTTCTGCCGTTATTCCATCATCTGCATTTTCTTTCAGCAATTGCCTTACTTTCTTCAATGTCAGTTGATCAATCCCTTTTGGCACAGAAATTAATTCAGATTCATCCGCTGGTTCTCTTCCAATTAACTGGTCCACCGTTTGCTGATCAAACGTCTGCTGACTGTTCATGAGACGCTTTTTTTGTTGATAATTTTCAATGGTATGTAAAAATCGATCCATAGAAATCGGCTTAATAATATAATCAATCACCCCGTAATTTAAAGCCTTATTAATCATATCTTTTTCTGTAGCGGCGGTAATCATAATGATATCCAGTTCAGGATAGGAATCCCTTAATTGATGTAGCAGCTCAGTCCCTAATCGGTCCGGCATGTACACATCCAGTAATAAAAGATCGGGCCGATGTTGAGCCACAGCCTCCAGTGCCTCTTCAGCATTTAAAGCTTTTGCCGCTACTTCTACACCCTCTATTTCCTTTAGAAACTTCTCATGAAGATCGGCTACACGGAAATCGTCTTCCGCTACAACTACTTTAATCATTCTCCTCACTCCTTTCTATTTTGATAAAAATACAGAAAAAGTGGTCCCTGCTGATGGATTCGAAGCCACTTCAAACGTTCCACCCAGTTCCTCCACAATTTCACGCACATTGGAAAGACCGAAACCCCTTTGTTCTCCCTGCTTTGTAGAAAATCCTCTTACAAAAATATAAGGCATGACCTCTTCAGGAATCCCCGGTCCGTTATCACTTACTTCAAAAACTATTTCATGTCCAATATCAGTTGCAGAAAAAGTAACTTGTTTCTCTCTCTGTTCCTTTACAGCTTCAAAAGAGTTATCAATCAAGTTGCCTAAGATCGTCACAAGTTTGGAACGGCTGATCTGTTCTGGAATCGGACCAATTGAAGCATCTTCATCCACTATAAAATCAATTTTCAACTCTGAAGCCTTGCTAATTTTGCCCAAAAGAATCGCCTGAACGGTGTCATCTTTAATTTGACCAAGACTGTTGGATTGAGACTGAGCCGTTTGAAAGTCAGCTTCGATAAGCTGGATGGCTTCGTCGAAATTTTTCAACTGAAGCAGCCCAAGCAGTACGTACATTTTATTCGCATATTCATGAGTCTGCGAGCGGAGCCCTTCTGAATAACGCTTAATCTCCGATAAAGCTCCTACCATCTCGCGCACTTCTGATTTGTCACGGAAACTCGCCACTACTCCGACGACTTCTCCATCTTCGATAACAGGCGTACGCGTCATTATTACTACACGCTCCCCGATTGTGATTTCCTGGTCTCGTTCTTCTTTTCCAGAGCGAAGTACGCGCTCCATCTCCGAATTAGGAAAAACATCTTCGATCGGCTGCTGAGTGCCATCACCGTTCATTTCTAGAATGTGCCTCGCCGCTGCATTCATCGTAGTGAGGAGGCCATTTTTATCGATTGCAATAATACCTTCCTTAACAGACGATAAGACTGCTTCACGTTCCTGATATAGAGCTGCAATTTGGTAAGGCTCAAGTCCCATGGTATCCTTTTGAATACTTCTCGTCAGCAGGTATCCTCCCAGCCCGCCGATAACTAACACAAGAAAAGACACCCCGGCGATTTTTCCTAAAGTGTTGAAAAACGTCGTATAAATATCCTCCATTAAGAAACCGACAGAAACGATGCCAATAATTTCATTTTCTTCATTGAGGATCGGTGCCTTGCCCCTTAAGGAAGGACCAAGTGTCCCCTCGGCTTTTGATACATAATATTTCCCTTCTTCGAGAGCCCGCTCATTGTCCCCCCCAACCATTGTTTGGCCGATCAGCTCTTCATTCGGATGAGCATAACGAACACTTTCATTGTTACCCACAACAATAAATTCAGCTCCAAGCTCCTCCTGAATCTGCAAAGCCAGAGGTTGAATTTCTTTCGAAGGATTTGGGCTGTCAAACGCCTCTTTGATAGATGGAATGTAAGACACTGTCGTAGCCGTTTGCAGCGCCGTCTCACCCATATGCTCCTCCGTCTGCTCAAACTCAAAATAAGTAAAAATCCCTGACAGAATAATAATGACCGAAACAATTAAAGATAAAATCAACACCTGAATCTTCGTTTTTAACGAAACACGAAACCTGCTCCCCATCGCACAAGTCACCCCATAGAAAACGCTTCATTTCCTCTAATCTTAACATAGGATCCTAATGGTACCAGGTACAAAAATTATGCGCCAGTGTACCCGGTACACAAACTTATTTTTCTTTTTTCTCTCTGTACCCGGTACAGAACGTTAATTGTGTGGTACCAGGTACACAATTGTCTAACGCATTTTTTACCTCTTTCTTCCACATACTACATCTATGAAAGGAGGGAACAGCTATGGCAGAACAATTTGCACGAGTACGAAAAAATGCAGATGGTGATATTGTCAGCTTTCAAACTTCAAGCGGTAGAGAATTAAGCTATGAGGAGGCCGTCGCGGCTGTGGAAGATGGAACCATTCAAGGGGCAAATGTAGGAAAAGCGAGGAATGGACGACCTGTAATTCGTGGAAACGCGGATGGAGATCCTCACAATAACTTAGATAACCTTCCTGCGTTTTAAAGGTTTTATATGGTTTGTGGGTACCAGGTACAGAAAATAGAAGTGTGTGTACCTGGTACCAAAACTTATTTTTCTTTTTTCTCTGTGTACCCGGTGCCTAATAAGTATGTTCTAAAGTCTGATTCGTTTCCGCTCCGGAATGCCCTCGTTATATAGATGACACGCTACCCAGTGATTATCTTCCACCTCTTGATAAACAGGTTTATGTGTTTCACATAGTTCGTGAGCCTGAGGGCACCTTAGCCTAAATGGGCAACCTGAAGGAGGATTTGCAGGATCCGGCACGTCCCCTTTTAAAACGATTCTATCTTTTTTCTTATTTCGATCATAAGAGGGAATCGCCGAAAGGAGGGATGTTGTATAAGGGTGTAATGGATTGTTGAACAACGATTCGGTGGTGGTCATTTCCATCATTTGTCCTAAGTACATAACTCCTATACGATCACTTAAATGCTTGACCACATTAAGGTCATGGGAAATAAACACATAAGTTAATTTAAATTCTTTCTGGAGATCAATTAATAGGTTTAAGATTTGAGCCTGGATAGAAACATCAAGAGCGGAAACAGCTTCATCCAATATGATTAATTTAGGATTCATGATCAAGGCCCGCGCAATACTTATTCTCTGTCTCTGTCCTCCACTGAATTCATGAGGATGACGAGAAACCTGTTCCTTCGAAAGCCCTACTCGTTCTGCAATCTCATATACTTTGTTTAATGCTTCTTTTTTGGAATATAATTTGTGGGTCATTAATGGCTCTAATAGTAAGCTTTTAACTGTCATTCTTGGATTCAAAGAACTAAAGGGGTCTTGAAAAATCATTTGCATATCTTTGCGGTACTTTCTAAATTCCTTTTGTGTGCATCCCAGAACTTCTTCCCCATTAAAATAGACTTCACCATCAGTCGGCTCAGTTAAGCGAAGAATCGATCGTCCGGTTGTGGATTTTCCGCATCCGCTTTCACCTACGAGAGAAAAAGTCTCTTGTTCTTGAACGTCAAAACTAATTCCATCTACTGCCCGAACATGATTTTTGGTTCTTTTGATAATCCCGCCTTTAATCGGAAAATGTTTTTTCATATTCTTCACTTGCAACACTGGCTTTTTGACCTTGTTCATTGTACTCACCTCTTTCTGTATGTAACCAGCACTTACTCACCTGATCTTCAGAAACCTCTACATACGGTGGAGTTTCTTCCTTACAGAGATCCATCACATGAGGACACCTTGAGGCAAACCTGCAGCCATGTTTCTTCAATTGAGTAGGAGTCGGAACGTTACCCGGAATAGAATATAATTTTTCAGATCGATCACCCAGGGTGTGTATGGATTTTAAAAGTCCCTGGGTATAAGGGTGCTTGGGATGGCTAAATAAGCTATCAACAGAAGATTCTTCTACAACCTCTCCCGCATACATCACCGCTACCCGCTCACATGTTTCATTGATCACGCCTAGATCGTGGGTAATCATTAAAATAGAAGTATCATATTTTTCAGTGAGTTCATTCATTAGCTCTAAAATTTGCGCCTGGATCGTCACATCTAAAGCCGTGGTTGGTTCATCTGCAATTAATAGTTTAGGCTTACAAATTAATGCCATGGCTATCACCACTCTTTGACGCATTCCACCCGATAATTCGTGAGGATAGCTTTTCATAATAGACTCCGGCCTAGGAATACCGACATCCTTTAATATGCTTATAATCATCTCGCGCATTTCTTTTTTCGAATGATTGAAATGGATTTTTAAAACCTCGGATATTTGATATTCTATTGTAAAAATCGGATCTAAAGCAGTCATCGGTTCTTGAAAGATAATCGATATATCTTTCCCTCTGATCTTCATCATTTCCTTGTTGGAAAGAGTCGTAAGCTCCTGGGTTTCTTCAAATAATATTTGTCCTTCACTGACACTGAGAGAATCGGCCAATAAATTCATAATGGCAACAGAAGTCAGGCTTTTTCCGCTGCCGGATTCTCCCACTATTCCGTATTTTTGTTTTTTGGCAATCGATAAACTAAGCCGATTGACAATATTATAGTAAGATTTTTCGATTTTAACATCTATCGATAAATTATTGATTTCGAGTAGATTACTCAAGACTTTCAACTCCTTATAGACATTAAGCGCTGATAGGCTTCTGGCTGGGAGTATGCAATTTTCCCCATAATAACTGAACGTTCTGCTCCCGTAGCTGAAGGTATCTGATTTTCTTTTCCTATAATAGTTTGATAGCCCATTACAGCAAAAGCCAATGCTTCCTTAAAAGAGCTTGGCACTCCAAAATCGTCGATGGTTCTTACTTTGAGGTGCGGCATCTTTTGCTGTAATCTCTCTAAAATATAGAGATTATAGCTTCCTCCCCCGCCGATAATTACTTCATCTAAGTGGACTCCCTCCACTTCTATAAAATCACGATACCCCTTTACGATCGACTCAACAGTCCATTCACTGACGGTTGTGATAAGGTCCTCCGCAGCGATATGTGTAAAGTTTTCCATCAGTTGAGCAGCAAAGGACCGGCCAAATAATTCTCGTCCGGTCGTTTTGGGAAGAGGGCTTTGAAAATATTCATGATCCATCAATTGACTTAGCAGTTCTTTATCAATATTTCCTTTGCGAGCTAGTTCCCCCTCATGATCATAGCTCCATTTTCCATTCGTTATAGAGTGGACTACGGCATCGATAACCATATTTCCCGGCCCTGTATCGAATGATAGAGTGCTAGAAACATCTCCATTTGAAGGAATATACGTAACATTTCCTATTCCTCCGATGTTCTGTAAAGCTCGTGCTTTACCATCTCTACCGAACATTAAATAATCCAGGTAAGATACGAGGGGAGCACCCTGTCCGCCAACGGCCATGTCTGCTATTCTAAAATCTCCCACTACTGCAATACCTGTTTCTTCAGACAACACCGACAGATCACCTATCTGTAAAGTATTCTTTAATTCATAGGTTTTCTGACCTGCTAAAGGCTGATGGAAAATAGTCTGGCCATGAGAACTAATGAAGTGAATGTCTTGCGCCTTCATCTTCGCATTATGCAGTAATTGATGAACAACATCAGCAAATTTCTTCCCTAAATACATATTCATGGCTGATACTTCTTCGATCTTCGCCGTTTCTGGATCACAAATTCTCATAATAGCTTCACGGATTTCCGCGGTGTAACTTTCAGTTAGTGATTCTATAATACGAAAGGGAAGGGTTTCCTCATTTTCGACAGTTTCGACGAGAACTGCATCAATGCCGTCTAATGAAGTTCCTGACATTAAACCAATTCCATATATTTTATCCATTCATTCACCCCTCTTAAAATCACTTAAGTTTCGGATCTAAAATATCTCTTAAACTATCACCGAATAGGTTGAAGCAGAAAATTGTAAAAATGATCGCTCCCGCTGGAAATAATATCGTCCATGGGGCAAATTCCATCAGTGCTCGTCCATCGTTCAACATGACGCCCCAGGAGGGATTCGGCGGCTGAACACCCAATCCAAGAAAGCTTAAAGCAGCTTCTGTTAAAATAGCTCCTGATAAACCTAGAGTCACCTGCACGATAAACGGTGCCATAATATTAGGTGTAACATGCTTAATAATAATGTTCACAGGTGAGACGCCAATCGCCACAGCGTTTGAAATGTATTCATTTTCTTTCACACTAATGACCGTTCCGCGAACGACCCTGGTAAATACAGGCGTGAAGACGATTCCGATAGCTATCATTGTGTTCGTAAGACTTGGGCCTAGAACAGCAACGATGGTCAATGCTAAAAGAATGTCAGGAAACGCAAAGAAGACATCCATGATTCTCATTATAATTTGATCGATTTTACCTTGAAAAAAACCACTAATTAAACCAAACAGAAGACCAAATCCTGCTCCGATTCCTACAGCAATTAAGCCTACTTGCAAAGAAACCTGAGCGCCATAAACGATTCTTGAAAAGATATCCCGTCCAAACTCATCTGTACCAAAAATAAATTCTTTACTTGGTCCTTCCATAACGTGAGTTTGAGACATTTCTTCAGGTCCGTAGGGGGCAATAAGAGGAGCCAGCAATCCTATAATGATAACCATGGCTATACCAACAAAGCCGACTATCCCTACTTTATCCTTTCTCAATCGTTTGAGAAATTGCTTCATTATTACTCATCCTTTTTGTTAGAAACTTCAACTTATTTATACTTGATTCTTGGATCTAAGTAAGAATAGAGCACATCTACCAGTAAGTTAATAAACACAAAAACAAAGGCAATAAATAATACAGCTCCCTGCACAACTATAAAGTCCCTTTGATTAATTGCTGTTAATACTAACTGACCAAGCCCCGGCAATGAAAAAATCTGTTCAATGATGACCGTACCGCCAAGTAGCGTTCCCACTTGCAGACCGATAATTGTTAAAATAGGAATCATGGCATTTCGAAGGGCATGATTAAAGATCACTATTCTTTCTCTTGCCCCCTTTGCCCTGATTGTTCTAATGAAGTCCTGCCTTAATATTTCCAGAACAGATGAACGGGTCATTCTCATTACGGCGCCGGCCATTGAACTTCCTAGTACAATAGCTGGAATAATCATAATTTCTAAGTTTTGAAGTGGATTTTCAAAAAAGCCAACATATTCGATTGGAGGACTATAAGAGAATGCTAGTGATAAAACAAGAATTATTATGATCGCAAGTGCAAAATTTGGTACCGACACCCCAAGAAGCGAAATTAACCTTACGCCAAAGTCAGTATTCGTATTTCTTTTAACTGCTGCAATAATCCCTAAAGGAATGGCAATGATCCAGGAAATAAAAGCAGAAATCAATGTAAGCTCAAACGTCAACTTAAATCGGCTTAAAATGTCTGGCAGCACTTCTTGACCTGTTCGCATGGACTGGCCGAAATCTCCTGTTAACACTCCACTCATCCAATTAAAATATTGCACATACAATGGTAAATTGAGTCCGAAGTCTTCACGGAGCTGATGTAGTGATTCCGGCGTGGCATTATTGCCTAAAATCGTCATCGCTAAGTCACCTGGTACGATGCGCATGACGATAAAAATAAACACGGAGACTCCAAATAGAACCGGGATTAGCATTAAGATTCTTCGAGTTATATATGTAAGCATTCTATTTCACCCTTAAAATTAATGTTGAGTGCTGCCTAATATAGGCAGCACATCATTAAGTTATTCTTTCGTTACTTCCACAATATCTTCTGCATTATGAGCATATGGGGTGTAATCAGCTACACTTTCATTGACGGCTACATAATTTTTTGGAGAAACCAAGAACAAATTTGGGGAAAGATTGATTATTTCTTCCTGTGCTTCAACGTACATTTCCTTACGAGCCTCTTGATCACTTTCCATTTCCGCTTCTTCTACAAGCTGGTCATAGTCTCCGTCAGAGAAGTTCCAAACATTTGCTGATCCCTCTGTATGGAAAAAGTAATTAAGGGAACGATCAGGGTCTGTTCCTGATCCGTTTCGGCCAATCAGTACGTCAGCTGAAGTATCAGACCAAACATCTATATATTCTCCCCATTCAATCTGATTAATCGAAGCCTCCACACCAATTTCCGCCCACTGTTGTTGTAGAAGTTGAGCCGTATCAACCATGTCCGGGTAAGTAGAGGCCGTAGTAATTTCTGTTTCAAATCCATTCTCATAACCTGCCTCTGCTAAAAGCTCCTTAGCTTTTTCAATATCGCGGTTATAAAGCTCTGCCTCCGTTACATCTATTGGCCATTCTCCCATAGAAGGAGCCACGGGCCCTGACTGCTCAGCATCTCCATCCCATACAATCTCCGTAACTTTATCGCGATCAGTAGCTAAGCTTAGAGCCTGACGAACTTTTTCATCATTAAATGGTTCTTTATCTACATTAAATCCAACGTAGCTGTACTCAAGAGACTGATAATCGATCACTTCGACGTTCTCCTGATCCTCAAGCAGCGAGGAAGATTTAGCCCCTACGGTAGTCATATCCACTTCACCTGTACGGATCGCTGATAACCTGGATGCCTCTTCTTTCATTGTGTAGTAGCTTACAGTGTCCAGTTTAGGCTGTCCTTCAATATAGTAATCTTCATTCTTCTCAAGAGTAACTTTACTATCAGGTACCCATTCTACGAATGTAAAAGGTCCTGTTCCTTCAGCCACCTGTTGAAGATCTCCATCATTTTCTTCCACTAGTTCTTCAGGTACGATAGCTGCACTTGCATTGGTTAGATTATTTAGGAAAGAAGCGGATGGCTCAGATAAATTAAATTGAACAGTATAGTCATCTACGACTTCGATCGAATCCACCATATTAAAATAGGAAGCAATGTGTGAAGCCGTTTCTTCGTCTAAAATACGTTCAAAGCTGTACTTCACATCCTCAGCCGTCATTTCCCTGCCATTATGAAATTGGACACCCTCTACTAGATTAAAAACATAAGTATCATCATTCGGCTGATCCCAGCTTTCAGCAAGCTGACCTTCTATTTCCATATTCTCATCTAGGCTGACAAGGCCTTCATAAATTTTCGAATAAATGCGAACGGAAGAATGGGCAGGTGTCTTATGAGGATCAAGTCCCGCCGGCTCCTGATCATTCGCGATCTTCAGTTCCTGTGCAGCACCCTTACTAGTATCCTCCCCCTCATCACCTGCATCACTTTCTTCTGAACAAGCTGACATGATCAGGGAAAGAACTAACACCAACAAAAGCAAACTCCATTTCTTAAGCATAAAACCTCTCCTTTTTTATGTAAGATGTAATCATTTGAATTGCTTTTTTTCTGAAGTCATTAAGATTTTTCGGATATGAAACATTTAAACGATTGGTTAGAATTCCTACAGAAAGCCGCTGTTCGGGGTCCACAAAAAGCATTGTACCCGTAAATCCTGTATGGCCCGCACCGAATAAAAACGGCTCAGAAACCTGCCATCCCAACCCTCTGCCAGGTGCCTGTTCCTTTAAAGACTCTTGAAGCAAATGTTGATCGATTCCTTTATTCAGATCATCATCCAGCACATACAGTTCTCCTAACGAAACAAGATCTCTAACATTTGAAAACAAACCGGCATGGCCGGATTCTCCATTAAAAAAGTAATAAGTATTCCCATCATTCACCTCTCCGGCAATCGGGAATTTTACATCCCTAAATCCATTAAAGGTAAAATGGCGCTCCTTCACCATCTTCATTTCTATTTGATTCCCAAATTCTGTTTCAGCAATCGACTCCCCAGTGGAAGGCGCATAACTTAACGAATTTAAGTGATAAGGCTTTGAAATTTGTTTGGAAACTATGGTAGATAAGGTTGCTTGATAATGATTTTTCAACACTTCTCCTAGGAGAATGAAGTTTAAGTCACTATATAAGACTGAATTCTGTGAAGTATGTAGAAGATTTATGCTATTTAATATGTTCCACATGTTCTTATCTGGAAGATGGGAGTAAAAGGGGTACCAGCTGATTAAACCGGTCGTATGAGTAAGCAGTTGACGAATCGTTATGGGGGAGAGGACAGAGTGATCTGAAGATGCTGGAAGACATTCCCCTAATGAAGTTGATAGTGTTAATTTCTTATTGGAAATGAGTTGAAGAATTAATGTAGTAGTTACCACTTTTGTTAAACTGGCTAAATCAAAGATGGTATCTTTGCGGCAGATTTCATTGCGCTGATTACTTACTTTTCCGTAGGACTTATGATAAAGCACCTCTCCGTCTAAAGTGACACAACATGTAATACATGAAAAGTACTCCTTTTGAAGATGTTTGTTAAACAACGAGTTTAGTTCATCATTCAAAATTTTTTCCCTCCTTTCTAATTAAGTTCTTTTGCGTAGAACTGCCCTCGTTTCATCCAGCATTCGAACAGATTCTTCAAAATTAATGGAAGCAAGGGCTGTAAACAAAACGTCTATGATATTTAACTGTGCGATTCTCGAAGCTGTGGCGCCACTGCGAATATTTTTTTCAATAGGAGAAGCGTATAAATTAACATCGGCCAACTTCTGCACAACATTCTTTCCATAGCCTGTAATGGAAATAGTCTGTGCCTTCCGTTCTTTCACAACTTTCATTGTATCGACGATTTCTTTTGTTTTTCCTGAGTAAGAAATCGCCAGCACTACATCATTTTCGGTTAAATGGACAGCTGAAGTTAATTGTGAATGACCATCCGTAAATGCTTCACACCACTTATTAATCCGCTTGCACTTTTGTTCGAAATCCAGTGCCACTATAGCAGAAGCTCCGACACCAATAACTGCAATCCTTCGGGCACCATTTAATGCAAAGACAGCTTTCTCCATTTGATCCTCATCAATTAATGAATGAGTCAACTTAATCGAACGCATGTTATTATTGGAAACAAGCTGTATAATGTCCGTCAAATTGGCATCCGCTGAAATATCCTCATACCGATCTTTGTACTCTTTATCCCCATTTAATGATGCAGAAATATTCAACTTTAATTCCGTGTAACCCTTTAAACTCAGTGAACGGCACATTCTAATTATCGTGGCTTCACTCGTAGCCGTTTCTTCAGAAAGCTTCGCTATTGGCATCCCTAACACTTTAAAAGGATTTTCAAGAATATACTCTGCTACCTTTTGTTCTGCACGGCGCAAGTCTTGATAACACTGGCGTAATTGTTCAAGCGTATTTGACAAATCAATCATCCCCAAAAGAAGCAAAACTTCATAAAAATTAGTTAACATTGTAGTTTAATTACATACTAGGCTCATCATACTTATATGTCAATAAAAAATTGACAATTTTCTGAATTTTTTATATAGAATTTAACTAAAAAATCCTGTTGCAAGATCTAAAATTAGATCTTGCAACAGGATTTAATACTCATGAACATTACTAATTATATTAGGTCATCTATACTTTATCGCTACATTTTTCAGTTGGGTATAGTTCTTCAGCGCCTCAAACCCTTTCTCCCTGCCGAATCCACTTCTTTTATATCCGCCAAATGGCATCTGTATGCCGCCTCCAGCTCCATAGTTATTTACAAAAACCTGTCCTGATTGGATTTGATCAGCGAGACGGTGGGCTTTGCCGATGTCAGATGTCCATATGCCGGTTACTAATCCATAGTCAGTATCGTTGGCTAGCTGCACGGCTTCATTTTCCGATTGAAAAGAGAAGACGGCCAACACGGGGCCAAAGATTTCCTCTTGAGCGACCGTGCTGTCGTGGGGAAGCTGATCGATGATGGTCGGCTGCAGATAGTAGCCCTCTTCACAGCCTTCGACTTGCATCCGTTCGCCTCCTGTAACAATTTCACCTTGCTTTCTACCTTCCTCAATGTACGAAACGATCTTTTCGTACTGCTCTTTAGATAAAATAGGGCCGATATCACAATCTTCTTTTCCAGGTCCTACGGTAAGCTCTTCAAATCTAGCTTTTAGTAAAGAGAGAAATCTTTCTTTATAGGAATCTTCAATTAAAAGCCTCGATCCAGCCGAACATGTCTGCCCGGCATTTTGAATAATCGCTCGTATGACACCATTCAAAGCTTCCTGCTCATCACAGTCTGAGAAGACTAGATTGGGAGATTTCCCGCCCAACTCCAGGGTGACGGGAACGACGTGCTCAGCTGCTGCTTTCATAATTTTAATTCCTGTTGATACAGAGCCGGTAAACGTAATGTGGTTAACTTCCGGATGATTGGAGAGTCGAGCGCCGGCTTCCTGACCGAGGCCTGTAACTACATTAAATACGCCTTTTGGGAGGTTCGTTTCGTGAAAATACTCTGCGAGTTTCATGGCCGTTAATGGGGTTTGTTCAGCGGTTTTAACGACAACCGTGTTGCCTGTAGCGATGGCGGCCGCTGTACTTCTGGATGTAATTTGAATCGGGTAGTTCCATGGAATAATGTGGGCGGTGACTCCGATCGGTTCTCTGACAGTAAAATCGATCACGCCGTCTTCGATAGGGATTGTTTCGCCCATCAATTTGTCGGCTGCTCCCGCGTAAAATTCAAAGTAACGAGCTGCTGCCTCAACATCCGCGTATGCTTGAGACAGCGGCTTTCCTACGTCCATCGTTTCAAGATTGGCCAACTCATCGTTATTTTTTCTAATTTTGTGTGCAATTTCTAATAAAATATAACCTCTTTCGTGAGGTTTTACTTTCCTCCATTCATCCGTTTCAAAAGCAGCTTGAGCGGCTGTAACGGCTCGATCGACGTCTTCCGCTTTCCCTCTAGGAATAGTGCCGGTCACGTGTTGATTGGCTGGATTGACAAAATCAAGCCGTTCACGCGCCGCACTTTCCTGCCATTCCCCATTGATATACATTAACAGTTCGTCCATACGTTTCCCTCCCTGCCTTTAAATACCTCTTCCTCCGTCTACATTCAACGCAGCGCCAGTGATCATGTCCGCCTGATCGGATAATAGGAAAATGATCGATGATGCGATATTTTCAGGAGTTAAAAGTTTTCCTAAAGGTACACTTTTTCTAAAGGTTTCATCCTTTGCTTTTTCAATATCCACGCCATCAGCAGTAAACTTTTCAAGCATAGTTGTATCACACGGACCTGGATGAACCGTGTTTACTCGCACGTTATCCTCGGCTAATTCGATGGCGAGCGCCCTTGAAAAGCTTTCGGCTCCGCCTTTTGACGCCACGTATGCTTGCAGTCCGGGACGCGGACGTACCGCGGAGATGGAAGCGACGTTGACGATCGATCCACGCTGTTTCGCTTTCATATATTTCGCCGCTTCCCTGCACGTTAAAAATATTAGCTTCATATTAATGTCGATCAAGTTCTCCCACGTCTCTACTGACACGTTCTCAATCGAATCAGCTTGCTGCGCAAGTCCTGTGGCGTTGACTAGACCATCAATTTTTCCGTAACGATCATTTGTTTCCTGAAACACCCGTCGGACAAAACCCTCATCAAGCAAGTTACCTTCATAAGTGGATAGTTGATCATGCTGGACGCTGTCTAGTTGATCAAGATTTAAATCGCAGCCAACGACCTGGGCTCCTTCCTTCAGTAATTGATGAACGAGCGCAAGCCCCATACCTCCGTTTGCCCCAGAAACAATAATCGTTTTATGTTTGACGTCCATTATTCCACCTCCTGAAATGCAGCTGCCACGCGTTCTCGTATCGCCTGGCCGACTTCTTGTGTTGAAAAACTTCCGCCAAGATCAGGCGTTACGACTTGATCCCGCACCGTGCTTTCTATCGATGAAAGGATAATGTTCGCGTGCTTCGTGTACCCTAAATGGTCAAACAAAAGAGCCAGAGACCAAATTTGCGCGATCGGATTTGCAATACCTTTTCCGGCGATATCCGGTGCTGAACCGTGGACCGGTTCAAACATGGACGGATAAGTACCTTCAGGATTTATATTCGCGGACGGGGAAACACCGAGTCCGCCAACGACGGCTGACCCTAAGTCTGATAGAATGTCACCAAACAAATTAGAAGCAACAACGACCCCGAACTTTTCCGGATGCTGGACCATCGAAGCTGCCAGAGCATCGATGTAAACTGAATCAAACGCCACCTCAGGATAGTCTTCTGAGATGTTTGTCATACAGCGGTCCCACAGCTCCATCGTATGAACGATCGCATTGGATTTCGTTGCACTCGTGACCATTTTGTAGTTGTTCTCTTTGGCAAAATCAAACGCATAGCGGCCGACTTTTTCACAGCCTTCCCGTGTCATGACTGTATTTTGAACGGCCACTTCTTGATTAGTATGTTTATAAACATGGCCGCCCATGTTCGAATATTCCCCTTCCGCATTTTCGCGTATAATTACAAAATCGATGTCCTTTTTACTTTGAAGCGGGGATTGAATGCCATCGAGCTGTCTGGCCGGCCGGTAGTTAATGTACTGTTGAAATTGTTTGCGGATCGGCATGATGAGCTCCCAGATTGTCACGTCATCAGGAACCCGCGTGTCTCCTATCGCGCCAAACAAGATGGCATCAGATGCCCTTAATTGGTCTAAGCTTTCTTCAGGCATCATCCTGCCATGCTGTAAATAATATTCTGATCCCCAGTCAAAAACTTCCCACTTCAAAGTTAACGAATCCTGTTTAACGATCTCCTCTAACAAAGCGAGGGCTTCATTGACGACTTCCGGACCGATTCCGTCTCCAGGAATAACAGCAATTTTATGCATTATGATTCATCCTCTTCATTTAAAAAATTCAAACACGCCTGACGGTAAATTTGCGTCGTAACAGCTAATTCCTCCACTTCCACGTATTCGTTGATTTGATGAGGGATGTCACGATCTCCCGCTCCTATCGTTACAATCGGAACGCCTGCGATATGAAGAAACGTTCCATCCGTCGCTCCTGGGACGCCGTTATAAACAGGATCTTTTTGAGTGATTTGTTTGACCGCTTTTGCCACAGATTGAACGATCGGTTCTTCTCGGTCCGTTTCTGTCCATGGTCGGTCTTCAATTACGTTAAAATCAGCTTTAAAGTCTTCATCGTCCTTAGCTAATTCAGCAAAAATATTTCTGATCTTTTGTTTGAGTTCCTCATGATCCAGCCCAGGCACAGTGCGTATATCCAGCGTTGTCATGCACTGATCAGGAATCACATTGATTTGCGCGTCGCCTCTTACAGGCGCACGTAAAATCGTCGGCGTAATGCTCGGCCAGCCCAGCGTTGGATGCTTTCCTAACCGTTCATGTTCTTTTCTTTCGAGCTTTTCCAGCTCTACAATCACTTTGGCCATCCGCAGATTGGGATTGATGCCGCTCCAGGAAATCGCGCCATGCGCCATTTTTCCATAAGTAGTGAGTTCCAGCCTTATCGCTCCACGCTGACTGATGCACACCTGGTTTTCTTCAGGCTCGCAGATGATCGCTCCATCGACACCTTCCGCCCAGCCGTTCTTAATAAAATGCTTAATACCAATCATCATGCCTTCCTCGTCACATGGAATACACAAAATGATTTTGCCTTTGAACGCTTCGTTGTCCTGTAAAAGGGAATCGACAGCTGTAATCATACAGGCTAAGTTCCCTTTTGTATCGTTGGTCCCTCTTCCATACATGATGCCGTCAACGATTTCTGCATCAAACGGGCCATATTGCCAAGCACCGTGATCACCTTCTGTTACGACATCCGTATGGCCTTCAAGCAGCAGGGTCTTCCCGGGCTTACCAGAGTCGATAATACCAATGATGTTAGGACGTCCCGGTTCAACTTCTTCTATATATACTTCAATGCCTTTTTCTTTTAAGTAATCAGCCACAAAGTAAGCGGCTTTCTCCTCATTTCCGCCTTCAACACCAGGCCGGAAGACACTTGGGATTCTAACTAGCTGCTGCGTTAATGAAATGACGGCCTCACGATCCCTTATTTGTTGTGCATTTATTTTAGTTTGCATTTACAAACTCCCTTCCATCTTCTGCTGTTCACTATAATCGTTTAACGCAAGATTTTTCGTTGCCAGACTAATTGTTACATAAGCAATAAAAGATAAAATGACTGGAAAAAAAACACTGTGCAGGCCAAATAAAGAAGTGTAGAAAACATCAATGATAATGTAAGAGCCAATACCTACAACCATTGAAGAAAGAGCACCATATTTATTGCCCGTTTTCCAATAGAGCCCCATGACAACCGGCCAGATGAAAGTTGCTTCTAAGCCGCCAAATGCAAACAGGTTAAGCCAAATTAATAAATCGGGCGGGTTAAGGGCCATGAGAAACACGAGAATACCGAGAATGGCTGTAACGCCAAAGCTCATTCGCTTAATCCTCCGATAGGATGCATCAGGCTTAACGTAATTGACGTAAATATCTTTGACGACAGAAGAACTGACGAGAAGCAGCAGGGAATCCACGGTCGACATAATCGCGGCCATCGGTGCAGCGAGCACAACGCCGGCCACCCACGCCGGAAGAACTTCTAGCGCAATCAGCGGAATGACCGTGTCTCCAACTTCAATTCCTGGAAGAATCGGGCGGGCAAACACCCCGATTAAGTGCATATTCAACATAATAAAACCTACGACAAACGTACCAATAATAAGAGCGCGGTGCATCGCGCGTGAACTTTTGTATGACATGGCACGAACCGTAACTTGAGGCAGACCGACGACGGCTACACCTACTAAAATCCAAAACGAAGATACATAAGAGGGTGTTAAGCTATCTTCCGCTCCAAAGGGCGTAATGAGGGAAGGGTTCTCGGCTGTTAAGTCAGCCATAATATTTGTAATCCCGCCGCCTGCAATGATCGTAGCGATCAGTAGAATCAACGTTCCTCCCACCATAACAACGCCTTGTATCATATCGGTTAAAGCCACGGCCTTAAATCCGCCGATGACCACATAAATAAGAACCGATAATGCAAAAATGAAAAGTGCCGATGTATAATTGAGACCCGTGAGCGATTCAATTAAACGGGCGCCGCCGACCCATTGAGCAGCCATTGCAGAGAATAAAAAAATAATAATACTAAAAGCTGCGATTAAGACGACCCATTTGCTTTGGTAACGTCCTTTTAAATAATCTGTCAGAGTGACGGCATTGTATCGTCTCGCCATAATTGCAAACTTTTTCCCGAGAATCATAAGTACAAAATAACCTGATGCCACTTGCGCCATTGCAAGCAGCACCCAGCCAAATCCTTCATTATAAGCAACACCAGGTCCGCCTATAAAACTGCTTGCACTACCGTATGTAGCGATCATCGTCATCGCTAAAATAAATCCTCCAAGCTGACGTCCGCCAAGAAAATAATCCTGCATAAAATCTTGATCGGATTTGGTTAGTGAGCGGCTAGCCAGAAAACCAACACCAAAAATGATTACGAGAAAAACGACTAAAGGGATGATGACAGCTATATTCACGAGCGGTCACCCCTCCCTTCATCCTCCAGCGGAACTTCTACAAAAAAGACTTTGACTACAAATGTTACGAGTGCAGCAATGAGAACAAATCCCCCGATACAGCTGTAAAAAAACCACGAAGGCAGCCCGAGGATATAACTGTATTCTTCAGGCGGACGGCTGCCTAAACCATAGGCAAAGGCAAACCACCAAACAAAGTTGATGACAGCCAGTCCCACACCAATCAAAGCTTCGCGATTGGCAATTTTAAAACGATAATCTTCCTGTGAAGGCATATTGTCCAGCTCCTTTGCATAGATTTGTATGCTTCGTTAACAATGATTTCTATTATAAAAGTATTGTTCCTTTATTTTTTCGGAACATTCGAAATTAATTGTACAATTAATTCCCTTCCCATACATTAGACAAACCATTACTTCTTTCTATTGTAAACTAGACACACTGTAAAAAAAGAACAAGATGAATTGGACATTATGGGTAGTAGGTACCGGGTACAGAGGATGGAAGATTCTGTACCCGGTACAGAACCTTAATTGTTGCGTACCCGGTACAAAAAAAGATGCTAAAATTCAATTTTCACTGTACTTGGTACAGGTGAATTCTCCATGGGGAATCTTCGTTTTCAAATGTTTGTTCGTGGCGGAGGTTGAGTTGTTCGTGATTTTCTATGGGCAGGGCTGAGAAAACATACTGTCCGCCTAATCTTTTTAAGGCTTCAGTATTAAGAGAGAGCTCCTCGATCGAGCGGTCACTCGACTTCTTGAACATATAGTGTTTTCCTAGTTCACTTGAATACGTGTAGGCTCTGCCTCCCCATGTATCAAAGTAATTTTCTAATGTGGGACTCTTCTCCAGTTCTCCAGCAATCACTTCACGGAATTGATGTTTATATTCAAGTGGATACGTATTATTGTATGTGTCTAATGTATGAAATCCGTTATATTGCGCAATCGCCGGGTGCATTGCTACACTAATCACCCGGTACGCTGAAGGATCTTCACCGATATACTTTTTAACTTCATCAAATAATTCCGTAGAGTAAAACTCATTATATGTCGGGGTGTTGATTTCACTGTATTTATTTTCTTCATTCAACTGGAAAATGTTCCAGCACTGTGCAATCAGAAGAGCTGCTGCAATTAACCAACCTGCTTTCACCTGCTTAACTACAATACCTAATGCCAGGGCAAAGCATACGTACCAGATCATGGGGTCAAAAAAATGAATACGGGCGAAGTTAAAGGTATTTAGTAAGTTTAAGCTGTCTTTAAGCGGCCGAAACCCTTCCCAATACCAAAAGGCATACCAGATGGAAAGAAGAGGTGTCACGGCAAAAAGTAAGACCAGACGGGTAGGATAGCCTCCGCGGACGATGGCAATAAACACCCCAAAAATAATGACAGGCAGTACTATGGATGTATGCACCGCCATATCATGTGTGTGCCCATAAAGGAAATTATGTACAAAAAGATCAAGTGTATCTTGAAGACCTTTATGACCTAGTTCATTCTCCTCTCGGTGTGAATTGAATGTGGAATCGAAGAACATCGTGTAGAGCAGCATGTAATTTTTAAATAGATATATCGCTGTCATGCCAGCGACAGCAATAAAGAAAGGCAGATTCAGCCGCTTCTTTCTTATCCATTCAACGAACCAGAGTAGACCCATCAAGCCGAGAAAGAAAATAAAGGTTAAGATAAAATTAGATAGTAGCGGGATCAAGCCTACACCGAGCCACACGTACCACGGCGTCATTCCTCCCTGCTGCCTGATCGTAAGGAACAAGTAAAAGGCCAGGGGTAATCCGGCAATGGTTAAGACACCTGATGGCCAAAAGGGCAGCATGGCAAAGGCTAAGGAGCTGCCAGCCGTCAGCCACGATCCTCGAAAATCACGCATGACGAAACGGCTCAGTAATAAATACATGCCAAAAAAAGCAGCGAAGCGCATAATCGTCTGGCTGATCGTATAAGCGGTAAAAGGCTCAAACCAAACATACAGCCATGTTACAGCGTCGAACGCTGATGGAAGAGCACTCCGCGGCAGCCCATTTATGACATTGGGAATCGATGCCCCTGGGCCTGCAAAGAGCTGTTCAGTCTCCGCAAGCAGTTTGTACCACACGATATTTGAATCCATGTTATCGTGCACCCGAATGTGTGTATCTCCTCCTAGAGAAAAGTAAGGAAAGAGATAAGCTGTTAAAACGATACACGCTAGTACATTCCATTTATACTTGATAAAAAAGCTGAATTTGCTTGACGACATAACGGACATCCTCTTCTAACATTCCATAATATAACGGCAGTCTTACCAATCGTTCACTATCTTTCGTTGTATAAAGATCTTCGCCTGCAAACACTCCATACTTTTTTCCCGCGTGAGAGGAATGTAAGGGTACGTAATGCGGGACTGAAACAATGTCATTCTTTTTTAAATAATCCATGAGTTCGGCGCGCTCATTATGATTCCTGCACTTCAAATAAAACATGTGTGCATTGTGCTCTGCTTCGTCAGGAATGTGAGGACCTTCGACGTTATTTAATGCCATCACATGCTCAAGTCCCTCAGCATACGCTTTCCAAGTCTTTTTACGGTCTTTATTAATTTGACCTATGTTTTGCAACTGCCGGTAAAGATAAGCTGTATTCAGTTCACTGATCACATAGGAGGATCCGAGATCACGCCACGAATATTTGTCGACCATTCCGCGGGAAAATTGAGCTCGATTGGTTCCTTTTTCTTGAATCATTTCAGCCCGTTCGATCAAAGGGGCATGATTAATAATCAAAGCCCCCCCTTCCCCGCACGTATAATTTTTCGTCTCATGGAAACTGAACGCAGATAAATGGCCGATAGCTCCTAACGGCCTTCCTTTATACGTACTTGTCAACGCCTGGGCTGCATCTTCAATCACCCACAAGCCGTGCTCTTCCGCCAGCTTCATAATTTCATCCATCTCGCATGCGACTCCAGCATAATGAACGACCACAATGGCTTTCGTACGCCTGGTTATCGCCTGTTTGATCTGCTCAGGATCAATATTGAGCGTTTTTTCATCGACATCGACAAAGCGAATGGCTGCGCCTCTTAATGCAAAGGCGTTAGCAGTGGAAACGAAAGTGTAGGAAGGCATAATCACTTCACCCTCCGGTCCTGCTTCCGTTAAAAGAGCTGCCATTTCCAGTGCAGCTGTGCAGGATGGAGTCATAAATGCCCGTTCGCAGCCCAGCTGATCTTCCAGCCAGCGCGAGCATTTCTTCCCAAACGGCCCCTTCCCAGAAAGCTTCCCGCGGGAGATCGCTTCCTGCATGTATTCTTCTTCTCCTCCAACCACACACGGCCGGTTAAATGGAATCAATTGAATCACCTCATGACGATAATGCCTACAACAATGAACGAGACTCCCATCACCTTTTTAACAGAAATCGGTTCACCAAACATTAAGACTGAAAGTAAAAACACAAGGACGAAAGAGAGGCTCATAAATGGGTATGCGTAGCTGATATCAAACTTTGTCATCGCCGCCATCCAGAAAATGGACGCCACGAATGCGGATAAAAAGCCTGATAAGATAAAAGGATTCAAAAGCAGCTGCAGGAGAAATATAATTTTATCTTTCCAGAGCTCCGGCAGACCGCCAAATTGATCAATTTTCCATTTTAATATTAATTGTCCATAAACCGTAAAGAAAATTGTGCCAAAAATATATGCATATCCCATAAGTCACCTGCCTGAAGATCGACGATTTAGTTTGTGATAGATGTCTTTCGCGCTCTCTAATCGGAAGCCTAAAGTGTGAAATAAATTTAAGGAAGCCACATTGGCTGCTGATACAGACGTCCGAAGTTCTGTTAACATTGAATCCTCCATGTGTTTCCTGCATGCTTGACTCGTGAATGCCTTCGCCAGTCCTTTATGACGATAATTCTTACTCATGCCGAGCAGAAGCACATTCTCTTTTTCAAAACCATAGAAACCTGCAATTTCTTCATTAAATTTCAGAGCATAAATCTGCTCTTTATCGATTAAGTCACTCACCCAGTTCATGTACCTTTGATCTGCCTGCTCATTAGGAATGTTAAAATCCCGGTGGAATCGTCCATGAGCAAACGTCTCTTCAGCGATCGTTAATATACTCGCTCGATCATACCCAGTTGAAACCATTGTTCCTTCCTGATCGAACATGTTCAGCTTGTTCCTCTCACACACGGGTTCAATTAAAGTATCGACATAATAAAACCCATGCTCTAACAACCGCTTCGGATTATCAAAAGGCTCAATTTTGATAGTATAGTGTCCTTCTCGTTCGTCCGTTTCCAACAGGGCTTCTTCCTCCAGGCTCATCACTTCAAACGTATCGATATGAAAGTTCCTTACATCCCACGGGGTCGGACGTAAATAGTCCAGTACCATACGCTCACCTCCGTTCCCTCTCATTAATCTGTTCCCGAATCAGATAAAGCGGTCTTCCTTTAACTTCATCAAACACTTTTCCAATATACAATCCCAGGATTCCGAAATTAAAAAACATCAGCCCGGCAATGAAATACATGCTGACCATTACGCTTGTCCAGCCTTGAACATGGTAATCCATAAAGAAGTAGCGGATAAATAAATACAGACCATACAGGAAAGATCCGACCGATATAAAAAAACCTAACTGAATCGATAATCTTAATGGTTTATTCGACTGGGCGATAATCGTATCAGTCGCAAGTGTTACCAGCTTCTTTAAGCTGTATGACGACATTCCATCCCCTCTGCCGTTATGCTCTACTGGAATGCTCGCAGTCTTGTAGCCCATCCATTGAAGAAAAAGAGGATAGAGGCGATTCTGTTCCTTCATCTGTCTGAATCCTTCTATTACTTTTTTATCAGCTATAGAGAAATTAGCCACCGTATGATCCGAATAACGTCCTGTAAAATAATCATAGATTCGGTAAAATAATTTAGATAAAAGTCGTTTCTTCAACGTGTCCTGACGATGAACCCGCTGACCGAAAACAACTTCAAAGCCTTCCCGCGCTTTTTGATAAAGGGCCACAATCTCTTCAGGGCGGTCTTGTAAATCACAGTCCATAACCACCACCCAGTCGCCTGAAGTATGGTCCAATCCGGCTGTAATCGCATAATGCTGCCCGAAATTCCTGGCTAGATCAATACCTCTCACCCGTTCATCTTCTTTACCTAATTGAACGATTGTTTCCCATGCATGATCTGGGCTGGCGTCGTTGACTAAGAGGATTTCATAATCGGCAGTAAGACCCTTTATTGAAGCCCTAAGCCGGTCACATAATTCACGCAGGCAGGTTTGACAGCGGTAGACAGGAATAACTACTGAAATTAACGTTTGAGCGGCTGCCATTGGTCTACGTACCATTCCACAGTTTGTTGTAATCCCTTCTCTATTTCAACGAGCGGCCGCCACCCCAGTGTACCTCTTAGTTTGGTATCATCCACCGCATATCTCCGGTCGTGCCCCGGACGATCCTCCGCAAAAGTGATTAATTCTTGAAAACTGCCTAAACGCCCCTTTTGAGCAGGGCAGGTTAGATCAAGAATTTCGCAAATTTTTATAGCTAAATTGATATTTTCCATCTCATTCCCACCTCCAACATTGTAGCTCTCCATGGGAGCTCCATGATGATAGATGAGGTCGAGAGCCCGGCAGTGGTCCTCCACGTAAAGCCAATCCCTAATATGTTTCCCATCTCCATAAATAGGAATCGGCTGATGTTGCAGTGCCTTTGAAATAATTGTGGGGATCAGCTTTTCCACGTGCTGCCTGGGACCGTAATTATTGGAGCTGCTGGAGATCACGATGTTCATCCCGTATGTATAGCCGAAGCTTTTCACTAAAAAATCAGCACCAGCTTTCGAGGCACTGTAAGGGTTGCGCGGATTGTAGGGTGTGCGTTCATTGAATTTGTCATCATTATCTAAGGATCCGTAAACTTCATCTGTTGAAATTTGATGGAACCTGGCCGTCTTAAGCTGCCCGCTTTCCTCCCACGCACGTTTCGCTGTTTGCAGAAGATTCATAGTTCCCTTTACATTGGTATCGATAAACGAATCTGCATCTTGAATCGACCGGTCGACGTGGGACTCGGCTGCAAAATGAATAACTCCCTGGATCGGGTAGTCTTGAAACAGACGCTCTACAGCTTCTTCATCCGTAATGTCTGCTTGGATAAATTGATAGTTTTCTTTCCCTCCTATCCCGTCGACATTCAAAGTCGATCCCGCATAGGTGAGCTTATCGACGTTAAGGATTGGCTTATGAGGATATTTGTTTGCGTAATACTTGATAAAATTGGATCCGATAAACCCGGCGCCTCCTGTTATGAGCAGACATGACTTTATACTATTCATGCTCTGTCACCTCCAGCATCGGATGGAGGTCTAATTCATCCCAATACTGTTCAATATGCTTTCGGTTAGCAATATCGATTAAGTATTGGCCGTAATCCGTTTTAGCCATATAATTACCGATTTGCATTAACTCGCGCTGACTGATGTGCCCCATATAGTAGGCAATTTCCTCAATACAGGCGAGCTTGAACCCCTGCCTTTGCTGAATATTTTTCACAAATTCAGATGCTTCAAATAACGAGTCATGAGTACCGGCATCCATCCAGGCAAATCCCCTTCCAAGCAGTTGAACATTGAGCTGACTTCTTTGTAAATACTCTTTATTCAGGTCAGTAATTTCCAGTTCGCCCCGCTCTGAGGGATAGAGGTGTTTAGCAATATCAACGGCATGGTGATCGTAAATATATAAACCTGCTACAGCAAAGTCTGATTTAGGAGCATCCGGCTTCTCTTCTAAGGAGACTACTTTTTTTCTTTCATTAAATTCAACGACTCCAAACCGCTCTGGATCTTTTACCCTGTACCCAAAAACCGTAGCATACTCATGCTGCTTGATCGCTTTACGCAGAAGTGTTGTGAATCCCTGCCCATAAAAGATGTTGTCCCCGAGAATTAAAGTCACCTCGTCCTCACCTATGAAATCTTCTCCAATTATTAATGCTTCTGGTATTCCATTTGGCTTCTCTTGTGATTGATAGGTAATCGAAATACCTAAAGATTCACCATTACCCAGAAGACTTTCAAATCTATTTACATCCTCAGGGGAACTAATAATTAAAATCTCTTCAATTTCTGCAAGCATTAATACAGATAAGGGATAATAAATCATCGGCTTGTCGTAGACAGCAAGCAAATGTTTATTGACACTGATGGTGTTTGGAGACAGCCTTGTTCCGCTCCCCCCGGCAAGAATAATTCCCTTCACACGGATCACCCCACTCCATAAAATTAGTTATACTACCCTTATTACCTTTTTTTAGGTTGCTGACTCTTACATTTTCATTACAGTTTAAAGTTTGATACCTGGTACCCATTAAAAAAATCGATCGTCACAAACAAAGGCCTGCAGGGTTTGCTGCTGCAGGCTTTCTTAGTATGGCTCAGGCTTTTTGGTTATTCGAGGAATTACTGCGGTTGTATTTCAGGACATATAGAAGCAGACTTCCAAAAAAGGCAGCTCCTGTAATTCTTGTAATCAAACTATAAGTGATAGGGGTTTTCACTCCAAACATCATTACATTACGCTCAATGTCTAATCCAATTATCAGGTGAGACAGTAAATAAACTCCTGTGATAAAAATAATCAACCTTAAGAGATTTTTCATGCTCCTCCCTCTTTCTGTAATTAAAGAAGTAAGAATACCAGCGTTCTAGCAGCTATCCCCGATAACCAGCTTGGGAGACCTGCGTTTTGCATTTGAAGAGAAAGAGCTTCTGTAATATCTCCTTGAAAATTAATCACAACGTTTAAGGTTTCCATAACAAATTGATATCCTAAGTATTTTTCTAAGGTACTCTTAGATGCTGTTGAGATCGGCAGTTTGTCTACATATTCTTTTACTGAACTGTTCCAGGCATATTTACCTGTATTCTCAAGCATTGTGATCATTTGCTTTGCTCCATAAGCGGCTGTTTTCGATTTAACGCCTTGAGCCTGAACGGTGGTTTGTTCATTATATGCCGGGGTACTCGACAATTGTTCGTCCAACCCAGTAACAATATCAAGCTCTGTTATGTCATTTTCACGTAGTTCCTTTTCAAGCTGCACCGCTTCCTGCTGTTCGGAATTACCTAAGTCTTCATTATCGGCCGCCTGGGCATTCTCCATAACAGGGGTGAAAACCAATAGCATCATCACAGATGCAATAAATAGGCTGAGTTCTTTCTTCAAAGGATCCTCTCCCTTCTAGTGGTTGCGACCAAAATATCATAGAAATTCTACATTGAACACAGAATGATACAAAGTTGGATAATTTTTACCATCTGAATTTTTTACTCTTGTTACCTATGGCACAGAACGGTCACACCTCTTCTTATAAGCAAAAAATAAGGCAGCCTGTAAAAGACTGCCTTATGATTAAATTATTTTTTTAAAAAGGTTGACTACATTTTCTACAGTAAATCCAAACTTTTTAATCACTTCATCCCCCGGACCGGAAACTCCAAACGTATCAATACTCATCACAGCACCTTTAGTTCCAGCATACTCGTGCCACCCAAGCTTAGATCCCATCTCTATTGTCAGCCGCGCCTGCAAATGATCGGGTAAAACTACCTTTTGATATTCCGTTGACTGTTTCTCAAACAAATCCCAGGAAGGCATACTGACAACACGGACATGAATACCTTCTAAGGACAGGGCTTCCTGAGCTTTTTCAGCCAATTGCACTTCAGACCCTGAAGCAATGAGAATACCGTCCGGCTTTTCCACAGGTTCAGAGAGAACATACGCTCCTCTTTTCAAACCTTCGGAAGCATAGGCTTCTGTACCCTTAAGAGTAGGAAGTCCCTGCCTTCCTAATACAATCATAGTAGGTCGATCTCTCTGTTCCATAGCTATTTTCCAGGCTTCTCTCGTCTCGTTGCCATCTGCCGGCCTGATTACGGAAAGATTTGGCATTGCTCTAAATGAGGCCAGTTGTTCGACCGGCTCATGAGTAGGTCCATCCTGACCTACAGCCACGCTGTCATGAGTAAAAACATAAGTTACCGGAAGTCCCATAAGAGAGGCTAGTCGAATGGCCGGTCGCAGGTAATCTGAGAAAACAAAAAAGGTACTCACAAAGGGTCTTAAATGATGAAGAGCCATCCCGCTTGCAATTGCCCCCATTGCGAATTCTCTTACTCCGAACCTAAAGTTACGTCCGCTATAGTCGTTTCTTGAAAAATCAAGTTCATCTTTTAATCTTGTTTTCGTAGATGAATCTAAGTCTGCTGATCCCCCAATCAATTCGGAGACGGACCTGGACAATGTGTTCAGTATTTCACTTGAAGCCACTCTGGTAGCTAACGTATCCCCTTCTTTGTACTGAGGCAGCGAACCTGTCCAATCTTCGGGAAGCTCTCCATTTATGATTCTTTCAAGTTCTACAGCTGTTTCAGGATGAGCTTGTTTATATTCCATAAATAACTGCTCCCAGGCTTTCTCTTTCTTCCTACCGTTCTCCTTGATTGTTTTGAAATCATCATATACTTCATCAGGCACAAAGAAGTCCTCTTCGAAACTCCAATTATACGACTGCTTCACTCTTTTAATTTCTTCAACTCCAAGCGGGTCACTGTGGGCATCACTAGTTCCTTGAATGCTTGGAGCACCATAGCCAATTATTGTTTTAATCTCAATTATAGATGGACGCTCTTCGTCAGCCTTTGCTTCTATTAATGCTGCTTCTATTGCTTCTAAATCATTTCCGTCTTCTACATTTATATATTGCCAGTTACATGAGGTGAACCTGCTCCTGATATCTTCAGAGAAAGATAGACTCAGTTCTCCATCCAGACTGACATCATTTGAATCATACAAAACAATTAACCTGCCAAGCCCCAAATGACCGGCCAGGGACGCTGCTTCATAAGAAACGCCCTCCATTAAATCTCCATCTCCACAAATTGTATAAGTATAATGATCAATCACAGGAAAGTTCTCTCGATTGTACTTCTCTGCCATATGTCTCTCTGCGACAGCCATACCTACACTTGACGGGATCCCTTGTCCTAAAGGGCCTGTAGTTACCTCTACCCCAGGCGTAACTCCGTATTCGGGATGGCCCGGCGTCTTACTGCCATACCTGCGGAACTCCTTTAAGTCTTCGATAGTCAAATTATAGCATGCCAAATGAAGCAGACTGTACAGCAAGGTGGATCCATGACCTGCTGATAGAATGAACCGATCTCTGTTAACCCAGCCGGGGTTTTCCGGATTTATATTCATTATGTTTTTCCATAATGCGTAAGCCATTGGAGCTGCCCCCATCGGCATGCCTGGATGACCATGCTTAGCCTTTTCAACACTATCTATGTTCAACATCCGAATCGTATTAATCGATAACTCTGACAGATTTTGTGCAGATATAGACATGAAATCTCCCTCCATATTAAAAAATTTAAAGGGAGAGAATCCCCTCCCTTCTTATTTTAATTATGCGCTTTTCTTTCCTCTAAAAGGAATGACCATAAGTGCCAGGATAACAATCAAACTTATAACTATAGCGATAGGTCCTCCATAATTAGCAAGGGAACCGAAGAAAATACCCCCAACACCAAAGTCAGCATCAGAGAACGTGGTATTCGCGAATCCTAGCTCCCCTAATACCGGCAGTAGAAAAACGGGTAGAAAAGAAATAATTACCCCATTGACGAATGAGCCTGATACAGCTCCCTTGATACCTCCCGTAGCATTACCAAACACACCAGCAGCAGCACCCGTGAAAAAGTGTGGGACAACTCCCGGCAGGATAATGGTACTGCCCACAATAGCCATTACTGCCATGCTGAACAGGCCACCTATAAAACTGGAGAAGAAACCGATTAGTACAGCGTTAGGCGCATAAGTGAAAACAATCGGCACATCCAAAGCCGGTTTCGCATTTGGAACCAATTTTGTAGAAATCCCTTTAAAAGCAGGTACAATTTCAGCTAAAACCAGGCGGACACCAGCAAGAATGATGAACACGCCTGCAGCAAAGTTACCGGCCTGCACGAGGGAGAACACGAGAAAATTAGTGTCGTCGCTAAGTTCAGCTTCGATATAGGCAGGGCCTGCCGCTAACGCCACGATCATATACATCACTACCATTGTTAGAGCGATGCTCACAGTGCTGTCTCTTAAAAATCCGAGCCCTTTTGGAAAATCGATTTTTTCAGTGGATGTAGAATTTTTCCCTTTAACCGCTTTACCTACAAGCGCACTTAATGCATAGCCTACAGCGCTAAAATGTCCCAAGGCGACTTTATCGTTACCTGTGAGCTCACGCATGAATGGCTGCAGAATCGCAGGTGATAAGGTCATTATGATACCAAGCGCAACTGAACCAGCAGCAATGAGACCCACGGAGTCAAAACCGGCTACAGCCATAATAACCGCAAGCATACAGGCCATATATAATGTATGATGACCGGTAAGGAAAATGTATTTAAATCTTGTAAATCTAGCAATTAAAATGTTAACAATCATTCCAAAAAACATAATCAATGCCGTATTAGAACCATACTCATTTAATGCCAGCGCTACGATAGCTTCATTATTAGGAACTACTCCCGAAACATTAAACGCTTCCTGAAACATAGCTCCAAAAGGTTCTAAAGAGGTTTCTAAAATCCCTGCACCTGCGGCTATCACTAGAAAGCCGACAAAGGTTTTCGTCGTCCCTTTCATCGTATCCGATAAATTTTTTCTTTGAGCTACAAGTCCGATTAAGGCAATAAGAGCTACTAATATGGCAGGTTCACTTAAAATATCTATTAAGGTCGTAAGAATGCTGTTCATCGTTCTTTCCTCCCCTTCCTATTTCAACCATTAGATGAGATCTTTATCTTCAGCCAGCTTCCTGACCTTTTCTCTCAACTCATCCATATCAATAATATTATCTAATACGACAATTTCACCGAGATGCTCCCCGCTTTCCGCAATATCTTTAGCTAAAAAGTAAACATCCGCATCACCCGGAGCTGCGGAACTCAAATCAGAATGTGAGACTTCAACACCGGTCACTCCCAGTTCCTCGAAAGCCTGATTAATGTTCATCTCCACCATAAAACTTGTTCCTAACCCTGAACCACATACTGCTAAAATCTTCATTTCGCTTCCTCTCCCTCTTTTATAATCTTAATAATCTGCTGAGCAGAATCAGCATTCTTCATTGACTGCAGGGAATCTTCATTTCCGAGCAGCTTCGTTAAATGGGCTAATGCTTTGAGGTGAGCCTCATTATCTATAGCTGCCAGGCAAATAAACATCTCAATGGGATGCTCTTTTTTATCGAGTAAGAGTACAGGCTGCTGGGTCCGAAGCAGAGACATACCCACTTGATTCACACCAGCATCTGGTCTTGCATGAGGAATAGCTATCCCTTTCCCTATATGAATATATGTTCCAATCTCCTCAACATTTCGTATCATGGCTTCCACGTAGCGATTTTCTATTTTGCCGGTATCCACCAGCGGACGGGCCGCCTTATTTATTGCCCCCCTCCATTCGAGCTTCTCATTGGTAAAATGGATCATTTCTTCTGTTAATAGTTCCGAAAGCATTGGCTTCTCCCACCTTTGTTCTGTGTTTAAATATATGAGATCCACTAATTCAGTGAATAACTTCTTTTCATTTTTAATATCCGCATTCCTTCTCACAATGTCCATTACCTGATCAATGGTAATATTATCTTCCTGTATATGAGGAAACTCAGAAGCTACAGCTTGAATTAAAGAGTTTTTCTCCACAATAGATAATAATGGCTTAACGAGAAATACAGGTTTTATTGACGTTAACTGGACCGTAGAAAAGATTAAGTCATAGCTTGAAGGGGATACATTATGAAGGTTCTCCGTCGTATGCATCCTCGAAAATTCTATTGCCGGAAACAGCTCACTTAATTGTGATCTAAGCATAATAGAAGAGCTGACACCATTTGAGCACACTATAATTGCCCGGACTTTGTCTGATTTAACCTCTCTGTGTTTTTCTAAATAGCCACCAAAGTGAAGAGTAAAATACCCTATTTCCGCCTCGCTGATTTTCTTCCCCGTCCAATCGGATAAAGGTTCAAGAGAGTTCTCAACAAATTGAAATAACTCTTTATATTCTTCTTTGATTCTGTGAGTCATCGGATTAATTAAGGGGATTCCAAACGTTATTCGAAAAAAAGTAGGAACCAGGTGATTAAACAGACTTTGAATCAAATACGACTTATTTTCTATAGGAAGCAAAGTATTTCTTTCAAATTCATCAATGATCTCCTTAGCCAGCTTCAGCAAGGAAGAGTGGTCATGGCTTTTGACTTCTTCCTGCGAGGTTAAAAGCTGAATCGCAACGAAATACTTCTCATTTTCGTACCTTTCTGGAAATATTTTTTCAGCCAGTTCCTTTGCTTGATCGAAAAGTGTCTGTTTCTCCAATATTTCTATTTCATCAGCAGATAACTGCAGAGAATGATTTTTTTTACGAGCTTTCATAAAGGTTAGATGATAGATCATTTCCATTTTTCTGCTCTTCACAAGTTTTAGGGAATCGCGAGTAACTATGTGATCCATTATGTCTTGAATGGGATTGATTTCTTTCTCCTTTTCCCACGATTTTAAAATCATCAAGATTATTTCTTTTCCGAGAGGCTGCGAGAGTAAATAATCGATACAGTAAACAGCCAGCCTTCGTTTATCCATTTCTTCCCCTTCAAGAAAATAACCGTCCATTCTTTTGTAAGAAAGGTGGACATTCCACTCTTCGCATACCTCTTTTGCTTTCTTCACATCGGCTAAAGCCGTATTCTTACTCACTCCGAGCAGCAGCTGATAGTGATAGTTTGAAAGCTCCTCCCCTCTAATAAAAGTGTATAAGTAAATAATGAAGGGACGGTCCGTCTCAGAAACAAAAAGGTCATCCCCTTTCATCCCAAGCGCTGCCTCTTTCTGTACAAGCGATTTTATCCTTTCATCTACGATAAAAGCTTGATTTCTCAATTGAACCGAAGGAAGGTTAAACTGACTTAAAATACTGTTTGTTTTCTCCAGCAGGTATTGAAATTGTCTGTTTGTAAGATTCATCTCCATCATAATTTCCGGCTTTGTTATTTGATCATATTGCATGATCCTTTCTAGAAACTGATAAGACTTCTGATCCAGCAAGGAAAGAACCTCCCTTTCTTATTTTTATTGTAAAGCGCTTACAACACTGTCACAATACTATTTGAACCCAATCTTTGTATTAGATTCATACATACATTGTGCTCGATTACTACTGTTTTAATAAATGTAATCACAGTATACTTTAACTGTTCAACTGTACATTGAGGAGGTCCTATATGATACCAAAAGCTATCGCCCTCGATTTAGATGGAACACTATTAAATGAAGAAAATGAAGTGACGGAAGAGCTTCTTACTCTTCTTCCTAAGCTGCAGCAAGAATACGGAATTCGAATTTTTGTCGCGTCAGGCCGGACGAAACTCGAAATCGAAGATGTACTTCCCTCATCGCTGCAAGTGGATGGAGTGGTTACGGCTAATGGAATGGGAGGATATTCAGGAGCAAGAACACTGTTTGAATATACACTGGACCCTGAATTGGTTCACAATGTGGTAGAAGAAGCCCGTAATCACGGCATATATTACGAAGTACATCCAATGAAGCACAGCCGTATCGCTTTAAAAGAAGACCAAAATCTTTTGAAACGAATCGTTCACGCGAAACAGCCGGATACCCTGCTGGATAACGAATATTATTCAAGAAAGCAGGCTGTTCAGAGCCACATCGACTGGGTCGATCATTTGTCATATGAATCAATTGTTAAGGTTTACTTTTTCAGCATGGATCCTGAGATAATTAAGGAATGGAAGGAAGCCTTGAAGTCTCTTAATGAAAACCACCGTTTTTCTATATATTCCTCATCCCTGCACAACGCAGAGATTATGGATAACAAGGCTTCAAAGGCAAGAGGGCTGGAATATTTACTTAAAGAATTCGGAATACCTGCCACAAAGACTATGGCCATAGGAGACGGAGAGAATGATCTGCCCATGCTGAAGCTGGCAGGATATTCTGTGGCTATGCAGAATGCAGAAGAGGTCGTTAAGCAGAATGTCCATGAAGTCACGAAGAACTCATACAAACAAAACGGTTTATATGAATTTTTAATGAAAAAAATAAGGTAAATGGAGCAGCTTCCTCCATTTACCTTTACAATTAGAAATATACGGGCTGTCCCGTTCTTGCCGACTCATAAACAGCCTCAAGAATTTCGCTGACAACTAGTGCCTGCTCAGGCTGAACGACCGTTTCTTTATTATTTAGCAGACTGTCAATCCACAGCCTCGCTTCTCGATCACTGTCACTTTCGTCTTCACCGCTGTAGAAATCAACTCCCCCTGCATCAAGATCTGGTTTAGTGATATGTAACTTTCCGTATTTTTCCCCGTTAATCCTCAGACCATCTTTCATATCAGCTCCACCTTCAGTTCCGCACAGCGTACTCTGCGCCTCTCCAATATCAAGAGAGTTTAAAGCCCAGCTTGATTCAAGTATGACGGTCGCTCCATTTTTCATAGTGATAAAACCAAAAGCTGAATCTTCCACGTTAAATTCCTTCGGATCCCACGGACCAAAAGCGTTTGCCGCGTTTTCTTTGTCCGATAGCTTATGGTAAATGTTCCCCATGACACTTTTTACTTCGTAGTTATTCATTAACCACAGCGTCAAGTCAAGAGCATGTGTACCAATATCAATTAGCGGTCCTCCACCCTGCTCTTCTTCGTTTAAAAACACCCCCCACGTCGGAACGGCACGTCTTCGTATAGCATGCGCTTTAGCGAAGTAAATATCTCCTAACTCTCCGTTTTCACAAGCTTGTTTTAAGTACTGGGAATCATTACGGAAACGATTGTTGTAACCAATAGCTAAGCGTTTCCCGCTGGCTTTAGCAGCTTCTGTCATCAGCCGGGCTTCTTCAGCTGTTTTAGCCATAGGCTTTTCACACATGACATGCTTTCCTGATTCTAAAGCAGCAATACTAATTTCTGCATGTGATCTATTCGGGGTACAGACGTGGACTACATCGATCTCTTCTTTAAGTAAGTCTTGATAATCTGTAAATACTTTTGCCTCACTGCTGCCATATTGACCGGCTGCTTTTTGAGCGCGTTCTTCGACTATGTCACAAAAAGCAACCATTTGAACTGCCTTTATTTTTGAGAGACTTGGCATTTGTTTGCCGTTGGCAATACCGCCGCAGCCTATGATTCCTACCTTTAATCCCGTTTCTTTCATATTTGATCATCCTCCTTGCAAAATTCTATTTAAATACTGATAGCTTTCCTGGATGCTAAGCAGCGGGTTTTTGTCATACTCCTCCTGCTCGACTGTGTACCACTCGATGTTGTGCTGTCGGCCCAATCGTACAATCTCCTTAAAATCCATCGCGCCGCTTCCAACTTCAACATTTCTTTTTTCTTCAAAGTTGTTCATGTCTTTCATATGCAGAATCTTGCAGCGGTCCTGATACTTACTAATGAGGTCTACTGACTTGATACCACACACCTCAGCCCAGTACGTATCTAATTCGATAAACATATTGTCTTTTCCTGTATGGTTAACTAAAAGATCGAGCCCGTATTCTCCCTTATACTTTTCAAATTCAACATGATGATTGTGATAGCCAAAAAGAATCCCCTGTTCACGGCAGGTTTCTCCAACTCTATTAAACTTTTCGGCCGTCCGCTTATAATCATCCGCGCTGTTTCTGTAAGACCCGGGAAGGCCAGGGCAGATAATATATGGACTCTTGATTTCTAAAGAATACTCTATCACGCTGTTTAAATTATTCTCTAAATCTTCAATTCCTATATGACTGCCTGCGGCTTTAAGCCCCAGCTGATTTAATGTATTGTGCAGCTCAGAAGCAGAGGTCCCAAAATAACCAGCAAACTCAACCCCATCATACCCCGCTTGAGCAACCTTCTCCAACGTCCCTAAAAAATCCTTCTCCGTATACTCCTTCAACGAATAAAGCTGCAACCCAATTTGACGATTAATCACGCACCACACCTTCCTATAAATAGTTTTTTTCTTATTTTTCTGTGTACCAGGTACACATTAATTCATCAATTCATCATTCCGTCACTTCAATACAAACTGCATGCCTTTTTTGAAGTTTTTGCTGAAGATGATGAACAGGATCAGAATGGGCAGAGTTAAGAGAACAGATGCGGCATACATAGGTCCCGGATACCCTCCATACGGTCCGAACATTTGAGCCAGCAACACGTTCAATGTCAGCATCTCTTCACTGTTTACAACGAGCATATCCCATAATAATTCGACCCACCTCTCCATAAATACGAATAAAAAGATAATGGTCGTAATGGATTTGGACATGGGCAGGACAATTTTCCAAACGATCTTCCACTGGCTGGCCCCGTCGATTTTGGCTGCTTCTAATAACTCATTGGGGAGACCTCTAAAGAAGTTCGTGTACATAAAGATAGCCCAAAGATTAACTGCTTTAGGAAGGATCATTGCCCAGTACGTATCATACATACCAAAATACCGAATGAGTAAGAACAGGGGAATCAACAAGATGACCGCAGGATAAAACATTTGGAATAATATCACATTATTAATGAGGCGATTGCCTTTAAATTTAAGTTTAGCTAATGAATAACCTACAAGCAGGGCTGTGGCTATCATAAGAATGGAGGAAGTAGTACTTACGAAAACACTGTTAAAAAAAGCTCTCATCCACGGTCTGGCATTGGCTCCTTCTCCACCGAAAAACAACCACTCATACGACCTTAACGAAAACTCTGTCGGAATGATTTTGCGGTCGACCTGATCCCACGAGGCAAACGAGCCAAGAACCATATAAAGATAAGGAGAGACCATTACAATCAGCACAGTAAAAGCGACGATGTACAGTAATGTCAGTTTAAGTCTATTATTCCCAGCCATGTTTTGCCCCCCATTTCTCCAGAATTTTTCGGAACACTAAGATGGAGCCGAACGTTACAATGGAATTAATAACAGCAATCGCTGTTCCATACCCAGCATTCAATCGCTCGAAGGCTTGACTGTATATTTCCAGCTGCCACGTATGAGTGGATAAATCCGGTCCGCCGCCTGTTAGTACGTAAGGCTCGGTAAAAATACCAAACATAAGGCCGACTGCCAATATCGTTACTGTATAGAAAGATGGATACAGCATCGGAATGGTCACGTGCCAGAACTTTTTAATTCCAACCGCCCCATCCATTTCCGCCGCTTCATACACATCTTTTGGAATACTTTCCAGACCGGCAACGAAAAGAAGCGCATAATAACCTGCGAACTTCCAGGCCATCATAAGCGCAATAATTAATGGAGCTAAGATCGATGATCCCAGCCAGTCAATGTCCAGGCCAAAGGTGCCACGGAGCCATATGTTAAATGGGCTGTTGTGGGATAAGATCCCGTTAACAACAATCGCAGAAGCTACACCTGAAGCTAAGTAAGGTAAAAAGAAAGCAACAGAAAACAAGCCTTTAAATTTCGGTAAAGAGTGGATGAGCATCGCAAGTAGTAAAGCTCCGCCGACCACAATGGGCACAAACATTCCAAGGAACTTATACGTCACAAAAAAAGCAGCACGCACACTCTCACTGAAAAAAGCTTCAATAAAGTTTTGGATCCCTACAAATTCATAATCAGGAGCAATAAGATTCCAGTTGGTAAAGGCTAAATACGTCGCCCATAATAAAGGAAACAGAAAAAATATGAGTGAATAGATGAGGTAAGGGCTGGCAAACAGCCAACCCAGCCTCGCATTACTCTTATCCATTTACTCCAACACCCCATCAATGGCGTTCATCACATCTTCCCACGCCTGCTCCGCATCTTTATCTCCTTGAACTACAGGGTTTAATCCTTCCGTCCCTATCAATTCCTGGATTTCAGCGGTTTGTTCGCTGTCGATCGGAGGCACAGCGTTCGGTATATTATCCGCATACGGCTGCAGCTCAGGGTTTTCATCTAGAAATTCAGTAAAAGCCTCATTTGTCGCCAAGTCATCACGTGCAGGCGGCAGATTCGTCTGTTCAAACCACTCTAAATCGTTCTCAGAGTTTGAATACACCCAATTAATAAAATCAAATGCAGCCTGTTGTTGTTCTTCTGTTGCTGAAGCATAGATAGAAAGACCTTTAGTATCCGCAAATGTCTTCGGATTTTCTATGTCACTATCCTCAGGAACAGGAGGCATCGTCAGTTCATACGTTTCTCCCTGCTCCATTTCAGGAAACTTATCATCCCAATATGAAAAGGTCCATGGACCAGTATCCATCATGACCGTATCACCGGATTCAAAGGGGTCAGTCGCCTCACGAGTAAGAAGCATGTCTCCTTCTGCCATCTCACTAAACAATTCAAACGTCTCAATCCCTGCTTCTTCATCCGCTACAAGTTCATTCGCTTCTACAAAATTATTTCCATCAGAAGCTGCATTATAAAGCATGAAGAAATCAAACCATCTCGCTGACCAATTCGGCTTAACCAAGTCAGCTCTCGCCCAAAGATATTTATCAGGCTCTTCCTCTTTTAATGTTTCCCCCACTTCTACCACTTCTTCAAAAGTGCGTGGAGCTTCATCAAAACCTAGATCCTCTAAAATATCAGTTCTCCAGGAAAACAGCATGGGGTTGGAGTAAGCAGGCAATACAAATTGCTGATCATCTGTGAACTGCCAGGATGACATTGTCTCCTCCATTTCACGCGTTTCGATTAACTCGTCATAGCCTTCAAATTCATTAAGGGGAACAATTCCACTACTTTCAGCTAACTGAGCAGCGAATCCTCTAGAGATGTTCTCAGAAATCGCTGGAGCATTTCCAGCTGCAATCGCTGATTGGATGCCCGCTTCGGATGAAGGGCTTTCCGGCATAGGAGTGACATTAATGCTTACATTGTCTTCCTCCTCCATATACTTCTCAGCCATCTCTTCCCAAAAAGCTTCCTGAGCAGGGTTTGGTGCTGCCCAGAATTCAAATTCTACTTCACCGTCTGAACCGCCTCCATTCCCACTTCCTGATTGACAGCCAGCAGCCAAAAATCCTACAGTTATCAGCAGTAACACCAAGCGAAATTTTTTCATCATCCTTCTCCCCTTTCATTTATTGAAATCGCATTGATTAAATCAAACGGATTTGGCATAACCGCTTTATGTGCTTCAGCATCACTTACTCCTACATAAAGCTCAACCTGTCCATTCTCCAACTGGGTCATCCCGCCACTGAACAACACGTTTCTAAGGTCGGAACGTTTAGCCTCACCCTCCGGAAAATCTGAACGCGCTGCAATTATTCTCATATCAGTTAACTTATTAGACTCCCGACAGTAACGGCACACGAACGGATAATAATTTCGGTTTCCTTTATCAGCAAAGCAGGCAATATGTCCGAGTACACCTATCACTCCATTTTTTAGAAGATATAATTCATTGGCACCGCCCCATTCTTCATCTGAGAAGTGATTTTTTACGAGAGAAGCTTGATCCATAATCAAAGGGGTTAATTGTTCCAGACGTTCTACTTCGGTATAGCCGATTTTTCCACGGCCGCCTTTTTCCCCTTGAGGACGGGTAAACACTCCGATTTTATGATTTTCCAGTTCTACTAAACGAATGTCTTTCATTCCTTGGGGTCCTTCGGTAAAAGGCTGCAATCCATTAATCGAAGAGCCTTTATAAAAAACCGTTTTCCAGGAAAGACCGCCGTTTTCCCCGCGGGAGATTTTCACCCCTCCAAATACGAGCTGCCCGTGGATTTCAGTTACGAAGGGATCTTGAAGATTATAGACCGGCGCGCCCTCTCGAGGTCTCCATGCATTCCCTTCTTTTATAAAAAAGATAACGTCTGAATTCTCTGTGTCCCGGCCCTCTACTCTTCCAGCGATGACCTCCTCCCCTTGATCAAGGAAGGGGGCAGTAATGTTATAAACATCACGATCACCTACACCTGTAAACAAGAGTTTGTCTGCCTGGTTAATCGAACCATTACTTTTATAATGCTCCAGCAGCCTTTTCACTCTGAAAGTCATTAAATTCCACCACTTTCAGGTACCGTTTCATAAGTTAATTCCTCCATTAACTCCCGAAGACTTAGTTCTGCGACCGCCATGGATGTGTCTGCCACTCCATAATAAACCTGAACTTTATCATTTTGTAACGTGACTCCACACGTGAAGACTACTTGATTAAAGAACCCATTCACTTCATATTCAGCCTCAGGCACTAATATAGGCTGACGGGTTCTTGCTAATACTCTGGCTGGATTTTCAAGATCAAGCAGAACTGCCCCAAGACAGTAACGATCATTTTTATCCGCCGCGTGGTATATTTCAAGCCATCCATTTTCAGTTTTAAAAGGAACAGCGCCTCCTCCAATTCTTCCGCTATCCCAACCTTCTTCACTAAGGCCCAGCAGGTGTCTATGGTTTCCCCAGTACAGAAGATTATCTGATTCCGCAATCCAAATCTCGGGTTTCCCAATACCTTTAGGAACAGGTCGGTGCAGCGCATAATATTTTCCGTTCACTTTTTCCGGAAAGATGGCTACGTCTTTATTTTCTGGATGAAGCATGAGGCCATGCCTGGAATAACTCTTGAAATCCTTTGTAGAAATGAGCCCGACTCCTACACCTTTATCAGACACTGCACTGTACTGAATGTAGTATGTACCGCCCATTTGAGTCACTCTGGGGTCCTCGATCCCCCAGGCTTCTTCATTGGTTTCCGGGTAAAGAAAAGGCTGATCATCCACTGTAAAGTTTTGACCATCAGTACTACGTGCAATACGAATATACGAAAGTGATGTTAAATAAGCTGTTCCATCTTTTCCGCTGTAACGGATCGTACGCGGATCTGAAAAATCATACTGTGAATCTGATTTTTCAAGCTCGATAAGCCGGAGTACTCTTCCTTGCCGCGTGAAATCAATGACTGGTGCTTTAACTATATTTCGATCCTGACTATACGGTCGTTCTGCTACTCTTAATAAAAGCAGAGTTTCCCCATTATATTGAGCCACCCCGGCGTTAAACACCCCTATGACTTCGTGATTTTCATGATATGGTTTCACATCTTCGGGTGTAATTATTGGGTTGTCTGTAAAGCGTTTTACTTCCATTCCATTTCATCCCTCCAATACTTACAATCAATCGTTGTAAGCCTTTACATTTTAAATTAAAAAAATAAATCTCACATTACAAACTTGTTTTATAAATAATTTTAACGTTACTGTAATTATAAACTTATCATTAGTAATGTCAATGTAATTTTCAAATATATCACTATTAAATTTAAATAGTTGAATTTGATTTGTAATTTACGTATATTTAAAGTAACGTTACAAAATAATGGATGACAACACTATGATTCTTTTTAATAGAGAGGTTGACCTTTTATTATGGCGAAGAAAGTAACCATGCAGGATATTGCGGATTACCTGAATATATCTAAGAATTCCGTATCACAGGCGCTTTCAGGTAAACCCGGTGTAAGTGAAGAAACCCGAAAACTCGTTAAGAAAGCTGCATCAGATAAAGGCTATGTCTATAATCGTCCATCTCCTCCATCCACTGGTTATGAAGAGTACTCCTCAGGAAATATCGCTTTAATTGCATCCGAATTTGCGTTTTCCATGAGAAGTTTTTTTGGTGAAATCTACTTAAGTGTGGAAGACGAGGTAAATAGACGAAACAAACGATTACTGATACAGTCGATTAATCAGCAGTCTAAAGATAATCTTCAACTGCCTGCTTTTATTCAGAATAAACAGGTGGAAGGAGTATTGATCCTTTCACATATAAGCAATAATTACATTAACAAAGTAATAGAAACAGGCATACCTACCGTATTAATCGATCATCATCATCCAAGCATTCAAGCGGATGCTATTTTGACGAACAATCGATTTGGCGCCTATACGGCAATTAAACATTTAATTGATTTAGGTCATGAAAAAATAGCCTTTGTCGGAGATGTAGATTTTTCCCCAAGTTATCAGGAAAGGCTTGAGGGCTACTTTCTTGCATTAAAGGAACACGGCGTAAAGGTTAGAAAAGAATTTTTGTTTACAGATGCTCCAGAAGAAGGGAACGTTATTAATCATTTTATTGCGCAATTAGATGACCAGCCTACGGCATGGTTTTGTGTGAATGATGGCCTTGGCTACCATGTAAATATGGGTTTGCAAGTGCATGGAATCAGTGTTCCTGAACAGGCCTCCGTCTGCAGCTTTGATAATGGACAGTTGTCACAGCTGTCTACACCAGGCATCACCTCAATGGATATTAATTTTAAAGACTTTGGCCAAAGCGCAGTAGAAAAGCTGTTTTGGAGAATGACTAACCGTGATGCCCCCTTTCATGAAACGTTGCTTCAAGCCGAACTTATTGAGAGAGAATCTACGAAAGCCATACAACGAAAACAGCAGATCACTTAATTTGCCGATCCTTTATTTAACCACAAAAAAGCCTATTCACTAGTGAATAGGCTTCATCTTATAATTTCTCTTAGTCATTCAGTCATTCTTACAATCCTCGCAGGTTCTTGCATACATTGGAGGTGAGTCAGCAAACGGCAGATGACAGTTTTCACAAATTTCACCTTCCCTTACAGCTGCTGCATTCTCGCGGGCATTCTTGTAAATAAGAAGTTCCTCCATAAAATGATTCGCCCCCTCATTCGGTATATATTTTTCTCTACTATAGAAATAAGCATAAAGTACGGTTTACAATTACCTGCATTCTATCACATTTACATTACAATTGTAACCAAATTGTAAAATTAGTTTGAATATTACAACTTTCGACGGTACCGGGTACAGATCAATGAAGTTTGTGTACCTGGTACCACACAATTCCCAACGTGTACCCGGTACTATATAAAAAGATCATCAAAAAAACGCCTCCCTATCTGCAGGGAGGTGTTTTGTAGGTTTTTAAAATGGCTTGATAGAGAATGTTAACACCGTTCATTAATGCGGACTCATCAAAGGTCATCTGCGGGTGATGCAAGCCTGGTGTTAAGTTACACCCCAGTCCAAGCATAGTCGCTTTTAAGGATGGCTTCTTTATCGTATAAAAATGAAAATCGTCTCCGCCCGGCGTAACAAGTGGTGGTTGTAAATATTCTCCGCCAAGTGTTTCCTTAATAGCTTCACTCATAATAGCGACCGCCTCGACGTTTGTCTCAGCAGCCGCTGCTCTTTATCGCTGTCTGGTTTCTTAATTCAGGGCTCTCCTCTAACTTCCACAATAGGCCCAGCACCATGGCCATGTGAGCATCATGCCAGCAGGAATGATTCGGTTGAAATCTGCCATTTACCTCCTGCCACAACGCATCCATATCAGAGCGGACGCCTATCACCGGCAGGTTTTTGCTGAAATCTCCATACTCGCCAATGACTCCAGGGACATCTTCAAAAGTAGTCACCCTGCACCCACTTTCACGTAAAAAAGCTTCAATATATTTTGTAGTTTTGATCTCTTCCCAGCTGATTTCTGCATTACGATACAAATAACGAAAGGTTTCACGTACCCGCTGCTCAATAGGCTGTTCCAAGTTTTTCACCCTTTTTTAGGTACCTGGTACACAAAATCCATCCATCGGTACCAGGTACGCAGTCAGTGTAAAATCATTTTACCATGATGTGTGGGGATGTATGTAATAGGTGTTTGATCAATATAATGAAAAAGATAAATAGAAGTAATTAAGTTAAGGGGTGAGGGGATGAAAGTTTTTTTAATATTGTTTTGTATTTGCATAGCTGGTTTGACTGCAGCATGCAGCCCGGAAGAGGTCGACACTCAGAAGAAAGCCAGTCCTGCTGAACAAAAAGAAGTGAAAAGTGAGGAGGAAAATGATTCTTCTCAAGGTAAGGACAGCTCTACCTCAGAAGAACAGGAGGAGATAGATATTTCAGAAGCGGAAGTGGGAGAGTCGATTTCTAATGAATATTTTAAAAAAGCAACACTCATTAAAAAAGGTGAGATCAATGAATTCATTGAGCAAGATCCCTTGAGAATAAACGTGCAGCATGCCGACCTCATCTCTATTGAAGGCATTTTAGATGAATTCGAAGCTGAGCACATGACTGATTATTATGGATATGTAGAAGGAGAGCCTTTTCACTATTTGAAAATTAATTACAGCGTAGAGAATGTTTCTGATCAAAACGTGGTGTCCTACTATCCAATTTATAAAGTTGTTTTGAATACAGGAGAACAGATTGATGTGAGTACCATGGATTTCATTCAATCCTATAGTGATTCAGAGTTGTACTCAAACTCCTATCAAGACGACCTATCTCTTGGTATCCCCTTTAAATCGGATCCTGACGAGGTAACATCATTCAGGATCATTACAGATGTTATTACGGATATGGACTACAATACAATAAGAGAACCCGTTGAAGCTGAGTTTCTAATAGAATAGCATTCTTCACTTTGTACCAGGTACATCCTTCTTACTTGTGTGTACCTGGTACCACCCAATTCATTATTAGCGAATCACCGTTACAAAGGCCTCGGCCATTTTAATTAAATCAAGGTCGCAGTTTAGATCATAGCTTACTAGAAAACTCGTTGACGGCCCTCCGGATTTGCTGCAGTCAAAAGGTACCTCCCATTTCCGTTGCTCCCGCCCGTTTCGACGCTCCCATTCCCGCAGGCTGCCATCGATTCCTTTTGAGCCGACTGGTACAAGTTCATACACCCATTCCTGCTGCGTCATCTCAGCAAACAGTTCCAACGGGGCGGCTCGATCAGCACATTGGATCACTTCTTCTCCGACAAGCGGCTCCCCGATTAAAGCGAGGCCGCACCCTTGAGGAGAACAGCCTATTTTTTTATCGGCCTTCATAACTTTCCCTATCACCGTGAGACCCACGGCCGACTGATTCATAGAAAAATTGGATTCTGTACTTCCTGTTATCCCCATCTCTATTCCAAGCCGCCGGCATTGGCTGATGATCGTTTTCTCAAGCTCATTCCATGCTTCTTCCCCGGCAAAATTCATAAGATTAACGGCAAAAGGAGAAGCACCGACCGCGAGTGTATCCATAATGGCAACGCGGAACAACGCTTGAGCTACTACTTCATACGGCACCTGTACCGCGTCGTCCGGCTTAGGTCCAATTGCCCCTGCATTATCAGAAGCAATGACAAGTTCACGATCGTCTGCTTCTGCTATAAACAACGGCAGGCCCACTTATTCGTTCTCCTTTCGTTTCCCTGAGCGAAAGACTTTAGCACTTCTTACATACTCCACGTCCTTCGTCTCATTGAGAACATTCACATAGCGCGCCAGACCGAAGAAGTAATCGGACAGCCGGTTCAAATACATTAAACAGACGGGGTGGATCGTTTCTTGTTTTTGCAGGGTAACGACGAGTCGTTCAGCACGGCGCGTAATCGTACGGGCTATATGCAGAGTGGCCGAAGCGGAAGAGCCTCCAGGTAATATGAACCGCTCAAGCTCTGGTGATTTTTGAATGTAATCATCCATACGCTCCTCGAGCCAGTCGATGCTTTCCTGCTGCAGCTTATAGGGGCGGCTGGACTTCTTATTCGCGAGGTCGCTGCCGCAGTCAAACAGCTCGTGCTGAATCCGTTCAAGCTCTTCCTGGATTTCCGCAAACGTCTCCCCCTGCAGCTCGGTACGTGCTTTTCCAACGAAGCTGTTTACTTCATCCACCGTGCCATAAGCCTCGACACGCACATCATCCTTCTCCACCCGGCCGCCGATGACGCTTGTCTGACCCTTATCTCCCGTTCTCGTATACAATCTCATTATTAAAAACCTCCTATTTTAGTTGCTGCGGAATACCGTACCATATTCGGTAGACTGACTCTGCCTCTTTTATAAATTGTTGATAATGAAGTCCGACGTTGTCACGCCATTCTCGATGTTCTTTTTCCACCGGAACGATACCTCCTGTAACATCCGTTCCAATAATAATAAGTTGATGATCAGGACGGCTGTGTTCCCACTCCCACATTTTGTGAAAAAATGCATCAGCTTCAGGGAGCTTAAGTATCTGTTCGGCATGATCTATGATAACCAGAGTTTCTGTATGCTTCCATTCGCTTATTTCCCTGACAACTAAAGACTTTGAACCATAATGGTTAAGCGCCCAGTTCAGCTTGCCGTTATGCGCTCCGCCTGTAACAAAATCCACTCGTCTCCCTCCTTTATAAGCTTAAGGTGATAGGCCTCACCCGGATCAATACTCCACTCCCACATAGAATTCGTCTGCTTTGAAAAATACTGCAGCAGCGTGCGGATTACACCGCCGTGAGTGACGATTCCCACCGGCATCTGCTCATCTTGTCCTAAACAATCCAGAATTCTTCCCATGAACTTGAGCACACGGCTTCTAAATGTAGAAAAGCTTTCCCCGTTCGGGGGTGTCACGTTTTCCATATCATTAAGCCAGCATTGATATTCCGAATTCTTGTTCAGCTCTGCATACCTTTTGCCGTCAAAATCGCCAAAATGGTATTCACGCAGTGCTCGGTCAACTTGGAAGCGATCATCCACCTTCCCTGCCGTTTCGGTGCAGCGCGTCAGATCACTCGAAAAGAGCCTGCCAAACGGAGGAAGCTTTCTGCAAAGTAGGTTAATCTGACGACGACCCTGATCCGATAACGGTTCGTCACGCCAGCCGATATAACGCCTTTCTTGATTGGATGTCGTTTCCCCATGCCGGATTAAATAAAAATCCACACAATCAGCCATAACAGTGTCACCATCCCTTCTAGAGCAGCCCCGCATACATCCCCGGTAATACCGCCAAATGCACGCAGACTCCACATTTTTATCATAAATATTCCCGCAATGGCTGCCACTCCGAGAGCTATTGAAACGTTCAAGCTCGTAAGGAGAGATGCGCCGAATAAGAGGAACACACTCATTGCAGCCAGGCTCCACGTCACACCAGTCCGGTATGATTGTTGAAAAAAAGAGCTTAAACCCGTGTTTTTAGCTGAAGGCACATGACCGAGTACGCCGACCATCGCCACACGCGCCAGTGCTGGAATGAGTACAAGCAACCACAGGGCGGAAGCTTCTGAACGAAATGATTCATACATAAAAACGAAGCGTAGGGCGAGCACTGCAAGTAAAACGAGGACACCGAATGCGCCGGTACGCGGGTCCTTCATAACGTCCAGGCGTTTGTCCCGCTCCTTATAGGAGAAATATGCGTCTCCTGTATCCATCAGACCGTCAAGGTGAAGTCCCCCGCTCAACACTATCGGTATGGTTAACGCCACAATGACTAAAGTGACAGGACTCATCACCGGTTGCAAAGCAGTAATGAACAGTAAATTCACAGCACCAAACCCTAATCCAATTACAGGAAGCCAGCTTAATGAAGCTCGTACACGTGAAGGAGTCGGTTCAATTTCACGGTGAACCGGAATGATTGAGAAAAATTGGAGCGTAAACAATACACTGAGAATAAGGTTCTTCATGAGCCGCTTCCCTCGATGATCTCTCTCAAGGTTTGCGTATCAAGATGTGCTTCCAAATGGTCAGCAAGCCGGTCGTACCGTTTCTGACGCTCTGCCAGCCTTAGGATCGGCAGCTCAGGGAGTCCAGCTTTCCTTCGTAAACGGTTCAGCCACTCTGTCCTCCATTCGTCGTTATGGAAACAATCGTGCATATAAGTGCCGATGAGACGCCCATTATCCACACTGATCCCTTCAGGACCGTCCAGCAATTCGAGAAAAGGTGCTTCAATGACTCCCTCGGTACGTCCGAGGTGAATTTCATAGCCCTTCATCGCTGCTGCCGCAAATCCGCTTTCTTCATGGGTTTGTCCCTTCACACGAATCGTTTGTTTTTTACTAAGGAATGTAGTCTTTAAAGGAAACAAGCCGATTCCGCTGATTCCATGCTCGTCCTCCGGGTTTTTATACATCGTTTCACACAACACCTGATAGCCGCCGCAAATGCCCACAACCGTACCTGTCCCGGCGTACGTTTGTACAGCTTCGGTTAATCCGAGCTCCTCAGCCGTAAGGAAGTCTTCGATAGTGCTTCTCGTCCCCGGTAGAATCAAGGCGTCAGGATCACCAAGGTCTTTAAAGGATTTGACATAGCGGATCGATACATCCGGTTCATGAGCGAGCGGCATTACATCTGAATTGTTCGCTGTGTAAGACCAGTGAATGACAGCGATATCGAGCGCTTTTTCTTGAGCTGACCGTACGTTTTGAATTGTTAATGAGTCTTCTCCTTCAATGCCATGGTTCTCTAAATGAGGCACGACACCGAGCACAGGGATACCCGTACGCTCCTCCAGCCACTTTACGCCGTCATCAAACAGTTCACGCTGTCCACGGAATTTATTAATGATCAGCCCTTTTACACGTCGGCGGTGCCTCTCCTCAAGCAGTTCAAGCGTACCGACAATGCTTGCGAATACCCCTCCGCGGTCAATATCAGCTGTTAAAATGACCGGCACATCCAGCAAATCGGCAATGGCCATATTGACGAGCTCCCGGTCATTTAAATTAATCTCCACAGGACTTCCTGCTCCTTCAATGACGAGCGTGTCGTATTCTTCTGCGAGTTTTTCCGCTGACTCACAAATAACTTGTTTTCCTCTTTCATACCCTTGTTCACGGTACTCGCTTCCTGACCAGACGGTTTGACTCACGCCGCGCAGAATCACTTCAGACCGCTGATCGCTCGTCGGTTTTAATAAAATTGGATTCATGTCTACCGTGGCCTCGACTCCTGCCGCTTCTGCCTGAACACCCTGGGCGCGCCCGATTTCTTCTCCTTTAACCGTCACGTAAGCGTTATTGGACATGTTTTGTGATTTAAACGGAGCGACGTTCACCCCCTCCCGTGCAAGCAAGCGGCACAAACCAGCGGCAATCCAGCTTTTGCCGACGTTCGATGCCGTCCCTTGAACCATCACACCCTTCATCGTTCCACCCCCTTATGAAAATACGGCTGGCCGAATACCATTTCGACCGCTTGATCACTATGCTTTACGAGCCATTGGTTCATCTGCCCAAGCAAGTATATATAATCCCTTACCATGGTAAATGATGATGGCATACCGCGGCTTACATCATTAGAAACAATAACGAGATCCCCCGGCTGTTGAAGAAGCTTCCCGAGCCGCTTACTCAGCCCCTTGGCCAGCTTCCCGGGCGGTATCTTCTCATGCTTCATCATTTCATTTGTCACCCAAGTCGTTAGACAGTCGATTAACACAGCATCGCTGCTGGAGAAGGCAAGCTCGTGTAAATCTGTCGGCTGTTCCCATGTCGTCCATGCCCGCTCACTGCGTTGACGGTCCTGCTGATGACGGGTGACCCGCTCTTTCATCTCCTCATCCGTCACGACACCTGTCGCAACGTAATGCAGGTTTTTGCATGAACTTGCAAGCAGCAGCCGCTCCGCAAATCTTGTTTTCCCGCTTCTTACGCCGCCGCAAATAAAAGTAATCATACGCTCCACCCCGCAAGCGTCTCGAACAATGCATCGTTGGCTTCCCTGTAGCTGATACTGAAACGAAGATACTCTCCGTCCATGCCAGGAAAATTGTATGTATGCCGCGCAGCAATCCCTTTTTCCAGCAGATAAGGCAGCAGTGTTTCTCCGAGATTCGGCCAGCCTCCAAGCAGGTAGAAATTCACACTCGTGTTTGAAATCGTAAAACCAAGACGGTGAATCTCAGGAAACATTCGTTCTTTTTCTAACTTCACAAATTCCCTGGTTTGCCGCCGAAATTCATGGTCCTGTGCACTTTGTGCCCCGACGGTTTGCGCCAGCCCATTGACACTCCACGCAGGCTGGAACGCTGCGATCTTCTTAATCAAACGAGGATCACCCGCGAGATAGCCGATTCGCAGGCCCGCCACAGCGTACATTTTTGTCAAGGACCTCAGCACGAGCAGCCTCGGAAACTCCTTCACGTACGGGAGCAGCGTCGGCTCTTTTTCAACAAAATCGTAAAAAGCTTCATCAACCAACAGGTGGGCTTTCATATGCTCAAGCAAAAATAACAGTTCATCAAGCTCATAATGCACACCCGTCGGATTGTTAGGGTTACAAATGACAACAAGGTCAGCATTCGTGGCTTTTTCCACTACCCGTTCCACCGGCAGCCGCCATGCCTCTGCTTCTGTCAGGAACACTGACTTTACTTGACAGCCGTACGTTCCAGCGATAGTGCGGTATTCGGAAAACGTCGGTTCGACGATGAGCACCCTTTTCCCGGCAAACAGCTGACCGATCAGCATAAGCAGCTCAGAAGCCCCGTTCCCGGCAAGAAGATGACGGCCAGGTACCCCTTCTTCCTCTGCGAGCACACGAATCAGCTGCCCGCACCCTGGATCCGGATAATCAAGAGCCGTCGCATACAGCTCATCCCATTCCTCCTTCAGCCACTTCGGAGGACCGAGCGGATTGACGTTGACACTCAAATCATACGTTACCGGCGGCAAGTCCATTTTTTCTGTTAAATAGTGCGGGTTAGCGCCATGAGACGGCCATTTCAATGAGAACCCCTCCGATCCATAGAAAAATGAGAAAATATACAACCGCCCGCATCATCAGTTTCGTAGATTGCAGGATGTGATACGCCTGCAATTCTTCCCGTGGAACACCGATAACCGGCCGATACGAAGCTTCGCCGAAATAATAATTTTTACCACCCAGTTGAATACCAAGTAGTAAAGCAAATGCCGCTTCCCCCCAGCCACTGTTAGGGCTGGGATGACGCTCAGCCTGGTGAGGCAGCAGTCGGAACACCTCTTTCTTTTGATGATACCGAGACCGCTCTCCCAGCAGTAATAACCATGCTGTCATCCTTGCGGGCAGATAATTGACGACGTCGTCAAAACGCGCCGACGCCCATCCGAACTGCCGGTACCGTTCATGACGGTAGCCGACCATTGAATCACAGGTATTCACTGCGCGGTACACCATCGCCAAGGGAGCACCTCCGACGAAAGCGAAAAACAAGGGGGCTGTCACTCCGTCGCTTGTATTCTCTGCAACTGTTTCTACCGTTCCCCTTGTGATCCCGGCTTCTCCCAGCTGTTCCGTATCCCGCCCGACGATCATAGCTAACTGCTGGCGTGCCCTGATAAAATCTTTTTCAATTAATGGCTTGTACACAGCGGCTGCGGCCTGTTTCAGCCCTTTACCGGCAATCGTTGTCCAGATCAGCACGGCTTCTAAGAACAAACCAGCTGTAAAATGAAGCTGATAACCGCCCCAGACTAAGGCTGACGAGATTGCAAAGACGCATCCACACACCATCAGCAGCATCATGCTTCCTTTTAAACGACGGTAACTTCCTTGATTCCACTTTTTCTCAAGATAGGCAATGAGCCGGCCGATCATAACGACAGGGTGCGGCAGCCAGCGCGGATCACCGAGCCACAAATCGAGGAAAAAGGCGAGTGTTAGCGCGATTAAATGAGACGTCATGGTTGTTTACCTATAGATGAATTTTTTATAGCTTCTACAGTTGCTTCGTAGACGGTTCGGCCGATACAGCTTCCGAGCGGTGTAATTGTGCCCGCATATTCAAGATGGACTCCTGTCTGCGTAGCGGCGACGAGCATGCTGTCGGTCGATGTACCTGTCGCAGGTGTTCCCGTTAATCGATCGGTAATCTCACAATCAGCGAAAGCTTTTGTTTTGGCTTCGGTCGCTGTAATGATGGCCTGAATAAAGGCCTGTTCTGAAAGCTCTCCTTCAACGAAAACCCATGTGTTCACCGTTCCGGGAGCTGGAGTGAAGCCGTGTTTTGCCCCGTAAAGTACATCTACCGCATTGCTTAAGCCCGCTGTCACGATGACCAGCAGCGAAAAACCATCCTCCTGAACGCAGCGGCTCGCATAATTCGTTACGTATGCGGCGGTCATCATCGCAAGCGTGTCATACTCCGGCAGGTCCCATTCTTTGAACTTTTCCTTCATTAATTCATCCGGTGCCTCACAGCTGAAGCTTTTTTCCACGTGATAATTGACAAAATGTTGATACCAGCCGAAACCAGCCCCGACAACAGCGGAAGAATATGTCTTAAGCGGACGGTCGGTTTGAAACAGCAGCTTTTCTTCACTCACTTGCAGAAGATCCGGGCTGACCGTGGAAGAATACTTTAATGTATAATCGGGCAAAACGTTCATTTGCGGACTGGCCACTGTCGGATTGGCATACACATCGATCGCCGATTGGTAGACTCCTTCAAGCAAGGGCCTCTGCATGACTGCAACGGGCGTTCCCATTTTCTTAATGCTGCCTTTTTCCATGAGCAGGAGCCGGTCGCAATAGAGACTTGCAATGTTTAAATCGTGAAAAATGGACACTACCGTAAGTCTGTCGTTGTTAGTGAGCGCTTTCAGCTCATCGAGCAGCTGCTTTTGATAGCTGAAGTCGAGGTGATTCGTCGGCTCATCAAGCAGAAGAACATCCGGCTCCTGGCTTAACGCCTGGGCCAAATAGACGCGCTGCCGTTCACCACCGCTAAGCTGTGTAATCGGAAGATGCTTCATTTCATCTAATCCTAACTGGTGTAAGATCCGCTCCACCACCTGCTCGTCTTCCATCGACGGCTGCTTGAATAAACCAGATTGGTAGGCGTAGCGTCCCATCATCACAGTTTCCTGAACGCTGTACGTAAAGTAGCTCTGCTGCAGCTGCGGCAATGTCGCCACTTTCCTGGCCAGGCTATTTCTATCATATTGATCAATCGTGCGGCCGTCGATCGAAACTGTGCCCCTCCACAACGGCAGCACACCGCTCATCATTTTAAACAGTGTCGTTTTCCCGCATCCATTAGGACCGGCCACTCCAAAAAATTCTCCCCTGGCTACGGAAAAATCAACTTGATTCACGATCGTTCGATCTCCATATCCTCCGCTGAGGCTGTTGACTTCTATCATCACGTGCGGCTCACCCTCCTTTCGCCCATAAAAGACTGTTTTTGGCCCATAAAGCTGCGGAATTCCCCATAAACGAAAATAATCGCCCGTAACCCCCAGGAATTACCCATAAAACGGTAAAAGCGCCCATAACTTAGACTGCAGCCCGTTCTTTTCTCTGCTGATACAATATCACTGCAAAAATCGGAGCCCCGATCAATGAAGTAATTACACCGATCGGCAGTTCCACCGGTGCGATAATTGTACGTGAAACAAGATCGGCAAGAATTAAAAAAGTCGCCCCGTTGATTAAGGAAAGCGGCAGTAAATGACGGTGATCCACACCAAACAATTTCCGGCAGATGTGCGGAACGACGAGACCGACAAAGCCAATCGTACCGGATACAGCGACCGCTGCCCCTGTTAGAACCGACGAAGCCAGTAATATGACTGCCTTTCGTGTTTCCGTTGGCACCCCAAGCTGCTTTGCCCGATCTTCTCCTAGCGACATGGCATTGAGCTCCTGACCTTGAATCAACAGCAGCATTGAACCTATGACAAAAAAAGGCACAAGCAGACTGACATAATTCCAGCCTCTCATTGCTACGCTGCCGAGCAGCCAGCCGACAATCTGCCGGAGCTCATCTCCGGTTAAGGCAATCATTAACGAAATGACAGAGCCGAGAAACGATCCCATCACAATTCCTGTTAAAATGAGGGTTTCAATCGACAGGGTTTTATCGAGCATGCGGGCAAATGTAATGACAAACAGAAGCGTCAGCACAGCCGTCACAATACTCATGATCGGCAGCGTAAACATTGAAAACACTGGAAAAGAAAGTCCAAGAAACAACACGAGCACTGCGCCTACTGATGCTCCGGATGATACTCCCAGTGTATAGGGATCGGCGAGCGGGTTTTGCAGAAGACCTTGAAATGCTGCTCCCGAAATCGCAAGCGACGCACCAACGAGACCAGCAAGAAGAACGCGCGGCAATCGTACATCAACGATAATGCTCGCATTGACCGACCCTTCCGCTGTAGAGAAAGGCGTTGCCGCATCGACGAGCACGCGGACAATTTCAGAGAGCGGCACAGCTACACTGCCCGCTCCGACCCCTGCTAAAATCGCTGCTGTGAGAACGAACAACGATCCCACATAGGTAAAAAATTTACTCATCGCCGAAGGTATCTGGGTAAACCGCTTCTGCCAATTCTTCAAGCCCTTCCACTAAACGAGGACCCGAGCGTGTTACAAGGTCTGAATGTACATCAATCACTTCTTCATTTTCCACAGCGGGTACCTCCTCCCAGCCTTCACGTCCGGTCACCTGGCCTACCGGATCGTCAGTATAGTAGCCATAGGTAGTAACAATCGCATCCGGCTGCATATCAATAACCGCCTCTTCATTCATCTGCACCCAGCCTTCTTCATCTGCTGCCGCGTTCTCTGCCTGAATCATCTCCAGCATTTCATTCATAAATGTTCCTGTACCTGTTGTAAAAATTTCCGGCTCAGGAGAGACCTCAACAAAAACACTCTTCGTGTCTTCAACTTCTGATGCCTGTTCCTCAACCGTCTCTACATCTTCCTGCATTCCCGTTACAATTTCCTCAGCGTTTGCCTGTTCGTTAACGAGCTCGCCAATCGCGTCAATTGTATCGTAGACGCCATCAAAGCTTGTCGCATCCTCTACGATATAAACTGGAATATCCGCTTCTTCAATTTGATCCAGCGCCTCCTGTGAATTGTGCGCTCCCGAGGCATGCGCAAGCACCAGATCCGGTTCAAGGGACAGCACTTTTTCCACGTTAATCTCCATGCCCCCGACCTGCTCAAGCTCTGTCACCTCTTCAGGATAGTTATCATTTTCAGATACTCCGACGACTTCCTCCCCAGCGCCAAGCTCAAACACAATCTCCGTATTACTCGGCATTAAACTGACAATACGCTCGGGGTCCTCCTCCACTTCCACTTCATTCTCCATTGCATCCTCTACAGTTAATGGGTAACTCGTCTCCCCTGAGGCTTCTTCATTGTTTTCTTCAGGTGCCTCCTCGTTAGATTCCTCACTCGATTCCTCCGCACAGCCCGCAAGTAATCCTACTGAGAAACAAGCCACCCCTATGTAATACCAATATTTTTTCATCATACCTCTCCCCTTTTTTAATAAAAATGAACACAAAAAAACACATCCTGCTGCAGATGTGTATATGACCTATGAAGCCGCCTTATGCATACAGACCGCTTCTGCTCACACCTCCTATCCGCGTAGGGTACTAGTGAAGAAAAATAGGTAGGTCTCCTGGCTTATGGTCATTGCTCGCTGCTCCTTCCCATGCTTAAGCACACAGTGGAATGATGCAGGTCGCTCGCAAATACAGTGGCGGGACCGCGCTGGAATTGAACCAGCTTCCCTTTTAAGTGATGAAGCTCATCACGCCTATTTTTTCGACGATATTCTATTCTCTTTCATTTTAATGGAAGTCCCGGGAAAAATCACGAGTTAACTGTAAAAACCGTTGTTTAGAAACAAACCAAAAGAAACTATATTTCTAAGAAGAACCCTGGTCTCTTGCGGGTAATTAGCAAATACATTAAATATGTAGTTCTTAATATAAATGAATATTTCCCGGGAAATTGTCTAAATATGTTGGACAATAGCTGCAATTTATTCTTAGGGCTCTTGTCAGTATAATAATCGGCTTAGGATAACCAAAATTTAAATCAGCCATGCTCTAATAAACATAGAACTTGAAACAATGACCGCTGCTCAAAATAGTTATTGTATCTATTTTCCAATGATGGTAATATTCATAGCAAAGTTATAGATATGTATCTCCATTGCCAGCAGACCTAATATCCACACGGAAACGGGGCGAAATAATGAATAGAGATAATAAAAACGGTGTGTTTTATGAAATCTATGTGAACTCCTTCTATGACTCTAACAGAGATGGACACGGTGATTTGAATGGTATTACAGCTCAGCTGGATTATTTAAATACAGGAAACCCCGACAGCCAAAAGGGTTTACAAGTCGATGGCCTGTGGCTGATGCCAATCAGTCCATCACCGAGCTATCATAAATATGATGTCGTTGATTATTACAATGTGGATCCTGATTACGGTACTTTAGAAGACTTTCATAACCTTGTCTCTGAAATGCACAAGCGGAATATGACGTTGATCATTGATTTAGTCATAAATCATACAAGCATTGAACATCCATGGTTTAAGGAAGCAAGTGCTGGTACCAGTAATAGATACAGAGACTACTACATCTGGGCTGATAATGACACAGACCTTAATGAAAAAGGACCATGGGGACAGCAGCTGTGGCATAAAAATCCGAACGGGGAAGGTTATTATTATGGAGTGTTTTGGTACGGAATGCCTGATCTAAACTTCGAGAAACAGGAAGTTCGCGCAGAAGTTAAAGAGATAGGTAGATTCTGGCTTAACCAGGGGGCAGATGGTTTCCGATTGGATGCAGCCCTGCACATCTTTGACGAGGGCACGAGAAAGAACATCGAATGGTGGAACGAATTTCGTGAAGCTATGAAAGAAATAAATCCGAAAGTTTATTTAGTCGGAGAAGTGTGGGACCAACCAGAAGTGGTGGCTCCCTACTATCAATCTTTAGACTCTCTCTTTAACTTTAGTTTGGCCGATGTCATCGTCCGTTCGATTAAAAATAGTTACGATCAGGGTGTGGTACGCACAGCCCTTTCTACAGAAGAGTTATATCTTCCGCATAATCCAAATAAAATTGATGCTGTCTTTTTAACCAATCATGATCAAAACCGCGGCATGAGTGAATGGAAAAACAACGCCGACAAAGCAAAGACTGCAGCATCCATACTTTTGACTCTCCCGGGAAATCCGTTTATTTACTACGGTGAGGAAATAGGAATGACCGGGGAAAAACCAGACGAATTCATCCGCGAACCCTTCCGCTGGTATGAAGGAGAGGGAGATGGGCAAACCACGTGGAGAACGCCAGAATATAATACCGGGCGTAATGGAGTCTCAGTAGAATCACAGGATGAAGACTTAGATTCCTTATTAAATCATTACCGTGAATTAATCCGCCTTCGTCATAAACACGTTGAGCTTCAAAAGGGAGATTTAACAGAGATCCAGCTGAATAACCCACACATTATCGCCTACACACGTTCCTATGAGAATAAGTCACTGGATATGTACTACAATATTTCCGACAAGCCGATAGCCCTGACAGTTGAGAATAAAGGGAAGAAAATTTTCTCCACTCATACGAATGCTACATTGAAAAAGTCCACACTCATAGTCCCACCTAATGCGACCGTTATAATAAAAAGCAAATCTAATTAGTACACAAATAAAAGACACATCCCCTTATGACACGGAAGGAAATGTGTCTTTTATCCATATGTTAAAATCCATGTGTTCCACCTGAAAAAATGTCTGCCACCTTTTCCTTTATTTTGCCATCCACATTTTGATGGCAAGAATCGAAAATGTAATCAGATTAACATTTTTTGTTTTCTTCAAGTGATACCCTCCTAATTAATTATCAGAATATTTTAACTAATATAAGGGTAGCATGAGATTTTTAGCTTTTATACAATTGTGTAAGGAAATCTAACAGACTTTTTTAATAGGAATGGGGGCCGTTTAAATAATTAAAGGCTTCTCTGAAGTCCTAATCTACTAAACTCCTGAGTAAGCTAAGAACCCTCCATCAACAGGAACAGTAACCCCTGTTACAAATCCCGACATATTTTCATCTGCCAGCCAAATCAATGTACCAAGTAAGTCTTCCGGGGTACCAAATCTCTGCATAGGTGTTTGACTGATAATCTTGTGAGAGCGTTCTGTTAAAGTACCATCATCGTTAGTCAGCATGTTTCTATTTTGATCTGTAAGAAAAAATCCAGGAGCAATAGCGTTAACTCTTATCCCCGCTTCAGCCATATGGACAGCCAGCCATTGGGTGAAATTATTAATACCTGCCTTAGCTGCACTATAAGCCGGCACTTTTGTCATAGGGGACGGGGCACTCATAGAGGACATATTAATAATGGAAGTCCCTTTCCGATTCACCATCTTTTTTGAAAAAACCTGGGTTGGAATAAACGTACCGACTAAGTTCAAATTAAAGACGAATTGAAAACCTTCTGTGGTCATATCAAAAAAAGTGGAAAATTCTTTCTGATCTAAATCCTCCGGCTTCAGTGTTTCATTATCGGTCGTCCCGTCTGGGTGGTTGCCTCCAGCTCCATTAATCAGCAAATCACATATTCCTAATTCGGATGTAACAATTTCTTCAGCTCTGATCACACTGTTTTTATCAAGTACGTCGCAAGGAACTGATAAAGCAGTACCCCCTTCATTTATAATAGCTTGTTCTACTTCCCTGCCAGTTTGTTCGTTGCGGTTTAATATAGCCACTTTTGCTCCAAGCCTTCCTAACTCTTTTGCCATTGCACTGCAGAGAACTCCACTCCCCCCAGTAATTACGGCTACTTTTTCGTTTAGGTTCGTATTATTTCCCGCCATTTAACTAGACACCTGCCTTGTAAAGTTTCGTTCAAGGGTATCCCAAATGCCCCATAAATACATAATTCCGAGACCTCTATCGTACAGCCCGTATCCGGGCCGGCATTGTTCTCCCCAGATGTGTCTGCCATGATCCGGTCTTATATATCCATTAAACTCGGTATCATAATAAGCTTCCATTACTTTATAAATATCTATAGATCCATCTTTCGTTCGATGTGACGTCTCGATAAAATCACCGTTCTCATAAGTTTTTACGTTTCTAACATGAGCATAATGGATACGGTCCGAAAACTCATGGATCATCTCAGGAATATCATTATAAGGGTCAGCACCTAGAGAGCCACTGCATAAAGTTAACCCATTATAGGGGTCATCAACTAAATTCAAAAGCCTTTGCAAACTTTTTTTATTCGTCATAATCCTTGGCAGCCCAAATACAGACCAGGGGGGATCGTCCGGATGAATTCCCATTTTAATATCGTTTTCCTTTGCAGCCGTAATTACTTTTTCTAAGAAGTACTGTAAATTTGACCATAAATCTTCCTCAGTCACTTCTTTGTATTTTTCAAACAGGGTAGTTAATTGTTCCAATCGTTCAGGCTCCCAGCCGGGCATAGTATAACTAGAATCCTTGGCTATGGTCTGTACAAGCTGATTGGGATCAATATCTCTAATTTTATCTTTTTCAAGAAACAATGCGGTTGATCCATCCGCCATCTCTTTATAAAGATTGGTACGTGTCCAATCGAAAACAGGCATAAAGTTATAACAAATTACTTTCACCCCTGCTTCAGCTAATTTTTCAATGGTCTTAATATAATTGTTTATATAATAATCTCTTGAAGGAAGACCAAGCTTAATATCTTCATGAACATTAACACTTTCCACTACTTCTATATGTAATCCGTGACTTTCGGCCTGATTCTTTACTTCTAATATTCTGTCCAACGGCCATTCCTCACCAGCAGGGATATCATGAAGGGACCAGACAATTCCCTCTACCCCCGGGATCTGCTTAATATGATGTAATGGAACATGATCATTTCCTTCGCCAAACCAGCGCATCGTCATTCTCATATTAGATAAGCACCTCGCATAATCAATTGAAATCCCTCTCCTGAACTACATTTTAATGATTACTTTTCTCACTTCAGGAGGAGCATCCTCCATTAACTTAAAAGCTTCTTTAGCTTGAGAAATTTCATACTCATGGCTTACTAAATCTTTCACATCTAATTCCATGAAGTTAAATAGATTAACAACATTCTGAAACTGATGAGTCTGCAGCCTTGATCCGCTGATAGTGAGCTCTTTTTTTGTAATATCTACCTGGGCAAGCTTTGATAAGTCATTTGAAAATCCAAGTAAAACGACTCTTGCAGCCACTGATGTTAGAGAAACCGCCTGTTCTACCGTCTTAGAAGTGCCTACTGCGTCGATAACAACATTTGCTCCCATTCCATCTGTCCATGAAAAGACCTGCTGTGGCATATCACTGTGCGCAGGATTAACGACCAGATCCGCTCCCCAGCTTTCAGCAAATTTAAGCCTTTCCTCATTGAAATCCGATATCGCCACGCGGGCACCAGCTTTTTTAGCCATTTTTAAACAACAGAGACCAATCGGGCCTGCTCCAATAATAAATACACGGTCTCCTTCTTGCACGTTTCCGCGGTAAATGGATTGAGCTCCTATAGTGAACGGTTCGATTAGAGCAATTTCACTCCAGTCTACTGATTGATGGACACGGTGAACTAAGGAGGCGGAGATCGTCATTACCTGACGACCGCCCCCATCCCGGTGCACCCCGTAAACTTCAACATTTTCACATACATTCGGTCTGTCCTGCTTACACGCATAACAATTCCCACAAGAAGTCATCGGCTCAACGACGACTTTATCTCCAATCGTGAGTCCGTCCGTTAACTCACCAACTTCCATTACTTCGCCTGCCAGTTCATGTCCTATAATTCTTGGATAACTGGCAAATGGATTTTCTCCGTGAAGAATATGCATATCAGAGCCGCATATACCCATGGCTCTTACCCGTAATTTCACATCATGTGAATTAATCAGCTTAGGTTCTTCCAAATCTACTACGTTTAATTCACCTGGTTCATTAACTTGTATAGCCTTCAACGTTTAGCCCCCTTTCCTTAATCAAATAAGCTTGGTAAGAACAGAGTTAATTCAGGTATAAAACTAACAAGCAAGAGTACCAGTAAACTAACACCCAGGAACGGAAGAAGCGCTATTGTTGCTCGTCCAAGAGAAACCTTCCCTATACTAGAAGCAACAAACAGGCAGACTCCTACTGGTGGTGTAGATAAACCAATCATCAAGTTTAACACCATCATGACACCAAAATGGACAGGGTCCATTCCTATATAAGTAGCTACCGGCAGCAGAACTGGAAACAAAATGACCAGCGCTGCAATAGTCTCCATAAATGTCCCTACGAACAAAAGTAATAAATTCAGCAGCAAAATAACTACTATAGGATTCTCAGAAAGGGATAATATTCCATCTGCCACAAGCTGAGGAATTTGTTCACTTACTAAAATCCAGCCAAACAAGTTAGCAAAACCTACCAAAACCATTATTCCAGCAGTACTCACCATGGAATCCAGGAATACTTTAGGAATCATTTTTAATTTAAGGTCACGATACACGAGCAGGCCTACAATTAATGCGTAAACCACGGCCACAATAGAAGCTTCGGTTGGTGTAAATAATCCGCTTAAAATCCCAAATAAAATAACAACTGTCATCATTAACGCCCAAAAAGCTCCAGAGAATGATTTGATTACTACGGACAGGTGCTGCCGCTCTCCTTTAGGATATTTTCGCTTTTTAGAAATGATATAAGTTAAAATCATTAAACTAATCCCCAATAAAATACCCGGAATTGTACCAGCTAGAAACAAGTCTCCAATTGATACAGTTGCTAATGTTCCTAAAATGATCATTGGGAGGGATGGAGGTATAATCGGTCCAATGGTTGATGAAGAGGAAGTAACTGCAACAGCAAAGGCAGAATCATATCCTTCTTTCTTCATGGCAGGAATCATTACCGAACCTATACTGGCTGTATCTGCAAGGGCTGTCCCTGATATTCCTGCAAATCCCATAGATGAACCGACGTTTGCTAACCCTAACCCTCCTCTAATGTGCCCAACTATGTTATTAGTAAAATTAATTATTCTATCTGTAATTCCTCCAGCATTCATTAAATTACCTGCTAGAATAAAGCCGGGAATACAAAGAAGAGTAAAGGAGTTAATACCCCCAAACATTTTTTGCGGAATAACGTTTAATGGAATATCGGCCAACAGCAGGTAAATAAGTGATGACATTCCTAAACTAAAGGCAATTGGCACACTTAATGATATTAAAACAAGAAAGGAAACAAACAAAATCATGGCCAACATTACCTTACACCCTCTTCCTGATCATTCTTTAAGACTACAAAAATGTTAATAAAGCTATATAGTGCTAAAAGTAAAAATATAATAAGCATACTTAAATTTATATAAAACATTTCTACTGCTATAGTTGCTGAAGACTGGTTCTGTCCCAATAATGCGAATTCATAGGCATAATAGATTAAAAATGCCGAAAAGGCACCAATTACTAAGTAAATAAAAGAATCTACATATTTTCTAATTTTGTTCGGAACAACTTCCAGTAATAAATCTACTCTGACATACTCCCGATTTTCCATCGCAAGTGGAGCCGAAACGGCAATAGCATAAATAAACAAGAACCTGGAAAGTTCTTCTGTCCAAACAAAAGAATAAGGAGTATACCGGCCGGTGATTTGAATTAAGACAACAATAACTAAAGCAATAAAAAGAATAACCGTTAGAAATTTAAGTAAATTACTCAATAATTTGACAAGTTGCATGTGTAATCACCCTTTTTGATCGTAAGGTAAAAGATAAACACTCCCCCTTCTAAGGGAGAATGTTTATCAAAAGGTTTATTCTCCGGCCTCAACAATCCTTTCATATAAATCTAACTGTACGTCGTCAAAGTTGGCTTCAACACCCGGCTGCATTTTCTCTGCAAAAGCTTCTTGATCGACTTCAACGAATTCCATACCCTCTTCTTTTAATTCTTTCTCAATTTCCTCTGTTTCTGATTCATATAACTCCATGCCATATTCCTGCGCTTCTGCAGCAGCTTCCTGTACAGATTCCTGCATATCTTCATCTAACTCTTCATACTGGTCATTTCCTACTACTACATAAATCCAGGAGTATACATGCTCAGTAACATTCACATAATCTTGTACCTCTGCCAGCCCTCCACTCTGAATAAGGTCTACTGGGTTTTCTTGTCCATCGATAACACCTTGCTGGAGTCCAGTAAATACTTCACTAAAGTCCATCGCTTGAGGTCTAGCTCCTGCCTCTTCCCATGCTTCCATAAATAAAGGTACATTTGGCACTCTCATCTTAAAACCGTCCAAATCGTCAGGGGTTTCTATTTTTTCGTTAGAAGTCAAGTTTCTAGGAGCTCGAGTATGGTAGTAAAGCGGTGTTACTCCCACCTCTTCTTTTACGGCTTCTTCAATATCTGCTCCAACATCTCCTTCAACTACTTCTTGTAAATGTTCTTCATTATTAAATGCATAAGGTGTAGCCATAAGAGCAGCTTCAGGGGCCCAGTTTTCCATAGTTTCCCCAGTAATTGTCATATCGGCTGTTCCGGCTTCGATACCGTCTAACACTTCGGTTTCAGAGCCCAATTCTTCGTTAGGGTAAATATCAATTTCCAGCTGCCCATCCGTTTTCTCGCTTACTAGTTCGGCAAATTTCTCTGCTGTTTTGTTCCATTGATGATCCTCATTAGATAAGTGCCCTAATTTCCAGGTAATCGTATCGCCCGATCCAGATCCTCCATCATCGCTCCCACATGCAGCTAAAACAAAAACCAACAGCACTGAAAAGAATAAACTTACTTTTTTTCTCATAAAAATGCCTCCTTAGAATTTAAATTTATGTAAATTAAATTACTCAAGAATTTAAGTAATTAAATATACTTTGCGGTACTGGAATCCCATCTGCCTTGTATTTTTCTTCTTTTAACTGTTCTGGTTCCCCTGGCACTAAAACAGAAGAAAACCCTTCAGCCGGTTTAACATCATGCAACTGATCTATCATTTGGTCGATATTACGAAGAAATTCATTTTTATCAATGAACAAACCAGGATCTATCGTTACAATCACATGACTAAGCTCTCTATTACTTTGATAGTCGCCATACATGGTGGAAATGCCCGGTCCGAATGAACCACCAGTCAATACCCCCGTCAAAACGTCTACTACAAGTCCAAGTCCATATCCTTTTGGTCCCCCGGATGGTAATAAGTACTTTACTAAATTAGGATTTGTAACCGGATTACCTTTCTCATCAACTCCCCAGTTATCAGGAATATCACTGCCGGTTTCTCTTGAGTGTAATACTTTTCCTAATGCTACATTACTAGTAGCCATATCCAGAATGATTGGACGATAGCGTTGAGCAGGAAAACCGTATGCAATAGGGTTCGTTCCAAAAAAAGGTTCAGCCCCTCCAAATGGCACAACTGCACTATCCGTATGCGTCATTATCATGCTGATAGTTTCTTGGTCAGCAGCCTGTTGAGCGAAATAGGACAAAGCACCGCAATGACTACTATTTACAATACCTACAATTCCAATGCCATTTTCTTTAGATAGTTTAATAGCTTCATCCATTGCTGCTTTAGTTATCACATGACCCATGCCATTATCCCCATCAAATAAAGCAGCTGAGGATCCTTTTTTGGTTATATTAAACTGAGGCTTAGCATTCATCCCACCTTCTGACATCCTCTTCACATAATGTTCTGTACGTAAGACTCCATGTGAACTAACCCCACGTAAATCAGCGTGAACCAATACATCAGCCACTATTTTCGCATGATCTTTACTTACATTAGCTTCTGTAAGTTTATTTACCACTAATGATTTTAGTTTGTCTTGAGAAACAACTTTTACAGTCATACTATCTCCCTCTCTATCTTTCGTATTAGATGAAATATGGATAACGAACCTACTTATAAAACGCTTACAATAAAGAACAAAAAAGAAACTTAATGGTTCTCTAAGCAGGCTCAAACAACTAAACCGGTTTACTAAACCGATTCACTAAACCGATTTAGTAAATAATAACACAGTGAAAGCGCTTTTAAAACATTATTTTTTAACTTTTCTTAATTTTATATAAAACTCTCATGTATAGGCTGCTGAGTTATAAAGGAATCGTGTAAAGAATAAGTAAAACCCTGCTTCGCTATTGAAGCAGGGTTTTACTTATTCTTCACTATCCGTGTCTGCCGTATATTGATCCGGCATCGTATCCCAAACACTTGCGTCCGCATCTTCAATCGAGCCATCCGCCAGCGCAGCAATTGAAGAAAGCATGGCATCAGTTCCCTGTTTAATCAAGTAACCACTGCTCTTCTGACCAAGAATTGAACTCGTATTTGGAGAATCGGTCATCCCTCTATTTTCAAAAAGAATAGTCGGAATATCGTAGTGGGTTGCGAAATGGTTGCGCGCGTTTGATGTTAATCCATCCCCCTCCGCATAGCGGGCAAATGTGCCGTACCCTTTAGATTCCATTTCATTGTAAACAACAGCTCCCAGTTTTTGTGACTTCTCCAATACTTCATCAGTTACTGTACTCGTTGGAAAAAGCAGAGCACCGGATACTAATTCTCCTTCCTCAGTTACACGATTAGCTATTTGGTGATGAAAATCGATGGCATAATCAATGTCGTACTTTTGAAGGACATCCTCATGCAGAGCGCGGGTTTCCGGCTGTGATAAAGAGTTATGAGTGCGGTTTAAGTTAATGCCGGCCGCATTGTTACGTGTCTGCATCCCTCCGAATTGAAGATGAGAAGTATCCCAATCGACGTCGCCTGCTGCTCCGTCAGGGTTTAATCGAGGTACAAACAAAACATTTACATTATCGAGCCATTCCTTTACCTCCTTGCCATTGGTAGAGAGCTTCTTAATCACCTGAACTGCAGATTCAGTGACTAGCGCCTCATTTCCGTGCTGCTGTGTGAGCATAAGAATCGTAGGGTTATTTGGATCACTGCCTGCTTTGACAAGGTTAAGATCGCGCCCCTTAATCGATTGACCAATGACTTCAACACTAACGTGCTCAGACTTTTCATCTGCCTCTCGTAAAAAATCTGCCAGCTCTTCATTACTTGTTAAACTTTCAATTTTCACTTGCTGGTTTTCATTCACTTCCGGACCACTTCCCTCGGCACTGACTAAGCTGAAGGCTGGTGAAGCAAGCAGTGTTAAAGTCAGTGCAGCTGTTAACCCTTTTTTGAATTTGTAGTTTTTCATACACACCCCTCCAAGAAATGTAGTTACAGGTAATATTTTCTTGAAAAAGTTGACATTCCCTTCTAATATATTAAAAATTCAGTCAATTTACCCATTAATAAAGTTGATCTCATCAGCAAGAAACACAAAAAAGCGAGCATTAGAACTCGCCTTTTCTTATTAATAGCACGAGCCTGGTGATGACTCGTTCGATATTAGTATAGTTTCACAAGCTCATCAAATCTCTCAATCACCTCATCATACTCACTCACCTGGCCAAATCCATACTTAGCATACACAAAAGGAACCCCTGCATTCATTGCAGCCTTTCGATCCCCTTCTGTATCCCCTACATAAACTGGATCAGATAAATTGTTCCTATCGATAATTAATTGAATGTTTTCTCCCTTTGAAAGCCCGGTCCTTCCCGGATTCTCAAAATCGTCAAAGTACTTTTCGAGCTTATGGTATTTATAAAAAGCTTCGATATAGCCATCCTGACAGTTGCTGACGATGAAGAGCTTATATTTTTTTGAAAGCTTCTTCAGGATGTCTTCCACGTGATCGTAAAGGACACCTCCTTCTTTCTCGATGTCATCGTTCTCGATCCTGCAGCAGTCCTCTAACAATTGCTGTCTATCTGTAGTTTTCAGGTTCGGAAAAAGCCTTTTGCTGATTTCCTCCATTTGCAGACCCATTACGCCTTCAAGGTCTTCTCTTGTTAACGTTTTGTCTACTTGATTGTTTCTGGCAATGGTGCGGTTCCACGAGCTTGCGACGGTATCCACGGAATCCCACAGGGTGCCGTCAAGGTCAAATATAATGCTATCCATAATGAATGGCTCCTTTTATAAATATATGTAGAATCTACCTTCTACTTTATCATATGATATTAATTTCTATAAAAAGAAGCCCTCCAATTCCGTTTGGGAGATTGGAAGGCTGGCCTTTATTTTATAATTTTTATACTTTTCGACTGATTGATCGTCATCGGGAAATGGTTCAACTTCAGCTCCTGTTGACGTTCCTCATTCAAATTCGTCTGCCACACTTCACTTACATTCTTATCCGCATGAAAGCCTGCTACAATTGCATGCTCTTTCGCATTAAACACCCGTAAAATCAACGCGTCTTCATCCTCCGCCTTCTTCAACGTACTCAGCACGGCTTCCGAATGCTCAGCCTCTTCAAGCAGCTGATAGCGAACCGGCGTTTTTACACTGGATTCATTGAGCTTCATTGCATTGTGAGGTATCTTGTTATACGTTTCAATCGGTGTCAAGTAGTCTTTTGCTGCTTTGGCGATGTTTGCTTCAAGCGTGCTTCCTTCATGAAAATACAGGGCGAAGTCAAGCTTCAGCTTTCCTAGCATCTGTGAGTCCGGTGTCGGCATTTTAATACCTGATGGACGTCCGGGTCTTCTCAGCATATCCGATTTTCCGAGATAGCCGACGCTTCGGAACAACGTGACCGCGATTGTATCAAAATGTTCCCCTACAATCTCGTATTCTCTCGTGCTGTTTGTTAACACGCTCACCCCGTAGTCTTCATCCGACAAGCCGACATGGCTTAACATCGGATAAATGGCGTCGGGACGTTCGCTCCATTTTTCCTCTTCCCAGACGTTCATCGCGGAATCCACAACGTCGCGTTTAATATGGCCGAACTGGTTATCGGCGATGGAAAAGCTTGAGCTTAAGCCGGTTGGGATATAAGCACGCAGACGGTGGTCTTCTGCTTCGTTATAAAGCTCGCATTCTACTTCGATCAACGGTTTATGATTAGGGATGTGAACCTTGAATTGAACATCTACCCTGCTGTTACGCCCGCCTGCTTTCCGGTTTTCTAAATCGGCAGGGACTTGTAACGTATAGGAAATGGCCATGCTTGCAGCGCAGGAGTTCTGCGTCAGCGATACGCTGGCTTCCACTTCACCGCTGTGAATCAACTGCTCACCTTCAAGGGGCGAGTAATCATATTCATCGCCGTCGTCGCCTCCATTTTCAAGTAAAAGCACTTGATCAAAAGTCCGTTCCAGCTGTTTATCATAAATTTTCAGGGTGCCGTTCTCGTTTACATGGACCCGATAGTAGTCTGTTTCAACCGAATTTACGATTTGACCTCCAGCTGACTTTTCTTCTGCTTCTTGGACGAATAAGGTCGTATACCCCATCGGCGGCAGTGTTTCCTTCAGCTGAATTTCATATTTAATAAAAGGGTCGTAGTTGCCGTAGTGGACAATTTGACGGTCAATCAAGCCGGGATCGATCTCTTCTGAGTGAAGAATCTCGTAATCTGCTTCTTTTCCTTCACCGTCCAGTAAGGTAAATCCTTTGTATTTCGTGATCAGCTCAGTCGTTACGACTTCCTCACGTTCATACGGAAGGAAGTTAAACAGCGTCAGGAGGTCCGTATCATCCTCTGTTTCGATTGCATCTACAATCCTACGCTTGTAAAATTCGATCAGCTGATCCGTTTTTTCTTCGGCTAAAAACAGTCGTCCAGCAATTTCGCTGTGGACTTTGTCTGAGCAGCAGCACCCGATGCTGTCGTGGGCGTGGTTTTTCATGATTTCTTTCCAAATCAGCTCTATCAAGCCGTGATAGTACTCAAAGCCGAGGTCATACGCCATGGATGCAAGCGGCTCAAGCACGTTTGTGATCTTATTTTCCACGCGGGTGTTGGCGGCTTTAATATCCATGCGTGTAGAGAAAATGCTGCGGTGGACGCGCATATATTTTCCATCGAGAAATTCACCTTCAAGCACGGCGAGATCCTCCTGTTTCTCGACTTCGGCAAAAATATTTTCGTAGTTACTTAAGAAAAATTCTCGGTCCGGATAGAGTGCACGCAATTTTTCCATGACTTCATAAATGTCCTTCTGAATCGGCATTTGATCGTGTCCGTTCGGCAGCACTAAATGGTCCGTCGTCGTCCCGCGGTCCAAGACAGGAAAATATTTTTCCATCCGCTCCTTTAACGCTTCCTCTTCCTGCGGCAGATACTTTCCAATCGCGTAGCCGAGCGGCAGGAGCTGGACGAGGACACGGGAACCATCCTCTGTCTGCCAGTAGAATTCTGTTTTATCAGTGCCATGGCGCTCGGAAGTCCCGCGCCAGAACATCGTATATTTTATATCAAAGCCGTTTAAAATGTGAGGCATCTGCGCGGACTGACCGAAGGAATCAGGCAGGTAGCCGATCATCATCGGCTGCCCGAACTCCTTGCTGTCTTTGATACCGTACAGCAGATTGCGGACGATTGACTCACCGCCGACGACCATTTCATCGGTCTGTGTGTACCATGGACCAATGATCAGTTTCCCTGACTGAACGAGCTTTCTCACCCGCTCTTTCGCTTCCGGCTTTACGGCAAAATAATCTTCTAAAATCGAAGTCTGTCCATCGAGTACATAGTAAGGATACTCTGGATCATTCTCGAGCCGCTCCATGATTTCTTCCATATTATTAACGAGTAAAATTCTCGATTCTTCTGTTGAGAAATACCATTCCCGGTCCCAGTGCATATGGGGTACAACGTGCACTTGCTTCATCTCGAATCCCTTCCTTTAGTTCACAGCTGTTTTCATTTGTGTTTGTTCTTCTGTTTCGATATCGGTTTTCTGTCGCTTCAGTTTGTTTTTTCTAGACAGAATGAGCAGCACCATGGAAATAAAGGCACCGATCAGAGCTGCACCCAGCCAGATGCTGGCAGCTAAGAAGACCGGTTGTCCTTCGACTAACGCCAGGGAGAAAATCCCAGCTCCAGGTACGTTTAAGCCGATGCCAAAGTAAGCCACGATTCCGCCGGTGACTGCAGAGCCTGCGATCAGTGATGGAATCACGCGCAGCGGATCGTTGATCATGAATGGAATCGCACCTTCGGTAATTCCGGCTAACCCTAGCAGCCACGTCTGTTTCCCGACTTCTCGTTCGGGCTTAGTATATAAGTTTCTTGCTACAATTGTTGCTCCGGTGACAGCAAACGCTGAGACCATCTTTACTGAAGCGAAGGCAGCATAAGGCATAATGTTGCCGCTCGCCATTGCTCCAATACAGAACGTGTAGGCCGCTTTGTTGACGGGACCTCCAAGATCAAAGGAAACCATTGCGCCAATTATCGCTCCGAGTAAAATCGCGTTTCCTCCGGACAATCCTTCAAGCCAGCTGATAAGTCCATTGTTTAAGAAGGCTAATGGCTCTCCGATAACGAACAGCATAATCGCCCCGACCGACAGCGTACCTGCGACAGGATAAAGCCAGAAACTGACGAATCCGGAGAACGTGCCGGATGTCTGTACATATTTTTTCAAAAGCTTAATGATATAACCCGCGAGGAAACCACCCAGCATCCCGCCTAAGAAGCCGCTTTCAATTAAGTTCGCAGCAATACCTGCCGCAAATCCGGGTCCTAATGCCGGCTTATCGCCAATCGCATAGGCCATATAGGCAGCTAGCACTGGAATCATGAGGGTGCCGAGCATTTCTCCGCCTAACTGACTGAACAACCACAACCATGAGCCTTCTTGTTCATACAAATCCTGTAATCCGAAGGCCTGAGAGATCAACACTGTAAACGCGAGTGTCATTCCGCCGGCAACGATGATCGGAATAATATAGGAGATCCCGGTCATAATCGAATCTTTAATTTCTGCTTTAAAAGTTCGTGATTCCGGTTCCTCGTCTTCTACCCCATCATCGTCCTCTTCACGTAAAGATGGATCACGTGATTTCTTTATTGCATCTTCAATAATACCTTTCGCATTTTTTAAAGGAGCAGCCACAGACGTCGTTACCCGCGGCAGCCTGGCAAACCTGTCCTGGTCTTTGACCGCAACATCTGCAGCAAAGATAACCGCGTCCGCCCGGCGAATATCTTTTTTCGAATGACGATCTTCAATTCCATTAGATCCCTGCTTCTCTACCTTAACCTCAGCGTTAAGCTCCTTCCCGGCACGTACCAGAGCTTCCGCAGCCATATACGTATGCGCAATCCCTGCCGGACAGGCAGTTACAGCCAGAATCAGTTTATCGGCTTTCCCACTTACAGCTTCCGGCGCTTCATCCTGATCAAGTGCCTCGTAGAACTGTTCACTACTCTCAGCCGCCATCAGCCGGGCTTTATAAGCCGGGTCGGCCATACGGGTCATTAATTCAGCCAATAAATTCAAGTGCGTGGAGCCCGCTTCATCCTCAGGGATCGCCAGCAGCATCACAAGCTCGACTTTGTTATTCTCATCAACACTCTCCCAGTCTTCAATCGGCGTGTTTAATGTAGCTGCGGCAAATGCAGCCTGCTTGACGGATGTTGATTTGCCATGAGGGATCGCCAGTCCCCCTTCCATACCCGTAGCAGACATGGCCTCTCGTTCCATAACAGCTTCATAAAAATCATCGGCTGAATGAAGCCTTCCTTCTTTATATAACTGATCAACTAAATAACGGATCGCTTCTTCTTTTGAAGAAAACGAAAGGTCCGCACTAATTAAACTCGTTGACGTTAAACGTTGTAATTTCACTACGTGTTCCTCCTCTCTAGTGATCCTTTCATTTGAAACCAATGTAACACAGCGGAAGTAAACGCTTTCTTTTCTTGTGAAAAGTACACGGCTTTATAAAAAGAAACCACTTGAACTGTGTATTTATACACATCAAGTGGTTTCCCAGAAAATATTCGAAAGATGCTGCAGCGCAAGCATTACGGGTGTCTTATCAGAAATGTTGTAGTTTTCCATCATCCGCTTAGGTGAATAAAAGAAAAAACGGTAATCTGCCATTCTCTCCAACGTATTAGCGCCGAAATGTGTGAGAGAAATGATCGCAATACCTTTTTCCTTCGCAAGCTCAGCCATCTCCAGAATCTGCTCCGTCTCTCCGGACATACTGATTAAGAACAATACATCCTGCTTACTGCCATGATTTATGGCGTATACAGCATCATGCCGGTGCAGGAAAAATTCCGCATTCATCCCGCCGATTTTAAAATGCGTCGACATGATTTCACAAAACGGTGCCGTATCGCCTACCCCAAAAAGGTATACGTGGCCGGAATGCTTCACTTTCCTTGCAATTCTTGCGAGCATTTCATCATCTAAGAGCTCCACTGTCTTACGAATATTAAACTGAGCGGTATTCTCCTCCTGCGCAGCCTGTTCTTCCTTTAGGCTGTTTTTCAGCTGGGAGAATCCATCATACCCGAGTTTCTTTGAGAGACGGGTAATCGTGTTGGGTACAGTGTATAAGGATTTGGCCAGTGATTGAATCGAAGTCTCTTTGACGGTCAATTGATTTGCCAATATATAGTCAATAATTTGATCGTCGGTATCGTTCAGCTTGTACTCATATTTATGGGCTCTGTCTTTTAAATTCATATGTCCACCTCATTGAAGGCCTGTTTAATGGCTTTATTATAACATGACCTAAAGGGAAGCCCGTTTCTCACAAAAAAACTCCGAATCCAAAAGCGGTTTCGGAGAGAGTAATCTTGTTAAACTAAAGTAGATTTAGATGGTTTATAAGGACGATAGAGGTCATCGGTATCTTTCGATTGAGACAGATAATAAGCTTCTACATTTCTTATAGCCTGAACAAACTTTTCGTTGAGAAACCAGTATTCCTCTTCATAAGTCAGCTGCTGAATCTCTTGTTTACTCAATTGTAATCCTGTATCGGCTAATGTATACTCCGCAGTCTTCATCGAATCTCTCCCTCTATTCGTTATAAATAGGATTCATAGTTTCATTGTAGGCGGAGTATTTAAAAATTATACCTGTTTTTCTTAGCTCTCTACTAATTTCTTATAGAAATGGTAATTGTCCTCAAAGTTTGTTCAGCGCCTCTCTTTGCTTTCCTCAACTGTTTTCTTAGTAAAGACCAGCAGCAGTGTCATACCCAGAATACAAGCCGTGCCCAGCCATTGATAATATCCAAAGGGCTCTTTTAACCAGACTACCATAGTTAACACGGCTGAAAGAGGTTCTAAGTTACCAATTAGACTAGTTTCTTTAGGTTTAAGATATTGTAGACTTTCAATGTAAAACCAAAACGCGAACATAGTGCCGAAAACGACTATAAATATTAAATACAAATAAATCTCCGCTGTGAAGTTTGAAAAGTCCGCCTGCCAGGGGGGGTGTAAAAAACTTAACGCCGTGCCTCCGATGACCATGGCCCAGCCCACTACTACAAGCGAATCATATGTTCTAAGTAAAGGGATTGCATATAGAGTATAGAAAGCTAAAGCAACCCCCGATAATATCCCCCAAAAAGCAGAGATGACGGGTACCGATAATTCTTCAGCGGATCCGTTCGTAAGTAATAAAAATGTACCAAGTAAAGTAAGCGTAACCGTGATCATATCCTGTTTAGTGAAAATCGTCTGTTTGCGTAAGAGTAAGTAAACGATGAAAAAGTCATCCATCAGTTAGTAAACTGATGGATGACTTTATTATATCCAATAATATCCAATCATTAGGAATACAACCGTTAGACTAATGATTTTCATCCAGAAAGGAAGTTTTTCATTCTGCGTTTGATTAACCTCTGCTTCCTTTTGCTCCACCTGCTTCTGATAGTTCGGACTGCAGCATCCCATCAGGCTGTTGGCTTCAGCTCTTCTTCAAGCGGGATATTCTGCTTCAAGCCGCGGCGGGCAGCGATAAAGAAGGAGCTCACAATAATAATGGTAATGACGGCAGCACCAATATACGAAACGTTCATCGACAGACCGAATCCGATCGGGGCATTTAGAATATACGTGAACGTAGCCATTGTCATAAATGCTGCCGGAATCGCAGCGATCCAGTAATTTTTCCTTGCCAGGAACAAGTACATAGCACCGACCCATAGTGCAATCACGGCAGTCGACTGGTTCGCCCAGGAGAAATATCTCCATAGTAAAGTGAAATCAATGCGTGTCAGCACGAAGGAAATTACAAACAGCGGCAGGGCGATCCAAATACGGCTCGCGATTTTCTTTTGTGAAACCTTGATATAATCGGCAATGATCATACGGGCACTTCTGAACGCTGTATCACCTGAAGTAATCGGCAGTACAATGACCCCAAGAACAGCAAGTGTTCCTCCAACTGCTCCGAGCATAGCAATGGAAACTTCGCTGACAACACCGGCAGGGCCACCATTGGCAAGCACTTCATTAAGGCCGGCAGAACCATTGAATACACTCATGGCTGCTGCTGCCCAGATCATTGCGATAATTCCTTCGGCAATCATCATACCGTAGAAAATACGGCGTCCTTGTTTTTCCGTCTGAGTAGTTCTTGAGATAATCGGTGTCTGCGTCGCGTGGAAACCAGACAGCGCACCACAGGAAATCGTTAAGAATAATAGTGGAAAAATCGGTGCATTATCCGGGTGCATGTTTGTTAAGGTAAGCTCCGGAACAGGCGCTCCTGTAATAACAAGGGAAGCTCCCACACCAATGGCACTGATTAAAAGCAGTGCTCCAAAAATCGGGTAAAACCGACCGATGATTTTATCAATCGGAAGCATCGTAGCCAGCATATAATAAACAAAGATGGCTCCGATAATAATCGGCAGGCTCAGCCAGCTGCTTGTCATGTTATGCAGCAGGTCGGCAGGCGCCGTAACAAAAACTGTTCCTACCAGCACTAGCAGTAAAATCGCAAAGGCGTTTACGACGTGCTTCATTACTTTTCCTAAAAACTTGCCGGCAAGCTCTGGCAGGTGGGCGCCGCGATTGCGGATGGAAATCATACCCGTTAGATAATCATGGACCGCCCCGGCGAAAATACAGCCAAATACAATCCAGAGAAAGGCTACTGGTCCATATAAAGCTCCAAGTATCGGACCAAAAATCGGACCAACGCCGGCTATATTTAATAACTGAATTAAAGCATTTTTCTTTTCCCCCATCGGCAGATAATCGACACCGTCACCGTGCGTATAAGCCGGAGTCTGACGATCTGTATTCACTCCGAACGTTTTCTCAACGTATTTACCATACGTAAAATAACCAATAATTAATAGTGCAATACTCACAAGAAACGTAATCACAACAGCTTCCTCCCTCGATTCTTTGTAACCGCTTACAACGAATGTAACAAAATAGCGCTTACAAATGAGGAGTTTTGTCTAACATGTCGAATTTATAAACTAACATGCAGAAAAACCGCCCTCAAAAAAGGGCGGCTTTTTACAATTCAAGCTGTTTACGTAACCCTTTGACATAATTACGGCTGACCGAAAGCTTTTCGTTTCGGCCTTTAAGCTCCAGCTGATAAGCTCCGTTAAACCACGGGGTCAAACGGTCTACATACTGGAGGTTTACGAGATAGCTCTTATGAATACGGAAAAAAGAAAATCCTTTCAGACGCTCTTCCACTTGTTTTAATGTCCACTTCGATTCGTACACATGATCTTTGCCTACGATTTTCGTGAGCCGGTCTTCCCTATACACATACAAGATATCCGCAGGACTAAGGTAATGAATCTCATCGTCCCCTTCAACGGCCAATTTAGAGGGTCGAGAGACTGTGGTTTCAACAGGCTGCAGCTTCTTCTCCAGGCGGGCGATAGCATCTCCCAGCTGTTCTTCATCAAACGGTTTCAACAAATAATCGACCGCTTCATGACGAAAAGCTTCCACAGCGAAATCTGGATAGGCAGTGGTAAAAACGATGGCAGGCACTTTTCTCAATTCCTGAACAGATTTAGCAACCTCCATCCCGTTCATTTTCGGCATTTCCACATCTAAAAAGATTACATCTGGCTGCAGCTGGATGGCTTTCATAATCGCTTTTTCCCCGGAATCCGCTTCGCCTGCAATGAGGATCGAATCATACGACTGGAGCAAATAGATTAATTCTTCTCTGCTGAAGCGTTCATCATCGACAATCAGTGCCTGTATCGATCCCATCACGCGGATACCTCCTTTCCTTTATGCGGAATAACAAATGAAATGGTCGTTCCATCTCCGAGTTTACTTTCAATTTGGAGTTTGGATTTCTCTCCATGCATATGCTCTAATCGTTTATTTACGTTTACAAGACCCAGGCCTGTACCTTGTTCAGAGTGTACTTCCTTTTCCCCAAGAGAAGCTAAGCGCTCAGCTGTGATGCCGCTGCCATTATCGATGACAGCAATCCGCACCATATCGCCAAGGTCGCGAACTTGTATCGTGATTTCACAATTTTCTTCCTTATCTTTAACCCCATGTTTAATACAATTTTCGACTATCGGCTGTAAAGTAAGGGGCGCAATTTTTACAGAAAGAGCGGAATCATCGATCTCGTAATTTATTCTTAATTTGTCGACAAAACGTGTTTCTTCAATGATCAAGTAAGCTTTAACATGCTTTAATTCTTCATGAAGCGAAGTCCACGTCTTCGTTGTGGCTCCAAGGTTCTGCCTGAAAAATTTAGACAACGCAATCAGCAGCGAGCGGGCCCGGTCCGGCTCTGTACGGGTCAAGGAGACAATTACGTTCAAGGAATTAAATAAGAAGTGTGGATTGACTTGAGCTTGCAGTGCTTTAACTTCCGCTTCTCTTGCCAGTTCCTGCGCTTTCTCTGCTTCTGCAATTTCCAGCTGCTGCCCAAGCAGGGAACTCAGTCCCTGAATCAGCTCAAGAAGAACATTGGAAATCTCTTTTTCTGAACGTACATAGAACTTAAGGGTGCCGACAACTTCCTGTCTTTTTTTTAATGGAGCGATTACAGCGGCTCCAAGCGGACAGTCCGGGTGGCTGCAATTAATATCGTTGTGGCTTGCCACAATCATTGTCCCCTGCTGGATGACTTCCTTCGTAGCATGCGTCTGAATATTTTCTCCAGATTGGTGGTGTTCATCTGCCTGGCCGACATGGGCAAGAATTTTTTCTTGATCGGTCATCGAAATCGCACTTACATCCACTTTCTCATAAATGATCTGGCAGGCTTTTTGAGCCGAATCCTTCGTTAATCCTTTTCTTAAATAAGCGACCGTCGATTCTGCCAGCTTTAAAGCTTTCTGTGCCTGCAGTGCCCCTGCTTTTTCTTCTTCGTTGAGGACATTCCTTATAATCAGTAAAAAGAGGGCAGATCCCACTCCGTTCGCGATAATCATCGGCAGACCGATATCCTGGACAAGCTCCCATGCACGCGGGAACGGCTTGGATACAACTAAAATAATCCCCATCTGCACAGTCTCGGCAAGTCCGCCGATCAATAGGGCTGTCTTAAGCTTCAGCGGCTTATCCTTTTTATGAAAAAAACCAGCGAGTACACCGGCAACAACTGCAGAAACTCCACAGGCAAATCCCGTGAAGCCTCCGAGCGAAAAGCGGTGGATGCCTGCGATCAAGCCGGCACCGATACCGATCCGGTAACCGCCGAAAAGTCCAGCAGCTACAATTCCAATGACTCTTGAATTAGCAATTGCTTCTGACTCTCCTAAGTCCATCGCCCATCTTCCAAAATCGACAGAGCTTGGGTCATATGTAATTCCTGTATACGTACCAATCATTCCGAACACCCCGAAGAACCCGATCGCCATAACCTGCTGTCCAGGATTTAAGGCCTTACGGTCGATCAGCTCCCGAAAGAATCGAAATCTTGTAATAATGAAAGCAACGGTTACAATAATACCAAGGCGCTCCAGCATTGGGAGAAATAATTCGAACATCTTTCCCGCCCTTTCCCCATCTCTTTGCTTCTATTGTAGCATGCTTGAAAACGTTTCATACAAATGAAAGAATCTAACGGAATTTTTACTGAAATCAGCCATCGTTCTGCTGAAACAGTGCTTTATACATAAAACTCCCAGAAGAAATTAAAATAGCACCACACATTAGTCTTTGCTGGAATGTGTGGTGCCCGTCATATAAACTAAAATTCAATTCGATCCTTATACCGTTCCACTAACCTGCGATTATGCTCCTCCACTCCATCGAGGTTTCCGCTCATAAAAATCGGCGGTTCTTCCCCCATATCTTTAAGACTCACAATCGTTTTCGCCAGCAGATCCTGAAGCAGGGCTGTGCCAGCCACTGAAGAAAGCGGGGCAAAAAACTGAGCGATCCCTTCCTCATTTAAAACCGCATCGCCTACCGGCACCTGCGTATCAATGACGGCCTCGACTACGTCTTCCAGTCTTTTACCTGAATTGTGCCGGGAAGGCTGGCCATTGGAATACTCCATCGACAACAGTCCAATCGTGTAAGTTCCCTGCTCCTGACCAAACAGCGCTGCGTCAACCGGTGCCGGGTTACGTCCGGATGTGGAAATGACAATAAGTACATCGTCTTCACGTATATCTTCACCTGCTAAGTAATCGTGGACGAACCCGTTCGTTTTTTCAGCAATGCTTGACTGCACGGCACCCTGGCTCAACAAGAGGGGTTCAATGACAAGCGGACGGACGGGTACAAGACCGCCCGCGCGGTAATAAGGCTCCTGAGCAAGCAGACTTGAGTGGCCGCAGCCGAATAAATGAATGATGCCGCCGGCTTTAAGCTTTTCGGCAATGACGGTACTGATACCGCGGCGATCCCCGGAATGCTCTAACTGCCGGAGCAGATCGGCAGCCTTTGATAAATAAGACACGCTAACCACCTCCTTACGTGCGGTAAATATCGCTGATAAATTTATAGCGGTCGGCACGGTAAGACGATTTAACGACTTCAAACGGTGTGCCGTCTGAGAGAGAGCTGTGACGTTCAATTGATAAAATGGCGGAGTCGACTGGAATATCCAGCAGGTCCGCCAGGCTTTGATCCGCAGTGGTTGCTTCAATCATTTGATGGGCTTTACCGATCGTCTGTTTTTTCATTTTTTCAACGTAGCTGTACAATGAGCCGAGCACAGTCTCCTCACTTAAATCCGGGAACATGTCGACCGATAAAAAATTAGTTTCCACAGCCATCGGCTTTTGGTCGGCGTAGCGGATACGCTGGATTTTGTAAACAGCCGCTTCTTCCCCAATCTCGAGCTTACGGGAAATGTCAGAAGGCGCGCGCATGACTTCAAAGGTCAGCAGCCTGCTGCTTGCCTCCATACCACGCGCTTTCATATCTTCGGTAAAACTGGTCAGCCCCTGCAGCGGCTGTTCAATTTTCTCTTCAGCTACAAAGGTTCCTCTGCCTTTTTCACGATATAAGACTCCTTCGTTCACCAGATTCGTAATCGCCTGTCGGACTGTCATACGGCTCACCTTAAAGGCTTCTGACAGCTCTCGTTCGGAGGGGATCATGTCGGATGTCTTGTATTCCTGATTGGCAATGCGCTGTTTAAGATCCTCTTCAATCTGATAATACATCGGGAGTGGTGACTTCTTATCAACCATAGTTTATTGGGTCTCCTCTCCATGACCTGCTTTTTTGTAAGCTTTTTCATCTACAATCAGCGTAACATGTTTATGATGCTTCAAGGCGGAGGCCGGCATATTTTCATTCGGTTCCTCCTTCAGCATCTGCCGGATTGCTTCTGCTTTACGTTCGCCGGAAGCAATCACAACGATCCTTTTGCTTTTTAGAATGGAGCGGATGCCCATCGTAACGGCCTGCTTTGGTACATCCTCAAGCGAATCAAAAAAACGTGCATTCGCCTGGCGTGTGGACTCTTCTAAATCGATAATATGCGTTTCGCTCTCAAATGACGTGCCTGGTTCGTTAAACCCGATGTGGCCGTTCTGCCCTACCCCAAGCAGCTGCAGATCAGGCGGTCCGATATCTTCAATCAGCTTTTCGTATAATTCGCATTCTGTATCAAGGTCCGGCGCTTTGCCATTCGGAATATAGGTGTTGTCAGCATTCACATTGATGTAGTCGAATAAATGACTCTTCATAAAAAAATGATAGCTTTGTGAATCGTTTTTGTCCAATCCGATATATTCATCCAGGTTGAGTGTTCTTACCTTCTCATAGTTCACTCCCCGGCTGCTGAACCCTTTAATCATTTCCTGATACGTACCAAGCGGAGATCCTCCGGTTGCTAAACCGAGAACAGAGTCCGGCTTCTTACTGACCTGTTGTTCGATGAGCTCACACGCTTTCTCACTTAATTCCTGGTAGTCTTTCGTGATGATGATGTTCATTCTAGATCCTCCCTGCTGTCGTACGCTGCAACACCCCGGCAGACGGTCATAATGACGCGCCAGTCTTCATCTAACAAAACTAAATCTGCGTCCCTGCCTTCCACAAGACTTCCTTTGCGGTCGTCAACACCGAGCTGCTTTGCGGCGTTCGTCGATGTAATCCGTACGAGGTCCTCAAGCGTAACATCTGCATTCTGCTTCATGTGACCTGCAGCTTCTTCCAGGGTTAAAATACTGCCGGCTAATGTCCCGTCCGCAAGCCGCGCTTCCTTCCCTTTGACATCCACCTGCTGGCCCCCCAGGTCATAAGCCCCTTCAGGAAGACACTTTGCTCTCATCGCATCCGTTATTAAAATAGTCCTCTCCGCATGCGTATGGTGATAGGCAAGCTGCACTGCTTCCGGACGCGCATGCACGTGATCGACAATCATTTCGACCATCAGTTTGTCATTCAACAAAGCAGCCCCGACGACGCCGGGTTCGCGGTGGTGCATCCCGCTCATTTGATTGTACAGATGCGTGACGTGACGTGCCCCGGCATCTACCGCTTGAGTTACCTGTGTAAACGTGGCATCACTGTGACCGATCGATGCTACGATGCCTTTTTGACTAATATGGGTTATAAAATCCGCGGCTCCATCAACTTCCGGAGCCAGTGTCACGAGACGAATGTGGTCGCCGCACTGCTCATTCCATTGATCAAAAAGCTCGATTGAAGGAAGGGTAATGTGATCAACAGGCTGTGCGCCTGCTTTATTTTTTGAAATAAAAGGTCCTTCTAAATGAATCCCTAATATTTCAGCCTGACCTTCTGCCTGATCATTCTTCATGAACTCCCCGACATTTTTCACGGCTTTAGAGATCGCTTCTTTTGCCTGAGTCATGGTGGTGGCAAGGAAACTCGTCGTTCCTTCCGCAGGCAGCACAGCCGCCATTCCTCGTAACGCTTCTCTACTGGCATCCATGACGTCATGACCATCTGCGCCGTGGATGTGAACATCAATAAACCCTGGAACAAGGCTCCAGCGCTTTCCTTTTCCATCAATAGTGACATCAGCCCCGCCAATTGACTGCCGGGAGATGGCCGTAATCTTACCATCCTTCACTTTCAGAAACCCCGAGTCAATCGTTTCTGCCGGGGTGACTAATGTTACATTCTTCCATTCAATGCTTCCTGCCATCGTCTCACTCCTTATTATCAATGCAGGGAGAAGCACCAGTCTCCCCCCTGCTTATTATTGAATCGTGATTACTCCAGTCTGACCTTCAGACTGCTCACCCTCTATATGAAGGGTAACGGTCTCGTCCTCAGTATTGGTAAAAATAATCGGTGTCACAATAGAAGGGGCATTCTTTTTCACAAAATCAACATCGACACGCAGTAAAGGGTCTCCTTGTTGAATAGACTGACCAGACTCTACTAAGGTTTCAAATCCTTCCCCATTGAGCTTCACAGTATCGAGCCCTACGTGAATAAGAATCTCAAGGCCATTGTCCATCTCAAGCCCAATCGCGTGCTTTGTAGGGAATACCTGTATCACTTTGCCGTTTACAGGAGAGCGGAATGTATTCCCCGTCGGTTCAACGGAAAACCCTGGACCCATCATGCCCTGGGCGAATACTTCGTCCGGTACTTCTTCAAGCTTCATCACCTTTCCGTTAATCGGGAGAATAAAATCATCTTCTTTCACAAAACGATGAGGCTGGGAGACGTTATTTTCCTTTGTTTCCTGTTCAGCATGAAGCGGCTCATTTCCAGTCTCCATCCGCTTTCTCATCGCTTCAGCCAAAAACTCAACCGACGTTCCGACTATGACCTGAAGGTTCTGCTTTCCAACCTTCATTACACCACGGGCACCATAGGCTTTGAGTGCTTTCTCATCGACCTGACCACGGTCAGCCATCTGCAGACGAAGACGTGTCGTACAGTAATCGAGCGATTGAATATTAGCGGTTCCGCCCAGCGCTTCAAGGTAGCGGTACGCTTTTACATCTTGATCGTCAGTCTTCCCGCCCGGCTGCCCGACTTCCTGGGTTTCTTCTACGAAATCGTCATCCTCATCTTCACGGCCCGGCGTTTTTAAATTGAGCTTGATGATAAGGAAGTAGAATACAACGAAATAGATCGCTGCAAACACGAGACCTACCACAATAAGCAGCAGAGGATTCTGGGCAATTCCATAGTTTAAAGAAAAGTCAATTAAACCAGCGGAGAAGCCAAACCCATGACGAATATCAAGCATAAACGTTACGACCATCGCTGCACCGGTCAGTAATGCGTGGACAAAATACAGCAACGGAGACAAGAACATAAAGGAGAACTCGATCGGTTCGGTTACTCCTGTTAGAAACGACGTTAAACCTATACTTAAAAACATCCCGCCCACTGCAGCTTTACGGTGCTTTTTCGCTGCCGCATACATTGCTAAACAAGCAGCCGGCAGACCGAACATCATAATCGGGAAGAACCCGGCTAAGAAGTACCCGGCTTCAGGGTCTCCGTTTAAGAAACGATTAATTTCACCGCGGACAGTATCACCGCTTCCTGTCGTAAATGTTCCAAAGTCAAACCAGATAACCGCGTTCATCACATGGTGCAGCCCGACCGGAATGAATAAACGGTTCAATACCCCATATACGCCAACACCAATTTCTCCGGAATTTAATATCCAGTTGGCTGTAGAATCCAGCATATACTGCGGATACACCCATAAATAACCAAAAGCAAACGAAAGCATTACCATAACGAGAGATGTAATAATTGGTACAAACCTTTTTCCTCCAAAGAAGGATAGAAATTCTGGGAACTTCACATCGTTATATCGGTTATAGAGCATCCCGGCAATCACACCAGCAATAATACCGGCAAATACGCCCATATCGATTTCATCATTGATCCCCTTAATTCCACCTTCAAGAACGAGCACACCAACTGCGCCTGCCAGAGCAGCGGCCCCGCTTCCATCCTTCGCAAATCCCATCGCTATCCCGATTGCAAAAATCAACGACAGATTCTCTAAGATCCCATTACCCGCAGCTGTTACAAACGGGATATCGAGCATATCATCCATGCCAAGGCGCACGAGCAGCGCAGCGGCCGGCAAAGTTGCAATCGGGAACATTAATGATTTCCCGATACGTTGTAAGAAATTCAACATGATGACAAATCTCCTCTTGTAGTCTTTTTTATATGAAAACGTTTCATAACATTAATGTACCATTTAGATATATAGTTGTCTATACCAATATTAAATTTTAATAAAAGGGCCGCAAACTAAGCGGCCAATACACCTTTTTAGTATGTTCATTTTCAATCCCGGTCATTTTGCCTGACTTTACTCTCTTGAGAAATTAACAGTGCTGAACTTTTTTAAAGTAAAATGAAGATAGCAAAAAGTGTTAAGTACAACTAAAGGTTTGCTGCTATCGTAAATGTAAGGCAGGTGAAAACAGTATGGACTATTCGGATAGTATACAACGAGCGCTCGATTACATTGAAGAGAACATGCAGGAACAGCTGAAATTGGAAGAATTAGCTGAAGCGTCCTGCTTTTCTCCATTTCATTTTCATCGGGTCTTTCAAGCCATGGTTGGAGAACCGGTAATGGATTATGTCCGGAAAAGAAGGCTGACTTCAGCAGCAGAGCGTCTTTTTTACTCGGAGGAAAAAGTGATTGATATTGCACTCGATGTCGGATTTCACTACCATGAATCGTTCAACCGGGCATTCAAGAAGTGTTATGGTGTTTCACCTAAACAGTACCGCAGCGCATCCCGAATATGCGGACCCTTGCGCGGTAAAGCCTGCCTCAATACAATACTAATATCAGGAGGGCAAACAATGGAACCGAAATTTGTCACAAAACCGGCATTTCAAATCATTGGGTACGGACTGAAAACGAAGAATAAGGATGGACAGAATAATAAAGACATCCCGCAGTTTTGGAAGCAGTACCTCCAAAATCAATTAGGCAGCAGTATTCCAAAGCCCCTGCACAAAAATGAAGAACTCGGTATCTGTACTGACTTTTCTCCCGACACAGGCAAGTTCGTTTACATCATTGGAATGGAAGTGGAAGAAGGCACTAAAGTACCGGAAGGATTAATGTACAGACGCTTCCCAGAACTTGAATATGCGGTATTCACTACACCCAAGGCTGAAGAGGAAGCCTTTGCCTCTTCCATTCAAGCTGCATGGAGCTATATTTTCACAGAATGGTTTCCCCAATCGGGTTATGAACATCGAGGAATCGTGGATTTCGAGCTATATGATGAAAGATGTTATGGATCTGAGAACAAGCAGATTGATATCTACATCCCCATAAAACATAGGATGGTTCAATAATAGAAAAAGGGACTGGATCATAAGTAAAGCAGTGATGTCAAAAAAAGAACATTGGTATAAACGCAATTATTAGCGTAGTCAAAATGCGCAGACTACTGTGGGAAGAGCGCGAGCCGAAGATCCCGCAGGAAAGCGCTCTTTGCTTTCTGAGGAAACTGAGGCCTTGTCCACTGAAAGCGAAGCATTTTTGCCGGAGCGATGGAGTGAATTCTCTTTAACATAAATAATCCGAACTGATTTCTACAATATCAGTTCGGATTATTTTATGATTTATTCAGTTTTGTCCCAGCTTCTTAACAGAACGTATCTTTTGATTTCGGAACAGATAAACCAAACAACGGTCGTAAATAAAGTGCGAGGAAGGTCCCGCCTAATGCCAGAACTCCCCAAATGTAGCCATGCAGGCTGAAGGATGCAATCCCGCCAAAGTAGGCGCCGATATTACAGCCGAATGCAAGACGGGCTCCATAACCCATGAACAAGCCACCGATCACAGAAGCTGCTACATTTTTTCCATTTAACCTGGAAAACTTAAAGAGGCCGCCGGCAGCTGACGCCAAGAAAGCTCCTAGGATAACGCCCAAGTTTAATACTGTGGTAGAGTCAGCAAAAATGGACGCATCCAATACAGCAGCATTCTCTCCCTGCCAGTATCCCCAGCTGGCAACGTCAAAGCCTAAGAACTGGGCGACTTTCGATCCCCATAGGGCGAAAGCTGAAGTAATACCCCATGGTTCGCCCCGCGTCATTAAAGTTAAAGCATTAAGAACAGCGAGCACAATCGCTGCTGCGAATAGTGGCCATGAACCGCGGAAAATTCTTTTCCACCCACTCGTTGATGGAACCGGAGCCATTTTTGGTGCTTTTTTCTTTTTTTCTACGACCAGGGTTATCCATGCAATGACACCAAACAAAGCAATGGAGAGCAGCCAGGCTCCCCCATATCCTAAACCTGTGGAGGTTGCAAGAGATACAGGTTCGAAAGCAGGAAGGTCTTCTGTCCAAAACGGTAATTGAGCTGCGCCAATTGTGGAGCCTATAATAAAGAACAGCAACGTAACAAGCATTACAGAACGGCCGCCTCCTACGGCGTAAAGCGTACCGGAAGCACATCCTCCTCCAAGCTGCATTCCGATACCAAACATAAATGCTCCGACGAGAAGACTAATTCCTACGGGTGAAACATATCCAGCTACTTCCCCTCCGAAGAAGGAATAACCAAATGCCAGGATCGGCGCAAATAAAGTCACGGCAACAGCCAGCATGACCATATGCGATCGCAATGCCTGACCGTTACCCACAGACATCATCCTGCGGAATGCAGAAGTAAAACCAAATCGAGCATGAAACAATGTGTAGCCAAGCAATAAACCAATAACGAGCAGTAAAGACTGCACTATATTTTGCGTAACCATTAGATATATCATTAAAACGGCCCCAACTACGAGACCGCCAACAATCAGCGGCATTTGAGGGTTGTTTAAGTCGGCGTCTTTTCGCTGTACGGGGTCTTTCACTTCATCTATAGGTTGAACTCTTGTTGTTTCCATCTAAAACACCCTTTTCCTTATAAAATTAGTCGGGATTACATCTGTAGAGTAACGAGAATTAATAGTAATGTCAAAAAAGTTGTTCGATTGAACTAGCGAATAAGCCGTACCCTGCAGAAGTAACTAATTCTAAGGGAGGGCTCCATAATAAAAAGGACTGCCCTTAGTGAACTGGACAGTCCTTTTGAGTACTTCTTTAAATATTAATAAGGATCAGCTTCGTGGCTTTTCTTCACAGCTTCTTCAGCGGCTTCATGCTGAGCAAAAGATCCTTGGCCATACTTAGACTTATCACCTGGTTCACGGCCGGGAACTGTACTGCCCTCATCCATTTCCTGCATCTCTTTCATTTTAGCTTCAATCCCTTCCTTCACCCGGCGTCCATATTCTTCATCCGCTTGAGTGAAGTGCTCGATCATTGCCGTTTGAATACGCTCATCACAAATCGCCAGAGCGTTTGAGAGGTTGCTGATTAATTCATCACGTTCCCATTCCTCAAAGCTGCGATACGTATGACCCGCCTGGCCGTAGTTGTTTGGCCGGTCAATAGGTGCACTCATGGCCGCTGCATTGTACGCAGGCTCATGCGGGGGAGTTTTTGCCCCATCTGCTTCCTGGAAACCGCCCTTCATGGAAGGCTCATAATTAATATGCGGATTGTCTCCAGACTCTCTTGGGTCGCGTGTATCCATTTGACCGCGCTGCTGATTGGTCCGAATCCCTGTCTTAGGAGCGTTAACAGGTAGTTTCAAATAGTTCGCTCCTACGCGGTAGCGCTGTGTATCGGAGTATGAGAACGTTCGTCCCTGAAGCATTTTATCATCGGAGAAGTCCATGCCATCAACGAGAACCCCCGTACCGAATGCGGCCTGTTCAATTTCCGCATGAAAATCTTCTGGGTTGCGGTCAAGTACCATACGGCCGACCGGCTTCCATGGGAACTTCTTCTCCGGCCAGAGTTTGGTATCATCAAGCGGGTCAAAATCCAGTTCGGGATGATACCCATCCTCCATGACTTGTACAAACAGCTCCCACTCTGGATACTCTCCGCGCTCGATCGATTCATATAAATCCTGCGTCGCGTGACTTACGTTTTTAGCCTGAACCATGTCAGCCTCTTCCTGAGTTAAGTTCCGTATTCCCTGCTTCGGCTCCCAGTGGTATTTAACGAGAACCGCCTCGCCTTTATCATTCACCCATTTATACGTATTCACTCCGGAGCCCTGCATATGGCGATAAGTGGCTGGTATCCCCCACGGTGAGAACAGAAAGGTAATCATATGGGTCGCCTCAGGGGTTCGGGAAACGAAGTCAAACATCCGCTCAGGATTCTTCACATTCGAAGCCGGATCCGCTTTAAACGCGTGAATCATATCAGGAAACTTCATCGCATCACGAATAAAGAAGATCTTCAAATTGTTTCCGACTAAATCCCAGTTGCCGTCTTCCGTATACATCTTCACCGCAAAGCCACGGGGGTCACGGTCGGTTTCCGGGGCATCTTTCGCTCCTGCTACAGTGGAGAAACGAACCATTAACGGTGTTTTCTTACCTGCACCTGAGAACACTTTTGCCCGTGTGTATTTCTCTACCGGCTCATCCCCGACTTTTCCATACGTTTTAAAAAATCCAAACGCACCAGACCCCCGCGCATGTACGACACGCTCAGGCACCTCTTCCCGGTCAAAATGGGAAATCTTTTCGATAAAATGGTAATTCTCAAGTGTCGCCGTCCCGCGGTTCCCAATGGTACGAATGTTTTGATTATCCGTTACAGGGCGGCCCTGGCGAGTGGTCAGTGTCTCACGTTCCCTGTCCTGCCCGTTTGAAGCATTTCTGTCTTTGTTAGCAGCCAAAATGAAAAACCTCCTCCAGATTAGTCGCCTTTATCTTAACTCTGAAATAGAAAAATTATACAATAGAGCGTATAATTTTCCATCCCTGCAAGTAAATAAAGCTGTGATAAAAACCTTCCTGCATAAAAAAAGAGCCAAACCCTTTATTACGGATCCGCCTCAAATTAACTACATTTTCTTATCACTTCGACTAAGTATACTCGTTATCCCTTATAGGCTTTCTGTAACTCTGCAAGATTAAGTTTCTTCATAGTGAGACTTGCTTGATTAACCCGATCAATTTGTGCTGGAGTGCCATTACTTCTCATCTCTTCCATTTCGCTTGGCACGATCTGCCAGGAAACCCCGTACTTATCTTTGATCCAGCCGCATTGCTCAGCTTCAGTAACCGCGGATAGTTTATCCCAGTAATAATCAATCTCTTCCTGGCTGTCGCAATATACCATAAACGAGACGGACTCATTGAAACTGAAGTTATGAGCCTGCGCACTGTCCATAGCCGTAAACCACTGATGACCAATCATAAAATCTGAAAACATCACAGTACCTTCCTTGTCAGGCTCCATACCTTCAGGGTAACGCGCCACATGCCCCTGCCTTGAATTCTTAAATACAGATAAATAAAAATCAACCGCCTCTTCTGCATTGCCACACTGTTCACCTGTAAACATCAGCGAAGGCATGACCGCCGGCCTTTCCTCACCTTCTGGATCGGTGAGAATCACTTGCCATGACAAACCATACTTATCTTGAATCCAGCCATACCTCTCACTAAACGGGTACTTATTAAATGGCATTAACACGGTACCGCCTTCGGATAATTTGTCCCAAACCTGATTTATTTTTTCCTCGGCGTCCTTTTCGCGGGATGGATCAAAATTCACCATGAAAGATAAAGAGGGATTGAAGTTGAAAAATGGTCCTGCACTGATGGCCATGAACTTCTGCTCCCATAAATCTAAAGAGACTGCATCAACATTGCCTGACGGCGTGTCATTGATTGTGCTCACATTGGTAATTCGTGACTGAGGAAAAATGGATGCATAGAAATCTGATGCTTCAATTGCCTCCTTGTCATACCATAAGTGCGGGACGATCTTCTGACTTGTTTGAGTCATAAGTATGCCTCCTAATTATTTTATTTTTTCACTTTATCTATTAAAGAAGTCTATCGCTGAAACAAATGTTTCCTTCTACATAACAGCCAAATATGATAAATTTCAGGGTGGCGCACTCTGCATTTAACTCATGAAGTAATTCAGTGAATGAAGGTCAACCAGTGGTTCAATTATGGCGGGCATTTGGAGGTGCTTTTCTATGTTGGTCATTGACAAATCCATCTAGCGACATCGTCCTACCGAAGTACACGTTTGTCATGTTCAGCCTCCATATTTTTCAACTATCTATCATTTAATCCTTTGCCTTCGAGAATGTGCGGCACATATTTTTCCACACGTGACTCACGTGTTTTGGATTGCTTTGCTTTAGTAAAATATAGAACATAAGCTCTTTGCCGCCCCGGGGTCAAATCTTCAAAAGCAGCTTTTAAATCTGGGATTTCATCGAATTTATTGTGAAGCTCTTCCGGAATGACGAGTTCTGTCTCCTTTTCCACTTTCAGGCCAGCTTTTTCAACTTCAACTGCTTCAAGAATGTAAGCCCTCAGTACAGATTCCAGCCGAACGATTTCTTCTACATTGGTGAATCGTATCTGACGTGCCGACTGAACGTTTTCTGTTTGCTGAACAAGAATTCCATGGCTGTCCTTCAGCAGAGCCCCTTTATGAAAAAGAAAAGCACAATAATCTTTAAACCCATGTATTAAAACGATATTTTTTCCATTAATTGTGTAGCAGGGGTGATTCCATTTAAGTTCTTCGTTCAGCTCGCACTCAAGAGCGATCTCTCTCATTTTCTTAAATTCATTCTGCCACTTTTCGGCTTTATCTAAATATTCGTCCACCTTAGTATTCATATTATGGGAACACTCCTTTCCTTGTAACGAATTGCCTATCTCAAATTATTCCCGCCAAAATTTCGTATATTCTGCTTTATCCTGAATATTAAATTCAATTATTTTTTCAAGAAGTTCATAATTAACCGGCTCATTCCACCGGATTCGAAATAATCCTTTAGTCGCGCTGTAGCCGGATTGGGCAATGTCATCAGCAAAGTGCTTCATAGCGACTTCTTCGGGGGCAAAGCTCATATGATGCTTCGCATGGTCAATGCCGATGATAAATGTGCCGTGATCGGTAAACATCGGCGTATTCCATTTGATTTGCGGTTCCAAGTCTGGGAACTTATGAGCCACCCATGACAAAACTTCCTCCGCTCGTTCGCGGTGATCCGGGTTATCAATTCCTGCTAAATATTTCGAAAAAGCTTCCATGCTTCTCCCTCCTTCGATAAGAATTCCCATGCCTTTTCTCAACTAAATACTCAACTTAATTATACCATTACCGTGGTTTACAATAGCTGATAAAAAAAGTCTCTAATTTTGTCTCAGTGAAGAAATATTTGCGATAATAAAAGAAACGATTGAAAACATAACCAAGAAGAAAGCGAGTATTCCGTATGCTCCGCCCTCAAAACCTCTGATGTTCACAAAACCAATATAACCTAGCACAAATGCGGTGAAAATAGTTAGAATACCTGGTAAATTTCTTACAAACAAGGGAAGTTTTAATTTTCTAAACCACAACGTTAGCACCATTACTACTACCCCTGGGATTACAGATACAAGAAACGGACCGCTGATCATATCCTGCCCTCTCCCTCCTTTTTAATGGTCAGGTTCACTCTAATCTTCGCTTATCATCCGTGCTGTATAAACGACCCTCTCCTTTAAATAATAGACACACCATCACTTTTCTTTTTGGATCCGCATTAGAGCGAACAATAAAAACAAACCGCCCATCATGGCCCCAATACTTAAGGGCACATAGGCCATAGCTCCAAATCCTGTTACATTTTCTTTTGTGTAAAAAAATAGTAAGACACCATAAGCTGCCAGGATGAGGGATAATGTGTTTGCAATCATGAAATACTTTTGTATACCTAATAAAAGGATAAAAATTCCGAGTAAAACGATAATCACTAGGGGAAAATGATCTTCAAACATGAATGTGATATTAAAATCTCCCTTTTCAGATTATTTAGGGCAGTTCCAATTAATAAAATACCAAATCAGTCTGATCTAACAGCTTTTACTCTTACGGAAAAATGGAAATATTTTCATTACAAGCGCAACACAAAATATAATAGTTATATTAAAATCTTCGTATTATCCATTTGTCGTTTCATAGGCTTTCATCTTTAAAGTTATTTAAATTCATAGTCAGCGCGGTGTGCTACACTAACACAATAAGTATTTATAAAAGGGGCGGAGATCGAATGACTGAAGAAGAACAGCTCGTAATTGATTTATTAAAAAGCAGACAGGAGGGCTACGATGAAGACCTACATAATATCATGCGAATCTGGGATGAGTTCTGTCAAAGCAGGATGCCCGTAATAGAAAAGCCAAATGCCTATGCTGCAGCCCTCGAATATTTGGCCGGGCAGGTGTTCACCGGACCGAACACGACCCAGAAAGCGCTCGCTGAGAAATATGAAACGTCGTCCTCCCAGATGTCTGCTAAGTATAGAACGATTGAGAATGAAGTAGCCGCACTGTTGACTTCATTTGTGAAAGCTCGTTATGAAGAACTGCTGCGTGAAAATGAAGAGCTGTGGGAAGAACGTAAATCCTTACATTTTGAAGATTTGAAGGATGAATTACTAAAGGCAGACACTTACCCGGGAGATTATTCCCAAACATTGACCAGGGAAGAAAGGTCGACAGTAACGGATCTAATATACGATGTGATGGATGCTCCTTCACCTGAGAAAACGAAACTCCTTTACGAGATGCATAAACTTCATCCTTATCATCCCGACTTATACAATTTGGCAGGTGACATGGCTCGTCTTGTTAAAGATCGCAAAACGCTCTACTTCAAAGCTATGATCCATGCGGAAAATGCCCCTGGGGAAAGCTTATTTCCAAAAGAACGCTGATCACCTTTGGATGGATATAGATTCAAGACCTTTTATGCGAGCTAAAGCCTCGTTTGCTTCTATGCTTGAAGAACTGAATAACACGGAAGGCTGATTTAATTAATATTTTCATCCTAAAACGTTCGGGGCACACATTAAGGAGACTACATATGATTCACAGAAAATTAATTACAACTACAGCGCTAACCGTTGTTCTTACGGTGGGTGGAGTGTTAGCCGCTTCCTTTGAAGGTTGGACAGTCCAGGCAGAAACGGCTGCTCCCCTTTCTTATGATAAAAATTAGAAGGTGAGCTTATTAATATAGGACAGAGGGCAGGATTTCTATCAGAACACATAGCTCGTGAAGTGGACCTTCCTCCTGGTATCCCTGTTGCCCCTGCCATTATTGACGCACATGCTTCCCTGTTGGGGATTGGATCAAAGAAACCAAATCAATTAACCATGGTTATGGGAACCTCTACGTGCCACATCATGCTTCATAAGGAACAGAAAAGTATTCCGGGCATTTCAGGAAGTGTAAAGGACGCTATCATTCCAAATCTTTATGCTTATGAAGCAGGCCAGTCGGCAGTAGGAGACTTATTCGACTATGCAACCAGGCAGGCTCCCCTAGATTATTGGGGTGAAGCAGAAGAAAAAGGCATTTCTATCTTCCAGCTCCTAGAAAGAAAAGCCGCTTCAAAGGAAGTGGGTGAGACAGGGTTACTTGCTCTTGACTGGCACAATGGAAACCGGTCTCTTTTAAGTGATACTAAACTAAGAGGGCTGCTCATAGGAGAGACATTACACACTGCATGTGAAGATATTTTTAAGGCCTACATGGAAGCAACAGCTTATGGTACAAAAATGATTATGAAATCCTATGAAAATTATGGTTTAACCATAGATGAAATATTTGCTTGCGGAGGTCTGCCCAAGAAAAACAGTTTGTTGATGCAGATCTATGCCGATGTTCTGCAGAAACCGATCCATATATCAAGCAGTGAATATGCTCCAGCGGTAGGAGCTGCCATACTCGGTGCCCTGGCAGGAGGGTCTTTTTCCACGATGGAAGAGGCGATCGAACAAATGAAGCAGCCTTTCTTAAAAACAGTCTACCCCGTGGAAGAAAATGCGAAAAAATATGAAAAACTTTTTCAGATCTATAATGAATTACACGAACAGTTTGGCGTCGTTAACAAAAAAGTAATGTATGACCTGCAGTCTATTCAATAAGTTCAATTTAAAACGCAAAACAAAAAGGCCTCTGGGGGCCTTTTTGTTTTAATTAAAAAAGTTCTCAGCGAGTTTGACGATGTTTTCGGGGCTGAATCCATATTCCTTCATGACCGTTTCACCTGGTGCCGAGGCACCAAATTGATCAATACCGATCACTGACCCATCAAGTCCTACGTACCTATCCCAGCCAAAAGAAGCACCCATTTCAATGGCAAGTCGTTTTCTAACGTTTGAAGGTAACACTTTTTCTTTATAGTCGGCATTTTGAGCTTCAAATCGATCGAAAGAGGGAATACTTACGACGCGCAGATCGCAGCCTTTCGATACTTTCAACTCTTCTTTTGCCCGGATCGCGAGCTGAACCTCAGAACCTGTAGCCAGTAAAATCCCATCCGGTGTGCTTTTTTCTGAATCGCTAAGAATATAAGCTCCGCGTTTCACCCCATCATAGGCCTTTTCTGACGTTCCTTCTAAAGTTGGCAGCCCTTGACGAGTTAAGATAAGCGCATGAGGTGTGGTATAGGATTCCAATGCTATTCTCCATGCCGCGCTTGTTTCATTACCATCTGCCGGCCGGATAACAGAAAGATTCGGCATGGCGCGAAGAGAAGCGAGCTGTTCTACTGGCTCATGTGTAGGTCCATCTTCACCTACTGCTACAGAATCATGAGTAAATACATAATTGACTGGAAGATTCATTATGGCTGATAGACGGAGAGCAGGGCGTAAATAATCACTAAAAACAAAGAACGTTCCTGCATAAGTTCTTAAGCCGCCATGAAGAGCCATTCCATTCATCGCTGCAGCCATCGCAAATTCGCGGACCCCAAACCAGATGTTCCGACCAGCATAGTTTTCACGGGAGAAATCATCCTCTCCTTTGACAGCCGTTTTATTCGAACCAGCAAGGTCAGCACTTCCTCCGAAAAAATAAGGGATTTTCTTAGATAATGCGTTGATGACTTCCCCTGAAGCGGCACGAGTTGCTACTTGATCTTTACCAGGTTTGTATTTCGGCAGTTCTTTTTCCCATCCATCAGGCAGAAGTCCGTTCATTGCTGTTTCTAATTCACTTGCGAGCTCAGGGTAAGCTTCTTGATATTGCTGATACAACTCATTCCAGAGTTGTTCTTGTTGCCTTCCATTGTACTGAACTTTATCCTTAAAATCTTGATAAACCTCTTGTGGAACATGGAACGGTTCATTGTATCCCCATTTGTAGAATTCTTTAGCGGCCACCGCCTCTTTTTCTCCAAGAGGCGCACCGTGTGAGTCTGCCTTGCCGGACTTATTTGGTGAGCCATACCCTATAATCGTTTTTACTTCAATCATGGTCGGCTGCTCTGTATTTTGTTTACCTTGTTTGATTGCTTTTGCAAGGCTGTCTGTATCTGTCCCGTCTTCTACACGAATGACATGCCATCCATAAGCTTCATAGCGCTTTTCTACACTTTCACTGAACGACCGATCCAAATCTCCATCGAGCGATATATCGTTGGAATCATAGAGAACTATTAGCTTTCCAAGACCAAGATGGCCTGCGAGTGAAGCGGATTCTTGAGAAACTCCTTCCATAAGGTCGCCGTCACCACATATAGCATAAGTATAGTGATCAACGACAGGATAACCCTCACGATTATATTTAGCAGCAAGGTGGGCTTCAGCCATTGCCATCCCGGCAGCCATAGAAACTCCCTGACCTAATGGACCAGTCGTTGCCTCTACACCGTGAGTGTCTCCAAACTCAGGGTGCCCTGGAGTTTTTGAATCCCACTGACGGAAGCTTTTAAGATCGTCAATGGTTAAGTTATACCCTGATAAGTGAAGCAGGCTGTACAAAAGCATAGAGCCATGGCCCGCTGATAAAATAAATCGGTCTCGATTGAACCATTCTGAATTTTCCGGATTGTGATTCATAAATTCTGTCCATAAGGTATACGCCATAGGCGCGGTCCCCATCGGCATTCCTGGATGCCCCGAGTTTGCTTTCTCTACCGCATCGATCGTAAGAGTTCGTATTGTATTAATGGAAAGCTGGGCATTTGATACACTTGTTTGCTGCATTTGATTCACCTCTTGTGATTCTGAATGTTAAACCATCTCTACTACGGGGTACTGACTTTCTACATAACGCAATTGATTTTCTCTCCCGTTAATCAGGACAGAATGAGTCAACTGGCTGCCATTATTTAACCTTACTCCTTTTAGAAAAAGGTTATCCGTAATGCCGGTTGCTGCAAAAATGCAATCATCTGAATTCACTAGGTCGCTATGACTTAAGGAGTGTTGAGGATCCTGAATCCCCATTTCTATACAACGGTGAACTTCTTCATCTTTTCGAGGCATTAATTTCGCCTGCATCTCTCCGTTCAGACATTTCAAGGCGGCAGCTGCCAATACTCCTTCGGGTGCTCCTCCTATTCCAAGGAACATGTCAACATCTAAAGTCTCGATACAGGTGGCTATAGCATATATAATATCTCCATCGTTGAATAAATGGACTTTAGCTCCCTCACTTCTGATAATGTCAATATACTCCTGATGACGAGGACGATTTTGGATGAGCACGTTTAGCTCCTGTACGCTTTTTCCATTTGCTTTCGCTACAGCTCTCAGATTTTCTTTTAATGGTGCATCAATATCAATTTCACCTTTAGCCTTTGGACCTACCGCAAGCTTCTTCATGTACATATCCGGTGCATGCAAAAGTTTACCTTTAGGAGCGGCTGCGATCACTGTAATCGCATTGCTTTGACCATTTACGGTGGGAGTCGTTCCTTCAATTGGATCTACAGCAATATCTACCTCAGGACCTTGACCGGAGCCTAAGTTCTCTCCAATGTACAGCATAGGCGCTTCATCAATTTCCCCTTCGCCAATTACGATCCTTCCCTTCATCCGCATGGTGTTGAGTTCCTTACGCATAGCGTTAGTTGCAGCGTCATCTGCTTCAATCTTCTTCCCGCTCCCCACCCACGGCATAGCAGCAATAGCTGCGGATTCAGTCACTTTTAAAAAATCCAGTAATAATGGTTGCATCTAAGCGTACCCCCTCGGTTTTAACGGCACTGGTTACCGGCTGCCGTGATGCCTAATCCTCCACTGAAGAACTCTTTTTCCTTCTTCATGATTTTATCGACTTTGCGTTTAGATCCTTCCGCCCAGACAGAACTAAGATAGGCTTCCACCACTTTCTTCGCAGCCTCTGGACCTATAATTTGTGACCCCATCGTAATCACTTGAGCATTATTGCTCAATTGAGCTCTTTCTGCAGAATACGTATCATGCGCTAAGGCTGCACGGATACCTGGATACTTATTAGCCGCGATGGCCACTCCGATTCCGGTTCCACAAATCAATATCCCCCGGTCTAATTTAGACTCACTTATAGCCTCTGACACATCAAATGCGACGTCAGGATAATCAACTGAATCACACGAATGACATCCATAATCCACCAGTTCATGGTTAAATGCTTTCTCAATAAAACGCTTTATTTCTTCTTTTAATTCAAATCCATTATGGTCACTTCCGATACCGATCCTCATTACTCTATCTCCCTTCTCAATAAAACATTAAATCTTATCTACTTTCATATTATTATATATATTTTCATTTATCAATGATTATTTTCGTTTATTGTTGTTATTTATTTTCGTTTTAATTTTTTTGTAAAAAAAAGAACCAGAAACAAGTATCTGATTCTCGTTTATGATAAGTTAACTCTATTGCTTGCCACCCGTTTCCAGCTAACTAACCTGGGTGGACCTGTTTTCTGCAAACTTTTGAAAAGCAGACAAGATCATAAAGGCAGAGGTCGCACCTGGATCCTGCGCGCCAATCGAACGGTCACCTAAGCGGCTGGAACGTCCCTTTTTAGAGATAATATCTTTCGTCGATTTCATACCTTTTTCAGCATCTCTTACAGCGTGCTCAAAAGATTCAAAGAATTTTTGAGTTTCTTCATACTTCGCCTCGAGTGTGTTCGCAAAAGGTTCAAGAGTGTCTACCATTGTCTTTTCCCCTACTTCGGCTTGACCTCTTTCTTTTATCCCTCTCGCAAATGCAACCCAATACTCTACTAAATCCAATTCATTCATAACATTTTTCTTTTTTCCCGATTTAGCACCTTTCATAAGACCTGTTGCATATAATGGACCTACCGACGAGCCTACTGCACTCAAAAAAGTTTTTCCAACAGCCACGCTGATTTTCCCGCAGTCTTCTTCATCTTTTAAATCTGCGTCCAAAATCTCATTAACGGCCTGCCAGCCAATCGACATCGTCACGCCGTGATCGCCATCCCCTATTTTACGGTCCAGTTCACATAAGTAATCTTTTTCCTCTTCCATCATATCAGCTACGGTTTTAAAAAAATTCTTTAAATCATAAGATGATAATTCCATTTTAAAACCCTCCTTTATTTTTGAACGAACATCGGGCAGTCCACAGGGTGGCTAATTGTCTGCTTCAATTCTTCATCCAGCTTCATTAGTGTGACGGAGCACCCTCCCATTTCCAGTGAGGTGATATAATCACCGACATAGGAACGATAGATTTGGATGCCTCTGTCTTTTAAAATTTGTTCAACTTTGCGGTAAATAATATATAAATCCATTCTTGGAGTAGAACCTAGCCCGTTGACTAGAACGGCAACGTCATCACCTTCAGTAATTTCAATATCATTCAAAATATCACCGACAAGACGCTCAGCCACGGAATCTGCAGACTCAAGTTGACCTTTCTCAATACCAGGCTCCCCGTGGTGTCCGAGACCAATTTCCATTTCGTCGTCTCCGATCTCAAAGCTGGGTTCTCCTGTCTGAGGCAGATAGCATGGGCTGATCCCCACACCCATTGAACGGGTCTGGGCATTCGCTTTATTCGCCACTCTAATTACTTCCTCTAAATTATAACCAAAATCTGCTGCTGCTCCTGCTGCTTTATAGATAAAGAATTCTCCCGCGATTCCGCGGCGCTTTTCTTTTTCTTCTTTCGGTGCAGAAGCTACATCATCAGACGCTAAAGCCATGCCTACTTCAATGTCCTCCTCTAAATCAGCCATTTCTGCCGCCATTCCGAAATTCATAACGTCACCAGCATAGTTTCCGTATAAATAAGCCACTCCTGCCCCTTTATCTATAGTCTTGGTCACTTCCAGGATTGGATCGGGGGAGGGAGAAGCAAAGATATTTCCAACAGCGACCCCATCTGCCATGCCTTCTCCCACATAACCTAAGAAACCAGGCTCATGACCGGATCCGCCGCCAATTAAAATTCCGACCTTTCCCTCTTTTGTATCACGTGCCGTCACTAAAGCCCTTTCATTTTCAGGCAGCTGTTTTATGTAATCAGGATGGGCATGTACATATCCCTCTACCATTTCTTCCACAACTCTTCTAGGATCATTAATAAGTTTCTTCATTAAACTTCACTCCCTTTTTACTTTCGTTATTAATTACTCTTTGAAAATAGCAGGAGTAGACAGCTTCAAATTGGAAGCCATCTACTTCCTTTCCTTAAATGACAGACTGTGCCCCATCCTTCACTGTTTTTCCTTCTTTCTCCAATAGCTCTTCAGGTACTTTAAGGAACCTGGTTAAAATAGCGGCTCCAAAATATAAACCTGCCAAAATCAACATCATTCCCTGTGTATCTACCAAATCATAGAACAGAGCAACTAATGCAGGTCCTACGAATACGCATAATCCAGCTCCTAAGTTCAAGATGGACATAGCCGCTCCTTTATCGCCATCCCCAACTAATGTCGGAGTAAGAGCAGAAAGTGGTACAAACCCAGCTAAGCACGCTCCCCAAAGAATACCTATAGCCCCTACTACGAAGACATTTCCAGCAAAGGCTTGAGGTATGTAAAACAACATAAGTGTAAAGATACCGCAGCCTACTGCACCAAACCATGTAACAGTGTTTCTCCAACCAAATTTATCACCAACATAACCAAAAATCAGATTAAAAGCAATATTCGAAATAAAAATCGTCCCCCAGATATTTAGCCACACCGTCGTGCTTACACCCTGGTCCGCTAAATATATAGGAAGAAACAGAGGAAAAGCATATTGAGAAGCCTGATTGACAATCCTTACAAGGCCGGCTATCCCAACCTTTGGTTCTCTTTTAACAATCGTTATCCCGTTTAACAGCTCTTTAAATTTAGATGCATCACTTGGTTTCTCCTCCAAGATTTCGAATTTATCTTTATTGACTACAATGGCAAAGAATGCCCCGATGAGTACCCAGATAATGGCTGTCCATAGTGTTGGAATGTAACCAAAGACTTCAATTGAGAAACTAGAATAATATGCACCAAGTACACTCAATCCGCCTGTAAATACGAACCAGAACCACCCAACTGCTTTACCTAGTTGATGCTGAGGAGTTCGGTAAGTGATCCAGACAAGAAAGGAATAAGCAAATAACGGGTAACCAAAGCCTCGAAGCGCATAAGTAGGAATCATCAGGCCATAATTAAGTGTCGGAATAGCCAGACCAACAAATAAAATGTGTCCTAATATATATAATCCTACACCGAGAAGCATCGTTCTCCTCGGCCCAATGGCTTCAGTTAAAACTCCAGAAAACCAAGCCGCAATTGCAATGGTGACTCCATACGACGTAGTTAAAGTGGCAGCTTGAGAAACGGAGAGCCCCTCATCTACTAAATAAGGACTAATCCAGGCAAGCTCTAAGCCGTCCCCCATCATGAAGATGAGGACACCAAAATATCCCCAGGCTAAATGAGAAGGTATACCAATCTTTTCGAGAAAAGAATCTTTCTGTGTCAAATCATTCATTCTATTTCCCCCGATCCCTTTAAGTTTTTATTATGGCTCCAAAATGACCTTCAACGATTTATCGCCTTTCTTCATTAACTCAAAGCCTTCTTCAAAATCTTCAAGCTTTAATTGATGGGTGACCACATTTTCTGTTGGATAATCTCCATTGGCGATCCCTTCAATGACTAAAGGATAGCAGTACGGACCTAAGTGAGAACCCAGGACATCAAGCTCTTTTCGATCGCTGATAATACTCCAATCCACAGACACCGGTTCACCAAATACACTGAATTCTACAAAACGTCCTAATTTACGTATAGCGTGCAGACCCTGCTCCACTGATTTCGGATGCCCGGTAGCTTCAATATAAATGTCACAGCCGTACCCTTCCGTCATATCCTTTATCTCCTGAACGACATCCACCTCGCTAGGATTAAGTACCAGGTCAGCTCCAAACTGTTTGGCCAATTCTAAGCGGTCCTCTTTTAAGTCTAAGACTACTACCTTTCCAGCACCTGATTTTTTAATAGCTCCTACCATTCCCAGGCCTAGTGTTCCTGCACCTGATAGCACGACTACGTCTCCCAGTTCAATTTGAGCCCTTTGTACGGCATGCAGACTGCAGGCATACGGCTCGATCAATATAGCTTGTTCAATAGGAAGATTTTCTGGTACTTTGTAGTTAATCGCCTCTTTTGTGAATTTCATATACTCTGCCATTCCACCATTTACGTTCTTCTGGAATCCATATAAATCATGCTTCTCACACATCCAGTATTGGCCTCTGTTACAGAACCTGCAATCCCAGCATGGTACAATCTGCTCGGAAATGACACGATCTCCAACTTCAAAACCTTCAACTGCGTCCCCTTTTTGTACAATGCGAGCAATAAACTCATGGCCGGGGATCATGGGTGCTTTTATATAAGAGGGCTGATGTTCATCTCCCCAGAAGCTGGGCGCGCCATCATATGCTTTAATATCCCCTGCACAGATTCCACAGGCTTCCACTTTCACAATGATTTCTTTTTCATTTTCGAGTTTTGGTGTTTCAACTTCCTCAAAACGATAATCTTTCGGACCATAAGCAACTACTGCCTTCATTGTTTCCGGAATAACCTGTGGCTTCTGTTGTTTAGCTAGCATTTCTGTCATTTCGTCTCTCTCCTTTTTATAAATAGATTCCTCTGCAAACAAAAAACTCACTGATAATGGATGTTTTTGTAACCGGTTACAACCATTTGCACTTAGTTTATCATTATTTTTTGTTTTGTCAATTATATTTTTGAATATTTTCATAAATATAAGATAAACTAACAAAACGAAACTAAACGAAAATAAAACCATTTTAACATTGATAAAAAAACACAAATGAAATATCATTAGGTTACTATTAAAAATAAGGATGTTTAGCACATGAAAATGTTTGTAAGCGAAAGAAGAAACAAAATTATGCAGCTACTAGATGAGAAAAAACGTGTAACAGTGAAAGAGCTGGCTGCCCATATCGGAGTATCCGAAGCTACATTAAGGACCGACCTGAACAGAATGGAAGAAGACGGACTTCTTAAGAGGACACACGGAGGAGCTATCTTGAATGAAGCCTCGGATAATGAAACCAGTTTTTCAGCAAGAGAAAAGAAAAACAGGGAAGAAAAAACAATAATAGCTGAAAGCGCATTTGAACTTATTGAAGAAAAGCAGTGCATCTTACTGGATGCGAGCTCTACAGCACTGGAATTAGCTCGTTACCTTAAAAATCAACCGATCCGTTTAACTGTGGTAACCAGCGGAGTACTTACTGCTCTGGAATTAAAAGAAAATCCTGATATCACTGTTATTTTAATAGGAGGCGTGGTCACTAACCGTTCTTCTTCTATAGAAGGAACATTAGGATTGTCTATATTAGAACATGTCCATATTGATATGATGTTTACATCAGGGAATGGTTTTTCAGTAGAGAGCGGTCTGACGGATTTCAATCTATATGAAGTTGCTTTAAAAAGAGAATTAGTAAAAAAATCTAATAAAATCATTGCTCTCGTCGACTCGTCTAAGATCGACAAGGCTTCCAGCGCCGTATTTGCAACACCTGAGGAAATAGATATTTTAATTACAGACAATGTGACTAATGTAGAACTCTCTACGAAATTAAAAGAGAAAAATATAGAATTTATTACACCAGTGTTTAATTAGGAAACGGTTTGTCTCCTGTTAATACTGAAAATAAAATTGAAAGCGTTGACAAAAAGAGAGGAGTAATAGAAGTGGATTTTAAAGGTTTTGACAAAAATTTCAACATTGATGGAAAAACAGCAGTTATTACCGGGGGTGCAAGTGGGATAGGAAATGCCATTGCTTCTTTATATGTAGAGAAAGGAGGCAATGTTGCTCTCTTAGATATTAAAGACAATGTCAACGAGGAAGCGAAGAAATTAGATTCAGAGAGAGCCATCGGCATTCAATGCAACATCATGGAAAACGAAAGCATTGATCATGCGTTTAATGAAGTTAGAAGTCGTTTCGGTACTGTAGACATTTTGATTAATTCCGCCGGAGTGGCATTACTTGATGACGCTGAGAACCTTTCCGACGATTACTGGCAAACGACGATAGACCTTAATTTAACAGCTTCCTTTAAGATGTGCCAAAAAGCAGGCAACGTGATGATTGAACAAGGCCAAGGCGGAAAAATAATTAATATCGCTTCTCAAGCCGCACTAATAGCCTTAGACAATCACGTTGCTTATTCAGCGAGTAAAGCAGGGATTGTCAGTATAACTAAAAGCCTTGCCTATGAATGGGCGTCATTTAATATAAACGTTAATGCCATATCACCAACTGTAATACTTACTGAATTAGGCAAAAAAGCCTGGAGTGGAGAAAAAGGGGAAAAAGCTAAAAAAGAAATCCCTCTTGGACGCTTCGGTTATCCCGAAGAAGTTGCAGCAATTGCTTTGTTTCTAGCAAGTGATGCCACAGACTTAATTACAGGTGAAAACATTGTTATTGACGGAGGAAACACGATTAAATAGAATTGCCACCTCCGCCCCGTTCTACTGCTCTTAATAGAAGCAGGGTGGCCAGCAGCTCTAAAATAACTCATCCTTTAGACCCAAAACTAAACAGGATGGGTTATTTTTGTTGGTGGAATTGAAAAGTACAATTTGCCTTTCAAAATTTAATTCGTTATTGTCTGCCACAATCTCCCCTAGAAACCCAGTCTATTCTTTATGTTCAAGCTCCCCTTTGGACTTCATTAGCACCGAGCCATCACTCGACATAAAGTCAGGAGCAGCGGTTCCAAAATACGACTGGCCATTCACGTCCAATAAATTCAGACGGATTTCATTATTTTCCTCTAACGAAAACACTCCTGTGTCATGAACTTTAGCTAAGCTCACTCTCCAGTTCGCATTTTCACTTTTATCGTCAATTATAAGTAACCCTTTGGAAAAGTTAATTTCGGTACTATCTTCCATGTTAAATGCTTTATTCAGCTTGATGTTTTTCATTATGAATCAGCCTCCTCCCCTCTATTATTCCATATGTGCAGATTTTTTTCCTGCCCGCCTCATAAGGAGATATAAAAAAACATTCCACCAGCTGCTGGTGGAATGTAAAATCTGAACTATTGTGCGATCAACACAAATACAGGCCGATGACCGTATCGCGATAGACCATGCGTTTTACAAGCGCATTAAACCCCACTATTACGTTTTTCTTTTGAAAAAGTTTCATCGTTATATTTTTCTTAGCAATCGAATTGCAGGAAGTGGCTTCCACTTCAAGAAGAGTGACTCCACTGCCAGATAGCCGGGAGCAATTCAGATGTACAGCACCCAATGCCTTATGGTAAACCCCGTAAAACTTCTACCGGCACCAGCCGATGGATATGATACACCTCCAACTAATAATAAATAAGTTTAATTCTTTCTCACTCCTTTTCCATTCGTGTGAATATTAAAAATGCCTGTAGGAACAATAGAAAGGTACTATCATTATTCAAAAGGAGTGAGCTTATGGGCATACTATCAGGTAACCCCAAAAAACAACCGCTTCATTACGGAGAAGTATTCGGAATGTGGTCCTACCTTGTAACTGCCAAAGGAAATTACGCAGCATTTCAAACGTACATCAACCACACAGGCGACAAAGAACTTAAGCAATTCCTTGAAGAATTAACTCAAGGAATTAAACAAGAGGTAGAGGGAATAGAAGAAGTTCTGAAAACGAACGGAATTGCTTTACCCCCAACTCCGCCGGAACGCTCATTAGCAGATTTAGAAGAAATTCCTGTCGGTGCAAAATTCAGTGACCCAGAAGTGAGTGCCATGGTTTCAACAAGTATAGCGGCAGGACTAACAGCATGCAGTAAGATAATTTCTGAATGTACAAGGGAAGACATCGCTATGCTGTTTGGTCAATATCATATGAATAAAGCTCAGGCAGCTGCTAAAGCTTTAAGGCTTAACAAAGAAAAAGGCTGGATTATACCTCCTCCACTTCATACTAAAGTTCCTAACCAAGATTAATTCGATAATAAAAGAGCTGTACTGCCAACTTAGAGTACAGTTCTTTTTTATGTTCGAATAAAAATGGGAGGGATTACAAAGTATAGGAGATATAGGAGGTGAACACAGTGGAAAATATAAAACTAATGGGCATGAAGTTTTTGTTTAGTTTAGCCATTCTCTATATTATTCTGGGGCTGGGGTTTGGAATTTCTTTTGGCAGCGTGTTCTTAATCACATTAGTTCTTGGGATCGTCTCTTATGTACTTGGAGACCGTATAATCCTGCCAAGAACCAGCAACACCATAGCCACCATATCAGATTATGTGTTAGCATTTGTTTTAATTTACTTAATGACCGATGCGATTACCGTGGAAGACGATGTATTCACAGCTACACTTATTTCAGCCTTCTCTTTAGCTATCTTTGAATATTTCTTCCATCAGTCTGTAGGCAGAACGCTGGATGATAATGGAGAACGTAAAGGCGCTAATAAGACGACAGGGCAGTTGAGCATGGAAGCTTCCGAGGAAATCACACCTTATGATAAAAACAAGCGATAGAGGAAGCCAGGCTGTCGAGTAACTCTCGACAGCTTTATTTATGGAAATGTCCATAAATCGGTGTAAACGCCCATAAAATAGATTTTTCGCCCACAAATTGTGTTTTTAGCCCATAAGAATCTCTAAATACCCCTAAACTTCATTTTTCGCCAATAAGCCACTTAAATCAGATTGATCGGCCAGAATAACGCCCGCTTCTCACAAACATAATGCATGAGAGGAGATGATGCGGCCATCTCTTTAAAAGTAAACGGGGTTAAATGATAAGCTTCAACGTCAGCCTGCGCCTTCTGAATCTCCCATTTCGTATGGTGGATTCCTACTTCCACAAGGAAACGGCCGAATGCACTCCACGCGTAGTACCTTTCCAGCAGCCAATGCTCAAGAGAAGTTTCGTGAGGTAAGTACTTTTCTGAAGAAGGGTGGTATTCTCCTTGAAAAAGGGAACCTGTCCTTCCCTGGCGCTTACTGTAAAACTTCAGATGGTCTCCTATTTTCTCCATATTCATCCTTGCATAATAATAAGGCAGCGTTGTCGCTCTCGCTCCAATTACTGCAAGCATGTTACTGGCGTCTAAGCTGAAAAAATACAGACCTGATCTCCCGTTATGCTTTACATACGTTCTTACGTTTAGTTCCAAGTAAGTATTCAATTTTGGAAAAGGCGGCAGGTGTCTCCAATGCATATCACTGATTTCAAATGGGAGAACAGTGACCCAGGCATCTCCTTCGTACGTGTCTACTGAAAGGCTGTTGGGGATGTAAAGCTCGACTACCTCTTTTGCTACAGGTAAATGTATGAATAATAGGTGTTCCCATTTCTGAGTCATCACCCATGGACCTTTTGGTAAAGGTGCGCTCCGATGGTCTATTTGTTGAAGAATGTGTTCATCCATGCCCTTGGCCCTCCTATTTAAAAAAGGTACGCTGCGACTGCTCCAGCGTACCTTTTCCCGCCTGTCACTCTTAGTTGTTTCCTTCTCCCTTAGAAACTTCACGTACAATTCCTGCTGCCGCTTCATCTATGCCATGCCAGCCAATGTCACCGAGCGTAATGACGCCTTTGATCGAAGTATTCTCGACAATGAGAAGTCTTCTAATTTGATGTTCCTGCATTAAGCGGGCGGCTTCTTCTATCTCCATCTCCGGGTAACCTGTAATAACCTTCTCCGTCATCACATCGGACGCCATAATTTCACCTGAAGAACCCTTCGCCAAGCCATTAACAACAATATCCCGATCCGTCACTACACCAACGAACTCTTCTCCGTCTACAATAGGTACAAAACCGACGTCATCATCTCTCATCATTCGAGACAGGGTCGCCAGGTCATCCGAGGATTTACAACTCGTAAGGTTTGTCGTCATCACATCTTTTACTTTACTCATTGCTCTTCCACCTTTCATATTGTAGTGACTTCTATATTTTAGAAGTTTCCAGTAAACGGGAAAATTAAACCTTTAATAGTTAAAATGCTTGTTTGTGCCTATGGTTTTAGCACTAAGTGTGGGTAATCATTAAAACGGAGGAAAGAATAGAATTATTGTGCTGATTTCCTGTTTATACTCGGCAGTGGAGAAATAAATCATGAAGCTTCGCCCCATGATTTTCATTCGCCCTCTGTGGAATAATTTGTTTTGCCCTCATTTTTTAAAGTAAGATCATGAATAAACTTCAATACAGGACGCGTACCAAGGAACAGACTGCCCAAAAGGTAACATAAATTACCATATAACGCGGTAATGGAAAAGAAATTAAGCGAACTGCCGGTAATAAAAAATACTCCTACCAGCACATCATTAGAGAGAGAAATAAACTTATATCTTTTCCTGAAAAAAACACGAAACCTCCCCGCCTTTAAGTCTAAATAATTATTGTCTTCTCCTAACTTAGGCATCCTCCAGCCCCCTTTCATTAGTAAGTGGCGACCAAAGTGGATATCAGCGAAAATAAAATTATATCAGCGGAGATCTGAAAATATCAGCGATCTTCCAAAAATATCAGCGGTTTTTGTGATTTATCAGCGACTTTCGAAATATATCAGCTCTTGCTTTATCACGAAGCCAATTACAATTTTCATTAACCTCTTTTATTACTATCTAAACCCTGCCTTAGTATGAGACCCTGCCGTTAAAAAGCTTTCTAAAGTAGTCACCAGATGCATGAACTTCACACTTCAAGCAAAAGCTATATTTAAAACTTTTAAAGAGGTGTTCACAGTGGATATTGCCATTATGGGGGCTGGTTTATCAGGATTAGCATGCGCGATCACTTTAGAAAAACACGGGATAACACCTCATATTTTCGAGGATCGAAGCCGCGTCGGTGATCGATTTGTTAACGGGGAAGTCATGCTGTCTATGTTCATCTATCCCCAAATTGACTGCATTGCTTATTTCTCTGAGAAACATGATATTCATTTAAAACCGATTGCACCGCTTCAAAAGTTAGAATTGTATTCCAAGAACGAAAAGGCTACCTTAACAGGAAAGCTCGGCTTCTCTAACATACGCGGGAGAGCAGAGGGAAGCTTTGAATCCCAATTAGAGCAGCAGCTGGAGAATTCTTCGATCCTTTTTAACTCTCCCCGTTCGTATGAGGATCTGGTCAGACAATACACGCATGTCGTGATGGCTGCAGGAGACGGAGCGTACGCTAAGAAAACGAAAAACTTTAGGGAAGACCTTACCGTTTCAATAAAAGGCGCCACTGTAGAAGGTAAATTCGATCGGTATGCCGTTATGTCATGGATGAACTATGACCTCACCCCCTATGGAGTAGGGTACCTTATCCCTTTTTCTGACAGCCAGGCCAATTTAACAATAGCCCTCCCGGATATCCCGAAGAACCTGGATATTGACATGACTCAGCAGTGGGAAAGATTTCATTCCCACGTCAGTTCACAGTTAAAACAGGCTCTTCCTATCACCGATGAGTTTCAAATTACGAAGTATATGATGGGAATTTGCAATCACGCCCGTATTGGAAATACGTTTTACACCGGAAATTGTTACGGAGCCCTTATGCCTTTTATGGGATTCGGCCAGTACTCGTCAATATTGAGCGGCATCTATGCAGCCTATGATATATGCGGACTCGGGAGGTATGAGGATTTAATGAAACCTCTCCGAAAGAGCTATGAAAACTCCCTAGTTCTGCGGAAAACGTTAGAAACGCTGTCTAATGATACTCTGGACAAAGTCGTGCGCTCCCTCGACGGCTATTTAGGAGACAAGATTGTTTCTGACCTGCCAATTGATCCTCTTAAAGCAGCGAGCTTTTTACTCCGTCCTTACACAAAGTTAAAAAAATAATTTACCACGTCTGCTCAGAAAAAGCCGGGATGATGTTCATTCCCGGCTTTTTCTGCTGAATCTCAATTCTATGTTATGTAGGATGGTTTCCACGCCAACAGTTCTGACATTAACAGGGAATCCTTACCCTTCCATTTTCCGGGCGATTTCTTCTGTGGCTACTGTTTTCCTTTGATAAAGCTCTAAAAATTCACCTGCACCTAATAAGAGGCAGGAACCTATAATTATACGAATGGTACCTTCCAGTGACGCAATTCCTGTCATTCTTAATTCATAGAGACTCCATATGCCTGCTCCTATAATGCCCAGCCAGCCGATCACCTTTAGTAAAACACTCATCAAATATCCTCCTTTTATGGAACCGTTGTGTTAAAATCCCGTATGTTACAGATCCGGTCTCATTAAGTAAACAGGCCAGGCAGGAGGGGAATGCTTTGAAAGAGTCATTCAAGCATAACTGGCTCTTACACGTCTGATCAACTTTAAATATTGCACATCGCCGAGCCCGTAGTTTCGAAATTCCCCGATCATCTGCTGCACCAGTTTCTCCTCAAGCACATGAGAATGCTCCTCAACAAACCGGACCAGAACGTTATCATCCCAATAATCTAAGTATAATTCAATCCCTTTTCGCAAAGGATGAGGGATCATTTCTGATGGTGACGTTTTATCGAGAAGAACCTGCTTGTATGTCGTGTGCCAGCCTGATACGTTAAGGGTGTACGAAGCGATCGGCTCGAATTGAGGATGGACGAGGCGAAGCTCCGCTTTATCCAAATAATGCTGTTGATCCAGCCAGGCCAGCATGGTCAGGAGGTTGATTTGACAAAACATATCCTCATCGAACCATAAATCGATCCGGTCGACCGGGTGTTCAAAAGCGAGCTGGAGCGGTTGTAATGTAATTCTACTATACTCCTCAGGGCCGACCTCATGAGTAAGTGCCCTCTTCTTCACGAACTCCTCTGAAAAAATATCCTCGCACAATTCCCCTTCACACATCGCCTCATTAAAAGGAACCATAGGCTCGCCCTTGAGGAAGTCTGTTCGTTGAAAGTACTTTTTCATTTCTTCCCCATTTAAAATATGTAACGTTTCCATTTTCACTACGCTCCCTGCCACAAAGCATTAATATCTTGAATTAATTCGGGAAGTTCATTCTGAAACAAATGGCCGCACTGATCGAATATTCTAGTCTTTGCGTTGGGAAGCTTGTGTGAATAGTGCTCTAAGTGAGAAAAAGGCACCACCTCATCATTACGGCTGTGATACAAATAAATCTGCTGAATGCAGGAAAGACGTGATGAAAAGTCATCGCTGAGCTGAAACTCTTTAAACGGCCACTCCTCATCCAATCCCCAACAGGGTGATCCCATCACGAATAAGCCGGAAATAGACAAGGAACACGCTTCCTCCGATAGGTACTTCAGAAGAACAGATCCACCCAGTGAATGACCGATCAACGTAATATCCTCCTGTAAGCCGGCGAGCTGTTCATTCAGTACGCTCCTCCACTGTTCATAACTCGGATTTTCAGGAGAAGGCATGACCGGCGCATAAAAATGAGATTCCAGACGAAGTGATTTTTGTAAGTAATCCAGGAGCTGGCTGCTGCCCTGCCCGTTCCCCTGAGGACCTGCACTATGAATAAACAACACGTTTTTCATGTCTTATCCTCCTGCACCTTTAATATTAGCCGCCCAGATACTTATAAGAGATGAAAATATAATACATTCTCACGTTTATTGTCCTATGCGAGCGTTTAAATCGCGTGTAAATTTTATTTAAAAACCTTGTATGAATAATTTCTTTCCAGTTTAACCATAATAATGAACGGAACCGGCTGGCCTTATTTTATTTCAGTGTACACGTCCGCCGGCTGGTTCCTCCCTTCAATTAAGTTTCGTCTCCATTATCCAGGGCTGTATGCCCTGGACTTTTTTAGTTCATCCATGACATCCGCCTTTCCCAATCCTGATTTGGACACATACCTTACCGTATCGAATAGCTAAGGTGGTGAGTATAAATGAGTTACGGTTGCGGATACGGCTACAGAGGTGGCGGTTTTGCCTTAATAGTGGTGTTGTTTATTCTTTTAATTATCGTTGGCGCGGCATTTGTTAAGTAATAACGGTTAATTGGTAACACCCACACCACCTAAGATCATCACCCCAAGAGCCAGGGAATTCTCTGGCTCTTTCGTTTTTAATATTTGTGCACTTATAAGGAATAAAGACCTTGTAAATCAAAAAAACCAACTGGTCTCAGTGCTCAGTTGGTTTTTCATGTAAAAGTAATGCGTTTACTTCATATATAAATACTTATTGCATTAAAGAAGTTTTTGTGTTAAATTTAACTATTGACTCTTATATTTTTGAACTACTATATAGTTTTTCCTATTTTATATTATATCGCACAATTCATACGGAGTCAATCCCAAATCTGCATTTTCTTAAGGAGTGGTCGATCTGAGCAAAGAAACCCAGAAAGAGCAGGAGTATTTAAATAAGGTGATGGGGACGATCGCTAAGCAAATAAGAGAGGTTGAAGCAGATACTGCCAAGCGCAAAGAAGAAGTCATTTATATCCGTAAGCACTTCTGGGATGACCTTAAGATTAATATGGATACGTTTGACGATTACCTTGAGACGATTATCGGGATGAGGCAGATGACGCAGGATTTGTCTGTAAGTCACGGTACACATAGACACGCCTTTAATAGACTGGCGAGGCTTAAACGAATAGAAAAAACACCTTATTTCGGCCGGATTGATTTCCTTGAAGAAGCATCCAGCGCCGCGGAACAAATTCATATCGGTGTTTCGATGCTTACAGATGAAACGGACGAAACTATACTTGTTTACGACTGGAGAGCCCCGATTTCAAGTGTTTATTATGATTTTCCTCCTGGACCGGCGGAATATTCAACTCCCGGCGGTATCATCTCCGGGGAGCTTGAGAAGAAATGGCAGTATAATATCAGCAATGGTGTGATCGAGTCCATGTTCGATACGAGTCTTACGATTGGCGATGAGATACTCCAGGAAGTGCTTGGTAAAGGCTCCAATAAACATTTGCATAGTATAGTTGCAACCATTCAAAGAGAACAAAATAAAATCATTCGAAACGTTCGCGGCAGGCTTTTAATAGTGCAGGGGGCAGCGGGGAGCGGCAAGACTTCAGCTGCTCTCCAGCGCATCGCTTATATTCTTTATAGGTACCGGGAATCTCTGAAGGCAGATCAAATCATTTTATTTTCACCTAACAACATGTTTAGCAGCTATGTATCTCATGTGTTACCCGAACTTGGAGAAGAGAATATGCAGCAGGAAACCTTTCAGGATTACCTGGAATATCGACTGGACCGCTCATTTACTATTGAGGATCCTTATGAGCAATTGGAATATTTGCTCGAAGCTGCGGATGACTCTCTTTATCATACAAGAAAAGCCAGCATTCAATTTAAAGCTTCCTCCAGCTTCTTTGAAGGGATTAAAAGGTACCGGGAAATCTTAGAATCCACGGGAATGATTTTTAGAGGGATTAAGTTTCGCGGCCAGACTCTCGTGTCCTCTAAACACATTACAGACATTTTTTATAGTAAAGACACGTCTCTCCGCTTTCTAAATCGAATTGATAAGGTAAAAGAGTGGCTGATGAAAGAGCTAGATGAAACTGAACAAAGGGAAGTAAGTAAGCCCTGGGTACAGGAAGAAATCGAACTGCTCAGTAAAGATGAACTTCAGAAGGTTTACAATCAATTGGAAACAACAGAAGAGTTTAATGAGGATTCCTTTGAATTTTACAAAAGAGAGAACAAGATGCTTGCTCGTATGATCGTACGGCGGAAGCTGAAGCCTTTGCGTAAAAAGGTAAAAGCCCTTCAATTCATCAACATTAAAGAGTTATACAAGCAGCTTTTTGAGAATTCTATGAGCACCAGGATATGGAACGAAAAAGATATTCCTGCAGGATGGAGCGAAATTTGCTTTTTGACAAGACAGATGCTGAATGAAGATAAGCTTTACCAGGAGGATGCCACCCCATATTTACTGCTTAAGGAACTCATTCAAGGCTTCCAGTCCAATACTTCTATTAAATATGTGCTGATAGATGAAGCACAAGATTATTCTGTGTTTCAATTCGAGTTTATCAAGAGGTTGTTCCCAAGTGCCAGGATGACGGTACTGGGGGACTTTAACCAGGCCATATTTGCACACTCTGATCATTTTGCAGACTTTAATTCTCTAACCAGTTTATATGGGCCTGGTAAAACAGAACGTATCACGTTAGATCGAAGTTACCGATCGACCAGGCAGATTATTGAGTGTACACGTGAAGTTGTTCCAGAAGGTGAACAGATCAAGGCTTTTGACCGGGAGGGTGAGAAGCCAATACTTACCAGCCTGAATGATCATACTCAACTTCACGAAGAAATCGCATCCAAAGTCGAAAACTTGCAAAAACGTGGATATCAGTCGATTGCAATAATTTGTAAATCTGCTGCAGAAAGCTCGTCTGCCTATCAATCTCTTCGTACTATAAGAAATCTTAAGCTCATTAAGAAGAACTCCGATGAATATGAACAAGGTGTTATTGTTATCCCGGCTTACCTGGCAAAAGGGATCGAATTTGATTCTGTCATTATTTATAATGCTTCAAATAAAAGATACGGGGAAGAGAATCTGCGCAGATTGTTTTATACGGCGTGTACTCGAGCTATGCATCATCTGCAAATCTATAGTGTTGGAGAGCCAAGTCCCTTTTTAAAGAATATTACTTCTGAAAGATTGCTGATCACTCAGGACTAAAAACATATTCTGAACATAATTGACCCCATCATTCTCCTTGCATGATCAAGTGAGAAGAGTTTTAGGTAACGGCTCCCTTTCTACGGGCGAATGGTGTGCCTCCTGGGTCTTTATCAGCCCTCAGGCGGCCCACCTTATTCGTCTCCCGCGGAAGGAGTCTCACCGTTTCCTAAAAACCATTTTTCGATATTTGTGACTAACAGACTTTTTCCTACAAGACACTATGCTCCTATGTTTTTCAACATCCTCGAAAGCTTTAACTTACATGTCTTTTCAAAAAACGCACCTATTTATTGCCCAATCAGAATGTTCACCATTCCTTCACCTTTTCAAATAACGACGCCAGACCCATGCCTCCACCAATTCCCAGCGTGGCGATTCCACGTGTGCCCTGACCTCTGCTTAGTTCTGTCATCAGCCGGGTGACGAGAATGGCCCCGGAAGCTCCATAGGGATGCCCTAACGCAAGCGCACCTCCTGATCGATTGACCTTGTCATAGGGAATGGACAGGCTTTTGAGTGAAGCGATCACTTGCGAGGCAAAGGCTTCGTTAAATTCCACCAGGTCTATTTCTTTTTCGCTTATATTCTGCCGTTTCCACAGCTTTTCTATCGCTGGCACCGGACCTATGCCAAGCAGATTTGGGTCTACCCCTGCGGATGTACTGTCAACAAACCGTGCGATCGGCTTATATCCGAGTTCCCGGCACTTTTCTTTAGACATGAGGAGAACTGCTGCCGCTCCGTCGTTCATGGGGCATGAGTTCCCCGCTGTCACGGTTCCTCCTTCTTTAAAGGCCGGCTTGATCCGGGCCAGCTTCTTCAGGCTTGTCTTCGGGCGGGGCGATTCATCAGTATGAATGCCGCTGACTGGTATGAGCTCTTCATCAAACCACCCGTCCTGCTGAGCGGATACCGCCTTTTTGTGACTGTGAGAAGCAAATTCATCCTGCTCTTCCCGGGAGATATGATAATGTTCGGCCACATTCTCCGCTGCTTCTCCCATTTCCGGGTCACCGACAGCATCAGGGGAAAACCTTGCCCTCGTATACAATTCCGGCCCTTTGGGATCGGCAATGAAGGCGGGTTTCTTTATTTTCCAGGGGGCAAGGCTGGTGCTTTCCACTCCTCCGGCAATGTACAAGCCGCCAGCTCCTGCCTGGATCAGTCTGGCTGCCATATTAATCGCTTCTAAACCGGACCCACACTGCCTGTCTACGGTGACACCCGGTACTGTTACAGGAATACCTGCCGTAAGTAAGGAAAGGCGCGCCATATTCCCTCCAGGACCGACTACATTGCCCAGGATCACATCATCTATTTCTTCTGAAGGAAGGTCCTCTATTATATGTTCAAGAAGAGGCTGCATTAATTTTTCTGGAGGGATGCGGGAGAGGGATCCTCCCACCTTCCCTATCGGTGTTCGTTTCGCTTTGACAATGACGACTTCGTGCATCTAATCCCTCCTAGCAGATGTTCTTAATTGTTTTCTCGCTATTTTGCCACTGCTCGTATAGGGGAAGCTTCCCAGCTCCACCCACTCTTTCGGACATTTATACCTGGGCAGCCATTTGGCAAGCTGCTTATTCATTTCTTCTATTTGGAGCGTTTGACCTTTTTTACAGGTGACAAAAGCGACTACTTTCTCTCCCCAGTAAGCGTCCTCCAGCCCGATAACTGCCGCTTCCTCAATTGCGGGCTGCCGGCGGATCGTTTCTTCGACTTCTTCGGGATAAATATTAAGTCCGCCGCTTATGATCATATTTTGTCTGCGTCCTTTAAGAATGATATGTCCATTCTCGTTCACAAACGCCAAATCACCGACGGTAGCCCATTTACCAAAGAAGACCTTCTTCGTCTCCTCCGGGCGGTTCAAATAGCCGTCAAACACCCACGGACTGCTTACAAATAGTTGACCAACCTCCCCCTTCTTCACAGGCTGTCCATCCTCTGTAAGTATCGCAATCTCCACCCGCGGAAAAGGCTGACCGATCGATCCTTCATAGAGTCCGTCTTCATCGACAAGACGATAACTGACGAAACTCAATTCAGAAGCCCCATAGAACTCATAAATATCTGCAGTGGGAAAAACGTGAATAGCGGACTGCTTCGATGACTCCACCCATTTTGCTCCCGAGGAAATCAGTGCTTTCACATCGGGAAAAACCGCATCACCTATCACCCGCTTTAACGCTTCAAACATAGTTGGAACGATGTAGATGACGGAAATATCCTCTGTATGGAGCCACGTCCACACCTTCTCTGCATCAAATTTTGCCGGCAGGTGTAATGCAGCTCCCATATGCAGACACTGCACAGCGGCGTATAAGAAGTGAGAATGCACGAGCGGGCCTGGACAGAGCATGTGATCCTGCTCACTTAAAGAAAACGTTTCGCCTCCCAGCGAAAAACAATCCGCCCAGGAGGCATGACTTCTTATGAACCCTTTAGGCTGTCCAGTTGTCCCGGAGGTATAGCCGATATAAAAGGGATCCTGATCAGAAACGTCGGCATGCTTCGTTATTATAGATGCCAGCACATTCAGTTCATTCACCTCTATGCTTCTGCTGCAATCAAAAGATGTGCTGACACTCTGATCATAAATAAAGAGGTCAGGCTGAGCATCCAAGAGTACTTCGCTCACCTGAGCGGCACTCCATTTCGGGTCAAATGGGATTGCGATCCCCCCTCCCGAACTTATAGCGATAAAAATCTCAAGCCATTTCGGCTCGTTAGGCAGCAAGAAGGCAATCCGCTTCCCTTTTATACTAGATAAGAGAGATGAGATTCTGCCGTGAAAGTCCTCACAGGATTGATAGAATTCCTCATACGTCACACTGCCATACTCGGTTTTAACAGCTGTCCGTTCAGGATCGTGATAAGCTGTTTCTCGTATTTTTTCTCCAATACGTGCCACGCTTCTTCCCCCCTTTTCCTGAAAAAAGGTTTGCCATCGTGAAGGCAAACCTTTAAGCAACGCTTGAAATCTTATTCGAGCCTCTTTTTTCTTTATCAATCAACGGGTACACCCGGTTAATCTGTCTCGAGAGCAAGGAAGCGATAACGACCTTCACTAAGTCGCCGGGTATAAAAATAAATGCGGCAAACATAGCCTTCGTCCACGGTGTTTCTGTTATAAAAGATAAATAGGTCACCCCGAATGCATAGACGAGGAGGACCCCGCCGATTACATGAATAGCGAGATACAGACCAATATTCATCTTATTCCAGAACCGTTCGACGAGAAACCCTATGAGAAAAGCGGCCAGCGGATAGGATAGGATGTATCCGCCGGAAGGTCCAAACAGCACCCCGAGCCCGCCTCTTCCTCCAGCAAGAAGCGGTGCTCCAAAGCACACGAGTAAAACGAAAAGCAGTAAACTCAGCCCGCCTCGTTTAGCTCCCAAGATAGAACCAGCCAGCATGACTCCTAAGGTTTGAGCCGTAATGGGGACAGGCGTAAATGGAGTCACGATGGGCGGTAATAAGCCAAGCGCCCCCATAATCGCCGCAAACAAAGCCGCATAAACCATTGTTCTTATTTTCATCATCAGCACCTACTTTAAACAATATGTATGAAGGAAGAGTACCGTATTTATACGATTTTTGTCAACTGGAAATTTGTAAGGTTAACGTAAGTAAAAAGAAGACAGTCACCCGTCTTCTTTGTAGTGCTTTCATTTTTTATGACCGTTAGTACTTATGATGAAAAGGGACAATCTGCCCCCTGATTTCTCCATCAGGGTTCTGCTCGGTATGAGCATTTACGTAGGTCATTTCTTCCTTCATACATTCAATCAGGTCACTGACACATCTGATTCTTACCTTATTTTTCACAATATCTTCATCTGTGATTACGCCCCGAACGACGCCGCCACACGTGCTGATGCCATGTTGATCCCCTAAAGTCTCTAAATCAGCACCGAACAGGAAAACGAGAACGGGTCCATTTTCACCACGTGCCCCGAAATGAATATGTGCTTGAACAAAATTCTTAATATCACAAACTTCCAGCTCAAATTTAATTTTTGTGCAGTCATGGTTTGCGAGGAATTTAGCGATTCCAACAGCTTTTGTATCTACTGGGTGCGGCACCTCATTTTCACCTTTTAGCTTGGCGATAAATTTATCCATAATTTCACCTCCAATTAAAACTACTTCATTGTATGTAAGGACAAGCGACAATGAATAGGTAGGAGGATTAGATATAGATGAAGTGGGGTAAATAAAGGCGGATTAAATATCTATCAACCTGTAGAAAGATAGATTGAAGAAAAGTGTTAAACCGAAGGACGAGATGAGGGATTCTATGAGTAGAGAGGTCTGGAAATTACACTAAATTAACTCTTCTTTCACGAAAAAAAGCTCCTTAAAGGAACTTTTTCATAGTGCAGAGGAAGTTAAGATATTAATTCAATACCAAGCTGCCAATTAAACCGAACAGGATCATTAAAGCTATCCCCCCAAATAGAAAATAACCGATTAACCTAATCGGTAACGGAAGCTTCCTTTCACTGGGGTTGGTATATCCTTCGATTTTTTGTTTGTGCTCCACCGCATCATTGATAGGTTTATCGTCTTCGTGATGATCAGACAATTTACCACCTCCACCCCGCTAGTAATTACGTTCCACTATGACGAGCTTATGATTCTTACCATCTATTATTTCAAGTTTACAAGGAATAAACAACCACTGCCCGATCAATGATTATGTAAGATGTTTAACGAACAAAACTCTATCCTGCCCCGGTCCATCATAATCTGAAAATACGGATATCCCATCGACTTCTTTGTCTCCATCCTTTATTTCAAAACCCATCTTCGTATGATAGGCAATGGATCCTTTGTTTACAGGAGAAGTTACAGCTCTGACTAGGCTCCGGTCTTCTTTTACTGCCGTTTTAAAAAATTTGTCATAGAGCTGCTTTCCTATGCTGTGCTTTCGAAAATCGGGATGAACTCCAACAAAATGTATGTAAGCTTCCCGCAGATGGGATTGAGACATAAATCCGATTAAAAAGCCGATCACTTTTCCGTCTTGTTCTACGATAAAGCTGGAATTATTAAAGTGATCAAAGAAAAGCTTGGGCAGCTTATCTGACATATCCCTCCCGCCCCACCATTCATTGATTAATGGCGAGAGCATATAATAATCGGAGCTTGTAGCGTATCGAATATCCAATTCTGCATCCTCCTCAAGAAAAATACGTATCCTTAATACTGATCAAAGAATGATACAACATTTATTTATCGACCACAATTTTTACTGCGACCTCCTGCTCTTCACCTTTTCGTTTCTCCCAGACTTCTACATGGTCGTCTTCTCTTAAATCCTCAAGCCGGTCTTTACGTCCTTCTACTTTAGTTTGATCGTCAATGAGCACTTCATACGCTGGATAAGAGGCCTCTGGGTCTTCAGCCGACGGCGCGATAACTACACTTTCATCCTTCAGTTCATAAATAAAGACATTTTGATAATCTGATTCATTCTGTGCGACCGTTTCATTTCCTTGTGCGTGCTCAGGGGCTTCTCGCTTTTCGCTGCACCCTGTTAAAGCGATCATGAAGATGAATAAGACTGCTCGTAATCTCATAGAAATCCCCCGCCTATTTAATGAACTTCGACCAGCACTTCGATAATCCTGCCAGTTAGGCAATAAAATAAAAAACCTTAGAGATACAAGAGAAAATCCTGTACAACTAAGGTTAACACTTAAAATTTATTCCGATGCTTCACCAGCAAATAGATAAAGAAAGGAGCTCCTATCCCAGCCGTGAAAATTCCCGCAGGTATATCACTCGGATAAAAAGCTGTTCGTGCAACTATATCAGCTGAAAATACAATAAGAGCCCCTACAAAACCGGCCGAAGGAAGTAAATATGGAAAAGAACGCCCGACTAGTAAACGTGCAATATGAGGGGCAACTAACCCTACAAAGCCTATAGTACCGACAACCGAAACGGCCGCCCCTGCCAGAACTACACTGCACAGCAGTAACACGATTCGATGCTTTTGCACGCTAAGCCCCAGTCCCGCAGAAGTATCATCGCCAAGCTCCTGTACATTAAGGACAGAGGAGTAAATTACGGTCATGGGAACGATGAGCACAGCCCAGGGCAGTAATAAGCGCAGATTTTCCCAGGAAGCTCCATAGATGCTTCCTGTCAGCCAAATATAGGCCTGGCTTGCAGAGTAGTCCGGGCTCAACGTAAGAATGAGCATCGTACAGGCATTTATAGCTGCGGAGACGCCAATTCCGATAAGGACCAGCCGAATAGGTGTCACCCCTTCATTCCACGAAATCAAAAAGATGAGCAGCGATGCCATCAAAGCCCCGCCAATAGCTGTAAAAGGCAGCCACTGGATGCCGAAGCTGTCCTGGAAGAAGGTGATATAAATTACAGCCGCTACGGCCGCCCCTCCAGTAATACCGATAATATCCGGAGAAGCTAAAGGGTTACGGACAATTCCCTGAAGAATAGCTCCAGCTGTTCCTAAGCATAAACCGGCGAGGAGCGATACAGCTGCCCGTGGAAAGCGCAGCGTATTAATGATGAACTCATTTCCCCCGCTCCCAATACCAAACAGGGACTGCCCAATCTCCACTGGATTAAAGAACGGATCCCCAAGTCCGGGTCCCGCAAAGAGAGCGGCAGCGGTAAGGATAAATAGAAATAGAGTCACCAGCAAAGGCTTTACATCAATTTGAAAGGATATGGTGTTTTTCTTACTGCGAATGTTAATTTGCCTGGCCATGATGAGTCTCCCTTCCCACGTGCCCTTACCTTTTCGTTAGACCATAGCGCGCGATATAAATAAAAAACGGGGTTCCAATCAATGCGGTCATAATCCCTACAGGTATTTCCTGCGGCATAATCAGCAGTCTCGCCAGGACATCCGCGCTCATAAGCAAGGATGCTCCAAGCACGGCGGATAAAGGAACCACCCAGCGATAATCCGGGCCAAACAGCCCTCTTGTGATATGAGGAACGACCAACCCAATAAACCCAATGGCGCCCGCGATCGACACAGAGCTCCCGGCCAGAATGATAACAATAACACCTATCCCTATTTTCAACAGATTCGTTTTCTGTCCGAGGTTTTTTGCGACGTCCTCTCCTGTCGCAAATACATTTAACGCCTTCCCCATAAACATAGCTCCAGCTGCGGCTATAAGAATAAAAGGCAGGATGGGATAAAGCATGTCCAGCGACCTGCCGCTGATCGATCCTGACAGCCAGAACAGCACCTGCTGCAGACCATTTTCATCCAGCACCAGCATCGCCTGCGTCATCGATAAAAACAAAGCACTGATGGCCGACCCTGCTAAGACAACCTTGATCGGAGTCATGCCGTCCCTGCCAATAGAACCAAGCAAAAACACCAGCAATCCTGATACCGCCGCACCTAAGAGGGCCAGCCACATTATGTGAACAAGTGACGAAAATGAAAACAGAGTAATCGCTAAAACGACGAAAAACAAGGCACCTGCATTAATGCCGAAAATACTCGGAGAAGCGAGAGGATTCCCTGTTAGTGCCTGCATTAACGCCCCCGCCACCGCAAGACTGGCACCGATCACAATGCCTAACACCGCCCGGGGCAGCCGCTCGTCCAAAACGATCACCTGATTCGTGGAAGAAGAATTAAATTGGGTAAATGCTTGCACAATATCTTCTATCACAATAGAGGTCTGACCAAAATATAAGCTTGAGCAGAAAGTGAAAAGAAGTAACAGGACGGCGGCGAAAGCCCCTATAAATCTGGATTGCTTTGTTTTTAATAAATGAGACATAATGAGTCCTTATCCTTTGACAGACAGAAGAAGAGAGAACCCTCTCTTCTTCTAGTCGTTATTTTCTTCTTCCAAATCGTAAATCTCATACAAGTCATCAAGCATATGATTCGCTGCTAAATAGCCTCCTGCACTGTTCCATGTCACTTCATCTACATTGTGCACATTGTCATCCTGCACCGCGTCAAGTTCCTGCCAGAGCGGGTGACCTGTCCATTCTTCGTACGTCTGCTGAATTTCGTCTTTCTCAGTACCTGAGTTAAAGTTAAAGATGACGTCCGCATTCATTTCAGGAATACTTTCTTTAGAGGTTAGCTTCACGCCCCATGTATCCTCTTGATGGTTATCAGGGCGGTCAAAGCCTAATTCATTTAAAATGCCGCCGCCAAAGCCAGTGTAAAAGATTCTCGCATGGTCAGCTCGGAAGTTGGTGATCGCTGCTTCCACTGGAAAATGTCCTTCCTCTTCCATCTGCGATTTAAAATCTTCTACTCGATCATCCCATTCATTCAGCAGCTCATCTGACTCTTCCTCTTTATCCAGAGACTGTCCCATCAGATCTACAGTATCCTTCCAGCCATAGATCTCATCCACCATCACCGTCGGAGCTATTTCTGAAAGCTCATCATAAATGTCTTCATGACGGTCTTTATTGGCAAAGATAACATCAGGTTCCTGCTTAGCTACCTCTTCTAAATTGGGCTGTGTTTCTTCCCCTACCTGGTCCACACCCTCAAGGTCATCACGCAGGTATTTATAGACGGGCTGCTCTACCCAGGACTCCACAATGCCGACAGGCTCCACATCTAAAGCCACAGCTGCATCATTGGCTCCCTGGAAGAGCGAGACGACACGCTCTGGCTCCCCTTCAATTTCTGCTGTCCCCATGGCATGCTCCACTTCACGAGTTTCGGAATCACCCGATTGATCTTCTGAATCCCCTGACGTGTCATCTGACTGACTCCCACAAGCTGATAATACTAACGATAGAACGAGCAGACTTCCAACTCCCCATTTGTTTCTCAATTTATAACCTCTCCTTTTTGTTAATTACTGTGATTTTTTCTTCCGCTTTGGTCCGGTCCTGGGCTTTAGGAATCTCTTCCGGATACCCCATGTGAATAATGCCGACGATTTTTTCGCTTTCTTTAACCCCTATATCTTCACAAAACGAGCTCGAATTTATGTACTGATTGGTCTTCCATATCATCCCGAGCCCCTGCTCCCATCCAAGCAGCTGAAGGTTCTGAATTAAAGCGCTTGTAGCAGCGAAATCCTCCTCCCACACTTTTTTCTTATCACTCTCCTCCATCACCACAACTAAGTGAGCAGGGATGTGACGATATCTCTCAATCAGATTGTCAGGATTCTTCGTCGATAATTTGCCACGCTGACCCTCATTCTGCAGGGCTTCAACAATGGTTTCCTTCCCTTCTCCCATAAACAGCAAGAAACGCCACGGTTCTCTTACGCCATGATTTGGAGCCCAGACTGCATCATTTAATAAATCGATGATGGCCTCTTTATCGATGGGATCACGCTTGAATTTCTTGATCGACCGGCGGCTCTTTATCGTTTCGACTAGCTTACTCTCTTCGACCTTAAGCATTTCCTCACCCCTATATGGTAATGATAATCATTTTCATTTAAAAATAATAAAAAAAATAACCCCGGACCGAGGAATTTTCATTAATGACTAACTGATAACGATTCTCATTATATACAAAGCAAGGAAAAGATGCAACCAATTATCTAAAACTTTTTAAATTCACTCAAAACCAGACGGCAGTTTCAAACCTTCATGTGATACCTATCCGGCAAAAAGTTGAGTACTAATTATTTCTCCAGTGTAAATCAACAACAGGGAATCTTTCCCTGGTCAAACCGCCTAAGGCTGCTCCATAAACCATTCAGGATTATTTAAAAAGCGCCCGTCCCAAGGTGAAGGACAGGCACTTCATTATTCTACTCTTATTGCCATTTCCTGAGCCTTCAAACAAAGTTCTGCCGCCTTGAATGCATGCTCCTGTGTCATCGCATTTTCTGTTCGATGGATGCAATCAAGAATCAATTCTCCGAAAAACGGATAACCTACATGCCCCTTTAGTGAAAAATGCTTTTCCCCTTTATCATTCACAAGATACAAGTGATCCGAACTAGATTCTCTAGCTATATCGATATACTTTCGAATTTCGATATACCCTTCGGTGCCGACGATAAATATTCGTCCGTCTCCCCATGTTTGCAGACCATCTGGAGTAAACCAATCCACTCTGAAATACTGCGTCGCCCCATTGTCCCCGATTAATGTGGCATCCCCGTAATCTTCAAGTTCAGGGTAATCTTCTTTACAGTGATAATTAGCCACTTTACTGTGCATTACTCTGGCATCTTTACAAGAAGCATAGTATAAGAACTGCTCAATTTGATGACTGCCTATATCACAAAGGATGCCCCCGTAATTTTCTTTTTCAAAAAACCAATCAGGCCTTCCTGGTGCATTTAAACGATGGGGTCCAAAACCTGTGATTTGAATCACTCTTCCAATAGCGCCTTGTTCGATTAACTGTCCTGCGAAAACGGCACTTTCCACATGCAGACGTTCACTATAATAGACCATATATTTCCTGCCTGTTGCTTCTGTCTTCCTTCTCGCCTGCTCCAGCTGCTCTAAAGTTGTAAAGGGCGTTTTATCCGTGAAATAATCTTTTCCATGATCCATAGCTCTTAACCCTAGCTCACACCGCTTCGAAGGAACAGCAGCTCCTGCAATCAAGTTCACTTCCGGGTCATCCATGATTTCCTGTTCAGAGGAAGCCACTCTTACAAGAGGAAAAGCCTCGACAAACTGTTTAATTTTTTCAGGATCTGGATCGTATACGTATTTAAGTACGGCGCCCGCTTCCGTCAATCCATTACACATGCCATAAATATGACCATGATCCAATGCAATCGCAGCAAAAATGAAGTCCCCTTCCGATACGACTCTATTCGGCTTTCCTTTTGGAGCATAGTTCATTCCGTCCAATTTCGTGCACCTCCCATGATTGATTTAATAGGAACCATCCACATTAAAGACAATACCTTTATCTTCTTTTACAATCGTCGAGCTTTTTATTTTATCTTGTAAGTGTTTATAATATAGGTCTTCGTTCAGCGGGAACGTCACCCAGTCGTCTTCCCACGTTGATAACTGCATCGCATTAGAAAGGGCCAGTCCATTGATGCCTTCTTCACCAGGTGAAAGCAGCGGCGTCCCTTTTCTAATGGAATCAATAAAGTTTTGGGTAATCCCTTTATGGCCTGTTTCTACACCTTCAACTGGAATGTCACACTTCCAGGCCTCGGGGCTGCCAAATCCCCCTTCGTATGCTTGATTAAATTCAGGTTCAGGAACTCGTAATCTCCAGAACGTCAGCTGATTATCTTCCACCACTACTTTTCCACGGTCACCTGAGATTTCTAATCGATTCGTCCCCGGTGCTTCTCCTGTTGAAGTAATGAAGACACCAGTCGCCCCGTTTTCATATTCTGCAAAAGCCGTTACATCGTCCTCCACTTCAATATCACGGTATTTTCCAAAATAACAAAAGGCTCTCATACGAGACGGCATCATGCCAGTCATCCACTGCCATAAATCAAGCTGATGGGGACATTGATTAATCAATACACCTCCACCTTCACCAGCCCAGGTCGCTCTCCACCCTCCTGAATCATAATAGCTTTGTGAGCGGTACCAGCTCGTGATCAGCCAATTGAACCGGCGTATTTCTCCCAGTTCATTTGTTTGAATGAGTTCGCGTATTTTTTGATAAAGCGGGTTCGTCCGCTGGTTGTACATCACCGAAAATGTGAGACGGCTGGATTTGGCAGCTTCATTCATTTCACGGACTTGTTTTGTATAAACGCCAACAGGCTTTTCGCATAATACATGGATCCCGTGTTGAAAGGCTTTAACGGCTAATGAAGCATGGTCGTAATGAGGCGTTGCAATTAGAACAGCGTCTACTGAACAAGAGTTAAAAAAGGCATCTTCATCAGCGAATACCTTCACTTCATCTCCTATGTTTTCCTGGATTTCTTGAAGTCTCTCTTTACGTATTTCCAGAACTGCAGTCAGTTCAGCACCTTCCACTTCATGATTGATCAGGTAGTCCGCATGACTGGTTCCCATATTCCCCATCCCAATAATCCCGATTCGCACATTACTCACTTAGCTCCACTCCCTTTTGCTGCATAATGTAACTCCACGTTTATTCTTACAGTTGATAAACCATTCGTCTAAAGTACTCCAGGTTGAATTTCAAAGCCTCCCTGGTTTCATAATTACCACAGAAGTCTTCCATTCCAATATATCCATCATAACCCACTGCTTTTAGATCCTTTAGTACTTCCTTCCAGTTCACTATACCTTCAGGAACGGGCGACCACCGGGTTTCCCAGCTTACCGTTTCACCACCGCTTCCATTCCGTTCAGGCTGCCAAACTGCATTTTTAGCATGCACATGTGCTAAATACGGACCAAGTAATTCCATTCCCATCCGGTAGTTTTCATGCCCCTCTATCACCATATTTCCCGGGTCATATAATACTCCGATATGATCAGAGTTGAACGAACTTACCAGGCGATAAGCTAAACTTGCGCTTGGAGCAATGGTCTCATGGTGTGTTTCAACCAGCCCTTTTACTCCATATTGCCTGCATAATGGTTCACATTCACTTAAATAACGTAATGCTTGATTGTATAGATCATGATAATTGGAGGTACGGTCATATGGAGGGACCCCAAGACGAATGACATCAGCTCCCAGCTTCTGCGCATTTTGCAGCACTCTTTCCGTCCCTTCTATATCACCACACTTTAAGTAGGGAGTTACACTGAACGTTTCCAGACCGTTCTCAGTCGTCCACGCCTTCAATTCTTCCAGCTGCTCGCTGGTGCTGCCGGGAGTAATGGTAGCTAAATTATTCCCCCAATAGCTGGGATTTTTGTTTTTTACCTCGTCAGGGATAGGATGATAACGCCATTCCACACCGTCGTAACCTAAATCTTTCAATGAAGTTAATAATTCCTTTGGTTTTAAATCTGGAGTCATGACAGTAAATACTGAAAACTTCATCTCTACACATCTCTCCCGTTGAATGAATTCTAGCTTATGTATAACGATAAACAGAAACAGGGACGCCGGCTTTCCCCCTATTGACCAATCCACCGATTCATTTAACTCTTATTGTACAAATGGACATCCTTCTTGTGCTGAAGCCATAATCTAACAAGAACGGAGGCGCACCAGCAGAAACGGAACGCTTAAGCAAAACGACTGTAGGAAGGCTCAGAACCTGGACAATAAAGAAAGTGTATTCCCCGCAGGATAGAATACACTTTTTTACTGACTATTCTTTTTGTATTGCTCAGGCGTGAGGCCTGTCAACTTTTTAAATACTCTGCTGAAATGAGCCGGATGTTTAAAGCCAACATTGTATCCTACTTCTGTCACACTACATTCAGGTGAGACTAGAAAATCAATCTTCGCTTGATTTATTCTCCGCTGGTACAAGTAACTAAATACGGTAAAGCCCGTTACATTTTTGAACATTTTCGATAAATAAAACCTACTTAAATGAAGCTCATGTTCTAACCTTTTCAAGCTTAGATCCTCCATATAATGGTTCTCAATAAATGAAATCACTCGTTGAACATAATCAGCTTGACCAGAAGGTGCCTCGTTTTTCTTATGGTTATCCAGCGCTCCTTTTAAAAAGGAATATAATAGAGTAAGCAATTCTATGAAGGCAAGCTGAAAACGGCAGATCGAAATATCATCATGTTTTTCATTATGCTCATTCATCTTTTTTAGTAACGACTCAAACTCAACTCGATCTCGCCCCTGCAAATGGAGACGGTAGGATTGCAGAGAAGAAAAAGGCTGCAATAGAAAATCCATTCTCATTCCATTGAGGATCTCCTTAAAATATTCAGACTCAAAGTGGATAGTTGAACGAACATACTCTTCCCCTTCAAACAATCTGGGACGATGCAGGGTCAGCCCGTGCATAATAATGACATCCCCCGGAGAAAGGGTGTACATTTGGTCCCCAATAAAATACCTGCAGCTTCCTTTATGAAAAAAATAAATTTCATACTCAGGATGAGAATGGAAAGAAATGTCGGCTCTCCTTTCATCCCAGTAGTTCAAATGAAACCGCATTTTTTCCTCTAAGCTTGAAGTGGTCATAAGAACCTCCTTAATCGGTACCTTAAAGGTGTCCAGTGATGAATCACTTTCTTAAAATGAAGTTTTTTGTAACCCCTTACATAAAGATAAGCTATTCTACTTTTCGAGTAAAGAATCAAGGACTACCAGGCAGAACGCTTTTTCAAACTCGGTGTGGTATGGTTTCACTTTTACAGATTAAAAAAGCTCCGGATTAGGGAGCTTTTTGTGATTGTACTTGTTTAAGAAGTCCTAGAGTAACAGATAGGCAATGGGAGTAACGAAAATCAGCGTTAAGATGGTACGCTCGATCCAGATCACAATTAACTTTGGAATGCTGATGGGAATATCCGTGGACAGGATACATGGAATCAAAGCTGAGAAGAACAATACAGCGGACACAGATAAACTTCCGATCACAAACCTGGTAATAAGCGGAGCATCCGCAACTAACAGAGCCGGCAGGAACATTTCGGCAATCTCAATAGCTGAAGCTTTGGCGGCCAGCAGGGGCTCGGGGATTTGCAAGGCCCAGGTGAATGGGTAAAAAATATACCCTGCAATATCAAATACAGGAGTGTATTCGGCCAATACCAATCCGAGTAACCCTACAGACATGATGGAGGGCAGGATGGCCATCGTCATAATGAATCCATCCTTTAAATTGACCCAAATGTTCCTGCCAAGAGAAGGGGCCTGCCTGGATGCTTCCATAGCTTGATGCCATGCTGCTTTGATACGGTTTTCTTTGACCACTTCTTCCGGGTGTCCTTCGTCTGTGTAATAATCGTCGCTGATTTTATTTAATGGCCAGATCCGCACGGTGACAGCGGTTACAAGAAATGTCACAAAGAGGGTGACCCAGAAGTAGGTGTTCCAGATTTCCATCAGACCGAGAGTTTTTGCGACGACAATCATGAAGGTCGCTGATACCGTCGAGAAACCTGTGGCGATAATCGTCGCTTCCTTGATGGTGTATTTTCCTTCTTTGAACACCCGGTTCGTAATCAACAAGCCTATCGAATAGCTTCCGACGAAAGAGGCTACGGCGTCGACCGCCGAACGCCCCGGTGTTTTCCAAATCGGCCGCATGACCGGCTGCAGGAGAACTCCAATAAACTCCAACAGCCCATATCCGACCAGCAAAGCTAAGAATATGGCGCCGATTGGCACTAACAGCCCAACGGGGATAACGAGGTTTTCAAACAGGAAGGGTCCCATATCTGGATCAAACAGCCACGTCGGACCTGTATCCACAACAAGCATAGCCGCTGCCACTGCACCGAAAATTTTAAAAATGGAGAGCGTCACGTTTACTCCATCTTTGTTCCATGATTTGTTCATAAATGGATAGATGGCACCAAGAATAATGACAAGCAAGGCATAATAAGGGATAAGTTCAGGGAACGTTGTTTGGATCAATGTAACTATATGATCTAGTGGAATGGACGAGGTGCCGTCAATTGTGATGGGGATAAAGAATGTAAAAATACCGATTAAGCTCATCACAATGAATTTGCCTATATTTCCTCTGTGCTTCGCATGCTGTTCTTGTGAAACAGTTGCGTTTCTTTCTTCCATAATAAAACCTCCCATTTTACACTAATCGGAAAATTCAGCTTAAAAAGTGACCTCAAGTCCCGGTTGAGGACCTGAGGTTTACTCTATTTATCCTCGCTGACAATAACCTGTTAAAAACGAAAGCATCGTATGGACAGCTGCTTTCACATGCATTTCGCCTATATCCTTTCGGGGATCGAGGCAGACAATGTCCATCGCCTTCACTTTTGGATGCTTTCCTGCCAATTGGACGGCATCGAATAATTCTGCGGTGTACATGCCGCCCGGGGTTGCAGCAGGAGCTCCCGGCCCATTTGTGATGTCCAGCACATCCATATCGACTGTTAAATAAATGGTGTCCACCTCCCCATTTAATGTTTCTAAGGCTTGCTGGATTGTCGCTTCGATTCCTTTTCTCCGCGCTTGTTTCATCGTCGTATAATGGATACCTTTTTCATCGGCAAAATACTTCAGTTCACGTGCATTGAAAAACCCATGCAGCCCGATGTTATGCACATGCTTTCCTTTTACGACTTCTTCATCCAGCAGCTGGCGGATCGGTGTGCCGTTTGCCGGTCCGAGGGTGGCCGTATCCCTCAAATCAAAGTGGGTATCCAGTTGAAGGATGCCGATCGTTTCGTCCTTATGCGACTGCTTCCACCCTTTGACCAGCTGGGCCGTTATCGAGTGATCTCCACCGATAACGAGTGGAAGGGCGTGAGGGTGATGGGTGCGCATCGCGGTCATGGCTACGGTAATCTGCTCATGGGTATAAGCGATGTTTGTGACATGCTGCTTCACATCTCCAAGGTCAACGATTCTCAGCTGGGCCAGATCAATATCTTCGTCCAGATTATACGTACCAAACCCCTTCCACGCTTGGCGTAACGCATCTGGATTTTCACTGGCAGAGGAGGAGCTTATGGACGACTTGGAAAGTGGGACGCCAAGCAGTGTCACGTCATAGTCGGACCAATTCGGCTTTCCGTCTCCCAGCGTCTCAATCCATTCATGGACCTTCACATCTGATTTCGCTTCGGTACGTGTGTTCCAGATGAATTTTGGGCGGTCTAATTGAGGGTATGGATAGCTGCTCATTGCAGCTGCCCTCCCACAACGACCGGTTTTCCAGATTTGATGACCGTGTCCACATGATTCATTCCATATTGATAGGACAGCACCATGTAGTTCGGTACATCAAAAATGGTGACATCGCCATTTTTCCCTTCCTCCAGACTGCCCGCTTCATCAGCTATACCAATCGCGTGAGCAGCATTGATCGTCGCCGCTGTCAGTACCTCTTCAGGTGTCATCCCCATCATCAGGCATCCTAAGTTCATGATGAATGGTAACGAAATCGTCGGTGAAGAACCAGGGTTAGCGTCTGTGGAGAGAGACACGGGGACGCCCGCATCAATCATTTCCCGGCCCCGTGCAAATTCCGCCATGAGGAAAAATGCAGTCCCGGGAAGCAGTACACCCATAACGCCCTTCTCAGCCATTGCTTTAAGCCCCTCATCCGATGCACGCAGCAGGTGGTCGGCCGAAATCGCCCCAACCTCTGCAGCTAATTCAGCTCCTGCATACGGTTCAATTTCATCGGCATGGATTTTTGGAATGAGTCCGTGTTTTTTACCGGCTTCAAGAATTCGGCGAGATTGCTCCGGGGTGAAGACTCCGCGTTCACAAAAGACGTCATTAAACTTGGCCAGTCCCTGGCTGGCGACTTCAGGAATCATCTCTTCAATAACTCGATCCACAAATGCCTCCGGATTCTTTTTCTCATCCATTGGCACGGCATGGGCCCCCATAAAAGTGGACACAATATCGATGTCGTGGCTTTCATGAAGCTGCTTCGCCACCTCCAACTGTTTGAGCTCGTGCTCAAGAGTCAAACCATAGCCGCTCTTAGCTTCCACCGTTGTGACACCATGCAGGAAAAATTTGTTCAAGCGTTTTTTCGATTCTTCGAAAAGCTGTTCGTGGCTTGCCGCTTGTGTCGCGCGGGTCGTGGCATGGATGCCGCCCCCGGCTTCCATAATATCCATATAGGATTTGCCTTTTAAGCGCATGGCGTATTCATTTTCTCTTGTACCGGCATGAACGAGGTGAGTGTGAGGATCAATCAGACCGGGGCTCACCACTTTACCAGCTGCATCGATTACTTTCATCGAGCCGATGCGGTCACTGAATTTTTTTCGAAGCTCTGCATCCGGACCGACGGCGGTTACTTTTCCGTCCTCAATCAAAACACTGCCGTTTTCAATGATTTGTAAATCCGACATCGCTTCTTTGGCAGCCGGTTTCTGCGAATGACCGGCAAGCGTAATTAATTGAGCGGCTTTGCTTATATAAATGGATTGAGTCATTATTTCTCACCTCCCTGTTGTTTGAGCATCGGAATTTGGACACCTTGCTCACGGGCCGTTTTTTCTGCCAAATCATAACCCGCATCCACATGGCGCGCGATGCCCATGCCGGGATCTGAAGTCAATACACGATCAAGTCGTGCTTCAGCTTCCTTCGTGCCATCCGCCACAATGACCATGCCTGCATGAAGAGAATAACCCATTCCTACGCCGCCTCCATGGTGGACGCTGACCCAGCTTGCTCCTCCTACACTGTTAATTAACGCATTTAAGATCGGCCAGTCTGCGACAGCATCACTGCCGTCCTTCATGCCTTCCGTTTCTCGGTTTGGAGAAGCCACAGAGCCTGAATCCAGATGATCACGGCCGATGACAATCGGCGCTTTCAATTCTCCGTTCGCTACCATTTCATTAATGATTTTCCCAAACCTGGCGCGCTCTCCGTAGCCTAACCAGCAAATACGGGAAGGCAGTCCTTGAAAGCTGATTTTTTCACGAGCCATCCGGATCCAATTGCACAAGTGTTCATTGTCACTGAACTCCCTAAGGATGACTTCATCGGTTTTATAAATGTCTTCCGGATCACCTGACAACGCAGCCCAGCGGAAAGGACCTTTCCCTTCACAAAATTGCGGCCGGATGTAGGCGGGAACGAATCCAGCAAAGTCAAAGGCATTTTCTACACCTTCATCTTTGGCCACCTGGCGGATGTTGTTTCCGTAATCAAAGGTCACCGCTCCCTTTTCCATCATGTTAAGCATGGCCTTCACATGCTCTGCCATAGATGCCTTTGACAGCGTGACGTATTGTTTGGCATCATTCTTTCTTAATTGATCGGCCTCATCCAGTGTTAAACCTGAAGGAACATACCCATTTAAAGGGTCATGAGCAGAAGTCTGATCCGTTAATACATCTGGAATAAATCCTTTAGCGATCATATCCGGAAGAACTTCTGACGCATTGCCAACAAGTCCAATGGATAAAGGCTTTCCTTCACTTTTGGCTTCTTGAGCAATACGGATAGCTTCCTCTAATGAATCGGTTTTAACATCGGTATAACGAGTTTCAATTCGGCGGTCGACCCGCGCTTCATCCACTTCGATGGCAATGCACACGCCGCCGTTCATCGTAACCGCAAGTGGCTGAGCCCCGCCCATTCCGCCAAGGCCGGCTGTTACCGTTATCGTATGTTTAAGAGTATTGTTAAAATGCTGTTTGGCAAGTTCAGCAAAGGTTTCATACGTTCCCTGAACAATGCCCTGCGACCCGATATAGATCCAGCTCCCAGCGGTCATCTGCCCATACATCATGAGACCTTTTTTATCTAATTCATGAAAGGTATCCCAGTCGGCATACGCAGGGACAATATTTGAATTGGCGATAAGAACTCTCGGCGCATCTTTGTGTGATTTAAATACAGCGACGGGTTTCCCTGACTGAACAAGTAGAGTCTCATCATCTTCAAGCTCCTTTAAAGAATGAACAATGGCATCGAAGCATTCCCAGTTTCGCGCGGCTTTTCCGATCCCGCCGTACACGACGAGTTCTTCCGGCTTTTCTGCAACTTCCGGGTCTAAATTATTCATTAACATGCGCAGAGCCGCTTCCTGCAGCCAGCCTTTTGTATTTAATTCCGATCCACGATAACGAACCACTTTTCCCTCATTTATTTGTACCATGATCATGGCCTCCCTTTAGCTTTTTTCTAATTTTGTAATCTAGTGAAGCGCACCAATTTTTTCTTCTACAACGGCAAGGATTTCTCCGGAATGAATGAAGTCTTTCAATATTTCTATGTCAGGGTATAAATACTTATCCTCTGTCATTGGCGAGACGGATTGGGCGATACGTTCAAGTACAGCTTGTGACGCCGAACCTGGAGTAAGATCGTTTTCCATCAATTGATGGGCATTATACGTTGACAAAAGTTCAACAGCTAGAATATATTCAAGCTTTTTCACTACGTCCCGCGCCTTTTTGGCTGAATTGTACCCCATTGCCACATAGTCCTCCTGATCCGCACAAGTTGGTATGCTGTCAACTGTGGCCGGATAGGATAATATTTTCATATCATTTAACAGTCCGGCCTGTGAATACTGCGGGATCATCAACCCCGAATTCAGGCCGGAACCCTGGACAAGAAAAGGCGGGTACTCTGAGAGGTTAGAGTTGATCATGCGATTATTTCTTCTTTCAGACATACTGGCAATGGACGTCACCCCGATACATGCGGAGTCCATTTCAATCCCGATATAGGAGGAGTCGCAGTTACTTCCCGATATCGCCCCGCCTCCATCGTCGTCCGGCCATAAAATCGGATTATCACAGCATGCATTCATTTCTATTTCGAGAGTATACAATGCATCGTTAAGAGTTTTTTTAGCAGCTCCGTGCAATTGAGGTACCGCCCTTATGGATAAGGCATCCTGCAGACGATGATCGACCGATTGCTTGGCAATCATGGAATCCTCCAGTATCCGTCTTATATTAGCGGCTGTGTTTCTTTGCTGTTCATGCGGGCGGACCCTCATTAGACGGTCGTCTAAGGAACGGGTCGTTCCTTTTAGCACTTCTAAAGTCATCGCCGCAATGATGTCAGCCGACCTGGCTGCCTTTACCATATCGTATAACGCGAGAGCACCCATGGCAGTTGGACTTGTAGTGCCGTTGATTAAGGCCAGCCCCTCTTTAGCACCCAGCTCGACCGGCTCTAATTCTGCTTTTTCGAGCGCTTCCTTTGATCGCATTAACTCTCCTTTCACGTAAGCTTTTCCTTCACCGAGCAGGACTAAGGCGATATGGGCTTCTACATTTAAGTAACCTACCGAGCCTTCACGGGGAACAAAAGGGGTAACCCCGCGATTTAACAGCTCCCGGTACATTTCAAGAGTACGTAGTTGAACTCCAGAATACCCCTGCCCTAAATTTTGCAGGACCATCAGCATAATGGCTCTTACGCATTCCTGATCGAGCGGCTCTCCAACGGATGCGGCATGCGATAAAAGAATATTTTTTTGTAACTGCTTCGTTTGGCCGGTAGATATGACCTGCGTGGACAGCGCTCCAAACCCTGTATTAACTCCATACATGATTCTTCCTTCTTCCATCCGTTTGTTTAGGAGAGAACGGGAATGTTCCACGCGTTGACGGTAAGTATCAGAAAACTGTACATACGTACCATCACGGGCCACAGAGACAAACTCTTCTAAGGTTATCGCAGACCCAAGAGTCACACCTTTTAGTTGTTGACCTGGCATGCAGCTTCCCTCCATTCTATTTTTCAATTTTATCGATAAAGAACATTTTTATGGCGGAACAAACCTGAAGAACAAAAACAAAAAGTACGGCTGATCCCCCTAAAGCTGCTAAATATTTCACACCATCCACGCCCTGCGCCCCTCCGGCAAAGGTAACCATTAAGAAAGCAACCGTTGCAATAGAGATCGCCCAGAGAAGCATTTTCCATTTTGCCGGTTCTTCATCATAGCGAATGTTAACGGTACATACCGTTGATATCGCCCGCACCATCGAGTCAGCTGCCGTGGCAAAAGAAAGAATGAGAACAATCATGACCACGGGAATAATGACGGCCGCCAGGGGCAGATTGGCTAAGAAGGTCCATAAGCCTGCAACAGCTCCGCTTTCTTCGATTGTTGACACCAGATCTAAGGTACCGCTCTCCTGCCAATGTAAGGCTGTGCCGCCAAAGACTCCAAACCAGAGGATGCTGAAGACCGCCGGCAGTATCCAATTGATGAACATAAACTGACGAATCGTCCGCCCGTAGGAAATAATAGCGAGAAAGATCCCCATTAACGGGGCATACGCAATCCAGATCGCCCAGTCATACAATGTCCACCACATGACAAGAGCCTCTCCTCCCCTCACGCCGGGATCAAGTCCCCATCCCCAGAAATTCTCAAGCCAGTAGGAAAACCCGGCTGTCGTCGAGTTTAAGATGTATAAGGTTGGACCAATGACGATGAGCACAGCGAGAAGGATATAAAAGATGGTCGCGTTCAAACTGGACATCCGGCGAATACCTTTGTTTAACCCTTTTAATGCAGATACGGTAAATAACCCAGTCGTAATAACCGCCAGCATAAACCAGACAGCCGGCCCTTGTTCAATACCGTATGTTGTCGCAATGCCGGAACCAACTAATGCCAGTCCTGCTCCAAGTGAAGAAGCCAGACCAAGTGCTATCGCCAGGACCGCGAGCGTGTCAATGATTCCCGGCCAAATTCCCCTGGTGACTTTATCACCGAATAGAGGCGTTAACGTTCCAGAAACAGACAATTCCTGCTTTCTGTTAAAATACATATACGCGACGACTAAACCACTGAGTGAATACATCGCGTAAGGAATAAATGTCCAATTATATAAAGAGCGGCCCATCGCGAAAAAAGCGGCCGTCGGGGTTCCTGGTTCAACACCCGTATTGGCCATTTCTCCATAAATGTCACCAAAATATATTATTGGTTCATTCACTCCATAAGTAATGACTCCTGTGGCGATCCCTCCCGTCAGCGCCATCGCAAACCAGGCTCGAAACGGAAATTTCGGCTTGGCCTCTTCCCCGCCAAGGCGAACGTTCCCTATTTTAGAAAACGTAACGATACTCACAATAATTAAAGCAACAAGTGAAATGATTTGATAAAGCCATCCGAGCCCCTTGAGTGATCCGGTAAACCCATTCATAGAAATTTCAGTCAATAGTTCATTGTTTACGATTCCTAAAATGGCTCCCCCTCCGACAATTAGAAAGGACGGAACAAATACAGATTTTCTCGTTTTGTTTTTCGTCTCTTTTATGTGTTCCGTATCATGTCCCTTGTCAGCAGCCAGCGACATCCTTCATTCCTCCTTCTTTTTTTTAGCTGTTTTTAAAAAAAGATAAAGAAGGAGAATGCCGCCATGAAGATAACGCTTTCATTCATGGTTCATTTCTAAAACCTCTTTATCTTAATCTAGTAAAATTATAAAATATTGATTTTTCAAAAAATAGATGATAAATTTTCGAAATTCCTAAATTTTTTTCGAAAATACTAAAAAACTCCCCTCCTTCCTTCGTGAAACTTTAAATTATTATCGATTCTTATATTTATTTACGGTTCCTGTTATCCGTTTCTCATGTATTCTCTATATTCACGCGGGGCCATCGTCGTAAATTCTTTAAAAAGCTTTGTAAAATAACTCGGATGACGGAAGCCTGTTTGTTCGGCCACTTCTTTAATAGAAAGCTGGGTTCCGGTTAACAATTGTTTGGCTTCTTCGACCCGCTTGTTCGCCAATTGCTGCCGAAACGGGGTTCCCTGCTTTTTCATTAATAAATGGCTGAAGTAGGCTGGACTTCTTCCGACGGCATCTGCCACATGTTGAAGAGTTAAGTCTGGATCGGAGTAGTGGTTTTCAATATAAAGAATCCCTCTCTCAATCACATCTTTTTTAGAAAACACCTCTTCTGTATTGGAACGATCAAGCAATTCATAAAGAAATAGAAGCATTTCCTGCACAATTCGATACAGCACCCGGTTAAATAGGATTTCAGAAAAAATTCTCATATAATGCTCTTCCATTTCCCCCTGATCCAGCTGGTAGATTTTCATGAATCGCCTCACCTGCGCCAGAATGCTGGTCAATCTTATCCTCAGCTTTTCCGGGTTGGGAAAGGGTGTTTCCATTTGGAGAAACTCTTGATGCATTTTATGTTTAATTTGTTGTTTATCAAATTGATTTAACATTTCCACCCATTCCCGCTGCTCCACAGACGTTAGAAATGGGTCGATCTCCTGCCATGCGTCGTAGGAATCATTGGGTAAGATCACCTGGCTGTACCCAATGAAAAACGTAATTTCCAACAGCCTCCTGGCTGAAAGATACATATCATGGATCGTCTTATGGACAGTATTAGGCGGAATAATAACCGCAGCAAGCGGATCAATATTAGTCGTTTCCCAGTCTCTTAAAATTTTCCAGGCTTCTTCTCTTAAGTGCTGGGTTGGATTTCTAAACAAACAAATCACCATATCTGATAGAGGAAGCACGATCGGGGGCTCTCGAAACGGAAAGTACTTCGAAAACTTATGCAAATCTGCTAGTTTTTTATTATTTTCCGGATGTAACAGCATTAACCCGATTTCCCCATGATTTAAATCCCGGTCCAGAAACAGCGATCGGTATGAAGGTTCCTCCTCACCTTTATCCACTAAAGAGGCCTGAGGGGTTTCCTGCTCCGTAACAAGTGATAATGCCATTCTGAAATTTTGGTTAATATTCACTGGATCCAGTGGTTTAACAAGTAAATCTACACATCCCAAGGCAATCGCCTGCTTCGCACGCTCAAATGTCGCCTCTGCCGTAACAGCAATGGTCTTTGGAGCATTCTTTTTCACATTCCTTGTCACTAAAGACCAATTTTCGTTCGAAATCATATCCAGCTCAAGGTACAGCAGATCAGGCCTTTCTTTTTCTAGTAAAGTCATGGTTTCCTTAACTGTATGAGCAATAAAAACTTCATGAATCGGAATGGAATAGGTGGAAATCAGCCATTCAATGGCAATACTTTCATTTTTGTCTCTTTCTGCAATGACCATTTTCAAAGCTTTCACCTCCCTTTGCTTTACCTATCAAATTAGTTAGACAAACAAAAAAATTATTCGCAAATTGCTACTAGAAATTTCCATTTAATTTGGAGCTTTATAACTCTTTGGATATAAGTGTAAATAGAATCACACAACAACCTTTAGTTTGACGGTCAGTGTAGACTTTTCAGCTTAATAACCTTGCTATACCCACAGCAAACGCCGAGTCTAAATCAATATAGAATACCTTATTTTTCATAAACTATACACCAATCCTTACTAACTAAAAAGCTAAAAAAAGCAACTATCTCTTTTAGATAGTCGCTCCTTTATTCTTTTGTCCATTATATCGTTGCAACCTTAATTTATTTAATGGACCATTCCGCCTTGGTTAATAACAAAAGTTCTTTACTTTGCTTGCAAATTTACCCAAGCACCCCTTCAACTTCATTCCTCTTTAATCTCAGTAGAAGAAGATATGAACACACTATAATCATTTAATGACGATATTGTTACAATTTATCTTTTAATAACATTTTCCATCATAATTCTATTGCCCGAAAATAATAAGTGATTTAAGGTTTATATAAATATAGTTAAGCTAATTCAATTCGTAATATTTTAGTAATAGGAGGAATTTTGTGTTACCTATCGATAGACAAAAACAAATCTTAACATGGCTAGAAAACGAAAAATCATTACGTGTTACAACTATCAGCCAACGCTTGGACGTATCAGAAATGACCGTTTATCGCGACCTCAATCCATTAATTAAACAGAATAAAGTTATAAAAACTTCAAGCGGGGTCACTTTGTCCACTCCCGCTGCGGTCCCTACTGACAACTGTCCTTATTGTCTGAAGCCGTCAAGCGGCAAACTGTCTGTCCAAATCATCAAAGAAAATCAACAGATAGAAAATGCATGCTGTGCCCATTGTGCATTAATGAGATACCAAGATATTAAAAATAATGTTTCACAAGTCATTTGCCGTGATTTCCTTAAAGATACGACAATCAATGCGAAGGCCGCCACCTTTCTAATAGATGCCGATTTAGACTTGAATTGCTGTGAGCCGCAGCCGATTATTTTTGCCTCAAGAAAACAGGCGAAACAATTCCAAAAGGGATTTGGAGGAAAGATATATAATTTTCAAGAGGCCATTCAAATGATCCTTAAAGAAATGAAGGTTGATTGCTGTTGCTGTGAAGAGTGAGCCGAACTATGGTTTCTCTCGTTGCCTACATAAAGAAAAAGTAAGCTTAAACCACATAAGGAGAAAAATAAATGAAGCAAGTAAAAGAAGAATTCATCACCACTAAAAAGGAAGAACAAACTGAAAAACGTGCAAAAGTCTCACTTCATCAAACAATATGGAGATGGCACTTTTATGCAGGCATTATCTTTGCTCCATTTCTTATCATTCTTGCGGTTACAGGAGCTATCTACTTATTTAAGCCGCAAATCGAGCAGGTGCTTTACCAGGAGTATTACGAGATTACCCCTCAGAGCGAAAAAATACCACCAGAAGAACAAATTGACCAAGTGGAAGAACAGTATCCCGATGCCGTCATTACCTCCTACCGCCCAGGAGAAGATGCAGCACGCTCAAGCGAAGTAACTCTCACTTCAAATAATGAATCTCTAACCGTTTTCATCAATCCCTATACTGGACAGTCCATGGGAACATTAAATAGTAAAGACCGTATTATGGATAAAATTGAAGAATTACATGGAGAGCTGATGGCTGGCACCACAGGAGATAGAATAGTTGAACTGGCAGCCTGCTGGGCGATCGTGTTAATCATTACAGGGCTGTTTTTATGGTTCCCTAAGAAAAAGGGAATTGCGGGTGTGATTGTCCCTAGATTTACGAAGAGAAAAAGGATTCTCCGTCGAGACCTTCATGCCGTCCCGGCGTTTTGGATTACACTCGGAATGTTTTTCTTAATTATGACAGGACTCCCATGGTCTGGTTTATGGGGAACGAACTTTCAAAACATGGCCACGAACACAGGTGAAGGCTATCCGCCATCTATTTGGACAGGAAGTCCTCCTACATCAGAAGTTCAGACGAAGGATATTGCAGAAGTGCCATGGGCTGCGGAAACGTTAGACGTTCCACAATCAGACGTTCAGGGATTGACTTCTTTATCGATCAATGAGGTGGTAGGTATAGCGGAGGGACAGAACATTCATCCGAGCTATACAGTCATGCTTCCAAGCGAACCAGACGGCGTGTTTACGCTGTCTGCTTTTCCTCCTAAAGCTCAAGATGAAGCCACTATCCATATAGATCAATATTCTGGTGCCATTCTGGCAGACTATCGCTACGATAACTACGGCATTATTGGAAAAATTGTCGCGTGGGGGATTACACTGCATAAAGGAACACAATTTGGGGCCCTCAACCAATTCATCAGTCTGCTCATTTGTTTTGGAATTATTCTCGTGGCGGTCAGCGGCTTATACTTATGGTGGAAACGAAAACCTAAACAAGGGTTAGGTGCGCCTAAAGCACCTCGCTTAAAGAATGCGAAATACTTTCTTATTTTATTTATAGCTTTAGGGTGTTTGTTCCCACTGGTTGGTTTATCTCTATTCGTGGTATGGCTGATAGATTGGCTGATTATCCAAAGAATTGAGAGTGTCAAAAACTTTCTAAATGCTTAATCTCAAGTAGTAAAGGGTGCTTTCCATGAAAAAAATATTATGTACGTCTCTAATTATTGTCATGATGTTAACAGGATGCTCACTCAAACAAGATGCTGATTCTCTCTATAATACGGAAACACCCCTTGATGCAGATATTATGATCCCTGAATCCATTAAAATTAATGAAAAGGAAGAAATCAAGGTGATCCTCACTCAGGGTGGACATCGAGTCAAGGATGCTGACTTTGTTCATGTGGAGATATGGAAACAGGATGGTTCAGTTTCATACCGGATGGAAGAAGCAATGAACAACGGAGATGGGGTGTATATCTTAAGGAAAGAATTAGATAGCGAAGGCTTATACTATGCTAAATTACATGCAGGGAACGATGGTTCAGTTATTGTCCCTCAAAAACAATTTATCGTAGGAGAACTTTCCAGTAGTGAAATAGATGCCCTCAAAGAAGATTTACCAAAGCAAAATGCAAATCAAGAGCCCCATCATTAATCACATTCAAACACGATTTCACAGCTACTATTGCATACTCGCCTCCTTCACCTGGTGGATCTATTTCTAATGTAAAACGCTTCACCAAACTAATAAACTATCTAAGTGAACTGTATTAATAATTAATAGTTATGTAATTTCAAATAAAGAGGAGCACATTTATATAGATTTAAAAGGTTTCAAGCTTGCCTGCAGGGCACTTCCTCCCAGGTCTATTCTTAAACCCGGAGGACCCTGCTTAAACCACATATCGGTGGAATTACACCCATCCTAATCCCCTCACGATTTGCGCCACAATAAAAGTAATGGCAATCGCTATAATTGTGGGAATGAGTGCAGACATGAGTGTCCATTTCACACTCTTCGTTTCTTTATAAATAGTGTAAATTGTTGTTCCACATGGATAGTGTAAAAGGGAGAATAACATCATATTCAACGCAGTTAACCACGTCCATCCATGATCGAGGAAAATACTTTTCAAAGCATCTAAATCATTTACCTCGGTCATTGCACCTGTGGATAAATACCCCATTAATAAGATAGGCAAGACAATTTCATTGGCTGGCAAGCCTAAAATAAAGGCCATGAGTATATAACCATCAAGCCCAAGCGAATGTGCAAAAGGATCAAGAAAGGTGACTATGTGTTCAAGTACGCTTACATTACCTATATCAATATTTGCTAATATCCATGTGGCCACACCGGCTGGGGCAGCTACTTTAATAGCTCTTTTCAAGACGTATAGAGATTTATCAAGAGTGGCACGCACAAGGGTATCCCAGAATTTCGGTTTTCTATAGGGCGGTAACTCTAAAGTATAATGCGTGGGTACACCTTTTAAAGCTGTTTTTGATAAACCATAGGAAACTAGCAAAGTAATGACGATACCAAATAACACAATACCTATTACGACTGATGCAGTTACAAAGGTTTGCAAACCTCCTGTATAACCTGCAGCCATAAAAAGGGAGGATAGTAAAATCAAAGTCGGCCATCTTCCGTTACAAGGAACAAAGTTGTTCGTTAAAATCGCCAGCATTCTCTCTCTTGGTGATTCTATGATTCTTGTAGATATGATGGCTGCAGCATTACATCCAAATCCCATTGCCATCGTTAATGATTGTTTCCCGTGCCCTCCCGCACCTTTAAACAGTCGATCCATATTAAAAGCTACTCTCGGTAAGTAACCGTAATTCTCCAACAATGCAAACATAGGAAAAAAGATAAGCATAGGAGGAAGCATCACACTTACCACCCAGGAAACCCCTCTGTACAGACCCAGCACTAATAAACCATGCAGCCACTCTGGAGCCTGAATCCATTCAAACCCAAGGGTCAGATAAGTTTCAAAGTAACTAAACATTGAAGCTAACATCGAGGAAGGAATATTCGCACCTGCAATTGTTAAATAGATAACCCCTCCTAATAAGGCCAGCATGATTGGGTAACCCCAGATGGGGGAAGTTAGAATTTTGTCTAGTTTCTCCGATTTTTGATCATTAGTCGCTTCTTGATACTTCACACAGTCTTGACTAATCGAACGACTGGCTTGAAATATGTCACCCACAATTTCTTCTCTTGAATGGTTCATTTCCCCCGCATGTTGAAATAGTTGTTCGAGGGAGTTCTTCGAGGTATGGATTTCAGACATGGGAGACATCTCCTTCTGAGAACACCCTTTGATAAAGATGATCCATAAAACTCCGATCTCCATCCAATAGCTTTAAGGTCACCCAGCGGGTAGGATACTTCCCTTTAACAATCTGGCTTACATAAGGCTCTAATCTTTGAATGTCCTCTTCCATTTGTTCACTATATTTAACCTGATAAGGCGACGTAACGATCTCTCCTTTAGCTACTCCTTCAATTTTTTTTAATAAAAGATTTATCCCTGCTTTATTACGAGCTGATATGCTTGCTACGGGAATTCCAAGTTTCTTTTCCAGCCGGTCGTCATAGATTCTAATATTTCTCTTTTTTGCCTCATCAATTAAATTGATGCACAATACCGCTTGATCCGTCATTTCAAGAACCTGTAATACTAAATTCAGATTTCTTTCTAAAGATGTAGCATCCACGACTACCACGGTTACATCAGGTCGATCAAAAATAATATAATCTCTCGCGGTTTCTTCATCCGCCGAATTGGAATAAAGAGAGTAAGTCCCCGGTAAGTCGATCAGTGTGTAGTTCCCTTCGTTAAAAGTATAATTTCCCTTTGCTTGAATAACTGTTTTCCCCGGCCAGTTCCCTGTATGTTGGTTCATTCCTGTCAACGCATTAAATAGTGTGCTCTTTCCCGTATTTGGATTTCCAGCCAATGCTATTCGAAAATCACTCATGATTTATTTCTCCTTTCACTTTTTGACAATCAATCTGCGAGCTTTCTTCTTTTCTAAGTGCTACAGTGGTTCGGCTCACTTGGTAGGCCACGGGATCACCCATAGGACTCCTTTGAACATTTTTCACCACAGCACCAGGGACGAACCCAAGATCCAATAGCCTTCTAAGCATAGCGCCATCTAATCGCAGACTCTTAATTAATAAGTGATCACCGGGCCGGGATTCGTAAAGAGACATCATTTTGTGTTCCCCCATTTAATTTCACCTCAAATCAATATTTTCACCTTTGTAATTTTTTTTTACCTAACGCAACTTTTAAACACAGCTTATGCCTGTGATCAGACTTTGTCAATTGTTAGAATTGGAAATAATAAGAACAAAAGCGCAAGCGCCCTGGTAGACACTCGCGGCATAAGCATAACGGCTGAAGGAAGGCGGTCTTACCTCTCGCAGGACGGATGGCTTATGCCACGACTGCCTGTGCGCTTGCGCTGGGTGTCGCTTTATGAAAATGATCCACAGTTTGGAATTTTATAATTTCCTAAAGATACCACCCTGACTTATTCAGGTGAAAAGCACACTGAAAGGCAGCAAACAAAATAAATCATAACTTTTCCTCACAATTATAATAAGTTACACATCTCATATGTATATATGTTAACATATGCATATAGACATATTAAGAGCTGTATGATTTTTTATTTCTTGAACATGTTAGGCAAGACTAGGTATTCCAATGAAGGAGGATTTTTTTAATGGGACACGATCATTCTCATGGTGCCAATAAGAAGGCATTATTACTAAGCTTTATAATAACTACCTTGTATATGGTTATTGAAGCGATAGGCGGGCTCCTCACTAATAGCTTAGCCTTACTTTCTGATGCAGGTCATATGCTAAGTGACTCTATTTCTTTAGGAGTAGGATTAGCAGCATTCATCTTGGGAGAAAAAGTAGCAAATTATAGTAAAACTTATGGGTATAAACGTTTTGAAATCCTCGCTGCGCTATTTAATGGCGCTACATTAATAATAATATCTCTTTATATTTTTTATGAAGCTTATCACCGTTTCGTGCACCCGCCAGAAGTCGCCTCTTTCGGCATGCTGACCATAGCTGTGGTGGGCTTGATAGTAAATCTTCTTGTAGCCTGGATATTAATGCGGCAGGGGGATACGGAGGATAACCTTAACCTTCGTGCTGCTTTTCTACATGTTCTAGGAGATTTATTAGGGTCAGTGGGAGCTATAATCGCAGCTTTACTCATCATCTTCCTTGACTGGGGATGGGCAGATCCTCTCGCCAGCGTAGTAGTGGCGGTATTAATCTTAATAAGTGGAGGACGTGTAACCAAAGATTCTCTACATGTCTTAATGGAGGGGACTCCTAAACATATTAATTTTCAAGATGTCACCCGCACAATTGAAGATACCCCAGAAATAAACAGCATTCATGACCTCCATATTTGGTCAATCACTAGTGGGCAAAATGCTCTCTCCTGTCATGCCATTGTAAATGAAAACTTAACCATCAAAGAGTCACAACAAATGTTAAAGGATTTAGAACAAAAGCTGTTGGATGAAGGAATTGGACACATTACGATTCAAGTAGAGACGATGAATCATAACCATGAAGAGACCATTTTATGTAAAAATAATCAGGATCACAGTCATCCTCACCTTCATTCTCACTAGACCAATATATACAATGAAAAAGAACGGTACTGCCTATTAAGCCAGTCCCGTTCTTTCTGTATTTTCCCTGTAAGCGCCCTTTCTCAATGGGCCGATCTTCTACAAAATTGAGATTATCTTTTCTTAAATCAAGAGATTGTCCTTATTTCATATAACGATATTCCATCAAGCTATTTAAAATAGCCACCTCCTGCAATAACTCTTCTCCTACATTCGTTTCGGAAACCTTCTTTCTCTCAAGCTCCTTATCGACGAGTCTTTTCACTGACAGCACGTCTGTCCCGTTTCGGAGCACTTCTTCTTTTGAGTTGAATTGTTTATGAGCTACCAGCTGCATACCGTAGGAATTATATAGTAAGGTGTAGCCGGCAATCCCTGTTGTTGATTGATACGCTTTGGAAAAGCCGCCATCAATGACGATCATTTTACCGTCTGCTTTGATTGGATTCTCTCCTTCGATTTCTTTGACAGGCGTGTGACCGTTAATAATATGGCCCTGCTCGGGATCGAGATCAAATTCAGTTAGGAGGCTGCGGCAGGTTTCTTCATTTTCACGTAGATAGTAATAAGGATTCTTCTTCTCTTTGTGGGTTTCTTTATCTTTAATGAAGTACCTTTCAAAGGTCGTCATTGCTCTTTTTCCAAACAGCGATGAATATTCGCCTGTCCATAAATACCAGACCATATCTGTCGCAAGATCATCTGTTTTATCGGGATTGGCAAAAGCGTGTCGTAAGTAATGTTCGAAAATATCAAGCAGATCCCGGCCTGCATAGGTCTGCTTTTCGATCATCATTTTTTCCATGTTTCCTTCTTCATCTAAAGGAATACATCCATGAATTAATAGGTTGCCGTTATATTTCAAATAAAGGCTGCCTTTTTTCATGAGAAATTTCATGTGTCGGGCCAGCTTCTCCGAGTGCTGGATGGAGAACAGCAGCTTATCCATCACTTCCTGTTCTTCCTCTAATAGTTGATCAGGCTGCTCCGGATTTATCGTGGCAAAACAGCTGTTTTCCATCGGGTACGTTTTTCCATTCAGTGTGATTTCATTTTTTTCATAATTGACTTTCTCAAGCAGCAGCCTTTCTGACATGTTAAAATTCGGTCGTCTCTTGATGATCGGGCTTTCGAGCTTGAACTGGATCATGGCAATGGCCTGATGGATTTTCGTAATTTGTAATATTTCATGATCGGATGTTTTTTTATCGGAATGCGTTTTAGGTCTGAAGACGGGATTGTCCTCATAGTATTTATCGGCCAGATTCAAGAGTGGTCGAAGGTTGATTCCGTACACGTCTTCAATAATATCCAGGTTGTCATAGCGGGCACAGATACGAATGATATTAGCGAGGCACACCTTGGATCCGGCAAATGCGCCAATCCACAGGACATCATGATTGCCCCACTGAATGTCAACGGAAGGATAATTAATGAGCGTTTCCATAATTTTATCAGGCTCGGGACCCCGGTCATAAATATCGCCTACGACATGAAGGTGGTCTACAACCAGTTTCTGCGTCGTATAGGCGAGACCGATAATCAGCTTATCCGCCTGGCCGAGAGAAATAATCTGCTCGACGATCTTTATGTAATATTGTTCCTTATTTGCAGATTCCTCGGTTTTATAAAGCAGCTCTTCGATAATGTAGGCAAACTGATCCGGCAGGGCTTTACGTAATTTCGAACGGGTATATTTGGAGGAGGCGTAGGAAATGAGCTTAATCATATGGGCAATATTCTCTTTATACCATTCGTGTAATTCCTGGTCATTATCGAACCCATTTTTAATAATTTGCAATTTCTCTTCGGGATAATATACAAGCGTCGCCATTTCATTAATTTCCTCTTCGTAGATGACCCCGCTGAAAATATCTCTTATCTTCTCTTTCACCCGGCCCGATCCGTTTCTTAACACATGCTGAAAGGCTTGATACTCCCCGTGTAAATCACTGACAAAGTGCTCTGTTCCCTTGGGCAGATTGAGAATAGCTTCTAGATTGATGATTTCTGTGACTACTTTTTCTTCACTATCGTATTTCTGGGCCAGTAAATCTAAGTATTTAGTGTGCAACGTTCTGTATCCCCTTTCATAGATGATCGCTGGTATTTTAGTCTTTTGTTCACAATTGTAAAAATATTTATAAATTATATATGATAATAACATACTTCTGACTTTTATAGCGACGGCCCTGTCCTTTGGGATCGAGGGAAAGCGTAATAATGGAATTGCCCATAAATTGGTGTAAATGCCCATAAAACAGATTTTTCGCCCATAAAAGTCGGTTTTCGCCCATAAAAATCTATAAATGCCCTTAAATTCATTTTTCCGCCCATAAAGTAGTTTTATAGAAAAAAGCCTGCAGAGAGTAAATTCTCTCGACAGGCTGAGGGACTGGCTCGTTCTATGCGATATCGTATCCTAAATCTTCAATCGTTTCTTTCATCTGAGCCACGTCGGCTTTTGAAGGATCATATGCCACATCCACTTCGTTTCCTTCGAGACTTACGTGAACGGATTCTACTCTTTCAAGCGACCCTAACGCTCCTTCAATGGAAGATACGCAGTGACCGCAGGACATTCCGTTTACAGTTAATTTAATGGTTTCCATACGTGTTCAGGCCTCCTTTGTGTGTGTAGGTTTTTAGACTGCGCGCTTGGCTGCTGTGCTTTCCTCATGTTCGTTATGCTCCTCGCGGTCGGATTGAAGCGGGTTTTCTCCGGTAATCGCGGTATAGCCGGCCATAATGATAAAGAGATACACTATTCCACTTATCACCCATATTTTAATGGACATGTTCTTCACCTCTTCTTGGCAGCTTCACCCGCTGTAACCGCAGTGCATTAAGCACAACTGACACGGAGCTGAATGTCATGGCCGCTCCTGCCACCCACGGTGCCAGTAAGCCAATGGCTGCCACTGGAATTGATGCGGAGTTGTAAAAGAAGGCAAAGAACAGGTTCTGTTTAATATTCCGCATCGTTTTACTGCTGAGCTGGATACTGTCAGCGACACTGTGAAGGTCCCCCCGCATGAGGGTGACGTCGGCTGCTTCGATCGCAACGTCAGTACCTGTGCCAATGGCCATACCGATGTCGGCGACGGCTAAAGCAGGCGCATCATTGATGCCGTCGCCTACCATGGCCACTTTTCTGCCTGTCTGCTGCAGCTTCTTAATTTCGTCTACTTTCTGTTCAGGGACCACTTCAGCAATCACCCTGTCAATGCCGACTTGTTTACCGATCGCCGCAGCTGTACGTTCGTTGTCCCCTGTCAGCATAATGACTTCGAGTCCTAAATCGTGCAGCCTGTCAACCGCGTCTTTAGAAGTAGCTTTAACTGTATCGGCCACAGCGATTATCCCGGCTAACCTCCGATCTACAGCAATCAGCATCGCTGTTTTTCCTTCTGTTTCCAAGGCAGCCATCGTGTCCTCCACAGCCTCGAGGTCAATCTCCAGTTCAACCATCAGCTTACGTGTCCCTGCATGCACTGATCTGCCGGCAGTAACTGAGCGGATTCCGAAACCGGGCAGGGCTTCAAACTCCTCGGATTCAAAGACTTCGATGCCTTTCTCCTTTACCCCTTTAACGATGGCCTCTGCCAGGGGATGCTCTGAATTCTTCTCGGCCGAAGCGGCAAGGGAGAGCACTTCCTGTTCTGTAAAACCTTTCTGCACGACAACATCCGTTAATTCAGGCTCTCCTTTTGTGACCGTCCCCGTTTTATCTAACACGACCGTATCAATGGACCGAGTATTTTCCAGGTGCTCGCCGCCCTTAAACAGCACTCCCATTTCTGCGGCTCGACCGGATCCAGCCATAATCGAAGTAGGCGTAGCGAGACCTAATGCACAAGGGCAGGCTATCACGAGGATTGTAATCATTGGAACGAGAGCGGCCCTTACATCTCCCGGAGACACAAGGAAATACCAGACGAGAAACGCTCCAACGGCCAGCAATACTACGACAGGCACGAAGATACCAGATACTTTGTCAGCCACACGCTGAATATCCGCTTTACTCCCCTGCGCTTCCTCGACGACTTTTACAATTTGGGAAAGAGCCGTATCCTTTCCAACCTTTGTAGCTTCTATAGTCAGCATTCCGTTTTTATTAATCGTGGCTCCAATTGCAGGATCCCCTGCTTTCTTATCTACGGGAATGCTTTCCCCCGTAATCAACGCCTCATCTACTGCCGATTCGCCTTTTATAATTTTTCCATCCACCGGAATCTTTTCACCCGGACGGACGATCACGGTATCCCCTGAGATTACCTCTTCAACCGCAACTTCTTTTTCTTCCCCGTTCCGAATGATTCTTGCTGTCTTCGCCTGCATGCCGAGCAGCTTCTGAATCGCCTGGCTCGTCCGCCCTTTTGCACGTACTTCAAATAATTTCCCCAGGATTACAAGAGTAATGATAAGCGCCGCCGCTTCAAAATAAAGCTCAGGCATACCCTCCCGGCCGGAAGCCTGCCATTCATACCCTAAAAAGACACTATAAAGAAAGGCGACAGTGGTCCCAAGAGCAACTAAGACATCCATATTAGCACTTTTACTGCGAAGTGCTTTATAAGCCCCACGGTAGAACTGAGCACCGACAACAAACTGAACAGGCAACGCTAACGCCAGCTGGACCCACGGATTCATCAGCATATCAGGCACGTATAGAAAAGAAGTAAATTCAAAATGAGTCACCATCGTCCATAGCAAGGGCAATGATAAGATAGCGGCGAATAAGAACTTTCCGGTTTGATACTGAACCTCTTTTTCCCTGCTGCCAGCCGTGTCCTCCTGAGAACGTTCTGGAATCAGGGTATAGCCTAATTTATCCACGGCTTCTTCCATTTCATCCGTGGTGACCTGACCCTGATCGTAATCAACGGTGACTTTCTCCATTGCAAAATTCACTGCAGCCTTCGATACACCATCCATTTGATTCAATCGTTTTTCGATTCTTGCAGCACAGGCAGCACAAGTCATTCCCGAGATATCAAAGGTTTGCTTATCGTGGACGACCTCATACCCGAGCTTCTGGATTCTTTCCGCAAACTCATTCACGTTGGTTTGGTCAGGATCATAGACGACTTTCGTTTTCTCAACGGCAAAATTGACGCTGGCCTCTTGCACTCCCTCAATTTTCGATAATCCTTTTTCAATTCTATTGGCGCAGGCAGCGCAGGTCATACCTGCCACTTGAAGTGAAGCTTCCTTCCTGGACATCCTATCTCGCTCCTTTCTTAATCCTGTACTGACGCAAAACCCTCATGAGTTTTACGATATAACAGGTTCTGTTGGAATACTTGTTTCCGTGCTTCCGCAAGCACTAATTCTCTTGCTGCATGAGTCGTTAAAGCCTGGTACCAATCCCCTCCAGGGTATGCGATAGGTCCATAACGACACTGCCCATTGCAAAAGGTTTTGGTAGTGTGAACCGTTCGGTTCAGGTGTTCTTCCACTATCGTCTGCCGTATAACGTTCGCTACCTCCTCAGCCCCGTTCCTCATACAAGACTTCCCATTACACAGCAGTAAATGTGTAGATACCGCTTCCATATTCATTATTAACCTCCCCCTAGAGGTCGATTCCTTATTTTTAATTAAGCTGAATGTTTTATAGTTCACATTTAAAATACCATACCCCTGTATAGTATTAAAGATATAAAATTTTTAAAAATCACCCGAATGCTGCTTTGAAATGGGCGCTAAATACCTTTACTTCACCATTCTCTTCATAACATCCATTAATTCATTAATGGCTTCTTCCCCATTATTGTTCTTTATCGCATTCGATACGCAATGATGCGTGTGATCCTCCATTAACGCTAAAGAAACCTTATTCATGGCCGACTGTACCGCTGCAATTTGATTTAAAATATCAACACAGTATTTATCGTTCTCCACCATACTATGCACACCGCGGACTTGACCTTCAATTCGTTTTAGCCGGTTTAATAATTGTTGTTTGTTCGGCTGGACGGTGGACTTGCCTGAATCCATAGAGTGGCCGCCTCCTTTACTATACTTATACTCCCTATACGTATATCATACCATGGACTTAATTCTTTTAAAACTAAATAGCCAGTCGGGTTCATGTTTTTAAAAAGCGGTCTCAAATAAGACCGCTTAAAAACAACAGGGCTGGAACTTTCCAAAGGATGATTACTTATACTCTATTAGCAGCATTTAATTTCACATGAAGCTCATTGATATAGTGTTCTAATGGCTCTCGTAAATCTTCTCTCGAAAGTGCAAGCTCCAGTGTGGTTTGAATAAAACCGAACTTCTCTCCCACATCGTAGCGGCGACCTTCAAATTCGTACGCATATACGGGGTTAAGCCTGTTTAACTGTTCAATGGCATCCGTCAGTTGAATTTCTCCTCCTGCTCCTATATTATGTTCGCTTAAATAGTCGAAGATTTCAGGCTCCAGAATGTATCTTCCTACAATTCCCATATTTGAAGGAGCTTCGTTCTGTGGAGGCTTCTCCACAAATCGGTCGACTTTATACCTTCTGCCTGTCTGCTCAGCAGGGTCGATGATACCGTAACGGTGGGTTTGGTCATTTGGTACAAACTGAACGCCAATTACTGAAGATTGGACTACGCTATATTCATCTATCAGCTGCTTTAAGCAAGGTTTATCACTTTTGACAATATCATCACCGAGTAAGACAGCTAAGGGTTCATGGCCAATGAACTTTCTCGCACACCAAATCGCATGACCTAATCCTTTAGGTTCTTTCTGTCTTATATAGTGAATATCTACCTTGGACGATTTTCTAACTTCTTCGAGCATATCGAATTTTTCTTTTTTAACTAAACTGTCTTCCAGTTCAAAAGCACTGTCAAAGTGATCCTCTATCGCTCTCTTCCCTTTTCCCGTCACAATAATAATATCTTCAATCCCTGACTCGACAGCCTCTTCTACTATATATTCAATTGTGGGGCGATCAACAATGGGCAGCATTTCTTTAGGCATAGCTTTAGTAGCCGGAAGAAATCTCGTTCCAAGACCAGCTGCTGGAATGATTGCTTTTTTTATAGACTTCATAATTTCCTCCAAAATTTTACATAATAACCTGATTATACTTAATTTCCTGCAGATAAACAACGCATTTTTTGCCTTCTCCGTCATTTTTTCTGTGAATAAAGTACTAGACAATATTGAAAAAATAGGAAATTTTAATTTTGGTTTAAATTGGAATTTATGGTATTATACTACTCATATGTAAGCGAGATCGTCGTTTGGTTATCTAGTATCTTTACATTATTTATCTATTAAAAGAGGAGAAATAAACCATGATGGATATTAAGAAAATACTGCCTTTTACTAAAAGTAACGATGACCAATATTTTGAGAAAGTAAACTATAAAGTGCATAACTACAAAGCGTTGAGCACGAAAACAGACGTTACTGTTGTAATCCCTGTTTACAATGCGGAAGAATACTTAGCTAAAACCATCGATTCTGTCATTGTACAAAATATAGGTTTCTCAAAAATCACGATGATCTTAATAGACGATGGTTCAAACGATAAGTCCAGAACGATTTTAAAGCGGTATGCTGAACTCTATTCTAATATTGTTGTAGTTTTCCTGGACGAAAACACCGGCACTCCATCTTTTCCAAGAAATCTGGGTGCCCACTTAGCAAATTCCAAATACTTAACTTTCCTGGATGCTGATGACTGGCTGGCGCATGACGGAATCAAACATCTTTATCAGGTATTAGAAAGTACAAAATGTGATTATGCGGTAGGTAAGACCATTCAAGTGAATGCGAAGTCTGAGAAAATCATCGGCAAATATGAATCATGTAAAAACAGAACCAATGTATCGCCGTTTTCGATCCCGCACATCTTCTATCATCTAGGTCCTCGAGCAAGAATGATGCGATTATCATTTATTAAAAAAAACAAGATACGTTTTCCAGAAATGAAATATGCGGAAGATAAACAATTTTTCATCGATGTGCTCACTTCCGTTGGAAAAATATCAACTACTACTGCATCAATTTATTACTTGAACCGCATACCTGGGAACGATTCCTTAACAAAGCAGACGGATATTATAGAGAAGATGGATACCAATATTGCGGTTTTAAAATATGTATTAGACAAAAAATTAAAAATTGAAGAAGAAAAGATGATTGTGAATCGTCTCGTTGAATTTGACAGCATCACAAGGCTATTTAATCGAAAACATTTCGTCACCAGCAGCCAGAAACAGCTTTATTATGAGGCATTCGAACAAGTGGTAAACGTATTCAACAGCTATGAACGACCATATTCATTAGAAGAAATCATTAAAAAACCATTAAATAAGGCTTTCTTTAAATTTTTAACCAATAAGCAGCATACAAATGTTCAATCACTCGCTGAATGGTCTACAGAAGGCGGGGAAGAATCACGCACCTTGAATAATGGGCTCCCTTATACATTGGCGCATTTAAAAAACGGCGAGAGCGTTTTAATGGAAATACCTGTAGAAGCCAGGGTGATCAGGGAGGAAGCTAAGGAAGATCTGATAAAATTCGAAATCGAATTAACCGGTCACCACATTCCTAAAATTCAATCAATTGAATTTAAGAGCAGGTCATCCGCCATCAAGACATTTACCGCAGCCAAGCCTCTCACACAGAAAAAGAACCGCCTCGATGTGAAAATAAAAGCCGGCCATCTAAAGAATCTACAAAGAGGTGGTTACGTGATATATCTTATATATGACGATTACGAAAGTGTGATGATAAGCAAAGAGTCAGATGCTGCCTATGAATTAAAGTCCAGTAAAAAAATGTATAATTTCTACCAAACGATTAACGGCAATTTATCGATTAAAGTAAAAAAGGTCCAGGCCACACAATGAACTAAGTTTAACTCCGCCGCCCAAATAAGTTATGATAAAAAAGAGAAGTGCTGCAACACTTCTCTTCACTCTTACGGAGTGGTCTGTATACTCCACCTTATGTCTTTGCTGATGTAAGGTGGTTGTTTTATGTTTGAAGTTGAAAACCGTCAGCAAGAACGCCCCCTCCTTTTATTTTCTTCTGCTGGTACGCACGGTAAATAGAAGTGATAACCATAATCCCAATCCAATTATAAAGAACACCATAAATGAGCTGATGGCGATAAACATTTCTCCCGTTGCAAAGCCTGAGGTGAAGGCGGTAAAGAGACTAAATAATACCGTTCCGACAGCCAGAGTATATAGTAAGGCTCTTACTTTCGTCATCGCGTAATATTTTGACGTTTCCCGTGTCAATAGGCTGTACGTAATCAGGGCACCGCCAGCCACAATAAAAATTGCTGGTCCGGTTACCGCTTCACTTGGAAGATCCATAAAAGACAGCATCAGTGTTGTCAGTGCGCCAAATACGATAACTAGAATGCCGACGATTAATCCCGCCGCAGACACTCTCGATGCCATGGACGTATACACTTCTTTTCTAGCTTGATCTTCCCCAAGACGGCGCATGTCTTCCTTTAATCCACTCAGGTCTCCCATCGAACTTACCGCCTCTTTGAAGGCTTCATCCTCAGTCTGACCTTTCTTTTCGTAATCCTTTGTTCTCTCTTTCAGGTTAATGGATAATTCTTCTTTCAATTCATAGAGCTGCTGGCTCTCACCTATGCCTGTGAATTCTTTGTTGAGATAGGTATTAATTTTTTTATCCAGGTTACTGTGAGATTTCATTCGCCTCCCCCTCCTTCAATTAATTTGTTTAAGATTTCTTTAGCGAACTCCCAGTCTTTCTTGTTCTGCTTGAACCTTTCCTCCCCTTCTGCGGTTATCCGGTAATATTTACGACGTCCACCCTGCGTTTCATCTCCCCAGTAGGAAGCAATGTACCCCTCTTTTTCCAGACGCCGGAATGCTGTGTAAAGCGTCGCTTCTTTCAATTCATATTGTCCTTCACTTAACTCGAGAATGGTTTTGTACATTTGATAGCCATAGCTGTCATGCTGCTGAAGAATGTTCAGCACGATCGTATCTGTATGACCGCGGATCAAGTCATTAGAAATTTTATTTGACAATAGAAATTCACCTCCTTGATTATAATATATAGCACATTACTATTTGTGTCAAAGTAATTTGTCAGAGATGTTATTTTAAAAGAAAAAGAAGACCGTTTATTGGTCTCCCTTTTGATCAAGCTATAAGTCAAAACACTTGGTGCCCTACCGAGCATTGACCTCACAGGCTGCACGTATTCCCGACTCGATGGCTCCTTCAATCCAGCCATGAAAGGAAGAAGTATGTTCACCAGCAAAATGAAGCCGGCCTTCGGGTCTTCGGATGATTTCTGAATAATCATCTTCCTGACCCGGACTGAAGAGAGTAAAGCATCCTGCTGAATATGGGTTTAAGGACCAATTATAAGCTACAGTCTGCATATATTCCTTATAGACAATATCTCCATAAACTTTGGCGAGATCTTTTAACACTTCACGAGTCATCACTTCAGAAGGCACACTGGACCAAATAATAGCATCATCCCCCCAGCTGTAGCTCGCCAGCATTACAGCGGGTCCCTTTGAACCGACGCCATGACTAGGAATATAAGAGAAGCGGGTCGTACGGTCGGACACAGCATTTCCTGCATTTCTGTCTTCCCAGAAGCGGCTTTTAAATTCGATTCCAATTTTAATCGCCGGGACATTGGTTAGTTCCCGAATAGCTTTCCATTTCTCGAAGGATAGGGAGTGATAGGGTACTACATCAATGAACTGAAAGACAGGGAACGGTACAGTTACAATAGCGTAGTCCCCCTCGTATTCATCCATTTCTCCTGTCTGCGGATTGCGAGTTTGAACCCGTACTTGATCCCCCGTCTGATCTATCCGTTCCACTTTCTGATTGAGATGAATATTTGGACGAAGTTCCTTTAGAAAAGAGTACGGCAGATAATCATTGCCTCCCTCAATTTCAAAGAACTCCACGGTTTTACTGAAAATTGGATAGATGATGTCTGTTAAAATATCCACGAAAGAAAAGTTGGGGAACCCTTCAATTCCGAGCATCACTCCGATACTTCTTATAGCCGTTAAAGACAGAGGCTTTCCAAGCGGGTTAAACTGAAGAAAATCTCCCATGGAATAATTCGCATATTCCTCTTCTAATCTCTCCTGTTCTTCCGGAGAACTCTCTTCATATAGATCCAAAAATGGCTGGGTAGCCTCAAGAAGCAGTTCAAGGGCCGTTTTCCCTTTTTCATCTTCATTTACTGGAAAATTGAGAATATCAGGGTTTTCTTCATATTCTTTTCTAGTCGTCAATACGTTATTTGCAAGAATCAAATCATCAGGTGACGAATTCATAAAAGAGTTAACAGGCAGCCGAAATTTTTTAATGTATTCCAACACCAGCTCATGGTTGTCCGGTATCCGCATCGCTCCCACGTCTAAATAATTCCCTGCCGAAAAGGGCTGTCTCACGGTATGGACTCTTCCGCCTATACGATTATTCCCTTCTAAAATGGTAACCTGATGACCGGCTTGTTTCAGGAGGGAAGCAGCAACAAGCCCTGCCATCCCTCCCCCAGCTACGATTACCTGCTTAGGCGACGACGTTTCATCCAATCCGTTTCTAATTATCGAAAGAAAATCATCGGGATAGTCTAACTCACATATTTCTTCTCTCATAAGAAACACCTGCTTTCTCACCAGCATTAAGGTACTACTAGATATGTATGAGCACCGGAAAGAAACTATAAACAAAAATTACCAATGATAAAAATTACCATTGGCAGAACAAAGGTGAAAGGCGCCCTGGTAGACACATTACTCATTAGGCAGGTGGCTATCCCTTCCTCAGGTCAGTTTGCTTATGACGCGAGTGTGCGGGCAGTGAAGCTGGATGTCACTAACCATAAAGAAAGGGACTCTCCAACACGGAGGTCCCCATTTGGATTTCATAAAATAAAAACACTAACCCCTATCTATACACACTGTCACACGTTCCCGCTTCCGGTTCATAGTAACAATGGTTCTTAAATTGACCGGCAAAAGTCTGCCCGAACCAGGTAGGAGGACATTCCCCCCCTGGATTGAAATACCAAAGAGAATATTTCGCCGGGTGCTGCCTCCAAGATTCCAAATTCTTTCTTGCTAACCTTTTCTCAGCAGATCTCGCTCTGTTATAAAAAACGTTCCCCTTTTGAACCGCCTCAAAAGAATAGTTCCCACCCTGCACTTGAAAAATAACATCCCGGATATTCCTTACATCCTTAAAGTCTAAACAGTCCGCATTCGCGCGGTTCACAATGACATTTCCGACATATAACATGCCCTGTTTTCCTTCACCTTCGGCTTCCGCTCTCATCATCCGGGCCATTAAGGCGACGTCTGAATCTGTGTATTTTACTCTCGGCATTTTCTCACCTCAAAAATAGTGTATGAAAAAAGCCCACTTAGATTTCATGATTTATCAATAAAAATTAATTTGAGAATGAATATATGAATAAAAAGCTCAAATGTCAGAAAAACCACTTGTAATGTTAGAAAACAGGCTTCAAATGTTAGAATTCATTTGGGGAGGACACCATTTGTCAGCTTGGTTAGAACCCTGCCTAAAAGGCTTTTTAATGTGAATATTATTAGGCAGACCAGGATCAAGAAACTGAAATATTTAATGAAAGTATTCGTAAATCTCCCAGTCACCCAATCAGCTCCGTAATATATACAGATAAACGCTATACTAACGGTAACAAGATAAGAGATCCCTGCAACTATTATTTGAAATGTTGTTAATTTGTTTAGTACTTTACCGTTTTGTACCAATATGTAAACTATAATGACCAAACTTATAGCAAAGAGTATGACATCCAATTCACAATCCCCCGCGATGCAGCAAGTTTAATTATTTCTCATGTACGCTCTCTGAAAATATAGGCGCAACTCCGCACATGGAATTACGCCCCAATCACAGAAATTAAATGCAGTCTTCCGTTTCTTTAATATAGGTATCGACCGCTTCTTCAAGGGGGCGTACAGCATCTTCCCAGAAAGAATTGCTGTTCAGCCCTTGATTTAGAAACTGAGTACTCAGTTGTTCCATCGTTTGATTTCCGGAATTTACTAATAAGTCATCATACCGTTCAGGAAAGGCTTCTTTATCGGCTAAGTAGGACGAGTAGATGCCGTTGCTAAACATATATCCTATGGTATAAGGAAGGTTGTAAAAAGCTTTCTCCGCTGAGTAGAAATGTGGTATGGTCATCCAGTGGTATCCATTCACTTCTTCTAAAGAGTCTTGCAGCCAGTCTTTTTCCGTTCTTTTCATCAAATCCACTAACTCAGCTGCTGATAGTCTCTGGCTGTTCAACTTCTTATAAAACTGCAGCTCAAACTCGAACTTGGCCGGGATATAAGCAATATACTTTAAGCCATTAAGGATCTTCATTTCCAGTAGTGACAAACGATCTTCCCTAGTTTCTGCTAAATCGATGGCTGCGTCCAACACAAGGTTTTCAGCAAAGGTGGAGGCCGTCTCAGCCAGTCCGGTTCCCGCATGGTGGGAGAAGCCTGATTGTGTATGAAGGTGAGCATTGTGATAAGCATGACCCAGCTCATGAGCGATGGTGACAACATCCTGGTAGTTGCCGGTAAATGAAAGGAGAATACGGCTTTCTTTCGACTCCGGAAAAGAAGCACAAAACGCTCCGTGCCTTTTATCATCGGAAGGTGCGGCATCGATCCAGCCTTCATTGAAGGCTCTTTCAGCAAATCTGCCCATTTTATTACTTACTTTATAAAATTGTCCGGTCACTATCTCTGCTGCTTTATCATAGGTGAGGGTAGTCTTAGAGGTGAATGTCGGTGCATATATGTCGTACCAGCTCAATTTATCTACGTGAAGCAGCTGAGCTTTCCTTTTGAAATAACCGCGCAGCATGGGATTAGCCTTGCGAAGGGTTTGCATCATACTGTTAACAGAAGCTTCACTGATCCGGTTTTGTTCCAGCATTTCTTTTAACGGGTTGGACCAGCCTCTTAACTGGTACAGCTCATTTCGAAAACCAGCAAAATGGTTAAAAATCGAAGCGAAGCGCTCTTCATTTTCACTACAAACCTTCTTCACAGCCGTGCTGATTTCCTGCCTGATCCTGCGGTCATCGGAAAGCATCGCCTGTATATAAGCCAAATTGAAAGGAACCTCTTCATTATCGACTGGCACAGTAAGTTGAGCAAATTCCTGCTCATAATGGTCTTCCCATCCGTCAAAGCCATGAACAGACAGGGAGTGGATGACTTTTTCCAGATCAGAATCCAGATGATCTTTGACCTTCCTTTTCTGTTCTGTTAAAAATAATTCAACGCCCGCTGTTTCAGGTTGTTGAATCAATGCCCCCCACTTTTCCTCTGGAATATTTTCAAGATACTGACCGAACACGAGCAGCAGTGTATTCATCTTTGCCTTCGCCTTATTGCTTAGATCATTAAGAGCCTGTCCTTGCGAATCGTGGACGTTTATGGATGATTGGCAGATAATATATTCATCCCATTCAAACACTTTCGTAAACAGGGCTTGCACACGGTTAATCTTTTCGACCATTTTAAGGATGGAGTCATTCCCTGTTCGAGTTTCCAATTCTCTTATTGTTTCATCAATATGTAAAATAGCTTCTGAGATTTGTTCCTCTATCGTTCTTTCTCCTGTGCCTGGATTTACCCTTTCTAAATCCCATTCCAATGTAAGTAACGTCAATATTTTTCCCTCCTCTTATATAACAATCTTTTTTATTATACAATTGAATGGAAATTTTTTCATTTATTTTCCTGCCCTGACTCTCTTTTGCGCTTCAGCGTATCCTGCAAATATTCATCCGATTTCCCCTTAGGAATACTCAGGCTTTCCCATTCCTCTTCCTTGAGCAGCTTCCCCACATAAACCATTTGACCGACGTGATAAGAATAATGAGCCAGCTGCCTCTCGACTGCTTCTATAACCGTATGAGCTTCTCCCCGAATATAAATCTCTTGTAACAAGTTCTCTTCATCCAGGTGATCAATTGCATGAAACAACGTCTTCCATCCATTATCCCACGTTGAAATCATCTCTTGCTTGGATGCACGATCATCGATAAATTCCTGATCTCTCTTTCTATTATTTTTTTCACCGTCAGTTGTTAGAAAATCAGTCCATCGTGAAATCATATTCCCGCTTACATGCTTCATGATTACCGCAGTGCTGTTGGAAGATTGATTAGGAGACCAATAGATCTCCTCTTCGGACAGTTGTTGTATCGTTTTATCACCAAGACCCTTAACTTCTTTAAACCTCTCCCTGATCACGTATAAGTACTCCGCGCCAATCGTAATGAGCTCTCACCCTTCATGTAAGTTTTTTAATGCCGCTAAAACACCCTTTAGAAGCATTTACTGTTTAACTTCGCTGCCCCTTCGTTATTTCCTTTTTATTTACAGTTATTTTGTGAGTAAAACTGGTGCCGCTTCCCTTCACCCGCTTTAACGTCGCAACAATAAGAAAGCTGACAATCACCAACAAGAGCCAGGAGCTTACCTTTCCTAAATGAACGAGACTCCACGCCTCGGTTTGGTTCGGATACTGCCAGGCTCCAAAAAAAGTGGCGACATTCTCGGCGACCCAAATAAAAAATCCAATCAGTACAAAAGACAGCGCAAGAGGCATGCGGTAACGACTTCCATTCACTTCATAGATCACCCAGGAGGGCCAGAATACGATAAGAACAAGCAGCGATAACCACCAGCGGACATCCACCAAGTAATGATGGGTAAAAAAATTCAAATAGATCGCTGCAGCAAGAGGAACAACGATCCAAAAGGGCGGCCAATGGATGAGCTCCACCTTCATCCGCCTCCACGCCTGGCAAAGATAGCTCGCTACACTGGCGTACATGAAACCACTGTACAGAGGCACTCCCATAACCTTAGAGTACCCTTCCTCCGGATAAGACCAGGAGCCCATGTGAACTTTATAAAGTTCAAGCGCAAGCCCGATCAAGTGAAACAATGTAATCACCTTTAATTCATCCCGCGTCTCAAGCCCAGACCGCAGCATCCACCACTGCATGAAAAGGAAAATGAGGAGCAGCCAGTCATAACGCGGGAGCAATGGCAGCGGTACGATTTGAGTAAGAGCCAATGAAGCAAAAATGACAACAGGAAATACACAGGACAGTGCTTGCACCCAGCCGAAGTGGAGGAACTGTACGAACACTCTCGCAATCCGCGTCTCCAAAGAATTAATGTAGATCCTCATATGAGTACCTCCTAGAAACTACTATTCAGGTTCTTCATCCGGTTTGTATTCCAGAATATCTCCCGGCTGGCATTCCAACGCCTGACAAATAGCCTCTAACGTGGAAAAACGGACCGCTTTCGCCTTTCCATTTTTTAATATCGAAAGGTTGGCCATCGTGATCCCCACCCTCTCTGAAAGCTCAGTTACACTCATTTTCCTTTTAGCCAGCATCACGTCAATATTGATTATAATCGCCATGTGATTCACCTCAGACCGTTAAATCATTTTCTGATTTTATTTCTATGGCATTTTTCAGCAGAATTTGAAGAACCGCAGCAAAGACCCCGATAACCGTCGAAGCAAAAATAATGACCAATCCGATTACGATAATCCCTGGCGCGTCGTCGTCCTGCGCGATGAGATATAAGAACGGCAGCCCGGCTGTATACAACCCGCTGATCGTAAAGGCACAGTATTTTATCACCTGCAGAGACCTTACCGATAACGCCGAGAATGCTTCATTCCTGTCAATATAACGGAGTAATTTTAACGCTTGATACAGCGCAGTAAAAAAAGGAATAGACGCCAAATACATAATTATCACCATAAAATAATAAACGAAAACAAGCTCAGGTTCGCTGCCACCCCCAAAGGAGAATACCTTAGGCAGCAAAAAAATACACAAAGCAAGCACCAGAGCCCCAATTAGGAAAACGGCCGCCTTTAAAAAAAGGGTCGAACCTTGTTTCATATGTAAAGCACCTCACTTTAATTTTGTCTTTTTGATTATAGAACAATTTTTATCGAATAACAATAAATATTTATTAATTAACTATATATTATTATTGATAAGGAAGCATTCTTAATACACCGCTATGCAGTAGAAATTCTGTCTCGGGGCTGCTTTACTTAGCAAACTGATAAACTGAAATGAGAAGGTCTTGCAGTTGATTTTTAGCATTGAGAATTATGAGAAGGGACGAAAAATTATTAGTAGTGAAGGAAAAGCTGAAGTAGAGTACACATAAATAGGACCCCGTCGAAAGGACGGGGTCTGAAATAGGCATAGGTCATCTAGTTAACAGGGTGGTAGTTTAATAATTAGATGATACTTGTTCATTATAGTATACTTATATAATTTTTTGAAGGCGAAATTTTTCAAACATTTAAATTAATTCGTTCTTAAATAAGAACTACTTCACATTTTCATCCACCGCTTTCTGTTAAGATAAGGGTATACATTAAGTGGAGGTGCTTAGGATGTCAAGGAACATTCTATCTAAATTTGCATGGATTGCTTTATTATTTTTGATAGTAACGGCTTGTGGAACCTCCGAAAATAATAAGAACCTGGAGGAATTCACTGGTGTTGCAGCTGAAAAGCGGGTACAAAATGATTCTTATCAAATTTTAGTTATACCTGAGGTAGACAGAGAATCAATTGAAGAAATGAATGAAGAAGAACTGCTTGAATTGGCTAGAGAAGAAGACGGGGTATATTACACCGTCGAAGAAGACCGTTTCAATAAAGTGGAAAAAGGTACAGAGGTCAAAGTTACATATGATGCTGAAGCCGGGGAAGAGGATTCCAGCCCCCCTCAACGTGAGGCCGAAAGTATAGCGTTCGATGAATAATTGTCATTCTAATAGTATTTAAAGCTGGAGGCGTATCAACAGGAATCAATGGTCAGAACATAAACTTGAGCATGAGGAATCGGCATTGCCTTAAAATGATTATCCAAAGCCGCCTCAAACTTCTTCAATTCCCATCTTCTTTTTTGTTACTAGATAAAATCTACTAAGTACATCAATACCGGGTATACCCCCATCACAATGACCAGTGAAACAAATATATTCACATTATCGCTAAAAAATGGAGAAGCAATTATCACTGATAAAACATATAGAAAACCAACTATATCCTTTCTTTTTTATTGCGTTTAAAAAGTCTTTTTCCGTTGCCGTCCATAGTAAAAAACCTCCGTAGTTTTTTAATCTGATAGCTCTTTTTCCTTTCATAAGGCATTTTTCCGCTTAAATGGTTAATAGTATAATGAACCTATAATAGAAGAGTCTCATGGAGGTGGCGTAATGAATCTTTTCCTCCCTATCCAATCCCCTTCCTTATTAAATTCTAAAGATACCGGATATTTATATAAGGAGCACAGGCCAAATAATACACTCAGTCCGTATGCAGCTTGTTATTGGAGCCTGGACTATTATGCTTCAAATCAGCAACAAACTCATAGAGTATTACCAGATGGATGTGTAGATATTATATTTGACTTAACCGCTCCCTCTCTATCAAAAGGGGCATTCGTCACTGGACTTATGACTCGTTTTGAAGCTTTGACCTTTTCGAGTAATCAGCATTTTTTGGGGATTCGACTATTTTCCAATCATGCAAGATGTTTCATTAAATATCCAGTCCTGGAATTCCAACAGGAGCGTGTAAACCTTGAGGATATTTGGGGAGAAGATGCACTACGGTTCACCGAGGAAATTCAGGAAGCCCAGGGAACCAAAGAAAGAATTGAAAAAGTTGAAATAAAGCTCACGCAGCTATTAAAAGATATGGATAACCCATCAGGTTCTGAATTACTCCAGACCTCGATGCAGTACATTTACTCAGGTAACGGAATGAACTCCATTCAATCTTTAGCAAATCAGCTCAGCTACAGCGAAAGAAATATTAGAAGAACCTTCCAAAGAGAATTAGGAATCTCTCCTAAGGAATTCTCACGAGTCATCCGCTTCCAGAGTCTATTGAAAGAGCTTCATCTTACTCATCATCCCAACCTGACTAATATTGCATTAAAGTACGGCTATTACGATCAAGCTCACTTTATCAATGAATTTAAACAATTCTATGGATTGGTTCCCGGTATTGTTTTTCCATCCAGAAAAAAATGATGTCCGTTTTTTACAAGTTGCCTATCTTTTAAAAAGGTATAGTGAATTGGAAAGAGTAATTAGACAAGGAGGAAATGACAATGAGACCACGAGTTACTGTACTCACTCTGGGCGTAGAAGATTTGGAGAAGTCCCTTGAATTTTATAAAAACGGTCTTGGACTCCCGACTGAAGGGATTATCGGGCAGGAATTTGACAATGGGGCCGTAGCTTTTTTTCAACTGCAGCATGGGTTAAAACTAGCAATCTGGGAACGAAAAAGTTTAGCAGCAGAAGCCAATGTAGCCATATCCCGTCCGAGCTCCTCTGAATTTACCATTGGCCACAATGTAAGCAGTAAAAATGAAGTGGACGAGATTATGCAGGAAGCAGAAGCTGCCGGGGCGGAAATCACCGATCCAGCTAAAGATACATTTTGGGGAGGATATTCCGGCCATTTTCTGGATGTAGACGGTCATTTGTGGGAAGTCGTATGGAATCCAGCATGGGAATTAGAGGATTAAGCTAAGACGTTTAATAGGATAGAAGTGGACGATTAAAACCAGATCATTGTTATGATTCTGGTTTTATTTTTTACACTCTTTGTTGGTAATGTCCTGACTGAGAAATCATTGTTCTATTTTTTCTATAGGAACCTCTAATGGTCTTAAGTTTACTCACAATGCAGCAAAAAACACTGATTCTCTCTTATAAAGAAGCAGTGTTTCTATTATTACTTCCGCAAAATCTTCTCCATTGCTTTTCCCTTGGCCAGCTCATCAATCAGCTTGTCCAAATAGCGGATTTCCTGCATCGTTGGTTCTTCGATGTCTTCCACCCGTATACCGCAGATCACTCCTTTGATCAAAGACCGTGAAGGATTCATCTGGGGAGCTTCCGCAAAGAAGTCCTCAAAGTTTGTCTTTTTTTCCAGTTGCTCTTCTAACCCTTCCTGGCTGTACCCCGTCAGCCACCGGATGATTTCATCCACCTCTGTTTTCGAACGGCCTTTTTTCTCCGCCTTCGTAACATAATGGGGATAGACACTGGAGACACTCATTGTGTAGATCTTATGTTTGGTCATGTTACATCCTCCCAATATTATTGATTACTTGTTCTCCTATTATATCATTCAAAAGGTACTTTGCTTTCTCATGATTTCAATGATCACCGATGTACTTCTATAATCATTGATCCAGTTTTCAGAATAAACAGTTTAACCAGAAGAGCCTTCGTGTACTGTCTCAGCAGCTTCTATAACATTAGTTGATAACCCATTATTAGCTTTATCCAATGTATGCCCCTTACTTAATGCTAGAAATGCATCTTCAGAAAGGATTGGTTGAAACTCATTTTTTACCGTACGGTTCAAACCGTCTCGTTCCACTGCTACCATAAAAGTGTATTCCTCTCCGTTTGATAAGGTAAATTCAGTGCCGCCTGAGTTCGTGTTATGAAGAGACATGGCTGCGGTTAATTTCTCTACTGAATACTGATTATCTTCCTTTGTTTTACCATATAGACTATATTGCTCATTCCCGGTACGTACGACGAAGAATTCATCACCCTCTGTAGTCGTTACTCGTTCAATATCAGCTCCGGGTTTTTCGTTCTGAATAAAATGTGTGAATGCTGCTTTTTCCGTTGGGAAAGTTTCTTTCTCTTTGGATTGAGTTTGTTCATTAGTGCATCCTGCTAAGATTGTTAATAAAGGTAGTATGAAAAGTGAAAGAATTTTATAACGCATGTCATCCTCCCTTTTATAGATTGTAAGATTTGTTGCCTTATTTTTATGTAAAGCAGGCACTCATTCATTCAGCAATTGTCCCCGCTTCTTAAAACTAACAAATTCGTAATATATACATCATCTCATCATTTTGATTCAATACTCAATACCATTTGGTCAGTTTCTTTAAATCCGAATGATTTATATAATTCTTTAGCATCGCCGCTGGGCCAGCGGCCTCACCGTTTGAATCTCTTTTCTTGAAAACCACTCTAAAGCTTTATTGGTTAAATCTCGGGCACAGCCTTTCCTCCTGAATTTATAGGAAACATAAACATCACCAATAAAGCCATATTCTACGTTCTATTCTTTCTTATCCTTACTAACTTTTTGATTTACCGATTCCTGATAGAGATCAAGGTAAGTTTTTGAATCTTCAATGAGAGCATCGCAGAAAGCAGCAACGTCTGTTCCTGTCACTTCAAGTACATCTTTTCCAGCAGCAGCGCCTTCTTCTAAGAAGCTGAGAATTTCCGATAATAGTCCGATACCTTCGCCCAGTTCAACAGGACCGACTTTGAACAGATATTTTTGCATCTCTTTATAGACGATCTGGTAATCTTGTGGAAGTGCTTTGACACGCGCAACATGGGCTCTCCATTCTTTTTTTCCTTCGATTATTTTTTTGATACTCATTTCAGTCCTCCTAATTTTCTTGCTACGTTATTGTTGAGTTGGTCACGCCATTTATCTCTATATGTTTTTGCACCTTCGTCACCAACGAGAGCTGAACAGAAGCCTTTGATATCATCTCCCAGTACTTCTTCGATGCTCTGCCCGTCTGCTGCTGTAACTTCAAGCAGTTCAAGAGAACTCTCAATAAACGGCATCAGGTTACGCCCTGTGAAATCTCCGTGAATCCAGAGGTTATTAATAATTTCTTTCCAAGCCGCCTGATATTCAGCTGGCAGGAGTTTTGCTCGTTCTTCAAAAGCTTTCATTTCCTTAGTCATATCGCTGCCGGTTATTCTTTCAAAAAAGTTCATAGTAGTCTCCTTTAATTTTCTTTTAATTTGTTCAGTTTACTTGAGACAACTTCCCATTTCTGCCAAAAGATTTTAAGATGCTCTTCACCTGCGGCGTTGAGTGTGTAAAATTTCCTGGGCGGCCCGATAGTGGATGGCTTTTTCTCGATATTCACCAGATTGTTTTTCTCAAGCCTCATGGTAATCGTATAAACTGTGCCTTCAACCACATCATTAAAGCCAAGTTCCCGCAGCTTCTGCGTGATTTCATAACCATAAGTTTCGCCACGGCTGATGATCTCAAGCACACACCCCTCAAGCACCCCTTTCATCATTTCTCTGAAATTTCCCATGTTTACCTCCGATTGAATTTTGTTTTATTTTTCCTCTTTATCTATGGTGTTTCGTGTTACTGGTATTAAGTAATACTCATTACCAGTATATAGTGTTACTTATTACTAGTATATAGTAATACACAGTAGTGTGTCCAGTAAAAGTTAATTTTTCAAATACGTTCATATCGGTACTAGCTTAAATTCTAATCTTCAGCATTAGTTAAAGAGAACGATTTATTACACGAAAAAAACCCTCCAAGTTGGAAGGCTTATATTTGAGTTAATAATTCCTTTTTGAATTAATTCTCTTCGATTTTCTATTGTAATGTCTCATTCTTCTGCCAATCTTCCCTTGTCAATTTCATATTTATGGAGTCGATCCATTCTCCCTCGAACTCTAATTCATTTTCATCTATACTTTCTACAACAAATCCAACCTTTTTATATACATTCTTAGCTCTTGGGTTGAAGTCATAAACACTCAAAGTTAATTGATGGAGTGCAGTATTATTAAAAACATAATCAATAATAAGCTGGGTTGCTTCCGTTCCTAACCCACGATTTCTCCCTCTTGGGCCAATAAGTATTCTAAAATTCATACTGTTCCTTTTCTCGTCATACAAATTGAGGACAACTTCTCCCACTAAGATGTCTTGAGATGGATCCACAACAGCCAGGTCTAAGCGATCCGTTTGGTCATTTCTTGTATTGTACCAATCGTAAACGGCATCCCTGTCAAAACCCGGGGTGCTTCCTGTAAGTCGAACGACTTCGGAATCGTTTAAACATTCCTCAATATAAGGAAAGTCCTCTGATTTAAAAGGTCTTAGAATAATTTTCTCTCCCACGATAAGCGGCTTTTGACCTAAATATACCATTGATATCACCCTCCATTATTCCCAAGTAACATGTCGGTTATTTTACTTCACAGAAATAGACTCTAATCATTAATAACAAAAGGAATATACCATTACAGCCCTTTTTCTTAAGAAAAAAATCGAAGTTGTTAATCTATGTATTATACTTCCTATTTATTATTCTATATTTCTGATCTTATTTTCGTAAAGCTGAAAAAACAGCTATAATAAATAATATAAAGAAAACCAGACCGACTCCTAGTAGTATATCTAACAAGCTCACACCGTTCCCCCCTATACATTCACTCTTCTTGGTCAATCATACCTCCTCTGATTGCACGACAACTTCATTTTCATCTACTGTTGCGATGCAGCCTTCCCAATCTTCCCCTCATTCAACTCTCTAGAAATACGATCGAAATTATAAAAATGCTGTTTATTCTTTTTATATCTTTATGTTCCAAATGCCCTGATATGTATGTAAACACCCTGCAAAACAAACGCTTATCTTGCTCTTCAAAAGCCTTTTTTATAAACCATCCACCCTTCTCATTCCATCATTTTCTAATTATATCAAGTTCACCATGATTCATAAATTAATAGGGTTATAAAGAAGGTTAAATTTTCGAGGCAGAGCACCTGGTTACAGATTTATTCCCGTTTATGGAAAACTTAAGTCAAGATACACTTATGATTCAACTTTTTTTATGTAATCAACTGTAGTTGAGGGAAGGGATACGTCTATGATGTACTTTACAAATCCCACAGAAGTGTTACTTTTGCAATAAGCAACATATGGAAAATGTTAATTTATATCAATAATTTTTGGAGGGGTTGGAATGTATAGTAAATTGGACAAGTCAGCTTCCTATATTATATTGCCCTTAATGATGATCATTTTCATCATTAATATTAACACTTCTCACCACAGCACTATTAATTACATCTTACTTATTCTTGGGTTGATTGTAGTCAGTATCCTAACCTCTGCAATGATGTACAAGGAGAAAAAATATAAAACAGGAATTCTTTTTTTTATTCTACTATTTGTGCTGGTAATTTGGGTTTTGTGAATTCCTGGTTATTGCAAAATTATCTTCCTCTAATCTGCTAATAAAGAAAAGCGACTATCTATTAGTAGATAATCGCTCCCTTATTTGGAAATAACAGTGTTTAGTCTTAAGAATATAAATAAATCTCCAAGATTTCCCGGCCAAGATTAAGCCCCTTCAACCAAATCCCTTCGATTATAACCAAGGTGGCCAATGACTATCATAGCGATGCTGATCACAGTTATCGTTACAAAAATTAACAGATCAAAATCCTCTAAAGGTATTCGTGGGATCCAGCTCTGGATCGCTGTATTTAACAACCATTCGGGTAAGTCTGCTATACCTCCAAAGTAGTTTAGCAAGAATGAATAGGCAAGATACACATAAACCGCCTTACTTAGTTTAGGTGCCCAGCCGAGAGCTAAAGCTGCTAAACCAGTGAAGAATAATACGGCTGGTAAAAAGTTAAAGCCTGCAGCCAGAAAATCAAGGATCCCCATCGCTGATTGATCTCCCATCGCTGTGATGGCTGTACCTCCAAGAGTGCCTGCAGCTAATAAAATTCCTGTGACGCCTGCAAACGTGGCTAATCCGATACTAGTCCAGTAGAATTGGCTGCGTGTTACTCTAGTGGCATAAAGCTGACTTAAGTGTGATCGATTTTCTTCAGCAAAAAGTTTATTGACAAGGACAATGGGTAGAATGGAAACCAAGCCAATCATAACGACCATAATCGTCCCCGTGAATGATTCTTCAATCGAGGCTTCTGAGTTCGCAAACATCTGCTGCACGATTTCATTACTCTCAAGAAAGGTCTGCATATCTCCATAAATGGAACCATAGGCGGCTCCTATCATGACAAAAGCAACCAACCAGCTAATCATCACACCTTTGTTAATCTTGATAAATAAACCGCGGACCGACAATAATGATTTCCTTGCCCTTTCTCGTCCTTCTCTTTCAGGAAGATAGCCGGCTCCCATATCGCGCGCGCCTTCAAGGGCAAAAGCGAGGACCACCATGACCAAACTGAAAATCAGAGCGAAAATAAAGGGCATCCAGTTATTTTCCGTAAAGGGATAGGTTAAATAAGTCCACCTTAAAGGGTTGATCATCGACAGATCCACATTTGATATATCTGTCCCTGCTCGAATAATGTATAGAAGTCCTATTATTCCAAGGGCTGATCCTGTGGCCCCCGAAGAAGCAGGCATAATTTGAGCCATAACGAGAGCAATCCCGGCACCGAGCATCCCGGCCATTCCGATAGAAGCCCCGAATAAAAAGGCACCTTCCACTGAAATCGTATCAACCCCGAAACTTATCATTACGCCGCTAATCAACAGTGCTAATAATACATTAATAAAAACAACTTCCATCATCGTGGCAAGAGAATTCGCCTGACGTCCGATTTGAAAGGAGCGTATGATCTCTGTCAGTCCAAGGTTCTCCTCTTTGCGTGTATGACTGACCACGTGCAAAACAGCGATGACCATGGCAAATAGACCGCAGAACAGTAACATTTCATGTGAGTACATGGCTCCTAACGTATACTCAGCCCCTGTTTCAACCGGCGTCGGACCTACCATGGCGATCATCGCAGGGTTCTGTAATGTTTCGTACATTCCACTCAAGCCCTGGCCTTTTGCGATTTCTTCAAAAGCCGGGACATAGGCAGCTGAGAATAAGCCGAGTCCTACAATCCAAATCATCATTTTTTTCCAATCCCGTTTAAGGTAGAGGAGGAACAGGATATTCCACCCCGCAAATTTTTCCTTCATCGTCGTTCATCCCCCTTTCAGACTGTCAGCCTTCATAATGACGCATGAACAAATCTTCAAGAGTCGGCGGCACAGATTCAAATTTCTTAACCCCTAGTTTACTCGCTTCTCTTAATATATCATCCAGGTGTTTATGATCCGCAGAGAATGTCGCTTGATGATCTTTTTGTTCGAAATCAAAAACTCCATTGACTGCGGCCATTTCGGCTACATCACCTTCTGTGGCTAAAGTTACGGTCGAACGAGTCAAATGGCGTAATTCATCAAGGCTGCCGGTTTCCACAATTTCACCCTGGCGAATGATGACAACCCTGTCGGCCAGGCGCTCTACTTCACTTAAGATATGAGAAGATAACAGGATGGATTTGCCTGCTTCTTTGATTTTTTCAACCTCTTCCTGGAAAATGGCCTCCATCAAAGGATCAAGCCCGGAGGTTGGTTCATCGAAAATATATAAATCAGAATCAGCAGCTAAGGCTGCAATTAAACCAACCTTTTGACGATTCCCTTTTGAATACCCCTTGGCTTTTTTCTTAGGATCCAGCTCAAAACGTTTGATTAAATAGTCGCGTTTCTGCTGATCTCCCCTGCCATGCAGTTTCAGGAACAAATCAATAATCTCACCGCCGCTCAGGTTCCCCCACAGGGTGACATCTCCTGGAACATATGAAATGCGTTTATGAATTTCAAGACTGTCTTTCCAAACGTCCTTGCCGAATATTTCCGCCATACCGGCATCTCGTTTAATAATTCCCAGTAAGATGCGGATCGCAGTAGATTTTCCCGCCCCATTGGGACCAATAAAACCGACAACTTCTCCAGCATTTACCGTGAATGTCACGTCACGTAACGCCTGAAACTTACCGAACGTTTTTTGCAGTCCCTGGATATTCACAATTTCCGGCATAACACGAACACTCCTTTTTAACTTCTGATATCTTTCTAAAGTGCTTTTCACATTTAAAATTCTGGAGAAATATAACTCCTCCAACACCTAAGTGTCCATACACCATTATTTATAAAAGCTCAACTTCAGGATTTCAGCATAACTCTGCCAATCTTTAAGATATTGTTCTCCAAACTCAATCATATTTTCAAAGGTATTGATTTGCTGGATGGCTTTATCTCCAAACCCAAACATCGTCCAATTGAGAATTTCTATCGCCTTATCGACATCAATCTCGTCACGGAACTTGGAGTAATCAATATCTTGATAGATGAGCTTTCTCCCCCGATCATAGATGGCATCAACTTTGTCTTTAATAATATCTTTTACTTCAGGTGATTCCTCCTGGATCGAAGTCGTCAGAAAATCAAATACATGAGGAAATTTTTTATGAATATACAATTTCTGTATGCCAATATTTTCGAGTCTCTTAAATAGATCCGTTTCATTTAGATCAATTTGTTCATAAAGCTGGTCGATAATTTGTACACTGTAATCAATTAAATATACGTAAAGATCCTTCTTGCTATTAAAATAATTAAATAATGAACCTTTAGATATTTGAGCCTCTTTTACAATTTCGTTAGTTGATGCTTTATCAAATCCACTTTGAACAAATTCTTTTATGGCTGCGTTAATAATCAGTTCTTTTTTTTCACCTTTTAATTTATGGAAATTGGAATTAATGACTGTAATCTCCTTCCGGTGATGGTTTGACCAATCTGGTCATTTTAATAATAGCACCAATGACCATATTGGTCAATAAGCTGGATAGGAAGTCAGCCGGCTTTTAAATGAAACTACTTAAAATAACCTTACAAAAGAAATCTCACGTAAATAAAAGAATCCATTTTCAAAAAGAAAATGGATTTTTACTATGCTTCAATAAATAATTTTTGTTTACAAAAGTGGTCATTCTTCTTCGGCTGCTTAAGCTTGTATTAGAGGGATTATTAGAGTCATCATAGTTTCGTGTTTTTATCCTTTGGAATTGATGTTTTTCTTGTTCTAAATAACTAACATGTTTCAAATCTTCTATTTAATTCCCTTAAGATCTTTACGTTTGCCCGGTATCGAATCTGTCTTACACGCTCTCGGGTTACATTAATTTCTTTTGCTATGTTAATCATTACCTCTATTTCTGAATCAACTCCATATATCTTATTTAGTACAAGCTTTTCCCTTTCTGAAAGAACATATTGCATAGTCTTGTACACTTTAATAAACCTCATATATTCCTCAGAGTTACAATCCTTAAGTAAATTATAAAACGGAGAGCGCTTAGATTTTTGGGGATTTTTTATACCAAGTCCTATCATATTTCTATAAAAAGCGGCATCATTTTTTGTAATCATGGACAAGGCAGCCATTCTGATATACACCTCTTTGATAACTAATTTATTGTTCACGTTTCGTGACTTTAAATTAAAGACTCTTACTGCTTCGTTAGTTGAAGCCTTTCATCTACGTAGAGAAAAAGGAACAAACCGTTGTTTCTGAGCTGCTCCTTTCCTTTATAAATGAGTTAAAATATTGATGAGTTTCCCGAACGGATCCCTAACGTAAAAACGCCGAACCCCCCAAGGTTCATTAGCCGGTCCATACTCAATTGGAACGCCGCCATTTTTTATACGAGTGAGCACATCGTCGAGATCATCAACCTCAATTGACAAATCAGGTACTGGCGTGCCGGATCCGCCTTCTGATAAGAAACTGATTTGAGTGGCCATTTTCTCATTGGAACCGTAAGTTGTAATAAATCCAAGATCCATCAATTGATCGAGTCCCAGTATTTCCCCGTAGAAGTGTTCTGCTTTGGAAATGTCCTGCGTCTCAATATTGGCAACAATTCGTTTGACCTTCATTTATAGACCTCCCAAGCAAGATATTTTGAAGTATTCACTATGTAGAATAACTTCCGGATAATTACTCCAGAAACCTGCCAACATTCAGCAAAAAGAGGCGTACTCATATTTAGATTACTGCCCCCTTTTTCGAAGCATTTACCATCATTCTGAATTTTTCACTCAAAGCCTTTTGCAATGCTGGTAAGTGCATCTGCTCCTAGAAGCTTATCTTCTCCATCAGTAGTGTGCTGGATCATGTAAGTTGTATTCTCTTCTTCCCAGGTAAGTGATGAACTATTTTGAGATTTTTTATAATAACCGGTTATTTCGTTATCCAGGTTTACCTCTTCACTACCTCTTTCGGGGCTGCCTAAAGATGCGTGCATTATTGATATATTTAATCCTTCAGTTTCATCTTTCCCCTTAACCATATTGATCGAAAGTCTTTCCTCACTCATAATAATAGCTTCACTTTGTACACTTTCGGGCTCGAAAGGTAAAGATGTGGGAAGCTGAGGCTTAAAAGACAATTCTTCTAAGTCTTCGGATATATCTTCTTCTTCAAAAGTTCCACTTAAGTCAGAATTTTGATTGCAGCCTAGAGCGCTTAGAACTAATAAAGTTAAAAGTACAATACTTTTAAAAATTCTTAACATACCAGCCCTCCTCGTCTTTTACTCCATTTCTTCCTTATCCCTATTACGTTTATGTTCGAACTTAGTTTCAAAGTATTTGATTGTTAATGGTGTTCTCTGTAGAAGTTACCGGTGGTCTCCCACTCGCTGTTACGCTGACAGGGGCAGCAAGCCGGAGTGTCCATCAATTAAAACAAGTCCTGCTAACATTCATTTAAAGTGCTGATTTGAAAGACCAGTATACCTAGTAAAATGCAGCCCGCAGCCAAACCAAATATGATAACGTCTTAACGCTGTTAGATAGCGCCCTAACTAAAAAGATAGCGACTTAACTCAGTTAGATAACGCCCTAACCAAAAAGATAGCGACTTAACATGGACCATCAGGATGAAGTGTGGTGATCAAAAAGTATTGTTCCCCTACTAAAGAATATAAACCACTCGTAACTTCATCTTTACTAAAGGACGATTGAAAATCCCATCATTTGAATCATGAGTGATCCACCCAAGTTCTGACTGACAAGCAGAAAAAGCCTCTCCGAGTCAGGAGAGGCTTTCCTCTTTTTTGCACAAGGCTATTTGGAAGTTTTATAGTGTTTTACTGTATTATTAGTCCGGCAAACAATTAAAGGCAATGTTTAATGAAATATAAAGCAGCTAAGAAAAGATGCCTCTCTCTTAGTTATATGAGAAAGAATATGTACTCCAAAAACTTAAAAATTCTAGTACTCATTCAAAGATCATAGTAATTAGACACGAAGAATCCTTCTCTGTAAAAGATAAGTTTTTTTATCTTCTAAAAAGTCGGTAACGATTACAATTAGGATTAGCTGATATGCCTGTAGGGTACTACCATAATGGGAATAGTATATGCGAAAAAGAGTGGGGCTGAAACTAAATTGATCTATCTTCTTGTAAATTTAAAGTTCCCTGTCAGATAAAGCTATTCAGCATTTAACCTTATTAAAGATATAAAGAAAAGTCTCTGTTGAATATTAAGGTTGCCGGGCTGATTGAGGTTAAAACTGGATTTGCAGCGTCTGAGGATGTAGACAACTTACCAGAGGATAACTATAGTTTAGTCTACTTGGCAATAGTGTTTTAAACAATGCACTTCTCCACTTGTATTACACAGAAGCACTTTAGTGGAGAGGGAGTATAACGCTGTCAGATATCAATGATTTAAAAGAAAAAGTAGAGTTAGTAAGAAAGAAAATGTATAAAGTGTATGAAAATAACCCGAATGACCCGCAACTTTTTGCTATTTCCCAATCGTTGGATAAGCTTTTAAATGAGTTGGAACGTACTATGCAAAACGAGAAAAAACCTAAGAAATAACCACTTTCCCCGAAGTTTTTTCCTTTATTTGTAATTACAATAGTAACTTGAAGATGTGAAAAGTTTCCATCATCCTGCTCATAGTTCATTCGTAATACGGTGATTTTTATACAGCAGTCCAATACTTTACTCAAAAGTATTGGGCTTTTTCTTTTGAAATTTCAGCTTGTACTTATAAGCGGCCACTGTCTTAAATCTGGTAGAACCCTTCCCCTTCTAGTTATTAAAATGATTACAAAGGCACGATAAATTTCATTTTCTCTAACAGCTTACTATGTCCATAAACTATTGTTATCCTTAAAAGTTCCTCTAAATAAACCAATTTGAACCATTTGAAAACCCTTCCTTTGCACTTATCAAGAGTGTTTTCAGTAAAAGTAATGTAGACTATCGATATGCTGAGGAAGGTTTGAGACCTTTGGCTTGTAAATACGGCTTTTCCTCCCATTCCACATACACAATCCTACGCTCAATCCATCAAACTTTTTTTACTAAGAATTTTCAATAATACGAATAGCTGCAGTATTGGAATATTGTCTATTATAATGAACAAATTCAGTGTTTTAAAATGTCTTTATTAAAGAAGGGATATTTTTGAGAAAAAATCATTTAGATCACCGAGAACGAGTGTGCGCGATATGTAAAAAGAAGAAAACGGTTCATCATTTCATAGGGAGAGGGCAGGATTATTTAAATTGTCAGTCCTGCCGCGCATTCAAGAAAAAGAAACGGGATAAAGCCAGGGAACAGTTTTTAAAAGAAGGAAGAATTCACGTGGACCGCTTATGAGGCGTCCCAGCTTTTCCTCAGAAAGGGGTTGTCATAATGAAACTAATAATAATGGTAATGGCTTTAATTGTGGCGGCCATATGGTTTCAAAATGATTGAAGCAGTGATCATATCAACTCGACAGAAGATGACTGCTCGGGAGACCGCTTCTGCTCTTATGAAGAATTGAAAGAAGAATATGAAGAAGGAAAGGATTATGAAATGTGGCTGGGTTCTCTTATCCTTTTTACGCATTCAAAGGAAGGTTGAGCTCCGATAATTTCAGCAACTTACATATTACGTCCACTCATTTCGATGAGCCGCAGGCCCTCGAGATGGTCGCCCGCGCCGATCATCACATTGCCTTTCACGGGGCGGACGGCAAGGAGCCGGAGACGATGATCGGCGGGTTGAACGTAGAGTTGAGGGACATGGTGAGGCGGCACTTAGAGGATAATGGGTTTACCGTCGCAGATCCTCCTGAACACATTGACGGTGACCATCCCGACAACTATGTCAACCGAACGAAGAATGAGCAAGGTGTGCAACTCGAGATTACGAGAGCGCAGAGAGAAGCTTTTTTTAAAAACGGTGACATCACCTACTCCTCCCGCACCGACTCGTCCAATGAAACAGAAGAGTTCAAAGCATATGTAAAAGCCATCCAGGCAGCGATAAAAGAATATGAATAAGCAACCGTCCTTCGTATAATTACAAATAAACAGGAAAAAATAATCGTGTTGGCTCGTCTCGCCAAAAAATTCATTCTGCCAGGGTTCTTGACCTGGCTGTTTTACTTTAAAGCAGTTAAAGGAGTCAGAGATTTCATGGAATTTTTTCTGTTGATTTTACTTGCGATCGTTTTATTTTCTGTTTATTGGTATATAAGACATAAGCGCAGTACTTCCCCACCCTCTTCACATCCGAACTCTGGCCAGGTGATCGTAATGGTTGTCGACTCTTTGATGGATCAACCATTACGAAAGGCAGTAAAAGAAGATCATGTACCCGCATTAAAATTTTTCATGGATAAGGGCCATTATTTTCCTGAGGTGGTCAGTGCGTATCCAACGATGTCCATGACGATCGATACTACTTTATTAACAGGTACCTACCCGGATGAGCACAGCATTCCCGGGCTGGTCTGGTATGATGAAAAAAATCACCACCTGATCAGCTACGGAAGCGCACGCAAAGAGATTATGATGCTGGGAGTCAGGAACGTATTAGAGAGTGCAATATATGATTTAAATAACAAGCACATCAGCTCAAAGGTCTCAACCATCCACGAAGATCTGTCGCAAATGAACCACAAATCTGCCTCCATCAATGCACTCGTTTACAGGGGGAGCGAAACAAAGCAGCTTAGGAGTCCTAAATACATCACTCTCTTTAATTTCCTGCCGCCTGTGATAAAAACAAAAGGAACTTCATTTTTTTCTTACGGAGCATTAGCCAGGATGAACCCATACAACCGCTACAAGCATGTTTGGCAGTTTTCCGGGTTTAACGATAAATTTAGTGTGGCTGAACTCCTCTATTTAATAAAAAACAATACTCTGCCCAAGTTTACAATTGCTTATTTACCAAGCAATGACAAAAAGGTTCACAAAAAAGGACCGATGACTACAGCAGGAATAAAGAAATTCGATCTTGAGCTGCAAAAAGTTCTAAATGCGTACCAATCATGGGATGAAGCCTTACAAAATAACACGTGGGTAATAATGGGAGACAGCGGGCAGGCGCCAATAGGAAAACAGAAGGACAACCTAATACACTTGCCTTCTCTATTGAGCACTTATAAAATACCTAAATTGTCCACATATGTGGAAACTGATGCTCAAATTGTTCTTGCGCTGAATGAACGCATGGCATATGTCTACGTGCTGGATAAGAATATCCAGTTAAGCTCCGTAGCTGATCAGCTTAAGACGGATGAACGAATTGGGTTTGCCGCCTGGCGTGATGGTGAAGACATTAAAGCAGTCTGCAGCGAAAGAGAAGAGAGCTTAACTTTTCGTAGAGGGGGAAAATACAAGGATAAGTATGGTCAAGCCTGGGATTGGCATGGGGTGCCTGAAGTCTTAGATGTGACCGTTGAAGACAAACATATTGAGTTTGGAAAGTACCCGGATGCTTTCGCACGATTAACGGGATCGCTTTATTCCCATAAAGGTCGTTTTATAATTGTAGATGCAAACCCCGGATTTGAGTTCGCCGTAGAAGGAAGTCCCACGCATAAAGGCGGCGCCTCTCACGGATCCCTGCATGAACAAGATTCACTGATCCCCATGATCGTAACCGGAACAGATTCGCTTCCTGAATCTATGAGGATAGTGGACTTAAAAAAATGGTTTATGCAATTACTTAACGAGTAAGAGGAACTTCCGTTTGGAGTCCATTTGTCTGTAATCATATAAATAAGGAGCTGCCATGAGATGGAGCTCCTTTTTCATCGGCATCAAAGTCACCTTTAATAATAGGGATACGGATAATATGGCTGAGGGTAATAAGGATAGTAAGGATACGGGTAGGGAGCCGCATAAGGTAACAGCGCCAGACCCGCTAAAGAGGCAAACGGAAAAGCTCGGCGCCGAAACCGTCGAAACCTTCTTCTCGGCCGTCCATATCCATCATAAAATTGACGGCTGTCTCCTTCTTCCTCACCTTCCTGCTCCATCACATCTTCACCAACTAATACGCGGACTCGATCCGCATCCACTTCCTCTATAATCCCATCCAGCGTACGGCCATCTTTCATAGCAAGAGTTACATGATAATACTTGTATTTTTTACATTGATCCTGCAAATTCCTGGTGGCTTCCATTGAATCTCCATAGTTCTCTTCATTCATTTCCCACTCACTCCTTTCAAATAAAATGGTATTCATTTAAAAGGAGAAAATTACAGTAATTTTATGACCCAGGCATTCTTGAGCACGGCAAACCAAATACGATGTTCTAACCTCCAAATCTCCTGCATATTGTCAGAAGTGAAGTGTAATTTTCCACGTTTAGGAATAGGAGGTGCCTAGTCATGAATATGATTCCTGTGAAATCGTCTCATTTAAAAGCCGTGGCTTATAATCCCGAGACATGCAAACTAGTGATTCGATTTAAGAATAGCCTGTATGAGTATTCAGGTGTGCCTGACTTCGTTTATGAAGAGCTTCTCTCAGCGGAGTCTATCGATCGCTACCATCATTACTCCATTCAATATTCATACCCCTCTAAACAAATTGAGTAAAGGATAATACTACGGTTACTGTAGAAGTAATCGTAGTTTTTTTACATTAAGCCTGACAGATACATATCACCCATAATATCGTCTTACTTATTAAAAATTCTCACGATGCTGTGATGAATATATTTTAAAATTAGACGTATATACCTAACTTTCAACAATATTCTGGTTTATCCCTCCGATTTAAGTTATGCTATTGTAAACGCCTACATACGTTAAGGTGGTGCAGGATTGAAGGAAGAAGAAACATTAGAACAGCAAATTGAGAAGCTTCGAGAGAAAATGTATAACGCTTACTGTGATAATAAGGAATACAAGGAAATCTTAAGGATTTCGCAGGAATTAGACAAGCTTTTAAATAAGCTTATACACAAGTCTAAATAGATCCGATAACTCCAGACCCAGGCTGATCTCAAATGCTCTTCATTAAAAACGCTGAACTCTTTAATACATAAGAGCTTCAGCGTTTTTTCATCCTGGCGAACGGGTTTCTTCATTATAATGACAAAGCGCTCCAGCTACTCTCCTAAATGAGGCGAGATTTTATTAATGGATTGATGGAGGCTGCTGAAGGTTTCGATGTGCTTCATGTCGATCCCAAGACTGACCATAGACTGCACGATGTCCGGGCGGATTCCACTTAAAATCGCATGGATGCCAGTCAGCTTCAAAGCCTCAATCACTTTAAAGATTTGATGAGCTACCATTGTATCAATAATACTAACGCCTGATAACTCGATAATAATCGTATTCAGTTCAAATTCATTTCCTTTACTCAAGCTGTTATCCATGAGGACTTGAGCGCGTTTTGTATCAATCTCGCCTACAATAGGAATGATGCCGATCCCTTCCGTTACACGTACGAGCGGCACAGAAAGCTCGTCTACAGCAAACTGAGCATTTAGAATAGTATCCTTGAAATCCTCCATGTACGATTGACTGACTAATTTCACGGCGTAATCGACTACATTACTGAATTTGGTTATGATCATATAAAATTCGTCCAGGGAGAACTCCTGCTTCTTACACTCTTCCTTAATCAGTTCTCCTATACTCTCCCTGTAAAAACTGATTTCTTCTAAAGCAATATCTAACGGAAGCATCAAAGAAGCCAGCTTGCCCGATACTTCCTGCCCCCATTTCTCGAGCGCTTGAATCGAATCCTCTTCAACCTGAATGATCGATTGAGCATAAACCTCAATCAGACGAAGACGCCACGGGACCAGCTCATTCAACAGCTGATTTTTTTCATTACTTTCAAGAGGATTGGATTCGGCTAACTCTTCTTTTTGTTGAAGAATTGAAGCTGTGATCGGCTTCAAATGATCTATTGTTGTCATAACCATAATAAATTCTCCTATACCTTCGAAAATTAACTTCATTGTACCCTAGATTGAGGCCTATGTCAGCGAATTTTCCACTTTACAAATGTTAACAAGTCCTGCACATCCCTTTTGAAAATGCACACCCCTCCCTCAGGTTCATCACCTCTCCCGCCCCGCATCCAGCGACTTCTTTTATCAAAAAAGAAAGACTTCCCCTGAAAAACGCTTTCACTTGTTTATCAAAATGATAGTTGGGTATTAACTATACAACGATGCAGCTGCTGCAATTATGAATAAACTTACAACTAACGAAGACGTTACTAGAAAGGAAGGATAGTATGCCTAGTCCACAAACTATTGTTAATCGTCTCACCCACTTAACTGCGGAAGCTTATCATGAGCAAATCGACTCGAAGAACATCCAGAAGCTGCGTCACGATTACGAATGTGCTGTATGGCAAGCCGTCCAGATGTACAGAGAAGTTAATGAAGAAATCAGACCCGAAGTTATCCGTTACAACGAACTCGTATTGAAAATAAAAATGAGCCTCGGGGAAGAAAGCTGCGACACCGTACAGCAGATCCTGAAGCTAGAAGAGAATATAAGAGCCAGCCGCGAGACCCCTGAACAAGAACGCGAGCTGACCAGTTCCACTGAAATCGTCGATCGACTTGTATACTTAACAGCCGAAGCCTACGGCGATCACTCAGATTCCAAAGCTCTGCAGAAGCTGCGTTACGATTATGAATGTGCCTTAGAAGACGCCGTTCAAGTGTACAAGAAATCCTACAATAAAATGTATGAAGAATCGAAGGCTTACAATAAATTCATCAATAAAGTGAAGACCCTTTTCGGTCAAAAAAACTGCGGCCACGTGCAACGGATCCTGACGTGGAATGAAGATTTAAATGAAGGAGTCAGTATCCGCAGAAGTCATGGCTACGTGAAATAAAGAAATCCCCCGGATCAAGGTGCGAACACGTTGATCCAGGGGACTTTTGGCTTCGATGGCCGGGGCGGGGTTTATGAGCGTTTTTGAAAATTTATGGGCGGATTTCTAGTTTTATGGGCGAATGTTTGAAATTATGGGCGAAAACCCGCTAACGAACAATTCAGACCCTCAGCGAGCCGCGGAAACCCCTCGCCGCATAATAGGATTCCGCTCCATTGTGGTACGTAAAGACAGTATCATAGCGGCGGTCACAAAAGATAGCCCCGCCACGCTTTCTAATCGCCTCAGGCGTCTGTACCCAGCTCGAAGTTTTTCGATCAAATTCTCCAAGCTTCTGCAGCTCCCGGTACTGCTCTTCCGTTAATAGTTCAACCCCCATGGCCTCTGCCATATCACAGGCGTTATTTTCGGGTTTGTGTTTTTTCCTTGATTCGAGCGCTTCATGGTCATAACAGACACTTCTGCGACCTTTAGGACTTTCCGCTGAACAATCATAAAATATGTATTCATTTGTTTCTGAATCAAAAGCAGCCACATCGGGTTCACCGCCCGTTTCTTCCATTTCATTAAGCGACCATAGTTTAACAGCCTGATCCTCGACCTTAGCTTGTACTTCTGCCCACTTAAGCTCTTTATGGCGGTCTATATTTTTCTCAAAACGGTCTTTTAACGTGTTGAGTAGTTGTTCTCGTTGTTCTAAAGTCAGCTCTTTTGTCATTTTAACGTCTCCCTTTGTTTAAATAATTAGTAAAAACCAACCATTTTACGAACCGAATTAATAAGTAACCTTTCTATCATCCTTCCAATCTCTTTTCAGTTTTCCATGCATCTTGTGTGCACTTTCAATGAAAAACCAGTTTATAGAATGTGCAGTCTTTGGCATAATTTTATTGTGTCGAGCTCTGATCTCCTCATGTTTCGTATAATGAGGATAAATCACTGTCTCTTTCATTATGTACAGCGGAGGCCCTTTAATTAACCTAATATCCTCGATCTCGTTCCAGTAAATTTTGTTCCCTTTTAGATCAATGACAACGCCCTCTTCATCCCAGTATATACCTTTACCTTGTATTCTTTTTCTCCATAAATAAAATCCATATCCTAAAAACAATGGAGTGAAAATTAACCATAGTACTACGAAGTACAATTGTTCCGATAAACTAACCCCTTTATTTGTGAACAAAGGAATTGCGAAATAAAGTAGTAATCCACCCATAAACATTAACATCAATATAGAATACCAGGGGGTGTGATATTTCTTTGTAAGATTACCAGTTTGCTTGTAACCGCTGACTGAATGCTTCATATGTTATATCACCTTAAGTAAATTATGTTAGTTAATTTCTTAGTTGTAAAACTTCGTGAAATTTGATGATTGAGTCTACCATCATCCTTCAAAAAGAAACAAGCCGATCACCTGGATGACCGCCTTGTTCAACTTTCCCTTCATCATAAGCAGTTTAGACTTTAAACATGCTACTTCGCGTTTTCATCTGGCTGGTGAATACCAAAAATATTCCCTTCAGTATCAATAAAGTATCCCTGCCAGGCCATCCCGGGCAGAGCATATTTCGGCATAGCGACCTTGCCGCCGTTATTCATAATTTTAGATTCAACCGAGTCAAAGTCCTCCACACCCATGGTACAGGTGAAGCCATTTACAGGCTGGTTCATTTCTGGAGGGGCACTTTGCCGCTGCATTAAGGCTCCGTTAATGCCCGGTTCTTTTTCGTCACCCGTCACAGCACCTAAATACGGCATGCCGGCATACTCGCTCCAATCCTCAAATGTCCATCCAAACACTTCTCCGTAAAACGCCCTGGCACGGTCCATGTCATCCACATGAATTTCAAAATGAACTAATCTCCCCATAATAACCTCCTGCTTTCCAATTTTAGACTTTACTCATCAATATATATATTCTACCAACAGTCTAATACTCCTTCTTTATTTTTGTTAAACCTCACTCAGTGACTTTATAAAAAATACAACCCCATCCTAAATACAGGACAGGGTTAACTTAAAGGGGCAGTCGCTGTGCACGTCACGAAGTTACTGCTGCATAATTTGAATAAGATTTCCGCATGTATCGTCGAAAACAGCTATAGTGAGTTCACCCATTTTTTCCGGTTCCATCGTAAACTTCACGCCTCTATCCTTTAATCGATTGTACTCGGCGTGAATATCCGCAACCCCAAACATGGTTACAGGAATGCCTTCAGCAAACAACTTCTTTTGATACTCTTTAGCGGCTGGATGGTTATTGGGTTCTAGTAAAAGCTCAGTACCGTCCTGATCCTCGGGTGAAACAAGCGTGATCCACCTGAATTCCCCTGTAGGTACGTCATGCTTTTTTTCAAATCCTAGTGTTTCTGAATAAAATTCCAGTGCCTTATCTTGATCTTCTACAAATATACTGGTCACAATGATTTTCATATTGTTGTGCCTCCCTTATTATTTGCCTGGTGCTTTGCGGCCCTCTGCTTAGAAGGTCCTCTTTCTATAAAATTACTCCACCCATCCTTTCAGCAAGTCTTTAAGTGGTTCGTTGTTAAAGGTAAGTATTCTGTATTTTCCCTTTCGTCTGGATACGACGAGCCCTGCATCTTCCAATATAGTGAGATGTTTAGCGATTCCCTGCCGTGAAATAGAAAGGTCATGCTTCATAATGAGCCGTGCCGTAAGTTCATACAACGTCTGCTCGCTGCGTTCGGAAAGTTCGTCTAAGATCAGACGTCGAGTTGAGTCGCCAAGTGCTTTGAATATAGCGTCTTTATCCTTGTTCATATTTTAAGTTTAAGCAACTAAATGGTTGCCGTCAATAACAAGAAACTATTTAGTTGCTTATAATATACATAGAATTTCAAAAAAAGAGGCGGCTATTCTTATTGAATACTCGCCGAAGAATTGAAAACTTTCGGTGTTTCTATACTTTCTTAAGAGCTCATTCTCTCTATTTCACCACACGAAAGTGCATACTAGTTCTTTCCCCGATCTCCTTTACCTTCACTTTTTCCAATTCAATCGGAGATTCGCCTATGTGGTCAAATAACTTAAGACCTCCACACAGAAGCACCGGCATGATATCGATCTCCAATTCATCTGCGAGCCCTGCTTTGATGCACTGCTGAATGGTGCTCGCGCCGCCTATGACTGTGACATCTTTATCTCCGGCAGCTTCTCTTGCCTGAGCAATAGCCGTTTCAACACCCTGAGTGACGAAGGTAAAGGTCAGCTGATCCGACTCTTTCGGGTGTTTTTGAGGTTGATTCCCGCAAAGCACAAAAATTGGCACTTGATACTCGTAATTTCCCGCATACAAATCCGGATCATCTGCTATATCATAAGCGTTTCTTCCCATGACCACAGCTCCGGTATTTCGGATGGATTCTTGAAGAACTTCGCTTTCCCGAAGCTCCTCTAAATCCTGATACAGCCGACTTACACTACCTTTCCTGTCGTTGATGTACCCGTCTAGTGACATCGTCATTCCTAAAATAACCTTTGCCATAAAATCTCTCCTTTCAAAAAAATTATTTATCTTTTGTCCGTAGACAGCCAGGCGGCTAAAGCAATCATTACTCCGCCCGTCAGACGGTCCAAATTCCTTTTGACCCTTCCGCTCAGCCCAATGCTTTTAAGCTCTCCTCCCACTGTGGCATATACCGTCGCACAAATGAATTCAATCAATATATAGACAGCGCCTGCAATCAGGATTTGACCTCCAGCATCACCCATGTCAGGAGAGATAAATTGAGGAAGAAAAACAGTAAACAACAATAAGGCTTTAGGGTTAGCTGCTGCCACCATAAACTCCTGCTTCGCATAATACCAGGCATTCAAGGGACCCCTTGTGGATTCATTCCCCTCTACCTGTTCATCATCATACTCGTTCCTACTCGTTAAGATTGTCTTCACCCCAAGCCAGCCTAAATAAATAACGCCAACCCATTTAATAATGGTAAAGACAATGGTGGATGTATGAAGAATAGTATGTAGCCCGAAAGAAACAGCCATCACCATTAAGGCAAAAGCAGTAAACCTTCCTGTGACCGCTATGATTGCTGTTTTTGCCCCTTTTCTCAGTCCGTTTCTCAGAGAAAGGATCTGATTGGCGCCTGGTATGGACGCCATTATAAATGCAGCGGGTATAAGAGCTGCCCATTGAATCCCGACGAAAAGGTTGTTAACTTTGGTGTTTACCAGGTTTAAGGTAATTACAGATAATGTAAACATTAATAGGAAAAGTGATAAATAGATAGATTTCTTTTTCATAGACACTCCTCCTCTTCTTTAAAAGATAACTAAAAATAAAGCCCCATACATAATTACTTAGTCAGGTGTATCATTACTCTGTTGTTTTTACTTTTTAGAAATAAACAAATGAACGCCTTACAGTTAGATCGCAAAATATATCAGACCTGATTAAATGCAGAACTTCCCTGACCATAAAACGCCCTGTTTTTTATTAAATTAAAATTCACTCTTTTATTTTCACGGCTTCAAAAGTTACTATTTGATCCGGAGAGGTCGGATATTCACCAAGGTTATAGTTTGAAGAGATTTCAATATTCTGGAACCCCACATCTCCAAGAATCATTTTAAATTCTTCAATGCCGTACCAGCGAAGCGGAAAACGTTCCAGTTCAGTTTCTATAAGTTTACCATTCCTCCATCTCTCATAACGCCCATGAGAAATCGTATACTGGCGAACGTAATCTACGTCAACTTTTTTATCTTCCAACGTGATCACATCTCCATTCGCACACTCCCAAGACCTTGTAGAAACTTCCCCCACAGGCGCTTCCGTTTGTAAAAATATATCGAGAATGAGCTTTCCTCCGTTACGTAGATGCTTATAAAAGTTCTTCAATGCTTGGATGGAGGTATCTCTTTCGTGCAGCAACAAAAAAGTTCCTGTCGGGATAATAATCGCTTCATATTCCGTCTCCAATGAAAAAGATTCCATTTGGGCATGGAAAAGATTAGGAGTCAGACTTCTTTTTTCGCAATTTTCCCGGCATATTTCCAACATATCTGACGAACTATCAAAACCATCAACATCCATTCCCTCTTCCAAAAGTGGAATAAGAATACGTCCAGTTCCTGTTGCAGGCTCAAGAATAGTTCCATGAACAGAACTTAATCGATCGATGTAAAATTTCACATCCCCGAATGAATGACCCACTGGTTTATCCATATCATATACCTCAGATGATAAACTGCTGTAATATCCTAACAAATCCCCACCCCTTATCAATTGGCTAGACACCCTAAGTGTTATTAATGATATGTCTCAATCCATGAAGACTTACTAAAAATATCTGCGGCAGCATTTGCAGCTCTGAACACAGGCTACCGTCATCAAAAAAGTAATCCCCCCTTGATCTGTCGTCTCGCGGCGGATTACTTTTACCCGATGTACTTTACAAGTTCATCCATTCATAAATATCAAAATTATGCTTATGTCGATTACTTCGACAAATAATCTTCTAATTGCTGGAAGGTGCCTGAAAATCCTTCATAAACCATGGTTTGTGATTCTCCAAATATTTTAATCTCCTCTTCGGCTGCTGATACAGGAGTCACGACATCTGTAATCGTTGTTTTTCCTTCGTCCTCGATAAACGTTAGGGTATTCAGGGTTTCTAAAGGCCATTTTTCATTAAAGGGGGCACGGATAATGTTACCTTCCTCATCAGAAAAGATACTGGTATACACAATTTTCTCTGGTACAATAATTTCATTGTATACAAACTTAACCCACATTGCATCGCCGTCATCTGGTTTCTGGCTGTAATGAAAAACACCACCCGTACGGAAATCTGATTTAGAAACGTTAAACGCCCATCCTTTTGGCCCCCACCAGTTCTGCAAATGTTCTGAGTCGGTGAATGCTTTAAATACCTCTCCACGTGGAGCATTGAAACTATGAGTGATTTTGACTTGAGTTGTCATTTTGTTTCCTCCCAACTTTTTGTCTTCACTTTCTTTTAACCTTAAAGGAAAATTTATCTTTAAAGGAAAAACTCCTGTCAAATCTATCCTCCTCCTCATACTCCAAAATATATATCCCTTTCTTTAGAAAGCAGTCTGCAGATTAAGAGTTATATTGGCTATTTTTAGTGTTAACTATAGCCAATTCTATAGATGAACCTAAGAATATTTATTATGTATTATAGTGTATCCATTAGTCACAGCTGGGGTATTATTTCATTTATCAACTTTTGGGAAATAGAAAAGACAGCAAATAAACGATTAAAGCCGTTTATTTATTCTTTAAATGATAACCCTTCTTCTTCTAATAATTTTCTCATAGTAGGTAAGGAAGACGGTCCAATCCCGTGAATTTGCAGAATTTCTTTTTCAGTGAACGTTGATAGTTGTTTCAAAGTATCAATCTCTTTGTGAATCAACGCATTTCTTGCAGGTGAACTAAGATTCGAAAGGAAGCTGTTTTTAGGCTTATTTTCTTTATCACACGCAGGACAACTTGGACACTCACTACTTTTGTAATACTTATGTCCCTTTTCACAAACCCTTAAACTTTTTTCTGCTGTCAAAGGAATCCCTCCAAGTAAATTTATTAACCATTAGGTCATCATTATTTAATTTTCATTTACGAATCTTCTGCTGTGCGCTTAATCCAATCTAACTTTCTATCCCAATCAGCAGCTAGATTCGCCATCCACTCCGCTGTTGAAGACAGCTGCCGGGTACACACCTTGTACCTGACTTCCCGCCCCACACGATTGCTGGATACGAGCCCTGCCTCTTTTAAGATGGTTAAATGTTTTACCACTGCCTGGCGGGATACCGTTACCGCAGCTGCTAATGTTGTTGCTGTAGCCTGGCCTCTTAAAGCGATTAAATCAAGCAGCTCCCGACGTGTGGGGTCTGCTAAGGCGATCAAGACACTTTCAAAATGACTACTCTCAGAAGCTGCCAATTTATTGCTCCGCCCGCTTTCGCAGTACTTCAGTTTGCATCTCCCAGCCATGAACATTGCCTTTATAGTACTTCCTGCGCTCTTGCTCGGATACAGCAAGGTGTGAAAAGCCACTTTCAACTACTCTAAGTAACGTTCCCTCATCTTGAGAAGTAAGCTTGAACTCGACCAGTGTAGAGTTTTCCCCTTTTGGCTCCTCTCCGGGAAATGAACTCGCCCACCGACATGCCAGGTAGTTTGGCGGCTCTGATTGTTCAATCAACACCGGAAATTGTCCATATTTCGTGTCTGCCACCACTCGTGATCCATCTACTTGAACTTTATCTGGACCTGGTGCATCACCAACCCACCACGCCGGTAGGCTAATTAACTCCCATACCGTTTGGATGGGTGCATTAATGAAAATTTCTCTATTAATTTGATCATTATCCATTATTACTCCTCCTTATATGTGCAACCAAAGTATAGCACGTCTCCACATTAAGAAGCAACCATAGTGTTGCACATTAGAGGACAAAAATCATAGATACGCAGCATTACGTTTTCTTTTTTTGTTTTAACTTGTTCCATCTTCAATTTCACAATGAAATCGTTTACTATTATATTAATCAACGAAAAGGAGGTTGTTTACATGAAAAACATGATCACTTTTACCGTACCAACATATAAGGGTGGAACGCCTTCCTAAACGTTTACGGTCCCCCTTGTATGTGTTTAAGCCAATAACACAATAAAGGGGCAAAATATGAGCTTTCCAGTAAAAAAATTCCTTTCGTATTATAAGCCGTATCTAAACATTTTTCTTGTTGTTTTATTATGTGCGTTGATCACTTCCTCGCTCACTCTATTGTTTCCTTTGCTCGTTCGTTATGTCACGAAAGACGTGTTGGAAGGAAATTTATCCACGGCCTTCGATGAAGTCTTATGGGTCGGTGGTGTCATGTTAATATTAGTGATTTTACAAAACATCGGAAACTATTTTGTCGATTACAAAGGCCACGAAATTGGAGCACGTATGGAAAGTGATATGCGCAGTGAACTCTTTGCTCATATGCAGCGACTATCTTTCAGCTTTTATGATAAGCAGAAAACCGGTCAGTTGATGACACGAATCACCAATGATTTATTGCTGGTTTCCGAGCTGTATCACCATGGTCCAGAAGATTACGTTAAATATTTCGTTCGTTTTCTCGGAGCTTTTGTGATTTTATTTTTTATCAATGCTCCCCTCACCATAGCTGTCTTTTGTTTCTTGCCTGTCCTCGGTTTCTTTTCCTTATACTTTAATAAGAGACTGAACCGTGCTTTGATGAATAATAAGGAGCGAATTGGTGATGTGAATGCTCAGGTGGAAGACAGCCTGGCTGGCATACGAGTGGTCCAATCATTTGCAAATGAAGATGAGGAAATTAGAAAATTCAACAGAGAGAATGCTCGATTTTTAGAAAGCCGAAAAGGAACCTACCAAGCGGAGGCTTACTTTTTTAATGGAACAGAAGCTTTCATTCAACTGATCACCATTACGGTAGTCATTTTTGGTACCATTCAAATCATGAATGCTTCTCTTGATTTGCCTGACTTAATTACGTTTTTGTTGTATATCGGGTTTATGGTTGAACCGATGCAGCGACTCACCCATATGAGTACTCAATTCCAAGAGGGGATTACAGGGTTTCAACGGTTTATGGAAATGATGAACCTCCCACCCTCTATAAAAAATAATGCTCACGCAAAAACAATTACGAGCCTGAGGGGTCACATCGAGTTTAAAGACGTATCTTTTCAATATGATCGATCGTTACCTCCCGTGTTTGAGCAATTATCCTTTAGGGTTTCACCTGGCGAGTACGTAGCCGTTGTAGGTCCTTCAGGAGTCGGGAAGACCACTCTAAGCTCACTTATTCCACGTTTTTATGAGGTTACAGATGGAGGAGTCTATCTCGATGGAAAGGATGTTAAAGATCTTGACTTGTCCTTCTTAAGAAACAGCATCGGGACCGTCCAGCAAGACGTGTATCTTTTTTCAGGCACGGTCTTAGATAATATTCGCTACGGTTACCCTGAAGCGACAGATGAGGATGTCATAAGTGCAGCGAAGCAGGCGAATGCGCATGAATTTATCATGAAGCTGCCTCAAGGATACCAGTCTGAAATAGGTCAACGAGGCGTTCGTTTATCTGGAGGGCAAAAGCAGCGTTTAAGTATCGCTCGCGTATTCTTAAAGAATCCTCCTATACTCATTCTAGACGAAGCTACGAGTGCTTTAGACAATGAAAGTGAGAACATTGTAAAGGAGTCCCTGGAGACATTAGCTGAGGGACGGACCACGTTAGTGATTGCCCACCGGCTATCTACGATACGAAACGCTGAAAGAATTGTGGTGTTATCGAAAGGAAGAATCGTAGAAGAGGGAACCCATGAGACCTTGCTTGAGAGAGAAGGTCCATATTCTCAATTATATTCCAGACAGTTTCAAGTTCAAGTTTAATCCTAAGAGCTCTCCACTACATTGTGGAGAGCTCTTAGGATTATTGGACGTATGATAATACCGAAAAAACTGGCTCTTTGGGGATTCATCTATGGGCTCAGGTAGAAATAAACGCCTGATAAGACACATAGAAAGCAATAATTCCAACGACAACTTGAATGTAACCTATGTATGAATTCTTCTTTTTATTAAACTCATCAATACCCAGAACCACCATATAAGCTTCTAAAAACATCATCGAGTATGGAATGACCTTAATTGGTTCTCCTGTTACTAATCCGTAAACGGCTAGGGAAATCACCAAAACCGACAATATAAGTTTAACAATTTTCAACAAATCACCTCTTTCAGTCCTGGTAATATTGTCCAACACTTATCTAGCAACTTCAATATATTGTTTAACATTACAGGCATTTCTCGGACAAGCTTACAATGGCCAACAATTCACATCTCTCCCTCGTTCCAACATAAAAAAAGGTGCCACTGCCCCCACTACACTAAAGTATTGCCGTAGTAAGGGGCAGGCACCTTTTTATGACGGTTTAGTTTGTAAAAATAATCCTCTTCAAGTGTTTGACATATCAAAAATCATAAGCTTATACTTTCTATATACTATTATATTTATTTCACCATATAATAGCTCAAATGAAAGTACCTGATCCTCGACCTTTTACAGTGGTAAAGAATGGGAGTCAATCATTTCATTTTATTAGGGGGCGTACACATGGCAGAAATATCTTCGATGAAGCAAGCAGTTGAAGTATTACGAAATAAGGGCCTCTCCAACAGAGAGATCCTGAGTAACGTAGATAACAGCCATTTTCCGTTTGATGATGAAGAAATCGTCATGACTTTTATTGATCTACAAATTGAATGTTCCACTGATAAAGACTTTGATCGGTTAGCCGCCTATTTATATGGGTTTGTTTTAGAAGATTAATATTTCCTCCTTGTCGGAAGGTGAATCATTTTTCACCCTGAAAACGGCGCAACTTTTTTATTAAGAAGTTGCGCTTTATTGTGGAGAAAGCAATGACATTTCATAACCGTCCCCGTTTCTGTAACAATGGATTACAAGAAGCTGGGGTATTACAATCTCCACCGTAACATTTAAACATTTCTAAGGATGGTACATAATGAACAATTTTCTATTATTGCTTTTTGTTTTAATTAGTTTAGCAGGCTGCTCTTGAAGAGACTACAAATACTAATAATGAGGATGAGGGATTGAATGAAGAAATAACTATCAATACAGGTGGTGAGAATTACGAACTAGAGCCAGTATATACATGTAATGATAACTGCAATACTGAGGATGTACAAAATCCTCAATATGACATTTATGCTTTCGCAGTTGTTCCTAATTAAATCAATTGATCAAGATTTAGAAAAAGCTCAGACAAAGTAGTCTGAGCTTCAATTGTTCTTTAATTGGAAGAACTCATTAAGATTACTCATTGCTTTCATATCACTTTAAAATATATGGGGTAGCAAAATCATCCCTAACGGTGAGTCTCTTTCTAATTTTATGTTTGAATTTATTTTACAAACCAACTATGCCCGATTTTATCATAAAAGACAAATATAAACTTGCTCCCTAGAAGAAAAGTCTTCTGGCCACGTACTAATTCGGAATAGGTTAGTGAACCCTTTCTTGAAGATTAGCACCTGTTTCTGTAAGAAGTCCGATTAGAGATTTCTCCTCTTGAATCTCAGAACAATAAATAAGATTAAATCCTGATAAGGAGGAAACATGATAAAATGAATAGGGGAATTCAAACATAGAAAAAGTGATTTTTTGCCTGCCTTTCAGTATATGGCAGTTAGTGAATCAACAAAAGAAATGTTTACGTGAAAAAGAACTGGATTCCGGAACCTAAGGAGGAAAAACATATGTTGCATAATTATTTGGAGGATTTGGAATGAAACTTCTGCTAACGTCGGCGGGCGTCTAACTCGAGGATCCACAACGCGCTGGTTGACATGCTGAGCAAGCCGATCGCCGATTCCAACGCTCTGTGCATCCCCACTGCGATGTATGGACACCCCTGGGTTGGTCCCGGCGTCAAAGCCTGGGAGTTCCTGAGCGGGAATTCCGAGAACCCCATGGTTGACCTGGGATGGAAGTCAGTCGGCGTGCTGGAGCTCACAGCGCTGCCAAGCATCGACGAAGAACGCTGGGCACCGCTTGTCCGGGAGACGGACGTCCTGCTAGTCTCAGGCGGAGACGCCCTCTACCTGTACCACTGGATGCAACAATCCGGCCTGGCAGACCTCTTGCCATCACTTAATGCAGTCTATGTAGGAATGAGCGCTGGGAGTATGGTAATGGCCCCGAATATCGGTGAAGAATTCGTAGGCTGGCGTCCGCCCACAAGGGGAGATAAAACGCTGGGTCTTGTCGATTTTGCATTGTTCCCTCACCTAGGTCAACGAGATGTTACCGGACAATACTTTGGCCAATGCAGAAAAGTGGGCCGCCAGCGTCTCAGTGCCAGGGTACGCAATTGACGATCAAACGGCCATCAAAGTGACGGATGGAGCCGTTGAAGTTGTTTCCGAGGGGCACTGGAAGCTGTTCACCCCTTAACACCTAGATAGTCAGTTTATTAAATCGCAATGTTTTAGCCGCACTAAAAAAAGCCTGATTTCTTTCACTTAAAAAATCAGGCTTATTAATATTGAATATTCCTTAACGCTGTAAATCTTCATTTCTCTCGCCTTATCCCTTTTAGCTGTATTATCTCGAAACTAAAAAAGAGGGCAAATCCTTTTGTTCCAGATTCGCCCTCTTTACTTTAAGTATATTGTTTCACAAAGTTAGTACAAATAGATATTATTGAATTACGTAGTATCGTTGTATTTCGCAGCTGAAAAGTTGTTCTTATTTCATTAACTAGCTGCCTCGGTCCAAGCCTGTTACAATTTTATTGTGAGGCTTTGAATTCCTTTATTTTTTGCATTAAACCCTAATAAATTTTTCAGAGGTAACTAATTATTATGTCGTTTGTTAACTTCAATTGTAATGAATTCCGGCAAATAGCTGGGAGTACATCCTTTTGCTACTACTTCTTCTTTGTAAAGACCCGTTTTCTCACCAAGTTTTATACAACGTGCACGATTCTTTTCATCATAAACGCCTATCCAGCCTGCGGTGAAATTCATAGCCCATTGAACTTCGGGTTCTTCCTGCTTAATATTAGCTTCTAATGCAGATAGCAAGTCTGCGGTGTTATCAGGCGGTGTTTGTCCAGTCCATCTCAATCGCCCTTGATAATACCAGAAAGCTCGCCTTTGAAGAGCAGAAGGACTATTTCCCCATGACTCCATCAATGCAATTTTCTTCTTATCTTTGGTGAGCTGATTAGCCATTAACCAATCCATTAAGTTATTTCGCTCATCAAAAGAGTGAGTCTGCATATCCTTATCAAGCTTATTTAGCACATCTTGTGAAAGAAGTGTTTTGTCCATAATTAAGATTGCTAATAGTCTGGGTAAAAACTCTTCGGTTGACCAAAGTTCCATAGCTAGTTCGTGATCTTTTTTAATGTCCTTCGCGATTTTTCGTAAGTCGCCTAGCTTAGTTTTACTATTGATCTGAGCTAGAATGTTTTCTGCTTTTGAGGAGCGTTTTATTTCTGTATCTTTTATTTCATCCATTTTATACAACTCCTTTATTAAAGTACTGTTTTATAATATTTCCTTGACGGGTTATATCAAGAACCTAATTTCGTTATAAGTCTTATTGCAGTGGTTGGCCACCAAAGTTTACCTTTTTTAATATTTTAGCATATATCGTACTAAAGCTTTCAACACCTATACCATCTTTAATATAATAATTACTTTACTTCCTTTTAATTGGATACGAAAAGAGCATTCCTTTTTTAAGAAATGCCCCCATTTGTTGAAACCTCGAAATCAAGATATTATCGAGTCTATATTGAACTGACTCCCCCATTATTAATATTCACTTATTACTTGCTTAGGTTAAATGTTTCAGTATTATCATTCCGCTCTATCACTTCGACCTCAGTTCCCACTGTCAAACTGATTCTGAAAATATTAAAGACCTCAAAAGGGGCCTTTTTAGAAAAAATCACCTGTCCCCATTGGGGAAGATGACAGCCATTTACGAAAGGTATTAAGGGTAAACCTTTAGCTTAACTAATTTTTCGGTAATAAAATATAGCGTGGTAAATCCTCCTATATACATTAAAAAGGTATAAAAAATGTTCCAAGAACTGTGATATGATAATTGTTCCGTGACAAGCATGATGTATTCTAAGGAAGTCATTCCTATTATAAAAAAAGATAGTAGCCGGAATGGCTTGACTTGTTTGTAATGCAATAAATATGTGAACCACGCCCCTACGATAGTGAAAATTCCTAAATCGAGAAAGATTGAGTCTAACAGGACCACTTTGGGCATATGATGAACCTTCCATAAACCGAAATGGATGCCAAGTTGATTGCATACAACAGCAATCAGGGCTGTAATAGGTGCATTGGTGTAAAAAATCTTTGGGGCTTTCTTATACAGGTATATGCCAAACACCCAAGGAAAAATAAAACCTAGAACAATAATAAGCCACATCAGACCACACCCTTTTTTGAACTATTTTAAACAAAATGGGCTGTTTTATACTTTTATATATACTTCCCGGTAAAAAAGTCCCTTCTGAAGGAAACCTCTGAGTACGTATGGATTATATAAAGAAAAGGACAACTCTTTTTTAAGAATCTAACTATGGAAAACTTGAATACGAGACAAACTTAACTAAATCTTTTCAGCTTTTAAGAAAATCTCTAATGACAGAAGCAACAGGAAAACTTAGATAGCTACGAAAATCCACCCAGCTTTCTCTTCATTTTTACTAATACCTCTCTTGCTGCCTTTCATTGCTTAGACCTTCCCTAAAAATAAGTTAAAGGAGCAAACCCTTTTGCTGCAGGTTTGCTCCCTTTCAGGCACTTGCAAGCCATTGTAAGAAGCAAGAAAATCTTTCTTATCGTAAGATGCTTCCCCTACATTGACTTCTATGCTCTTCTGAGATTTTTTTTATTTACACTATGCGAGAAAGTCGAGCACCCGCTTAATCACAAGTTTCGTCGCGTCAGCATCGTAAGTCGGTAAACTGCTATCGGTGAAAAGATGTTCCTTGCCTTCGTACAGAAAAAGTTCAGCCTGATTGGCCGACGCAACAAGCTCACGGGCAGCGTCGATGTCGCCGTCTTCAACGAAAAAAGGATCTGCACTCATGGCGTGGATTTGCACGGGCAAGTCTGCCGGCCACTGAGATTCGAAGGCCGAGGTCGGGAGGCAGGCATGAAAAAACAGTGCGCCTCTGGCGTCTTTACGAGTTTGAGCGAGCTGCTGTGCTGCTGGTACACCGAGTGAAAAACCCGCATAGACGATATCACGTGAAAGCTCGCTGGCTGCCCGAACGCCGCGTGCCCTCACTTCTTTAAACCCGATTTCCTTAACAAATACCAAGCCTTCCTCCAGCGAGGAAAATATGTGGCCGTAAAATAAATCTGGCACGTGAACCTTATGCCCTGCACCTCTAAGTTGATCGGCGATTGCTTCAATCCCCTTTGTTCGACCTAACACATGGTGTAACAACAAAACTTCTGCCATCGTATACCCTCCAATTTAGTGAATGTCATATGTTTAAGTTTCGACAAGAAGTCCTGTTTCACCTGTTAGAACTTTACGATTAAGAAATATCCACCTTAATAACACCCTCTATTGCATAATCCTGCCCCAACCATTATTAAAGGGGACAAATCCGATTGTTTCAGATTCGCCCAAAAATCTTGAAGACTCGGTATCGAGATATTTGGAAGTAATTTTATTACTAACGAATCTGTTAGCGTAAAAAATCATCTAAAATATGTTGTTTAATTTTCCTGCAAAAATTCGAATAGCTCCTGCCTGCTATTAGTTTCATAAACCTTACTTTTTGTATCAAAGACCATAAACGCAGGCATTTCTTTGACTTCATTTAATCTTGCATTTTCTAGTGATGTCTCTTGTACCCAACTTTTCACATTATGTATCCCTTTATTTTGGAGTAGTTCATTTGTAATTTCATCCATCGGCTCAGCAACTATATACAAAGCATAGCTACCTTCATCAGTAGACAACAGATTGGCATACTTTTTATTAGCGTTAGTTTCCTCTTCTGAACATCCGATTAATAAAAAACTAGTCAACGCTAATAAAAAAATAACTTTCTTCATATATTCACCTCCTTAGTTATTCATCTATTTTGACAGTTAGTAAAAAAAAAGACTACTCTTATTAAACACTTGCCCCAGCTTCATTAAGACTCGATATCGAGATGTATTCAGAATTCCTTGTTTATTTTTCACTTCAATACGTACTCTAACTAAACTTGTTTACCATCATAATATCAATAACAACTAAAAGGAAAAATATAAAGGCACAACCATATATATAACGTTTTTTCTCCTTACTCCACCATAGCGCCAAAGTCAAAAGTGCAAAAACAACTATGACCACTTGAATTTTTTGAATTCTATATTGCTTTTGAAATAGGTTAAGGGCTTCTTTAGGTTCACCTTTAAAGGGTTGCTCACTTATTTCCTTCCCATACCAGTTGTAATTAATTACTTGATGTGTTGAAGTTTCCTCCACAAACTCTATTTTCTTAAACCCCAATACAGGGAGTTCAATAGAAAAAGTAAATAGTAAACCACCTATAATAAAAACTAATATTTGTGCCACTGTCTTTCTTTTCAAAAAATCCCTCCTCCTGCTTCAAATTCTTATTTATTTGATAACTTAGGTACAAAACACAATTCTTTTATATTAAGGAATCGCCCCAAATAGCGGAAGACTTGAATTCAAGATATATTACTAATAATGAACTTCCTGTTCTATGGAAGTTCCTCTTAATCCTTTAAAGAGAGAACCAGATAATTAGCGCTACTATTATAACAGAAGTAAAGATGCCTGATTTATATTCTTTTCTTCTGTACATCATTAAATTTAGAATAGAGACAGTAATCAAACCGATGATGACAAGAATAAAAGTGATACTGTTGCTTTTAAAAACATAAGAGTTAATGATAAAAATTAATACTATTAAAGGAATTATTACATACGAGGCTATTCTATCGAATTTCTCAGCCATTTCTACCCTCCTAATATAGTATATTTTACATTTTGAGATATTTTTTTATAATTTTCAATTACATATCTTCATAAATGGTTGCTCTGGCTCTAAAAACTATCCAAATGCTAAGAAAAAGACGATTACTCTTGTTAAGCAATCGTCCCCTTTACGTGAAGACTTGATTTCGAGCTATCTAACATTAAACTTTACCAGAGCCGTTCATTTCAATATTGTCATCCGATTTATATTAATTGTTTCTCTTTTAAAGTCCAGACTAGAAATACATATACCCAAAATGAAACTGATGCAGTAAAGAAGAATATTAACCTCGCGACAAAAGAAGATATTCCAAAAAACTCAGCTATCCCTCCACAAACTCCATATAGAGCCTTATCTGTCGATGATTTCTTTAATCTTTTTGACACTTACATCCCCCTAAAGTTTGGATTAAGATTCTCACAATATTTTTAATAGCTGAAAGCTAAATTTAACTAACTATTCTAGAACTACCGTGAAGACTCGAATCCGAGATACTTTAGAGTTGTTTTTTCAACTAACGCTCGCAATCACTGAAGATTCTCATTTAGACATTCTCACTCACTAATCTCTCTATATTAGTTTTGGGATGTTCTATTAAAGAATCAGCCCATTTTAGTCCCTGGATATCGGTATTTTCCTGCCAATGTAAATGGCGAGTATAGTAGTAATCTATCTTCCCTTTCTATATACAGCTTAGACCCCTGAAAAATATTAATTGGTTTAAAAGCATAATGACTATTCTGAAGTATATATATTGTAAAAAGTAGACTTAGTAGGAGGTAGACCATACATGGAATTAAAGCCAAGAGTAGATATCATAAACCCTGCATTTCAAAGTAGTAAAGGAAGGTTGTTTGCTGGAACTTCTGGGGTGTTAGAGACGAGCGCTAATAAAAATGCATGGGCTCAACTTGTAAATCCGTTAGAATCTAATGTGAATTTATATGTCTCTTTTTTTGCTTTGACAAACTTCTCGACTAAACTAGTGAAGGCAGACTTTGTTGTTAATGCTGACCCACCTGGAATTCCACGTCGATCATCAGACGTGAGTGTTCTGAAACTTGCCTCCAATCATAAGCCTGTAGGAGAAATTCTATTTAACCCTAGTGTATCAGGTTCATTTTCAGGAGGAAGAGTTGTAGGTACCAGAGCGTTAAGTCCCCAAAAGACCGAACTGGGTTTTAGAGTTGACGGTCGATTAATTATAGAACCAGGAACAAACGCAATGTTCTTTTTATGTAGCCGCACTTCTGCTGAATCTCAAATAGAGTTTGAATGGTATGAGAGTAAAGCAATCTTTTAATTTTTACAAACGCTTTTTGTATTCCTCAAAAGCTCCCTATTCTTGAAAACTCGAATTGAAGATAAACCTTAAGAATATAGACATTAAATAAGTTTCATTTAAGTTCAATCCAGAATCTGTTTAAGGTATTTTTCTGCTTGTCTACAAAATCTTTATCCCATATCCCCCCATTATTTATAATCACTTTTTTCGATGCGGTATTACTTGAATGACATACTAAGAGTACTTTATCTAAATTCAGTTCCTTTGCTTTTTCTAAGGCTAATGCAAGGATTTTAAGCTCGATTTCGTTAGACCACCAGTCAACGAAAATAAAGTTAGCACCTGAACCTTCATGTACACCTATAAATCCAAGACCATATCGATTATTTGTCACTGCTGGGAAAGGAAGGGTATCACGAGCAAGTTCCTTTGATGTATCAATTAATTTGTTACTTGGGTAATCACTTAAATAGGAGATCCCATATACTTTTAAGGACCAGCCTCCGTCTTCCCATAACTCGATGAACCGAATCGGTCGTTTATGATAATCGCTTTGAATCTTTATCAACTTAATTCCCTCCCATATTATTTCCTCAAACTAAAGAAATGCCGCCTTTACTAGAAGACTCAGGATCGAGATAATCTGTAGAAAAAGTTGCAATTAATCCTCCAATTTCTACTATTTGGTCCCACCGAAAACCGCAAGTTCCATCCATTTGAAATAACAATCTGCGTGGTTAAATCCAATTTCACGTAGCCAATCAACCTGAAGATCAACTCGTTCAAGAATATTATCATCCTTGTCTGAACGGTTGTAGTATTCCTGAGCAACATCATTTCTGTTTCTTTTGTTATGTGAAGCTAGGTGATCCACGAAAAGTTCGTCATGCAATTTTTCAAGTTCCGGCGTCGCCGATGCTGTATGTTCAATATTTATAAAAATCCCTCCAGGTGCTAGTAACTCATAAATTTCTTGATATAGTTCTCTTTTCTTCTCATGGGGAAGATGGTGAATCGCATAACCGGAAACAATGCAGTCAAGAGACCCTTTCCCTCCGTATTTTTGTATAGACTGACTGAAATCAGCATGAACAATGTCACATCGATCTCTATAGTCATTCATATCATTTCGTGCAGTTTCAACCATGGGTTTGGAATGATCTAATAACACAGCAGAAGCTTCTGGATAAGATTTAAGTAGAACCTCAGCTAAAAAACCGTTCCCACACCCCAAATCCATTATTCTTTTCGGGCTAGACGTAAAATGATTGATGACTTGAAGCATGATCTTGGCCTGTTCAACACCAAAAGGAATAGCTCCCCTCACTTGTTCAAGGTAATGTTGTGTTACATCCTGACGTTGCCAGTTTGTTGTCGACATACGCACCTTTCCCTCCTAAATAATAAGAAATGATAAAATAAAAAACCTATCGTCTATGAAGAGACGATAGGTTTACCTACGTGGTACCACTCTTTTTGATTCGTGTATAAATGATCAACGAACCCACTTTAAACTTGATTACGGAAGTTAACCGTTAAGGCCTATGAAGCCTAACCACTCATGGGTAAGTTGGGGAATCTTATTTACTGCCTTTCACCGACCGACAGTTCTCTGAACAATAACCATTCCTTAATACTCCCAGTCATTGTGTTTATCTGTAAAATTTTCCTTATTTTATTCTATATTTCGAAATCAGTCAATCTGTTTTGCCCTCTGTTTCTTCTAATTAAACTGCTAACTCTCAAATGCGAAGAAGATTTGGATAAGCCCCCGTTACTTTAATAAGTAATAAAAGTTATTGTACTATTTCTTAAAACTGTTGAACTTCTTTTGGTGATTTTAATATGATAACTTGTTTATCTTCAGACAATTGTTCAAGCCTAACTAAAATTTCAGGTCTTTTAGTATTTGGATAATCCCATATCCAATGTGCAGCTATCGCTCCCGTTCGTATTATAAGATTAACCAGTTTATCTGGTTGACCTATTTTTTATAGGTTATTCTTTAAGTAGCCGGGGTAGGACGTTCGCCCCCATGGGACTCTGATCCCGTCCAGAATACTGTCCACCCCCTACTTGTAGAAACATGATTGAGGCTGGTTGGGACCTGGATCCCGAATAACAAGCGAAGCTATGACACTACAAGCTAGGTTAGGGGCTGCCGGCGAATCTAACAAAAGGAGACGTGATAAAATATGGATCCAGTCATTGGCCTGGATATTGCGAAAGGAAAAAGCCAAGTACAAGCCTTTTTACAGAAGAAAGATCCTTACAAGAAGAGTTTTGTTTTCGAGCATAACGTTTTAGGGTTACATGATTTTCATCTCTTTTGGTTAGAGGTGGAAGAGATCACAGATATAAGACGGTCTTTGGATCTCTTTATTCACCGTCATCCTTACGAACGTTACTCCACTATCAAACACCTCAAGGTGTTCGGGAGGAAACGAAGGAAAAAATAGCTGAAGTGATTCTCCAACAAGGAGTAAAACGCTCTTATGGATGGGCATTAGATAAAGCTCATCGGCTCAAAGAGGCAGCAGACCGAGATCCATTCAAGCGTAATTTATATTCGAGTCATGTGGTGAGTTTAACAATGTTTATTCAACTTCTTCTCCAATACCAAAGGCACCTATCGAAGCTACTGAAAGAGATAGATGCCCTGGCTGAAGAATTTAATGAATATGAGATTATCCGATCAATTCCCGGTATTGGTGGAAAGATTGCGGCAACAATCCTATCCGAGATTGGGGAAATTGATCAGTTTAACCACCCTAAAAAGCTCGTTGCATACGCGGGGATTGACCCAAGTGTCCATGAGTCTGGACAGTTTAAAGCATCCATTAACCGAATTACAAAGCGAGGATCGTCCAGCCTTAGAAAAAGTCTATATAACGCAGTTCAATGCGGAATAACCAAGAATCGCAACCCAAAACTAAAAGCTTATTACGATAAGAAACGTGAAGAAGGTAAACCACATAAGGTGGCGATCATTGCTTGTGCAAACAAGCTCATTCACTGGATTTATGCCATATTAAAAAGGCTTATGTGATTTAAAATAAACCAATAAAATACTTTTATAGAAAATACTTCAAATAATTACTAGTGAAGTTTATTTAGTATGTTCATTTTTATTGTACCACGTCTAATTACTCTTTTTTACCCTTACCTATTGACCTTCTATTAGCTGGTATTCTTGAAGGCTTGAATCTTTGACTAACCTAATACCTTATTAAAAAGGCTTAGACATATTGTAAATGCTGTTCTCCATGAAATACCTTTAATATAAAATCTCTAGCGGGCACATCGAACTTTTCATAAGAAAGTAAAAAATCTTTATTGTCATACGGTACTTCAATAAAAGAAACATCTACCTGTTCATTTGATCCGACATGCAATTTAACATATGGTGCAACAGGTTTGTGGCTACAACCTAATGAACTCGGATTAAGATAAAGTCTTTTGTTTGACCTAAAATGATGAACAATATGATGGTGTCCAAAACTGATAACGTCTGCTTCGGAATTTTCATATGTTGCATCAAGTTTTTCAGTTGTGGGTTGATTATCAATAGGTAAAAGCTTATCCTTTTCATTTAAATGATAATGAACAAACAAAAAGTTTTTCCCGTTTATCTTCTCATAATGCATATCGGGCATGCTTAACAATTTAGGGATGAACTTCTTGTCTAATCCAGATGCAATCCATTGATGATGCTCTCTTTCCTCTCCGAAACTTCCTGGTTCTTTCCCATCAATTATGTTTAAAATTGCTTCATCATGATTTCCTTTAACAAAGGTTATATCGTTACGTGAAAACAACAATTCAAGAACATCATTTGTTTCGTGACCGATCCCTATTAAATCACCAAGGCAATAAATATGTTCTATTTGCTTATCTTTATCAATTCTATCTAAAACAGCTTTTAATGCAGCGCTATTCCCATGTATATCAGCGATAATCGCAATATTAGCACCTATTTTTATCACATCCATCTTTTAAGATTAAGTGTTTCATCTTAAACAACTCTGCTCTTCTAGTGAAAAATCGATTGTCCTTATTGAACAATCGCTCCCGATAAAGGAAGACTCGATTTCAAGATATCTTGGATCAGATCCATCCTGGTATGATCTTATCTCTATCATACGTTAATGGGATATGCCTGACTCTTGGTGGGCCACCTCTTTTCCACGCATCTCAGTATCTTATCCGGTTTTAAAGGTTTACCTTGCTATTCTCTATTCATATGGTTGCGAATTAGACGGATTTGACCACGGTGATTTAGTTCATCTTCAAATACATGAAACCAACGAAAATAGTGATTAGCATCATAATCGTGAACAAAGGGAGATACTTCATCTAACCAGTTATCCTCTTTATTTTTAAATAATTCTAATGTCCGCTTTCGCACTAAAATTAGTTTCTCTTTATAGTAGTCAATACCTTTACCAATAATTTCCTCGTGTGACTTCTCACCAAGTTTTAATCCTACATCAAGTTTTTGGCGTTCGTCTTTAGTGGGCTCCCTACCCTCAAAAGTCAAGATTTGATAGACTTCTTCCACACATACGATATGGTATAAAAGACAACCTATTGAGTTTCCTTTTCCATTTATACGATAATCAAGCTCTTCTACTGACAACCCTTCTACAGCATCTAGTGTCGTCTTTCGTGTATAATCCATCATGGATAATAATCTTCCTATGGAGGGAGGGTATTCAGACTTTACATTAATAATAAATCTATGTTCGTCTAATTCTTTCATTTTTTTCACCTTTCATGTTCAAGATACTGCCAGAAAGTTGATTACCTCTTATTAGATAATCGTTAGCAATAGGTAAGCGTTTGAGGTTATCTCCGGCTTTTCCCCTGCTCCACACCGAACGTGCTAGTTTCCCAGCATCCGGCGTTCCATCTAAAGGTATGTACTAAATTATAAGTTCCTATGTTACTCTTCGAGACTGGATGCTTCGATCCCTTCCACCCCACATACCTTTCGGTATTGATTGATCTTATCTAAGATCAATCGATTCTGTGGTAATTGTTTAAGATAAACCTTTATCTTTTCTATATCTTTCATATGGATAAGTCGGTGAATATCCTTATGAAGATTACGGAGATTTTGAAATTGATCCGAACCTCCTTGGTTCCTTGGCACGTAATGATGGCAGTGAACGTCTGATGCATGGAGGTACTCACCTGTAATTTCGCATCTCCCCATCTTCATACTATACCGGCTAATACGATTATCAAGATATTCGATACTTCGTTTCGGTAGAGAAGACTTCATTAAGTGACCGATTTCTTTCTGGATATCAGGGCGGAGACTTTTGTACATCTGTTCTCTTCCTGTCTTTGTATAAAGCGAAAGCTTTGGACTGAAGTTCATCGTATGGAATGTTTTCACATTGCCGATGGGGAACAGATACACACCATTGATATTGAATGTTTTCGTTCCTAAGCTAAAGGTTTTCTTATAAAAAGGCGGTGGCTGAAAAGGATGTTCTAGCTTTCCAACCGGTCGAAGACGGTTCACTAGAAATGGTTTAAGATCGTAAGCAAGACGTGAGAACACAAGATTTACATGAGTCGCTCGCTTAAAGTATTGGTGAAGTCCCAGAACAAAACTATTGTAACGATGAATATTCTCAGCAGAAGGTGAACTTTTCATTCTCCGAATGAGCTTTTTCGCTTCCTGCTTCATTTTCTTTCTTTTAGAAGAAATGACCCCAGTATGAGCCACTCGTTTCTTACCCTTTTTATTCGCACGAATGGTGAACCCTAAGAACTCAGATTCTCGTTTTCTTAAGTTTACAATTTGAGATTTCTCCGGTGAGATGTCCAGTTTCAAACGCTCTTTGAGGTACAGACGTACCGCATGGTACCACCTTTGCGCTGTCTTTCCATCCCGACAAAGAATTTTAAAATCATCAGCATATCGGACCAGGTATCCTTGTTTCAAATTCGTTTGTTTTCTCGCTCGCCTTCTGGCATCATCTGAACTGTAGGCTTTCGTCAGGGGAAATACTTCCCACTGGTCGGCAACCCATTGGTCTAGATCATTTAAAACGACATTAGAAAGAAGAGGGGATAAAATTCCACCTTGTGGCGAACCCTTCTCGGGTACTCCTTCTCCATCAATCTCCGAAGTGATCATTTTTGAGATACAGGCTAGTACCTTACGGTCTTGAATACCGATGTTCCAGAGTTGCTTCTTTAATAGACGATGATTTACGTTATCAAAGAAACTTTTAATATCTACATCAACGACGTAATGAAGTTGACTATGATTAATCAAAAACTGTATCCTTGCCATAGCATGATGAGCAGACTGGAGAGGTCTGAATCCGTAGCTATGTTTGAAGAATTGAGATTCTACAATCGGTTCGAGAACTTGTTTAAAGCATTGTTGGATCACTCGATCCAGGATGCACGGAATCCCAAGGGGTCTCCATTTTCCGTTGTCTTTTTCAATCCATTCTCTGCGAACTTTCTTCGGGCAATAGTTTCTAAGTTTCGTTCGGACTTCGTTTACCAGATCATTTTCGGAGAGCTCTTTCATGTCATCGATAGTTTTCCCATCGGTGCCTGGTGTTTTAGATCCTTTATTGGTTTTGATCATGCGAAAGGCGAGCAGGATGTTTTCTCTCGATATGATGGTTTCATATAGATAAGAAAACGTATGTCCCTGACTCGCTTTTTCATGAAGATCCGTAAAGGTCTCCGTCATATTATAATAATCCCAGTTTCGCAGCGTTGACACTGTGGCATCCCTCCTTTGGAGTGATGTTCCCACGTTCCTACCCGATCGGTGCCATTCACGTTAGGAAAATAATCGTTTCATACTCTAGATTTGGGGCTATTCCTCCACTTCTATTACAGAAGTTTCATCAGTCATTCCCCTACCCTCACAAGGATAAATGCTTTTCAGCATATCTTTATAGCAACCGTTTCGGGTGACAGTCCTTGATTCAACGTTCCTTGCTTTCCAAGTACCATACAACGTAGCTGTCATTACTAGAATTAGGTGCTTCCTGTAAGCCTGTGAGCTGGATACCGCCTTGGTTCGGTATAGCGTCTTTCAGATGGGGCAGTTTTACTCCACACCACTCACGTCATCGTAAGATGACACGTAAGTTTCCTTACGTTCGTAACTTTAGACCCTTACCTTCGGAAGTTCGTCAGTTCCTATCTCAAAGAACGATTCTCACCTTAACTAGGTTTTAGCCGTCAGACATATCCTCAAGCATACCTTTTCTTTGCAAATGGCTTTAGCCTTTGTTCTGCCGCCTTCACCTGTGCTTCATACCAAGAGACCTGTCCGTCTCAACGCATGCAGGAGTATTAACGGGATGGTTTCGGGAAACATGGATCCTTCATTCCCATCCTCCGTTGTACAGTTGAAATTTAATCCAACAGATTCCCTGCCTTTCGCGCTGAAAAGCGCTTATAGCAGAACTTGTCGCGCGCCCCAGTTAGCGAAATACTAGAACTCAAGATAACCCAAGTCAGGGGTGGTTCTTATTCCTCTGTCGAAAGCGCTGAAACCATCCCCTCGCTACTGTTATTATCCCAACCTCCTCCATCATTCTTCAATAACGCTCCATTAGCTTAATATGCAGATTTTTCAATTCCTTATTTTTCTTCCTTTTACGAAGTTTATATTTAAAATTGAAGACCAGACAAATGCAGATACCAGCCCGGCCCAAAAGATAACAAAATTTGAAAACAAGTAACTATTAAAAATATAGTAGTAAGTTTGGTTAATAAACAAACTTATTAAGAAGACGTAAAAGCCAAAAACACACCCTTTTTCCCAATTATCAGTTTCCTTTTCAGACATATTTTTAAAAAATATTCCCACCCTATTTCCTCATTTCTAATTAATTCTTTTAAAAAACTTTGCTGCTCCGCTTGCTAAATATATATATGAATATTTAATATGGCGAGCGCTCAATTAAGCAATTGCCCCCTTTATTGCAATAACAAAAGATCTTTTTTCATAGATACAACATTAATATTTATACCATTCGGTTTATGTACAACTTCTTCCTCGTAAACATCGTAACCTATTGATCTGTATAACTTTAGGTTCTTTGTCGCACTCATACGGACTTTACATCGAATAGACGAGAAACCTTCCTTATTTGCATAATCTTCTATAAATTTTAACATATTTTTGGCTATTCCCTTTCCTTGCTTATCAGGGATTACTGACAAACGGTAAAAATATATGCTTTGGTTATAAATTAAAAAACGCACCATACCAACTGGAACGTTTTCTTGATACGCTATCACCCCTTCTTCCTCTTTTACTAATGCATTAGAGACAGATTGTACTGTTTCTTCTAAAGCACTGGACGGAGGGACCTCATTTTTATATTCCATAAATGCCTTAATCATTAAATCGTGAATAACGGAAGCATCTGTGACACTTGCAAATTTAATAATCACATACTCACTCCTTTGTTCAAACAACTTTCTACTTAATGAATTATTATACGTATTATCTATTTTTCATACAATAAAATTCTAATTATTTCGAAGCTGAGTCTTCAACAAACACTGCTCGCTAGCTAAAAAGCTATTGCTCTTATTGAACAATAGCCCCAGCTTCATTAAGACTCGATATCGAGATGTATTCAGAATTCCTTGTTTATTTTTCACTTCAATACGTACTCTAACTAAACTTGTTTACCATCATAATATCAATAACAACTAAAAGGAAAAATATAAAGGCACAACCATATATATAACGTTTTTTCTCCTTACTCCACCATAGCGCCAAAGCCATGAGTGCAAAAACAACTATGACCACTTGAATTTTTTGAATTCTATCTTGCTTTTGAAATAGGTTAAGGGCTTCTTTAGGTTCACCTTTAAAGGGCTGCTCACTTATTTCCTTCCCATACCAGTTGTAATTAATTACTTGATGAGTTGAAGTATCCTCTACAAGCTCTATTTTCTTGAAACCTAGTACAGGGAGTTCAATAGAAAAAGTAAATAGTAAACCACCTATAATAAAAACTAAAATTTGTGCCACTGTCTTTCTTTTCAAAAAATCCCTCCCCCTGCATCATATTCTTATTTATTTGATAACTTAGGTTTAAAACACAATTCTTTTATATTAAGGAATCGCTCCCGTTTACTTAAGACTCGAATTCAAGGTAATTTAACAGCCCTATAGACTTTATGGTATTCCTCCAATTATGTAATTAATGAAATACCCAGCAAACATTAAGATGAAGAAACTAAAAAGCATAGCAATATTAGATACTATTAGCCAAGAATTTTTAATCAAGCTCGCAAATACAATACCAGCTGGAGCTATAATAAAAGTTAGCATCCATAATGGACTAGAGATTTGAAATACTATATTAGGGACCCAAACAGTTATACAGACCATCAAACTTGATATAGACAGAATTCTAAAAAGTTTCTCCTTATTCATAAAGCCATCCCCCTTCTAGTAACAATATTTTTTTGAATCTCCTTTTAATACTAAAGTGCAACGTAACAAATTCCAATTATTTCAAATCAAACCCAAGAACTCAATGCTCTTGTACAAAAAGGGGCTTACCCTTCCTAAGGATAAGCTCCCTTACTTGAATAAAATTAATTTATGGTCTATATCCCAAACACATACTAAAGAAAAAAGCATATCCGAAAAGAATTGCCATCCCAACTACTAGCGGAAGACTTGATTTCGAGATATTCCAAATTAACATACATTTCGTCTTTGTATTAATGATCATTAGAGTTGTACACAAATTCCAGATCTTTTTTCTTACCATCTTTGAATTCATAGGCTTTTTTGGTGATGACTTGGCAGTATGATTTGGTAACATGAATAGCCCCTCCATCTGAAAGAGCAATGAAAGGAGTGCTTTCATCTTTAGAATACTCACATAATAACTCTTCATCAATCTGATCATAATGGCACCACAAACGATAATTATGTATAAGATTTAAAGGGTTATAGCCACTTATATCTATCTCTTTTGTCGTATGAGTAACATCACTTCCAAAGATGATGGCTCCTGCACTCTGTCCGAAAATAGTGCCTCCACCGTTAAAATACTGTCTTAAAACCTTAGCAAACCCGCTATCTTTTATCGTTTTTAATAGAGTTAACGTACTTCCTCCACTAAAGTAAATAGCTGAAAAGCATTTTAATTCATCTAACGTCTTATGGTTGAGATCTGTCCACATCGTAACCTCCTTAACACCTAGAGGTTCAAATATGTTTTTTATGAAGTCAAGACTCGTATGATGTGGTCTAAAGTCCGCATCACCTGCTAGAGGTATATAAAGTATAGGTTCTTTTTTCTCGATAGTATTAATCATAAACTCATATACTTTAAAATTTTGATTAGAGCTTCCACCACCAGACAAAATCAAATTTCCCATATCCTCCCCCTAATTAATCAACTCTCCCTTACACTTTCCACTATCCATTTTCTACAATAACTTCTAGACTTCCTTCCCTAATTAAAGAAGGGATTACTCGTGTTGAGCAAACGCCCCGAATATAGTCATGTTCTCCGAAAATTTGTTATATGAATATTGAATAGGTAGGCTCATCAAATGTCAAAATATTGTCTTCCGAAAATCCAACTTTTAAATAAAAATTTTTCCCTGCTTCATTTTCTGGATGGACCGTTAAACGCATACGATAACAGGCAGGATGATTTTGTTTGATTTGTCTCATCAATTCTCGAAATGCTTTTAAGCCTAATCCATTTCGTTGAAATCTTTTATCTATGAAAAAATGAAAAATCCAATAATCGTCTGTACTACTAGCCGTATAATGCAAATTGAAAAATCCTACCATCTTTTTATTATAATAAATCCCATATGGCTCAACCATTTTTCCACCAGGTCTTACATATGCTTTAGCAAGTGCAATAGCAACTGGAGGATTAACTGAAGCAACAAATTTCTGTTGTTCTTCGTATACGGATAATTCAAGGGCTTCTCTCCAATTGTCAGAAGTAATTATTTTTAATTCTATATTTGACATCCTATTTGCACCTCAATACATCTTCTGCTTTACTTAATAATAATAGAGCTCCTTCTTGAAGATAAGCCCAGTTTCAATAAGACTTGATTTCGAGATAAATTGAAACACTCTTTAAATAACACACCTGTTAGTTAACTACACATATAATTATCACTTAAAAGAATAATACTTTTACCCTTCATAAATTGCAATTCCTACTACTACTCCCACTAACAGCTTTACTAAGTTCATAGTTTTCCTTCCCACAACTATTCCCCTTTTATCTTAGCTTCGATTTAATTTAACCTCATTAAGTGTTGAAAGCAAGCACTATATTGAGCAATAGCCCCATTTAGTTTAATAGCTAACATAATCCGTTTGATAATCCATTTGGATACGAATTTTTTCTTTTGCCTCATGTCCTGCTAATTTTTCACAAAGATAAAGTCCTAAATCAATGGAGGAACTTACACCCCTTGCAGTGATGACATCACCTTCATCTACAATTCTATCATCGACCACTGTACAATACTTCTTAAGATTTTCAAAAGCACTAGGGTGAGTTGTAGCTGATTTCCCATTTAAGAAACCTGCTGAACCATATAACAAAGAACCAGTACACACAGAAGCCTTTAATTTACATGGTTTTGAAGTTTTTAACCATTCCATAAAAGTCCTATCACCAACCAACCTTCTTGTACCAAATCCCCCAGGAACTATAATCATGTCATATGTATCAAGAGGTTCGTTTACTTTTGTTGGAGTGAAAGTTAGCCCTGTACCATCAACAACTCGTTCAGTAAACGAACAAATTTCCCATTCTAACTCTGGAATAAAATTCATGGTTTTTAATCTTGTAACAGCATCGTAAACTCCCACAAAATCTAATGCAGTTAAATCCTCAAAAATAACAAATGCTACTTTCACTCTATATTCCTCCTCATAATTAAACTTATAATACTCAATTTTCATAAGACATTTATTCCACACTCTTCCATAGTTCAACATAAAATCTATATAATCCTTTATTGTAAAATTGATTTTCTAGAAAAATATCTCGAAGTCAAGTCTTCCATTATCCTGCCCTTATGTGGAATACTTGAATTCAAGATAACGGACCATTTCTGGAATAATGACATTTATCAATTCAAGATATTAGGTAACCTTCCACTTCTAGATCTCTTATTCCAACTATTCTAGCGGTATAACCCACTCTCTTCCATGTTCATTAATGAATTTAATTTCGCTTTCATAATGTTCAAGATGTCCCTCGTCAATCATTCTTTGAAAAGCAGTGTCTCCTTCACTGGCTCTTCTTTTCAAGTATTTACATAACCCTTCTAGCCGCAACAATACCATCTCTAAATAACCTTTTTCCATTCCTTTAATACCGTAGGAATCAAAAAACAACTTAACTCTTCTTTTTATCCTCTCAGCATCATGGGAAGGATTATAATAGACAGCCTTACCTGTTTCTGTATGATAAAGTCTACTTTAAGGAACGCATGTGTAAAGGGTATAAGCGATATCCCAGAGTCTTGGTCCTGGAGCAGCAACATCAAAATCAATAATACCCACTGGCTGTTCATGATTAAAAATAATATTGTATATGGCAAAATCGTTATGACATAAAACCTCTAAGTTATTAGGAGTATTATCAATTGGTTTCCACTCATTTAATGCCGGAAAATCACTAACTGCATCATGATAGAGACGAAGCATATGTGCTATTTCTTTTAAAACATCTTTAGACCACATATATTTTTTCAAAGGATAATTACCAGCTTCTCCTTCAATAAATGATAATACCTCTCTATTTTTTTCATCAACACCTAAAAACCTGGGAGCATAATCAAAACTTTTCCTTTCCAAATGCAGCAATAGTTTATGAATTTTAAAACTATCAGGCTTTAACTCTCGTCGAACAGTATCTTCCAAACGATATACGTTTGAAACATTCCCTCCTGTTAGTTTTTCTTCATTTATGTTGTTTGACATTTAGAACCTCTTCCCTGATTAATAAACAAAGCACGCTTCAAACCAATCCTGCCTCGTGGAAAAAGCATTGTCCATATTGAACAATCGCCCCCTCGTATAATAAGCTAATTTAATTATTTAAAAGCTGCGTTTCCCTGTCCAAGCTCCTTGCATTTTACTAAGAAATACAATTTGCCCAATATGATATGCGTTGTGCAATGCTAAACTCTTCAGCTCAAGCACTAATGATCGTTCACCAGGGATCTGTCTATACAAATCTTCTTGTTCTGATTTTGCTAGTATTTTTTCAAGTTCACGATGAACATGAAAGTATTCTTGTTTGGTTTCCTTCCAATTATCTAACGTCTCAGTGGGTAATCGAAATGTAGATTCATTATTTTCTGCCTGTGGTTCATTCGCTGTTTCACCAAGATATCGCATCAGGAGTCTCTTTTCATAGAAAAGCAAATGACAAACTAATTCCTAGATGGAATTCATTGTCCCGTCAGCTGGTTTCCAAACTGCCTGTTCCAAAGTGATATCCTCCAGCACTTTTTCCAGTGGTGGGAACCAGTCTTCTTCATCCAAGCAGCTTGCCCACTGTTGTAACAAAAGTGTCTTTACATCCATTTTATATTCCCTCCAATTTAGTCCTTTAATATCATACCGAATTCGATGGCACCCCGGCACCAAGCATCACAAATAAATATAAATGTATCTCTTACCAAAATATTTAATGGACTTTTCCATTTCCCTGCACGAATTTTAAAATAAAAAAGGCAACTATTCTTATGGAATAATCGCCCTTGTGCCCTCTTATGCCATTACTTGCTTTTTCAAAAAAATCTGTCCGTTCTATGGAGCGAGTTCGATGCATAGTATCAGCAGGAACCGTAAAAATTGACTGCTAGTAAGAACGAATTTAATAAGTAATTATCGTTTAACTTCTTTCCTCTACTTTCATTATACTACCAATTGTATCTTATTTATAGACTACTCTTTCTATAATTCCTCTTCTATACTATTAGGTACAAATCAAAAAGATGAGAGGTGCAGCTGTATGAATGAAAATAAAGAGGTCTTAGATAATGGTCCTTTCTTTCATGGTACTAAAGCAGAACTAAAAATTGAAGATCTGTTAGAATCTCAACACCTATCAAATTACCAAGCCAAAAAATCCAACTATATATACTTCACGGCAACATTAGATGCTGCTAAATGGGGTGCTGAATTAGCAAAAGCTAAATCAAAAGAAAGAATTTATATTGTGGAACCATTAGGTGATTTTGAAAATGATCCTAACTTAACTGACCAGAAATTCCCCGGAAACCCTACTCGCTCTTATAGATCTAAATCGCCTTTGAGAATCGTGGCTGAATTAAGTTCATGGGAAAGACATTCAGATGAAGAAATAAATCATATGCTTACCTCTTTAAAAAAATTACGCGAACAAGGAAAAGATGTTATATACGATTAATCATTAAAGGAAGTGCTTCCATTACTTGAAGATTCGAATTCAAAGCAATCTTACTTTAAGTACTTGCTTATGGCATGTATAGCATTACTTAAAACAGATACAGATTCTATTGTGTTAATAGTTCAACCTAAAAAAATGATATTAACTTGCTTCAATCACACAAAGAACCTCCTGTGTTATAATTAAGTTAGCGATATTAGTCGAGAGCCCAGCTCTTGGCTTTTTTATTTTTCTACATTATTAAGCCGTAAAGGAGACATAAAATGAATATTTCATTAGCAGCATTCATTCCTCTAATTATAAATATAGCAGCCATAGGTTTTATTGTATGGTTTGCCTTTACTCTTTTAAATGTTCAAAGAGATAGAAACTGGCATCTAAGAGAAATCTCTAAAGGAATTCAAGAAATTGCCCGTAATAAGAACGATTAAGAAATACTGGGAAGGTTTCGCGAAAGTCCTGATACTCAGGTCCCCGCATGATTTGGAGGAGCAGCGATCAATAAAGTTTTTTATTTTGACTGTTATACTGCAACACTCGACCAATGACCTCTAGATAATTGTCTCTAACATCATGGAAAACTTCTGGCGTGGCTGCCATTTATTTTATAACATACTGCTAAGACCTGTCCTCCTTCACTATCATGGGAAGGTGAAGGAGCAATTTATCAAAAGTACAGGATGATTCGAATTGGGGTATTTTCCAGCGTAGCGAACCTTCGGATTTGTGCGGCTGCCATCAAAGGCAAAATTATAAACCAGCTTTATGCAAAATAGGGTGTCACTCTTTTTTATCTAATCTAGTTGAGGGAGAAAATACTTGCTTAACGCTTGTTGCAGGGTAGCTAAGGTTTCGGTTTGATGATTGAATGTGAGCTCGGTATTCAATACTTCTTGTACAATTTCTTTCCTAAAACCAGTTATGACCGTATCGCAGCCCATCATGTTTATGCCGTCAATACTCTTTTTTAAGTCGATGATAGAATCTTGATCCATGATGGCGACTCCGGATAAATCCAGAATCAATGTGGAAATCCTTAATTCAGAAACCTTTGTTAATACTTTTTCTTGAAGGGTTTCTACACGGTTAGTATCCATTGTACCGATTAGAGGAAGAACGGAGATCGATTCATTAATAGGGATAATTGGGACTGAAAGATTTTCCACCAACTGTTGCTGATCCTTAATTAATGCATCCTTATAGGTTGAATAACGTATGAAGAAGGTATTTAAAAAGTCATCTACACGATTGTTAATTTCGGTTTCCAGCCGGAAAAAATCCATCATTTGGTTATTATCGTTTTCCTTATAGTATTTTTCAATAAATAACCACAATGTTCTACGTATAGAATGGACCCATTCTAATTTGAATGATAAATCAATGGAGTGCGCGGCCCAGGCAATCCCCTCTTGTTCAGCGAATTTCTTCAAAGATTCATCTTTCCCATTAATAATATACATAACTAAGTTATGCGCATTGTTAACAAGGTCGATGTTTCCCACGCGCATAATTTCATCAATCTTATCCTGAACATTTACCGCTTCCGATAAAAGAGTTTGTTCAAAGGCCTTACTATTTTCTATAAAGAATTCTTTAAATTGCTTGGAATAACCATAAGACTGTACCATAGGATCCGCCCCTTTAACTTTTTTCACCATAATAATTATAGAGTTTAGAAACAATACACCAACGATTCCCTATTACCAAATCCGGACTTCTTGCACACCATTATAATCCATATCGCTAACTATGCTCTCACTTATGAGGAAGATGGTTATGATATTCTAGTATATTTTTTATAACCTGTGATCTAAATAAATACAATTCTTTGATGCACTTTTTTATATCATATAATTTGTTTAACCATCTATCAATATAGGAGACGAAGTTTGTTATACATCTATTTTATAATATGTAAAATTAAACATAAATACATTACCCTCTCATGTGAAAAAGTGACATAAAAGCCCGAAAATGTAATGGTCATAACAGTCATCATCACTACTTCCCCCGGACTTTTACATCACTGTACTTTTTTACTATCTATCTCTACTCCGTCCTCGGCTTAGTCGGATCACAGGCTGGATATTCGCCTTGCGCAGATTCCGCGATTTTGTATAAATAGTAACATTCTTCCCTGGCCATATGATCAGCCATTAAAGCGGAGAAGGTGCTTAATACCGTTTCGGATAATTCCATCTCCTCCAGTTCCCTCAGGAATCCTTTAAATAGCTGCAGCTCCATGTCTACTTCAGAATTAAACCTCGATAATGCGGGGAAACTATCCAGATTCGTCCGCAAATAGCCTGTTAACTCCACCGCCTTTAGGTAGAATTGTTCGAAGTGTTTCGCAAATAAAGCACTTTTCTCTTTTAATCGTTTTTCAACTCCATCAAGCTCGTCATTAATCGCGCCCGCATGACCGCCGGCATCCGGCAGCCATACCATATGGTGATGCAGCTCGTGGAAGACGGGTGGAGCCTTTCCCTGCGCTAAATAATCGAGCACGAGTAGATACTCTTCCAGTTCGTTCACCATGTGATTGATAAATGTTGGGGATAAGTGAATACCAATCTTACCCTGCAGCTGCCTTTCTAATATGGATAATTTATATTGCCTGAACTGTTTCACGATTTCCTGTATGTTTTTCGTGAACTGCTCCATGTCCCCTGGCTGTCCGTTTCTTACCATATTTAAATACTCATCAAAGGAATTCACGAATGACTTTGCCTGCTGGATCATTTCTCGTTCATCAGGGTATAACGAATCTCTGATAAACCTGGCATGGTCTCCCAGTATCTGCAGCCAAAAGGAATGTTCAAATGTAGCACTATTGTTATAATTCCTCAATACTTTCCCTCCTCGTTTTGACACGCTGTAATAATATATGCACGAGGGAGAGTCCTAAATAACCCCTTGAAGTTTCATAAATGGGTGAATAGGATAATGAACCACTATAGGCTGAAGTCAAGGAATGAAGGGGAGGTCCGTGTTGCATACGACGCATTTTATTTTACTAATATTCATTGGCTATATCGTTTTCACCATAGATAGGAAACAAGAAAACGTTCCCGTCCCTACCATTCTGGTGGTGCTCGGAATCGGGCTTTCCTTGCTTCCTTATTTTGCATCGATTGAAGTGACTAAGGATATGATCTATCACATTTTCCTTCCGCCGCTGCTGTTTTCGTCTGCCTACCGGTTTCCTTCAAAAGGATTTAAGGAAAATGCGGGAATCATCGGTTTCCTTGCTTCAGCAGGGATCATACTTACAGTCATCCTTCTAGGGGCTTCTATATTTGCGCTCAGCGGACCGTTCTTATCATTATCGTTTGTTGGGGCGTTGATGATCGCTGCGATCTTGACCCCGACAGATCCTGTGTCGGTCACTTCGATATTGAAGAATTCGACCGGTAACGAAAAAATCGCCGACGTGGTCGAAGGGGAATCGTTGATTAATGATGGGACGAGTATCGTCATCTTTACGGTTCTTGCCGGGATGCTGACAAATGGAGAATCGTTCGCGCCTCTTTCTTTTTTAGGTGAATTCCTTCTCGTTTCTCTCGGAGGGGCTGTCATAGGTGCGTTAGTCGGATGGCTTCTCAGTAAAGCGGTGCATTTCACCCACAACCGTGAATATCAGGTGATGCTTTCGGTTGTTGTAGCATTTGGTGTGTTTAACCTGGCGGAATACCTGCATGTTTCCGGTGTTCTTGCGACAGTCTTTGCCGGCATCTTGCTTTCCTTTGAATTTGGTCGTACGATTAAGGAAAATGACCTGCGTGATAAGCTCGACGGCTTCTGGAATGTAATTGAGCTGACCGTATTAGCCTTGATCTTTCTATTAATCGGCATTCAATCCGCTCAACATCTTGTATTTGACGGCTGGGGTTTTGCGATCATTATCTTTTTGCTTTCCTTGATTTTACGTTTTCTCATTATTTTCAGCACCACCCAGTTCTTCCCGCATTGGCGGCACAGAATCAACTGGCGGGAATCGATTTTACTCACATGGTCCGGTTTAAAAGGAACGATGTCCATTTACCTCATATTGGATCTGCAGTCCAAAGGAGGCGGAGATGTGGATATGATCCTGTCGCTCGGGTTTGCGGCCGTTTTGATTTCTTTGATTATCCAGAGTCTGGGTATCTATCCGCTGTCTAAAAAATTAATGAATCAATAAGAGTATCAGGCCGTAACCCAGGCATGAAGCTGGACAGAGCATATACTTTAAATGGGAGATGTCTCATGGAACTGTACAGGTTCCATCCCCTAAAACACTCACGGTCCTTTTATTTCTTTTATGGAAAGGAAGGGCCGTGATGTGTTTTAACCTTAACCTTTAACGAGAAAGGCTGCTAGTCTTCCACCTCTACACGAAAGCTGGAATGAATGGTATCGTTAACATAAACCTCCATTATCCACGTCCCAGCATCACGCTCATTAAAGCTCACTCTACCCATACTCAAAGCCTGGCCCGGGACCTCTTCTTATTCGGGATTAGCACTAATAAGACTCTCGCTGAATGTTCGTTCCTCACTAGTTTGCTCATTGACAGCGATCATCTTGTATTTTTCTCCGATCAGCCCCTCGCCCCAGAAGTAAAATTCATATACAGTAACTTCATGGTTTGCTTTAAATTCAATGCTTTCATCCGGTTCGTTAGAAGGATCGAACATCCCAAATCGACCTTACTCCCCAGTCAATTTATAGCCTTTTGCGGTAAATGACGGGCTGAGGTTGTTTTCTATCGATAGTTCCTCTTCAGGGTTTTCCCTGCCAACGATCCATAGGGACAAGCCTAAAAAAAGAATAACAAAGACCACTCCCATCAGTTTAGATGATTTTTTTAAATAATGGATGAGCCCTTCACCCTTTCACGACATTCAGTTTAATTTCTTGTTACCAGGGTACTGTGGTAAAAATATGTTGTTACCTCAAGAATTTTTAGAAAGCATCCTGACACAGCATCTTTCGATCAGTAAACTTCTATTTATAAATTCAAAGAAGCCTAAAATTTACATTCGGGTGGTGAATTCCATGGGATTTATTATCGCTTTACTTGCCATCGCCTCTTCTGCAGGATTTTTGTATTATTGGGGAAAACCAGAAGCCGATTCAAGAAACAAGCATTCAGACGAAGAAAAAAAGACCACGTAATCAGGGAGCCGTTTACATAAGGTTTCCTGTTTACATGGTACTGAACTTTTATTTTGATGATGTTTCTTTTTTTATGTGAGGGGTTGTTGTTGATGCGTCTTTCACCTTGTCCCCTAATTTCGCCGCCTGCTCTTCTGTAATTTCAATTTCCTGTCCCGGCGATACGACTTTTCCGTCTTTTACTAAATAATCATTCGCTTTATATGTCGGCATGAGACCGCCCTCTCCCAATATCAGTTATCAGAAATTGCTTTATAATATATTTAATATACCAGTAGATTCGGGTTTTGCAAGTTTGAAGCTCCCTGTAATATCACATATATTATGCCAATAGGCTGGGCGGTCTGCTTTACGATGCGATCTATCACAAGAAAAATTTTTTGCTCCCGCAGAGCATGTATTCACTGACGAGTCTCCCAAACTATGCCGGAAGTTCCCTGCCCGCTTCAATAATTACAGCAGACCCAGCTCCTCCTCAATCTCCCGCGTCATCTCAAAAGCACCTGATTCCTGATTAGAGGAAAGCACCAGGGTCACCTCATGCCCAGGGTAGAACGAGGAACGAAAGCTCACTCCAGGATCATAACCCATCACGTGGTATTTCGTGATTTTATTACCTTGCTGATTCATCCACACCCCATAACCGTAATGAATACCATCCTTTACAGTCACATGCGGGGTGAGCAACGCAGCAGTCATGTCCTCATTTAAAAGTTGATGGCCAAGCAGGGCACGCCAAAAGGCGATCATATCAGGGGCTGACGTAAACGCGCCGCCATCCGGACCTCCTTTTGCTGGAATGGAATAGATGTTCGTTCTCCAGGTGTGATTCTCTTTGTTGTCGATATAACCGACAGCCGTGTCTTTCGGAAGCTGGTCAAGCGGGAAATACCCTGAGCTCTTCATCCCAGCCTTTTGAAAAATGTCCGCTTCGACATACTCAGTAAAGAGGCGTCCCGTATGCTGTTCAATGATTAAACCTAATAGGATATACCCCGCGTTGTTATAATGGAATCGCTCCCCGGGCTGAAACTTCAACGGGTTCGACTGAAACAACGGCAGAAAATCGTTTGGCGATTTCATTTGATAGACAGGGCGATCCTTCCACAAATCCTCGAAGTCACTCATAACCTCTTCATCAAAATAATCAGGTATTCCTGAAGTATGGGTAAGCAAATGATGAATCGTTACCCCATCGTCAAAATGAGGAAAGTCAATATCAAGACAATCTTTCAATCTTGTGTCCAACGTAAGTACACCTTTTTCGACCAACTGACAGATGGCGACAGCCGTAAATAACTTGCAGCCTGAAGCAATGCCGAAGCGGGTATGCACCGTATTCAGCCGCTCCTCCGCTCTGTCCGCATACCCATAAGCTCTTTCGATTTCCACCCGTTCTTCCCGCTTTAAATAAACTACCCCTGAAAAATGTTCATTCAGGCAGCTGTGGTGGATAGCAGCTTTTTTCATCTCCATTTCCCCCATCGTGACCCTTCCCCTCTATGAAAGCAGCTCTCTTAATTCTTTCGTCATCTGTTCGACTAATTCAGGCCGTCCATGAAACTGAGCCGGCGTATTTTGAAACAGTTCGATTTTCCAGTTGTTATCGATTCTTACTGCGATCAACGTGTGATGGGTATTGACCTCTGCTTTAATATCCGTTTCTCCAGGCGGGATCATGCCTGCAATCGCCCGCAGGACAGCGGCGTTTTCTCCTATGAACCTTACGTTCTTCACCTTGCTTACAAAGGGGGCAGTCGGATGGTCTCTAAAAATCGGACGAAGATGAGAAACGAGGTCTTCAGGTCCTTGCTCAAGACTTCCGTCAAAACCTATGAGCTCTCCTTCCTCAGTAAACAAGCGTGCCATTCCATCTGCATCGCGGTCGTTCCAGGCATCAATCAACTGTTCGTAGATCTTCGCAATATCCTGTACATTATTTTCACTCATGATGGTCCTCCTTTAAAAGCTTCCTTATAATCATCACGTAACTCAGCTGCATTATCCTTCCATTTCACCGGCTCACCGTGCAACTTACTATAACTTCATATTACCAGCAAACCAAGGTGCACTTCATTTATTTCTCCACCACTTCCCTGCAGCCTTATATATCGTAATGAAAAAGATCATCACACCCAGAAGAAGAAGGAGTTCTTCTACAATAGACAGCCCCCAGTCTGCCCCATAACGAGAGACAGTCACGCCTATTATCACACCAGTAATCATAAAGAATTTATCGGTTTTCCGTGAAAAGACTGGTTCAGCACTGTTTTTTCTTTTCAATCGATCTCCCCCTTGCGTCAGCCTTAATGTTCCATTTCTAGTTATCAGAATGATCTCCATTCGAAAAATCATCGTCATGCGAGTCAAAAGTATTATAGTATTTTGCATCCGGTTTACCCAGCACGGTTCCTCTTTTTCTACTATATGTTCTTATAAAATGTATTACTGAATAGCCAATGCCTCCAGCCAAAGCGATATAGATTAAATAGCCCGCTTCATAGAATAAGTATATACCAACTGCCGCTATCGCCATGACCAGCAATAGAACCTCGAATGATTTCAACATAACCCCTCCAATGATTTGAGTAAGAGTTATTATATATACGGTTACTGAAGAAAACCGTTTCATTGAATTCCCTGGCTTATACCGCACGGAAGTGAACATTTCACCACATATATGAACATTCTGAGAGATATATGAACAATTGGATGGGGTTTATGAACATTTCAGCCGATTTATGAACAAGTTCGAGGTTAATATGAACATTTCCTCATTTCACACAAAAAGACAGCCTGTGCTGTCTTTTTTCATATTCTATTTCTAAGCGAATTCTGACATTTGAACAAGTTTTTCTGACATTCACTCCTATTCCACCCTGGGGGTTAACGCCCGACGTGATTACCTGTAAAGTTCAATGATTTCTCTTGCTCTTTCTGTAACTTTATCTATTAAATCCAATGGCGACAGAATTTTGACTTGGTTTCCAAATCCGACTATGAAATTAACAGCTTCCTCTTCAGAGTTGAACGTCAAATTTAGTTCTGTCCATCCATCTTCCGTCATCGTCCCATCATTTGCTGATTGTACGAAACGCCCGGTAAATCTCATGCGTTCATGGGCAAAAGGAGAGACCTTCACATCGACTCGAAACTCAGGCAGGCTTTGCATGAACTGCTGTTTGGATTGTTCCCAGTGGGCCGGTAAATTGAAATCAGGCGGCCGGATAAAATGCTCTTCTGTTCGTTCACACTCTAAGATTCGAGCGTTTTTATAACTGCGGAATTCATCCTGCTTGTTCAAGGCGATCACATACCAGGTGCTCGATTTGGCTACTAGTCCAAGTGGTTTGACGATAGATTCTCTTATGTCTCCATTTGCTTTCTTGTATAAAATAGTTACTTTTTTATTGGTCATCACGGCTTCTTTCATGACTTCAAGTGCAGAATTACTTTCATTTCCAGTATTCCTCCAGGTGGCCATATCCACATATACTCGTTCCCAAAGGTTCACTGCACTTTCTCTTGATGTTTCAGGCAATGATAACAGCAGCTTGTCCTTCAACTGCTTGGAGGAGATATCCATATTCAAGTCATTCAGAATTTTTTCGGCATGAGGCAGGAAGAGTGACAGCATTTCTTTTTCCTTCAACCAGCTCAGCCTCTGCTTCCAGTTATCGACAAGCCTCCATCCGCCTGCCTGCCCCCGCTCAGCATAAACGGGAATACCAGTGGAACTTAATGATTCCATGTCTCTATGGACCGTTCTTTCTGAAACCTCAAGTTCCTCAGCCAATTCTCGAGTCGATACAATTTCCCCATGCTGCAAAAGAAGCAGAATCTTTATTAACCTTTCCGCCTTCATCATCTCACCTCCATGAATTTAATCATGACAGTATGTGTCATATATCTACTATATTATAGGGTTACATGAATAGAAAGGATGGATAAAGTATGAATTTAGAGAATAAAACAGCTCTTGTAGCTGGGGCCACAAGAGGAGCCGGCCGGGCGATGGCCATCAAACTTGGTGAAGCTGGAGCAGTAGTCTACGTGACCGGACGTACAACTAGAGAAGAAACCTCGCCAATGCAGCGGAAAGAAACCATTGAAGAAACAGCTGAATTAGTCAATGAAGCAGGCGGGATCGGAATTCCTGTCAAAGTGGATCATACAGATGAAGAACAAGTAAAAATGTTAGTAAACCAAGTGAAGGAAGAACAAAACGGGCATTTAGACATTCTTGTAAATGATATATGGGGAGGCGATCCCCTGACTGAATGGGGCAAAGACGTGGGTGATCATAGTCTGCAAAAAGGGTTGCAAATGCAGAAACAGGCGGTGCAGGCTCATTTTATAACCTCACATTACGCTGTACCTTTAATGAAGAAAAAGAACAAAGGTTTGATTGTAGAAATCACTGACGGTACCGACTTTAAATATCGAGGGAACTTTTACTATAGTCTAGCGAAGATCTCAAACATTCATATGGCCAAAGCCATAGCCGAAGACTTAAAAGATTACAATATTACTTCGATCGCTTTAACGCCGGGATTCCTCCGTTCCGAAGCCATGCTCGAGCTTTTCGGAGTCACAGAAGAAAACTGGAAGGAAGGAGCCAAAGTCGAGGAACATTTTATTGCATCCGAAACCCCCTTCTATATCGGTGAAGCCCTGAAACATCTGGCTTTGGATCAGGACGTGCACAGGTTTAACGGAAGGACATTAAGCACCTGGGAGCTTTCAGACATTTACGGTTTTAAAGATGTGGATGGCACACAACCGCACTGGGGCAATTATTATAAAAAGCATGTGGAGAAATAAATAAAACTACAGCTGGATTATTGGCTGCCGGCGTGAGGCCGGCAGCTTTTTATAATGGGAGATTTATGAACATTTCACTGTATATATGAACATTCTAAGCGATATATGAACAACTGGATGGGGCTTATGAACAATTCAGCCGATTTGTGAACAAGTTCGTGGAAAATATGAACATTCATTATTTATCCCAATACAAATACTCATCATCTGTCGTTACCCCAAAATTTGTTTAGGATAAAAAAATTTGAACTTCCTCTTCATAAACTCAATACTCGCAAAAAACTCCGCTTTCTAAAGGCTCTTATTCTTTCAATGAACTCCTTTAAATAAAATTTTTTCTGAAATTAACTAGATTTTTCTTGTCAAAAAAGTTAGAATATTATTTAAATTATAAATTGTATACAATTATTGTACACAAAATTAGAAAGGATAGCTTATGGTTAACCAAAAAAATAACGAAGAACTAGCTTTTGAAAAAGTTAAACGAGCCATTATGTTAAAGAAGTTAAACCCAGGACAGAGGGTGACAGAGGATTGGGTAAGTAAGGAATTACAAATGAGCCGGACTCCTATTAGGGCAGCATTTAAAAGGTTAGAGAGTGCAGGTCTTATTAAACTAGTACCTAATAAAGGAGCGATTGTTTACAGCCCCTCTGACAAAGAGTTAGAAGATGTTTTTAACCTGCGAGTCGTTCTTGAGAAGTATGCTGCACAATTAGCATTACCTAAGATAGGTTCACAGGATATAAGTGAGTTGGACGAGCTGCTGAAGAAGGAGATTCAAGCTTATAAGAATAAGGATTTTGAAGAGTTTATGAGAGTAAATGGGCAGGTACACATGTTTGCAGCTCATATTGCCGGCAACCATTTCTTATTAAAAGAAATTGAAATGCTTAATCAATGGTCTGATGGTTATCTCATTTTAAGAGATGAATTCTATTCCACCCCATTTGAGGAAGTGAAGTCTATCCCGGAGCACGATAGGATAGCTAATCAATTTAGAAAAGGAAATCTTAATGAGCTTTGTGATGCTATTGAAGATCATTTGCTTTCTACTTTAAAAGATCTGTCAAAGAGAGCATCAATTTTCAACTAATCAAAAGGAGAGATTACTCATGTCAAACCATGCATTAGTCACTAAGAAGTTACCAGGACCCCTTTCAAAAGACCTGCTGGAACGACGTCATAATATTGTTCCTGATGCTGTTAGTTACGGGATTCCTACATTTGCAGAGGAAGCAGAAGGGGCAAAAATCAGGGATGTCGATGGTAATGAGTTTATCGATTTTGCCGGAGCCATCGGAACAATTAATGTCGGGCACTGCCACCCGAAAGTAAAAGAAGCCCTTCACGATCAGGTAGATAAATATATTCATACAGGTTTTAATGTAATGATGTATGAACCCTATATCGCACTAGCTGAAAAGCTTGCTGAACTGTCACCAGGTACCCATGATAAAAAGGTGCTGCTTCAAAACAGTGGAGCTGAAGCAGTAGAAAACGCAGTTAAAATTGCTCGTAAATATACAGGACGACAGGGTATTGTCACTTTTGAAAACGCGTTTCATGGTCGCACATTAATGACTATGTCGATGACGAGTAAAGTAAAGCCTTATAAATTTGAATTTGGTCCGTTTGCGCCTGAGACCTACAAAGCTCCTTTCCCGTACACTTACCGCCGGCCAAAGGGTATGAGTGAGGAAGAGTATGTGGATTACCTCATTGAACAATTCAATGACTTCCTTATTAAAGAGGTGGCACCAGAAACCATCGCCGCTGTAGTCATGGAGCCTATTCAAGGAGAAGGTGGATTTATAGTACCTGAGCCGCGATTTGTTCATGCAGTTAAAGCTTTGTGCGAAAAACACGGCATATTGTTTGTATCTGATGAAATCCAAACAGGCTTTGGACGGACGGGACATTATTTTGCCTCTGACCATTATGATTTGGTGCCGGATTTAATAACCGTTTCAAAGTCACTAGGCGCAGGAATGCCGATCAGCGGAGTCATTGGAAGAAAGGAAATTATGGATGCTGCCAATCCAGGTGAACTCGGAGGTACATACAGTGGCAATCCGTTAAGCTGCAGGGCTGCTCTGGCAGCGATAGAAATTATTGAAGAAGAAGATCTGAACCAACGTGCTAATATGATTGGCCAGAAGGTGAAAGATACCTTCAATTCGCTGAAAGAAGAAGTGGATTGTATAGGAGAGGTTAGAGGACTTGGAGCCATGATAGCAGTAGAAATTGTAAGGGACAGGGATAAGAAAACGCCTGATAAAGCTTCTACATCAGAAATGCTGGCTCATGCTCAACAAAACGGATTACTTGTGTTAGGTGCAGGCGTGTACGGCAATGTTATTCGCTTTTTAATGCCTTTAGTGATTACAGAGGAAGAATTAGAGGAAGGATTGGCCATTATGAAAGATGCTGTTCGTAAGGTTTGGGAAGAAAAGTCAAAATATTCAGTGTAAAAGGGGTTTTTTGATGAATGAAGAGAAGAAATTAAAAAAAGTTCTATCTAACTTCGATTTACTTTTCTTAGCTTTAGGAGCTATGCTTGGCTGGGGCTGGGTGGTTCTTTCGGGCTCGTGGATTACTTCAGCCGGTTCATTTGGTGCAGTTGTTGCATTTATAATCGGCGGCATGCTGGTTATATTTGTAGGGCTGAACTATGCAGAGCTTGCCTCTGCGATGCCAAAGGTAGGCGGTGAACATGCTTATGTTCACCGGGCCCTTGGGAATAACATGTCTTTTGTAGCTTCATGGGCCATTACCTTAGGTTATATTTCCGTTGCTACATTTGAGGCCGTAGCTCTTCCAACAGTCATTAACTTCCTTATGCCAGATTACGAGGCAGGATATTTATGGACAGTAGCTGGCTTTGATGTCCATCTAAACTGGGTGTTGATTGGATCAGTAGGTGCTCTCATCATCACAGTTATTAATTACATAGGTGTAAAGCAAGCAGCCGCTATGCAAACATTTCTTACACTTATGATTGTTGGTGTTGGTTTACTGCTGATTTTTGGCGCTGGCTTAAATGGAGATCCCTCGAACCTCTCCCCTTTCTTTATTGAGGGTTCAGGAGGAATCATGGCTGTGTTAGTAATGGTGCCGTTTTTATTTGTCGGTTTTGACGTGATCCCTCAGGTCGCTGAAGAGGCTAATCTTCCTAAGAAGCAAATTGGAAAACTTCTTATTTTTTCTGTGTTGGCCGCTGTTATCTTTTACTTAGCGATTGCATTAGGTGTCGGACTGGGGTTAAATCAATCGCAGCTGGCATCAACTGAACTGGCGACGGCTGACGCGATGGCGAGTCTATTTGGTTCTCAGTTTTTTGCACAGTTATTAATTGTGGGAGGAGTGGCAGGAATTATCACAAGCTGGAATTCCTTCATCATTGGCGGGAGCCGGGTGCTGTATGCGATGGCTGAATCAAGGATGATACCTGCCTGGTTTGGTAAAATTCATCCCAAGTACCATACGCCGTCTAATTCCATATTATTTATAGGCATTCTATCTATGCTGGCTCCTCTGCTGGGAGAATCAGCTCTAATCTGGATTGTAGATGCAGGAGGGCTGGGGATTGTGGCGGCTTACTTCCTGGTAGCTTTGTCATTTATCGTCTTAAGAAAGAAAGAGCCCGATATGGAACGTCCTTTTCGCGCAGCAAAATCACCCATATTCGGGTACTTAGCCATTATATTAAGCTTTGGATTTATTTTGCTATACATGCCGAGTATGCCGGCCGCACTCCTCTGGCCATATGAATGGATTATGGTGGCTGGTTGGACTTTATTGGGGGTATTCTTCTTCATTAATATGCGAAGAGGTGTTTATGAAGAAAAGAGTGCCGATAAAAAAGAAGCGTTATAAAAAGGAGAAAAGAGAAGATGGATATGATTATAAACGGTCGACCTCATCGTACGGAAACTACCTTTGATGTACTAAATCCTTTAAACCAACAAAGGATTGACTCTGTCCCAGCAGCAGAAGAAAAAGATGCAAAACTGTCTGTCGATGCAGCGTTCAACTCTTTTCAGGAGTGGAAGAACACCTCTGCTAGTGAGCGGGCAGATTTTCTTTGGCGCTGGTACGAATTAATCGATTCACACAAAGAAGAACTTGCCGAAACTATGACAAAAGAACAAGGAAAACCTTTAAAAGAAGCTTTAGGCGAGATCAATTACGCCAATCAATACATTTCCTGGTATGCCGAAGAAGCCAAGAGAATTTACGGAGAAACGATTCCGGCTTCTACACAAAATAAGAGAATTCTTATTCAAAAACACCCTGTAGGAGTAATTGCAGCCATTACTCCATGGAACTTCCCAGCAGCTATGATTACACGTAAAGTGGCACCTGCGATTGCTGCGGGGTGCTCTGTATTAATCAAACCAGCAGAACAGACTCCCTTAACCGCACTACGATTAGTAGAACTCGCCTACGAAGCAGGCGCTCCCGATGGATTAATCAATATCGTTACTGGTGATGCAGAAACAATCAGCAATGTATGGATGGCCGATTCTCGAGTGAGAAAGCTTTCATTTACCGGCTCAACCGAAGTAGGCAAGTTACTCATGAAGAAATCCGCTGATACCATGAAACGAATCTCACTGGAACTGGGAGGACAAGCCCCTTTTGTCGTTTTTGAGGATGCCGACTTAGACAAAGCAGTAGATGGGGCAATCGCCTCTAAGTTCCGTAATGCCGGGCAGACCTGCATTTGTTCTAACCGCTTCTACGTCCATGCTTCGATAGCAGAGGCTTTTACAGAAAAGTTAATAAAAGCGGTTAAGAAGTTAGAGGTAGGCGATGGTCTGGACCCTGATACAGACATTGGCCCCTTAATTGATAAGAGTGCTCATGAAAAAGTAACTCGCCATATTAATGAAGCGATTGAAAATGGAGCAAAAGCAGTGGCTGGAGGACAAGGGTATGAAACGAACAAAGGATACTTTATCGAACCTACCATATTAACGGATGTCAGTGATTCTATGCTTTGCATGAGAGAAGAAACATTCGGCCCCGTTTTACCTGTTTCCACATTCACCGATGAAGAAACAGCCATTCAAAAAGCGAACGATACACCATTTGGGTTAGCCGCATACTTATTTACAGAAAACCTTAATAAGGCTCTTCTCTTCTCCGAAAAGCTTGATTATGGAATTGTCGGCTTAAACGATGGGTCGCCGTCTGCGGCTCAAGCCCCGTTTGGCGGTTTTAAGGAGAGTGGAATGGGCAGAGAAGGCGGACACCACGGAATTCAAGAATATTTAGAAACCAAATATATTTCAATTGGCCTATAACGACTTGTGAATAAATTTATGAACATTTCACTGCATATATGAACATTCTAAGCGATATATGAACAACTGGATCGGGCTTATGAACAAGTTCGTGGAAAATATGAACATTTCCTCATTTCACACAAAAAGACAGCCTCAGCTGTCTTTTTCCATTTCTATTCTATTTCCACAATCATTTCAATCTCAACAGGTGTATTAAACGGCAATTCATTCGAGGCAATTGCCGAGCGGGCGTGCTCTCCTTTTTCTCCAAAAATCTCTTCCAACAATTCAGACGCTCCATTGATCACATAAGGCTGTTCGACAAAGCCGGGGGCTGAGTTCACAAAGGCCAGCAGCTTGACCACCTGCTTGATTCGGCTTAAATCGCCGATCTCTGCCTGCAGCACAGCCAGGCAGTTGATCATCGTCTGGCGTGCGGCTTCGTAGCCTTGTTCGACGGTCAGGTCACTTCCAAGTTTTCCTTCATAGAGAAGGGTGCCGTTGATGCGGCAGTCCTGGCCGGAGGTGTACACCAGGTTTCCGACTGTTTTAGCGGGAACGTAAACAGCGCCTGGCTTTGGGGCGTCAGGAATGTGAATACCTAATTCGTTGATTTTTTCTTTAACGTTTATCATTTTTCGATCACCTCGTAAGAATAGATTGTGATGCGGAGTTAATAAAGCAGCCGCATTTCTGTGACGTATGTTGTTTTTCCTGCGTTGTCAGTTTTCCGTTGACAAATACATATTCAATGCCTTCGGGATAATTCTCCGGGTCGGCGTAGGTGGCTCTATCTTCGATTTCATCAAAGTCAAAGATCACCAGGTCGGCTGCGTACCCTTCGGTTAAAAGGCCGCGTTTACCCAGTCCAAACCTCTTAGCTGGAAAGGAGGTCATCTTTCTGACGGCATCTTCAATGGTAAGGATGTGGTCCTGCTTCACATATTTGGAGAAGACTCTAGGAAACGTGCCGTACAGACGCGGGTGTGGTTTGCCGGTATAGCACGTTAAACTGTCCGATGCGATTAAAGCATTCTGGTATTGCATCACGTGCTTTACGTCCTGTTCATCCATATGGAAAAAGACGATCCCTATATTTCCGTTTTCTTCGATTAATAGATCGAAGGCCTGGTCGACTGGATCTTTGCCATTTTCTTTACTGATCGAAGCCACGGATCTTCCTTCGTAACTCTTAAGGTGAGGAGAATGGATGGAGGATATAATAACACTCTCCCACCCTGTCGATGCGACCAGATTATCCCACTCTTCCTGTTCCTGGCTGAGTTCCTGTTTTATTTTCCTTCTACTATGAGGATCTTTTAATCTTTCGAATACAGAACTCAGCCCTCCTTCTAATGCCCATGGAGGCAGCAGTGTGGTCAGCATCGTCGAACCCGCGGAATACGGATAGACGTCACAGGTGACATCCATTCCTCTACTTCTCGCTTTCTCTATTAATTCCATCGCTTCCTGGACCTTGCCCCAGTTTCTTCTGCCTGCAGCTTTTAAGTGACTGACATGAAGGGGGACGTTTGCTTGATCGGCAATCCAAATGACTTCTTTCACCGAAGGGATTAAATTATTGCCTTCTCCCCGGATGTGGGTGGAAAAGAGACCGTTATACTTCGCAACCACCTCGCATAACTCCGCGAGCTCTTCTTTCGTAGAATAGCTTCCGGGAGAATATAACAGCCCGATCGAAAGACCGATGGCCCCGGCTTTCATACCTTGTTCAAGAATGTATTTCATCTCTTCCATTTCTTCTTTCGCAGGTGGTCGGTTCTCAAAACCCATCACCGCAATTCGCAATGAGCCATGAGCGACATAGGAAGCCACGTTTTCAGAGATCAGGCTTTGATCTAATTCATTGAAGTAATCACTGATCGTCTGCCATTTCCAATCTTTATTGGCTTTGCCCAGCACCGGCTCGACGTAACTCTGCAAATCCTGCTTGTATAGTGGATTAACCGGAACCGGGGCTAACCCGCAGTTTCCTACGACTTCTGTCGTGACTCCCTGCTGCAGCTTGATCTCACTTTCCGGGAAATCAAGAAGCATTAAGTCGGAGTGGCAGTGGCCGTCGATAAACCCCGGCGCAACGATTCTGCCACTGGCATCGATGATTTCTTTCGTATCCTCTGCCCGATCGTTGCCGACGTAAGCGATTTTTCCATCTTTCATGCCGACATTTCCGTAAAACCATGGATTTCCTGTGCCATCTACGATTCTGCCATTGGTAATAAACGCATCGAACATGTGCTGGCCTCCTTACTGAAGCATTCCTCTGGCTTCGACCTTGATCTTCTCGTATTCGTTGTTCTCTTTTTTCAAATATACATAGTTATGAAGGTTGATCGTGCTGCAGATGTGGTTAGGGATTACTTTCACCTGTTCGCCGATTTTCAAATCATTCGATAAAATGACTCCATGCTCTTCATTCATGCGGGCAAATTCCGCTTCTGGATGACCTTGTATGGCGCCAAATCCTTTTAAGTTGAGCGGGGCATGATTAGGCTGCACGTCTGTGGCAAACGTTTTACTTCCTCCGTCGATGACTGCACGCTCCTCAGACGGACGGCTGACGACGGTAGTCACTACCTGGGCTGCACAATCCTCCCATGCACTGACACCCAGCTTTACCTGCATCGCATCGTTAAAGACGTACGTTCCCGGGCGGATTTCAGTGATGCCGGCCACGGATGCGACGGAAGCGGCAGTTGGCGACGAGCCTACGCTGATGTCTTCGAGTTTAATTCCGCTCTTATCCAGCTGAGCGGCCAGCTCTGTCATAAGCTCCCCTTCCTCTACTCCTGCTTTATCAGTATCTGTTGTCGCTTCTCCTTTATAAACGGGTCCTTTAAACGTAAAGATGCCTTGTAAATTCAATGCATCCAGCTGCGTGATTTGTTCAGCTAAACGAGCCGCATGCTGCAGATCGACGCCTGTCCGAGCTAACCCTGTGTCAATTTCCAGGCGCACGTTTAAGGTTTGCCCGTGTTTCTGTGCACATGTATTCAGCACACCGGCTCCTTCTATGCTGTCTACTCCTACAATTAATTGAGACAGCTTTTGATTAAGAGCACAGATTTTCTCTGCTTTAGCCTCGCTCACCACAGGATAAGCAATGAAGATGTCATCAACTCCATACTCGGCCATCACTTCAGCTTCAGAAATTTTGGCCACGGTGATTCCTACCGCTCCTTCTGCTAATTGTAATTTAGCGATACGGGGAATTTTGTGCGTTTTAATGTGCGGCCTTAAATTCACCCCATTTTCTTTAGCTAATTCGCTCATTTTTCTAATATTGTTCCGTAGAATTTTTTCGTCGATTTCAATGTAAGGTGTATGATCCATTACAAATCCTCCTATTGTACGTATTTCTGATCCGGCGTCACTGAGGTCCCCTCATCTAACCTCGTCCGCTCTTCCTCAAGGATTCGAAGTGCCTCTTCTTTTGATATTTTTTGTGCCGGAGTAAGCAGGCTGACGACAACATTAGCGGCTAAAGCAACCATAATGGATGGAAGAATCGGATTTCCCCAAAAAGCTGTCATACTCTCGCTGCTTAAAATAATAAACGAAGTGACCGATCCTCCGATTAAACTGGCGATACCTCCCTGCCAGTTCGCACGGCTCCAGAACTTGCCAAGCAGTGCAGCCACAAACAACCCGGCCATTACAGTAGAAATGAAATTAGAAATGTACGTAATAATGTTGTTCGTAAACAACGTGAAGAACAAAGCAAGCAGAAGCGTAAGTACGAGTGAAATTCTTGAATAGAACACCATTTTTTCCTTCTGTGGAAGCCGGCCGGTAAAGAGTTCAAACACATCCCTAAGTAAAATTGTTACAGCCGCAATAAAGTCGGAGCTGCCTGAAGACATGGTGGCACTAAGACCTGCAATCAGCACAATCGCTCCAATCCATAACGGGAAAACTTCCGTAGCCAAGTAAGGGAAAGCGAACTCCGAATCTATCCCCGGATTAAGGATATTGGCTGACATCCCAACGATGGCCGGGAATAGAGAGAATAAGGCAAAAAGAACACCCGTGATCAGGAAACCTTTTTTAATCGTTAAGGCATTCTTACTAGAATAGATGCGGTGACGATAAGAAGGCGTAGCCAATACCCCGACGGCAATGACGACAGCTAAAGAGATCGCAGGAATGATGCCCACCTGCTGGAGCCCTAAGAAGGAGCCCATCTCCGGCGTGACATTGGCACTCACTTCACCAAATCCTCCAATCGCAATGACCGAAAGCACCGTCAGCAGGATAAACCCAGCAAATAAAATTACACCCTGGATCACGTCGGTGTAGACAACCGCCAGGTAACCTCCGATTAACGTATACAAACCAAATCCTAACGCGACGATAATCTTGGAGATAACTGGATCAATCCCAGTGATCCAGCTTAAGTACAAACTGCCGCCGATAATGTGAGCCCCTAACCAGCCAATACAGGCGACGTATAGAATGATCGAAGTTAAGCCTTTAACAAATTTATTCGCTCCATAATAAAAACTGAGTTCTTCAGAGAAGGTCATGAAGTTATACTTTCGAACATCAGCAAACAATATAAGCAGAAGAAACATCCCGACAGACCCGCCTATACCATAAAGAGCACCAGCCCATCCGTTCGCAAAACCATACCCCACCGCGCCCATACTCGAGCCCGTGCCGACTAATGTAGCCAGAGTCGTTCCTACTAATAACGGCGTCGTTAAGCCGCGCCCTCCCATCAGGAAGTCTTCACCGCTCTTCACATTGCGGCTGACAATAACCCCAACGGCAATCATCGCCAAAAGAAATCCAATAAACACTAAGAAATAGACCAGCTGCGCTTCTCCCATCCTATACCTCTCCTTTAATTCGTTTTCACATAGCCAAACTACATTAAAAACCATTACAGTCTTAGAGGAAAAACCTTCTTAGAAGCCGTTATCCACTTGCATGCTGTTCTTAGGTGTATGTATCTCAAGGGATCCTTCCACAAAGCGAAGACCCCTGATTCATGTTTTTATTCCGAACCGTTTTCTCTTGCCTTCTCAAGATAGTTGTAAAGCGTATATTTAGAAATATCGAAATGGGAACAAATCGTATCCCCCGCCTTTTTAATTAAGAAGGCACCTTTCTTATCCAAATAATGAATCCCTTTCATTTTTTCTTCTTTGTTCATGCGGGCTACAGGTTTGCCGACATGATCCTGAGCCTCTGTGATCAGCATATCCAATACATCATTGACGTTGTTGACGAACACTTCGTTCACTTCTGTGTTAATATCATCCGCCCGCGTGAACTGCCTGATGGTATTCTCAGCCATCACGAGATCCGTAATGTCTAAATTAATGCAAATACAGCCTATCGGATGTCCTTCTGCATTGCGTATGTACATGGTGGTAGAACGAAGCATCTTTCCGTCTTTCGTCTGGGTCATATAGTTATGCTTATCTCCAGAACTTTCTGTCCCTCTTAATATCTCCAACCCTAAGTTTGTACCTGTATCTCCTACCTTTCTTCCTGTAATATGACCGTTCTCAATCGCAACAATTAAACCGCTTCCATATTCTTCATGATTCGACACGTCGAGTAATACAGTTTCACAGCTCTCGCCAAAATGGTTGGCAATTCCTTTGATAAAGGATTTCAAGAAATCCAGCTCTTCATTAATGTGTTCCACAATGGTAACCTGCCTTTTAATTAATAGATTTAATTTTTAGAAAATTGTGTACTTAAACTATAAAAGCAATTTTCCGGTTTGTCAACAAACTTTTTTTTATGCTAAATAAAAGTTTGTTTGATAATAATCAAAAACTATCCCCGTCTAGAGTCCAAAAATGTCAGGAACAATGAAAAAAGCACGCCCAACGAGGACGTGCTGCGTGTTGTAATGACTTTTGACCACGAATATAGTTTGCTGACTATATTGCGGTCAATAAATATTCTGTTCATTAATAATATTAAATTCCTTCATAATATCCTCTGTATGCTCACCGATTTCAGGGATCGGATTCATGACAGTGTCAAATTCCTCATAGGTTACAGGCGGAATTAGTGCTTTTAATCTCCCAACGGGTGAGTCACTAATTGAGGGGTATGTTGATGCCTTAAGTAGAGAGATTCCTTAGTGTTAATCCTTGTAGTATACCTGGTAATATACCCGCAGAAAATTTTTTCTAAAACCAAAGGAAATAATCGGAAAATTTAAGATAACAGGAACACGAGAAAGATTAACCCCTTATCAATCATATTTGATAAGGGGGATAGGTGAAGATAGGAAACTATTCCTTTATCCCCACCGATAGATACTTCGTTTCCAGGAAAGCCTCGAGCCCTTCCGCTCCCCCTCGCGTCCTAAACCACTCTGCTTCATGCCCCCAAAAGGAGCTTGAGCAGCAGATCAGAGTCGTCGTTGGCAGCCGATGTTTTTTACGAGTTAATGAAGAGAAGTACGACCTCTAAAGCCACTTCTCGTTTACTCTTCCCTTCATAAGGGATCGTGAAAACCTCCCTGAGTTTATACATTTTTCTAATCATGAAGGCTAAATCCGGGTTTAGACGTAAGGTAAAATGGACTGCATCTAGTTTAATAAGCAATCTCTTATCAACACACTGCTGAACCCTACTCAAAAGACCCATAAAAAATGGCTAACTGTATGTTAATAACAATTCAGAGGGTTTGTGAACAGTCTCGAAAGATATGTGGCATCTTTTTTTGCTTAGTAAATGAAAAAAGATAACCCCTGTTTCTAACAGAGATCATCTACCGACTTTCATTTATGATCAAACTAAATGACTCAATTCTTTGACTACATTTTCAGGCTTCCTGCCAGTCACACCTGCGACCAGATTTTCCGCGGCTTTCATCGCCATAGCTTCACGTGCATCTGCCGTAGCTGATCCAATGTGAGGCGTCACAACCACGTTATCCATTGATAATAAAGGATTGGCCGGATCAACGGGTTCTGTTTCAAACACGTCTAAGGCTGCGCCGCCGATTTCGTTGGCTTCTAAGGCGTGAATAAGGGCGGTCTCATCGACAACGTTTCCTCTGGAAGGGTTAATGAAAATCGCATTTTTTTTCATCATCTTGAATTCTTTTTCCCCGATTAAATGATGAGTTTCACCCGTTAAAGGAACCATCGTAAGCACGAAATCGGATTGTTGAAGAACTTGTTCCATTGTTTTCTTTTCTGCTCCATATTTTTCTTCTGCTTCGGGACGGGGACTGCGGTTATAATAGAGAACGTTCATGTCAAATCCGAGACTAGCCCGCTTGGCTACCTGTTCTCCGATTCTGCCCAAGCCGATAATGCCGAGAGTGGCGTGGTGAACATCTTTTGATAAAAAGAAAGGATCGTCTAGTTTATTCCATCTTCCTTCTTTTACATAACGGTCAAGCTGACTAATTTTTCTTGCGCTCGAGAGCATCAGTCCTAAGATTAAATCGGCTACTGTATCATCAAGTACGTAAGGGGTATGAGTCCCGATGATTTCGTGTTCAGCCATGAGGTCTGTATCCAGGGTTTCGTAGCCGACCGCTATATGACTTACTATTTTTAAGTAAGGGGCGTTTTTGATAAAATCTTTATCGACTTTCGCTTTAGGAATGATTAACCCTTCTACATCCTGGATTTCCTCCAGTAAGACGTCTTTAGGGATGTTCTCTTCTCCCCGCCACATCTTGTAATCGCAATGGGCTGCGATGTAGTTTTCTACTTGTTCTGAAACAGGTTTAGCGATGTAAACTTTCGGCTTCATCCATTCTCCTCCTTTGATCTTTATATCTCCACCAGATTTTGTCCAATTATATGGGTTATGTACTCTATTGGGAAAATCGATGCCTATGCTTCCATGAGTTTATACATAGTCATATGATCTGGTTTATAACAAAACTCTGTTTTTTTCTGACATTTGAGAAAAAACAAGAGATGGCAGCGGGGTTTATTCCTCCCTTTCTCCATCTCTTTATGAATAATCTCTATGGTTGTAAAAATTTTTATGATCATAATAATTTTGATTCTGGTTATCCGAGGGTCCGCTTAACAGCGCTCGAAAAAGCCCTATAACTAAGAAAAAAATAACCACTCCCAGCGCAGCTCCCACATGATCCCCTCCTCTCTTCAAAATACATTTCTTCATTTTCCAGTAAATCTTTTTCTTACCTTTATTATTACATTATAACTACTTTTAGTCACGGAATATTCTGATATATCAAAGTGCATCCGTTTCAACTCCAGCAGACCTCCGCCTGCGTTATGCAGTGGGCCCCGGCTACCGGGGTTCGATAGGCACAGAGAAAATAAATAAACCCAGCAGTATGATTCCTACTTTAACTAATTACCAGGGAATAAATTTTAATATCTTTCCTAACGCAGAACAAAATCCGAGCGAGTACGCTCTTCTGACTGAAAATCACTCTTCGGGCTGAGCTAATTCTGACATTTGACCAAGTTTTTCTGACATTTGATGCATTTATTCTGTCATTTGGTTCAGTTTTTCTGACATTTCCAGCAATATTTCTGACATTTGCTCCTATTTTTCCGACATTTCAATTCAGCTATAGCAACGAGGAGATCCCGCCACACACAAAAAAGCACCCCCGCCGGGATGCTTTCAATCGTTTATGGTACTATTTTCTTTGCCTCAGTAGTCGTTCGCGGCAGACGCTTTTCACTGGCTTCGACCGACACGACATGCGCTTTTGAAAAAGACACCCCATTCTCAATGAACTTCCCGCTGCTCTCCAGCAGCTCTTCAATGACAGCGTCGACGCTTTCTCTTTCCAGTACCATTTTAATTACGTGGCCGTTACTTAATGATACGTTCACAGCAATCTCCTTCATCAAAAACACCTCCTGTTAACAACTTTCGACAAAAAATGGTTTTTTCCTTCCGCTGGGGTGTACTCTTTGTATTAATCCCAGCGGTCATGGTTATTTATGCCAGCGGTGAGCATGCTAATCTATAGTTTCCCCTCGTCTGCCAATGGGAATAAACCAAAGAACGAATTGCAGAAGGAGACAGACATGGTTACTATTGAATCGATCATTATAGGTATTGCATTTATCGTTATACAACTATTCGCATTAACGATTGTTGAACGCTCTCCCATTGGGGAGCAGAAGCTTCTCTCCATATCGGGCGGTGTAGCGATCGCTTATGTGTTTGTTTATCTTTTACCAACGCTTCACGAGCGGCAGGATAAGCTTGGTGGATCGCTGGCTCTTGACACTGAGATTTATTTTCTTGGCCTGCTTGGTTTACTCATTTATTTTGCGGTTTATGCTTTTGCTGAGACGAAGGCAGCATCCCGGCTGAAGGAACAGACGATTTATATGGTGCAGGTCAGCTTCTTTATGGTCTACACTTTTATTATTACTTATGTGGTGTTTGCTTCTGATGTGCAACGGGGTGAATCATTGTTCTATGGAATGGCGATCAGTCTTCACTTTATTGGGTTGTCTTATCATCTGGGAAAGGAAAATTATCGTTTACACAAAAGGAGAGGGCGTTATATGCTTGCCGGGGCCACATTGATTGGAGCATTAACAGGTGCCTTCAGTCCGTCGGCAAGCTTGATTGTTGATTCGATGGTTGCCTTTAGTTCAGGGGTGATGGTATTTAACGTGATCAGTAAAGAACTTCCTTATGAGAAGAATGCGCATCTGCCATCCTTTCTGATTCCATCGCTGGTCTATGCTCTGATCATGATTGTATTAAAAGCCTTTTTCAATTGGTAGGGTGCCGGCCAAATACATCAAACCCTCCCTGATAAAAAAATGGAAACGAGAAACCTCGCTACTAAGGTTCACCGTTTCCATTTTGTATTATTGAGAGGAAGGGTTTCTATCTTCATTTTTTGTAGTGGATTCAGGAACGGGGGCGGGTTTCACTTTGTCCTCTAATCCCGCCGCCTGCTCCTCATTAAGTTCAATTTCCTGACCTGGAGAGACGACTTTTCCATCTTTCACTAAATAATCCTTTGCTATAAATGTTGGCATTGGCCTATTCTCCTTTTAGTTCAGTGGCGCCCCGCCGCCAGAAGACCGCCCACAGGTAACCACCGAAAATGAAAAATATTTCCCTTGCGCCTATCAAACTCCTACTCTATGAAACTATTCCCTGAAATACCTCACATAATTCGAATTCGCTGAAATATAATTTCCATTCTCCAGCTGGTACATTTCTCCGTCACCCACTGTGAATTTATCGCGGGTCACCGTGAAGACTTCTCCCTTACTCACGATGGAGGCCCGGTCATCCCAGTCAGCTGAATTGTAGGTCCACAGAGAGTCAGCCACGACTTCCACATATGCCTGGGAACGTTCGGAAAGATTCAAAGCATCCGCGATCCCTTCCGCGTGCCCTCTTGCAATACTCGTTAAAAAGCTTTCCGATTTTAACGAGGCCGCGTCCGCTTCATTGTCAATGAACCCATTCTCGGTAAGAACAGCCGGCATGGCCGTTTCTCTCACCATATGAAAATCAGCTTCCTTCTTCCCGCGGTCATAGAAGCCCGTTTGATTTACAACATCATCATGCACGATTCCACGCAGGCGGTTCGTTTCATCTTTACCGGGATAACTTCCATCGTATGTATAAGACTCAAAACCACTACCCCCGCCGGCATTAATATGTATGGAGACAAGGTAATCGGCTCCCCAGCTGTTGGCCATGTTCGTACGTTCATCTAAAGACACCTTTTGATCACTAGTCCGTGAGAGCTGGACGGAATGACCTTCGTAATCGTGATCTAATATGTTCCGGGTTTTTAAAGCAATGTCCAGTGTCACGTTTTTTTCAAGCAGCCCATTTCCCGTAGATCCCGAATCGGAACCGCCGTGTCCCGGATCAATAAATACTTTCTGAGAATCCGCGTGTATGACATCATTCCCATCATCGAGTGAAAATACAGCCATGACAACTAAAATAACTACAGCCGGCAACATCCATTTAAGTTTCCTATGTATAATAATCTCTTCATCCTTTTCTAATTGTATTGAATTTTACTCCAAAAGCTACAGACAACAACATTAATTCGATTGATCCCCTCCTGCATTCCTATATAACATGAAATATCTTGAAAACATGTTTATTATAACAAACAATTGATCGAATAATTTCAAATTTTCAGGAAAAATGTCGAAATGGTTCTTCCTTTGCACAACCTAAATACCTACGTATTACAGATTGAAAATGGTGCCTGTAAATACATAGATATGAAATAATAGGTAAAAAATAGAAAAGGTGTAGTTTAATATGTCGAGATGAGGAGGAGGGTACGTGCATATGGAGTTTTTCAGCGGCCAAGAATCACTGAATATTGCCCAGTGGTCCCTGCGTGCTTTCGTGGGTTTTACCTTTTTAGTACTGGTTGCCAAAATCATGGGCCAGCGTTCGATTTCACAATTACGATTTCTCGACTTTGTCATTGCTTTATTAATCGGAAACATTATGGCTCACCCTCTATCGGATGAAGGACTCGGATTAACCGGCTCCATTGTGACAATGAGCGTGCTCGTCCTTCTTTATCTCCTCGGGGTATACGCCACGTTAAGATGGGGACTTTTTAAGAAGTTCTTGGACCCGCCGCCCATTACACTTATTGAGAAAGGCCAAATTGATTACCACGGGTTAAAAAAAGCAAGAATCTCCTTGGAATACCTCTTAACTGAGCTAAGAAAAGAAAAGACCGAAGATATTCAAAAAGTCGCCCTCGCTTTATGGGAGCCCGGCGGCACAATCTCGATATTTACAGAGCCCAAATACCAGCCGCTCACGCCTTCGGATATGGGAATGCCGACTCAGCCCTTCGACCTCCCGCGCGTGATTATCAGGGAAGGCAGGCTTGATCCTCGTGAGCTTAAAGAGCTTGGGAAGGATGAACAATGGCTCTCGATTCAACTGAAAATAAAAAACGCGGCACTTCAGGATGTACTTCTTGCCACTCTTGATCAACAAGGGAACCTGCATATCAGTCTGTACCGCTGAAACGCTGAGCTTCCGAGTTTTAGAAAATGAATCTAAAGTCACAAAAACATTCATGACGCGAATCTTTCTTTAAACCTTTGAACAACAGTTTCCCTGAAAATATCCCTAAAATCAGACAATTTCAACTAATAATACGCGATACAAGAGCCTTGAACATAATCAATAACTACCACTCCTATTCTTTGTACACTATAATGAACAGCAGAAGATTACAGAAGGGATACTTTGCATAGGTCACATTTTTACGATAAAAAAGCGAGAAAAGCGTTTTATAGAAATGATGACATCAGCTTCCATTTAGGCAGCTATGAAAGAGTATTTCCAGCCAGGGTTCTCACGCTGGTTATTCTTGTGTATGGGTTAGAAAGGAACATGTGATGTGGACGGCGATGATTATTGATGATTCTTTATTTATGAGAAATTGGTTAACATCCATTCTCGAGGCACATTCTTTTAAAGTAACAGTTGAAGCAGATAACGGGGTGGAAGGAATTATTCAGTATGCTGAGCATTTACCTGACGTCGTTCTTCTAGATGTGGTAATGCCCAGAATGAGCGGAACAAAAACCTTGGAAGAGCTTTTGCGCCAGCACCCTGAAGCCAAAGTGATCATCTGCTCCTCAGTAGATGATCAACAACAGATGGATCTATGCGCAAAAATAGGAGCATTTGATTTTGTTCAAAAGCCTTTTTTTGAAAGGATTCCAAGCATCCTGGAAAGAGTTCTTGCTCAATCATCATAAATACTTTTATGAGCAGCTCGTTCGCAGTGACTGTGCTGCTGTCTTCATGGTTAACGTCTACATGCATTAAGGTGGTGCCGTATTGAAGGAAAATGAAACCATAGAACAACAAATTGAGGAGCTCCGTGAAAAAATGTATATTGCTTACCTCACCAAAAAAGATTATAAAGAGATCTTAAGAATTTCACGGGAATTGGACAGGCTTTTAAATATACTCCACAACAATTCAAATTAAAGACCAGGCACGAACGGGTGATTCAAAAGTATGGATTTTTAATGCTTATGATTATTTTCCTTATCGAAGGTAAATAATAGTAAACGGAACTGGCTGGTCACCTATTATTATGTTGCTACCTTGTTTGCCCGGTCAGTTCCTTCCTTCAATCAAGTTTTCGTCTCCATGATCCAGAGCAAACAGCTCTGGATTTTTTTGCATCATATCTAGTGGCTAAGAGTTTACATTTATGAACATTCTGAGCAAAATATGAACAATTTCTTCATTACATCTCCCATGAGAATTACTGAGGATTAATGGTAATTTAAATCCTAGAATGGTTTTCATGAAGGAGACATTAGAATGATAACACCAAAGATTGGTGTTATCAGCTTGTAGGAAACCCACACGCGGTTAAATAACAGAGAATTATTATTTCTGCCACTCACCGATCATCGGTAACCCATAGTAACTTAAATTGAGAAGGGCGACTATACAGCCCCCAATGGCAATGAACTTGCTAACCTTAAGAATTTTATTGTTTTCTCTCTTAGATATCTTATAAATGCACACAAACGAGATAATTAATGCGACAAAAGGAAAATAGAGAGAAAAAGGAGTGAAAAGAGCAAATGTAATAGCCAAAATACTTAAGAACACTATAATATACAAATCATAACCCCCTATTCTTCAATTAAAATTTTTGAACGAGTATAACACCTGCAGCAATTAAAATCGCTCCCCCAATCCTAGGCAGACTTATTTCGTGAACGGGCACGTGAATGAGGCCGAAATGGTCGATCACAATCGACATAAAAATCTGCCCTGCCAGAATATACGCAATGGTATTGGCTGCTCCTAATTTTGGAATCAGCACGATCGTTGCCAGGACATAAAAAGCTCCTAATACCCCGCCTGTCCAAATCCACCAGGGCTGCTGAAACAGTTCTTTATGTATCTTTAATCCTTTATCAAGAGATAGTGTAACCACGACCAACACAATCGTCCCAATAAAAAAAGAGATCAACGAGGCTAAATAGGGACTAACCACATGTGAACGTAAAACCGCGTTGATACTAAATTGTGTGGGCAGGGCCATGCCAGCTAACAGTGCAAATATTGCCAGGAAAAACCACATCATACTTATTCCGCCTTCCTTCCCCCGCGCTCTCTTTAGGAGGGGGGATTTGATAGTTTAATAGTTCCACAGCCTGGACTACAGTATAAACGTTTTAGGAAAAAATTTCTCAAGCCAGAATTACTGCTAAGAAGGAGCTCTCCAACAGGAATAAGTAAAAACCCCTTCCCAGGCGTGACTGCTTGGTGAAGGGGACTTTTCGGGTGTTCCTGTTTCACTATTTCATTACTAATCCGCCATCTACATGAATGCACTGCCCGGTAATAAACGATGCCCAGTCGGAAGCAAAAAACAGGACACTTCCGGTAATGTCTTCTGGTGAAGCGACTTTCCCCATCGGTGTAAGACGGGCAATTTCCTCCCGTACGTCTTCTTTTGTTTCCAGACTAGAATCTGTAGGGTACGTCAAACCTGGTGCTACACAGTTCACTGTTATCCCAAACGGACCTAAATCGACTGCGAGGTTGCGGCTGTATCCGAGCAGCCCTGCTTTTGCTGTCGTATAGTCGTGGTAAGGGACTAATGGAAGATCGATTAAGTTCGTTAGCAGGTTGATCATTCGTCCGCCATTTTGTTCTTTCATATATGGCATCACCGCTTTACACACATTGAAAGCTCCACCTATGCTCCCTTCGATTTGTTTCTGATAGTCTTCCCACTTCATGTCCCATGCGGCTTTTCGCTTTTTCGGGTTGAAGGTGTAAGAAGGCAGGGCATTATTGACGATGACGTCAATGGCGCCAAATGAATCGACTATTTTTGCGACCATGTCTTGAACTGATTGCTCGTCGGTCACATCCGCCTGCATGGCTGTTGATTCCCCGCCCTGGTTTTCAATATGGTCAACGACTGTCGCTGCTTTTGCTTCATTTTGAAGGTAATTGACGATAACGAATGCCCCTTCCTCTCCAAAAGCTTTTGCAATTTCAGCCCCAATCCCCCGACTGGCGCCAGTTACTAAAGTAATTTTTCCTTTCAAATCCATTTTTCATACCTCCTATTCTGAATCTTCATCATACTGTTCGGCGTGTTGTTCCGCACTCGTTTCAATATCTGTCCAGCGGATGAGGTTTAATAAATTGAACTGTCCGTCATGGTGCCAGCCAGAAGGAGCCTGCGCCATCTTCCCTACGGCACAAACCCGGCTGACCCCCGCTTTCCCCAGGTCTTCAGACAGCTTAAATAATCGGTCTGGCCCAACAGCCACACCGGCTGTTTGTAAATATTGACGATAACTAGACAGCTTAGGATAAACCTGCTCTAAGTGAGTACAGCTAAACACATGAACAGTTCGATTTAAAGGGGAGGGTTCAAAATCAGGTTCTGGATGATAAACCACAGTCCAGCTGGTATCGTCAGGATGGCCATACACACTACTTTCGATTTGAAATTCATGTTGACTGCGAAAAGACTGAATGGCTAAAGCTTCACTTTCAAGGAGGGGGCCTCTTGGTTTCTTACGATTATAATGATCCATTTCATTAGCTAAGAGCTGAGCAAATTCTCTCGGGCTCACGCTTCCCCCTTGTTCTACATAAATGATTTGAGGAGATACACATCCCTGCTGATCATAGACGGAAACATCTTCCGCCAGGCTGTGGACGGACTCCCTGCAGAGATCCAGTGTCAGGGCTTCCTTGCCGACCATCGCGAAACTGATTTTATGTCCATAGCTTAAAAACCGCTTGTGAGCAGGAACCCCCTTCCTTATATTTTCTACTGATTCACTTGAGCCGTAGGCCACCACAGCCTCGGCTGCTTGTATGGCTGGGTGTTCAAGCTGATCTTCTCCCCCTTTCCATGGCAGCACTGCTAATGTCTTTGCCAGCTCAGGATCCACTTCTTCCAGGGACTTAGCAAATAATACAGGCAGGAGCGGCTCTGAAGAGGAAGTTTTTCCAAGCTGCCCCGATTTAACAAGCAACCCCATGACCAAATTCCAAACCGGGAGTCCTGGTACGTTTCCTGAAAAAAAGTGCAGGATAAGATCGGGACCATAGGCTTTGCTGAGACCTCCCTTTTTCCTGGGACGAAAATCATCGAGTACAGCCGGGTCGTCAAACTCTTCTACTAAAAAACGAAGCAGTTCTTTTTTACGAAAGGTGCGCAGGAATCGTTTTAACTCTAGCCGGATCATTTCAGCATCATAGCCTGTGATCACAGGAAGCCATGTCTCTGCTAATTGCCTCCAATGATAATCAGGATCCAGCCATTTCTGGACTGCTGCGTCCACCAGGTCGATTACTTCAGTAGTCTGGAGCTTGTCCAGATAATTTTTCTGATTAGCCTTTATGGTCTCTGTAATGCATTGAATATCTTCTCCTGAAAGGACCGGGTATTTTAAAATCAACTTCCCTTGCTTCGACTCCAATTCCCGCGTAGTAAATGACGTCAGTTGAATCGTATCAGGAATGAAATAAGCCTCGATCTCTTGTTGTTCATTGCGCATCAGGGATCCCTACTTTCCGTTTGCTCTCATAAGCTCATCCACTGCAATGGAGCAGCCGCGTGCTTCTGAACCCTCCACCCGGCCGAGAAGGACAAAGCCATTCTCTGTTTCGAAACCCATATCCTCAGTTAAGACAGCCATACAGGAATTCCAATTCGCTAAGTCGTAATGAGCCAGCACGCCAACTTCCCCGGCTTTTACGGGACGTAAGGTCTCTGGATCCAGCACAAGTGTCTTCACCCAATCCGGGTTTACCTTCTCGAATCTCGGAGACTGAGCGGTCACTTCGTAAATCTGTGAACTTAATTCTGTCATCCCGTACATGTTAATAAAGCTGTTTGGACCAACGTCAAATACCCTGGAAAAAGATTCGTACAATTCTTCCCGGGACAGCTCTCGGGACTGCCTTTTAAATCCGCCGGTATCAAATATCCGGCTGCCTTCTGCGAGGTGGAAGGTAAGATCACGCTCCGTACAATAGTCTATAAAGTGAACATAAGCAGATGAGGCACCCATCAGTAAAACAGGTTCTCGTCTGCTTTCCTTCACTTTTAAAGCAGTCGTTAAAGCCTCCATATCAAGTCCCTTTTCTTTAAAGAAAAATCGGCTGTCTTCTGTGCCGAAATGCTTGACGGCGTTTGTTAAATATCGCGATAAAGAAGAGTGTTGATTCAAATCTTCCGCAGGAGAAAGCACATAAATGGCGGCGGTTTGTTGTTCCGGCAAGACAAATTGTTTAAAAGCCGTCATCATGGATCCATCCCACACGGCTAAAGCAGGATGAATGTTCTGCCCTCGTTTCTCAGCATTTGTCGTTCCACTAGTCAAAAATACAGCTTCAGGGGTTCTTGTTGACTCACAGGCTAAAGGCAGTTCCTTAAATGCCTGGATCGGCATGGCAGGGATCTCCTGCCAGTGCTTGACCGTCAACGGGGTTTTTCTCCTTTTTTGACAATACTTTTTATAGGGAAGGTTGTGTTCGAATTGGTAGGAAAATAAAGTGAGTGCCAACTCCTGAAAATCTTTCCCCGTCGAACCTCGATATATAATAAAAGAAAGAAGCTGCTCAATCATCTGTTTCGTCTGCTGTCTCATTGTTTTTTCTACTCCTTTTTTAAACTGAGCCAGCCTGGAAGCTGAACCAGTATTAGTTGTAATAGCACCGCACATATACCGCCGACTAAAATAGTGTTACCGAGCAAATCCCCGAGCCAGCCTTCCGTCTCTTCAAAAAAGTCCGGCAAGGCAATGGCTAGTAAAATAGAGATTCCGGCGATCATAAAGTTCGCGTCTGTTTTCTTCATCCCTCCTAAAATATTGAGTCCCGTGAAAATAAGGGAGGCGGCTGCCGGTAAAAAGATCCCCCCGACCACAGCATGAGGAGTGACAGCCAACAATGCGCCCGCTTTTGGCACGAAACCGAGAATAAGGAAAATGAGGGCAGCTACTTTTACAGCGTGACGCGACCCTACGCCCGTTAAACGCAATAAACCCACATTTTGACCGTAGGCAGTAGTCGGGAATCCTCCGATTAAGGTAGAAGCCAGCGAACCTAACGACTCGCCGGCAAATCCCCCGCGAATTCGTCGATCATCCAATTTAACATCAACCATTTCAGAAGCGGCATGGTAGACCCCCATGGCTTCAATCACCGCCACGATGTAAGCAAAAAAGAATGCACTGAATGTAATCCAGTCAAACGTCAGCTCCCCATAGGGAAGAAATTGCGGTAAACCGAACCAGCTGCTCTCAGCTACCGTAGAAAAATCAATATTCCCAAAAAGCAGTGCGATAAAATCTCCAATAACAAGCGCAATTAAAAATGAAAAAGAGCGCAGCTTTCCTCTCCCAAATACAGATAACAAAAGGACGATGAGTGCCGAAGTGATCGACATCGTAAGTAAGGCGCCGTCAAGAAACGTCTCTGAACCAGGTGCTCCTCCCAAAAACAACTCTAAAGTGAACCCAGAAAGCGCAACCCCAACAATAAAAATCACGGTCCCTGTAACGACCGGGGTAAAGAACGACCTCAACCGGCTTAACAAACCAGTAATCGCCAGCAAGAATACAATCAATGCACTTACAATAATAGCGCCGCCTGCAGCACCTAAATTCTGTGATTTACCAGCACTAATCATTAAAGCGTCAAAAGCTGCCGATGGACCTTGAACCACAGGCAGACGAACAAACCTGGTCGCCTGAACGAGAGTGACCAGGCCAGCAGCAATAAAAATAGCATTCACCATATTTGCCGATAATCCAAGTGGTAAACCAATTAAAGCCGCCACGTAAATCGGATCAAGCCAGACATTCGAAACAAATACGTGCTGCAACCCATAGAGGAAACCTTTTGCCGGTGACAGTTTTTCTTCAACCCCCACCGTCAAATGCTCATCCTTTTCTTCATGTACCATTTCTAAATCCTCCTACCATACAAAAAAGCCACCCCTGACGTGGGGTGACTTCTATATAGGAAGAAAGATAACATTAAAGATTCAACGACTAATAGATTCACTCCACTTCCCTACGCTAGTCCAAACTAGATCAGGTTCAAAGGGTCGAAATTTCTTCTCTCAGCATAAAGCTCCCCTAGCGGTGATGACTTTTATATTTTTTTGTAGAATACTATACAATTCTATAACGGTCAAACCGACATGATCTTTTTTTAATATATTATTGGAGGTTTACTAGCTCCATTTAATGAACATCCCCTCAAAATCCGCCCTAATAGAGTATGAGATGTGTTAGATGTGATGAACCCAGCATATATGATTCAAGAAGTATAAATCAGGAACTTAAATTGTAAAATTAGTGTAAATTTTATTAAAATTTTCTTGAATTTATGTTATTTATTATATTTTTTAAGTGTGTTTTTCCAACCCGACATAAAAATTTTTATAAGGATGGTTACATGAATAATGCCAGGGAGCTTAAAGTGCAAATTGAATTCTTACGTAACAAGATGCATGAGGAATACAGAAGAAACCCTACGGGACAAAGGATTTTACGTGTGTCTCAACAACTGGATAAAGTATTAAACAGTTATCAAAGAATCATAAATAGCACTACGCATAAAAGCCTCCCTTTTTAAAAGAGGCTAACCATGGTGCTGGGAACGATCTGTATGTACCGTTTCCTCATGTGGCTTTAATTTCTTTTGTATAAAAGATTTAGAATCCTTATCCCAGAAACAACAAGAACCCGAAGAACAGGCCGCTTTGTTGTACCAGTTATTCGGGTTCTCATTGGAAAAACGAACTTCTTACATTATCCTTCTACACTCCTGAATAAGCAGAAAAACCACCATCTACAGGAATGACAACCCCATTTACAAACCTGGAAGCTTCTTCATTAACTAACCAGAGTAAGGTTCCCACGAGCTCTTCTGGTTCTCCAAATCTTCCGTCTGGTGTCTGGGATAATATTTTATTCGCCCTCTCACTAAATTCTCCATTCTCCTGAATTAATAACCCTCTATTTTGTTCGGTCAGGAAAAACCCTGGAGCTATGGCATTGACGCGTATGCCGACTTTGGAAAAGTGAACAGCGAGCCATTGTGTAAAATTACTGACGGCTGCTTTGGCCCCGCTGTATGCGGGTATTTTCGTAAGCGGCCGGAACGCATTCATGGAAGAGATATTGACGACTACTGCTCCTTTCTGGTCGAGCAGATCCTTACCAAAGACTTGGGAAGGCAGAAGGGTTCCGAGGAAATTCATATTGAATGTTCCATTGATGGCATCCTTTTCAAGATCGAAAAAGGTGTTTCCCTCTCTAAGGTCTTCTTCAGGAAAAATGTACTCTTGGGAGGTCGTAGCCTGTGGATGATTTCCTCCTGCTCCATTAATAAGAATCGAACAAGGCCCAATGTTTTCCCGAATGTTTTCCTGGACCTTTTCCAACTCTTCCTTATTTAGGACGTCTACGCTATAGCCATAAGCTTCACCGCCCGTTTTCTTGATCTTTTCTACTACTGTATTTATTTTTTCCTTGTTCCGGGCCAGGATGACCACTTTGGCCCCGGCTTTCGCTAGCGCTTCAGACATCACAGCCCCCAGAACTCCGCTTCCTCCCGTCACAACAGCTACTTTATTTGCTAGATTTACATTAAAAGGTAGTTGCTCCATCTATTCATCCCTCCTTCGCTATAGTCAAAGTGTCGAGAATTCCGTTCAAATAGGCGGCTCCAAGAGCACGGTCATAAAGGCCGTACCCCGGCCTTCCTTCTTCTCCCCAGATCATTCGGCCGTGATCCGGGCGAATAGGACCCTTAAACCCTGCCTCTTTCAGCTTTTTCATTACATTCACCATATCTACAGATCCATCACTCGTTAAATGAGAGGTTTCCTGAAATGATTTCGTCCCCGTCCATGTAATATTTCTCGCATGAACAAAGTGAATGCGGCCTTTTGCCGCTTCAATCATTGAGAATAAATCATTATCAGGGTTTGCTCCATAGGATCCTGTACAAAAGGTAAGACCGTTATGCGTGCTGTCAACTTCCTTCAGCATACGAACCACATTTTCCTCATTAATCATGACGCGCGGTAGTCCGAATATGGACCATGGCGGGTCATCTGGATGAATCGCCAATCGTACATTTTCTTCTTCCGCCACAGGAATTACTTCTTTTAAGAAAAAAATCAAATGATCCATTAAGTCTTCTTCAGTAATCGACTGATACTTCTCGATCACTTTCCTTAAATCTTCTGTCTGGTAAGATAAATCCCAGCCAGGAAGCTCCAGTTCACCGCTTAAAGGATCAAGGTGTTTTATTTTCTCCTCATCATACAAAAGAGAATGGGAACCATCTTCTAAAGGGGCATCTAGAGCTGAGCGTGTCCAGTCAAAGACCGGCATGAAATTATAGCAGACTGTCCGTATATCAGCTTTAGCGAGGTTTCTCAATGTCTGTTTATAGTTTTCTATCCATTTCATACGGGTTTCCAGACCCATTTTTATATCTTCATGGACAGGTACACTCTCGATAACGTTTAAACGCAGCTCCTTGCTTTCAACTTTGTTCTTTAATTCTACGATTTTTTCATACGGCCATACTTCCCCAGCCGGAATATCATAGATAGCTGATACGATCCCCTTCATTCCAGGGATTTGTCTGATATTCTCCAATGTCACTGGATCATCATCACCATACCAGCGGAAACTCATTTCCACACCATCCACCTCCGTTACAAATCAAAGTATCGTTTAGCGTTATAATAAGAAATATCCTCAATATATCTTCCCATCAGCTTCATATCCGCAGGTATTGTGCCTCTTTCTGCCCAGCTTCCCATCAAATTACATAGTATTCTTCTGAAATACTCGTGCCTTGAAAAGGATAAGAACGACCTCGAATCTGTCAGCATGCCTAAGAAATGTTTGATCAATCCGACATTGGCAAGGATGCTCATCTGGTTTTCCATACCATCAATATGATCGTTATACCACCAGGCCGTTCCAAACTGCACCTTTCCTGGAATACTGTTATCCTGAAAGTTTCCAGCCATCGTTGCTAAAATATAATTATCCCGAGGGTTCAGACAGTATAAAATCGTCTTTGGAAGCCCGTCCCGTTTTTCCAGGGAATCAAGAAATTTGGATAATGGCTCGGCTAATAGCTGATCTCCCATGGAATCAAAGCCGCTGTCAGGTCCGATCTTCTCGTACATTTTCGTATTATTGTTGCGCATCGGCCCAATGTGAAACTGCATCGCCCAATTCTTTTCCTTGTACCTTTCAGCAAGGTACTGCAGCGTACATGTTTTAAATTGGTGTTCTTCTTTTAGAGAAAGAGCATCTCCGTTTAAGCCTCTTTCAAAAATTTCTCCAGCCTCTTGCTCCGTTGCCGGTTCATAAAACATTGCAGTAATGCCATGATCTGAGGCACGGCACCCCAGCTCATCAAAATAATCAACCCGGTTGGATAAAGCTTCAAGAAAAGTGGAATATCGATCAACTTCTCTTCCTGCAGCTGCGCCTAACTTTTCTACCCATCTCCTGAACTTTTCATGATTAGCTATATCCAGCCCCTGATCTGGGCGAAAGGAAGGGGCGACCATCGTAGATAATTCTGAGCTGGCAATCGATTGATGGAACTTGAGATCATCCACAGGGTCATCCGTCGTACCAACAAAATCTACTCTGCTATCTACCAGCAGGTTTCTAGTTGACATGCGTGGGTCCTGTAATCGTTCATTGGCTCTATTCCAAATATTCTCTGCGTTTTCTTCATCAAGTAACTCTTCGATACCAAAATAGCGAAGCAGTTCCATATGGGTCCAATGATATAAAGGATTGCCCATTGTGTTTGGTACGGTTTGTGCCCAAGCCATAAACTTCTCTTTATCTGATGCATTACCTGTTATATATTTTTCGTCTATTCCATTAGCCCGAAGCAGCCGCCATTTATAGTGATCGCCTTCCAGCCAAATTTGGGTGATATTCTCAAACTTTCGATCTTGCTCGATTTCATTAGGTGGCAGATGATTATGATAGTCGATTACAGGCAAATCTTTAGCATGCTCATGATATAATTCACGAGCATACTCATTGTGTAACAGAAAGTCATCCGTGATGAAGGTTTTCATTGTCTATCCCGCCTTTCTCTTAAATGCTATAGCTCAAGCTCGCAGGAGGTCTGGTCGATCTCCTTGTCATTTACAACAATGGTCCGTTTTTCACGCTCTGGAAAATGGACGTTCAGGGAGGAGTAAGGAAGCTTGTAGTCTCCGTTTACTTTAATGGCTAATTCAATAGTTTCCTCGGTTGTGTTCATGACAATCTCAAGCCAGGTCACGATGCCCTCTTTATAATCCAGGGTGACGCCATCGTCTTCATAGAACGTCTTTCTCGTCCTTCCTTCTCCTTGAAAAGGGAAAACGAGGAGCCCTCTTTCTGTATCTTCTTTCTGCTCAAACGTTATCTCCCCATCACGAATCGGGAAAACAGATCCTGCCTGAGCGAATTTAGGTATCCTTTCAAGCGGGGCCTCGACTTTAATTGCCCGGCCGCCTTTGTACCAGTCTTCCGTCTCCACGTCATACCACCCGTTTTGATTCTCCGGCAGATAAAGCTCCCGCTGAGTATGACCTTTATCCATAACCGAAGCAATCAGCAAGTCTTTCCCCACCATGAATTCATCATTTTCCTGAAATGTCCTTTCATCATCCTGAAAATGATAGAATGTCGGCGCTAAAATCGGCTGGTAGTTTTCATGGGCCTCATACAATAAGTGATAAAAGTAAGGAATCCATTTGACTCTTTCTTTCATTAGGTTTCTAACAATTTTCATATGCTCGGGATACATCCATGGCACGTTAACAGTTTTATCTTCATTCCAGGAGTGAATTGTAAATCGAGGATGAAAGATTCCATTTTGAATCCAGCGGATGAAAAGTTCCGGTTCAGGCGCCTTGCCGGCAAATCCTCCGATATCATGTCCGAAGTTATAGATGCCGGAAAGACTTAAGCTTAAGCCCATTTTCAAGTTATACCGAATTGTTTTCCATTCGGTAAAGTTATCTCCTGACCATGTTTGCACATATCGATGCATTCCTGGTCCGCCGGAACGAGAGATAAGATAAGGTCGTTTCTGCTGCTCATATTCCTGCTGGGCTTCAAACGAAGCTTTCATCATAAGCAGAGTCTGGATCGGCTTTACGTATTGAATGGATAATGGGCGGCCGAAGTTCTCTGCAGTAGCTCGTTCATCCCAAATCTCGTATTCGTTATTATCATTCCATGTAGAATCGATTCCATAGGATAAGAGGGTTTCTTTAATCCGATCCTTCCACCACTGAATGGTATGTGGGTTGGTAAAATCTACGTATGAGCCGATCGCATCCCAAAATTGCGAGATTTCCGGACTTCCATCTTCGTTTTTTATGAACAGTCCTTGTTCTTTCAAATCCTCATACTCCGGGTGATCATCCAAAAGACATGGTTTGATATTGGCACATACACGGATGCCGTTTTCGTGAAAATGCTTGTTCATCTCTACTGGCTCCGGTACTTTTGAATGATTCCAATTAAATACATAGCGTTTATCGCCTATCGATGTATAGCCCGAGGATAACTGGAAGGAATCACACGGGATATCAAACGCACAGCAGTCCTCTACAAACTTTTTCAACTGCTGTTGGGCATCCGGTGCGTCCGTATAGGTCATCGTAGAGCCTGAGTAACCAAGGCTCCACTTCGGCGGCAGTATCGTTTTCCCTGTCATCCATGTGTAACGTTCAACGACCTGACTGATCTTAGGCCCGAGGATGAAATAATAATCCATGTCTCCTTTTTCAGCCTGGTAGTAACGGTAAAACCCATGATAATTATCCAATTCAGCTCCCATATCGAAAATACTGTCTGAATAATTGTCATAGAAAATCCCGTAAGAAGCCTCCAACTCCGGCTGATAGACTAGATAAAATGGAATATGTTTATATAAAGGATCGGTTGTTTCTGCATCATATCCCATCGCATCTATCGTTCTCATTTGATACCTTTTATGATGTCTGTCCATCAGTCCGCCTTTTTCTCCTAAACCATAATACTTTTCACTACGGTCTCTCTCCATATAATGGCAGACGGATTCGCCTAAGCTCTGATTAAAGTTATAGCTCTGGGTCTTTCGGTCACCTGCAACCTTGACCCAGGAGCCGTTAGATTTCATAGACCAGTCTATATAAAAACCATTCAGCCAGATCACTGCTTTTAATTTCCCGGTATACACCTCTACTTTTTCTTCACTTTCCTCCACCGTGTACGCAGGCAACTGAAAAGGGCTTATATCAAATCGATCTCTGCCCTCAAAAGGAACATCCTCCATCCCGGGAGCAATCGTCCATGTTTTTTCCAATCTATTTTCTTTATCAAAAGGCATAAATACTCGAAAAATATCTTCTTCCAATACATAAATTTCTACTTTTTCCGACTCCGACGTAAATTCAAGCCGGTTATTTTCGTTATGAACAAGTTGAAACTTTAGTTTTTTTATCACAGCAGTAACCCTCCCTTGTTTACATGAGATCCAGTAATTTTGGAATAGATAGACTAATAGATGGTATAAAGGTGACCAGTAAGAGTGCAGCGATCAGGGCGATAAAAATTTTGGTCAGCGGACGAAGGACAGATTCAATCGAGACATTTGCGACACTGCACCCAACAAACAAACTGCTCCCTACGGGTGGTGTCATGATACCGATACAAAGGTTGAAAACCAGGATAATACCGAAGTGGACAGGGTCTATCCCAAGCTCTGTCGCAATCGGCAGAAAGATTGGAGTAAAAATTAATACAGCCGGCGTCAGATCCATGAACGTGCCTACAATTAGTAGGAGGAGGTTCATGATTAACAGAATAACGATCGGGTTTTCTGAGGCTGTCAACAGCAGGTCACTAATAGCTAGCGGAATGCCGGTATAGGCCATGACCCATGACATGATCGATGAAGCCCCGACTAGAAAGAGAACAATCCCTGTCATGACCACCGTCTCTTTTAAAATTTCCGGAATGTGAGCCAGCTTGATTTCTCGGTAAATGGCCGATAGAACGATCGAGTAAAGAACAGCCACCGCCGCTCCTTCTGTGGCGGTAAAGATCCCAGCGACTATTCCACCAATCACCACCACGATCATTAGGAGACTTGGGATCGCATCCAGCACGATTTTAAAGCCTTCCGAAACAGTCGGCCGTTCAGCAATAGGGTAGTCTTGTTTTTTTGCGATAAAATAAGCAACTATCATTACCGCAAGCCCCATAAGTAATCCAGGCAGATAGCCGGCCATAAACAGAGCAGATATCGAAGTTCCTCCGCTTACTAGAGAATAAAGTATTAACACACCACTTGGTGGAATAAGTAATCCTGCTGGTGATGAAGCGATATTAACAGCCGCCGAATAAGACTTGTCATAGCCTTCTTTCTCTTGAAGAGGAGTCATTACTTTACCGATGGCTGCCGCTGAAGCTACAGCTGATCCAGAGATCGAGCCAAACAGCATGTTTCCTACCACATTGGTGTGGGCCAGTGAACCTGGAAGCCGTCCTCCCAGTAATTTGGCAAGATTAATCAAACGAATGGCAATACCACCGTTGTTCATTATACTTCCGGATAGAATAAAGAAGATGACGGCGAGCAAAGCAAAGCTGTTAATGCCCTGTACCATTTTTTGGGCCGCTGTAAATATAGCTACATCCATCGGAACAAATGTTAACGCAGTAATAAATGAAGCAATTCCGATTCCTACTGAGATAGGAACTCCGATGGCTAGTAATAGAAAGAATCCCCCAAATAAAATCAATGCCGCATGAAGTGCTAAATCCATTTTCTACGCCTCCTCTACTGCCATTTCCTGTTTATATTCAGGCAGAAGTAATAGCTTATATATGATGACGAGGACACCAGAAATAGGGAGAATCGAATAAACAACTCCCATTGGAATCCCTAAGATTGGTGTGAGTTGTCCCATCGTCACATTTACTACCTCCATGCCGCCTCTAATCATAATTAAATAGGCAAATCCCAGAATAAAAATGTCATTGATGATTCTAACCACCAGTTTGTTTTTTCCTTTGAACTTATTTTTTAAGAATGTGATCGCCAGATGCTGATTAGACCCAAAGGCATAAGTGGCCCCAAGGATGGACGTCCATACGAGTAAAAATCGGAGCAGTTCTTCTGTAAAAGTACTCGGTGCGTTAAGAAAATAACGGCTGATCACCTGCCAGATCGCTCCTAAAAATAACATTAAAGTAAACAAAGCTGCCACAGAAAGAATGGTTCGATCCAATATCCCTTTAATTCTACTGATCATTTTTTTCCTCCTTCACCCAATGTTTTAATGGATTAGTCGCCTTCCAGTTTCTAGATCCCTTACCTCTCATTCGTCATCCCTTGTTTAGCATCACAGGATTCTTTACATGATAGAAGGTACTCAAAAAGAGAGCACCTTCTATCCCAATTATTTAGCATCTTTAAAATTCTCCATAATTTCTCCCATTCTCTCATCTTCCATAAATTCCTCATGCATCGGCTGCACCGCTTCTATAAATGGATCTTTATCCACTTCGTTAAATTCCACTCCCATGTCTTCGGCTTCACTAATGGCTTCTTCTGTAGCCTCATCCCATAATTCTACTTGGTGCTGAGTGGCATCTTCTGCTGCACTCTGTACAGCTTCTTTTTGCTCATCAGAAAGCTTGTCCCAAGTGGCTTGGCTGACAACCAGGATATCTGGAATGATGGTATGTTCGTTAACAGAGAAATTCTTGGCAACTTCCCCATGCTTCCCGGTGGTTAAAGCCGTAGGGTTGCTTTCTGCTCCGTCAATTACTCCTTGCTGCAACCCTGTGTATATTTCACCATAAGGCATTGGAGTAGGAGTCCCGCCTAACAGTTCAACCATTCGAGTAGCTGTCGAGCTATCCATGACACGGATTTTCTTACCATTTAAATCTTCCGGAGTTTCAATTGCAGTATCCTTTGTGTAGAAACTTCTGGCTCCCGAATCAAAATAAGTCAGTCCGATAAATCCTTTATCTTCAGTAGATTGATAGATTTCGTCAACAGTATCAGACTCCATTACATTGCTAAAATGATCTTCACTCTCAAAAATGTAGGGCACCGAGAACACTTGATAATCTTTTGAAAAGCTTTCCAAAGCCCCTGCACTTACCTTCGTCATATCAATTCCACCGCTTTGCAATTGTTCAAGTACTTCCTTTTCATCCCCTAATACTCCATTAGCAAAAATCTTTACTTTCACTTTTCCATTTGTATTTTCTTCAACATTATCCGCAAACCGCTGCAGGCCGGCATGAACGGGATGATCCTCTCCTAAGTTATGTGCCAACCGCAATTCTTCTCCTGATTCTCCCTCACCGCTTTCTCCACTCGTATCCCCTGAATTACACCCTGCAAGCAGCACCAAACTAAACGCTAACACCAATAAACCAACTACTTTTTTATTCATTCCTTTCCTCTCCTTTCAAAATTAAGCCTTTTCAAAATAATTTGTTTGTTTACCCAACAAATAATTAATATTATAATAAATGAAAGCGCTTTTACTTTCAAGTGCCAATTTTGTGAAAGGGGATTATTTTATATGAGTACAGGAGATTCTGCCTACATTAAGACGTTAAATCGCAGAATACTAATAGAGAACATCATTAAATATCGATCGATATCAAGAAGTGACCTGGCCCGCCTCACGGGTTTAAATAAATCTACGGTTTCAGCTCAAGTCCTGCAAATGATGAAAGAGAACTTAATCATCGAAAAACAAGCAGGAGTAACGAGTAACAGAGGCAGAAAACCTATCCTTTTAGAAATAAACGGGAAGGCTGGTTACAGCATAGGAATCGATTTTGATGAAAATTCCATACAAATCCAAGTGACCGATCTTCTGGGACATTCAATTCATTCTCTAAGGTTAAACAATAAAAATAACACGCCCTCTAAAGCGATGGAGCTTATCAACAAGACCGTTAGAGACCTCATTCAAACATTCAATGAGCAATATGACGCGATCGGTCTTATTGGAATTGGAGTAGGAATTCACGGCATAGTCGCCAGAAGCGATGACATTATTTTCACACCTAAAATGGACTTATCGAACCTACAAATTAAACAAGAACTGGAAAATACTTTTGAAGTACCGGTATTCATTGATAATAACGCCAACCTTTGCGCCTATGCTGAGCAGGTGTATACATCTTCGGTCTCCGATCTTTTTTGCATTACTATGTATTCAGGGATTGGACTGGGTATTTTAAAAGATAGTGAGATATATCGAGGATTTCAAGGATTTGCCGGTGAAATCGGCCACATGATTGTAGAGAAGCATGGCCGCGAATGTCCTTGCGGGAACAAGGGGTGCTGGGAACTGTATGCTTCAGAAAAAGCACTGCTTCATGAACTGGAAGCTGAAGGGTTGAAACTGAGGGAAATAGATGAAGAAAATGTAGAGCATATTACCAAACACTATCCAAGACTAATGGAAAGTTTCTTTGATTACATGGCAGTAGGTTTAAATAATATTATTAACATTTTCAACCCCGAAACGATCATTATTAACGGACATCTGTTGAATAATAACCAAAGCCTAATCGATGAACTAACCGATCGTTTAACGTCAAGAATGAACAATTATGATAAAATCACTTCTTCTATTTTAGGGAAAGATGCCTGCTCCCTGGGCGGGGCGATGATTGCTTTGAAATACTATTATGACGTTCAAACATTAGACTTTACAGCTTATACTCACTTTCAAAACAAACAGCTTGTTAATTAAATAGCTCTAGAAAAGGGGCCTTCTATAGTTAGAAAGGCCCCCTTTGTTTTTACAACATAACTAAATGAACGTCTTAAAAATGGTGTAGAAAATTTTGTAGTAAAAAGAGAACTTAGCTATAGTGACGAACCACTTCACGTCAATATAAATACTGGACAAGCAGGTAAGATAACTACAAGTGAAAATCAACTTGACCAAGTAAGTATAATGTCATCAGATTACTCAACTGGGGAATTTGAAGCTACGTTACATAACCTAATGGGAGCATTAAACAGTTTTTCTCACCGACTAACTATCGATTGGACCTATGATAGTGCAACAACGAAAATCGATAATGTATCCCAACAGGAGCCTTATACCATAAGACGGACTCAACAACTTCAAATGAACTCAGTTCATCAAGTAGGAAGTTACGGATCATTTAGACCATATAATGCCGCACTGATTAATTATAGAACTACGTTTGTTATACGAGTAAATGGTACAGGTACTCACACAGTTGAAGAATTATACGTTGGTAATTAACCATCATAAACCTTAATAATAAATAAGCTAATGAACCGATCGACAATACACCATCTCTCGAATTAGTACATTTAAAAATGTGATTTCGAAGGTGGTTTTTTCAACGGTTTTCAAACATTCGGCTTAACATGGACGGCCGATCTTCCTTCTCCTGCTTCCTCTGCAATGACCGCGCCTTCTGTTTCTCGATCCGCCGGACATCGTCTAACGACTGCACCTGCTGATTCTCCCAGCGTCGTAAGATCTCCTCACAAAATAAAAAAGAAGACAGCCAAAACTGCCTCCCTTATAAATAGGATTCTCTAAGAATTTTCTTTTCAGTATTAATATAGCTTTTGGGCAGTGTTTTCCGATATCTCCATCTCATTTACTATTAATTTTTACTATTAGTTATCCTTGGCTATCTGGTATTTATATATATTACTAAAGTCATAGAGGAAACTTAAAAGTACCGCTTTTAAAAAAACACTTCCTCCAATTCGGATCCAGTTTTCAAGTTAAAAGAATAAATGTGCCATAAGAACAACAATTGGCAGGGTAATCAGCGTACGCTCAAGGAAGATGATGACCAGATCCATAAACGTAACGGGGAGCTTCGAACCAAGTAACAGTCCCCCTACCTCAGACATGTAAATCAATTGCGTCACCGATACGCAGGCGATCACAAACCTTGTTAATGGACTTTCAATACCACTTCCTAACACTGCCGGCAGAAACATATCCGCGAACCCAACGACCATGGATGGTGCTGCAGCGGCAGCCTCAGGAACCTGCATCAGTTGAAGAAGAGGGATAAACGGCGCGCCAATCCACTCAAATAATGGTGTATATTCGGCGACGATTAACGCCAATGTTCCAATAGCCATAACAATTGGAATCACGCCCATCCACATATCCAGAACGTTTTGCATTCCACCCTTTACAACGTTGGCCCACCTAGTATGTTTGGCCTTTCCTACGGCTTGATTAATACCCCATTTGAATGAGGAGATATCGTCCGGAATGTTCTCATCATATTGGTTGTCAGCCTGTTCATAGTATTGATTTTCTTTTTTTGATAATGGTGGAATGCGCGGACAAATCAATGCAGCAGCTAGTCCGGCTACAATAATGGTTAAATAGTATTGGAAAAACATGTGCTGCAGCTCCACTAACGTTAACACCACAATCGTGAATGTGATGGATACAACGGAGAAGGTTGTCCCGATTACTGCGGCTTCTCGCTTTGAATAAAAACCACCTTCGTACTGTTTATTGGTTAAAAGTATTCCGATGGTACCGTCTCCCAGCCAGGAAGCAAGACAATCGATAGAAGATCGACCGGGTAACGTGAAAATGGGCTTCATAATTTTTGTTAATAAAGCTCCACATAACTCAAGCAGTCCGAAGTCCAACAGCAGCGGCAAGAGTATACCTGCAAATAGAAACACGGCGAATAAGGCGGGGATAAGATCGTTAAAGAGTAAGCCGCCTGTCGCGTCTGACCAAATGGACTCGGGACCGACTTCGTAAAAGGTGATGACAACAAAAACCGCGGCTGCTATTCTTGCCCAAACCCACACCCTGGATATATCAAATAGTCCTCTTAAAAAAGGGCTGTTAAGAATCCATGCTGGTTTATACGCCTTTGTAAACACCGTTAGTCCAGCGGTTAACATAATAATGACTGTTATAAAACCCGGTAACACCCCGGCGAACGTGCTCTGGACCCAGTTCGCAAGTAAAGCGACTGGAATTGTAATTTCTCCCTGGATACGTAAAGGTACCATGAACAAGAGGATTCCAATCAGAGAAGGAATCATGAATTTTAGAACATTCAGGGTGTTACTCTGCTCTAATGCTTTAGTTTCATGGCTTGGTGAATAATATTGTTCTTTCCTTTGGGCAGAATCGTTCATGAAGAACCCCCTTTTTTGTAAGCGTGTTCATTTCTACTGATGCTAACTTACAATGACTATTGAATAGTGGGAGGGGGGAGTGATAAGAGTCCCCCCTCAGAGCCGATCCTTTAGTCACTACCGGTTATTTCCAAGTCATCTAACAGTGTGGTTACAATCGAATTTGAAGTAACGCTCTGCCCCTGGGAAAACTTCACCGATGTAACGGTTCCACTTACCCCTATAGATACTTCTATTTCTTTTTGTTCTTTTGTTTCAATCAGCAACAAAGGTTCCCATTCATACACATAAGATGAACGGTCCACAAAAACTTCTTTAATGGTTCCATCACAAGGACTATAAACATCTTGAAGCACTTCCTTCATCTTTCCCACTCCTTTGTAAGATGATGTTGAACACAAATTTATATTCGTCGAGTCTTACACCCATCCACGATAACGAGAAGCTTCCGCCATCTTTCGAACACCGATAATATAAGCAGCTAAGCGCATGTCGACCTGGTGTTTGTCGGCTGCCGAATAAACCTTATCGAATGAATCTACGATTACCTGGCGCAGCTTTGTTGAAACTTCTTCTTCCGTCCAGTAGTAACCTTGATTGTTCTGCACCCATTCAAAATAGGAAACCGTTACACCACCGGAACTGGCTAGGACATCAGGGACAAGCAGAATCCCGCGTTTACTCAAGATTTTAGTCGCTTCAAGGGTGGTCGGCCCATTTGCCGCTTCTACGACGATGGACGCCTTTATATTTTTGGCATTTTCCAGAGTAATTTGATTAGAAACAGCAGCAGGCACGAGAATATCACAATCTTTTTCGAGAAGTTCTTTATTTGTGATCGTATGTTCAAAAAGATTGGTAACCATACCGAAACTATCACGACGGTCGAGCAGATAGTCAATGTCGAGACCGTTTTCGTTGTATATGGCACCATGAGCATCAGAAATGCCAACGACCTTTGCACCCGCATCATGCAAAAATTTAGCCAGGAAACTGCCGGCATTTCCAAATCCTTGAATAACGACTCGGGAGCCTTCTAACTGAATGCCCATTTTCTTTGCGGCTTCTTCTACGCAAATAGTTACACCGCCTGCCGTGGCGGATTCCCGACCATGGGAACCCCCCAGGACTACTGGTTTCCCTGTAATAAAACCCGGGGAATCAAATTCACGAATTCGACTGTATTCGTCCATCATCCATGCCATGATCTGCGAATTGGTAAACACATCGGGAGCCGGAATATCTTTTGTCGGTCCAACGATCTGGCTGATGGCACGGACATAGCCGCGGCTTACCCCTTCAATCTCTCGAAAAGACATCTCTCTCGGATCACAAATGATCCCGCCTTTTCCGCCGCCATAAGGTAAATCAGCGATGCCGCATTTTAAGCTCATCCACATCGATAAAGCCTTTACTTCTTTTTCATTGACCTCAGGATGAAATCGAACGCCTCCTTTTGTAGGACCGACCGCATCGTTGTGTTGAGAACGATAGCCGGTGAAGATTTTTATTTTTCCATCGTCCATCCGAACAGGGATGCGGACGGTAAGCATTCTCATCGGCTCTTTCAATAGTTCAAAGGTTTCTCCTGGATAACCTAAATGACTGAGAGCCTCCTGGATAACAACCTGTGTCGATTCGAAGAGTTCAAGCGACTCTTCTTCCTGCATGTGTTTTTGCTGTTGGTCATTTGATAGATCTGTCGCAGCCATTTTTTATACCTCCGCGGGATTATAAGTTAAATTGGTTATTTGGATAGCACCCTCGTAATCTTCTCAACGGCCCATTCAAGGTCTTCTTCCTTAATCACAAGGGGAGGCGCAAACCGGATCACGTTTTCGTGAGTTTCTTTACAAAGCAAACCTTCTTCTTTGAGCTTTTCACAGTATGGACGTGCGTGTTCATGTAATTCAACGCCGACGAACAAACCTTTTCCCCGTACTTCTTTAATGACCGGATTATCAATTTCCTTTAATTTATCTTGAAAATACTGTCCGAGCCTGAGAGAACGTTCGGCTAATTTTTCCTCTTCAATCACGTCTAATGAGGCTACTGCTACAGCACTTGCGAGTGGATTCCCGCCGAAAGTGGATCCGTGTGACCCTGGCGTGAACACACCCAAAATATCTTCATTGGCTGCTACGCATGAAATGGGCATAACACCGCCGCCAAGCGCCTTTCCTAGAATATACATGTCCGGCTTCACGTCTTCCCAGTCACAGGCAAACATTTTACCGGAGCGAGCTAAACCTGCTTGAATTTCATCGGCCACAAATAAAACATTCTCGTTCTTGCACAGTTCAAATGCTTCTTTCAGGAACCCTTCCGGCGGCATGACGATTCCTGCTTCCCCCTGGATCGGTTCGAGTAAAAATCCGACTGTATTTGGTGTGATCGCCTCTTTTAATGCCGTGATATCACCATAAGGAATCAGCTTTATTCCCGGCAGGACAGGCCCGTAACTGCGTTTACCCTCTGCTTCAGATGATAAGGACACGGCCGTCATCGTTCTACCGTGAAAGTTACCTTCACAAACGATGATCTCAGCTTTGTTTTCGGCCACTCCTTTCTTTTCATAACCCCAGCGGCGTACTGCTTTTACAGCTGTTTCAACAGCTTCTGCCCCTGTGTTCATAGGAAGAACCATTTCTTTGCCAGTTAATTTGGAGACTTTTTTGTAAAATGGTGCCAGCTGGTCATTATGAAAGGCGCGTGAAGTCAAAGTGACCCGGTCTGCCTGTGCTTTTAAGGCTTCAATAATCTTAGGATGTCTATGACCCTGGTTGACTGCTGAATAGGCACTTAACATATCCATGTAGGTATTTCCTTCAGGATCCTTCACCCACACCCCTTCAGCTTCTGATATAACGATAGGAAGGGGGTGATAGTTATTTGCCCCATATTGTGCCGTTTGACTTATAACCTCATTTGTTCTAATGGCTGTATTCATCTTACTCCTCCTTTTTTTGCTCTCACCTACTTTAAATGCAACATTCATGCCAACTTCATAAACTTTGATCTGAAAGCGTTTTATTAAAACGAAAATCTAAAAATGCAAAAAAATTTTGCGAAGTCTGCAAGTATAGTTGAAATAAACGCCAATTTATTTTGCAGTTAAGCTATCGTTCTATTAAAATAAACCTATCAAGCATATAAGGACGGGATATGATGGTTAACATGAACACCAAAGATGACCAATCATTAGATAGAATGAATCAATTATATGAAAATCTACTAAATGAAGTAGATGTCGGGATTCACGTGATCAATGACAAAGGAAAGACTATCATTTACAACAAAAAAATGATGGAGATTGAAGCTATGGGGAGCGAAGATGTGCTCGACAAAGATCTACTGGATGTTTTTAAGTTCAGCGAAAGCCAAAACAGCACCCTTGTAAATGCATTAAAGACGGGGAAAACGACCCAAAACGTGAAACAAACTTATTTTAATAACAAAGGAAAAGAAATTACCACCATCAATAATTCCTTTCCTATTAAGGAGGAGGGGAAAATTACCGGGGCTATTGAAATCGCGAAAGACGTGACACAACTGGAAAGAGTCATTAAAGAAAACGTGATCAATAAGCAAAATGGGAAATTTACCTTTGAACAAATTATCGGCCAAAGTCAATTGATAAATACGGTAGTGGATGAAGCAAAAAGAGCGACACGAACGTCATCATCTGTGCTGGTAGTTGGGGAAACAGGAACAGGCAAAGAGTTATTTGCTCAGAGTATACATAACGGCAGTGACCGATCAAGGGCGCCTTTCATCTCTCAAAACTGTGCTGCCATTCCAGACAGCTTAATGGAAAGTTTATTGTTTGGTACAAAAAAGGGAGCTTTCACCGGGGCAATCGATCGACCTGGCCTGTTTGAACAGGCGGACGGAGGTACACTGCTGTTAGACGAAGTCAACTCTTTAGAGCCTGCCCTTCAGGCCAAACTGTTAAGGGTCATTCAGGATAAATCGATTAGAAGAGTCGGAGATATGAAAGATAAAGAGGTAGATGTGCGTATCATTGCTACGATTAACGAGGATCCCGTTGACGCCGTTGCCAACAACCGGCTGAGAAAGGACTTATACTATCGACTTAGTGTCGTCACGCTGTTCATTCCACCCCTTCGCAAAAGAAAGGAAGACATTTCGCTGTTGACTCAGAGTTTTATAAATAAATATAATCATTTATTTAATATGGATATAAAAGGGATCAGTGAAGAAGTCAACCAGTTGCTTCAACAACATGAATGGCCGGGAAATGTCAGGGAACTGGAACATACCATAGAAGGCACGATGAATTTAATTATGGGGGAAGAAGTGATCACAATTCAGGACCTGCCTGGAAGGTTTAGAAATAGGTACCAGGGGGAGAAAGAGCCCTCTATAGAGGAGAGTGAACCCTCCGAAAGCACTAAAACACTACGAGAAAAGATGACAGAGGTTGAAAAATTCTACGTTCAACAAGTTCTTGCAAAAAATAATAATAATATCTCAAGGGCTGCAAAAATCCTTGGCATCAGCAGGCAGAGCTTACAATACAGATTAAAAAAATTCAACTTATGAGTTCATGTTTTTAATTCGTTATAGGCATAGAGTAAAAGTCAGGGGGACACAAATCAAATTTGATGGTGGCCCCCTGGTTTTGAAAGAAAAATGACAACATCATCTTTAATTTTGATTACTTACATAAGTCCCTGATCTCTTTTTACTTTTTAAGAATCCCTCATTTGACAGTTCTAAAATAGCAGGGAGTCGTTCTCCAATGTCATATTCTCCTGAAAGGATTTTGCTTTTTATATCATCAATGCGGTACTGATATTTTGGTTTCATTTCAATCCCCTTTCATAAAGACATGCGCTCATAAGACTTTAAGATATGCTCATTTCGTCACTACACCCCAAAACAAAAGACCTCCATATCCATGAAGGTCTTTTTTACATCGCATTCAATTAAATTCACTCCGATAGTACTCCCTCAATTCAACTGCATTATCCTTCCACTCCACCTGCTCGCCGCGAATAATCTGCTCCAGCACATCAAGGCATCGATGCCAGCCCGCCGCAACATACATCGCCATCTCCTGATCATCGAACGTGTGAGTAAATACGAAACGACAGCCTTCATCCTCCTCGTGCAATGACATTTCCAGGAGGTCATCTACTTCTTGAAAGCTGAATTTATGAGGAGCCTCTAATTCTGTAATAACCGCTTCATAAGTCGATCCTTCTCCATCATCAAAATAGATCCTTCCTCCGGTCTGTAGGTCCATTTCTCCTGTGGCGAAGGGGTACCATTGAACGAAGGCTTCCGGATTAGTAATGACGCGGAAGGCTTCTTCACAGGTATACGGGAAAAATCGTTCAAACTGGAGTGCATACCGTCCGTTGGATTCGTAGAGTCTGCCGTAGTTGTTCATATTGTCGTCTCCTTTCCTGCTTCTCATTTCACGATTGTAACTCAAATCGTCAATATTCTATAACAAGTATAAACAAAAAGAACACCGATCTCTATTAAACACACAAGAAGAATTATTTCGGCACGATGTGTTTATATTTTTTTCGGACTTCGTTTAGTTTTCTCAATTTTTCTAGCGACTCCTCTTTCATGGTCATGCCGATCCCCATTACCAGAGCCTCCAGCAAGGCTACGGGAGAGACCATGGTATGGAATTCCCACATTTCTCCTCGATGAGCGTACAACGTATAGTCGGCTGAATCTCCCATTTCGGATACTAAGCGATCGGTAATGAGAATGGTCCTCGCGCTGCATTCCTGGGCGTAATCCAGGATCACTTTTGTTTCAGGCAGCAAGTCGACAAACTGAAAGATAATGATAGCGGAGGCGGCGTTAAGGTGAAGTAGCGATTCGTAAATTTCGTGGCCGCTTTTGGCCATCCTCTCTGTATGGATGCCGAATCGTTTCAAACGAAATTCCAGCAAATCGCCGAGTCCTTCTGACGATGCGGGAGCATGGATAAATAAGGTGGAGGCCTCTGCTATTGTATTCAATGCCTCGTTGAATTCCCGTTTGTCAAAATGGTTATTCGTCAGTACCAGATTCTTGAAATGCTGTTCAATCAGCTGGCTGAATAAGTCGCCGTCGTCGACCTGGTCGACGAAATTTTTCATTTTATTCTCCGGGGTGATTTCTATCTTCTTCTTTATCTCATTCTTATATGCTTTGAAGTTTTTATACCCGATCATCATCCAGAATCTTGAGACAGTGGCGATACTGACCCGCGCCTGTTCCGCTACTTCCTGCTCGGTCATATAGGCTATGGCCGTTCCTCTTTTCTTAATGACGTCTGCAATCTGCTGTTGTTTTCTAGTTAACTGCTTATCGTCGATCTCGACTAATCTCTTCATCGGCGTCCCTCCTCAGGCCCTAGTATATAAGTAATTTAAGCGCCTATGAAAAAAACCTTTCATTTTTAACAAAAAGATAAATTACTTTACGTGAACTATACATTTCATGCAATCTTCCTTAATCTTGAAGATTTATGATCAAATTGAACTTACCTTAAGGAGGATTTCAAAATGAGCATGCAGAGAAACGAGTACACACAGTCTCAGAAAATGATGGTTTTTATATTATCGATGTCGTTGTTCGGTCTTGCGAATTTATTTACTGAGTTACTGCCGGAATTCACGATTGGTCCAGTGGAATTATCAATTTCTTATTTAGCTTTTATCCCTTTAACGTTAGTTATGTTGTTTAACCCGTGGTACGCCGCTTTTGGTGCTTCTGTCGGTGAAATTATATTTGGTGATCTTCTGTTAGGTGATTTCGGAGGGCTGGGTGAGCTTGAGGGTTTTATCGAGTTTACATTAGCTATGTACATAGCCGGCCTTTTAGTTACTAACTTAAATAGCAAGAAGCAAATTGCGATTGCTGCTATTGTCGGCGTTATGATTGACCAAATGTTAAGTACAGTCGTTGATGTCGGTAAAGTATGGTTTGGTATTGAAGAACTTGAAGCCGTTCCGGGTCTTCCTGCTTCGATCCTGGCTATTGAAGGGGTAAGCTTTGTTACAGAAATGGTCATCTCCGGCGTGCTGTTCGGCCTCATTCCTGCTCTCTATCTCATTCCTAAATTACATGGAAAAATTGAACCCTTACTAGGAATTGAGCCGAGAGAAGGACGCGTGAAAGCTTCGATGACCGAGTGGGTGTCCGTTCGATTTGTGATCATTGCTGTTTTTCTCATGTTTGTTGCGATGATCTCAGAGTTCATGGCTACGATGGATATCAATTTTGCCGTTTGGGAGCCGGAATTTCTAGAGCAGTTCGGTGAAGGGTACATCTGGCTGCCTATATCTGCTGCCGCCGTCATCTTTGTTTCCGTCATTATTGGAGCTCTGAAAGTGAAAAACTCCCGCACGCTGACAAAGAGTGGGAAATCGGCATGAAACCGATCATTGAACTAAGTGATGTCCACTTTAGATATCCAGGGGCGACAGAGAATGTGTTAAATGGAGCGACGCTTTCGATTGAACAAGGTGAATTTCTAGCCGTCATCGGCGGAAACGGGAGTGGGAAAACGACCCTTTGCAAGACGTTCAATGGTCTCATTCCTAATTATTATACAGGAGATTTTTCCGGGTCCATTATGGTAGACGGGTCCGATGTCTCCCAAATGACGGTATCTGAAATGAGTTTTCGAGTAGGGTACGTTTATCAGGATTATGAGAACCAGTTGATGAGACCGACTGTGCTGGATGATGTCTCATTCGCTCCTTTGAATTTCGGGGCTCCGGACTTTATGGAAAAAGCACTTTGGGCACTTGAAACACTGGGGATTGAACATTTGAAGGATCAAAGCATCTGGCAGTTAAGCGGCGGCCAGAAACATTTGGCCGCGATCGCCGGCGTACTCGCTTTAGATCCTCAAATCTTAATTATTGATGAACCCGTTGCCCAGCTCGATCCGCACCATGCGAAGGAAATCTATCAACGCTTGAAGGTCCTTCAGGAGGACTTCGGAAAGACCATCATCGTCATCGAACATCACACCGAATTCATCGCTGATTTCTGTACCGACGTGTTGTTAGTAGATCAAGGAAAGGTTTTGTGGAAGCATCCTGTTCGACAGGGGCTTTTGCAGATCGAGGATTTAGTAAAAAGAGATATCTTTCCGCCACAGGTCATGCAGGCAGCTCTTAATTGTGAGATACCGCTTGATTCAAGTGATTTTCCAATGACGATTGCGGACGCTCAAAAGTATTTTCACGGGCTTCAATTCATTGAAAAAGAGAGTGAATCAGATAGGATCGTTGAGAAAAAAGAACAAATCGCTTCACTTGAGAACCTCTCGTTCTCTGCTAAAACGCTGTCCAATGAGAGAAAAACAATTTTAAATAAAATTTCTACATCCTTTCATGCAGGTGAACGGATCGCACTCGTAGGAACGAATGGTGCAGGAAAAACCTCGCTTATGAAGTGCTTAACCGGGATGAACAAGCCTACATCAGGAGGCGGTTCGATCGGATCGCACTCCTTTGAAAAGGGGTCACTTGAGAAACTGTCGCAAGAGGTTTCTTACATTTTCCAAAATCCTGAAGAAATGTTTATTCAAGATTCCATCAAGAATGATCTGACCTTCTTTTCGCAATCACGTGAGCGGGATGATTCCTCGTTTATTGAAAAGCTCATCCAATCCTTTCGTTTAGAAGAGGTTCTTGAGAAAGATGGCAGGCTGCTTAGCGGAGGGCAGCAGCGACGGGCTTCGATGGCGATCGGCTTAGCCACTAATCCGACACTGCTTATGCTGGATGAACCTACAGCCAGTCTCGATGTGCAAAGCCGTAAAGAATTAATTGAAATTCTGCAGGAAATGGATTCGGTCGCGACCGCACTAGTTGCTACCCATGATATGCAGCTTGTAGCCGAATGGGCGACGCGTGTCATCGTTATGGAGCAGGGCGAAGTGACGTTTGATGGTACGCCCCGGGAAATGTTCGACTATGGGCACGTTTGGAAAAGAGCTGGTCTTGTTCCGCCCCAGATCGTTCAGCTTTCGATTGAACTCGGGATGCGCCCGGCTGCTTTATCGGTGAACGAGTTTACGAGCCGGATAAAGGAGGGCGTACCTGATGGAGTTTGTTGAACGTTTTAAAAAATCTTTTAATATTGAATGGGTGAAGCTTGAGCTCTTAAAAACGGCTTACGGGAAAAAGGAAACGTACATGGGGCAGTTAGATCCGAGGGTCATCATGATCTGGTACTTAATCGTAAGCTTACTTCCCTGGTTTACCTTCAACTTCGTCATTCTGCTAGGTCTGGCCGTCTATACTTCTGTGTTAGCTTTAATTACTAGAGTCAGCCCACTCATCATCTTTTTATTAGCGATCAGTGTGATTGGTGAATTAGGATATATCTTCATCGTCGTCTTCTTCATGGGAGGAGATTTCGAGGCTTATGCTTCCTTAGTGACGCTCACTCTTAAGATCATTATTATGTCGATTGCGAGTATTGCAGCTTTCGCAAGCATGGATCCTGAGAAGCTCAGTGATGCCTTGTTAAGCTTTGGCATACCCGCACAGTTCAGCTTTGCTGTCTCCTATGGGTACCGTATGCTGCCGATTTTAATGGATGAGTACCAGCAGATTATCCAATCCTTCAGGCTCAGAGGAAAAGCACCCGAGAAATCCGGCTTTCTAAAATGGAAGCTGATTTACTATTACATCGTCATCGTCATAAAAGCTTTTTACCCGATGATGTTAAATACGGCAAAGCGAACGAGAACCACAGTAGAAGCTCTTGAAGTAAGAGGATTTTCTTACTCACTTCATAGTGAAGAAGCGAAAAAGCAAAAATTATCCCACTTAAAAATCAAGGGGAAAGAGTACCAATTCATAGCGGTAAGTAGTCTCATCCTCACGATGATCCACATCGCAGGACATTTTTATTATATCTAATATAGGAGATGAATAGATGAAAATTGATTTTCATACCCACGCCAATCTATCGAAAACTCTAGCCGTAACACCAGAGGAGTTTCGTCGCAAAATAAAAGAAGCAAAAGAAAGCGGGTTAGACGCCCTGGCTCTTACTGAACATTTCAATGCACCGAACTTCGGTGACATTTATGACATGCTGGATACCCACTTCTCCTATAAACATCACTACTATGACGTAGACGGCATTAAAGTATTTCCAGGCATCGAAATCGACGTGCTTGAAACCGGCCACTTTCTCGTCGTAGCCGAACGCGAAACGATTAAAAGCATCAGTCTTCAATTAAAGGAACATACAGAAGAAAATAACTTCATTAAAGTGAGCGATCTGAATCAGCTTCTTCATGGTTTGAACGTCATTAAAATCGGAGCTCACCCTTATCGAGAATCCACACCATGGATCCATCATAATGAAGAAACGCTGGCCAGCTTCGATGCCTTCGATATTAACGGAAAAGACCTTTACAAATACGGCCGTGAGATGAAAGAAAAAGTTGAGGCTCTTGCGAGTAAGTACGACATCTCAGCAGTTGGAGGCAGTGATACCCATCAATTCTTTCAGTACGGAGCCGTCGTCAATATCTTCCCTGAGTGTCATACGATTGAAGACCTTCGTGCTGTGATTAAAAACAAAGATTACGAGGTGGAGCTGTCTCCTTCCCTGCGATTAAAGGTGAAGGCAGCTAAATTTGTGAAGAAGCTTCTTAAAGAGAAGGATATTGTAACGATCTAGGATGGAAACTCAACATCCAGTGAAGGCCAAGCACAAAACGTTTAGCACACCCTTCGACCTTCCTACGAATAACCTTTAATCTATTGTCTAAATAAACGGATTCAACTTCATTTTTCAAAAACAACTACCGCCATGTGACGTATGACATGGCGGCTTTCGTCTACAATTGATTTCTAGAAAGGTTCTTTAATAGCTTATTTAATAAATATATTATTCTAAAGAGAACCTGTTACTATACCGAAAACAACGACTCCACCTACCAAGTTACCAAAATGGAATATTCTCATTTAATGAAACGTTAACATTCAGTGTGATTTTTACAATATTATCGTTAATGTTAATAATTGGAATAAGGTATAGAATTATTCTTAAAAGAACTAATAGTAAAAATTAACATCTACTTCCACCAGGGGAGGCAGGCACCATATTTAAATATGAACAGGAAGGAATACTAATTTAGAGCAGCCAGTAGTGTAATCCTAACGATGATTCACATCTGTTGATCGTGGAGGGAATCTTGCTGGTGGTGATTGAATTATCTACTAAACTGCCTCCTTTTCACCAAAAAAGACACTTACCATTTAAGTAAGTGTCTCCGCTAATCGATAAACCCGCACTTCAAACGGCTGCAGCAGCCCAATTTCCATCGTTGCGTAATCATAGTTACTCAGGCAGATCTCCTCTGCACTTCCCATAACTGACTCCTCACTAACCACAGCAGGAGCTTCTGTTAGATTGGCCGTGATAAGAAACGTCTCTCCCTCGAAGCTTCGCGAATAGGCAAAGATTTGGTCGTGGTCAGGAAGTTCAAGCTGGTAGCTTCCATATACGAGGACGAGGTGGTCCTTTCGCAGTTGAATTAAACTCTTATAAAAATGGAAGATAGAGTCCGGTCGTGCCATTGATTCTTCGACATTGAGACTAACGTAATTCGGATTAACGTTCATCCATGGGGCGCTTGATGTAAATCCAGCATGAAGATCCGAATTCCACTGCATGGGTGTCCGTGAATTATCACGTCCGCAGTGCCAGATCGATTCCATGACTTGTTCGTGCGTTTTGCCGTTCGCTGTTTCATGGGCGTAGAGGTTCTTGGCCGCAACGTCATCGTAATCCTCGATCGATGGGAAATGGACGTTGGTCATTCCGATTTCCTGCCCTTGATAAATAAACGGGGTGCCCTGCATGAGAAAGTAAAACGCTGCTAAACATTTACTGGAGGCTGCGTGGTACTGATCATCATTGCCCCAGACGGACACCGATCGGGGAAGGTCGTGGTTTTCTAAAAATAAAGCGTTCCACCCCGAGCCGTCAAGTGCCGTCTGCCATTTTGTGAAAATGTGTTTTAAAGCGTGGATATCTAAGCTTTTTCCAGCATCTTTTCCCCACAAGTCGGTATGTTCGAATTGAAAAATCATATTGAACTTTCCGTTTTTCTCCCCGACCCAATCGTCGGCTTCCTCAACACTAACACCATTCGCTTCGCCTACGGTCATAATATCGTAGCGGGAAAAGGTTTGCTCATTGAGTTCCTTTAAATACGACTGAATTCCTTCCTGGTTACGATGTCCTTCAAATGAACAAACGTAGTCCTTCTGCTCTGGGTTCGGAAGGTCAGGAAACCCGGGTGCTTTTTTAATATGCGAAATCGCGTCGATGCGGAAGCCGTCGATGCCTTTATCAAGCCACCAGTTGACCATTTGATACAAAGCATTACGCACGGCTTCGTTTTCCCAATTTAAATCAGGCTGCTTCCGGGAAAAGATGTGCATATAATACTCTTTCGTCTCCTCGTCATACTCCCAGGCTGATCCTTCAAAAATGGAGGCCCAATTGTTCGGTTCTTTTCCGTCTTTCCCGGGATGCCAAATGTAAAAGTCGCGGTACGTATTATCTTTTGACGACTTCGATTCAATAAACCATGGATGCTCATCAGAAGTGTGGTTAATGACTAAATCCATAATCAGTCTCATGCCCCGTTTATGAACGTCCTCCAACAGCTGATCAAATTCTTCCATCGTCCCAAACTCCTGCATGATGCCCTGGTAGTCACTGATGTCATACCCGTTATCATCGTTAGGAGATGGATACACCGGACAAATCCAGATGACATCGATGCCAAGCTCCTGCAAATAATCCAGTTTGGATGCGATCCCTTGAAGATCACCGATTCCGTCTCCATTTGAATCCTTAAAGCTGCGCGGATAAATTTGATACGCTACCGCTTCTTTCCACCACTGCCTTTCCATAACCTTACCTCCTACATCACTCTATTCCTCATTTCACTGCACCCTCGGACACTCCCGCAATAATTTGTTTCTGGGCAAAAAAGTATCCGATGATCACCGGTATGATGGCAATCGTTAAACCTGCTAACGCCAGATGCCACTGCTTTGTATACTGACCGAAAAAGAAAAACATTTTCAACGGAATCGTTGCATTTGCTTCACTTAACACAAGAGAAGGAAGCAAATAGTCGTTCCAAATCCAAATGACATTTAGGATTCCGACTGTAACGGATATCGGTTTTAATAAAGGAAAAATGATCCGCCAGAACAATTGAAACCGATTCGCTCCATCGATAATCGCGGCTTCATCCATCGACTTCGACACGCCCGTCATCGCTCCGTGATATAAGAAGATGGATAAGCTGCATCCAAATCCTAAGTACATAAAAATTAATCCGCCGGCGTTCAGCATACCCGCCTGTCCAAACAAAGCAACCAGAGGGATCATAACGGACTGAAACGGAATGAGCATCGCCGCTACAAACACAAAAAACATCACAGCGCTCAGCTTACTCTTATTTCGTGCAAGCGCATAGCCAGCCATGGAGGAAAAAATAATAATAATGCCCACACTTAAACCCGTAATCAATATCGAATTAAATAAAGACTTAAGAAACTCAAGATCGATAAAGGCTTCAACAAAGTTCCCGGTAATCCATTCTTCCGGGAAGCCGAGCACCCCTGTGAAAATATCCCGCTTCGTTTTAAAAGCATTTACAATCATTAGATAAAAGGGAGCAATCCATAAGAGTCCAAGCAATAAACCGAACACTTCAATCGAGATTAAATTCCGCTTCTCATTGTTTTTCTTCATTACATTTCCACCTCTCGTTTTTTGTTGTAGTACACCTGAGTCAACGCAACAACTGAAACGATAAGGAAGAAGATGACTGCTTTCGCCTGAGCGTAAGCCATGTCGTTATCGGAAAATGCCGTATTGACGATCTCCATGGCCACCATCTGCGTTTGATCCGCAGGACCGCCGTTCGTTAACGACAAGTTCTGATCATAAATTTTAAAAGACATTGAAAGCGTCAAAAACATGCTGATCGTAAACGCAGGAGCTACGAGCGGAAAGGTAATATTTTTAAAACGCTGAAAGGGGCTCGCTCCATCAATTTTTGCTGCTTCAATCAAGTCTTTCGGAATATTCTCCAGGTAAGCGATATAAATGATCATAATGTAGCCAGCCATCTGCCAGCAGGTAAGAATGACAATGCCCCAGAACCCCGTGTTCGCCGTAGAGAGCCAGCCGTTGAACCCTTCAATTCCTGTCAGGCCGCTGATATCTCCAAATACACTAATGAAAATAAACTGCCAGATAAACCCGAGAATCAGCCCGCCGATTAAATTGGGCATAAAGAAAACGGTACGCAGCAGATTACTCGACTTGATGTTACGGGTTACGATCAAAGCAAGCCCTAGCCCAAACAAATTCAACAAAAGAACGCCCACAAAGGCAAATTTTGTCGTAAACCAAACAGCCTGCATAAACTCATCTTCCTGAAACAAACGGATGTAATTCTCCAAGCCGATAAACGACTCTGCCCGCAGCCCGTTCCAATCCGTAAACGAATACACCAGTCCATAGAGAAATGGAATCACGACTACAATGCCTAAACCTAATACAACAGGAGTAAGAAACAACCAAAATGAAAGCGTCCGATTACTCATAACAGCCTCCTCGTGTTTGTAAATGTGGAGAGCTAACAACCTAAGCTGTTAGCTCTCATTTTTTTTTATAATTATTGACGATAGTTTTCCCAGCGGCTGATGGACTTTTCTTCCACCTCGTCCCACGTCATATCTCCACTTAAATACTGCTGAATATAACCACCGATATCCTCGCCCCATGTGCCAGGATAGCCAAGCTGAACCCAGCCGATTGTATTTCCTTCAGACGAGTATTGATAAATTTCTTTTGACAACGGATCTGCTATTTCTTCCGTATCGAAGCCTTCATAAGCAGGGATAAATTTTAATTCTTCAAGAACTGCTTCTTTGCCGATTTCAGACGTATACATAAAGTCAATGAAATCCTTTGATGCCTGCACTTCTTCTTCCCCGCTGTTCTTGTTCACTCCCCAATAGTTCGGAATCCCAACGGGCATCTTGCCTTCGAACCCTTCGACTGGAATAGGAATAATCCCCATGTTCTCTTCGGCAAATTCAGGGTCCATCTGTTCAACCGACGGATAAATCCAGTTCCCCTGTTGAATGATCGCCACTTCTTCTAAAGAAAAATGCTGCTCTACCTGCTGAGAGTAATCAAGCGTCAAGGTAGGCTGAATCGAATAATCATTCTGCAAGTCAATCATTCTTTGAAACTCGCCGCCTTTTTCAAACTCTAGACTTTCTGCTTCATAAGCATTCAATACTTGCTGATCAAATTCTGGTGCCATAAATACATTCGATAGATGGCTTCCAGGTACCCATTTTTCTTTAGCCGGGAAAGCAAATACGGCTTCCAGACCTAACTCTTCTTTTTGACTGTCCAATTCCTCCACGGCACTCTCTAAGTCTTCATACGACAGTATCTCCTCAGCGTTTACGCCCGCTTCTTCGAATACACGCTTGTTATAAATCAATCCATACCCTTCCTGGTTAAAAGGGAGACCGCGTACTTCTCCATCTTTTGTTACAGGCTCCAGGCTGCCTTCAAGAGCTGCATCTGCTGAAGCCGTATCCGATACATCGGCTAAATACTCCTCAAAACTTTCCGATTCGGTCGGTCCGGCGACACTGAAGATTTCCGGTTCATCTCCAGACGCAAATCGCGTTTTCAACGATCCGGCATAATCATTCCCTCCGCCGACACTCGTGATTTCGATATTGACATTCGGGTTTTCCTCTTCATATTTTTCAGCAAGTGCCTCGAACTGATCTTTAAACTCTACTTTCCCCTGATAAATTTCCACCGTCACCTGATCGCCTGAACCTTCCCCTGATCCCCCAGAGGAAAACGAGCACCCAGCCAACGTTAGAGATGCTGCGATCATAATCATCACTTTCTTCATTTACTCTCCACTCCTTTTTAAAATATGATATCGGTTTCACAAATTAATAAAAAATATAAGCGATAGACTTTTAACTTCTTAACCTCCCCGTACTATTTAAGCTGAACAAAAAGTATGAATGCGTATGTGATATCGGTTTCACATTGCTTCAAAAATAAAAACCGACATCACGTATTGGTTTTCTAATTTGAAGTATACGCCAAAATGAAATCGGTTTCAACAGTTTTTTTAAAATTACGTAGATTTTCTGACAAGCAGTTCTACAGGCAGTTCAATCTGTTTATAATCAGCATCTTTGCTGCTCATCAGCGCAATCAGCTGCTCGACCGATTTCTCCCCAAGCTCATTGATCGGCTGGCGGATCGTCGTAAGCTTCGGCTCAATAATTTCGGCGATGGGCTGATCATCAAAGCCGATGACCGCAAGATCCTCAGGAATACGCACGCCGTTTTCCTTCGCTTCCATAATGACACCTGCCGCGATCTCGTCACTACCTGTAAAAATAGCAGAGGGACGTTCCTCCATCGCCAGCATCTGTCTCATCACTTCTTTCCCATCATCAATTGTATGCTTGTTAATGAAAATCCAGTTTGTCTGAATGCTGAGTCCAGCTTCAGTTAACGCCTGCTGGTAGCCATGGTTGCGGTCCTTATCTTTGCCGTCCTCAGCAAATAAACCCCCCGTACAATAAGCAATCTTCGTGTACCCTTTATCAATCAAATGTTTTGTTCCAATGTAGGCACCCTTCGCCTGATCCAGTCGGACAATAGGTGCTTTAGAGTGCATCAAGTATTCGTTGCACAATACAATCGGACCGAACTCCGTATAAGGCTGAATCACATCCCAGTCGTTTTCGATCGAGGTCATGATCAGTCCATCCACCTGGCGATTTTTAAGCAGGTTTAAAAAATACAGTTCTTTATCTTTATTTTCATTGCTTTGAAACATCAACACCTGATAATTACTCTTATACGCCTCTTGTTCGATTGAGTTGACCAAATAGGAAAAAAACGGGTTCACAATTCTCGGCACAATTACACCAATCGTACTCGTAGTAGACCCTCGCAGTCTTCTCGCTGACGGATTCGGAACATAGCCAAGCTCCTTCATGGCCTGCTCCACTCGTTCTCGTTTCTCTTTCGCTATATATGGATGCTTGTTTATGACTCGAGACACGGTCGCTTTCGATAATCCTGATAATTTCGCGACGTCTGAAATCGTCGGCATGTTCCATCACTCCACTACACTGGTTTATGAAATCAGTTTCATATTTTTAGTTTAATGAAGTTTGGATGAATAAGCAAGGTAAAAACGCTTACTTTTAGTTTACCTATAAGGAAGATCTGCAATCGAACCTTTAACGTACCGAACTTCATGAAATTTACGACATGCTGGATACCCACTTCCCTTATAAACATCAGTAAAGTATTTCCAGGCATCGAAATCGACGTGCTTGAAACCGGCCACTTACTCGTCGTAGCTGAACGAGAAACGATTAAAGGCATCAGTCATCAATTAAAGGAACATACAGAAGAAAACAACTTCATTAAAGTGAATGTTGAATAAAAGAAAAGAAAGCCGTGGTGCTCATTTTGGTGAGGATTATCCTGTAGAAAGACAAGAGTATAATAAGCGTTTATTCATTAGTGGAGAAAAGAACGGTTTACTCTCTTTTACCTTCTTAGATGAATAAGTGAGAAATCAACTAACTAATGCCTCTCCATGTATAACGGAGGGGTTTTAGTTATAGCATTTTACAGTTGAAATGTTACTATCATTTTTTTCTACTATTCTTCCACTCGATATTATCAGTAAATTAACATACCTCAGAAAAAAAATTTACATTGAGTAAACATATTACATTAATTCCCTTAATAATGTTTGATTACAATAATAGATAGTTAGGATCTTACTTGAGCTGATGATTCGTTTAGTAAAAATAAAGGAGAGAGCTAAATGCACATAGACTTTCATACCCACGCAAATTTATCAAGAAAATCACCCATTACTTTAGATGAATTTATGAAAAAAATGGAAGAAGCAAGCTTGAATGGACTAGATGCGTTAGCTTTGACGGAAAATGTGAACCACCCTAATTTTACTAACCTTTATAACATGCTCGATAACAACTTCTCTTATGAAAATGATTATTATGATGTAAATGGACTAAAAGTGTTTCCTGGCATGCAAGTTGATGTTAAAGACAAAGGGAGCTTTTTAATTATTGCTAACCGGGAAACTGTCAGGCTCATTTATAAGAAGCTAAGTCTTCAAGAGAATGGGATCCATGCGGACGAATTGATGGAGTTAGTTCACCATGATCATGTATTGAAGATTGCAGCTCACCCTTTAAGAGAATCCCATCCTTGGCTCCATCATAAAGATGAAACCTTAAAACAGTTTGATGCTCTCGAAATTAACGGAAAAGACTTATACAGATATGGGAATACTATAAAAACTGAAATGGAAGCTTTAGCTTCTCACCTTCAAATCGGTGCTGTGAGCGGCAGTAGTGCTGATCAGCGTTTTCACTACGGATGTATCTTTAATGAAATTCCGGAATGTACAACCATTGATCAGTTGAAAAAGGCTATTCTAGAAAAAGAATATAAAGTTCACGTTTCACCTTTCTTACACCCTAAGATAAAAGCGGCTAATTTTGTAAGCATGTTTTTCAGAAAAAAAGCTGTTTAATAAAACATTAGCAGAAGTGCCTGACCCACACTACGTGAACGCTTTAGCATAGTGGAAGTCAGGCACCTTATTTATTGTGACAAAAGGACTTCCATATATTTGGAAGTCCTTTCGGTTGTTTTATGGCTTCTTTTGCTAACGTACCCGTTACTCGAATAACATTAAGTTTGTAATTTGCTGATAATAATTTTTCTGTACATTCCATTAAACATTAATGATGTGTCTTCATTCACAAATAAAGCATAATTGTTTTCTTTAAACAATGTCTCAAAGTTTATTGCGATATCAGTACCTAATAACTTAATAAATGGTCTAATTGCTTTTTTAAAAACAGAGATTTCCCTATCTTTTGGTGAAAATTTATCGAAAATAATAATCTTTCCGTTGGGTTTTAACACTCGTACCATTTCCTTAAAACATTTATCTGCATTAGGAACGACCGATAAAACAAGACTTCCTACTATAACATCAAAATGATTATCATTAAAACACATATCTTGAGCATCCATTTTTATAAACTTTATTGACGAATCTTCAAATTTCTCTTTGGCTTTATCAAGCATTTCATTAGAGTAGTCAATTGCTGTAATATTTAAGTCCTTGTGATGGATTACTTCCAAATCTGCTCCAGTTCCTACACCAACGAATAATATATTTTGGTTGTTAACAAACTTTTCTACCTGAAATATCTTCTTTCGAGCTTTAAGAAACTTTCCTGAATTAAAAAACTTATCATAAATAGGAGACCAAAATTTATATATCAATTCATTCCATTGATTATTCATTTTTCACCTCTTAATCTAAAACCTTTAATATCAGTGCCTGACCCCAACTGCGTTAACGTTTTAGCAAAGCGGGGGTAGACACCCTACCTTGACACCATACCTCAAACTCTTATATTTGCATAAAACCCCAGTAATCCGATACGATATCAAATTTTATTTTTTTACTAATTTCAAAGAAAACATTTGATTGTTAACTTTGAATTATGTTATTATTAAAATTTTGATAAAAAAGATATGTATGTTATGCTTATTAAGGTAACCACATATGGAGGTGGATTTTTTGTTTCAAATTGGCGACAACATTGTTTATCCAATGCACGGAGTAGGTATAATTAAATCCATAGAAGAAAAGGAAATCTCAGGAAAAAAACAAGAGTATTATGTCATCAATATGTTAATCAGTAATATGCAAGTCATGATTCCGGCGGGGAAAATATTGAGTTCAAGTATACGTCCCATTACGGACATAATGGCGTTAAAACACATCATACACATTTTTCTGGATGGAAAATCAGATAGAGCACTGCCGTGGAAAGAAAGATTTAAAGTGAACACGGAAAAAATAAAAACAGGTAAAATGCTAGAAAGTGCTGAAGTTGTACGTGATTTAAAACGTATGAAGAAAGAGAACGCGCTTAATACAAGCGAAAAAAAAATGTTTGATAACGCCCATGAATTTTTGATTAGTGAACTGAGATTAATTAAAGGGATCACTGAGAAGCAAATAAAAATTTTCAGTTAAAGTTATTGAATTTTCGGGAATGAAATATGAACTGTGTAAGTAGAAATGCGTATGATTTCTACTTACACAGTTTTTTTAATGTCGGTACCTCCCTGTAACCGTAAAGCAGAAATTAATAACCTATCTAAAATGGCCGTGGTGAGAGTGAAGGAAGTCCCCCACTCACCAGGACCTTTGTTGGAAATCAGTATAAAAGCTGCATAGTCGTCTGCTCACCCGCTATAATTTGCCCATGAGATTTCGGGGTTAATTCTACGACCGTTGCTTTTATCTCTTCATCTTTTACATATCCGTATAGTGTTTCACCTGCTGCATCCCGATCCTCCTTCAGCGAACAAGGGAAATCTTCTCATAACAAGGAGACCCCTTCCTCCCTTCCGCCTTACGATAAATCACATATCCCTTGTCCACCAGCTTCCTGCGTGCCCGCATAAAGGATCCCTCTGTCCGTCCCGACTTCAGCAACAGTGGTGAAGTGGGCAATGTCATTTCTTTCTTCCAACCTGTTCTCGAGTTAAATTGCATAAGTGTAAACCATAACGCGATAGATGAAACGGATAATTGGTCTATATCCTTCTGATCAAAAAATGCTTCCAGTTCTTTTTCATAATTCATTTTTATCTTCCTCCTATTGATTGGTTATGGCAGGTACACTTACAAACTTCCCATACTCCTTCATAAACCGCAGCTTCACATTCCCAACCGGGCCATTCCGCTGCTTGCTGATCATGAACTCAATCTCGTCCTTCTCCTCCCCATGAATATGATAGTAGTCATCACGGTAGAGAAAGCCGATCATGTCAGCATCCTGTTCAATGTTCCCTGATTCCCGTAAGTCCGCCATAATCGGACGCTTGTCCTTGCGCTGCTCGACGCCTCGAGACAATTGGGAGAGAAGAATAATGGGTACATCGAGCTCTCGTGCGAGCAGCTTGAGCTCGCGGGTCATGGCACCGACTTCGAGGTCGCGGCGTTCGTAGCGGCCGGTGGTGGCCATGAGCTGCAGGTAGTCGATGATGATCATGGGGCGGCTGTCTTCGGGTTGTTTGATGGATTCTCTTACTCGGGCGCGGATGTCGGCGACGGTGCGGGCGTTTTCATGGATGTGGAGGTCCCAGGCGGCGATTTCGCCCATGGCGCTTAGGCAGAGGTCGTAATCTTCTTCGGAAAAGTTCATCGTGCGCCATTTCTGGCCGTTGATTTCGGCTTCGCAGGAGAGCATGCGCTTCAGCAGGGCTTTCTGTCCCATCTCTAAGCTGAACAGGTGGACTTCGCCTCCCTGCTTACAGTGGTGGGCGGCGAGGTTCAGGGCGAAGGCGGTCTTGCCCATCGACGGGCGGCCGGCGAGGATGATGAGGTCGCCGCGCTGGGTGCCGCCGGTCATGTCGTCGACTTCGCTGTAGCCGGTTGGAAATCCAGTCATGCCGTCACTTGTGGAGTGGCTCATCTCGTGGGCGATATCGACGAGCGTTTCATAGGTGGTCTGTTCTTCTGTGACACTTCCTTCCGCGCGGTAATCTTCGAGGCGGCTCATGAGGGTGTCGAGGGTTTCTTCGGTGGGATCGGTGATGTAGCGGCTGGCCTGCTCCATTGTTTTGCGGTTGCGATAGGCGTCGAGTACGAGCTTCTGATGGTGCTTGATGCTTTTCGTAGAAGGGATGGACTGGGCGAGGGAGCTTAAATAGCTGACCCCGCCGGCTTCCTGGATGCGTTTATTCAGCTCGGTCGTCACCGTGACGAGATTGACGGGTCCCTCCTTCTCGTCAATCCGGCGCATCGCCTGGTAGATCAAGCGGTGCCGGGCTTCGTAGAAATGCTCGTCTCTTAAGGTAACGTCCTTGATTAATTCCCCTTCAAGCAAAAGGGAGCCAATGACTGATTGTTCTGCTTCCTGGTTATGAATCATCGGGACACCTTCTTCAGGAGCGCCGCGAACTTCTCTTCAAACCGACGCTTTGTTTCTTCCGGCACCTGGGCCGCTTCTTCGTCCCACTGCTTCTTCTTTTTCAGGTAATCATTCGATTGCGGAGGGTACACCGCGATGTCCGCAAGCGTCGGGGGAAAAGGGTAACGAGAGGCGTAATCGAAGACTTTCTCCATGACCGGCTTATACTCCATCTTCATCAGCTGGGGGATGAACACCTCAATCTTCCGCTCCGTAATAACAAACTTCCCGCCAAACAATTCCTCAATCGTCTCCAGCACATCAGCTGCTTCCTCGTGTCTCATAGGTGACTCCCCTTTCGATGGGTCTCAAACATTCGCTGCAGCATCTGCGGCCGTTCGTCCTTTTTCCTAAGCGGCAGGGTAAAGTTCTTCTCCATCCGCTTCACATCGGCCATGGAGCGGATTTCCCCTTTCTCCCAGCGCTTTAAGATCCCTTCGCAGTAATGGAAAAACAGCTTGTTGTGCCGGACGGCAATCTTCATCGACTCCATCACGAGCTCATCCGACAGCCGCTCACACCAATCCGTCACCTTCTCCGCCATAAACGGCGTCAGCATTCCAAGGTTCTGTTCGTAAAAGGAATGAGGCGTGCCCGCACCTACTACACCTTCTTTTCCTTTCTCTTCTTTTCTTTTAAATAATACCGCCGCGCGATCCTCCGTCTCTTCCTTCACTTCTTCCGCCGTCCCTTCCGCCACAGGCTCTGCGGTCTGTTCCTTCACCTGTGAAATCATATGATACGTCGGCGCCTGATTCCGTGTGCCGGGCTGATACGTAATGTAGCCCTTCTCCGCTAATTCTCTGCGCGCACGAAGAAATGAGCTCTCCGGTAAGCCCGTTTTCACAAGAATAGCTGCCGTCGGCACAGTAAACTCTTCCTTCCAACCCGTCTTGTTGTTGAAATGCATCAGCTTATACCAGAGCAGCGAAGCCGACGATGAAAGCGAATTTAACTCCACCTCATCCTGAAACGCAATAATCTCTTTTAAATAATTCATATAAAAATGCCTCCCGAAAAATAATATGAGCATTTGAATAAACGCCCTCATATGTATAATCGAAAGTCAGGGGCATTTTGGTGTCAAAAAATCGCAAACTTTTTTTAAATTTTTTTATCCCCGTTACTCAGAAGGATTTAACCTAAAAAAAGAAGACGGCCAAATGCCGTCTCCTCCTGTATTCGTCACAACTGTTCTTAAAGAATCAACGTACTCTTTAACGCAGCGATCAACATTTCAAAATCCTCATTCATTTGATTCAAAATCTCCGGATCCTGATAACTCTTCTCCTGCGAGATCGTGAGGCGGGGTTCAATCGCTACGACATGTCCCCCAGGGAAAATAACCTCCAACTTCTTAGGCGGCGTATTATCCACCAGGCTGTACTCCTGAAAATGTTCCTTCATCGAAATGATACGGTCCGTAAACAAGGTTTCCTTCGTCACATTCATGGCCGGATCAATGCTGAGAATAGTCAGCGTGCGGTCATTGCGATTCACAATATAAAGCTGGTGCTGATCTGAAGTGAGCACCTCTAACGAACGGAACTGATCAGACTCAAACACCTCTTCCGTAAACTCCAACACCGCCGCCTGACGCAAATTCTCCACTCCGGGCGTATTTAACCTTTCACTCACAGACATACTCATTCTGTTTATAACCTCCTTGATAATGATAGTATTTAAATTCCCATAACCTGGGTGATAAAACCTAAATAAAGGAAGATAAATAGAATTGACCATTTCTCTATAATCGCCTGCCCTACTATAGATAGACGGTCGATTTATCTCGACAAAATTATGTAGAACGAAGTGACCAGTTGCTTGCTGACACTTTTATCGAGTATTTACTCCTTCCAAAAAAAGAGAAAGAATTATTCTTTCCCCCCTCCGATATCCTCCGTCAACTCAGCTGTATCTATTTTGATTTGAAAGCCTTCATGGGTGAACAACATCCTTCCAATCTCATCCCATGAATACGGACAGCTGTCGACGACCACAGTCGGACCTTGCTCCCTATGATTTAGCCGGGAGGTATTTAATATATTTCTTCAATTTATATAGAACTCGAAAGTGTTGTTTCCGTCTGCTTAAGGTATTGAATTGCTTCAAGTACCGCTACTTCGGTTTGTCTTCTCAATATGAGCACTCCATTTTACAGTGAGGATTGAAGATTTCTAATTGAATCTTCAATGCTTACCTATTGCTGATTTTTTCCTTAAAAATGTCTCAAAAGGTCCGCGGATAGATCTACAATGCATATAATTAGCAACTATTACTGATAGAACCCAAACAAATACTCCAATCAAGTCACTCTCCAATTGACTAATTTGACTCCCAAGGCCACCAGCGTAAGGCGCTAATATGATAACAAACATTATCGACTGAAATAGGTAAAAGCTCAATGAACGTTGTCCAAGCGCTGCTATTGCTTTTGAAAACTTCCCTTTTTTTTCTTCTAGCCTAATGACGACTATTCCAATAAGAGCCGTCCATCCTACTCCACCAGCATAACCTGTGATAGTATGAAGGGATTTTGCTGTTGATTCCCATACATCATTGTAACTTGTCCAAAACAAGGACGACATTAGGGCCATTGGGATACCACCAGCAGTTGATAGCAATAGGCCTAATATAGCAAATGTAAAAAGCGCCTTCTTATGGTTCTTAGGGTTATCTATTATCTGAAACCGAGCCACTAGAATACCAATTAGCACCCCGGGAATTACTTGATAACTCAGTACAGGTGTATAAAACATCCACTCAAACATTCGAGTAATAGATGCCTCAATAGGATCCTTAATCGTTGCTGAAGTAGTGACTTCCATGTTTAATGCATCAAAACCTCTAGGCATCGATGGAGCAAACACTGCCACTAAGATAAGAGTTGCAACAGCTATAATCATCATTTTTCTATTCGATAATCGAAGAAAAAAACTTGCAAAAATAAGCGCGATAAATCCATAGACCCCGATGATATCAGCGAGAAAGAGAGTTGCGTGGAAGAAGCCTATCAGTAACATCCAAACCCCTCTGCGTCTAAAGATTTTTTTCGTATCCTTCCAGCTGTTCCCTCTTCTCTCTTGGCCTTTAAGAACTTGATGTAGCCCGTATCCAAATAGGATAGCAAATAAAGGGTAGGCACGGCCGTCGACGAATACTTGCCTGAAAAATACAGTGAACTGGTCGATAAAACTTATTTCCCGACCTTCTAAAATTATAAATTGATTAGGATGCGCCAATGCAATAAACAACAACATAAACCCTCTTGCTAAATCAGGGGTTAATTTTCTTTTCGTTACTACTGATCCAGCATTCATAAATTTCTCCTTGCAACTTTTTATTCAAGTCATTTTTTACAAAATAATTTTATGATATGAATCATATTAGTCCTCTTTATATTTTTCTTTAACAACACCTGAACCAATTCCTCCCCCAACCATTAATAATAGGGGCCCAAAATTCCAGATAAATGAACCGCCTATTAAGGTTAGTTCAAAAGCAGTAAATTTGTTTAATAAAATTATTCCTATTTTAAAAACCAGAAAAGCAACCCCGATTAAAAAAAGCCCATCAAACAAAAATTTTAACTTAGGATGAGCTAATTGCTTACTATCTTTGATTACTTTTTCTTTTAACTCTTCATCGCTCCTTAATAATTCATCAATGGTTATTTCAAAGAGGTCACTTAAATGTATGATAATTTCGATACTGGGGAAGCTTTGGCCATTCTCCCATTTAGAAACCGATTGCCGACTCACAAAGAGTTGTTCAGCTAACTTTTCTTGAGACCAACCTTTGTTCTTTCTTTCAACTTTCAACTTTTCACTAAACACCATTTCTATAACCACCCTTTTATAATCTATAATTCAATATTGTTGAAAACATCATATAAAGTAAAGATAACTTTCATTGCACCCCTACGCAACCACTCGTTGCGAACACATAAACATTGATATACCAGGGTTTAGTTACCCTGATGAAACTATCGCTCCGGAAAGGAAAATGACCTAAAGATTGGGTCATTAATTTATTTTTATAATTAATAGTAGTTTATTTAAGACCACCTTTAGTGATCATTTCTGGTGTTAAAAGATGTATCGCGTAGTGGACAAATACGGTGCAATAACAAGGTTACATTAAAAGGTGTGTTCATATGGTAGAATATAGTAAACTACTAATGGGCTAGCAGAGGTGAATAATTCCCCAGTGTATTACACAACTAGGTTTTCTTACTTTAAGTAATTCTTTTGCAGGTTATGGAAGAATAAAAATCATCTTTGAGGTAATGGAGGAAATAGCTATGGGAAATAATGAACTCACTCAAGGAAAAATGATGCAATTATTGGATTGGTCATATGAAAAAGCAATGAATGGATTGCCCGGTACTCCAGATGCATATGAGTTAGCACAAAGCTATTTAAGGAAACATTCATCTGTACAAAAAAGTGTAGATGCTCTAATAAGGGCGTAAAATGCAAAGGCAGCCACATCAGGTTTTCTAACAGGATTAGGCGGGCTCATATCTATCTCGAAACTATTTGAAAAAGTGTATGCGCACTTAGCTCGTCAAAGCTAAAATAGCCGATTTCATCCATTATAAGTAATTCTGGGCGACTATATCGTTTGATAATCCGTTGGATTATCCCTTGCTTTTCTGCCTTCTGACATTCCGAAATAAATTCATTCGCTGTAATAAATAAGGCTTGGTGCCCTTGAGTTATTGCTTCAAATGCCATAGAGATAGCCAAGTGAGTTTTGCCTACACCTGGTGGCCCTAAAAGAAGGATATTATCTCCATTGTGAATGTATCTTCCTGACAAAACTTCTTTAACTCTGCGTTCATCAATACTAGGTTGAAAGCTAAAGTCAAAATCATGGATGCTTTTAATGTACGGTAACTTTGCTTTCTTGAGACGCTTTTCTAAAGCTAGTTTTTCCTTTTGCTCAATTTCTTGGGACAAAACAGTGATTAAGAAGTCCGAATATGGTACATTATTTTTAGATGCTCTTCGAGTAGACCATCAATTTGATCGGCGGTATGGTGCCAACCGATCTTTTCTAAGCGTTCAACTAAAAGGTTCGTGCTCATTATTGATCACCTCCTTCTAGTTGCTCATACATCTGAAGAGGACGTTGTTCCACTTCTATGTCAGGGGACTGTAAACGGCTGTGGGTCGGCAAACCAACAGTAGTCGTTTGCAGTCCTTTATAATGTTCCAGATTAATATGATCTCGCACTTTTCCAATCATTAAAGGATGCTTAGCTATACATTCATAAGAATCGTAAACCTCTAAGTGATGGTCTGGTCCAGCGTTTCTTTAATCTTTAATTCTTGACCAACGTACCGATAAGGTACGGAATAACGTTTGCCTTTATAAGAAACAAAACAATCCTTGCTCACCGTTCTAATTTCCCAGTGGTTAATAGGAAAGAGCGGTTTACTGTTAGAAGCACTCAAATATTTCTGTTCATGTTGAAAGCGAGTATGTGGAGGTTCCATGGTTGTTTGGTGAATCTTTCGATTCGCTGTTTGATCGAGCCACCCTCTCATATCTTCATTTAATGCTCTTAGCGTCGGCCTATGTTTACGCTGCAGAAAATTTTTCTTTATATAGCCCACGACATTTTCTACTTTTCCTTTAGTTTGAGGTCTATAGGGTTTACATGCCTTTGGAGCTATCCCATAGTAAGCCAAGAACTCTTCAAACTTTCGGTTAAATCGTATTTCCACTGGACTATGCTTAATAACGGCTGTTTTCATATTGTCATAGAGAATTTGCTCTGGAACTCCATTAAAATAAGCGAATGAGTTTATATGACATTTCATTAAGGTTTCTAAATCCATACTGTCCGTAAATTCTACGTATTTCATTCTAGAATAGCTTAACACCATGGTAAATGCATAAACCTCTTTTAATTCCTCATCGACTTCAAACTTTCCAACATGTCCCCAATCCATTTGAGCTTGTTTTCCTGGTGTAGTCTCGTATCGTATGGTTGCTTGCTTTTTAGGACGAGCCCTATAAGGACGTACAAAATCCCGAAGGATTGTAATTTTTCCTTTATAACCTAAAGCCATAATCTCATCTAAAAGAACCTCACAGTTTGTAGTCCCTTCTTTAATCCTTTTTTCTAAGTACTCCTTATAAGGATCCAGTTTACTTGGCCTCTTTTGAGAGCTTTTTTTCTTTGGTAATTCATCAGAATTTATGTACTTACGGATGGTTTTAGGATCAAACCCTGTTTCTTCAGAAATAGCTGTGACCGTCCATCCTTTTTGATGTAGCTCTCTAATCATAAAAAACTCCCCAATCTTGACCATCATTTCTACACTCCAAATCACTAGGTAATATAGTGAAAGAGTCGCATTTAAAATGGACAATATAGCTGGCTAAAAACATACAAAATCGTCGCCTTAAATTTCGACAAGCTTCATAATTAAATTGATTCCTAAAGGGGAGGAGATTTAGTTTATGAAGCTGGAGGGAGAGCGACGAAAGGTGAAAGAATTACTAG